>DASXDF010000045.1:0-623988 GCA_036490815.1 Acidobacteriaceae bacterium
GGTAATGGCACGAGTGAAACTCGTGCCCTGACACAAAAGCACAGGGCTGAAGCCTGGCAGGTTCTCTCAGTGGTGGGCTTTTGTTTGTCGGTGGCGGAGTGAGAGGAGGGGGCGGGGCTGAAGCCCGGTTCCATTTGGAGGGGGGATGGCACGAGTGAAACTCGTGCCCCTTCACTTGTCGTGGGGAGGGAGCGGTTTCTGGAAGGCGGAGAGGCGGCTGTGCCGCTTCACTTGTCGTGGGAGGGAGCGGTTGTTCGCAGATGGAAGCTGACGTGGCTCTGCGCTGTCGCTGCGGCGGAAGAGGTATTCGTGGACGGAAGTGGCGGGTTAGGCTTGTGGTGGTGGAGAGAGTGGTTCTGCCAGACGGAAGTGATGAGTCCTTCCGCGGGGCTGTTGTGCGGAGACAAGAGGCATCAATCTGAAACAGGGGATGAACGATGAGTGGTGAGCTGAGGGTTCGCAAGGACGGAGAGCTGGATTTTTTGTCGCTGGGGGCGCTGGTCCACCGGCTGGATCCTGGGATCATTCCTTTTCGTAAGGCGGCGAAGTGCCGGATTCACGTAAGCGGCGGCGAGTTCAACGTAGCGGCGAACTTGTCGGATTGCTTTGAGATGAAGACGGCGATCGCGTCGGCGATGGCGGACTACCCGATCGGCGACCTGATCGCGGAGCGGGTGCGGGCGATGGGGGTGCGGGCGTTCTATAAGCACTTCAGGCACGATGGGGTGACCGGGCCGAACATGGCGACGGTATACAGCGATCGCGGTTTTGGGGTGCGGGCGCCGGTGGTGTTCTACAACCGGTCGAATGAGGCGGCGGCGCAACTGAAGCCGGGAGACTTTGACTGGAAGGCAATTTTCGCGGGCGGGGTGCGCTGGGTGCATTGCGGCGGGATCTTCGCTGCTCTGTCGCCGACGACGGGGCAGCTGGCGGTGGAGATGATGACGGCGGCGAAGAACGCGGGTGCGGTGACGTCGTTCGATCTGAATTTTCGCGAGAAGCTATGGAAAATTTCCGGCGGCGCGGATCGTGCGGTCGAGGTGATTGCGCGCATTGTGGAGCACGTGGATGTGCTGGTCGGCAACGAAGAGGACCTGCAGAAGGGTCTGGGGATTGAGGGACCGAAGTT
The DNA here is from genome assembly GCA_036490815.1 of Acidobacteriaceae bacterium. Lineage (GTDB taxonomy): Bacteria > Acidobacteriota > Terriglobia > Terriglobales > Acidobacteriaceae > Palsa-343. Next base: position 1,130 of record DASXDF010000045.1, read on the forward strand.
TGAGGAGAAGGCGAAGTCGAAGCTGGATCCGGCTGCGTTTTTCGGCATGATCGATAGGGTGGTGAAGAAGCAGCCGCAGGTAAAGGCGGTGGCGACGACGCTGCGCGAGGTGCACTCAACGAACCGGCACAGCTGGAGCGCGGTGGCGTGGGTGGATGGCAAGACGTATACGGCACCGACGGCGGAGCTGGATGTCTACGATCGCGTGGGTGGCGGGGATGGGTTCGCAGCGGGGTTCTTTTACGGACTGCTGACGGGAGCCGATCCGGAAGAGGCGGTGAAGCTGGGCTGGGCGCATGGCGCGCTGCTGACGACGTTTCCGGGCGACACGACGATGGCGACACTCGATCAGGTGAAAGCGTTTGCGGAGGGCGGGTCGGCGCGGATCCAGCGGTAGAGGGGATAGGGGATAGGGGATAGCGGATAGGGGATAGGGGATAGGGGATAGGGGATAGGGGATAGCGTGCAGCGTCAGCGTTCAGTCAAGTCGCAACGGCGGTTCCAGTAGACTGTTTGGACTGGAGGGCAGATGGCTAAGGTAACGATATTGTTCGGGCTGTTGCTGATTGTGCTGGGCGTGGTGGGGTATGTGGGGACGGGATGGAAGGCGCCGACGGCGCTGATCCCGACATACATCGGGATCGTGTTCACGATCCTCGGATTTCTGGCGCGCAAAGGGAGCCAGAAGAAGCGGATGCTGGTGATGCACATCGCTGTGACGCTGGGGGCGTTATCGTTTCTGGGAACGGCGAAGAGCATCTGGGACTTTATCCAGATGGAGCGGGGGCGCGCGATGCTGCGGCCGATTGCGGTGGAAGACCAGGCTGTGTTCTCCGTGATGATGCTGATTTATGTGCTCCTTTGTGTTCGGTCGTTCATCAAAGCGAGGACACAGCCGGTAGCCGGTAGCCGATAGCCGATAGCCAGTAGCCAGTAGGGAATAGGTAGTCGACAGTCGCCAGTCCAGAACCGCGAGTGTGAGTCAGCAGTTATGGCAATGGGTTCGATTCCGAGAATGAGCGGGGAGCGGAGCGGCGGCCGTGGATCGCGCGCGCGGGCTGGCGCGGATTTGCCGAAGAAGAAGCCGGACCTGAAGAAGGTGATGCCGGAGATCTGGAAGCTGGTGCGGCCGCGGCGATGGCTGCTGGCGTTCGGATTCTTCCTGATGATCATCAATCGGGTGGCGGGGCTGGTGCTGCCCTTCTCGACAAAATTTCTAATCGACCGGGTTCTGGGCACGAACGGAAATCCGAAACTGCTGATGCCGCTGGCCGGATTGGTGTTTACAACGACGGCGATCCAGGCAGTGACTTCGTTCTCGCTGACGCAGCTGTTGTCGAAGGCGGCGCAGCGGATGATCACCGAGCTGCGGCAGCAGGTGCAGCAGCATGTAGGGCGGCTGTCGGTAGCCTTCTACGACCAGAACCGGACGGGGCTGCTGGTGTCGCGCATCATGAACGATGTGGAGGGCGTGCGGAACCTGATCGGCACCGGTCTGGTGGAATTTGTGGGCGGGATGCTGACGGCGGCGATGGTGTTCAGCTACCTGGTGTACAAGCAGCCGAAGATGACGCTGATTGTTTTTGGGGTAGTGGGGGCGTTCGTCATCGTACTGCAGAATGCGTTCAAGACGATCCGGCCGATTTTCCGGGAGCGGTCGAAGATTACGGGTGAGGTGACGGGGCGGCTGACCGAGTCGCTGGGCGGCGTGCGGGTGGTGAAGGGGTACCACGCGGAGCAGCGCGAGGCGGGGGTGTTTACGCTTGGCGTGATGCGGCTGCTGGACAACGTGATGAAGTCGCTGACAGCAACAAGCTTACTGAGCCTGGCGGCGACGACGGTGCTGGGTGTGGTGGGTGGACTGGTGATGCTGATTGGCGGGCATCAGGTGATCGGGCACCACATGACGACGGGCGGATATTTCCAGTACACGATGCTGCTGGCGTACATGATTGCGCCTATTTTCCAGGTGGTGAATATCGGGACGCAGCTGACGGAAGCGGTCGCGGGGCTGGACCGGACGATGGAGATTCTGGGCGAGAAGGATGAGTTCGCCGATCCGGCGCGGGTGCGGACGCTCGATGAGATCGTGGGCGATGTGCAGTTCGATGACGTGCGGTTCGCTTATGAGAAGGACAAGCCGGTGCTGCACGGGATCTCATTCGAGTCGCGGCCGGGAACAGTGACGGCGCTGGTGGGGTCGTCAGGATCGGGCAAGTCGACGATTATCAGCCTGGTGTGCGCGTTTCATAAGCCGGACACGGGGCGGGTGATGGTGGACGGGATTGATTTATCGACGGTGCGGCTGGACAGCTATCGTTCGCAGCTGGGTGTGGTGCTGCAGGAATCATTTTTGTTCGATGGGACGATCAAGGAGAACGTAATGTTCTCGCATCCGGAGGCGACGGACGAGGAGTTCCTGAATGCCTGCCGGATTGCGCGCGTGGATGAGTTTGCGGAGCGGTTTCCGGACGGCTACGAAACGATTGTGGGCGAGCGCGGGGTGAAGTTGTCGGGTGGACAGCGGCAGCGGTTGTCGATTGCGCGCGCGATATTGGCGAGCCCGCGGATTCTGATTCTGGACGAGGCGACGTCGTCGCTCGATTCGGAATCGGAGGCGATGATTCAGCACGGTCTGAGTTACTTAATGCAGGGGCGGACGACATTCGTGATTGCGCACCGGTTGTCGACGATCAGGAGAGCGGAACAGATTCTGGTGGTGGAAGGCGGCATGATCGTGGAGCGCGGGACGCACACGAGCTTGTACGCGCTGGGCGGACGGTATTACGACCTGTACACGCGGCAGCATGGGCTGGAGGAGAATTTGTTTCTGGCTCCGGGCGAAGGGGACGTGGTGGAAGAGGAGACCAAGTAGGACTGCGCGTCCAGCGGGCAGCCCTTCGGGCCCTCCCATGGAAGTCGAGGTAGCTGATGCGAGCGGTGATTCTGATTCGGATCCTGGTGGGTTGGGTGTTCGTGTCGGAGGGGATTCAGAAATTCCTGTTTCCCGCGGCGCTGGGTGTGGGGCGATTCGCGAAGATTGGAATTCCGCACCCGCAGGTGATGGCGGTGGTGGCGGGCGGGGTGGAGATCGCGTGCGGGGCCGCCATAATTCTCGGGCTGTGGACGCGCCTGGCGACGATTCCTCTGCTGGCGGTGATTGTAACGGCCATTGTTACAACTAAAATCCCCGAGCTGCACGCGGCGGATCAGGGTTTCTGGTTCATGCTGCATGACGCGCGGGCGGATGTGAGCATGCTGCTGGGACTGCTGTTTCTGCTGATCGTGGGCGGCGGGCCGCTGGCGATGACGCGGTCGCGTGAGCGGTCGAGCGAGGCCGTCGGGCCGGCGGCCGAGAGGCGAGGGAGCTTTGAGGAGTTGCAACGGCGCGGGTGAGGGGTTTGAGAGTCGTGGGATGCCGGCGAAAAGCGCAGGGGCTGAAGCCCCTTTTCTTTTGGGGTGGTAATGGCACGAGTGAAACTCGTGCCCTGACACAAAAGCACAGGGCTGAACCCTGGCAGGTTCTCTCAGTGGTGGGCTTTTGTTTGTTGGTGGCGGGATGGGAGAGGGCGCAGGGGCTGAAGCCCGGTTCAATCGTGGCCGGTAATGGCACGACTGAAGTCGTGCCCTGACACAAAAGCACAGGGCTGAAGCCTGGCAGGGTTCTCTCACTGGGAGGGCACGAGTGAAACTCGTGCCCTGACACAAAGGCACAGGGCTGAAGCCTGGCAGGTTCTCTCAGTGGTGGGCTTTTGTTTGTTGGTGGCGGAGTGAGAGAAGGGCGCAGGGGCTGAAGCCCGGTTCAATCGTGGCCGGTAATGGCACGACTGAAGTCGTGCCCTGACAAAAAAGCACAGGGCTGAAGCCTGGTTCAATCGTGGCCGGTAATGGCACGACTGAAAGTCGTGCCCTGACACAAAAGCACGGGGCTGAAGCCTGGCAGGTTCTCTCAGTGGTGGGCTTTTGTTTGTTGGTGGCGGGATGGGAGGAGGGCGCAAGGGCTGAAGCCCGGTTCAATCGTGGCTGGTAATGGCACGACTGAAGTCGTGCCCTGACACAAAAGCACAGGGCTGAAGCCTGGCAGGTTCTCTCAGTGGTGGGCTTTTGTTTGTTGGTGGCGGGATGGGAGGAGGGCGCAGGGGCTGAAGCCCGGTTCAATCGTGGCCGGTAATGGCACGACTGAAGTCGTGCCCTGACACAAAAGCACAGGGCTGAAGCCTGGCAGATTCTCTCACTGGGAGGGCACGAGTGAAACTTGTGCCCTTTCACTTTGTCGTGGCGGGGGAAGAGATTTTTGGCGGGTGGAGTGGGTTTTCTCGGGCTGTTAGGGGGCCATCGTTCAGTGGACTTTGGGACGCCCGATGATGGTTATTGCGGGGGCGAGTGGTGGAGGTAGTCGACGAGGGCGGAACCGGTGGTGAACCAGACGCCGGGTTTCGATTGCATGTAGGTGACGAGGTCGTCGAAGTGCTGCATGGGGGCGCGGTGTCCTCCGAGGTAGGGGTGCAGGGTGAGGATGAAGAGCGTGCCTTCTTTGTAAGCTGCGTCGAATTCTTCTTTGTAGAGCTGGAAGAGGAGGTCGGGCGAGGGCATGTGGCCTTCGGCGCCGAGGTAAGGGGTTTCGGTGAGGGTCCAGTCGATGGGGAGCTCGACGATGCCGGTGTCTTCGCCCTTCTGAAGAATTTTGTAGGGGATTTCGGAGGAGCCGAGGCTGGAGTCGTAGACGAATCCTTTCTTGCGGAGGAGGTCCATGGTCCAGGAGCTGAAGGCCCAGGAGGGCGCGCGATAGCCGGCGGGTTTTTTGCCGGTGAGGGAGCTGATGCGAGTGATGGCCTTATCGAGCAGGCGCTCTTCTTCGGCAGAGCTATCGAGCCCGGGCGGGTACTCGTGGATCCAGCCATGGATGCCGATTTCGTTGCGACCGCTTTTGAGGATTTCGGGAACGAGCTCGGGGTGGATGAGCGAGTCGACGCCGGTGACGAAGAAAGTGGCGGGAACCTGATGGCGGTTGAGGTTTGCGAGGAGGCGCGGGGTGCCGGTTTGGGCTCCGTAGTCGGAGGCGGAGAGGGCGGTGGGCGAGGTGATGCCGTCGCGGAGGAGCGGGGCCTGGGTGTCGTCGTCGAAAGTGAGGAGGACGGCGACGCGGGCGTGATCAGGCCAGGAAGGCGGCTGGAGTTTGGGTCCCATGGAGACGGCGTTGACGGTGTCGAGGAGCTTCTGGTCGGACCATAATGTGCCGGGCTCGGTTACAGATTGCGGCTGGCGGGGCTGCTGGGCGTGGAGGAGCGTGGGGAGAAGCAGGAGCAGGAGGAATGTACGCATTTTTTGGTTTTTGGAGCATAGCATGGGCGGTGCCGGGGATGGAGGAGAGAAAAATTCAGAGGAACTTCGGAAGGGTTCGTCCGTCTGAAAGGGTGCACGCACCGCTAACGACCGGGCTGCGCAAGGATGGACGACACGATGACTGCAGGACCTGCTTTTCTATCTGCTTTGAGTGCGAAGGTTGAGAAGGCGAATCGGCTGACAACAGGAAGTTCTGGCTGGGTGGCGCTGGGAACGGCGTTGCTGGCTCTGGCTGCGGGATGCGGCGGAGGCGGGATGGGCTCGACCGGAAGCGGCGGTGGGCCAATCGCGGGCGAAAGCACCACAGTGACCCCTGGTGGTATCGAGCGCGGCGAACGATCAGCTGTCGCGGTTCGGTCTGATGCTGAACACGCTGACGCTGACCAACAAGACGGGTAAAACCGTGAGTGTGCTGCCTGCGGCGCAGCAGGTGGAGTTCATCCATTTGAACGGGAGCCCGGAACCGCTGATGACGGCGAGCGTGCCGCAGGATGTGTACACGACGGCGACGGCGACGGTGGGCGGTGGATCGTTGACATGTCTGGTGCAGAACCAGGGATCGGACACGACGGCGACCTATGCGTACGGGGCCACGCCCAATGCGCAGGTGACGGTACAAATGCCGGCGCCGGTGACGGTAGAGGGCGAGACGATGGCGTTGTCGCTGGAATTGCTGGTATCGCAGTCGGCGAGTTTTCCGTCGACGTGCGCGGTGAACGGGATTGCTCAGTTCGCGATCACGCCGACGTTCAATCTGACCGCGATGACGGTGGCGGCCGCGCCAACGAACTCTTCGAACGGACGATTGACGGCGCTGGAGGGGCTGGTGGGGACAACAGGGGCGAGCGGCGACGGGTTCACGGTGGTTCCGCCGGACGGGACGAACGCAGGAACCACGAATAACTGGACGTGGCAGGTGAGCACGAACGCGAGCACGGTATTTGAGGGAGTGGGGAATGCGGCGGGGCTGACGGCGGGAATGCCGGTGGACATGGACGGCGTGCTCGAGGCAGATGGGTCGGTGGTGGCGACGCGAGTGGCGGTGCTGGATGCGGACACGACGAACCTGACCGTGAATACCGGGTCTCTGATGTTTGTAGGGGCGACGGTGCCGGACCTGCTGGAGGGGAACCGGCTGGCAGAGGGATCGCAGATGTACGTGAACGGATGGGGAGCTTACAACTTCAGCAACGCGACGTTTGCGACGTGGGGCGGGCTGACGAACGTGGCGACGCTGCCGTTTGGGGCGAGCTTTAATGCGGGCAACATGGTGGATGGACAGATTGTGTCGCTGACGATGCACGTGACGTCGGTGGCTTCGGCGTCAGGGGGCTATGTACCGGCGTCGGTGATGACACTGATGCCGCAGACGATTGACGGGACGGTGGGTGCGGTAACGACGGTGGGGAATTTTACGGAGTACACGGTGACACTGGCGCCCTACGATGTGTTTCCGCAGTTTGCGGTGCAGGGCGGACAGACGACACAGCTGACGAATCCGCAGCAGGTGGTGGTGTATGCGGACGCGAACACGCAGATGCTGAATTCGGGCGGTGCGGGAGTGGGGACGGTGCTGCGGTTTACGGGAGTGGTGTTCAACGATGGGGGAACGCTGCGAATGGATTGCGCGCAGGTTCTGGATGGGGTGGCGTTGTAAATGCAGGGTGCAGGGTGCAGGGTGCAGGGAGCAGGGTGCAGGGTGCAGGGAGCAGGGTGCAGGGTGCAGGGTGCAGGGAGCAGGGTGCAGGGTGCAGGGTGCAGGGTGCAGGGAGCAGGGTGCAGGGTGCAGGGTGCAGGGTGCAGTTTGATCCGAGATACTCCGCCCACGTCTCAGGATCGAGACGTGGGCAGGGGAGCTTCTTCTTACCTGGCGATCGATTCCAACGTTGCGTCAGCTTTGTTGATGGCTTCGGTGAGGACGGTCATTTGGGATTGGGCGCGTGAGGCATCTTTGGCGTCGATGGCTTCGTTGACGCCGGGGATGACGACGGCCGCGTAGCCGGTGTATTCGCCGGGGGCGTAGATGGTGTGCTTGAACCAGGGGCGGTTGGGGAGTCCCTGCTGGGAGAGGAAAGCGCCTTCGACGGCGCGGAGCTGCGCGTTGAGAGTGGAGAGCTGCTGGGTGGAATCGGCTGCGGCTTGCTTCTGTTTATCTCTGACCTGCTGGGCCAGAAGAACAAATTTTTCGGCAGCGGCTTTGGCGGGGGCGAAGTCGATGCCGGTGAGGTTGTCGTCTTCGGCTCTTTTCTGGGCGGTATCGAGGTAGGCAGAAATTTCTTTGCCGTAGGTGAGGTAGTCGTAGGGCAGCACGTCGGAATCGGCCATATGGAGGACGAGGAGGCCGAAGACGCGAGCCATTTCCTGTTCGTAGACGAAGGTGGGGTCGGCGTTCATGGTGAACCAGGCGTAGTTATCGAAGACGGAGTGATAGACGCCGTAGGGTCCGCCGGAGCCGATGTCGGAGGAAGGCACGCCGAGGTGCTGGATGAACGGCGTGAAGTCGGAGCCGGAGCCGAGGTCGCCTACGTTGACGTCGTTGTCGACGTGGGCATTGCCGCGAGCACTGTGTTCTTCAACGCCGTTGGTGCGGTGGCGGGTAGATTCGCTTTGATTTTTCTTCCACTGGTCGTAGACGGAGCCGCCTTTGGGGCTGGGCACAGCTTTGGTGACGTCGCGGATGAACTCCTTGAGCGAGGGAACGGCAGAGGCTTCAAAGTTGGGGCCGGAGACGCCAACATCGGTATTGAAGTAGGCGACGGCGTGGGCGAGCTGAGTAGCGTGATCTTCAGCCCATTCGGTGGAGCCGATGAGGCCTTCTTCTTCGGCGTCCCAGGAGCAGAAGACGATTTTGCGTTTGGGTTTCCAGCCGGTTTTGAGCAGCGCGCCGATGCCGTGGACGGCTTCGAGCATGGCGGCAGTGCCGCTGTTGGGATCGACGGCGCCGTAGACCCAGGCATCGCGATGATTGCCGGCGACGACCCACTCATCGGGAAAATCGGTGCCGGGGATAGTGCCGATGACGTCCCAGATGGTGGAGTATTGGTAGTCCATTTTGATGGTCATGTGGACTTTGGCGCCGGGACCGGTGTGGTAGGTGAAAGGGAGCGCGCCCTGCCAGTCGCGGGGGGCATCGGGTCCGCCGAGGTGCTCAAGGATGGGCGCGGCGTCGTGATAGCTGAGGGGCTCGGATGGAATGGAGGGGAGGCTGGTGACTTTATCGAGCGGCAGGCGCTGGGATGCGGGGAGGTCGGGGCGGGAGGCGATGCCGGGGGTGAGCGCATCGCCAGGATATTTGAACATGAACTGGACCGAACCGCGCTGGACGGCGGTGGCCGGGCGGTAAGGGCCGTGGGGGTACATATCGCCGCGGTAATAGCCGTCGTCGGCAGGATCGGAATAGATGATGACGCCGGCTGCGCCCTGCTGTTGGGCGATGTAGACCTTAACACCGCGGAAGTTGCCGCCATAGCGGACGAGAACGATTTTCCCGTGGAGGTCGATGCCGAGGTCTTTGAGTTTCTGAAAGTCTTCAGGGCGTCCGTAGTTGGCGTAGACGACTTCGCCGGTGACGTCGCCGGAGGGGGATGATCCGTTGAAGGCGGGGGTAACGCGGGGATCGTCCTGAAAAGGCTCGTTGGAGTCGACATGTTCTTTAACGGGGCCGGACATGATGAGCTTGCCGTCGGCATCGAAGGCTTCGACTTTGACTTCTTTGGGCATGTTGAGCCAGGCCTTGTAGGGAACGATCTGGGTGTCGAGGCCGGCTTCTTTGAATTTGGAGGCGACGTACTCAGCGGTCTTGTGATCCTCAGGGGAGGCGGCGATATGGGGCTCGGCGGTGAGGGTCTTCAACTCTTCGCCGGCCAGTTTGGCGTCAGGGACAGCGAGGAAGGTTTTGTCGGTCTGGGCCTGTTCAGCGGCGAAATCGCGGAAGCCGAAGACGGAGGACTGGGAGGCGGCGGAGGTGGAGCTCTGAGCTGCGATGAGGAAGACGGAGGCGGCGAGGAGGAAGGAGGCGAAGAGGGCGGCGACGCGCGATGGCATCAGTGAAGGGGCTCCTTGTCAGCTGACAGAGTTGAGAAACAGCGTATAGCGGATAGGGTACAGCGGATAGGGGATAGCGTGTAGGGGATAGCGGATAGGGTGGAGCGGCGGAGAAAGTGCCGGCTGCCGGGCGCTTGTTTCTGCTATGCGGTCCGGATCTCAAACGCTGAGACCCGGAGCATAGGAGGCCGGTTCAGGCGGTGGCGGGGAGGGGGGCGACGGGTTCCCCGCAGTGGGAGCAGCGTTTGGCGCCGAGGGGGATATCGGAGAGGCACTCGGGGCAGGGACGGGTTTTAGGCGGTTCGGCCTGGGCGGGATGGAACTTCTTCATCAGAGCATTGAGGGGAAGGACGAAGACGAAGTAGACGACGGCAGCAATGAGGAGGAAGGAAATGATGGCGTTCATGAAGTCGCCGTATTTGATTTTGCCGCCGTTGACGTCGAAGATGAGCGCGGAGAAGTCGGGCTTATGAACGATGGCAGCAATGAGTGGATTAACGATATCGGTGACGAGGGCATTGACGATGGCGGTGAAGGCAGCGCCGATGACGACGGCAACGGCAAGGTCCATAACATTGCCGCGGAGGATGAAGTCGCGAAAGCCTTTAAACATGATGAATCTCCTGAATGGGAGGAATAGAGCGACCGAAATAAGGCCGGAGCGAACGGGGGGCGACTGAACCGGGTGGACAGAGAATTTATACGTTGTCCGCGGCCGGAACGCTAGTATGGCACGGAGCGGAAGAGCGGGGCAAAGAGGAGGGCGCAGCTGATGACGGAAACGGCGATTCGTTATGAAGTGGAAGAGGCGGAGGGAGAAGGCGGGAAGAAGACGACGGTACGGCTGCACGGGCAGCTGATTTTGCAGACGGCGGAGGAGGTGCGTGGGGCGGTGAAACCGCTGCTGGGAGAAGGTGGGCACGTGGTGATCGATGTGGCGGATGTGACGTACCTGGACAGTTCAGGGCTGGGCGCGCTGGTAGGGCTGAAGGTTTCGGCGGGGAAACAGGGATGCAGGCTGGAGCTGGGGAACGTGACGGCGCGGATTCGAGAGATATTGAAAATCACTTTTTTGACAGATTTTTTTCTGGGGCAGGGGTAGGTTGAGGGCCGGCGCGTGGGCGGACAGCGACGCGATTGCGAGCCGGAAATGTGGGAGCTGAAGCCCCTTTTATTTTGCGATCTTTACGGCACGACCCAGATCGTGCCCTGTCACAAGAGCGCCGGCGCCGAATATTTTCGCGAGCTGTGGGAGGCGTGCTTTGACACAAAAACAAAAGAGCGCAGGGGCTGAAGCCCCTTTTATTTTGCGATCTTTACGGCACGACCCAGATCGTGCCTGTCACAAAAGCGCCGGCGCCGAATATTTTCGCGAGCTGTGAGAGGCGTGCTTTGACACAAAAGCAATAGAGCGCGGGGGCTGAAGCCCCTTTTATTTTGCGGCTTGTGCGGCACGAGTGAACTCGTGCCCTGATACAAAAAACGGCAGATCCATTCTGCGGCAGATCCATTCCACAACCGACTTTTGGGACGGCTCAGGGACTATCCATACACGCCCCGGCAACCAACCCGACTAGCGCGAGGGGCGAAGGGCTTCGCTTTCGGCGAGGATGAAGCGTTCGAAGGCTCCGGCGGGACCTTCGGGGAGGGGGCCGAAGGGGCGGATGAGGTTCATGTCGCGGCGGAGCTCGAGGCCTTCGACGGTGATGACGCGGAGGGTGCCGAGCCTGAGTTCTTTCTGGATGGCCCACTCGGAGACGAAGCCGGCGCCGAGGCCGGCTTCGACGGCTGAGATGATGGCGACGATGGAGTCGAGGTTCATGGCGATGCGGAGATCGCTGAGGCGCATGCCGGCGCGGCGCAGGGCGAGCTCAACGACGCGGCGCGAGCCTGAACCGCGTTCTCGCATGAGCAGCGGAACTTCAGTGAGGGCACTGACGGGAATGGTGGCTTTGGCGGGGCTCGTCTTATGGGGCCAGGGATAGCGGCGGCCGACGATGAGGACCATGCGATCTTCAAAGAAGCGCTGGCGGAAGACTTCGCGGCTGGAGACGGGGCCTTCGATGAGGCCGAGGTCGATTTTGCGCTGCGCGAGCGCTTCGACGATGTGCTCGGTGTTGGCGCTGGTGACGGCGGGCTCGATGCGCGGATGCTGTTCGAGAAAGGCGCCGAGCATGCGCGGAAGGATGTACTGGGTAACGGTCATGGAGGCGCCGATGCGGAGGGCGCCGGTCGATTCGCCGCGGAGGGCGTCGAGGGCAGCACGGGCTTCGTCGGCGAGTCGAGCGCCTTTGCGCGCGTAGCGGAGGAGAACGGAGCCGGAGCCGGTGAGGCGAATGCGGCCCTTGCCGCGGTCAAAGAGGGTGGTGGAGAGTTCTTCTTCGAGGGCATGGATCTGCTGGCTGACGGCGGGCTGGCTGAGGTTAAGGCGTTCAGCAGCGCGGCGGAAGCTGGCTTCTTCGGCAACGGTGCGAAAAACTTTGAGGCGGAAGTTTTCCATTCAGTTGCGCCTCTTTCAGCGTCGTTTCTTTTTACTCTTTTCTGACTTATTTCTTACGCCTTATAGAATCGAGCCATCACAATGGCGTCTCCAACCACTTCGCGATGGCAGCGCGCTCTCGCGATTCTACGTCCTTCGCATCGGCACTCGGCATTTTCAGCAACGTTGCTGCTGATGGCGTCGACGATGCTGTCGCGAGTGATTGGGCTGGTGCGGGTGAAATACATCGCCTGGCTGTTTGGGCGCACGGCGCAGGCGGATGCGTTTTACGCGGCGTTCCAGCTGCCGGATATGATCTCGTATTTTCTGGTGGGTGGGGCGGCATCAATCACATTCGTAACGATGCTGAGCCGCTATCGCGATGGCGGACGCGAGGCCGAGGGCGAGCGCGCCATGTCGGTGATATTGACGACCATGGCCGTGGTACTGGGCGGAGCAATTCTGGTTGCAGAATTTCTGGCGCCGGCCTATGTGCGGTTGCTGCTGAGTGGATTCAGATCTGACCCGGTAAAAGCGGCACTGTGCGTGCATCTGACACGGATCCTGCTGCCCGCGCAGCTCTGTTTTTTTGCGGGAGGCGTATTCGGCGCGGTGCTGCTGGTGCGGAAGCAGTTCTCGGTTCAGGCGGTGACGCCGCTGATTTACAACCTGGGAACGATTCTTGGCGGAGTATTTCTGGCACATGCGTTCGGCGTTTCGTCGCTGGCGATTGGGACGGTCGTGGGGGCATTCTGCGGACCGTTTCTGCTGAATGCGATTTGGGCGCGACGGGCGGGGATGCATTACAGGCCGGCGCTGGACTGGGCGAATCCGGGGCTGCACGAGTGGGTGCGCATGTCGATCCCGCTGATGCTGGGAGTGTCCCTGGTAACGGCGGACAACTGGATCATCAATTATTTTGCGTCGCATACCAGTGGAGCGATCACGCTGCTGGCGAACGCGAAGCAGATTTTTACAGCTCCGGTTTCACTGGGTCAGGCGGCGGGGGCGGCCTCGCTGCCGTTTCTGGCGTCGTTGTTTGGGAAAGCCGATCGCGAACCGTATGCGCGGACGGTGAATGCTTCGGTGTCACAGATTCTGGCCTTCTCGCTGTTGCTGTCGGCCTTCATGATCGCGATGGCGCTGCCGCTGGTGGATGTGCTGGTTCGCGGAGGCGCGTTTCACCGCACGGATTCGGGAACGATGGCGATTTACTTTGCGATCTTCTCCCTCTCGCTGTGCCTGTGGTCGGCGCAGGCGCTGTATGCGCGGGCATTTTATGCAGCCGGCGACACGCTGACGCCGATGGTGGCAGGCAGCATTGTGACGGCGGTATCGATTCCAATTTACTGGCTGCTCTACCGCGTCTACGGACCGACGGGGCTGGCGGCGGCTTCGGATGTGGGAATTTTTTTGCAGACGACGTCGCTGGCGATTCTGCTGCATCGGCGGGGCATGGTCTCGCTGGCAGGGCTGCACTACAAGGAGATTGCGCGATCGTTGCTGGCGGCGCTGGTAACGCTGGCTGCTCTGCTGGTTTTTCGGCATTTCGCGCAGACTACGAGCCGGCTGTGGGAGCTGGGGCTTTTGATGGTGGCGGCCGGGGTGTGGATCGGGGTTTCCATCGCAGTTCTGCGGCTGAGCGGGTCGGCGCTGCCGGGACAATTGCGGACGCGGTTCGCACGAGGCGCATAGGCCGCTATACTTCTGTGGTCTGACCTCATTGACCAGGAGAAGCCCTGATGAATCGTCGCAACTTTACTGCTCTGCTGCCGGCGCTGGCGGCGGGACTTCCTGCGTTTGCCGATGCACAAAATGCTATGGGCGGGGCTGCGGAGAGGCCGGTGGAGACCGGAGTCTATGCGGGGTTCACTCCGGCGGAGCAGTTCAGTGGGCGGGCGGGGCACAGTTTTTTTCGTGGCATGCTGCCGTCGGAGATTGGGTGCGAGGCGCATGTGTCGTATCTGGCGGTGGGGGCGCAGCATGAGCCGGAAGAGAAGCACCGGCACTCGGAGATCTGGCTGGTGCGGGAGGGAAAGGTGGAGTTGCGGTTGAACGGCGAGTCGCACCTGCTGGCGGCGGGCGACGTGGGAATTGCAGTGGCGGGGACGATGCACTGGGTGCGCAACGCGGGGGAAACGGTGGCTTCTTATTTTGTTGTGGAAGTGGGGACGGGGGCGATTGGGCGTTAGCGGGGGTTTGTGGGTTGGGGGTTTGTGGGTTGGGGGTTTGTGGGTTGGGGTTTGGGGGTTGGGGTTTGGGGGTTGGGGGTTTGGGGGTTGGGGGTTTGTGGGTTGGGGTTTGGGGTGGAGTTGGGCTGGGGTTGGGCCGGTTGGTTCCAAAATGGCACGGTAGAGGAACGGGGGTACCGCGGCTGAGGGCGTTTTGGGTGGAAATGGTGGCAGAAAAGGCTTCTGCTGCTTGCTGTGGGGTGAACCTTGGCCGCCGCCGGTTTTTGGGGTTGCGCGGATGGTGTGGACTCTTCGGGGAGGCTTGGTACTCTTAGGCGGTAAGGCGGGCCGAATTTCCATGGGGATCTGAACGAAGAGAGATTTATCTGCTTGCTGTGGGGTGAACCTGGCCGCCACCGGTTTTTGCGGTTGCGGGTTTGCGGGTTTGTGGGGACGGGTTGCTCTGGCCCGTTCTTGTCCCGGCAAGGCCCGCGCTTGTCCCGGCCACGTCCGCGCCGGTCCCTCCATCTGGCCGCGCTTCTACCAGCTGGCCCGCGGCCGGCGTCGTTTTTGAGGTTGGATCGTTTGGAGATTCTGTACCCCGTCTCGCAACGGGTACTTTCGCTGGTGGAATTTTCAAAATGGCACTGGGCCGGTACTTTGGGTTGGAGCGAGGGCCGACTTCCATGGAAATCTGAGCGAAAAGAGAGTTTGCTACTTGCTGTGGGGTGAACCTGGTCGCCGCCAGTTTTTGGGGTTGCGCGGATGGTGTGGACTCTTCGGGGAGGCTTGGTACTCCGAGGCGGTAAGGCGGGCCGAATTTCCATGGGGATCTGAACGAAGAGAGATTTATCTGCTTGCTGTGGGGTGAACCTGGCCGCCACCGGTTTTTGCGGTTGCGCGGATGGGTTGCTCTGGCCGGCGCTTGTGCCTCCAACCGGCCGCGCTTGTCCCAGCTGGCCCGCGGGCCAGCGTCGTTTTTGAGGTTGGATCGTTTGGAGATTCTGTACTCTACCCCGTCTCGTAACGGGGTACTTTCACAGGTGGAATTTTCAAAATGGCACGGGGCGGTACTTTGGGTTGGAGCGCGGGCCGAGTTCCGTGGAAACCTGAGCGAAAAGAGAGTTTGCTACTTGCTGTGGGGTGAACCTGGCCGCCTCCGGTTTTTTGGGTTTGCGGGTTTGCGGGGACGGGTTGCTCTGGCCCGTTCTTGTCCCGGCCAGGCCCGCGCTTGTCCCGGCCACGTCCGCGCCGGTCCCTCCATCTGGCCGCGCTTCTACCAGCTTGCCGCAGGCCGGCGTCGTTTTTTGAGGTTGGATCGTTTGGAGATTCTGTACTCTACCCCGTCTCGCAACGGGGTACTTTCACTGGTGGAATTTTCAAAATGGCACGGGGACGGTACTTTGGGTTGGAGTGCGGGCCGAGTTCCATGGAAATCTGAGCGAAAAGAGAGTTTGCTACTTGCTGTGGGGTGAACCTGGCCGCCGCCAGTTTTTTGGGTTTGCGGGTGGTGGGGGTTTGGCCCACGCTTGTACTCGGCTGGCCGGCGCTTGCGGGCGGAAATGACCGACCACAGCTCAGCTTCGTTTGTCCCGGCCTGGAAGTTATCGGGAACTCTCGACCTCGATTGGGGCCGAACGCAGGAGGCGCTGCACGCAACGCGATCTACGGTCAATGCAGAGGGCTCCTGCAGACGGGTTTCGAGCGCTGGATGCGTCGACCAAAACCTGCCACAGGAGCCCTTTGAAGAACGCGGAACCTCTAGACCGTCGCGGGGACGGGACGCTCGGAGTTGGCGTTAACCGCCTTCGATTCGCCCTTCTCGTTGGCGCCGGGCTTGCGAATATCGATGCCGCCCTTGAAGAAGGCGCCGTCTTCGATGGAGATGCGCTGGGCGGTGACGTCGCCGGTGAGCGAACCTTCGCTGCGGATGTCGACGCGATCGCTGGCGGTGACGTTACCGCGCACTTTGCCGAGGACGACAATTTCGCGGGCGGTGATGTTGGCCGCGACCTGGCCGTTGCGGCCGACGGTGACGCGATTGCCGGAGAGGTTGATAGAGCCTTCGACTTTGCCATCGATGTAGAGGGATTCGGAGCCGGAGACTTCGCCTTTAATGACAAGGCTCTTGCCGATGGTGGCCTGCTCGCCTGCGGAGGCGTTCTGCGGGGTGGCAGCGGGTGCCGGACGCTGGCCAGCGTCGAAACTGGGGGTTGCGGGCGTCGCGGGACGCGCGGGTTCGGGGCTCTGCGATCCGCTACCGGTGCCAGGTTGATTGGGTTTCCACATAAGTGCAATACCTTCCTTCTAAAGAATGTTGGTGATTGGGCGCCCTGCAAACGGCCTGCCGGATAATTCGCCTGGGCCCATGCAGAACTGTGCAGCGCCGACCCTCTTGCCTCTGGAGAAAGAACTCCCTCCGCGCTTATCGCCGCCGTTACCTGCATCTTAAACAGGTTCGCGGCAAATTGGCATCCCCCCGGTGGGAGGTATTTCTGTGGAAGGCGGGGGAGGGTCGATTATTGATCCGTCGGCGCGGGGAGCAGGCGCATCTGTTCAGGGGTGGGTGCGGTCGCGTAGAGTCGGACAGGCGCGGCGATTCGCAAACAAATTCGAAATGAGGAGAGACAAAATGGTGAAGCTGGCATTGTATGGAACGCTGAAAGCGAAGAAGGGGAAAGAGGCCGAAGTGGAGGCTTTCCTGAAGCAGGGCGCAGAGATGGCGAAGAAAGAATCGGGCACGGTGACGTGGTACGCGATCAAGGAAGACGATGGGCAGTACGGAATCTTCGACACATTCAATGATGAAGCGGGGCGTGAGGCGCACCTGAACGGCGAGATTGCAAAGGCTCTGATGGGAAAGGCCGATGAGTTGCTGAGCGAGAAGCCGCAGATCCACAAGATCCAGGTGATTGCTACCAAGTAAGAGGCAGGGAGTAGCCAATAGCCAGTAGGGAATAGCCAGTCGCCAATAGGCCAGGAGCCAATCGATTCGCTCGCGTACCATCGTGTCCATGACGGACCGCGATTTGCTGCGCCACATTGAGCGGCTGCCCAACAGCCGCGCCGGCTATAAGCAGCTGATTCGGGAGCTGGGGCTGGGCGGCGGGCGGGAGCGGCGCGAATTGCGCGAGCAGTTGGGGCGTCTGACGGGCTCCCGGCAGCTGGTGCAGGTGGGTGGCGATCACTGGGTCCTTGCCGGAGGGGCGCACGCGAGCGGAGAGGCTGGGCGTGGCGGGGCAGGACGCTCGCCGGGGCAGCGTGACGCGCGCATCGACGATAAGAGAAACGCTGGTGGACGAGGGACTCGCGGCGACAATCTGGTCGCGGGGCGGCTGGATTTGCATCGCGATGGCTACGGGTTTGTGCGGCCCACGCCGGCGCACGCGGGTGCGAAGGCGCCTGTCGATGAAGACGTTTTTATTCCGCCCGGAGAGATGGGCGGCGCGATGCAGGGCGATCAGGTGCTGGTGGAGCTTGCGGCGCCGCGCTTTGGACAGCGAGATGGGCGGCGGTCGGGGCGGGTGCTGCGGATCCTGACGCGGCGGAACCCGACGGTGGTGGGAATTTTCCATTATTCGCGCCGGCTGGAGGGTGAGAGCAGCCGCGGCGGAAATGTAGTGGTGCCGTTCGACGAGCGGATGACGCAGACTATCGTGATTCCGCTGGGAGCGGAGGTGCCTGCGGTCGCAGCGGAGGTTTCGAGTCCGCATCGGGTGCTGGGACGGGAGGCGCAGGCGGCGCGCGGGCTGAATCCGGGGCATCAGGACCTTGAAGGTCTGGTGGTCGATGTGGAGATCACGGACTGGCCGACGACGACGCGGGCGGCGCGGGGGCGGGTGCTGGAGGTGCTGGGCGCGGCGGACGACTTCGGCGTCGATGTGGAGATGGTGATCCGCAAGCACCATCTGCCGCGGATTTTTCCGGACGCGGTGCTGGAAGAGGCGCGAGAGGTTGCGCGGTTGGATCCGGAAATTGTGGCGCGGCGGCGTGATTTTCGCGAGCTGCCGATTGTGACGATTGACGGCGAGACGGCGAGGGATTTCGACGACGCGGTGTTGGTCCGTCACGGTCACGATGGCATTTGGGAATTGCAGGTGCACATTGCCGATGTTGCGCAGTATGTGCGCCCGGGGACGGCGCTGGATCTGGAAGCGCGGCTGCGGGGAACGTCGGTTTATTTTCCAGACCGCGCGATTCCGATGCTGCCGCAGGAGTTGTCGACAGACATTTGCAGTTTGCGGCCGAATGAAGAGCGGCTGGTGCTGAGCTGCCTGATGCGGATCGATGCGCAGGGCGAGATTCTTGACTACGAAGTTTGCGAAGGCGTGATTCGGTCGGCGCGGCGGATGACGTACACGCAGGTGGCGGCGATTTTGGACGGAGATGAGGGCGCGCGCGCGGAGGTTGCGCCGCTGGTCCCGGAGTTTGAGCGAATGCTGGAACTGGCGCAGATTCTGAATCGCAAACGGGACCGGCGTGGGTCGATTGATTTTGATTTGCCCGAACCGCTGATCGAGTTCGACGAGTTTGGCGCGATGAAGTCGGTGACGCGCTCGGAGCGGAACTGGGCGAACCGACTGATTGAGGAGTTCATGCTGTCGGCCAACGAATGCGTGGCTTCGTGGATTGAAAATTTGGGCGTGCCGTCGTTGTATCGCATCCACGAAAAGCCGGAGCCGCGGCGGGTGGTGGAGTTTGAAGAGATTGCGGCGGCGTTTGGATATTCGCTGGGGGTGGGGAGTTTGCCGGTGCGGACGTTCACGATCAAGAGCGAGCGCCGCGAACACCATGCACGGCGAGAGCAGGGGCGTGGTGGGCGGCCGGCGAGGAATTATGAGGTTGTGGGCGATATTGCGATTACGCCGCGCATGTATCAAAAGCTGACGGAGAAAATTGCCGGCAAGCCGGAGGAGCGGATTCTCTCGTTCTTAATGTTGCGGTCGCTGCGGCAGGCGCGCTACAAGGAGAAGAATGAGGGGCACTTTGCGCTGGCCGCTCCTTGCTATACGCATTTCACTTCGCCGATTCGGCGGTATCCGGATTTGATTGTGCACCGGATTGCGAAGGAGCTACTGCACGCCGGTGTCGGCGGACACGGGGTTCCGGCCAAGGGTGAATCTCATCGAGATGGCGCGAAGCGCGATTCTCGGGACGAGCAGTCCCCCATCGCGGAGGGGGAGTTGGCGGCAATTGCGCAGGAGGCTAGCGAGAGCGAGCGGCGGGCGGCGGATGCGGAGCGCGAGCTGGTGGAGTGGAAGAAGGTCAAGTTCATGCAGGATCGCGTGGGCGAGGCGTTTGGCGGGATGATTTTGAACGCGACGAAGTACGGGCTGTTTGTGGAGCTGGACGATTTGTTTGTGGAGGGCCTGGTGCCGCTGCAGAGCCTGGGACTGTTCGACGGGGACCGTTATACCTATCGCGAAAACACGCGGCAGATTATTGGGGATCGGTGGGGACGGAAATTTTCCGTCGGGGAGCGGGTGCGGGTGGTGCTGGATCGGGTGGACGCGGTGGAGAAGCGGCTGCAATTTTCGATTCTGGAAGAAGAGGGAAACGGGACGCGCGGGGCTGGAGGCGCGAAGGTCAAAGGCAAGCAGGCGCTGCGTGAGGAGAAGCGGGCGAAGGCCGCGAGGAAAGAAGCGGCTGCGCAGGCGGCGAAGGGAGCGAAACGGGGAAAGTATCGGGCGCCGAAGGCGAATCAGTTGAGAAAGAAGAAGAAGAAGAGGTAAGGGCAGCTTTCCGCTTTCCGGGGCTGAAGCCCCACCGTTTCGGCGTCTTATTCCACGGGCTGAAGCCCGTGGCTTCTACCGTTGTGCTGCTGCGCAGCATCTTGTTCTTTGCTCTCAGGGGCTGAGGCCCGAATATTTTGCGTACCGGTTACGGCACGACTGAAGTCGCGCCCTGATACAAAAGCGTCCGATTGCCGAGTATTTCGCATCTTGTGAAGCCGGCTCTGTTATCGAGCGCGAGGGCTGAAGCCCGGTTTCTTCTGGGCTGTTTTGGCAGGACTGATAGTCGTGCCCCTTCACTTCGTGGTGGAGGGGATATTTTCCGCAATCCCAGGACGGCTGGTTAATCGCGACGAAATGCGACGCGGCCTTCGCTGATGGTGAGGTGGATGCCGCCCTGGAGCTCGCGGCCGTCGAAGGGCGTGTTCTTCGATTTGGATTTTGAATCTGCGGCACGGAAGACCCACTTTTCTGTTGGGTCGAAGACGACCACGTCGGCGGGCGATCCAATGGCAAGACTTCCCCGCCCTTTCAGGTTGAGAGCCTCTGCGGGACGGCTGGTGAGGAGTGCGAGAACTTTCGCGAGCGGCATTTTGTGCTGCGTGTGCAGGATCTGGATGGCCAGGCCGAGGGCGGTTTCGAGGCCGGTGATGCCGTTGGGGGCGCGGTCGAACTCCTGCTCTTTTTCGTGAGCGGCGTGCGGGGCGTGGTCGGTGGCGATGGCGTCGAGGGTGCCGTCGAGCAGCCCTTCGATCATGGCGGCACGGTCGGATTCAGCGCGCAAAGGCGGGTTCATCTTCGCGTTGGTGTCGTAATGTCCGATGCGATCTTCGGTGAGCACGAAGTGGTGCGGCGTGACTTCGCAGGTGACGTGCAGGCCTTCTTTGCGCGCCTTGCGAACAGCGTTGAGCGCTTTTTCCGTAGAGAGATGCGCGACGTGGAGGTGGCCGTTCTTCACTTTTCTGAGCAGGGCGATGTCGCGCTCGACGAGGCCGGACTCGGCTTCGATGGGCATGCCGCGGAGGCCGAGGCGAAACGCGAGCTGACCGGCGTTCATGGAGCAGCCGCCGGTGAGGCGCGTGTCTTCTGCATGCTGGATGACGGGCAAATTTTGTTTAGCCGCAGCGCGCAGAGTTTCGAGCATGATGTTGTCGCCGAGGATGGGCTTGCCGTCGTCGGTGACGGCGACCGCGCCTGCGTCTTTGAGGGCGGCGTAGTCGGTGAGAGCCTCGCCCATGGATCCACGAGTGGCGGCGGCGATGGGAAAGACGCGAATGGAGGCACCGCGCTCGGAGGTCTGCATCCAGCGGGTGATTTCGGGCGTGTCGTTGACGGGGATGGTATTGGGCATCGCGCAGACGGCGGTGAAACCGCCGGCGGCGGCGGCGGCAGTACCGGTGGCAATGGTTTCTTTGTAGCCCTGGCCGGGTTCGCGCAGGTGAACGTGGATATCGATGAGGCCGGGGGCGACGATGAGGTTTTTTGCTTCGAAGACTTCAGCGTTGGCGGGCCTGACGTGGCCGGGGTTTTCAAGGGCGGCGATTTTTCCGTCGCGGAGCAAAACGTCGCGGAGCTCGTCGAAACCGGTGATGGGATCGACGACGCGGCCCCCGCGGATGAGAAGAGGCTTCATCGGGGACTGCCTTTCTTGCTGCCAGGGAGGGCGCGCTTCGCTCGAGCGAGAGCACGGACGAGGAGGGCCATGCGGATGGCGACGCCGTTGTGGACCTGTTGGGCGATGGCGGATTGAGGGCCGTCGGCAACTTCGGCGGTGATTTCCATGCCGCGGATGATGGGGCCGGGATGCAGGATGAGGGCGCTGGGCGCGTGTTTGATAATGCGCTCGGCGTTGGCCTGATATTGAGTGCGGTAGTGGTTGAGGTCGATCTGGAGACCGGAGAGGCGCTCGGCCTGAATGCGAAGCATCATGACGATTTGGGACTGATGGAGGGCGGCGTCGAAGTCGCGTGAGAGGACGAGGCCTGGGCCGATGGCGGTGGCGGATTCGGGCAGCAATTCCGGCGGGCCGCAGAGAATGACTTTGGCGCCGAGCTTTGGGAGCAGGAGCGCGTTAGAGCGAGCGACGCGGCTGTGGAGGATGTCGCCGCAGATGGTGAGGGTAACGCCGCGCAGGGTTTTCTCGCTGACTTTGCGGGATGGAATCTGGAGGAACTGGAGGATGGTGCGCAGGTCGAGGAGCGCCTGGGAGGGATGCTCGGCCATGCCGTCGCCGGCGTTGAGGACGGGGAGGCCGGTGGCCTGGGCGAGGAGCCAGGGCGCGCCGGAATACGGGCTGCGCAGGATGATGCATTCGGCGCCGAGGGCCTTGAGGGTGATGCCGGTGTCTTTGAGGGACTCGCCTTTTTCGATGCTGGAGGAAAGAGAACTGACGAGGGTGGTATCGGCACCGAGGGATTTGGCGGCGAGCTCGAAGGAGGTGCGCGTGCGGGTGCTGGACTCGTAGAAGAGGAGGGCGACGCGGCGTTTGGCGAGGCGATCGGCGCGGCGGAAGGGATCTTGTCGTTCGAGGGTGTGGGCTGACTCGAGGATGGAGCGGACTTCGGGGACGGAAAAATCGCCAGCGGAGATGGCGGAGCCGGTGTGAATGGGCTGATTGAAAATGGAGGGGCTGGAGAATTTTTGCGAGGTCTTGCGGGATGGTGCTTCGGTTTTTGCCATCTCCTCAGATCGAGCCGGGCCTGAAGGCCCCAAATTCATTCCTGCGTTCAGTCCCCGGCCTGAAGGCCGGGGCTTCTACCGTCGTGCCGCTACGCGGCAATTGATACTCAACGCTGTCTCAGTCGAAGTCATTCGAACTATCAGCGTTGCAGGGGCTCAAGCCCTGTCTCTTTCGATTCTGGTCGGCACGACTGAAGTCGTGCCCTGATACAAAAGCACCGATTGTTCGATACAAAAGCACTCCGACTGTTTGAAACGAAAGCACCGATTGTTGGATACGAAAGCACCAGGACTACCTGATACAAAACGCTCCGACTGCCTGACATCATCCGACACGTTCAACGAGGATGACCTGTTCGTCGTTGTCGACTTCTCTAAGCTTGACTTCGATAATTTCGCGTTGTGAGGTGGGGACGGAGCGGCCGACGAAGCTGGCTTCGATAGGCAACTCGCGATGGCCGCGATCGATGAGGACGAGCAGCTGCACGCGGCGCGGGCGTCCGTGATCGAAGAGGGCATCGAGGGCGGCTCGAATGGTGCGGCCGGTATAAAGCACGTCGTCGATGAGGATGATGTCGCGGCCGTTAACGTCGAAGCCGAGGGAGCCGGGGACGACGACGGGGCGGACGTCGCGGGTGGAAAGATCGTCGCGATAGAAGCTGATGTCGAGGGTGCCGGTGTCGACGGGATGTTTTTCGATGCCGCTGATGAGGGTGCCGAGGCGCTGGGCGATGGGAACGCCGCGGCGCTTGATGCCGACGAGTCCGATGGTCGCGGCGCCATTGTTTTTTTCGATGATCTGGTGCGCGAGGCGAACCAGGGTGCGCTCGATTTCTGAGGCCGACATGATGCGGCCTTTCTCGCGCAATTGTGGCGTAGCGACTGCCTGCATTTCTGACATAAGCGTAAAGAGGATGATACGAGTCTGGTTTGGAGGCCGCAAGATGGGAAATGCGGTGCGTGGGAAACGGGGGTTAAGGGGGCCCTCGGCTGATGGCGAGGACCTGATGGAAAAAAGCGAATGAGAGCGGGCGCCGGCTGTTGGCCCCTTTCTGAACAGGGAGCTTTTGCAGGGCGCACCGCTGAGGTGACGTTGTTCGCGGGTAGCTAAAAGGCGCGTGTGCCTGGACGGTCAGTCCTGATATTCTTCATGCTTCGCTGACAATCCCTTTCGATCGAGGCTGTGTGCTCATGAAGATTCGTGGCTGCATGCTGTTGCTGCTTTTCAGTTCCCTTCCCTGTTTCGTGCAGCCTTCGATGTCGGCGCAGACGGCGCTGGGCAACGGGTATGCGCGCGATGCGCAGCAGCCGGTGGATCAGGACTATACGGCACACATCAAGAAGTACACGACGGAGCCGTACTTCAATTCGCCGCTGACGGATTATCTGCCGGCATCGAAGACGGTGCCTACGCCGGCGAAGGTGCTGGGGGATGTGTCGGGCGCGCCGAATATGTTGCCGTATGCCGAAGACGTCTACAAATATTTTCGGCTGCTGGCGGCAAGCTCGCCGCGGGTGAAGGTATACACGATCGGGCATACGGAAGAGGGCCGCGAGATGATTGCGGCGGCGATCGGGGACGAGTCTTTGCTGGCAAAGCAGAAGGACAACGATGCGCGGCTGGCGAAGCTGGCCGATCCGCGAACGATCAATCTGGATGACAAGGTGGCGCAGGATCTGGTGAAGCAGTCGTTCCCGGTGTACTACATCACGGGGACGATCCATTCGCCGGAGACGGGGGCGCCGACGGCGCTGATGGAGCTGGCGTACCGGCTGGCGGTGGATGATTCGCCGTACATCCAATACATTCGCTCGCACATGATTGTGCTGATCACACCGGTGGTGGAGGTGGATGGGCGTGATCGGATGGTGGACATCTACAAGTGGCATCTGGCGCACCCGGGCGAGAACTGGCCGCATTTGGTGTACTGGGGACACTATGTTGCGCACGATAACAATCGCGACGCGATGGGAATGACGCTGGACCTGACGAAGAATGTTCTGAACACGTATCTGGGCTGGCATGCGCAGGTGCTGCACGATCTGCACGAGTCCGTTCCGTTTCTGTACGACAACACGGTGGGCGATGGGCCGTACAACGCGTGGATCGATCCAATTCTTGCGGGCGAGTGGGCGGAAATTGGCTGGAACAATGTGCAGCAGATGACGGAGTTTGGGATGCCGGGCGCATTTACGCACGGGGATTTCGACACGTGGAGCCCGGGGTACCTGATGTTTCTGGCGGCGATGCACAACGGGATCAGCCGGCTGTACGAGACGTTTGGAAACGGGGGCGCGGATACAGAGAAACGGATTTTGTCGCCGGAGGAGTACGAGAGAACCTGGTACAAGCAGAATCCGCCGCTGCCGGTGGTGGAGTGGTCACAGCGAGACAACAACAATTATGAGGAAACGGCGCTGCTGACGACGATTTCGTATTTTGCGCAGAACCAGCAACAGTGGCTGGAGAATTTCTATCTGAAGGCGAAGCGGTCGATCCAGAAGCCGGATACTTCAGGGCCGGCGGCGTACGTAATTGCTCCAGAGGGGCAATCGGCGAGCCGGCGCGCGGAGATGCTGCGGGTGCTGGCGCTGCAGCATGTGGAGGTGAGCCGGCTATCTGAAGCAGCCACAGTTACAAATAAACCGGTGGTGAAGAAGCATGACGACAAAGACAAGGCGGACGCGCCGAAGACACAGACGTTTGCGGCGGGGAGCTATGTAATTCGGATGGATCAGCCGTATTCGCGGATTGCGGATACGCTGCTGGACCGGCAGTACTGGGCTCCGGATGATCCGCAGAAGCATCCTTATGACGATACGGGTTGGTCGTTCCCGGATTTGTTTGGGGTGCCGACGGTGCGTGTGACGGACGCGTCGATCTTGAAGGCGAAGATGGAGCGGGTGGCGGATGCGGGCGCTGCGGGTGGGGCTGTGTCGGGGTCGGGAGACGTGGTAGCGATCAATAATACCGGGGACATTTCGCTGCTGGAACTGCGGTACGTGCTGAAGGACGCGAAAATTTCCGTGGCGGAGCAGGCATTCGATGCGGGGGGCAAGCATTTCGCCGCGGGATCGCTGGTGATCCAGAACGCGGGTGGCGATGCGTTGAAGACCGCGATCGGACATGCGATTCGGGATGCGGATGTGGAGGCGGTGAGTCTGGGCGCGGCGCCAACGGTCGCGATGCATGATGCGCCGGTGCCGCGGATCGCGATGATGCACACGTGGGGCGGAACGCAGACCGAGGGCTGGTGGCGCGAGGCGCTGGACAAGCTGCACGTGCCTTACGACTACATCAACACGCAAACGGTTTCGCATGAGGGTGGGCTGCGCGACAAGTACGACGTAATTATTTTTGCGCCGACGGGGCGCGGATCGACGCAAGCGATTGTGAACGGAATGCCGATGTGGGGGAACGCGCTGCCGTGGCAGAAGACGGATCTGACGCCGAACCTTGGACGGGTGGACTCGACGGAAGACATGCGGCCGGGGCTGGGGCTGGAGGGCGTGGCGCATCTGCGGGAGTTTGTGGACAAGGGTGGGCTGCTGATCACGTCAGAAGATACGGCACAGTTTGCGATTGATGAGGGGATGACGCCGGGAGTGTTTGTGAATCGCGCGACGGGCGTGCATGTGGTGGGAAGCGTGGTGGGCGCGCAGTTTGTGGATCACAAGAATCCGACGGCATGGGGTTATGGGGATTCGCTCGCGGTATACAGCGCGAATGGCATGGCCTTTACGATCGCGAATACCACGGTGCCGTCCAGGGTGCAGACGGAGAAGGATTATCACCGGGCGACGGGACGCGGCGGACCGCAGGAGGAAGATGTTCCGCAGGGACGGATGGCGGTGGCTCCTGAACCGCTGCCATCGCCGAAGCCGTGGGAGGCGACGCCGCTGAATGAGGAAGAGGCGCGCGACAATCCTTACGTCATTCCTGACCAGTACAAGCCGGATGTGATCCTGCGATTTACTTCGTCGAAGGGACTGCTGCTGTCGGGATTGCTGGAGGGTGGCGGGCAGATTGAGGAGAAGCCGATTGTGGTGGACGCGCATTTCGGCCAGGGGAATGTTCTGCTGTTTGCGAACAACCCGATCTACCGGGGCGAGACGATTGGGAGCTATGGGCTGGTGATGAATGCGATTCTGAATTTCGATCATCTGGGGAGTGGCCGTCCAGGCGGAAGCGCTTCGCAGTAGAGTTTGGAGTTTAGAGTTTTGCGCAGGGATTCGGTGGGCTGGTCGACGCGTTCGACGGCGATCAGCGAGGACAAAATCGCTACACTTGGCTCATGGACAAGCTGGGGCTGATCGCGGGCAACGGGCGGTTTCCGTTTTTGCTGCTGGATGCGGCGCGGGCGCATGGGGCCGAAGTCGTGGTTGCGGCGATCAAGGAAGAGACCGATGCGGAGATGGATGCACGGGCCGCGGCGGATGCGGGGGTGCGCGTCTATTGGCTGTCGCTGGGAGAATTGTCGAAACTGATTGAGACGTTTCAGCGCGAGGGCGTGCAGAAGGCGGTGATGGCGGGGCAGGTGAAGCACAAGCAAATCTTCTCGAGCATTCGGCCGGACTGGCGGCTGGCGAAGCTGCTGCTGAATCTGCGGACGCGCAATACGGATATGTTGCTGGGCGCGGTGGCGAAGGTGCTGGGCGATGAGGGGATCGAGCTGATCTCGTCGACGATGTATCTGGAGCCGTTGTTGGCGCGGCCGGGGGTGTTGACGGCGCGCGAGCCGAATGAGCAGGAGCAGAAGGACATTGCGTATGGGCGCGAGGTGGCGCGGGGGATTGCGGGCTTCGATCTGGGGCAGACGGTAGTGATTGCGGCGCAGGCGTGCGTAGCGGTGGAGGCGATGGAGGGGACGGACGCGACGGTGGAGCGGGCGGGTACGCTGATGCGGAGTCTCGAAGAAGAAGCTTCTACGTTTGAGCGGAGTCTAACGGTAGTGAAGGTAGCGAAGCCGAAGCAGGATCTGCGATTCGATGTGCCGGTGATTGGAATTCACACGATTGAAACGATGCGCGCGGCGGGGGCGACGTGTCTGGCGCTGGAAGCGGGGAAGACGCTGATCTTCGATCGTGAGGCGGTAAAGGCGGCGGCGGATGGGGCGGGAATTGCGGTAATCGCCCTGGAAAACGCAGGGATTAGGGATTAGGGTTTAAAGTTTAGGAATTAGAGTTTAGAGATTAGAAACTCGTCGATCCGTTGTTACCAGACATTGAGGTGACAACCAAAGACGGACCCCAAGCCTCGCACGAGCGTTCAAAACAAGAATTGGAGAAATGGTATGTCGAAGATTTCCGCGATTGTGATCACGATCGCCATCGTACTGGTTGCGGGAGGCTTCGCCCTCCAGCGCGTCTTTGCCGCCGATAACGGCCCGATGCCCGAAGTGGGGCAGGCGGCGCCGACGTTTACGCTGCCCAACCAGGAAGGCACGCCGGTGAGCCTGGATAGTTACAAGGGCAAGTGGGTGGTGCTGTATTTCTATCCGAAGGATATGACCCAGGGCTGCACGATCGAGGCGCACAAGTTCCAGGCCGATCTGGACAAGTACAAGGCGATGAATGCGGTGATTCTGGGCGTGAGCGTGGATACGGTCGACAGCCACAAGCAGTTCTGCACGAAAGATTCGCTGAGCTTCACGCTGCTGGCCGATCCGGACAAGAAGGTTGTGCCGCAGTATGGATCGCTGGGGAACTATGGGCCGATGGTGATCGCGAACCGGAATACTTTTCTGATCGATCCCAGTGGAAAGATTGTGAAGGTATGGACGAAGGTGAATCCGAACGTACACAGCGATGAGGTGCTGGCGGCGTTGGGGGAGATGCAGAAGCAGGCGGGATGAGCAGGAGAGTTTGGAGTTTAGAGTTTAGAGTTTAGGGCTCCGAAAACCAGTACCTGGCCTGTTACCAAAGGCAGGATGCGTGCGAAGCAGTTGGCATCGTACAACTCTCTTATGGTTCAGCAACAGGCCAGGTTTCATTGCAAACTGATTGTCTGGGAACGGGCGATCGCGCTTTGTACCGCGGTGTATGTTCTCACGCGTAAGTTCCCGCGCGAAGAAATCTATGGACTGACCAGTCAGCTGCGGCGGGCGAGCGTTTCTATCGCGAGCAATATCGCCGAGGGTTACGGACGGGGTTCCAGGGGGCAATACAGACAATTTCTGGAGATTGGGATGGGTTCCTATATGGAGCTTCAGACGCAGTTGCTGATTGCTGAGAGGCTTGGTTTCGTCGATTCAACTGAGTTTGAGAAGGTGGAAAGCCTTGCTTCGGAAGTGGGCAGGATGCTTTCGGCGATGCTGAGCAAGCTGCGCATTTCCTGATTACTAATCCCTGAGCTCTGATCCCCGGAGTTCTTTGACGCTATCCGCTAAACGCTGTCACCTGTCCTTGACGGGGGTGAGGGGGTGTTTGTTTTCGGGGGCGTTGGGGGAGACGCCGAAATCCCACACATCGAGATTGATGACGCCGGGCTGGAGGATTTCCATGAGCGCGTACTCGCCGATGGGGAGAGGCTCTTTGGGGGTTAGCTTCATCCAGTGCTTGCCGGGGAGGAATTCAACTTTGGTGGGAACGATGTCTTCAGACTGGATTGCATTGCCGGCGCGGGTGATGCGGAGCGCGCCGATGACGCGCTCGCCGGGATGGACATCGACGCGGACGATGGCGTAACGGCTGTCGGGAGAACTGTACTCGTCTTTGCTCTGCACTGAGTTGGCGCCGTGGGTGTTGACCATGAGCGCGTCTTCGGGAGCGATCTGTTCTAAATTGCCGGTATCGAGAGAGACGTAGAGGGCGGGATCGTCGACGTGAACGCGAACGCGGGCGGCCTGGCCATCGAGGCGCACAGGCTCTTTGGCACCGCTGAAGGAGCCGATGGCGGCGCGGAGCACGTTGTGATTGGCGTCGCGATTGACGTTGCCGGTGCTTTGATCGAGGTGGACGAGCTCGGGAATGCTCTGGAAAGTATCGAGGACGAAGATGCCGTCGCGATCGGGAAGCTGGAGGCCGGGGGCGACAAGCGGGGTGCGGCCGCGCTCGGCAATTTCTTCGGCATCGATTTCGGCGGCTTCCTTCTGCTGTTCTTCGGGGGTGGCGGTGGGCGGCTGTGTGGCGGGCTGGGGTGCGCCGGGCACGTGCTCGCTGTTCCACTTTTCGGTACGGGGCCAGTCGATGAGGTTGCTGGGAATTTCTTCCCAGTCGGCGCGCTCGGCGCTGTAGAAGCGGACGCGGTCGTGTTTGATTTCCCACTTCGTCACGATTTGGTAAGTGCCGTCTTTAAGGATGAGGCGTTTGGTCATGACGTTCTGCGCGGAGGCCGCGGGCGCGGTAAGGCGATGGAAGGGCGAGCCGGGCGCGAGGGCGAGGAGCACGAGCGCGGTAGGGATGAGGCGGGAAGGACGCATTGGGTTTTCATCTATTAGATACGGGTGGAGGGCATCCGTCACCACGGCAGCCGACTTATACGCGGAAGGGCTGCCGCGTTTTGTTGCTGGGCCCGAATGGTGGGGGATAGACTGGGTCTCCCCAACACAATTGGCTTGTGCCCAACGACGGCGCAGGAGGACGATTTGCGGTCAAGGACGCCGGTGGGCGCGAGAGTGGCGATGCGCAGGTTTGGTGTGCTGTTGTGGTGGATGCTGGCGCCGTTGGCTGTGGCGCAGACGGTGCACATCGATTCCTGGCCGAATGGGGCTCTGGATCTGAATCAGGGATGGCGCGTACACGACGGGGACGATACAGCATGGGCGCGGCCGGAGTTCAACGACAGTGGATGGCAGGCTGATTCAATGGGGCCGGTCAACGATCAGGAAACCGGATCGTGGTGGTACCGGCTGCGCGTGCAGGTGACGGCGGAGCACCCGCCCCTGGCGCTGATGATCACGGGCGGCGATGGCACGTATGAGCTTTATGTGAACGGGCAGCGGATGCCGGGACCGAAGTTGCGGAGCCCGCTTTTGGTGACCTATCCGAAGGAGCGGGTTGTGCCCGTGGCGCTGTCGGGCGAGACGGTGATTGCGCTGCGGACTTTTGTGCCGGCGACTTCGATGTTCATCGCGGATCGGGGAGCATGGCGGGTGGAGTTGGGCACGGCGCCGGCGATCGAGAGAGCGGCGCAGGCAGCGGAGAGCGCGCGACTGAACGGCATCGTACTGGGCAGCGGTGTCAACCTGCTGGCGATCCTGATCGGCATCGCCCTGTTGATTCTGTTTTGGCTGCAAAGAGACCACCGGGAATATTTCTGGCTGGGCTTGTATCTGATTTTGGTGTCGGGGGGCACCGCTCTTTTCAGCCTGGCGTCAGCCGGTTTTTGGCCATTTTCCATTAACTGGTTTATTTCCGTTCCCACCGTTTATCTGTGCATGATTGCGCAAATTGAATTCACCTTCAGCTTCGTTGGGCAGCGAGTGAATCGAGGATGGCGCATCTACGAGGCGTTGCTGCTGGTCCCCCCGATTGCGGGGGTTCTGCCGGCCTGGTTTGGCGCGTTCAGCCGCGGAGTTTTCAATGTGGACGAAGTGGTGCTAATCGTGCCGGCCGCGATTGCGCTGCCGATACTTTTGCTTGTGTGGTACCGGCGCGGATTGCGTGAAGCCGGCTGGCTGATCGTGCCGAGTCTGTTCCCGATGCTGACGATCGCTCTGAACGATGTTGGGATTATCGGCTCCTATCTGGGAGCGAAGTCACTCGCGAGGATGGGCGATTCCCTGCCGCTGGGAATTTTTTCGATTCAGCCCTTCGATATTGCGGATCTGTTGTTCCTGCTGGCGATTGGAGTGGTGATGTTCTTCCGGTTTACGCGAGTGAGCCGGGAACAGGCGCGATCGGCGGCAGAGCTGCAGGCGGCGCGGGAGATTCAGCAGCGGCTGGTGCCGGCTTCGCTTCCGCGCGTTGCGGGATACACGCTGGAAGCGGCGTATCTGCCGGCAGAGGAAGTGGGCGGAGATTTCTATCAGGTGCTGGAGCAGGCAGACGGCGGGACGCTGATCGTGGTGGGGGATGTAAGCGGCAAGGGGCTGAAGGCAGCGATGACGGGAACGCTGACGATCGGAGCGCTGCGCACGCTGGCGGATGAAGGATTGAAGCCGGCGGCGCTGCTCGCGCGGCTGAACCGGCAAATAACGCGGGGGCAGGAGGGTGGGTTTGTGACTTGTCTGTGCGTGCGGATTTCCGCGCAGGGCATGGTGACGGCGGCGAATGCGGGGCATCTGGCACCGTATCGCAATGGAGAGGAAGTGACGGTGGAATCGGGTCTGCCGCTGGGGGTGACGGCGGAGAGTGATTACAGCGAGACGCTGTTTCGGCTGGAGCCGGGAGAGACGCTGACGCTGCTATCCGATGGGGTGGTGGAAGCACAGAGCGCCGGTGGGGAGTTGTTCGGGTTTGAGCGGACGTGCGCGATCAGCGGGAGATCCGCGGAGGCGATTGCGCAGGAGGCGCACCGATTCGGCCAGAAGGGCGACATTACGGTTCTGACGGTGACGCTGGTGGGAGCGGGAGTGGTGCATGCTTAGGCTCGGACAGTTTGGATCGTGATGCTGAGGGACGGTGAAGGCATCCGTCCCCACGGCATTGGGACTGGGGGTCGCCGTTCCCGGGTGACTACTGGTGATTATTGCCGCTGCTGAAGCGCGGGCGATAGACTGGGGTACCCCCGAACGATCGAAAAACAACGCAAATGAGCGGAGTGGCCTGCATGAGAAAGTTGTGTGCGGCGGGAATGCTGTGGATTGCGGCGGCGGCGCTGGTTCCGGTTTCGAGTGCGGCAACGAACACGGCTCCAGTGCTGAGCATTGAAGATCTGGGCAAAGGGACGGCGGCGCTGGACGGCCCATGGCAGTTTCACCTGGGGGATGACGCGAGGTGGTCTGAGCCAGGGATCGACGATGCGACGGGCCAGGGCGGGTGGGAGCAGATTACGGCGGACGCGCCGTGGGGCGCACAGGGACATCGCTCGCAGACCGGTTATGGGTGGTATCGGAAGCATCTGCATGTGGCGCCTGCGCCGGGAGCGGAGCCGGACTTCGCACTGATGATTAGGCGGATCGAGGATGTGTATGAGGTTTACTGGAACGGAACGCGCATCGCGCACTACGGAAAGATGCCGCCTGAGGCGTCGTATTTATACGAATCGGGATCGCAGACGTTTGGGCTGGGACCGCTGCGGGATGGAGTGCTGGCGGTGCGCGTGTGGAAGGCGCCGCTGATCTCATTCGACACCGGCCTGCAGGGAGGGTTTGCGGCCGCGCCAGTGATTGGGAATCCGGAGGCGATCGGAGCGCAGCGGGCGGCGCAGGATTATCGCTGGTTGCGGTCGCGGCAGTATTATTTTGCGCTGCAGTCGCTGTACGGGCTGGTGATGCTGCTGAGTTTTCTGATGTGGCTGCGGGACAGGTCGCAGCGGGTGCTGCTGTGGATGGCAGTGTATTGCGTCTCTTCGCTGGTAGGCCTGGTGATGGTGGATTTGCGTTTACCTTTGTCGTACCGTCTTGCGCTGGGCTGGCTGCAGCCGGCGCTGGGGCTGCATGACGTCGGACTTTGGTATCTGCTGCTCTACCTGTTGAAGCTGCAGGACAATACGCGCCTGGTGCGCACGGCGAAGGTGCTGGCGATCGCGACGATGACGGTGACGTCAATGGATGGCGCACTGATGTTGGTGGACCAGAGCAATCTGGCGATGACGAGTTGGGTGCAGTGGTCGGATGGGGTGTTGACCGCAGTGTTCACCACGATGCAGGCGTTCCCGCTGATTCTGGTGGTGGTGTTTGTCATGCTGCGCAGGAAGCTGGATTCGGCGCGATTGATGGTGGCAATTGCGGCATTTGTCTCGTCGGGTTTGTTCGAACTGCGCATCGCGCTGCAACAAGGGAGCCGGTTCACGAACTGGACGATTGCCGACCGGATGAGCAATCCGCTGTTCACGATAACGGGCAATGGATTTCCGGCGTCGCGCATTGCGGAGACGGGACTGCTGCTGGCGATCATCTATGCGGTTTACCGATATTCGCGCGAGGCGATCGAGCGCCAGCATTCCATTGAACAGGAGCTGAAGAGCGCGCAGGAATTGCAGCAGGTGCTGATTCCTGAAGATCTGCCGTCGCTGAAGGGGTTTGCGCTGACGAGCGCGTATCGGCCGGCGGCGGAGGTGGGCGGAGATTTCTTCCAGATCATTCCGCTGGATGACGAGCGGGAAGGATCGACGCTGATTGTGCTGGGTGACGTGAGCGGCAAGGGATTGCGGGCGGCGATGACGGTGTCTCTGATTGTGGGGACGCTGCGGACGCTGGCTGAGGGAACGACGCATCCGGGAGAGATTCTCGCAGGACTGAATCGTCGGCTGCACGGACGGCTGCACGGAGGATTTGCGACGTGCCTGGTGTTGCGGCTGGATGCAAATGGCAGCTGTGTGCTGGCCAGTGCGGGACACCCTGCGCCATTCCTGAATGACCAGGAAGTGCCGATGGCCGGAGCCCTGCCGCTGGGACTGACCACGGTGGCGGAGTACGAAGAGACGACGGTACACCTGCGGGCGGGCGATCATTTTGTTTTGTACACGGATGGCCTGCTGGAGGCGCGCATGGCGAGCGGCGAGCTATACAGCTTTGAGCGGCTGCAAAAGCTGGTTGCAAGCCGGCCGGATGCGGCACAGGCTACGGAGGCCGCAGTACATTTTGGCCAGCAGGACGACATTACGGTGCTGACGCTGACGCGGCTGGGCGTGGGCGAGGAGTCGAGGACGCAGCTGATAGCGCCGGTGCTGGCGCCGGCGTGAGAAGAGAAGCAATGCGGCAACGGTTGAGATACGGGTGGGCGCTGCTGCTGTTGCTGCTCGCTGTGCCGGCGGCGCGGGCGCAGGTGGATGCGAGCGCGTGGAACTCCGGCCTGATGACGCTGAGCGACGGCTGGCTGGAGCATGACGGGGATAATCCTGCATGGGCGCAGGCGAACTTCGACGACAGCGGATGGACGGCAGTGGAATTGGATGAGCTGGGGGCGGCACATCCCGGATCGCGATGGTATCGGGTGCACGTGAAGCTGGCGGAGGGACATCCGCATGTGCATTTGCTGATTGCCGGGGGCGACGGGACGTACGAGCTGTACATCAACGGAGAGCAGGCAGAGGGGCCGGGATTGCGGCCGCTGCTGGGAGTGAAGCGGCCGACGGAGCAGGTGTTTTCGCTGGACGACGTGGGGACGGATCTGACGATTGCGCTGCGGACGCAGGCCCAGCCGATGTACACGAACTGGTATCTGCCGCTGTTTTTGACGGCGGCGGTGGGAACGCCGGGAGCCATTGACAATGAGCGGCGGGCATTGGAGAGCCAGCGGCTGTATTCGGCGCTGCCGTCGATGGCGATCAATCTGATGCTGATGCTGGCGGGTCTGGGGGCGTTCGCGCTTTATCGCAGCCAGCGGAGGCATAACGAGTATCTGTGGCTGGGGCTGTATTTGTTTCTGCTGGGGACGTCGAACCTGCTTTTGTTTTGCTCGGTAAACGGCGTGCTTTCACTGGCCTGGAATAATCTGCTGGGCGATCCGTTGATCTATGCGTTCACGATTATGCAGATCCAGTTCACGTTTAGTTTTGCGGGACAGCGAGTGACGTGGCCGTGGCGCGTGTACGAGTGGCTGCTGCCGCTGCCGGTGGTGATGCTGGCGCTGATGATGGCGGATCGAGTTTCGGGGTCCACCTATGCGCTGCTGGAGGCGGTGGTAATTTTGCCGGCGGCGCTGCTGCTGCCGGTGATGCTTTTTGTGTGGTATCGGCGAGGGAATCGGGAAGCAGGATGGCTGATTGTGCCGAGTTTGCTGCCATCGCTGGCGGCAGCGATTTTCGATGTAGGGTCGGCATCGCTTTTCACGAGGTGGGGCAAGCTGGATTTTCTGACCGATCCGATCCGCATGGGGCCGATACCGCTGCAGCTTTCCGACATTGGGGATTTTTTGTTTGTGCTGGCGATTGGAGTGGTGATGTTCCACCGGTTTACGGAGGTAAGCCGGGAGCAGGCGCGCGGGGCGGCGGAGCTGGATGCGGCGCGGGAGATACAACGGCGGCTGGTACCGGAGATTTTGCCGGAGATGACGGGATATGCACTGGAGGCGGCGTATTTTCCCGCGGAAGAAGTGGGTGGAGATTTCTACCAGGTGCTGGAGACGAAGGGCGGCGCGAAGCTGGTGGTGGTGGGCGACGTGAGCGGCAAGGGATTGAAGGCGGCGATGACGGGAACGCTGGCGATGGGGGCGCTGCGCGCGCTGGCGACGGAAGGTTTAGGGCCGGGAGCGGTGCTGACGTTGCTGAATCAGCAGCTGGCGGAGAGTGCGAACGAAGGATTTGTGACATGCTTGTGCGCGCGGGTGACTCCGCAGGGCGAGGTGACGCTGGCCAACGCGGGGCATCTGCCGCCGTATCGCAATGGCGAGGAGATGCAGCTGGAGCCGGATCTGCCGTTGGGGATTGTGGCGGAGGAGAAGTACGGGGAGCATGGGTTTCGGCTGGAGGAGGGGGATCGGCTGATGCTGCTTTCCGACGGCGTGGTGGAGGCTCGTAATGCGCGCGGGGAGCTGTTTGGATTTGAGCGGACGCGGGCGATCAGCGCAGAGCCGGCGACGGCGATTGCGGAGGCGGCGCTAAGATACGGGCAGGCGGACGACATTACCGTGCTGACGTTGACGCGGACGGTGAGCGCGACGGTGGGGACGGGAATGGGTGCAGCAGTGGCGGCGCGGGGGTAGTTTTTTTGGGGAGTGCCCGGATGGCGGAATCGGCAGACGCAGCGGACTTAAAATCCGCAGACCTTTACCGGTCGTGGGGGTTCAAGTCCCCCTCTGGGCACCAGATAGCCAGCGTTATATCACTAACATAGAAGCCTCACTTTGCTTTGTGCCCAAAAGTGTGCCCAAGTTAGTTAGGCACTCACAGAGTGCGGGTCACCATTAAGTTGTTCGAATGGTGGTCAGTTTCGGCGAGCCTAGGCAAGCAAGAAATCGCCGTGCCGGCCGCCGATCTCAGGTGGGAGTCTCTTGGGCGGGCGTTGCCTGAACCTGTAAGGTCGTGTCGGACCGCGATATCACTGGCGGCCGGCATTCTCACCTGGGGTTATCCGTGCGATTCAGCAAATAATCCAATCCGCAAACGCGATACCAGCGATAGCCATACGGCTCAAATATGACGCTGTGTTTCCCGCTTTTGTCCGGAGAGCTGTGATCCTCGGCCAGAAGATTCACCAGCGTGCAGTTTTTCTCGTCTTCTGCGTGCAGCGAAAACTGCACCTCCCGAGGCTCGGCGCTGAGGTTGTGCATCACCAGCACCGCGTTATTTTGCCATGCGTAGCGCATCGCCACCACCTGCGGCGTCTTCGTGGAAATGAACGAGAAATCTCCGAATCCGATTTCAGGAACCTCTTTCCGCATGCGGATGATGCGTTCCATCCAGTTCAGCAGTGAGTTCGGGTCGCGCCGCTGCACCGCCACATTCACGTGCTCGTAGCCATAAGCGCCTTCGCTGATCACCGGCAGTCCGTGTTTCGGATTTCTGGTGAACCCCGCATGCGGCTCGCTCGACCATTGCATCGGCGTGCGGGCGCAACTGCGTTCCGGCAAACGAAGATCGTCGCCCATGCCAATCTCGTCGCCGTAGCGAATCACCGGGGTACCGGGCAGCGTCATCATCAGGCTGTATGCCAGTTCCAGGCGGCGGCGATCGCCCTGCAGCATCGGCGCGAGGCGCCGGCGTATGCCCCGATCGTAGAGCTGCATGTCTTTCTCTGGACCGAAGGCCGCGAAGACTTTCTCCCGCTGTTTCCTGGTCAGCCGTCCTAAATCCAATTCATCGTGATTGCGCAGGAACTGGCCCCACTGAGCGGTGGCCGGCCGCGGCTTGGTCTTCTCAAGTGAACTGACCATCGGCCTCGAGTCACCGCTGGCCAGCGCGTAGAAGAGATGCTGATTGACCTGAAAGTTAAACATCATCTGCAGCCGCTCTCCGGAATCTCCAAAATATTGAAGGTCGGTTCCGGGCAGTACGTTCGCCTCCGCAAGGATGATGGCGTCGCCTCTTCTCCACGAAAGAAATTCGCTGAACGTTCTCAGCATGTCGTACTGCTCGCCTGGCCGCGCCACATTAGCGCCTTTTTTCGCAATCACAAAGGGAACTGCGTCCATGCGAAAACCGGAAACACCTAACTGCAGCCAGAAGCCCATGATCTTAAGAATTTCCGCCTGTACATCCGGGTTCGCCGTGTTAAGGTCCGGCTGGAACTGGTAAAAGCGGTGGAAGTAGTACGCCTTCGCCGTCTTCTCGTAGTCCCACGTCGACTTCTGCACGCCGGGAAACACGATTCCTGAATCGGCGTTCTTCGGCTTCTTCTTTGACCACACGTACCAATCGCGATATTTCGATTGCGGATCGCGGCAAGCTTCCCGAAACCAGGGATGCTGATCTGAAGTGTGATTCACCACCAGGTCAATCAGCACCCGCATCCCCCGCTGTTTGCAGCCTTCCGTAAACTCGACAAAGTCCCCCAGCGTCCCGTAGCGCGGATCGACTGCATAGTAATCCGCTATGTCATACCCATCGTCTCTGCAGGGGGAGGGTTGAAAGGGCATCAGCCAGATCGCGGTAACGCCCATTCCCTGCAGGTAATCGAGACGGCGTAGCACACCCTGGAAGTCGCCGACTCCATCCCCGTTTGCATCCATGTAGGTGGCAACGGATAAACAATAGATGATTGCGTTCTTGTACCAGAGGTCGTTGATCATGCACACGTCCGTTCAGCGTTAGACATTTCTTCAGGGGTTGAGATGCAGGACTTAAGCTGGTGGCAATGGGGGATCGTCTATGAGGTCTACCCACGCTCATTTCAGGACAGCAATGGCGACGGCATTGGCGACCTGAACGGCATTCTCCAGCGCATCGACTACCTCGTCGATCTGGGCATCAGTGCAGTCTGGATCGCGCCCATCTACCCCTCGCCCATGGCCGACTTCGGCTACGATGTCGCCGACTATTGCGGCATCGATCCCATCTTCGGCACCATGGAGGACTTCGACCGGCTCCTCGCGCGGCTGCATCTCTGCGGACTGAAGGTAATTCTGGACTTCGTGCCGAACCACACCTCGGACCAGCATCCCTGGTTTCTGGAGAGCCGATCGTCGCGGGCCAATCCGAAGCGAGACTGGTACCTCTGGCGAAACGAGCCCAACAACTGGCTCAGTAACTTCGGCGGTTCCGGCTGGGAACACGATGAACGGACTGGACAGTTTTATTACCACTCCTTTTTGAAACAACAGCCTGACCTGAATTGGCGTAATCCGGAAGTCGAGGCCGCCATGTTCGATGTCCTCCGCTTCTGGCTTCGCCGCGGTGTCGATGGATTTCGCGTCGATGTGATGTGGATGATGATCAAGGACGACCAGTTTCGCGATAACCCGCCCAACCCCGCCTATCAACCCGGTCAGCCATCCAGCAATCGTCTCCTTCCCGTGTACAACACCAATCGCCCGGAGGTGCACGACGTCGTGGCGCGGATGCGAGCGGTGGTCGATGAGTTTTCCCAGCGCGTTCTGATCGGGGAGATTTATCTGCCGGT
The DNA here is from genome assembly GCA_036490815.1 of Acidobacteriaceae bacterium. Taxonomy (GTDB): domain Bacteria; phylum Acidobacteriota; class Terriglobia; order Terriglobales; family Acidobacteriaceae; genus Palsa-343. The sequence goes on from DASXDF010000045.1 coordinate 40,182, forward strand.
ACCGCAGTTGATGACGTATTACGGAGTGGATTTGAAAGGCGCGAATCTCCCTTTCAATTTTCTGCTGCTGCAGTGCCCGTGGACCGTCGCCGCGGTGCATCAGGTCATCGCTGACTATTACGGTGCGCTGCCAAAGGGCGCGTGGCCCAACTGGGTACTGGGCAACCACGACAACGCCCGCATTGCGACCAGGGTTGGAGCAGCACAAGCCCGCGTCGCGGCGATGCTGCTGCTCACTCTTCCAGTCACCCTGACGCTCTACTACGGCGAAGAAATCGGGATGAGCAATGTTCCCATTCCGCCGGACAGGGTACAGGATCCCGCGGAGAAAAACGAGCCGGGTCTGGGGCAGGGGCGCGATCCGGAGCGAACGCCGATGCCCTGGGATGATTCCCCCGGTGCGGGATTTACAACGGGGCGGCCGTGGCTGCCCATCGGCCAGCAAGTGAGTGTGGCGAAGCAGCAGTCCAGCCCGACCTCGATGCTGCACCTCTACCGCAGCTTGGTCAAGCTCCGGCGATCGCACTCCGTACTGGTGAACGGAATGGTGCAAAAGGTGGCGACCGACAACCAGGTGCTGCGATACGAGCGGGTTGGGGCGAAGCAGATCATTCTGGTGCTGCTCAACTTTTCATCCGATCCAATGACTGTGCCAGCGGGAAGAGGAACGATTCTGGTCTCGACGAACCTCGCGCGGAAAGGTGAGAGTGTCAGCGGCACCGTTGAACTAAATGACGCAGAGGGTCTGGTCATTGAACTGATGGTCTAAAGAATCGATGTTATCCTTTCCGGCCGATACAGCCTCTTCGCATCTCCCACGCGCCCCAATGTGCGGCATGGGGAGGGCCCGGATGATGTGCGGGGAGTAGCGCCTGTCTGCTCTATTTCTGCAAGCGACCATGGCCATGAAGGATGTGGAGAGCCGAATTGCACCGGCAAAGATACGCGGACGAGGAAGAGGAGATTGAAAGCGTCCTTCAGGATGAGTGCAAGATTACTCTGATCGAACGCGCGTGCCTGTGTTCCGCTTGCGGGGGGGAAGGAGTAAAAAGCCAGGTAGTAGCTGCGGGCTGGCTATGTAGTTGTCCGTTTGCGGCAATGCACCCAGCCGCGTTCAGATGTGTGATGAGAACAGTTCAAGGTCGACCGAGAGTGAAGTCTTAGCGGATGACCTCAAAACAACAGCCCCGCCGCACCTTCAAGCAGCTTCTGGTCCCCATGCTCGCTTACAAATTGCAGGAACAGGCTTACGCAGGTCTGAAGCCGCACGTGAAGCGGCGCCTGAGCTAAATATCTGTCCGGTCCGCGAGGCGGAATTTGCGGAGCCTTTCCAAACCAGCGCGAGAGCTGGTCTTCGATCTGCCAGGTAATCTGATGGTTCTCCGCGATGAGAGAGGGTGATACCGCTACTTTTCTCCGGCGAGTGGCGTGATGCTTTATGGAGGGTTTCCTAACTCTGTCTCCGCGCGGAAAAAATGCCAGCGCTACGTTTTCGTCTTTTTTGAAGGAGAAATCTTTGTGAGCTTGAATCGCAGAAGGTCACTACAAGAACTGCACCTGAGGCCCGGACCTTTGGGGTCATATGACGCATGGATAGACAGGCTGATCACGCGTTCTATATTTTGCCTTTCGCACTGCTTGTTCACACAATACGCGACCGTGTTCATTTGTCACCGCAGAGGGGAAGATGCGGCGCGCGGGTATTTGGGTTGTCGCGAGATGCGAAGGCTCCTTAAGCAATTCAGAACATCAATTACCACCCTTGATGTCGCCTATGATCTCGATTCGCGTCTTTACATGCCGAAACTTCTTGAGGCCGGCTGGCGGCAAAAACGCTTACGAAGCTGGATGCTTTATTTGCAAAGGGAAAACCAGACTCGGCAACACGCGAAATGCCAGCTCATGGCGAATCCAGCGCACGGCGACATGCCCGGCAGTTCTCGTTTTTACAGCCAGCTGAGGACAAGGCCCACGGCAGCCGCCGTCATGACGGCGGCGGTCGCCCATCCCGCCACATTCAGAAGGGGACCGTTGACCCGGCTACCCATGACCCTCCGATCATTGGCGACCTTCATGATGAGCAGCAGCAGCGGGGGCGCCAGGAAGCCGTTGATCACGGCCGTCAGAAACAGCGCCTTGATCGGGTTGATGCCGCCGAAATTAATCAGCATTCCGGCCAGGGTCGAGCCGAGGATCAGCCAGTAGAACTTCCTCGCCCCTTTCGGGCGCTTATCGAGTCCGTATTTCCAACCGAGCGTCTCCGCAACCGCGTAGGCGCTTGAGCCGGTCAGGATGGGCACTGCCAGGAAGCCCGTACCGATTAGTCCTACGGCGAGGAAAGCTTCCGCCGCACGGCCGGCGAACGGCCGCAGGGCCTGCGCCGCGTCGGCGGCGCTCTGGATGTCCGTCTTGCCCGCCCGAAAAAGCGTGGCTGCGGTCGACAGGATGATGAAATACATCACCATGTTGGACATCAGCATTCCGAGATTCACGTCGATGGCGGCGTATTTGAGCTCGGCGCGGGTCGCGCCCCGCCGCTGCGCAAGGGCCCGGCGCCCCGCGGCAATCTCCTCCTCGACCTCTTGGTTCGATTGCCAGAAGAACATATAGGGTGAGATCGTCGTTCCCAGTATTCCGACAGCCAGCATCAGAAAATTGCGCTTTAACGGGAAGCTCGGGATGAGAGTGCCGCGCAGGACCGCAATTGGATCGGGCCTGCACAAGAATCCCGAAATCACGTAGGCGAAGAGCGCGATTGTCAGCCATTTGAAAAGATTCGCGATGAGCTGATATGAGCCCCACCACTGCAGGGCGACAATCAGCAGGGCGATGGGCACGATCAATGTCCAGACCGGTACCGACACCAGGAGATTGATACCCGCCGCGATAGCCCCGATATCGGCCCCTGCGTTTATCGAATTCGCGACGACCAGGCCGAATACGGCGAGATACAAGAGCTTGCCGGGATAATGGGTCTTGAGGACCCCCGCCAGGCCACGACCCGATACCATGCCGATCTTGGCGCACATATACTGAACCGCGGACATCATCGGCAGCGTCACAAGCGCCATCCACAGGGTTCCGTATCCGAACGAGGCGCCGGCGATGGCGTATGTGCTGATCCCCGACGGATCGTCGTCCGACGCGCCGGTGATGAGGCCCGGGCCGAGCACTTTCGCGAATCGCCTGAGCGCGCTTAATGGCGGCGGCGAGGGTGCAGCAGCTTCGAGAGTGCCTGTCCCGCCGAGAGGCGGAATCGAAGGGATCTGCGTCTCTCCGTCGGATGGACTGGATCGTTTCGATCTCAACGAGTTTTCCCGATTGCAGACGGTTGGATGCCGCCGCAGAGCGCGGCGCGCGCCGGGTCGCGGGGAAACGAACCAAGCTTGTATCGGACACCCATGCGGAGCCGCGCCGAGAACGCCCTCCATGACAGCCTTAAGAAGCGACCCTTCGCGCGCTATCGTATTTTCGCGAGAAGATCGGCTGGATGCACCGGCGTTGCAAGCAGTTCGAAATCGTAGCCCGGCCGTGCGACTCTTCGAGCAGATCCCCCGGTGCTCGCCTGCTCCCCGGCATCACCACCCGTTGATAAGAAGGTCCGGGACGTTGGCCGCCGCGGCGGCGATAGCCAATTCCGGGTCTTCGAACACCGTCGCGGCGAAGCCCACCTGGCCCAGGATAATCGCGAGGGTCTCCGCTAAACCGGCTCGTCATCCACGACGAACACGACCTAACGGATCTTGAGGCCAGCGAAAGTTCCGTACTGAAGGTCAAACGGCGCGGAACTCAGACGCGCTCAAGCGTTGTGCGCACGCCGCCCGGCCTGGCTTGTCCTGACCAGGTCCCTACGGCAAATCTCCGAAAGGGGTAGTTTGTCGCCACCGCTACTTCCTGGCTTGTGCGGAAGGCGGCAATATCCCGTTCAGCCTCAAGTACGCGGCCATCTGGGAGTAGTGGTCTGCCAAGTCGACCGGCACCAGGACCAGGGCCGTCGCCCGCGGCATGGTGCGGTGGAACACGGTGATCGGCTCCCCGAGCTTCGTGTCCGTCAGGCCGTCGAGCACCGGACCGCAGAAGTCGAACGAAGCCTTCAACGCCGCAACCAGATCGGCCTTCGAGGCCGTATCGCTCACGGTCAGCGCCGTCGGGGCAGGTTTGCCTGACAGCGCCCCGCACAACCCTCCATTCGATTGCGCGATGTGCGAAACCACCTTCCCGAAGGTCCATTGGTCGGGTGTGGGGTGGTAACTGTACTTGTCAGGTGGCATCGCTTCGGCGGCGGCGATCATGTTTTTCGAGTCGCGCTCGTAGAGCAGTTTCGCGCTCCACACCACCGGGTTCGCGGCCGCTTCGGCGGGCAGCGGCGTGGCCGGCGGCGTAGCAGGTGCCTGCGCCAACACGACGGGCCCCGGCGTCAGGGCCATCGTTGTCACCGCCAACAAAAATCTCATTGAGACTCGCACAGTGTCATCTCCTCATCCTTTGATTCAGTTGTGCCGTGCCGCGAATAGCGATCCAGTAAGAAATGGCTCAGCGGCTTCAGCCGGCAATTATATAGGGCCTGGTTTTTCCACTTGTCAATTGCGCGGTTGGCCTTCTCAGCGAGTGTCTGTTGGCAGATGGGATAGGCGGGTGGGGACCCGCTCTTTTCCATTCCTCCAATGAATGTTCCGTGAAGCCGGTCATACGGCCGGACGCTGGGGAATTTCCCCCAAAGAGCGTCAGACAGTCGACCAGCAACAGATCACGGTTGCTCCATCGCTTCTTCGGCAAAGATGACGAAGTGGCAGTGATAGTTTTTCGTGGAACGAACGCTGTGACATTGCTGGAGCCTTCGCATCAACTCGAAGATGCAGCCACCGCGCTTGAATACCTGCCCACTGGTGGGCGGACATCGCTGGCCCATGCTCTCGATAGGCGAGGACGTATTTGACACCTTCAACTGTCATGATCTTGCTGAGTGACGGACGGGCGAATTTATTGTCAGGAGCCGTGTGTGCCCAAAGTGGGCCTAAGGGGTGCAGTTTTACCTGTTTTGGCCCATCTGGCTCTTCGTCGAATCAGCAACTTGCTGGAATTGCAATAGGCCTCAAAGACCAAGTCCCCCTCTGGGCACCAATGAATTAATAACTTACACAATGCTTTTATGGCATTACGGGATTGAGCTTCGTTCTGGTTCCTAAAGACAGCACCCTCGAAGGGCAGCACCAAAAGTTTAAAGATTTCATGGTCTATTGCCGGACCGACGGACAGAATGCGGCGGAAGAGATGTCCTATACACGCCTGCCTGCTCCGATTCTGCAGCACGGGCAGGCATTGTTGGCGCAGTTGACGCAGAACGGTAAGCCCCTGAGCTGAGTCCGGCGTGGTTAAGAAAGAGCTCAGCCACGGCACGGCTGGGCTCTTCTCATCAAGCGACTTCGGAGAGTCCCGGAGGCGGCGGAAGCGGCGAAAGAAGGGAGCGCTGCTCCGGCCCTCGCCGCTCGCAACCCGGGGCTACTTGCGACCGATCTCGTCGAGCTCTTTCTGAAGCGCCAGCTTGTCGAGACTGGAGATGGGCAGGCAAAGAAAGAGGCTGATGCGGCGATCGAGCGCCGAGAATGCCTGCTTGAACGCCCGATCGATCTCTTCCGGCGTGCCCTGGACGGCCGCAGGATCGGGTATTCCCCAATGAGCCGTTATCGGCTGCCCCGGCCAGAATGGGCACATTTCTGCGGCAGCTTTATCGCAGACCGTAAAGACAAAGTTCAGATGTGGGGCGTCGGGCTGCGTGAATTCATCCCACGACTTACTGCGCAATCCTTCGGCATCGAGGTGTGCCGTTTGTAGCTGTTTAACGGCGTTGGGGTTGATGTATCCCGCAGGATGGCTCCCGGCGCTGAATGCAGCGAAGTTGGGCAGGCCCTTACGCTTGAGGATGGCTTCAGCCATAATCGAACGCGCCGAGTTACCGGTGCAGAGGAAGAGAACGTGCGAAGGTCGTGCCAGAGATCGACCACGGACGGACGTCCCCAGAACCAGTAGCCGTTGTAGATGCTATAGGTGACGAGACCCGGCTTGAGCACGAGCGTATGCGGAATCATCGGGTTGTGCTCGGGATCGGTGTACTCCTGAATGTCGAGATCTTTCTGAATCACCCGGCCGGGATCGGAAAGGAAGGTCCATACGGCTCCGAGAGATGCTCGAAACTCCTGGAGGGTGTGGTGGTCGTCGGTTGAAATCGTAACGATCTGGGTGTATGCCACGGCGATCTTCGGGTAAAAGGCGGCGAGTTCCAAATGCTGCTGGTGTTCTTTTGGGCAGTAATGGCCGCGCGCGAGCGTGAGGATCAGCGGATCGTCACCCTGGAGTTCGCTGAGTTTGCGCAGTTTCCCCGTGTGATCAGGCAGTTCGTAATCGGGAAAGACGGCTCCGGGAATCATGTCACGACGCATTTTGATTTCCTCCGAGGGACTATTGGCGATCTCACCCAGCGCGCCGTGCCCTGAACCCTGAGTGTAAAGACACCATGAAGGCGCCGACCAGGGCAGCGATGGGATCGGCGGCGGTGTCCAGGGCGAAATGGCCGCCGTCGACAATGTGGACCTCAGCGTTCGAAACGTCGTTGCGGTAGCTTTCGGGCTCGCTGGCGTCAAACGATGTTTCGTATTTGCCCCAGATCACAAGCAGGCGCGGTTGGGTTTCGCGCATCCACTGCTGCCATTTCGGATAGGAGTCAAGGTTAGTTCGGTAGTCGTAGAACAGATCGCTTTGTATCTCGGCCTGCCCGGGTTGATTGAGGAAATAGAACTCGTCGGTCCAGAGGTCGGGATCGTGGCGGTCGGAATCCGGATCGTTGCCGACGTGACGCGCTCGTGCGGCCTCGAGCGACAGGAGATTGGCGCGCAGGGCGCTCTCATTGGCGGCGCGATCCGCCCAGAACGCCCGACGCGTTTTCCAATTTGCGCCCAGGCCATTGTTGTGGGCGACGGCGTCCTGCACGATCAGGGCGGCAGTGTGCTCGGGGTGTTCGAGGGCCATGCGGAAGCCGACGGGGCCACCGTAATCCTGCATGAAGACGGTATAGCTTGAAAGTCCGAGTGCCTCGGTGAAATGGTTGATGGTCTGAGCCAGATGGTCGAAGGTGTAGGCGAAGGTCTTCGGATCGGGCCAGTCACTGTGTCCGAAGCCAGGATAATCGGGCGCTACGAGGTGATAGCGATCGGACAACCTGGCGAAAAGCGGCTCAAACATTCGCGACGACGATGGAAGGCCGTGGAGCAAAAGAAGCGTCTCGGCGTTTTTCGGCCCAGCCTCTCGATAGAAGATCGAGAGGCCGTCGACGTGTGCAGTGCGATACGACGTGGGATTGGTCGGTTGATTTCCGTTCATTATGCCCTCTGGAACATGCGCAATGGAGATAAGTTGGCCCCCAGACCGCACTTACTGTAAGTACCCGCCAGAGTTAGGGCGAGGCGGGGGACCAGGAGAAATCCAGGAGCACCCTCAGGCGGCTGCTCTTCTTTTGTCGAGAGCGGGCAGAAGAAGTTTCAGGAGGGCTTCGTCGGAGAACGGGTTCTGACCTGAGATTAACTCGCGATCCTGGAGTACATAGCTTTTCCAGGGAGCGGCGACACTGACGTCACCACCCGCGGTGCGCAGGGCAAAGTCGGGATAGAAGAGGACCTTACCGCCGATCTCAAGCGGCTCCCGCTGCTGCTCTTCTGCCGTAGAAAAGATAGTCATCTTATAGCCGGAATAGATCCAGCCCTGAGCCTTTGCATGCGCTCCGGCGGCATCGCCCGCACTTAGTGCGGCAACCACCTCGGTGGAATTCGGAAGAGCAGAGAGAAGAGAGATCGGGCCATGGCAGAGCACGGCAGTAGGTCTGGATGTTTTATGGAAGTGTCTCATCACGACGCCGGCGTCGGGATCGTCGAGAAGATCCATCATGGGGCCATGGCCGCCGGGGACAAAGACTGCGTCATATTGATCAAGGCCCGATGCAATGACATCGGAGATGCGGGTTGGGTTTTTGAGTCCGGAGAGGGTATCGCGGAATTTGAGATAGTCCTGAAGCCTGGCGTCGTCGCCGCCGAAGAAATCGGGGACAGCTGAATGGACATCCATTTGCGGCGTGTTGCCTTTGGGGTTGGCGAAAGTGATTTCGTAACCTTCTTTCATGAGGGCGCGAACCGGAACTGTGAGTTCGTTGAGATAGTAGCCAGCGCCGTCATAGACCTTGCCATCTTTCAATGGCAAGCCGTGACCGCTGGAGACCAGCACCAGGACTTTTCCTTTTGTTGTCATTTCGTTCTCCTCTCTGAAATCGAATTTGTTTCCCGGAATCTTAGTTTGTGGAGAGTAACTTAATTTGGGAGAGACTGGGCGCCGCGTTGAAGCGTCAGCCGTAGGTCAGATCGGTGCTTTGTCCGACTTCGATGATGTAACCGTCAGGGTCGCGGATGTAGCAGCGAATCTCGCCGTACTTTTCCCTGGGCTCGGTGATGAACTCGGCTCCTCGACTTTTCCATAACTGATAGCACGCCTGGATATCGGCGACACGGATGTTCAGGAAGCTGCTGACCTTATCCGGGTCGGCGGGGACGCTGAGAGTTACCGACGGCTTGTCGGGAGTGGGCCCGCCGCCGACGTTGACAATCAGCCAGCTATTCGCGATCTGAATGTGCCCAGACGCACCTTTGCTGTCGCCTCTGCTCTGAATACGGCCGCCGAAGACCCTTGCATAGAAATCAGCGGATCGGTCGATGTCGGCGACGGTGAGAAAATATGTGACGGTGAATCCGTCGCGCGGGTGCAGCTCAGGACCTTTTTGTTCAGGTGCGGCGGGGTTCATCGATAACTCCCTTCATACGGGGCTACTTAGGAATGAGATATCCCGGTATAAGGTACCGGGCGGGCCGAGCTGTGCAGTATCGCCTGGTCCGAGCGGAATCAAGGTAAAACTCGAACCTGAGGACTTAAGGACCTGTCATAGCCATCCTTTCTTCGGATAACGTGCCGGGGGGCCGGCGCGTTGCCGCGCGTGGGAACATCTTATGGAAATCCAGGGATGCGGGCCGGGGATGTTGATGGTGGCGGGCGAACGGTGAAGGCAGGGGCCCAGTGAATCAGGGTCTCGCTCGTCCGAGCGATGGTAGCACTCCTGGGGTGACAGCGGCATTAACGGTGGCAGCTGAACCAGCCGATAGCAAGGTGCGTACCGGCCGGCCTCGATGATGGGGCCAACGGAATCGCGCATGCAGCAGCGCCATTCCCGGCGGTCAGGGGTTTTCGATCCGAAACAAAGGTGGAGCGCGGCTTTCCGCGTTGTGCACGGAAGCAAGTTCCTGCGATCCTGGGGAACAACAAGACGCTGACCCGGTTCACACAAGACTGGGTGCGCAGGCACACAATTCACAACCATTGTTTGTGAAGCGGTGCGTGAAGCCAGCCAGTTTCAGAGGCGACGACGCCGATCACGCCGTATATTTACCGCCTGCTGCATTGGTCCAGATCGTTTGCAGGGCTACCTGGTCGCCGGCACCATAGTCGCCGATCATTGCGCTGTTGGGATTGACGGGAACATTGGACATCTGAAAATGGTCATAGTCCTTGAAGCTTACCCAATCTCCACCCCAAATAAGTCCCTGGTCCTTCATTGCGGCGACCATGGCCTCGAACTGTTCTGTGCTCGCCTGCCAGTTCAGTGCTCCGGCCGGACCGGACAGATAAGGAACCACGTCTACAGCGAGCCCATAATTGTGCATAGATTGGCCAGCCTTCGCGTTGGTCACAACATGACCCGGCGCAGCACGTCCCTGTGCATAGAGGGCATTTTGTTCCGCGGCTGTCCGCAGACCCGAGACGACGAGCAGATAGGTTGATGCAGCCAGGAGTGTAGCGGCAGCGGCACGCACTTTATCCGCGAGGGCGGGATTGACGGTGGCGAGGGCGGCTTCGCTTCGAGCGTCCATATTGCAGCCTCCTGTTATCGAAAAAGACTATAGCCTCTGATTTTTGCGCGGGCTATAGTTTTTTCCGCCCGCTCGTATCATTTGTTCAGCGCAGGAAGACGCTGGAGCTTAGAGAAAAAATGTAACGCTCGACGGCGCGCGTACACCTTGCTGCAGAAGGGCTGGTTCGATGAACCGTGGGGCTGCATTGCTGGTCCATCGTTCCAGCGCGGTAAGGCAGCTGCTTTCGAGAAAGTCCTTGACAAGGGAGAACAAAGTACAAGATACTCCCGCATCCCTTCGCTCTCTTGTTGGTTGTGGGCCAGTCAGCAGCCACGGATCGCGAGGTGCCGTGCCAGAACAGAACCTCTCGTCGCCATCGCGTGTTGGGGGTGACAACCGATGCGAGGTCTACGACGACCGGAGGATATGCTGTTGACCGCCTCCGGTCCCATAACAATCCGGACGCAATCCAATTGAAACGAATGCCGCTCTCGCGACACTCTATTGCGGAAGGTCTGTAGCAGCCCGGCAAGCGCGGGTGGCTCTTCCACAGTAGTTTTGCCGGGCAGGTCGATTGTTGAACGATTACTAACGCCAGTTGTTGTCGTTAGCAGGGCTGACAGGAGAAATCGATGCCGAGACGTCTGTACGTTTTGTATCTGATCGCCGCGGCGGTTGCGACTGGGTGCGGCGAGTGTCAGGCGATTTCGGTTAATCTTCCATCGATTCGCGTGTGCCCTGGCGCATTTCCGACTGACCTGACGGCCACTCCTGAATCCCCTACTGGCTGCCGCTATACAGTTCAGCAACGAACGCAGGATTTCGTAACAGGTTCTGTGACAGATCAGCCCATCCTGAGCGCCGTTGTTTTCGGCCTGGGTGCGCAGATTATTCAGTCACCCTCAGAGTGGAAGAGGACCTGGTATGGGTACGGAATGCGGGTGGGCTCACGTTATACGCAGGCGGTTGGCAAAGGCGCGGCCGAATATCTGACGGGGTTAATGCTGAACGACGATCCACGATTTCTTGCTTACAGCAATGATCCCGGCGTTATCCTTCAGCGCCAGAACGCGGTGCGGGCGTTGAAGGAGGGGACGGGGCAGTCTGGAAAAACTCTGGACGCTCTCACGCACGACGGATGGCAACGTTTTGGACATGCCTGGTATGACGTGATCACGGTTCGCCGCTCGACGAAGGATGGCAATGGACGGCGCATTCCGGCATTTTCCCGTTTTGCGGGAGAGATCGGCGGTGCTTATGCGGGATACCCGTGGTATCCGGCAGCGGAAAATAAGTTGCCGCAGGTAGGAGAGCGAGCGGCAGGGGCCTTTGGCACAGCGGTGCTGTCGTCTTTCTGGACCGAGTACCAGCCCGATATCACGAACCTTGTAGGTAATATTTTTCGCCGGGGCCGCCAGCCAAAAGCGAAAGCGGGAGCCACGCCATGATTCGGTTGCGAAACTTATTGCCGGTATTGTTTTTGCTGCCTGTGCTCGAGGGCTGCCAGGTTCCTCTGCGTTCATATCGCCTGCAGCATCCCGCGATTACTGTGCCGACTGCGCCGGCGACCGGACAGACCCCCATGTCAGCGGGAACCGGCGAAGAGAAGGACTGCGTGGATCCCAGCGCCCCGATTTGCCTGGCGTTTATCGAAGTCGACGATATGGGCGAGTTATTCAAGAAGGGAGAGCTGGACACGGCATTGAGCGTGATTCGCCGCGCCAACGACGACGCCAGAGGGAATCCCGGACACTCTGACCCGGTCGTGATCACGTTTGTCCATGGATGGAAGAACAATGCCGCCGAGGACAATGCGAACGTCGCCGGATTCAAAGTGGCGCTCCAGGACATTTATTCGCGACTCGGGAACAGCAAGAAAGTGATCGGCATTTACATTGGCTGGCGCGGCAACCTGATCAGCAGGTACTGGCCCGTGGCGCAGCAGCTGTCTTACTACAATCGCGAAGCGACAGCCACTCGTATTCCTGGCGCAACCTTATCCAGCGCGCTGACGGAGATAGCGGTGCGTACGCACGAGAACAGCCGGTCCCTTGCCATATTTATTGGCCACTCGTTTGGAGGGCTGTTGCTGGAGCGCGCGGTGAGTGAAGCGGCCGCATCGCAGATTGCCCAGGCCACGATTTATGCGCAGGAGGCGGGGGCGCTGCCGGCAGGATCGGAGGAAGCCAGCCAAAAACTGGCCCTCGCTTCCGCCCTGACCGACGAGCGGGCCGACCTGGTAATTTTCATTAATCCCGCGGGAGCAGCCACGGAAGCGAAACAGATGCTGGATTTCCTCGCCGATTACGGATACCGCTATCAGCCTGGCATCTCCAGAGCAGTTCCATCATCACAATCCCCGGTGAGCGACAGGAACGCGGATCGGCCGCTGTTTGTCTCTCTCACCTCGACGGCCGATCTGGCCACCAAGCTGGCTGTGCCGATCGGGCACGCGGTGCCGGTTCTGCAATTCAAAATGGCGGGCAGCTTTCGCGATCTGAGCCAGAATCCGAACGGAGGGTATGAGCTCTCCTGTTTCGATCCACACGCAGAGCCTCCTTACCGGGAGCTGAAGACGCAGCAGGAGGGGGCGCTTCCACAGAGTTCCTACTACTTAAGCACGGCTCCGCACATGCCGGTTCTGCAGAGTCACGAGATGCTGAAGGCTATCGGTGCGAGTCAGATGCAGGTGGCGTCCACGGGCGAGAAGATCACCATCCATAACCCGAAGGCCATCGCGGAATGCGATCGCAATCTTTTCAATCAGGAAGGCCTGAACGTCGTGAGTACGTTTCGGCTCGCCGATACGCAAGCATGTTTCGCTGTCGCGGAACGGCCGAACCGCTGCAACGGTTCACCCTACTGGCTGATGGAAATCGATCCGGATGTTGTGCCCGACCACAGCACGATCTTTACCGAGCGCTTTATCCAGTTCATGATCGACACGTTCTTCAAGCCCGGGGGGGAGCCGATGCAACGGATCGGCCCTCGACTGATCCAGACTCGCTAGCGCGTTGTCCGTGATCAAGACATAAGCCGCGCCGCCTACTTTTGGAGCGCCCACGAGAGAGGCGGGCGCGACATGCAAGTTGGACGGAGAGTGTAACGCCTGAGGTTCTGGGTACACCATCCTGGAGAGGAGTTGCTCTGATGTAACGCAGGCCGGTTGTGCCGGCCAGATTGTTGCAACAGCAGTGAGGCAATTAGTTTGGATAAAGTCCTTGACAAGGGCGAATGAAGTACAAGATACTCCCGCATCCCTTCGCTCTCTTGTTGGTTGTAAAGCAGTCGGGCTGGAAAGTTCGCAATACTGCCTGCGGGGCCATAACTGCTCTGAAGCGGCGAGCGATGGCACCACGACACTGCGGTAACCATCCAGCAGCCAATCACCCCTGAATGATCACAGCAAGGAGGGTTCCCCCGTGGGTAAACGCATTGTGTTCTGCGCGGATGGTACGTGGGACGGCACATCCAACAATACAAACGTCCTGAAGTTATTTAATGCAACTCTGGTGAGTTCAGACCAGATGCCGTTTTATGACAACGGCGTCGGCTCGGATGGGACGCCGATTGAGAAGCTGGTGGGCGGGGCGTTTGGGCTGGGTCTGTTCCAGAAGATCAAGGATGGTTACACAAAGATCTCGCAGGTGTACGAGGCGGACGACGAGATTTTCTTGTTTGGGTTCAGCCGCGGGGCGTACACAGCGCGCAGCCTGGCGGGGATGATCGCGACGTGCGGGCTGCCGACTGCAAATTTCGATGACTCGATGGTGGAGACTGCCTTCAACGCCTATCGAAATGCGGGTCAGAGAGCAACGCTGCTGGCGAGTCTTGGCAAATACAACTTGTACAGCGCAAAGATCACGATGGTAGGCGTGTGGGACACGGTGGGATCTTTGGGGATTCCGTCGGTCATCGGGGGAGTAAGCCCGATCCTGTATGGGTTTCTGGATACCAGCCTTCATTCGGATGTGCTGAATGCGATTCAGGCTTTAGCCATCGACGAGCGGCGGGTGGAGTTTCCTCCGACGCTGTGGACGGGAACACCGACCGCAGGACAGACGGTGGAACAGGTTTGGTTTTGCGGATGCCACAGCGACGTGGGCGGTGGCACGACACCGTCAGCGCAGGATGCCGGTACGGCGCTCTCTGACATCACGCTGGCCTGGATGATGAGCAAGGCAGCGGCGCTGGGGGTGCAGTTTGCGCCGGCGACGGTCGCGAAATACGTCATTCCTGCTGCTTCGAAATACTCGCTCGACCAGATCAATGAGTCGTGGAGCCCGTTGTGGGGATTCCCCATTCCGAGGACGATTGCTTCGAACGGTTCACTGTCGAACAGCGTCGCAACGCGCTGCCAGCATGTGAGCACGTACCGGCCGTCGAACCTGAAGTTCGAGGACCAGGCGCTCGGGCGGGACTATTCGAGCGTGGCGACGGTGGGTTGACGGGTAAAGTGCGATTTTTCTGACGGCCGGCCGCGAGCGGCTATGTCTCCATCGAGAAAGGGGCCTTATCAACCATGGACCAACAGCGCAATCGGATAAGTCAGGTTCTGGCGACTGTTTTTTTGGCGGCGGTATGTCTTTTGAGCGCGGGCTGCCCGCTCCGGGAACAAAAGCAGACGGCAACCTATCCCGATCCCAAACTTCGTTTCGCGCAATATACAAGCACCTGCGATGGAATCCCTGGTGAACTGCCCAATCACTATGGGTACTATCTGACGCCGCAACAACTTCAGGGTGCGTGTACCTGGTATCTGTGGCCGGGCGGGGACCCGCTGCGCACAACGGGAAGCCCGGAGAACGCGCGGGGGAATCCTCGTTTCTGGCGCATGGCGGAGAAGAGGCTGTGGACGCTGAGCAACCTGCTGGAGCTGCCTATTGATGTGAACATGATGGATTACATCACCAGTACGCCGCGGGACCAGCGCTTTGCGAAGCTGGGGGTCATCAACGATCCAGGTTGCACCAAAGCGACCAAGCCGGACGCGTATGGGCTGATGCTGGACAACTGCCAGGATCCATATTCCAGCGGGATCATGGGGCTGCGACTTTTCCCGAATCCCGATTTCGATTCCAAAACATGGGATGCGCAGAAGTATCTGAACCGTGACTCCCGGATCGAGCCGCCTTATCTGGCCGGCCTGACGTGCGGGCTGTGCCATATCGCTTTCAATCCGGACAATCCGCCCGCCGACCCGGAAAATCCTACATGGGATAATCTGGCGCCGGCATTCGGCAACCAGTACCTGCGCGAAGGCGAGATGTTCAAGGGGCGGCTGACGTCGGGCAGCTTCCTCTACTGGGTTTACGAAACACAGCCGGCGGGGACATCGGATACAAGCCGCATCAGCACGGATTTCATCGACAATCCGAATGCGATCAACTCCATTTTTTACATTCTGTCGGCGCGTCCGAAGCACGCAGAGGTGATGAATGACGGGACGACGCAGGAGGTGCCGCACATACTGAAAGATGGATCGGACTCGATCGGTCCCGCGAACGCCGCGCTGCGCGTGTACATCAATATTGGGAGCTGCCCGGACTATCGCTACGGACTGGAAGACAGCTTCACAGGTATTCTGCGGCCTCTGCCTTTGTTGCCGATGCCGAAGGCGCCGACGACCCAGCATCCCTTTGATCTGAGCAAGGCGCAGGCCGATTGTGTGGACTGGCAACTGACCTCAGCGCGGATGGCAAACGCCGCTAACTTCCTCGATGCGGTGCAGCCGTATCCGCTGAAAAATGCTCCTGGGGGCGCGGGGTATCTAACGGCGGACCAGGCGGTGATGGACAAGGGCAAACGCGTGTTCGCGGAGAACTGCGCGCGCTGCCACTCGAGCAAGGTACCGCCCGAGGTGGGGAACGGGCTGGACAAACACTCCGACGCCGCGAAGCCGGCGTGGGTGAAGCTGGTGATGTCGGCCGACTTTCTCGACAAAAACTTTCTCTCCGACGACGACCGCTACCCGGTGGTTTCTTCCGATCCGCGTATGGCGATCGGGACGAACGCGAACCGGGCGTTGGGCACGAATCCCATCGAAGGACATATCTTTCAGAATTTCTCTTCGCGGACTTTCAAACAGCTGCCTTCGCCGGGAACGATGATGATGCCCAATCCCTTCGATGCGGGGTCGCCGCTGCCATTCAAGATTGCGCACGGCGGCTACTATCGCACGCCTTCGCTGATCAACGTGTGGGCGACGGCGCCGTTTTTCGAAAACAATCTGCTGGGCAGCTACACGGGCGACCCTTCAGTGAAGGGAAGAATAACGGCCTATGAAGATGCGACGGAGAAGCTGCTGTGGCCGGAAAAAAGGCTGGGGGCGAAGAGTGTCAAGGTGACGGGCACGGATTCGGTTCTGCAGATTCGCGACATCAAGATACGGATTCCGGCCGGGACGCCGGTGGAGTTGCTGGCGAATATCAATCTTTTCGGGGCAGCTCAGGCGCCGGATGTACTGAACGAGCTGAACTATCTGGGCAGCCATCCGGAGCTGCTGGTGCAATTGGTTCACGCTCTCCAGAACAACGGCCAGTACGATGACGAGCTTAGAAAGCTGGTACCTGACCTGTTGAAGCTGAGCCAGTCGCCTGACCTGATCGAGGATCATGGCCACACCTTCGGCGCGACCCTGCCGGACGACCAGAAGCAGGCGCTGATCGAGTACATGAAGACCTTTTAGAGAGGACGGTCTTCCGATGCAGAACGATGTCATTTTCGAGCCGCTGCAGTTCAGGAATCTGCGCGTAAAGAATCGTATCTTCCGCTCGAATATCTCCGGGCGATTCGATAACTACGACGGAAGCGGCACGCAGACGCGGATCAACTGGGAAGAGTCGTTCGCCAAAGGCGGGGTGGGCGCCATTATTTCGTCGTACGTGCCGGTGCATCTGCGCGGGCGGATCATGCCGAACTACGCGATGATCGACAGCGACGACAAGATCCCGTTCTGGCGGGCGGTAGGCGAGGCCGTGCACCGTCATGACTGCAAGTACATTCTCCAGCTCAGCCATTCGGGAAGGCAGCGGGATAACCCAGGGGTCGAAAACTTCAAGTTCAAGGCGCTTTCCTCGACGAGCAAGATGGACTCGTTTCACGGGCTGCTGTGCGAGGCGATGACGCTCAAGCAGATTCGCGAAACGATTCAATACTTCGCATCGGGAGCCCGGCGGGCGCGGGAGGCCGGACTGGATGGCGTGGAACTGCATGCGTCGCACGGATATCTCATCACCCAGTTTCTTAGTTCGGCGATCAACGACCGAAAGGACGAGTACGGCGGCAGCCTGCGCAATCGCGCGGCGTTTCTGCTGGAGATCATTGCCGCGATCCGTAAAGAGGCCGGCGATGATTTCCATCTTCAGGCAAAGCTGAATGCGGTGGACTTCGCCAATGCGCTTTATCCGTGGGAGAAGAAGGGAAACACGCTGGAGGAAGGCGTGCAGGTCGCAAAGTGGGCGGAAGAAGCGGGCGTCGATGCGATTCATGTCTCGATCGGCAGCATCTTTCCGCATCCTCTGCTGCCGCCCGGGGGCTTTCCTCCCGATGAGCTGAACTGGTGGTACGGAACGATGGTGGCGAGCGGAGTTCGCGGTTACTTCAACTACACGATGTTCCACTTCCGTTTTCTGCGACCTATCTTTTCCGCATTCTGGGAGCGGACGAAAAAGGATCATCCTGTCGAGGCGGTCAGCGCGGAATATTGCAAGGTTGTGAAGAAGAACGTCGGCGTACCGGTGATTAACACGGGAGGCTATCAGGACGCTCGCGTGATTCGCCGGGTGATTGCCGAAGGCTATACGGATGCGGTTTCGATCGCTCGGCCGCTGGTGGCCAACCGCGATCTGCCTCACATTCTGCGCGCCGGCCACGATTTACCCGAAAAGCCCTGCACCTTTTGCAATCGCTGTCTGGTGAATGCCATCGCCAATCCACTTGGATGCTATGACGTGCGGCGCTTCAACGGCGATCAGGAGGCGATGGTCGCCAAAATCATGGAAGTCTTCCATCCGGAAGGGGCGGCGGCAGCGGCTCGTGCCAGCGAGGAGATGCGCGCATGAGAGAGGAAGCCATCATTCAAACCGGGGAAGGCGACCTGGTGGACCGAATCTATTCGAGCCCGGTCGATCGGTGGCAGCATCGCTTCCGGACCACGGTGGTGCTGGTGGTGATCTTTGCAGTGATCGCGATAGGGCTCTATCTGCTCTACTACTTTCTTGCGGATCGCGCGGTCACTTATACCGATATTCGCGAGCATTATAAGTACGGATCGATCGGGAGTGAAACGGGAGGGAGCGTGTTGACGCCGGTGGGCGGGGTGCTTCCGCCGTATCTTATCTTCAAAACGCTCCCGGCTATCTGTCCGGAGAAGCTGCCGGGGGGCTACGCTTCTCTGGGGTTGATTTACGAGCCTGGACACGAGCTGCCTATCGGCATTTCGCGCCGCAGGAGGCTTGGTCTGGACCAGGTGGGGGTTAACTGCGCGGCGTGCCACACGGGTACGGTGCGGACGTCGCCGGGCGGTGCAGAGCAAATCGTTCTGGGGATGCCGGCGCACCAGCTGAATCTGGAAGGATTGTTCCAGTTTGTTCAGGCCTGCTCGCTGGACGACCGGCTTACGGCGGGTGCGGTCATCAGCAAAGCGGAACAATCGGGCACGCATGTCAGCCTGTTCCAGCGTCTCCTTCTTTCCCTGGTGGTGATCCAGCGCACGAAGCTGGAGACGCTTTCTCTGCGGAATCGGATCAGCCCGCTGCTGGATGATCCGACGCTGCCTGCGTGGGGGCGAGGCCGAGTCGACACGTTTAATCCTTACAAGGCCATTCAGTTCAACTGGGACCTTACTCGACTGCCGCGTTCGGAGCTGATCGGCGCCGCTGATTTCCCGTCGTTGTGGAATCAGCAGCCGCGCGAAGGGATGCACCTGCATTGGGATGGGAACAACACTTCGCTGGACGAGCGCAACCTGAGCGCCGCGCTTGGAGCCGGCGTGACGCCGGTGACCGTGGATTATGCGGGCATCCAACGAGTGCACGATTGGATCCTGACGCTGCCTCCGCCAAAGTTTCCCTTTGCGGTGGACGCGGCTCGCAGCGGACGGGGCAAGGCGATCTTCGACGCACAGTGCGCCCAGTGCCACAGTTTTACGGGGAGCCGTACCGGCACTGTTGAAGATATTGCTTCGGTGGGCACGGATGCTTACCGGCTGAATTCGTTCACCTATACGCTGGCCACCAGCCAGGCGCTGCTTTTTCCAGACAACGTGCACCGCTTCCAGCACTTCGCGAAGACAAACGGATATGCGAATGTGCCGCTGGACGGCATCTGGGC
Source organism: Acidobacteriaceae bacterium (assembly GCA_036490815.1). Taxonomy (GTDB): domain Bacteria; phylum Acidobacteriota; class Terriglobia; order Terriglobales; family Acidobacteriaceae; genus Palsa-343. The sequence continues at coordinate 59,456 of DASXDF010000045.1, forward strand.
GCGAGCGCCCTATCTGCATAACGGCTCGGTTCCGACACTGGCAGATTTACTGAACCGGCCCTCGGATCGCCCCAAAGTGTTCGCGCGGGGATACGACGTGTACGACGAGCACAGGGTGGGGTTCATCTCCGACACGGCGGAGGCGCGCGCCGCAGGAACGATTTACGACACGACGATTCCAGGAAATGGAAACGGCGGACACCTATTCGGCACCACTCTTCCGAGCGATCAAAAGCAGGACCTGCTCGAGTACTTAAAAACGCAGTAGCAGCCCGACTCCGGCTTCAGCGGACAGGACAACGCCTTGAACAGATACGCCGTGTGGTTCAGTCGCGTGGTATGGATCGGCATTGCAGGCAACTGGCTGCTGGCGTTGCCTACGCTGCTGATGCCGGGTCCGGTGATGACGATGTTCGCGCTGCCCCAGGCATGGCCGCTGATGTGGCCGAGCTTTGCTGCGCTCCTTCTGCTTTTGCTAAGCGCCTTTTATGTACCGGCTGCGCTGCACCCGCTGCGTTATCTTCCGGTGTCGTGGCTGGCGGTCGTGGCGCGGCTGGCGGGGGTAATTTTCTTCTGTGGCTTTAATCGCGACTACATTCAACTCGGCCTTTTCGACCTGACATTCTTGCTGCCCGAAGCGGCTCTGCTGGCGCTCGCGGTTCGCGAGCAAAGGAGGCATCCGGTCGAGGAGACGACGTTCGTACGTGGGCGCCGCGTGCGTTTCCGACTGCTGGCCGTAGCGGCGCTGGTGGTAGCGTTCGCCGCGCTGGTGGGCTACGAAGAGTTCTTCCATGAGACGCCGCCTCCGTACTTCGCCAGCGCCGAAGAACATTTTCTGTACGGTTCGATCGGGACGGAGAGCAGCAGCGGAGTTCCATACTGGATCTGGTTGGTTTTGCCCCGTGTGTTCCCCGACAAGCTGCCGGCGCCGGGAGGATACGCTTCGCTTGGAATCGTCAGCCAGGAAGGGCATGAGTTGCCGGTCGGCTTTTCAAAACAGCATGTGGGAATCGATCGGGTGGGGATCAACTGCGCATTTTGCCACGCCACGACGTATCGCAGATCCGCGGCCGATTTGCCGGTGGTTGTGCCTGCCGGCCCCAGCAACACGACCAGTCCGCAGGATTATCTGCGCTTCCTGTTTGCATGTGCGGACGATGCCCGTTTTAACGGTACGACACTGATGGCGGAGATCGAGCGCAACTACCAGCTCTCTCTACTCGACAAGCTCACGTATCGTTTTGTGCTGATCCCTTTCACGCGGGCTACGCTGCGCCAGCAGGAGCGAGCGTTCCACGAGTACGGCTGGATGCATTCCCTGCCACCGTGGGGCAACGGCCGCATCGATCCCTTCAATCCGGTGAAGTACCGAGTGCTGGGTCAGCCGATTGACGGCAGCATTGGCAATTCCGACATGATGCCGGTCTGGAATCTCGCCGCGCATCGGGGATACGCATTCCACTGGGACGGCCTCAACGATCGGCTACAGGAAGTCCTGTTGAGCTCGGCCATTGGCGACGGCACGCCGGCGTCGTGGATCGACCGCGACTGGAAGAAGCCCGACTCGGAATCGAGCCTGAAACGGATTCGGGATTACATGCTCGCGGTGAAGCCACCACCGTTTCCTTTTCCCGTCGACTCCACGCTGGCGGCCAAAGGTAAGTTGATTTTTGACGGGCAATGCGCCGCGTGTCATGCCATCGGAGGTGCGCGCACGGGACAGGTGGAACCGCTGACCAACCCGATGCTCGATACGGACCGGCATCGCATGGATATGTGGACCCAGGGCGCGGCTACGGCCTATAACGCCTACGCGAACGGGCACGACTGGAAGTTTTCCCACTTCACGAAGCAGCAGGGCTACCTGAATGTCCCGCTGGACGGCCTGTGGCTGCGCGCTCCCTACCTGCACAACGGATCGGTGCCGACGGTGGCGGACCTGTTGAATGCGCCGGCGGATCGGCCACGGGTCTTCTATCGCGGCTATAACGTCCTCGATCCGGAACATCTGGGCTTCGTATCCAGCGGTGATGACGCGGAGCGGAGTGCTTTTCGCTTTGACACCCAGGTGGCAGGGAACAGCAATCAAGGGCATCTGTGGGGTACGACGTTGAGCGCCGACGAGAAGCGGTCTTTGCTTGAGTACCTGAAGACGATGTAGGTGATGGCAGCTTGTTGGAATCCAATATGAGTTGAGACAGCTGTTTTGGGGCGTGGGAATTCAAGTCCCGCTCGCTGCAACGTATTCGGATGTTTCGCTCGGGATGATAGGTTTTTGAACCGCTGAAGACTTTGCGCGGTTATTTCTATGTCGATACGGACGAGGCGGCTTTGGGGGTTTGGGTTATCCCTAATTGCTGAAGCATGCCCAGCTCGTCGGAGCTTCCCCAGCGTTCGATGACTTTGCCCTCTTTGAATTTGAAGATCTGAACGCCGCGGATTTTCATTTTTTTGCCGGTGGGCGGGAAGCCCATGAGCGGACCGTTATGGGTTCCGGTCATGGTGTAGGCAAGGGCGATGGAGTCGTCGTCGGCGACGATGGTGTCGGGCGCGGCGTGGAAGTCGGGAAAAGCTATCCGGAATTCAGCGAAGAGGGTGCAGTAGCCTTCGGGTCCGTGGGCCTGGCCGGGAGCGGCGTCGTGGTCGATGCAGGCGGGCAGAACGACGTCGTAGAAGAGCTGGAAATTTCCGGTGTTGGCGGCTTCGGCAAATTTATTGAGGGCGGCCAGGTTGGCTTCGTTGCTCAAAGGCAGGGCTCCTTGATCATCAAGGATGAGCCTGTTTTGCTGAGGATGGGAAAAATTGCGGTCAGAAAGCGCCGAATTTAGGTTTGGCAGGATGGCATGGGCCCACTGAAGCCAAGTGCGGGCTTGAGTGGGGCACCCGCAGCGATGAAGGCCGAGGCGGGGTGGGGCTGGACGTGGATTTGCTGGCGGCCGGCGGAGAAGAAGAGGAACCAGACAGCGGCCACGATGGCAACCCCAACGATCGCAACCAGGGCAAAAAAGCGACACACCTCTTTAGGCGTAAAGGGCGGCATCCATTACCTCGCGGTCGTAGGTGGGATGCTGCTTTGGAGGGGCAATGGAAGGCTTTTCGGTGAAACCGTGCGGGAAACCGCACATCCTTTATATAGGGACATATATGTAGGGACACGGGGATGGGGGTGGAATGAGGACGAGGGGGCGAGCTGCGAAAAGCCGCTGTGGAGGGAAAGCCCATTCCCCAGCGGCTGAAGCCGGGAGCGATTGAGGCTTTCCGACAGGGCTTAAAAGCCGTGGCGGTTCAAAACGGCCTTTCCTCAGACTATTGGAGCGCAGGAGGTTGAAAGGGCAGGGCGGGAGAGGGTACACTGATATAGGACCGCTTTAGTCGTAATTAGCGTGATGGAGACCCGTGTGAGCCGGGGACCGCGCGGCTGAGAACAGGAACCAGGGAACGGCCAGTAGGGCACTGCGCAATCCCGGAGCGAAGCGGGAACGGTTGAAGAACAGCCAGGAGATCTGCATGAGCACAGATATGAATGTCGTCCACGAGATGGCCGCGAAGGAATATGAGTGGGGCTTCGTCACCGAAATTGAGGAAGACCGCATTCCGAAGGGGCTGAGTGAGGACGTGATCCGGGTGATTTCGGCGAAGAAGAACGAGCCGGAGTTCATGCTGGAGTGGCGGCTGAAGGCGTATCGCTACTGGGCGAGCCAGGAGCGGGCGCAGGCGGAGCCGCAGTGGGCGAACGTAACGTTTCCTCCGATTAATTACCAGGAGATCGCGTACTACTCGGCACCAAAGCAGAAGAAGCAGCTGACGAGTCTGGAAGAGCTGGACCCGGAGATTCTGCGGACGTACGAGAAGCTGGGGATTCCGCTGGCGGAGCAGAAGCTGCTGGCGAATGTGGCGGTCGATGCTGTGTTCGACAGCGTGAGCGTGGCGACGACGTTCAAGGCGAAGCTGGCGGAGGCGGGCGTGATCTTCTGCTCGTTTTCAGAAGCGGTGCAGAAGCATCCGGAGCTGGTGCAGAAGTATCTGGGGTCGGTGGTGCCGCACACGGACAACTTTTATGCGGCGCTGAATGCCGCGGTGTTCAGCGATGGATCGTTTGTGTATGTGCCGAAGGGGGTGCGGTGCCCGATGGAGCTGTCGACGTATTTCCGCATTAACGCGGCGGAGACGGGGCAATTTGAGCGGACGCTGATTGTGGCGGAAGAAGGCGCGTACGTGAGCTATCTGGAAGGCTGCACGGCGCCGGTGCGGGATGAGAATCAGCTGCACGCGGCGGTGGTAGAGCTGGTGGCGCTGGACAACGCGCAGATTCGCTACTCAACGGTACAGAACTGGTATCCGGGCGATAAGAACGGCAAGGGCGGGATCTACAACTTCGTGACGAAGCGCGGGAAGTGCCTGGGGCGGAAGTCGAAGATTTCGTGGACGCAGGTGGAAACGGGGTCGGCGATTACGTGGAAGTATCCTTCGTGCATTTTGCAGGGGGATAACTCGGTGGGTGAGTTTTATTCCGTCGCGTTGACGAACAACTACCAGCAAGCCGACACAGGGACCAAGATGATCCACCTCGGGAAGAACACGAAGAGCACGATTGTGTCGAAGGGGATCAGCGCGGGGCACGGGCAGAACACGTACCGCGGGATGGTGAAGATACTGAAGGGGGCGGAGGGGGCGCGGAATTACACGCAGTGCGATTCGCTGCTGATTGGCGATCAATGCGGCGCGCATACCTTCCCTTACATCGAAGTGAAGAATGCTTCGGCGCGGATGGAGCATGAGGCGGCGACGTCGAAGATCGGCGAGGATCAGCTGTTTTATCTGCAGCAGCGCGGGTTGAAGACGGAAGATGCTGTGTCGATGATCGTGAACGGATTCTGCAAGCAGGTGTTTAAGGAGCTGCCGATGGAGTTCGCGGTGGAAGCGCAGAAACTGTTGGCGGTGAGTTTGGAAGGCAGTGTGGGGTAGAAGGCAGGGTGTAGGGAATAGGGTGTAGGGAATAGAAAAATCCGAGACGAGGGAACGATGAGTTTGCTGGAAATCAGGAATTTGCATGTGAGCGTGGGTGGGAACGAGATCCTGAAGGGGATTGACCTGACGGTGAATGCGGGTGAAGTGCACTCGATTATGGGGCCGAACGGGTCGGGTAAGAGCACGCTGGCGCAGGTGCTGGCGCGGCGCGATGCGTACACGGTGACGGAAGGGTCGATTCTGTTCGATGGTAAGGATCTGCTGGAGATGAAGCCGGAGGAAGCGGCGTGCGAGGGCGTGTTTCTGGCGTTCCAGTATCCGGTGGAGATTCCTGGGATCGGGAACACGTATTTTCTGCGGTCGGCGCTGAACGCGCAGCGGAAATATCGCGGGCAGGAGGAGATGGACGCGATGGATTTTCTTCCGATGTTTCGGGAGAAGCTGGCGCTGCTGGAGATGGACGACAAGCTGATGAACCGGTCGCTGAACGAAGGATTTTCGGGCGGCGAGAAGAAGCGCAACGAGATTCTGCAGATGGCGGTGCTGGAGCCGAAGCTGGCGATTCTGGACGAGACGGATTCAGGGCTGGACATTGATGCGCTGCGGATTGTTGCAGAAGGCGTGAACTCGCTGCGGAGCCCGGAGCGGGCGATGCTGGTGGTGACGCACTACCAGCGGCTGCTGAACTACATTGTGCCGGACTTTGTGCATGTGCTGGTGGATGGGCGGATTGTGCGCTCGGGCGGCAAGGAGCTGGCGCTGGAACTGGAAGAGAAGGGCTACGCCGGAACGGAGCACGAGACGCGGCAGCCGGCCGGAGCGCGGGCGTGACGGAGACGGCGGTGGCAACAGTGGAACAGCTGGAAACCTGGCTGGAAAACTTTACCGCGTTTGCGAAGAGCGCTCCGGGGCAGAAGCTGCCGTGGTTGCGGCGGATGCGCGAGCAGGCATTTGCGCGTTTTTGCGATGTGGGTTTTCCGACGACGCGGGACGAGGACTGGCGTTTCACAAATGTGTCGGCAATTGCGCGGACGACGTTCGAGATGGCGCCGCGCGAGAAGTTGGCGCCGGGCGATACGGCAGCGTGGCGCGTGGACGATGTGGCGGCGACGCTGGTGTTTGTAAACGGACGCTTCGACGCAGAGCTTTCGGAAGTGGACAAGCTTCCGAAAGGCGTTACCGTGACGAGCCTGCGGGAACGGATTGAGTCGCATCCGGAGGAAGTGGAAAAGCATCTGGGGCGGTACGCCGATACGGAGCGCGATCCTTTTTGTGCACTGAATACGGCGTTCATCGGCGATGGGGCGTACGTGCATGTGGCGCGCGGCGTGGTGCTGGAAGCGCCGGTGTATCTGCTATACCTGTCGACGAACGAAGATGCGCCGACCATGACACATCCACGAAACCTGATTGTGGTGGAGAACCAGGCCCAGGTTGCGGTGATCGAGGATTACGCGTCGGTGGGCGGCGAGTCGGTGGTGCTGTCGAACGCGGTGACAGAGCTGGTGGCGGGCGAGAGCGCGGTTGCGCAGCATTATCTGATCGAGCGCGAGCATCGGAAGGCGTTCAACGTGCAGACGCTCAGGATCGAGCAGGGGCGGAGCGCGAATGTGGCATCGCACTCGGTGCTGCTGGGCGGCGGGCTGGTGCGGAACAATGTGCATCCGGTGCTGGCGGGCGAAGGCGGCGAGTGTTTGATCAACGGACTGTTTTTGGGGACGGGGCGGCAGCATCTGGACAACTACATGCATGTGGAGCATGCGGCGCCGCATTGCGGGAGCCGGCAGTTCTACAACGGCATTCTGGATGAGCAGGCGCACGGGGTGTTTCACGGGCGGATTGTGGTGCACAAGCCGGCGCAGAAGACCGATGCCAAGCAGACGAATCGAAACTTGCTGCTGAGTGACGATGCGCAGATCGATACCAAGCCGCAGCTGGAAATCTACGCGGACGATGTGAAGTGCACGCACGGCGCAACGATTGGGCAGATTGAGGAGAACGCGCTGTTTTATCTGCAGTCGCGCGGGTTGAGCGAGCTGGAAGCGCGGAAGCTGCTGCTGATGGCGTTTGCTGAAGAGTGCGTGGAGCGGATGCATTCGGAAGTGGCGCGGGAGCATATTCAGCGGCTGGTGAGCGAGCATTTGCTGTTTGCTGAGGCCGCACCGCACCGCACGACAGGCGGGGTGGTTGAAAGAGTGGTGGAGGAAGTGGGATGAGTGCTGCAGCCGCTGTGCCGATTCGCGAAAAGTCCGCAACGAAGCCGTCGTTCGATGTGGAGAAGATTCGGGAGGAATTTCCGATTCTGCGGGCGGAGGTGCACGGGCATCCGCTGGTGTATCTGGACAACGCGGCAACATCGCAGAAGCCGCAGGCGGTGATTGATGCGCTGGTGCGGTACTACGAGGGCGAGAACGCGAACATTCATCGCGGGGTGCATTATCTGTCGCAGATTGCGACGGAGGCCTTTGAGCAGGCGCGGGAGACGGTGCGGGCGTTTGTGAATGCGGCGCACGCGAGCGAGATTATCTTTACGCGCGGGACGACCGAGGCGATCAACCTGGTGGCGCAGACCTACGGGCGCGTGCATGTGGGCGCGGGCGATGAGGTGCTGATCACCGCGATGGAGCACCACTCGAATATTGTGCCGTGGCAGATGCTGTGCGAGGAGAAGGGCGCGAAGCTGCGGGTTGCTCCGATGAACGACGAGGGCGAGCTGTTGGTGGAGGAATTTGAAAAACTGCTGGGGCCGCGGACGAAGGTGGTGGCAGTGAGCCATGTGTCGAATGCGCTGGGGACGATCAATCCGCTGAAGCGGATGATTGCGGCGGCGCATGCGCAGGGGATTCCTGTGGTGGTGGATGGCGCGCAGGCGGTTCCGCACATTGCTGTGGACGTGCAGGCGCTGGATGCGGACTTCTATGCGTTCTCCGGACACAAGATGTATGGGCCGACGGGGATTGGCGTGCTGTATGGGAAGACCGCGCTGCTGGAGGCGATGCCGCCGTACCAGGGCGGCGGAGACATGATCAGCTCGGTGACGTTCGAGAAGACGACGTACAACAAGCTGCCGCACAAATTCGAAGCAGGAACGCCGGACATGGCGGGCGTGGCAGGGCTGAAGGCGGCGATTGAGTTTATGAATCGCGTGGGGATCGAGAAGATTGCGGCGCACGAGCACGAGCTGCTGGAGTATGCGACCGAGGTGATGGGCGCGCTGCCGGGTGTGCGGCTGATTGGTACGGCGCGGGAGAAGGCCAGCGTGCTGTCGTTTGTGCTGGAGGATGTTCATCCGCACGACATTGGCACGATTCTGGATCAGCAGGGGATTGCGGTGCGGACGGGACACCACTGCGCGCAACCCGTGATGGAGCGGTTTGGGATTCCGGCGACGGTGCGGGCCTCGTTTGCGGCATACAACACGAAGGCGGAAGTGGATGCGCTGGCGCGGGGGATCCGCAAAGTGGGCGAGGTGTTTGCGTAATGCCGGAGCTGAGGGATCTGTATCAGGAAGTGATTCTGGAGCACAGCAAGGCGCCACGGAATTTTAAGGCGCTGGAAGGCGCGAATCACAAGGCCGAGGGATATAACCCGCTGTGCGGGGACCGGTTCACGGTGTATCTGGAGATGGACGGGGACAAGATTCGCGAGGTGGGGTTCCAGGGTGCGGGATGCGCGATCTCGAAGGCGTCGGCATCGATGATGACGCAGAGCGTGAAGGGCAAGACGAAGGCCGAGGCGGAGAAGATCTTCGAGCAGTTCCATGAGCTGGTGACCGGACACTCGCATGAGCATGAGGCGGAGTTGGGAAAGCTGGCGGTGTTTTCCGGGGTGTCGGAGTTTCCGATGCGGGTGAAGTGCGCGACGCTGGCATGGCACACGCTGGAGGCGGCTTTGGAAGGCAAGCAGGAGAAGATTTCGACGGAGTGAGCGGAGCAGCGAGTTAGCAAGTCAGCGAGTTAGCGGCGGCGCTGAACGAAAAACCGGACAGTCGCTTTTGACGCACATGTTTATTAACAACCAAACCGTTCAACTGCAGCGCGACTGCGCGGCGATTGCGATCCCGGCGGGGACGAAGATGGTGCTGCCGGCGGGGACGACGGTGCGGATTACGCAGGCCGCGGGGACGAGCTACACGGTTGCGTCGAGTGGCGCGCTCTATCGCATTGAAGGAACGGACGCGGATGCGCTGGGGTTGAGCGGGCCAGCTGCGGAAACGCACACGCCTCCGACATTCAGCGAGCGGATGGTGTGGGATCAGCTGAAGACGGTGTACGACCCGGAGATTCCGGTGAACATTGTGGATCTGGGGCTGATCTATTCATGCGCGATCGCCGATGAGGCGGGCGGTGGGAAGAAGATCGACGTGGAGATGTCGCTGACGGCACCGGGGTGCGGGATGTCGGATGTGTTGAAGGCCGACGTGGAGACGAAGCTGGCGCGGCTGCCGGAGGTGAAGCAGGTGAAGGTCGAGGTGGTGTTCGATCCGCCATGGAGCCCGGCACGGATGTCGGAAGCGGCGAAGCTGCAGCTGGGGTTCGATATGGATTACGGCGGCGCTGGATCGCAGAGCGCGTTCCCGATCCTTCGGTAGAGCAGAGTTTGGAGTTTAGAGTTTAGAGGTTGAAAGGCCCGGGCCGTTCCGGCTCAGGGCTCGACCGGTTCCACATAAAACATTTCATTGGTCGAACGGAAGCCGCTGGATTCGTAGAGGCGGCGGCCTTCTTCTGTCGAATGCAGAGCGACGACGCGGATGCCGCGGCGACGCGCTTCTGCGAGGGCGAGCTCGATGAGGTTGCTGGCGAGATGGCGGCGGCGGTATTCGGGCTCGACGTAGACGTTGAGCAGATAGCCGCGTGTAGTGGAGCGCGGGTCGAGGGGATGCGGGGGCCAGTCGAGCAGGAGAAGGCCGGCGCCGGCGATGACCTTACCATCGTCCTCAGAGAGCCAGCCGAGGTAGTGTCCATCGGTGATGGCCTGTGCGACCCAGGGCTCATGGGCCTGGGCCATGAGCTGGAGGACCTGATCGTCGCGGCGTCCGGCGTCGACAAACATACGGCGGCGGTGACTGGTGATCAGCGGCGCGTCGGCGGCGGTCGCCTGCCTCGTCTTCAGCATAATTTGCAGTATAGAGCTTAGGATGATGGACGTGACACGGGCGCCTGAGATCGACAAAAAACATTTGCGCGCGGGGATGCGGGTGGCGGCGGCGGTATCGGGCGGGGCCGATTCTGTGGGATTGCTGCGGGTGCTCGTCGCATGCGCCGCGGAGATGGGGCTGGTACTGGCGGTAGCGCACGTTCACCATGGGATTCGAGGCGCGGATGCGGACGAGGATGCGCGGTTTGTGGAGGGGCTGGCGGAGCGGCTGGGCGTTCCATTTTTTCTGGAACGTGTGGATACGCCGGCGGTTGCTCAAAGCAAGAAGCAAACGCTGGAGGAAGCGGCGCGCGGTGTGCGGTATGCCTGGTTTCGGGAACTGATGGCGTCTGGAAAGGCCGATGCGGTGGTGACGGCGCACACGCTCGACGATCAGGCGGAGACGGTGGTGCATCGACTGGTACGGGGAGCGTGGACAGAAGGGCTGGGCGGGATTCATCCGGTGGTGGAGTGTGCGGGGGGTGTGATTTTGCGGCCGTTCCTCGAGGCTCGGCGAGAGGCGATCCGAGATTGGCTGCGGGCGATTGGGCAGGATTGGCGGGAGGATGCTTCGAACGAGGATACGGCGCACACGCGGAATCGAATTCGCAGGGAGCTGATGCCGCAGATGGGGGAATTCAATCCGCGGATTGCGGAGCAGCTGGCGCATCTGGCGACGATTGCGCGCGATGAGGAGAGCTGGTGGGACCAGGAGCTGGCGCGGCTGTTGCCAGGATTGATCCTGCCCGGGCGAGCGGTGCGCGGCGGTGGACGCGCGGTGTCGACTCATCCTGAAGAAGGCAGCGCAGGGATGGAGTTGGAGCGGCTGCGAGCGCTGGCTGCGGCAATGCGGCGGAGGGTTTTGCGGGCGGCAGCGGCACAGCTGGGATGCGGTTTGAATTTTGAGCAGACGGAGCGGCTGATGGCGATGTGCGAGGTTGCTGGTCCACGGAAACAGGAATTGACTGCGGAGCTGCGGGCGGAGAAAACGGCGCGGGAACTGCGGCTGGTGCGCTGGTCTGCAAACGACGCGAAGGCTGCGCCGGCGGAACCGGTGGCGGTGGCGATTCCTGGCGAAGTGACGGGGCTCGGTGTGGTGTTGCGGCTGACACCAGTTGCAGGGGCGGATCTGCATGGGGCGGCGGGGGCAGTGTTGCGGACGCCGCGGGCTGGGGATCGGGTGCGGCTGCGTCACTCGCGCGGGGCGAAACCGCTGAAGGAGATTTTCGAGCGGATGAATGTGGCGGCTGATGCGCGGAAGGGCTGGCCGGTGGTCGAGTGGCAAGGGCGGATTGTGTGGATGAAGGACGTAGTGGTGGAGGCGGAGGGGGTCCCGTTCACCGTTGAGATGGTTGGAAGCGGAGACTAGTGTGGTTTTCTGAATTGGCTTACGCATGCGAAGTCACGCGTACGAGCCCGCTAAAATGCAACCGCAGAATCCCTCCGCCGAGGGTTCGCGATGACAGCAGTGAAGAAAGTTGAGAAACGGCACCCTAGCGAGGGCCGGCGCTTGACCAGTCGTCGATCACGATGCCGAGGTCGTTGAGGACCTGCATGGTGGCTTCGACATTGCGGCGCATGGGGGCGCGGTCCTGCTTGAGCGCCAGTGGATCTTCCTGGACGGCGATGACGCGGCCATAGGGCCAGACGCCTTCGGGCAGCGCAGCGAGCGCTTCGGGCAAATCGGAAAGACGAAGGTCGAGGACGCGGCGGCGCGCGGCGACGGGACGCAGCACGTCGCTGCCGGGGCTGCCGGCGGGACCGTTATCGGCCATGAGGATGCTGAGGTTGACGCTGGACTTGCCGACGATGAGGAAAGGATTCTCCCAACTTTGCCGCGTGTGGATGGCGAGGTAAACGCTTTTGGTGGGCAGAGGAACGCCGGCGATCTGCTGGCGATCCTGATCGCGCGCGGCAGCCACGGCGCGAGCCTGCTGGAGCGCATGTTCACGCGCGGCGGCGGCAGCCTCGATTGCGGACGCGGGATGGTGGGCGGAGCGCGAGCAGGCGATGGGGAGTGACGACAACAGCAGAGCGGCCGCGAGCGCGGCGAAGGGTTTCATAGTACGGAGGCGGCGAGAAGCAGAACCACTGTGGTCAGAATATCAAGCGATGCAGCGTAGTGGCATTGAAGATTGGGTTGGCGGAGGGCGGCGGTAACGTGGTGCGCGGGGCGGGCGCGGGAAAAAAGTCGTCGTGGATGGAGCGAGGCTGTGGTTTCATTGCATTCACACCAACCTGCAGTTTCCCGGAGAACATGCGCGCGCGGCTGGAAAAGTACTTTGACTTTGCGGGGCTGAAGACTACCTGGAAGACGGAAATCTTCGCCGGCGTGACGACGTTCGTCACGATGGCGTACATCATCGTGGTGAATCCGGCGATTCTGGGCAAGGCGGGATTGCCGGTTCCCGCAGTGACGGCGGCGACGTGCATAGCGGCGGCGTTCGGCAGCATTTTGATGGGAGTGGTTGCGCGTTATCCGCTGGCGCTGGCTCCGGGGATGGGGCTGAACGCGTACTTCAGCTACATGGTTGTGATGAAGATGCATGTGCCGTGGCAGACGGCGCTGGGCGCGGTGTTTTTGTCGGGCGCGATTTTTCTGCTGCTGACGGCGACAGGATTGCGGCAGGCGATTCTGGGGAGCATTCCGCGCGAGCTGTATTCATCGGTGGCGGGCGGGATTGGGCTGTTCATCGCGTTTATCGGATTTAAGAATGCGGGGATCGTGGCGGCCGATCCGGCAACGATGGTGACGCTGGGAAATTTGCGCGAGCCGCAGACGTTTCTTGCGTTGTTTGGAGTGCTGCTGATGGCGGCTCTGCTGGCGTGGCGGGTGCGCGGGGCGATTTTGATCGGCGTGCTGACGATTACGGTGGCGGGGATTCCGTTGGGGTTGGTGCACTGGAATCCTACGCCGTACAGCATGGCGGCAATCACGCAGACGGCGTTCAAGCTGGATATTCCGGGGGCGCTGCACATTGGTTTGGTGGAGATTGTGTTTGTGTTTTTGTTTGTCGATTTGTTCGACAACCTGGGAACTTTGGTGGCGGTGACAAAGCACGCGGGGCTGCTGGGGCCGAACGATGAGATTCCGCGACTGAGCCAGATTTTGTTTGCCGACGCAACGGCGACGGTGGCGGGATCGTTGGTGGGGACGTCGACGGTGACCAGCTACATTGAGTCCGCGGCGGGCGTGGCGGCAGGCGGACGGACGGGCGTGACGGCGATTGTGACCGGTCTGCTGTTTCTATGCTCGCTGGTGGTGGCGCCGTTTGTGAGCATGGTGCCGACGGCGGCGACCGCGCCCGCGCTGATTGTGGTGGGGAGCCTGATGCTGCACACGCTGGGCGAGATTGAGTGGAAGCAGCCGCTGATCGCGTTTCCGGCGTTTCTGACGCTGGTACTGATTCCGCTGACGACTTCGATTGCGAATGGGCTGGGGTTTGGGATTATTGCTTTTGCGGCGCTGCATCTGGCGACGGGGAAGTTCAGGAGACAGGATTGGTTGCTGTATGTGCTGGCGGTGCTGTTTCTGGCGCGATTTGTGTATGTGGCGGGTGGGTGAAGGGGAGAGTTTGGAGTTTAGAGTTTGGAGTTTAGGGATCGGGGCCTGGTCCCTGACGCTCGGCCTGTCGGGTCGAGGTCCCCGGTTCCACCAGCGCGGCGAGTATCGCATGGACAGAGCGGGCGACTAGAATCTCCGTGTGAAGACGAGCCTGTTTGATCTGTTCAAGGTTGGGATTGGGCCTTCGAGTTCGCACACGATGGGGCCGATGCGGGCTGCATTGCGCTTTGCTGTGGAGCTGGAGTCGACGGTGGCGCTGGACCGCGTGGCTGCGGTGCGGGCCGAGCTGTATGGATCGCTGGCGCTGACCGGGCAGGGGCACGGGACGGATCGCGCAGTGCTGTTGGGGCTGAGCGGCGAAGAGGCTGCGACCATCGATCCAGCGACGATTGAATCGAAGCTGGTGGCGATTCGCAGTTCGGGAGAGCTGCCGCTGCTGGGGTCGCACCCAATTCCATTTCGCGAGGCGGAGCAACTGATTTTTCATCGCGACCAGATGATTCCCCCGGGCGCGGTGACGCAGCATCCGAATGGCGTGCGCTTTACGGCGTTCGATGCGGCAGGAAATGTGCTGGTGACGCGCACTTATTTTTCCATTGGCGGCGGGTTCATTGTGGCCGATGGCGAGGACGCGTTGCCGAAGACCGGGACGGGTGCGGCGACGTTGCCATGGCCGTTTGCGAGCGCGGCCGATCTGCTGCGGATGGCCGGAGAGGCAGGCGAGCCGATCTGGAAGATCATGCTGGCGAATGAGTGCGCGCTGCGCGAGCCGGAAGAGGTGCGCGCGGGGATTCTGCACATCTGGGACGTGATGCAGGCGTGCATGGAACGGGGCATGACGACGGAAGGAATTCTGCCGGGCGGCCTTGCGGTGCGGCGGAGGGCGATGCGGTTGGCGGAGCGGCTGCGTGGGAAAGGGTCAGTCGATCCGCTGGCGCCGCTGGACTGGGTGACTGTTTTTGCGATGGCGGTGAATGAGGAGAACGCGGCGGGTGGCCGCGTGGTGACGGCACCGACGAATGGGGCAGCGGGCGTGATTCCTGCAGTGGCGCGCTACTACAAGGACTTTATTCCGGGCGCGGATGAGGAAGGGATCCTGCGGTATTTTTTGACGTCGGCGGCGGTGGGCGTGCTGTACAAGGAGAACGCTTCGATCAGCGGCGCGGAGGTTGGGTGCCAGGGCGAAGTGGGCGTCGCATGCTCCATGGCGGCCGGCGGGCTGGCGGCGGCGCTGGGCGGGAGCAACGATGAGGTGGAACACGCGGCGGAGATCGGGATGGAGCACAACCTGGGGATGACGTGCGATCCGATTGGCGGGCTGGTGCAGATTCCGTGTATCGAGCGCAACGCGATGGGCGCGGTGAAAGCCGTGCAGGCGTGCCGCCTGGCGATGAACGAGACGGAGGGGCACAAGGTTTCGCTCGATCAGGTGATTCGGACGATGTACCTCACCGGGCTCGATATGCAGTCGCGGTATAAGGAGACGTCGCTCGCGGGATTGGCTCTGAATGTGATCGAGTGTTAAAGGCAGAGTTTAGAGTTTAGAGTTTAGAGTTTGGAGTTTGGAGTTTGGAGTTTGGAGTTTAGAGTTTAGAGTTTAGAGTTTAAAACCCAGCTGGCCGTAGTGGACGAGGCAGTCTTGTTGCAGCGTGACGGTGCCGTTGGATTGGGAGTTGTTGAAGAGGCGTTCGGTGGCGGCGTGCATTTCGTCGTAGCTTGGCTGGCCGGGTTGGGGCATGTAGCTCGAGGAGACGATGCGGCCCTCCAGCGCCTCGAGAGACAAGGACTGCGGGTTGGGGAAGACGACGCGCTTCATCTCTGAGGGCGCGAAGAAGGCGGCGAGGCGGTCTTCAGGGAGATGCTGGCGCTGGACGTGGTGGTAGTCGATGCCGTAGTCCCGCAGCAGCTGCTCGTAGCCGTCGTGGAAAGCGTCGCCCGAGCGGCGCCGGTGGTTGTAGAGTACCGCGCACCAGCCGCCTGGCTCGAGGATGCGCTGAAATTCGGCGCGGGCTCGGTCAAGATTGAACCAGTGCATGGCCTGGGCGACCGTGACGAGCGCGACGGAGTGATCGGGAAGACCGGTGGCTTCGGCGGTTCCGCTTCTTACCTGCAGGTTGGGAAATTGCGGTTCGAGGGTGGCGCAGGCGGCGCGCATTTCGTCGTTGGGCTCGATGGCGGTGACGGTGAATCCTGCAGAGAGAAAGATTTCGGTGAGGATGCCGGTGCCGGCTGCGATGTCGGCGATGGTGGAGTCGGTATTGAGGGCGCATTCACGCCTCAGCAGATCGACGATGGCGGGCGGATAGGTGGGACGGAAGCGGCGGTAGCTTTCGACGCGGCCGGTGAAGCGGTCTGTGGGGTTCGGGAGCATGGGGAAATACTCAGGGGCTAAAGCCCATCCATTTTGGCACTCATATGGCATGACTCCAGTTGTGCCCCTTCACGTTTCGTGCCTGATGGCTAGTCGCGTTCGATACACATGGCGACGGAGTTGCCGCCGCCAAGGCAGAGGGCAGCGAGTCCGCGATGGGCGTTACGGCGGATGAGCTCGTGCATGATGGTGACGAGGACGCGGGCGCCGCTGGCTCCGATGGCGTGGCCGATGGCGACGGATCCGCCGTTGACGTTGACCTTATCCTGCGGGACACCGAGCTCGCGGGTGACGGCGAGGGCCTGGGCGGCGAAGGCTTCGTTGAATTCGAAGAGGTCGATGCTGTCGATGGTCCAGCCGGCTCGGTCGAGAGCTTTGCGCGCGCCGTTGACGGGAGCCATCATGACCCACTTGGGATCGATGCCGCTGGTGGCGTGAGAGACGATGCGGGCCAGAGGCTTGAGTCCGAGAGCCTTTGCTTTCGCTGCGGTCATGAGGACCACGGCAGCCGCAGCATCGTTGACGCCAGGAGCATTGCCGGCGGTGACGGTGCCATCTTTTTTGAAGGCGGGCTTGAGGGCGCGGAGCGATTCGATGGTGGAGTCTTCGCGGATGGATTCGTCGTAATTGAAGAGGGTGGGCGGCTGGCCTTTTTTCTTTGCGGGGATTTCGACGGGGACAACTTCATCGGCGAAGCGGCCTTCGCGCCACGCGGCGGCAGCTTTCTTGTGGGACATGAGCGCGAAGCAATCCTGATCTTCGCGAGTGATGTTGTATTTGTCCGCGACGAGCTCGGCGGTCTGGCCCATATGGAAGTCGTTGTAGACATCCCAGAGGCCGTCGTTGACCATGGAGTCGACTGCTGTGGCGTTGCCCATGCGGAAGCCGCTGCGCGCCTGCGGGAGCAGATAGGGAGCATTGGTCATCGACTCCATGCCGCCGGCGACGACGATATCGGCATTGCCGGTTTGGATGGATTGAGCGGCGAGTGCGACGGCGCGGAGGCCGGAGCCGCAGACCATGTTGACGGTGACGGCGCTGACCTCGGGCGGTAGTCCACCGAAGAGGGCGGCCTGGCGCGCGGGGTTCTGGCCGAGTCCGGCAGAGACGACGTTGCCCATGATGCACTCGTCGATTTGCTCAGGCTGGAGATTGGCGCGCTTGACGGCCTCGCGCACGGCCACGGCGCCGAGGCGCGTGGCCGTGATGTCGGAGAGCGATCCCTGGAACTTGCCAACCGGCGTGCGCACGCCGGACACAATCACAATCTGGTCCATTGTTTTTCCCTACTCTGATTCGATGCGCGAAGCGCCCATTAGAATCCAGAGGAAGATAACA
Source organism: Acidobacteriaceae bacterium (assembly GCA_036490815.1). Taxonomy (GTDB): domain Bacteria; phylum Acidobacteriota; class Terriglobia; order Terriglobales; family Acidobacteriaceae; genus Palsa-343. Next base: position 76,834 of record DASXDF010000045.1, read on the forward strand.
GAGAGTGAGGGCTGGATGCACGAGGGGCTGCGGGAAGCGACAGCAGAGGCGAAGATCCGCTGGACGCGAGCGGTGGCACCGTGGTGGCACACGGCGGTGGTTGTGCTGCTGCTGGTGGGGACATCGCTGCTGGGGGCGCGGGCAGCGCATCGCGACGCAGTGGCGGCGCACCATGTGGAGCGGTACCTGGTCGGGACAGGCGCGGAGTGGGTGCTGCTGCTGCTGACGTGGTGGGGGATGCGCAGAAAGGGGATTGCGATTGGGGAGGTGCTGGGATTCAGGCGCGGGTGGGATGCGCTGTTGGAAGATGTGGCGGCAGCGGCGGGATTTTGGATCGCAGCGATCGCGATGCTGGCGGTGATTGGGCTGGTGCTGAAGGCGGCAGGATGGTCAGCTCCGCAGAAGACGCTGATGGGAATTGCGCCGCAAACGCCGGTGGAGCTGTTGTTATGGGTGATGCTCAGCATGTCGGCTGGATTTTGCGAAGAATTGGTCTTTCGCGGATATTTGCTGCGGCAGTTTGCATCGATGGGGGCGGGATTGTGGATTGGTGTTGCGTGCTCATCGCTGCTGTTCGGCGTGAGTCACGGATACGAAGGCGCAGCGGGAATGATCGCGATCACCGCGTACGGCGCGATGTTCTGCGTGTTAGCGATTTTGCGAAAGGGTCTTCGACCAGGAATGATTGCGCACGCATGGCACGACATTTTCAGCGGAGTGATGCTGGCGATGCTGCGGCATTTTCATCTGCCGTGAAATTGATGTGCGCGAACGGGAGGAGATCGTGAGAGAGCGCGAAGAAAGTTGTAGAGAAAAATTGCATTTTTTTCTTGACACTGTATGCGCATAACTCTATACATTCGTTAACTGCAGCATTTCATGTTGCAGACTTCGATGTAGACATCGAAAAGGGAGAATAGACAACATGGCAGCAAAAAAGGCAGCTAAGAAGAGCGCGAAAAAGGCAGCCAAGAAGTCCTCAAAGAAAAAGTAAGAGGACCTCGGCAACGCAAAGGGGGGACGCCACAAGCGTCCCCCCAATGCTTTTGCGGCAGCGACAGCGCGGTAACGCCGATTGATTTCGGAGTGGGAAGAGCGGGGAGTTGCAGGATGGAATTGTGACGCGACGCAGATGGATCGCCGATACGTGGGACGAAGCGACGGCTTCGATAGGAGGCAATCAGGCAGCGCATTTGATTCGCGTGCTGCGTGCGGAAGCGGGGATGGAGTTCGATCTGGTGGCGGGCGGGCACGTATGGCACGGCGTGCTTGCGGGAATCACCGGCGATACGGTTCGTTTCAATCTGATTGCGGAGGTGGAGGCGGATCCGGCGCTGCCGGTGACGCTGCTGCTTTCGGTTTTCAAATTCGATCGGATGGAGTGGGCGATTGAGAAAGCGACGGAGCTGGGAGCGGCGGCGATCCAGCCGGTAATCGCGCGGCGGAGCGAGAAGCATTTGGCGCAGGCGGCTGCGGCGCGGGCCGAACGGTGGAGACGCGTGGCACTGGAGGCCTCGAAGCAGGCCCGGCGATCGGATGTTCTGCGCATCGAGGATCCGCTACCGCTGAAGACCGCGGTGCAGCGCGAGGCGGAGGCAGTGCGGCTGGTGCTGGCGGAGCAGGAACGTTCGACGACGCTGCACCACGCGCTGCAGTCGGCGCTGGATGCTGCGGGCGATGAGGTACCGGCGATCCGCGTGGCGGTTGGACCGGAAGGCGGATGGACGGGAGAGGAAGAGGCGCTGTTCGACGCGGAGGGCTGGAAGCCGGTGAGCCTGGGGCCGCGGATTCTGCGCGCTGAGACGGCAGCGATGGCGGCGATGGCGGTGGCTGGGGCCTTACTGGAGTGAGGCGGATGCAGGGGATAGGGGATAGGGTGTAGGGGATAGCGCTTCGCGCCTCTACGAGAACATCTCTTTCACTTTTTCGAGAAGGCTGCGGGGGGTGGGGGTGTTTTCGACGATGATGGTTTCGCCGAGCTGGCGCATTAATTCCTTTTGAGCTTTGTTGAGCTTGGTGGGGGTGCGGACGATGATCTGCGCGATGAGGTCGCCGCGTCCATATTCGTTGAGGTGCGGAACGCCTTTGCCGCGGATGCGGAATTCCTGGCCGCTCTGTGCGCCTTCAGGGATCTTGAGTTTGGTTTCGCCATCGAGGGTGGCGAGGGCGATCTCCGCGCCGAGCGATGCCTGGGGGAAAGAGATGGGGATGAGGCAGTGGAGGTCGTTGCCATCGCGCTCGAAGAACTTGTGCGGGCGGACGCGGAGGACGATGTAGAGGTCGCCCGCGGGGCCGCCGGAGCGGCCATGGTCGCCCTCGCCCTGATAGCGAATGCGGGTACCGTCTTCAACGCCGGCAGGAACGCTGACATTGATTTCGTGCTGGCGTTCGATGCGGCCATCGCCGCGACAGACGGTGCATGGATCGCTGATGACCGTGCCGGCGCCGGCGCAGGAGGTGCAGGTGCGCGCGATGGAGAAGAATCCCTGCTGATAGCGGACCTGGCCGCGTCCCTGGCAATGGGCGCAGGTGGTGGGGCCGCGACCGGTCGCGGTGCCGGTGGCCTTGCAATCCTTGCACGGCTCCATGCGCTGAATCGTGACTTTGGTTTCCTTGCCGAAGACGGCTTCTTCAAACTCCAGGGTGAGGTCGTAGCGGATGTCGCGGCCCTTTTGCACGCGCGATGTGCCGCGGCGGTTGCCGCCCATGTTGAACATCTCACCGAAGAGATCGCCGAATATGTCGCCGATATCCTGGCCGGCGAAGGGATTGCCGTCGAAGCCGGCGGCGCCGAGACCGGCGTGACCATAGCGGTCGTAGGCGGCACGCTTCTGCGGATCGCTGAGGACCTGGTAGGCCTCGCTGCAGGCCTTGAACCGTTCTTCGGCTTCGGAGTTGCCGGGATTGCGGTCGGGATGATGCTGGAGGGCCTGCTTGCGATAGGCAGCCTTCAGCTCCTGATCGGATGCTGTGCGGGTAACACCAAGGACTTCGTAGTAGTCGGCTTTGATCACGTTTTGAGTTCTGCTCATGCTTCCTTCTGTTGCGAATTACTGGCGACCCGGACCAGGGCCGGGCGGATGAGGCGGTCGCGAATGCGATAGCCGCGGCGGACCTCGTCGAATACCTGATGATCGGGAAGGTCGGTTCGTTCCACCATATCGAGAGCTTCGTGGAAACGGGGATCGAAGGTCGATCCGATGGTTTCGACGGGCTGGACATTGAGGGAGCGCAGAGCTTCTTCCATTTGTTTGACGATGAGCTCGACGCCGGTGCGGAGCTGCTCCGCGGAGCCGGTGGACTTGAGGGCAAGCTGAAAGTTGTCGAGAACGGGGAGGAACTGCTCGACGGCGTTGGAGACGGCGAAGTCGCGGAAGTCGGCGCGGTCTTTGGACTCGCGTTTTCTGGAGTTGTCGAACTCGGCCTGGAGGCGGGCGAGACGCTCGAAGAGCTGATCGCGTTCGGCTTTCAGGCGGTCGTATTCTTCCTGGGGAACGGTTGCGGTTTCAACGGGGACGAGGGATTCCTTCGCGTCGTCGGGGTCGGCGAAGCCTGTGCTTTTGACGTCGTTGTTGGCGGGGTCGCCTGGGGGAGCGGCCTCGACTCTGTCTTCGTGACTATGTTTTTTTTCCACCATAATGCGTCGCATGGTTATGAACTCGATTCAAAGTGCAGGCGGCGGGTTGGGGACGCCTGCTGATTGCGATTGGGAGCGCACACGGCGCGCGCCCTATTGCGGCGGCTGAAAGATCCTGCCGGAAAGTTGTGCGATGTAAGAGACAGCGTTGATGGTCTCCTGATACTGAATGCGGGTTGGACCGATGACGGCGACGGTTCCGATATTTTCAGCGCCAAGCCGCGCGGTGGCGCCGATGAGGACGAAGTCGCGGAGTTCGGGAATGGCGTCTTCGAGGCCGACGACGACGCGAACCGTGCGCTGGCGGGCATCGACATAGGCGTTGAGCAGTTCGATGAGGCGTTCTTTGGCCTCGAGGGCGTGCATCATGGTGCGCAGCCGCTCGCGGTTCGTTTCGCCGGCCAGTAGATTGGCGACGCCTTCGACGAAGATGACGGGGGCGAAAGCACTGTCGGCGGCGAGAGCACCGTTGCGGTAGAGCTCTTCGAGTGAATGCATGAGGCGGTCGTACTCGCTGCGTTCGGCCTCAAGACGGCGGGCGAGCTCGGTGCGGATGCGCTCGATGGACCAGCCATGGAAATTTTCGTTGAGGAAGCGGGCGGCTGTGTCGAGCTCGGCGAGGGAAAGCTCGCGGTCGAGGGTGAGGACGCGATCGAGGACCGTTCCAGCTTTGGTGATGACGACGGCGAGCACGCGCGCGGGGGTGAGGCGCGAGAAGTGGATGTGCTCGAGGGTGTGGAGTTCCTGCGTGGAAGCCAGGGCCACGCCGAGGCCGCTGGAGATGAGGGCGAGCACGTGCGAGGTGCGTTCGAGATACTGCTGGCTGGTGCCGATGCCGGCGAAGCTCTCTTCAATCTGCTCGAGGCGCTCGGGTGCGAGGATGGCGACCTGGGGACCGGCGAGGTGCTCGACGTAGAAGCGAAAGGCGCGGGCGGTAGGGATGCGTCCGGCGGAGGTGTGGGGCTGATCGAGCAGGCCGGCATCGGCGAGCGAGGCCATGACGTTGCGGATGGTGGCGGAGCTCATGCCATCTTTATTGCCGAAATGGCGCGCGAGGGCCTGCGACGCGACCGGCTCACCGGTAGCGATGTACGTCTCGACGATGGCCGTGAGGACGGTACGTTCGCGAGGACTCAGACGCGGTTCAGAACCCATGCAGATGCGGTCAAAACACCCGGAAAAGGGTGGAATGCTCCTGTTTAGATTGTAGGTTTCAGAAAATGGCGGGTCAAGAAACGGAAGACATTGGTCTGACTGAAGTTATTTCGCGGGTGCGGGCCCGATGAGGTCTAGTAGTCACCGGTAACGACGTTTTCGAGGGGCTCAGCGCGGAGGTAGCGGCTGATTTGGGCGGCGGCGAACTGCATGCCGCGCACCATGAACATGGGGGTCGATCCCGCGATGTGGGGGGTGATGAAGAGATTGGGAGCGGACCACAGGGGGTGGCCGTCGGGCAGAGGCTCGGGATCGGTGACGTCGATGGCTGCGCGGATGCGGCCGGCATTGAGGGTGTCGAGTAAGGCGTCTGTATTGACGACGGGACCGCGTGCGGCGTTGACGAGCAGCGCGCCCTGCTTCATGAGGGCCAGCTCCTTTCGGCCGATCATGCCGGTGGTTGCGTTGGTGAAGGGCACGATGAGAACGACGACGTCGGCGCTGGGCAGGAGCTCGGAAAGCTTATCGATGCCGTAGACGCCGTCGCGCGGAGTGCGGGCTATGCGAGTGATGTTGACGCCGAAGGGCTGGAGGCGATCTTCAATAGCGCGGCCGATGGCACCATAGCCGATGATGAGGACCTGCTGGCTGTGAAGTTCTTCGCAGAGGATGTGCGGATAGGGACGGCGGGCGGGCGGATGGAGCGCGTAGTAGCGTTCTTCAGCTTCGTTACGGCGCGACCAGACGGCGGCGTGCTGGAGATCGCGGAACTGGGGGAAATATTTTGTACAGGAGAGGATGGCGGCGACGGTCCACTCGGCGGTGGAGATGTTGTGGACGCCGCGCGCGTCGCAAAGGGTGACGCCGGGCGGGGTGAGCTTGAGGAGTCCATCGACGCCGGCGACGGTAGCCTGGATAACGCGGAGGCCGTGGAGATACGGCAGCTGGCGCTCTGCGTGGTGAGTCCATGGAGGAGCGATCCAGAATTCGACGTCGATATTGCCTGTGGGACGGAGAGGAATGAGTTCGAGAGAAATGCCTTCGGGCAGCAGGCTGTGCAGCTGGGGATCGACCGCATCGGGCACGCCTACTTTGAGCATGGGAAAGGGCTCCGTTTCCAGAGGGGATACTTCGATGCTAACGCGGCGCGGGTGGGGCGAAGGAAACGGAAGTAATGGAGGCGCGGATGCGCCGCGCAGATGCGGATCAGATGGGTGGAGGTTTCGGATCAGTTCTTCTGATGGACGAATTTGTTATTGAGGTCGGGCCAGAATTCCTTAAAGATGAAGGTGGCGCCGTCGAGGCCCATGTCGAGGACCCAACGCTGACCCGTCTTGGTCCAGGTACGCTCGATGGAGGGGTAGTAGAAGTTGGAGATGCCTGCGGCTGACCCAGCGCCCACGACTTCAGACAGATTGAAGGCCCTGCCTCCGGAGTCGGTGCGCGTAATGGCGATGCGGCTGAAGGAGTAGGCGGTGCGTTTGAGGAAGCCGCCGCGTCCGAGGGTGTAATAGCGGGAGTCCTGGCGAGTGATGGCGGGGAAGACAAATTCCACCTGATAGTCTTCGTCGATTTGATCGGCGAGCCCGTGCCAGTAGCGGCGTCCGTATCCAGCCATGCCCTGATGAAACTCCGGGTAAGAATTTTCTGCCTGATTTACGCCGGAGAGGAGCGCGACGAAGATGAAATCGGAGTAGTCAAACGCGTCTTCGGAACTTTCCTTGAACTTCTCTTTCCAGGTTTCCGGGGGAAGCTTCTGGTCCACCGAGACGGCACGGAAGTTGGGAACGATGCCGAGGATGCGCTTGGTTTGTTTTCCTTCGAGGCTGCCGGCGGGGGGATTGGTGTGTGTCGATGACGGTGATGACTGCGGGGCCGGGGCGGAGGGAGGGTTTGTATTTTGGCTGAGGAAGAGGGAGCTGGGATCGTCGGGGAGCGAGGCGCTGTCGGATTGAGCGGAGGCGGACACAGCGGATAGCCCAAGCCCGAGGAGCAGGGCGAGCAGGAGATGGGTTAACCGGCACCTTGAGAAACAAAATAGCAATGGGGACATAGATTGATGACGACGTTCAAAAAAGCCGATGAGATGGCGCGTGTACGTAGGACGCGGCGGAGGGGCGCCAGGATACACAAATATTAAGAATTCGAGACGGGCGAATGCAAATGGGGGTGGAGGGATGGCGGGAGGCAGGAAGGAAGCTTAAACAAGTACTTTGCGCAGGGCTGCGAGGCCGGCCTCGATAGCGTCAGGGGGGACCGAGTAGCTGAAGCGGATGTGACCTTCGCCCTGGGCACCGAAGACGACGCCGGGGATGGTGGCGACGTGGGCCTGTTCGAGGAACTGGGTTGCGACCCGGCGGCTCTCTTTGTGAATTTTGCGGACGCTGGGAAAGGCGTAGAAGGCGCCGGCGGGCAATTCGCACTCAAGGCCAAGGTCGTTGAGGCCGTGGACGAGAAGGTCGCGGCGCTGGCGATACTGTTCACGACGGGCGGCGATGGCGTGTTCGGGAACGGCGAGGGCTTCAAGCGCGGACCACTGGGTGGGGGTAGAGACGCCGTTGGTGGAGTAGAGGACGAGCTTGCGCATGGCGGTCATGAAGGGTTCTTTGGCCACGGCATAGCCAGCGCGCCAACCGGTCATGGCATAGGTTTTGGAGAAGGTGTAGCAGGTGATGGTGCGGTCGGCCATGCCGGGAAGAGAGGCGATGGAAACATGGCTGCCTTCGTAGACGAGGTCCTCATAGGCTTCGTCGGCAATGACGACAAGGTTGTGCTTTTTGGCAAAGGCCGCGACTTCTTCGGCTTCTTTCTGAGTGAAGACGACGCCGGAGGGATTCTGCGGAGTGTTGTAGTAGATGGCGCGGGTGGCGGGTGTGGAGTAGTGCTCGAGGGAGGCGGTGAGGCCGTTGCGGCGTGCGGTGGAGGTGGGCACCATGACGGGTCTGGCTCCGGCGAGGGTGACCATATCGCGAATCGGGGTCCAGTAGGGCGCGAAGAGCAGCACATCGTCTCCGGGATCGAGCACGGTCTGGAAGGCGACGAAGAGGGCGTGGGTTCCGCCGACGGTAACGATGACGTCGTCCAGGCCGGCCTCGATGTGGTTTTTGGTTTCGAGCTTGCGGACGATGGCGGCGCGGAGCGGTTCAATTCCGGAGGAGGGCGCGTAACGGGTCTTATTTTCGGCGAGGGCTTTGAGGCCGGCGTACTTGATGGCTTCCGGGGTTTCAAAGAACGGCTCGCCTCCGTGGAAGGCGTGGACGGGCTTGCCCGCAGCGCGAAGTTCGAGGACCTTGTTGCGGATCTGGGCGATGTCGGAGAAGCCGACTTCGTCGAGGCGTTTTGCGAGATGGATGGGCCTGGATTTGGAGGTCATTTTGGATTGACTCGGCGCACTGGACGTTTCAGCTTAGAGCATTTCCCGGCGGACGGGGAACGGAAATCGGGGAGCACTCCGATCTTAGGTCACCAGGAGGCCGGAATAGACGGCCATCCCGGCGACGGCATCGACGCCAAGGGCGTGGAGAGCGTCGATCTCCGATTGCTCGCGAATGCCGCCGGCGACGATGAGCTGGCGGGAGGTAAGCGGGCGCAGCGCGCGGGCGACCTGGATGGGGAACCCGCGGAGGGTGCCTTCAGTATCGACGTGGGTATAGAGAAAGGCGCCGCAGTGCGGGCTGAGAGCGGCGATGGCCTGGGCGGGGGTGACGTTGACGCTTTCGGCCCAGCCGCGGACGGCGATCATTCCGGATTTTGTATCGATGGCTGCCACGAATTGCTCGGCACCGATCTGGGCGGAGATGGCGGCGGCTGATTCTGTATCGATGCCGGCCGGGTGGAAGAGAGCTGAGCCGAGGATGACACGGCGCGCGCCGGCATCGAGGAGAGCCTGGGCGTCAGACGTGGAGCGGATGCCGCCGCCGACCTGGACGGGGAGGCGCTTTGCGAACTGTTCAATGAGGGCGCGGTTGTGGCCGGTGCGCTTGGCGGCGTCAAGGTCGATGAGCTGGACGAGCGGGAAGCGCGAGAATTTGGCGATCCAGTAGTCGAAGTCGTCGAAGGCGAGGCGCAGCTCTTCGCCGCGTTCGAGCTGAACGATGCGGCCGCCCATGAGGTCGATGGAGGGGATTAGCACGGGAGCCTCACGGGAATGCCGTCGCGCTGGATTTGTTCTTTGAGGGAGCGCACGTCGGCGATGCCGAAGTGAAAGATGCTGGCGGCGAGGGCGGCGTCGGCTTTGCCTTCGCGGAAAACCTGCGTGAAGTGCTGCGCGTTGCCGGCGCCGCCGGAGGCGATGACGGGAATCTGGACTACTTCGCTGACGGCAGCGGTGAGCGTGCAGTCGAAGCCGGCGCGGGTGCCGTCGGCATCCATGGAGGTGAGAAGGATTTCGCCGGCACCGCGGGACTCGGCCTCGCGGGCCCACTCGACGACGCGGCGGCCGGTGTTGGTGCGACCTCCGGCGACGAAGACTTCGGCGGTTTGGGCAGGAGCGTGGGGATCGGACCGGCGGGCATCGATGGCGACGACAACGGCCTGGGCTCCGAACTTCGCGCCGATTTCGCCGATGAGTTCCGGGCGCGCGAGGGCGGCGGAGTTGATGCTGATCTTGTCGGCTCCGGCGTCGAAGATGGCGGCGGCCTCGTCGGCGGTACGGATGCCTCCGCCGACGGTGAAGGGGACGAAGAGCTGGCGTGCCGCGCGTCGGACGGCGTCGAGCAGAGTGCCGCGGTTTTCGTGGGTGGCGGTGATGTCGAGGAAGACGATTTCGTCGGCTCCGGCGACAGCGTGGCGGGCGGCCAGCTCGGCGGGGTCACCGGCGTCGATGAGGTCAACGAACTGGACGCCTTTGACGACGCGGCCATTCTTTACGTCGAGGCAGGCGATGATGCGTTTGGTCAGCATGGGCGCCACCCAAGAAAATTGCGGAGGACCTGGAGGCCGGTTTCGCCGGACTTTTCCGGATGGAACTGAACGCCCATGACGTTGGCCTGCTCGACGGCGGCGGAGAAGGGTTCGCCGTAATCTGTCACAGCGACCGTGGCATTTATGACTGGGGCGCGGTAGGAGTGGGTGAAATAGACATAGCTGTTGTTACTGATTCCTGACATGAGGCGAGATTCGGAGCGAAGGCTGAGGGAATTCCAGCCGACATGGGGGATTTTTGGGCCGGGGGCGAAGCGGTCGCAGGTTTCGGGGAAGGCAGCGAGGCCAGGAGTGTCCGGAGCCTCTGTGCTGCCGGCGAAGAGCCACTGGAGACCTACGCAGATGCCGAGAAACGGGACGCGGCGGGAGATTGCTTCGCGCACGGCGGGAGTGACGCCGGTTTCATCGAGGCGGCGCGTTGCGGCGAAGTGGCCGACACCGGGGAGGATGATGCGTTCGGCTGTCTGGATGACGGCGGGATCGTCGGTCAGGGTGGGATCGGCCCCGGCCGCGCGCAGGGCCTTCATGACCGAAGTGAGATTGCCCGCCTTGTAGTTGATGACGGTGACGCGCATCAGAGCAATCCTTTGGTGCTGGGGAGCATTTCTTTGAGCTGTGGGTCGCGGGAGCAGGCGAAACGCAGGGCGCGGGCGAAGGCTTTGAAGAGGGCTTCGATTTTGTGGTGGTTGGAGCGGCCATACATCGTCTTGACGTGGACGTTGGCGCGGGCGCCGCGGGCGAAGCCTTCGAAGAAGTCCTCGACGAGCTCGGATTGGAGGTCGCCGACGAGACGCGTTTTGACTTTGGTGTCGACGACGTGGGCGGCGCGGCCGCTGAGGTCGACGGCGGCGAGGCCGAGGGTCTCGTCCATGGTCATAAGGAAATACCCGGCGCGCAGGATGCCGCGCTTGTCGCCAAGGGCCTTGCTAAAGGCTTCGCCGAGCGCGATGCCGACGTCTTCGACGGTGTGGTGCTGGTCGACGTCGAGGTCGCCCTTGCAGCGGAGGTCGAGGTCGAAGGCTCCGTGGCGGGTGAAGAGCTCGAGCATGTGGTCGAAGAAGCGAATGCCGGTGGCGATGGTGTAGCGGCCCCGGCCTTCGATGGTGAGGCGTAGGTGGATCTGGGTTTCGGCGGTCTTGCGGGTGATGGTTGCGCTTCGCTGGGCTCGGGTTGTGGTGCGCTTTTTTGTCATCGGGACCATCCGATTGCGGTCAGAGATTTTTCGAGGGCGGCAATTCCCTGCTGCGTCTGCTCGCGGGTGCCGAGGGTGATGCGAACACAGCCATCACACCCTGGGTCGGCGGAGCGATCGCGAACGAGGACGGATTGAGTGCGCATGGCTGTGACGAATTCGCGATGTTTTAAGCCGATGTTGACGAGGGCGAAGTTGGCCTGGGAGGGCCAGTAGGGCACGCCAAGACGCTGGAGGGCGGATTCGAAGGCAGACCGGGAGGCGAGGACTTCGTCCACATACCAGCGGAGGTATTCTTCATCGTCGAGGGCCGCAGTGAGGCAGGCGAGGGCGACGGAGTTGACACTGTAGGGCGAGATGGCGCGGCGCATCCACTGCATTTGATCCTCCGCGGCGGCGAGAACACCGAGGCGGAGGCCCGCGAGGCCATAGGCTTTTGAAAATGTGCGGGCGACGATTACATTTGGCGCGCTACCGATGAGATCGATCACGGAATGGCCGTAGAAGTGAAAATACGCCTCGTCGATGAGAATGGCGGCGCGGGGAGCGGCTTCGATGATGCGGAGCAAGTCGTCGCGTTGGGCAGCCTGGCCGGTGGGGCTATTGGGGTTGGCGATGGCGATGAGGCGCGTGGCGGGGGTGATGGCGGCGAGCACTGCGGTGAGCGGAAATTGAAACGCATCCGCGGCCGGGACTGCGACGACGCGGGCCTGCGTGGCGGAGGCGTAGACCTCATACATGGAGTAGGTCGGAACGGGGAGCAGGATTTCGGTACCGGCGTCGAGGTAGGTCTGGCAGAGAACGTGGATGGCTTCATCGACGCCGTTGGTGAGGAGGACCTGCGCGGGCTGGAGGCCGAGGTGTGCGGCGACGCGGCGCTCAACGGGCTCGCGTTCGGGATAGCGGGTGAGATCGCCGCGCGAGATGCGGCTGAGGGCTTCGAGGACGCGCGGGGAGCAGGCGAAGGTGTTTTCGTTGAAGTCGAGGCGAAGGCCGCTGCGGTCGCCGAGGGGCGGGTGATACTCCTTCATGCGACGGACTGTAGAAGAGGGCTGCGGGCCCTGGATTTTTACGTCAGTCACGCGCGCCGCCTTTCTCGACACCGCGGGCTCGGATGGATTCGGCATGGGCCGTGAGGCCTTCGGCATTGGCGAGGCGGATGGCGGTGGGGCCGAGTTGCTGGACGCCTTGTCTGGAATATTCCTGGACGGTAACAAGCTTGACGAAGTCGAAGACGCTGAGGCCGCCGCGGGTGCGGGCGAGTCCGCCGGTGGGAAGGGTGTGGTTGGGACCGGAGACGTAATCGCCGAGAGACTGCGCGGACCAGCGGCCGATGAAGACAGAGCCGGCGTTGCGGACCCAGGTGAGGTCAGCGGCGGTGTCGACGGTAAGGTGTTCGGGCGCGATGCGGTTGGTGAGGTCGTGAGCCTCTTCTGTTGTTCGCGCGACGATTGCGAGGCCGTGATTTGTAATCGCCGCTGTGGCGATTTTGTTGCCTCGACTCGCTTTTGTCACAGAGATGGCTACAGATTTGGCCAGGATGGGCTGAGTCGTAATGAAAATGGCGAGAGCATCAGGGTCGTGCTCGGCCTGGGCGACGAGGTCGGCGGCGATGAGGGCGGAATCGCCGTCTTCGCTGGTGATGACGGCCTCGGTGGGACCGGCGAGCATGTCGATGGAGCAGTCGAAGGCGACCAGTTTTTTGGCGGCTGTAACCCAGGCGTTGCCAGGACCGACAATCTTATCGACACGGGGAATGGTCTGTGTGCCGTAGGCGAGGGCGGCGACAGCGTGGGCTCCCCCGATGCGATAGAACTCGGTGATCCCCAGTAAAAATGCGGCTGCGAGGGTTTCCTTCGCCGGGTGCGGCGAGACAGCGACGATGCGCTCGACGCCTGCGACCTGCGCGGGAATGGCGGTCATGAGCAGCGTGGAGGGCAACGGGTAGCGGCCGCTGGGGATGTAACATCCGACGGAAGCGAGGGGGATGACGCGTTGGCCGGTGGTGACGCCGGGGGCGGGTTTCAGATCAAAGCTTTTCGGACGCTGGCGGGCGGCAAAGGCGCGAATGTTGCGGGCTGCGGTTTTGAGCGCCTGTTGAATCGGAGGGGGTGTGGATTCCCAGGCGAGCTGGAGCTCGACCTGTGGTATTTGTAACGGTGTGTGTGACGACATGCTGTCGAATTTGGCTCGCAGGCGCAGAAGAGCGGGATCGCCACCGCGACGGACGGAGTCGACGATGCGGCGCGCCTTGGGCAAGACGCGCTCCCAGGGCGCGGCATGCCGATCAGTGAGCGCGGCAATGGCTTCCGCACCGCGCCCAGACGTGCGAACGATCTTCACAGAACCACCTCAACCGGATGGCGTTTCATAGAACGACCTTATTGAGCGGATATTCGACAATGCCGGTGGCTTTTGCGGCTTTAAGTTTGGGAATGACTTCGCGGACGGTGCTTTCTTCGAGGATGGTGTTGACGGCGACCCATTGCGTATCGCTGAGGGCGGAGATGGTGGGTGAATTGAGGGCGGGGAGAACGCTGAGGACGGCGGCGAGGTTTGCCTTCTCGACATTGAGCATGAGGCCGACCTGGCCCTGGGCGTCGATGGCTCCGCGAAGCATGAGGGCGAGGTTGTCGAGTTTCTGTTTCTTCCAGGGATCGGCACAGGCGGTACGGTTCGCGATGAGATGGGTTTCGCTTTCCATGACCGTATCGATGATGCGGAGGCGATTGGCGCGGAGGGAGCTGCCGGTTTCGGTGACTTCGACGATGGCATCGGCGAGGGTAGGCGGTTTGACTTCAGTGGCGCCCCAGCTGAATTCGACTTTGACGGGAATGTTTTTCCCGGCGAAGAATTTCTTCGTCACTTCGACCAGCTCGGTGGCGATGATTTTTCCGGAGAGGTCTTCGGCTCGCTGCCAGGGCGAGTTTTCGGGAACGGCGAGGACCCAACGCACGCGGCGGCGGCTCTGCTTGGCGTAGACCAGGCTGGTGATGGATTCGACGTCGAGGCCGCTTTCGACAACCCAGTCGATGCCGGTGAGGCCCGCGTCGAGAACGCCGTGGTCAACGTAGCGGGCCATTTCCTGCGCGCGGATGAGCATGCATTCGATGTCGGCGTCGTCGATGTTAGGGAAGTAGGAGCGGCCGTCGGCGTAGATATTCCAGCCGGCGCGCTTGAAGAGGGCGATGGTGGCATCCTGCAGACTGCCTTTGGGGATGCCGAGGCGGAGTTTGCTGGTCATGCACGCACCTCGGTAGCGGATACGTTTTGAGCGGCGAGGGGGCGGGTGAAGCAGCTGACGGTGCCCTCGTGACAGACGAGGCCGTCGCCTTCGACTTCGACACGGAAGAGGAGGGCGTCCTGATCGCAGTCGGTGGAAACGTCGACGATGCGGAGGCGATTGCCGCTCGTTTCGCCTTTCATCCAGAGTTTTTGGCGGGTGCGGCTCCAAAATGTAACAAAGCCGGTATCTTTTGTTTTGCGCCAGCTTTCTTCATTGAGAAATCCGAGCATCAGGACCTGGCCGGTGCGCGCGTCCTGCACGATGCCGGGGGCAAGGCCATCCATTTTGGCGAAATCGATTGCGGGTTCGGTCATGAGTTCCTCTATTTTGGCTGGAAAATGAAAAGCCCGTCAGCGCTTCAGCGCCGGCGGGCTTCTCGAATCCTGGTGTGCTGTTTCTTTAACCTGGAATGCGGAAGTTCGCCGACACGCTCGTCACGTGATGATGGTGGTGATGACGATGGTGGACGCGAACTGGCATCTCAGTCACCACCTTAGGATGCAGGCGGGCGGCATGTCAAATATCTCGCGGGTAAAAATCTGAGGAGGGCGGCGCTTCGAGCGCGCCGTTCTTCTGAGTGGAGGGAGCCGAAGGCGCAAAGGTTGGCGCTGTGGTGGGTAGAAACGGCGTAGGCTGACTGATTTCTGACGGGGGACGCGGGTTGCTGGCGAGTGTTGTGCAGTTGAGGGTGCGAGGTTTCAAAATGGGACGAGACAGTACTTTGGGGTGGTGTCTGGATCGAATCGGATGGACATTCGGCGGCGGGCGGAGAAAGCTTCTTGCTGTGGGGTGAACCTGGCGGTCTCTGGATTTTGGGGTTGGGTTGGGTTGGGTTTGAGTGCGGGCGCGCGCGGCCGTCTTACTTCGGCGGCGTAGAGGCGAGGAGTTCTGCGAAGTGGAGGGCGCGGCGGTCTGTGTTCTGCGCGATTTGCTCGCGGCAGCTGAAGCCGTCGGCGATGAGGAGGGTATCGGGGGCAGCGGCACGGACGGCGGGGAGCAGAACGCGTTCGCCGAGAGCTTGCGAGACTGCGAGCTTGTCCCGCTCGAAGCCGAAGGGGCCGGCCATGCCGCAACAGCCGGAATCGAGGAGAGAGACGTCGGCACCGGTGCGGCGAAGGATCGCCAATTCATCCGTCATCTTCATAACAGATTTGTGGTGGCAGTGGCCCTGGAGGACGATTTTGCGGCCCGGGAGCTGCGGGGGCTGGAAATGGGGCGCGTGGCGGACGAGAAATTCGCTGAGCAGGAGGGTTTGATCGCGGAGGCGTTGCGCGCGCGGGCCGTGCTCGGAACCCGGCGGGAAGAAATTGACCAGCTCATCGCGGAAGACGCTGGCGCAGCTCGGTTCGAGGAAGACGAAAGGGAGGCCCGCGTCGATTTGTGGGGCGAAGTCGTGGAGGATTTTTTCGAGATAGGCGCGAGCTTGCTTGAGGAAGCCGAAATCGTAGAGGGTGCGGCCGCAGCAGACGTGGTGGCGGGGGACTTCAGGGGCGAAGCCTGCGGCTTCGAGGACCTGGGCGGCGGCGTGAAGGGATTGCGGGTGGTAGTAGTTATTCCAGGTGTCAGGCCACAGGAGCACCTGCGGTGCGGCCGGACGCGTTTCGCGCACAGGGGCTAAAGCCCCCTCTTCCTGGAGGTTCCGATCGGCACGACTGAAGTCGTGCCCCTTCAAAGCATCTTCCGGGGCTGAAGCCCCCTCTTCCTGGGGCATCTTGTTCCCCGGCCTGAAGGCCGGGGCTTCTACCGTCTGCGCTTCGCGCACTGGGGCTGAAGCCCCCTTGTCCTGTGGGTTCTGATCGGTGCGACTGGAGTCGTGCCCTTTCAAAGCGTCTTCCGGGGCTAAAGCCCCCTCGTTCTGGGGCGTCTTAGGCCCCGGCCTGAAGGCCGGGGCCTCTACCCCTGGCGCTTCGCGCACAGGGGCTAAAGCCCACTCTTCCTGAGGCGTCTGATCGGCACGACTGGAGTCGTGCCCCTTCACTTTTTCGTGGCTGAGCAGAGTTTCTTCGTCCGATGTTGGGTCGTGCCCTTTCGACGCGGCTTCCGGGGCTGAAGCCCCTTCTTTCTGGGGCGTCTTATTCCCCGGCCTGAAGGCCGGGGCTTCTACCGTCTGCGCTTCGCGCACAGGGGATAAAGCCCCGCTCCTGGAATTCTGGTCGGCACGAGTGAAGTTGTGCCCTGATCCAGAAGAGCCTGAGCTGCGTTTCCATTCGGATTGGAAGCTGCGGGGGGCGAAGCGTGGGAGCTTGCGTTGCGGGGCGACGCAAAGGATGGCTTTGATGGCGTGGGAGAGGCCAGGCATGGTGAGGGGCAGGTTCGCGAGGCGCGGGGTGAGGCCGGGAATGAGCGAGGAAAGGTGCGCGAGGCGATCCATGAAGCCGAAGGCGTAGTGCTGCGGCTTGCGGAGGCGGTTGCCGTAATAGTGGGCGAGGAATTCGGCTTTATAGGTCGCGACATCGACGTTGACGGGGCACTCGCTCTTGCAGGCTTTGCAGGAGAGGCAGAGGTCAAGGGCTTCGCGCACGGCGTCGTTGCGCCAATCGGTTGGTCCACTGCTGGAGCCGAGGACTTTGCCTTCCATCAGCTCCCACAGGAGATGGGCGCGGCCGCGAGTGGAGTGCTGCTCTTCGCGCGTAGCCATGTAGCTGGGGCACATGGTGCCGCCATGTTCTTTACGGCAGGCGCCGACGCCGACGCAGCGGAGGGTGGCTTCGCCGAAGGAACCGTTGTCGTCGGGAAACTGGAAGAAGGTCTCAGGCTTCTTCGACACGTAGCCGGCGCCGAGACGGAAGCTCTCGTCGGGCTGATAGATGGGAAGAATTCCCTCCGGGGCTAAAGCCCCTTGTTCCGTGGACGTCTCATTTCCCGGCCTGAAGGCCGGGGCTTCTACCGTCTGCGCTTCGCGCAAGGAGGCTAAAGCCGGTTGTTTTTCCAGGGTGTTTTCGGCACGAGTCAACTCGTGCCCTTTCAAAGCTTGATCGTTTCGAGAGAAGTGGCTGCGCCCCGATGCAGAGGCGGCTGGCGCGGGCTCCATGAGGATGGCGGGGTTCATCCGGTTGTCGGGATCCCACAGGGTTTTGAATTCACGGAAGGCCTGCATGAGCTCAGGGCCAAACATTTTGGGGAGCAGGGCAGCGCGGGCGCGGCCATCGCCATGCTCGCCGGAGAGGGAGCCACCGTGGGCGATGACGATGTCGGTAGCGTCGTCGAGGAAGGCGCGGAATTTGCGGATTCCGGGCTCGCTCTCAAGATCGAAATTGATGCGGGTATGAACGCAACCCTGGCCGAAGTGGCCGTACATCGGGCTGCGGTAGCCGTAGGTTTTCATGAGCGCCCACAACTGGCGGAGGTAGGAGCCAAGCTGCTCGGGCGGGACGGCTGCGTCCTCCCAGCCTTCCCAGCCATGGGGCTCGCCGGGAACGAAGACGGTGGAACCGAGGGCGGATTCGCGAATGTGCCAGAGGCGCGGCGCTTCTTCGAGGGTGCACACGCGGCCGGTGGGAGAGCCGGGGAATCGCGATGAAGCGGCGAGGAGTGCGTGGGCTTTGGCTTCAGCTTCCTCGTCGGTTTCCGCGCCGAATTCGGTGAGGAGAAACGCGCCGCCCTCGGGGAGGAGCTGCATGTCGTCGACGGCGAGGTTTTTGCGGCGCATGAAGTCGAGGAGCATGGAGTCGACGCCTTCGAGGCCGATGGGGTTGTGGCGGATGATATCGGGGACAGCGTCGGCGGCGAGGAAGGGGTCGGGAAATCCAAGGACGGCGAGGCGGCGGGAGGGCGGGGAGTGCATTAGGTCGAGCGTGGCGCGGAGAACGGTGGCCAGGGTGCCTTCGCCGCCGACGAGTGCGCGGGCGACCTGAAAGCCGCGTTCGGGGAGGAGCTCATCGAGGTTGTATCCGGAGACGCGGCGCGGGATGTTGGGGAAGCGGCGGCGGATTTCGTTGGCGTACTGATCGCGGATACGGCGCAGGCCGGCATAAATCTCGCCGGGGCGGCCGCCGCGGGCGATGATGGCGGAGATTTCTTCGTCGGTGGTGGCACCGACGGTCATGCGGGTGCCGTCGTAGAGGAGGATGTCGAGCGAGCGGATGTTGTTGGCGGTGAGCCCGCCCATGACGCTGTGGGTTCCGCAGGAGTTGTTGCCGATCATGCCGCCGATGGTGCAGCGGGAGTGAGTGGCGGGATCGGGAGGGAAGGTGAGGTGGTGAACTTCAGCGGCCTCACGGACGCGATCGAGGACGATGCCGGGTTCGACGATCGCGATTTTCTTCCTGGGATCGAGGGAGACGAGGCGCCGCATGTATTTCGAGAAGTCCAGCACGACGGCGACATTGCAGCACTGACCAGAGAGGCTGGTGCCCGCGCCGCGAGGCAGGACCGCAGCGCCGGTCTCGCGACAGGCGGCGATGGTGGCTTCAACGTCGGCAGCGTCGTGGGGAAGGACGACGCCGATGGGGGTGGCGCGGTAGTTGGAGGCGTCGGCTGCGTAGAGCGCGCGGGAGGCGGGATCGAAGCGGACTTCTCCGCGAACAGTGGCGTGGAGTTTCGATTCGAGTTCGCGGGCGGAGTGAAAAGCTTCGTGCGGACGCGGTTGGTTGAGGATGGGCAGCTCGAGTCCCATCAGAGCTCCCTGCGCAGGAAGGCGATTTCGAGGGCGTCGGACTGGCGGAGGACGGGGTTCTGGTTGTAGCGGTCGACGGCGGTGAAGCCCATGGAGCAGTAGAGACGATAGGCGGCTGGCATGGATTGCGGCATGGTATCGAGGTACATGGCAGTGTAGCCGCACCGGCGGGCGCTTTCCATGATGGCTTCGCCGAGTTTGCGGCCGAGGCCGGTTCCCTGCTGCGTGGGGCGAACCCAGAGGCGCTTCATTTCGCAGGCGCGTTCCTCGGGATGCGAGGGCTGGGTGAGCTTCAGGGGCTTGAGGGCGACGCATCCTGCGGGGGTGTCGTTTTCGAAGGCGAGCAGGACGGAGCCGGCGGGTTCGGCGTAACTGCCGGGGAGGGCGGCGAGTTCTTCTTCGAGGCTCTCGACGCAGATGTGCTGGCCGCCGACAGATTCGTTGAGGAAGTGCGCGTACTCGCGCATGAGGGCCCGGCAGAGGTCCGCGTCGTCGCTCTGGCCGCTGGGCACGACTGGACTGAACACGGCTGGCCGGATGACTGGCATAGGGAAATGATACTGGCGTGCGCGGCTTGGATGCGGGGCGGCCGGACTGATATAACAGCGCCCATGACGAACGCTCGCTCCGCTGTAATTGTGGTGGCACTTTGCGCCACGGTTGGGATGGCACCCGCTTTCACGCAGACCTCGGCAGCCGCTCCTGCGCAGGATCCGCGCATCGACCAGGTGATTGAAGCGCTGAACCAGGCGAAGACGATTCGCGAGACGGCACTGTCGCCGGATGGGAACTGGATCGCGTGGAACGTGGGGGGACGCGGAGGGGCGGGAATCGAAGTGGCGCCGCTCGATCATCCGGAGTCGGCAAAGCGGCTGACGGCGTGCGAGGGCGGGGCGCACGGGCAGGAGAGCAACGTGGTGTTCTCGCCGGACTCGAAGCAGGTGGCATTTTTCTCCGACTGCACGAGCGATCACAAGATGGCGGTGTTTCTGGCGGATGCGTCGGGCGGGGCGGCCCCGCATCAGCTGGCCGCGCTGAACGGATTTGCGAAGGAGATGGTGTGGTCGCCGGACGGCAAGCGGCTGAGCTTTCTTTATGTGGAAGGAGCGACGCGGCCATCGGGCGCGCTGGCTGCGGAGAAGCTGCCTTCGGGGGTGATCGGCGTGGAGGGGCTGGAAGTGCAGGGGGTGGCAGCGGTGGACGTGACAAGCGGGAGTCTGAGGCAGATTACGCCGGCGAAGCTGCATGTTTTTGAATTTGACTGGTCGCCGGATTCGAAGAAATTGGTGTACGTTGCGGCGGAGCCACCGGGAGAGAACAACTGGTGGGTGGCGAAGCTGTACACGGAAGGGGTGGTCGAGGGGCTGGAGTTTGAGGGACAAAACGGACGGCGATTCCTGGTTGGCGATCAAAAGCCGACAGTAATTCTGGATCCGGCGACGGTTGCGGGGCCGCTGCATGGATTGCAGATTGCGGTGCCACGGTGGTCGCAGGATGGGCAGCAGATCGCGTTTATTGGCGGGCTGATGTCGGATCAGGGATCGACGGGCGGGGATATTTACGTAATGCCGGCGGCAGGGGGAGAGCCGAAGGATGTGACGCCGGATCGGGCGGGGAGCCCGTCGTGGTTTTTTTGGCTGGACGATCACCAGATGGGGATTTCGGAAATTAAGAACGGCGCGGCGCACCTGTTTGCTTACGACATTACGAACCATCAGGATTCGACGGAGTACAACCTGACGCTGCCGGGGGCGGTGAGTGGGGGCGGACTGATGGGAAGCGTGGGGACGTCGAGCTCGAACCAGATTGCGCTGGTCCGATCATCGTTTGAGAATCCGCCGGAGGTTTGGGCGGGCGAGCTGATGAGCCTGAAGCAGATCACGCATGTGAACGATGGAGTGAAGCCGGACTGGGGAAAGGCCGAGTCG
Source organism: Acidobacteriaceae bacterium (assembly GCA_036490815.1). Taxonomy (GTDB): domain Bacteria; phylum Acidobacteriota; class Terriglobia; order Terriglobales; family Acidobacteriaceae; genus Palsa-343. The sequence continues at coordinate 97,570 of DASXDF010000045.1, forward strand.
GTGGAGTGGGAGAACGAAGGCTTCCATGTGCAGGGCTGGCTGCTGTTGCCGGCGCACTACGATCCGGCGAAGAAGTATCCGCTGATTGTGGATGTGCATGGGGGGCCGTCGGCGGCCGTATTGCCGCGCTGGCCGGGGGTGGGATATGGGCCGGTACCTTTCTCGGCGCTGGATTATTTTGTGCTGATGCCGAATCCGCGCGGGAGTTATGGAGAGGGCGAGAAGTTTACGCAGGCGAACCGCAAGGATTTCGGGTACGGCGATCTGCGGGACATTCTGAAGGGCGTGGACACGGTCGAGAAGAAGTACCCGATTGACGATAAGCGGGTGGGGCTGACGGGCTGGAGCTATGGCGGGTTCATGACGATGTTTGCGGTGACGCAGACAGATCGCTTTAAGGCGGCGGTGGCGGGAGCGGGAATCTCGAACTGGCAGAGCTATTACGGCGAGAACGCGATCGATCAGTGGATGATCCCGTTTTTCGGGGCGTCGGTCTACGACGATCCGGCGGTGTACGCGAAGATGTCGGCGATCAACTACATCAAGAACGTCAAGACGCCGACACTGTCGGTGGTGGGGGATCGGGACGGGGAGTGTCCGGCGCCGCAATCGTTCGAGTTCTGGCATGCACTGCGGGATTTGGGGAAGCCGACGGAGCTGGTGGTCTATCCCAACGAGGGACATGGATTCGTGAATCCGGAGCACCGCCGGGATGTGCTGGAGCGGGCCCTGGGCTGGTTTGAGGAGTACATGCCCGATTCAGGGCTCAGGGCACAGAGCTCAGATCACAGATGAGGGGTGCATCCAGCATGGGGCTGGGCGCGCGGCATTGGTGACGATCTGCTCACGAAAGCAGCCCTCGCGCGTCCGCCAGTTGGGAGCTGTCGCGGTGCCTGCCGGGGGTCTATTGCGCTGTGCTCCGTGCTTCTCCTTTGTTATTCTGAGACGCACCCAGAATTATCTGGTGTTCGGACCGTCTGAGCGGCTGGACCGCGCAGGCGGGGAGGTTTCATGCGGCGGTTCCTTGCTTTTGTAGTTCTGTTTGCTTGTTCGCTACCGGTTGGTCTTTCCATCGCGGGGTGTGGCCATAATCCCAACAATTACTGCATCAAGAATGGCCATGCCTACGGCATAACGACCAGTCAGGTGGTGTACGTCACGCTGAGCCCGGAAGTGACGGGGATATCGCTGGCGTGGGGACAGACGGGAACATTGGGAGCGCCGCAGGCATTTAACTGCACAGGCGGGAGCGCCAGTGTGAGCAGGTACACGTTTGCCAGCTCGAATCTGCAACTGGCGGACATCTCTCCGACGGGGTCGGTTTGCGCGGGGACGTGGGACCGCAACAGTCCTGGCGGGGTACCGGACTTTTCGATTTGCACACCGCCTTCGGGCGCTTCGCTGTCGTCGTTCAACGGGTGCTCGAAGACGACCTGCGGGGTCGTGCAGATCACGGCGACGGGTGCGGCGGTGACAAGCAATCCAGTGAATGTGTATGTGCATCCGCCGATCACGTCGATGACAATCCCGAACCAGACGGCGTGCATCTCGCAGGGCAAGACGCTGCCGACATCGCTGCTGGCGGAGACGACGGTGACGGGACCTGGGGGGATCACGCTGTGCAGTCCCAGCACAACGGCGTGCACGAACCCGAATGCGAATGTAGGGACGATTACGTTTAACCCGGTAACGGCGTCGGTGGTGACGATCAACAACACATCGAATCCGACGAGCGTAAATCCAGTGACGGGGTCAGGAACCTCGACGGGGCCGAATCCGAACGGGACGGCGACAGCGAACCTTCCAGGGTCGACGGTGATCAACGCCAGCGCATCGGAAGTGACGTCGGCAGCGGGATACTTTTCGACTTGCCCGCCGGCGAAAATCGCGCTGAACGTCAACGGATCGACCTCAGCGACGGTGACGGCCAGCTCGCCGCAGACGGCGGTGGCGACGGTGACGGACACGACAGGGGCGACGCTGAATGGGCTTAGCCTCAGCTACGCTTCGACGGAGCCGCAGAATCTGAGCGTGGCGAGCACAGGACTGGTGACGGCGACGTTTCCGAGCCATGCGACGGTGACTGCGATTTGCCAGCCGCCGACCTGCAATCCGGCGCCGGTGAATCTGATCGGCAACCTGGGCAACGGGATGCCGGTAGCGGGAAACAGGATCAACATCAGCTCACCAGGACGGAGCAGCAACCAGATCTGGATGGCGTCGTCGCAGTCGAATTATTTCTCGGAAGTGGATTTGACGACGGGGGGAGCGGGAGCGCCGATTCGACTGCCCTACACTCCGAACTCGATGGTGATGGATCAGGGCGGGGACACGTTGTTCTTTGGCAGCTATCACGAATTGATGACGTACAGCACGATCGGGAACACGCTCTCGAAAGAAGTGACGGGGGTGCCGGGGGTGGTGCTGGCGGTGTCGCCGACAGGATCGACGGCGGTGATCAACGATCAGCTTCGCCAGGTGATTTATCTCTACAGCACGACGGCGGGGAGCTTCACCAGCATCGGGGGGGTAGCGTTTCGGGCGCAATACTCGCCGGATGGAAGCACGGTTTACATTTCGGGTGTGGATCCGGCGACGGGGCAGAACACGCTGTTCGTGAACAGTGCGAGCACGGGATGGTCGCAATATGCGCTGACCAACCAGCCGGTCTACAGCTGTCAGCTGGAAGCGGCGGGGACGGCGGCGGTGCCGGCCTACAATCCGGCGTGGGATCCATACTGCGGACCGTCGCTGACGATCACGGTGCCGAGCGTGGCGGCGTTCCTGAGCGGCAACTCGACGGCGGCGCGAAGCTACTGTCCGAACGGCAGCTCGAATCCGCCGTATTATCCGGCAGCGGGGGATACGGGAGTTCCGACGACTAAGGTGACGGCAACGGCGGACGGCAACCACGTATTGGGTGCGGACAACACGACTTTCTCCGACATTCTGCTGGGAACGACGTCAGGGGCGCCGAGCGGGGTGCCTACCGGGGCGTGTCCGGCGTATGCAGGAGCGCCGCTGACGCTGGCGACGAATCCGATCAGCGCAACGCTGCCGGTAGCGGCAACGGAAATCGACCAGGTTGTATCGTCGCCCGACTCATCGCTGGCGTTTGTGACCTATTCCGCGGGAGCTGGAACGGGTGTGCTGCCCTACTACCAGCCGCTGAACACGGGTGCGGCGGGAACGCTGGGGACGGTACAGCTTTCGACGGGAGCGCGGGTACCGATCGCGGGCATCTTCAGTCCGGACGGGTCGATCTTCTTTACCAGCACCAGCGGAGACAATCTGGTGCACATGGTGGATACGACCTCGTTGACGGACACGCAGACCATCGACCCCAAGCTGACCAACAGCAGCGGGGTTGCGGTACCTCCGCAATTTCTGGCGGTGAAGAGCCGGCCGACGACGTAAGAATCAGGAGACAGCGTTTAGCGGATAGCGCCTCAGCGGACAGTGTCCAGCGAACAGCGTACAGGCGGGCTCAGGACTCAGAAGGCTGGGTACTGAGCCCTTGCTGTTGGCGCTTGTCTTACACTAGGACCCATGTCGCGTGTTGCCATCATTTCGAAACCGCAGAAGGAAGAACTGCGTCAGATGCTGCCGGAGCTGGTGTTGTGGCTGAAGGGGCATCATTACGAGCCACTGCTGGATCCGGTGAGCGCGAACTACGTGATGGATGAGAAGGTGCATCCGCGGAGGGACCTGGCGTCTCTGAATCCGGAGCTGGTGATCGTTTTAGGGGGAGACGGCACGCTGCTGGCGGCGGCGCGAGTGTTTGCGCGGAGCGGGGTTCCGATCCTGAGCGTGAATCTGGGCGCGCTGGGCTTTCTGACCGAAGTACCGCTGAAGGACATCTACGCACATCTGGAGGCATGGAGCCAGGGAGCCTGCTGCATCGAGTCCCGAGCGATGCTGCACAGCGAACTTTGGCGGGATGGGAAGCTGAACTGCGAGCACGACGCGCTGAACGACGTGGTGGTGGCGAAGGGCGCAATCGCGCGCATGGGAAATTTTGTAGTGGAAGTGGATGAGCAGCTGGCCGCATCGTTTCGCGCCGATGGGGTGATTGTGGCCACGCCGACGGGATCGACGGCGTATTCGCTGGCGGCGGGGGGACCGGTGCTGGCGCCCAAGGTGGATGTGCTGATCGTGACGCCGATCTGCCCGCATCAGCTGACGCTGCGGCCGATGGTGCTGCCGGGAAGCTCCCGGATCCTGGTGCGCATCGAGGGGATTCCGGACCAGACGTTTTTGACGGTTGACGGGCAGGAGGCGATCCAGCTGCGCATCGGGGATGAACTGCGATGCCGGAAGTCGGACTACGCGGTGAAGCTGATCCGGCTTGGCGAGAACGGGTTCTTCGACGTGCTGCGGACGAAGCTGAAGTGGGGAGAGAAGTAAGGGCGGAGCCGGGACCGGAACCAGGACCAGGGCAGCGGAAAAGCTGATTATGGCTTGGTGAGTTCGAGAAGCAGCTGATGCGCTTTGGTGCTGAGGTTGTTCGCTCCGGCGAGATCGTCTGCGTTGAGCGCATCGCGAGCGCGGGTGATGTAGCTGCGGATAAGAGCGACGGTCTTTTGCTCGTCGATGCTGAGGGGTCTCTTGACGGCGTTGACACCAGTTTCCGTGGCATCGATCTGAGTGGAAATGACATGGCGATCGGCGGTATTGGAATTGTCGTTCGCGGTGGAGAGCTGTCCGATGGGGGTCATTTCTGGAGGCTGGGCGGTAGCTTCCTGAGTGGTCTGCGCGGGGGTCAGCTGGGGTGCAGGAGATTTTGCGGTTTCGGCCGGAGAGGTATCCTGGGCCGGTTTGGAATGGTGCCTGGGGGGAGGATGCGGCTCGGCGGCGGCGACGTGGGTTTTGATTTCAGGCGGAGCGGTGGTATCGAGCTTGACGGGGCGGCGGGTGAGGGGCATCGGAGGGGGAACGGGCGAAAGCAGGGCGACCATCCGCGCAGGCGGCAACGAGGGGACCTCGGCCGTGTCGGCGATCGAAGCCCGGGGATGCTTCGGGCCGCATCCTGTCAGCAGCGCGAGCGACAATGCAAGCGCGGGAACTGTGTTTCCGGATCTCATGGTCCGGACCTTTCTGGCTGGGTCTCACCACCCTGGCGAGCAAGCTCGCTGGGAATCGCGTGTCCCGTACCATCGAGCACTACGCGCTGTCCCGAACCGGCAGAAATAAGCGGGAGCCGCAGCACAAATGTAGTTCCGCTCCCAGCCTTAGATTCTACGTCAATTTGGCCGTGATGCATTTGCACAATGCGATATGTCATGGCAAGGCCGATGCCGCTGCCTTCCTTTTTGGTGGTGAAGTAGAGGTCAAAGATGCGGGCGCGAATTTCGTCGGGGATGCCCTCGCCGTGATCGCGGATGCGGATATAGGCCCAGCGGGAGTCTTCGGTAAGGCGCACTTCAAGGAGGCCGCCGGTGGCCATGGCCTGGGCGCCATTGAGGACGATGTTGAGGAGGGCCTGCTCCATGAGGTCGGCATCGACGCGGCAGGGCACGGAGCGGGGCGGGGCGTGGCTATCGACGGTGATGCCGCGGGTCTGGAGCTCGGCGGAGGCCAGCATGAGGACGGTGGAGACCACGCCGCGGAGGTCCTGATCCTTGAGCTGAAGCTCGACGGGGCGGGAGAAATCGACAAGGGTCTGGACGACGCGATCGAGGCGACGAATCTCGCTCTGAATGATGTCGAGATGGCGGAGGGCATCGCCGCCGACCTGGACTTTGTTGCGAAGCAGTTCGAGGTGGACAACGATGGCATTGATAGGATTCTTGACCTCGTGACCGACGCCGGCGGTGAGGCGGCCGATGGAAGCCATGCGGCGGGAGACCTCGAGCTCAGACTCAATCTCACGAACCGATTCAAGGTCGTGGATGGTGAGCAGAGCGCCGAGGGAATGGCGGTCGCGTGAGCCGGCGTCGTGAATAAAGTCGAGGGAGACTTCGACGCGGCGGCCGGTTTCGGTGGTGACCTCTTCCTGGACGATGGACATGCCACCTTCGAAGGCATCGCGGACCATGCGGCCGAGGCGGGTGGAGCGATCGAAAATTTCGCGGACTTCGGCGCCGAAGATGCGTTCGCGTCCAATGTTGAGGAAACGCTCGCAGGCGCTGGAGACGAGGACGGCGCGGGAATCGCGGGTGAAGAGCATAACGCCGTCCTGAAGATTGGAAAGGATCTGGTCAAGATTTTCGCGAAGGGCGGAGAAGACCTCTTCGACATTGCGAATGCGCTGGCCGAGGCGCTCGATTTTTCCGGAAACCTGAGCGACGGCGTCGTCGCCGCGGCGAGATTCTTTTTCAGGGACGGCGGAAGCGGCGCCAGGCATGTCCGGGGCAATGGTGCGGCGGAGATCGCGGGCGTTCGCATTGTCGGCGAGGGCTTCCTGCTGAGCAGCGAGTGTGTCGAGGCGATGGCTGATCAGCTCGATGGGCTGGAGAGCAAGATTGGCTACAAAGGCGGCGACGATCATGGAGATGATCATGGCGAGGCCCATGAAGCTGAAGGATTCGATAAGCCAGGGCTTGAAGTCGTGGCTTAGAAACGTGGTGCGGATCCCGATGCGGATCATGAGGAAGGGATGGCCGTTGAGGTCGATGCCGAGGGAAACGTTGTAGACCTGGGGCGGGCCGAAGACGATGCGCAGGGTGCGGACGAGGGTTTGGCGGCGGAGGACGCTGTAGTCGGGGCGCCTGGGGAGGATCTGATCGTCGAAGGTGGACTCGGGCACAGCAATAATGGCGCGGTTCTGGCGGTCGACCACGGAGACGTCAAGGATGGTAGGGGAGTAATTGACGATGGAGGTGAGCAGGGCGTTGAGACCAGGGTCGCGACGCAGAGAATCGGCAACGGCGGCGCGGACGGCGACGGGGTCGTTGGGGTCGATGTGGCGGTTGGGAAGGCCGCTTTCGAGGGCGCGATTCACCTGGAAGGAAATCTGGTGGGTGAGGATATCGTTGGCAGCCCAGGACTGCTCGATATGCTGCTGGAGCAACTGGCTGAGCCAGATCCAGGAGAAGACCACCACGACGCAAAAGACGAGGCCGGTGATGGCGAGGACGAGTTTGGTCTTGAGGCGCATGGGTCGGGGGGATCCGCGCTCAACAGTAATCAGGAATCGGTAATGGGAGGATAACTGTAAATGTTACCCGCGCGCCAGATTATTCTTCGAGCGCACCGGCAGCGGGGGCGGTGCTTCCGTATTCGCGCAGTTTGTTGTGAAGCGTTTTAAGGCTGATGCCAAGGATTTCAGCGGCACGGGTTTTGTTGTTATGCGTGGACTCGAGGGTTTTGAAGATGAGCATGCGTTCGGCGTCGTCGACGGTGGCGCCGACCTCGAGCTGGATGGCGTTGGGAGGCAGCTCGTTGGTGATCCGAATCGGCCTTGATCCAAAACCGGGTGGCAGATGGCGGGGCTGGAGCTGGTTTTCGCTGCACAGGACGATGGCACGCTCGATGGTATTGCGCAGCTCGCGGACATTGCCGGGCCAGTCGTGGGCGACGAGGCGGGCCAGCATTTCGCTGTCGATACTGTTGACGCTGCGCTGGTGTTTCTGATTCATGTCGATGATCATGGCGTCGGCGATCGAGGGGATGTCCTCTTTGTGTTCGCGCAGCGGCGGCATGTGGATGTTGAAGACGTTGAGGCGGTAGAACAGATCGCCGCGGAGATGGCCGTCGGCAACGGCTTCTTCGGGATTCTTGTTGGTTGCGGCGAGGACGCGAACATCGATGGGGGATTCGACTTTGCTGCCGAGGCGGCGGAGCTTGCGATCTTCGAGAACGCGGAGAAGCTTGGCCTGGGTAGCGACGGGCATTTCGCCGATTTCGTCGAGGAGGAGGGTGCCGTCTTCAGCGAGCTCAAAGCAGCCTGCGCGGCGTTCGATAGCTCCGGTGAATGCGCCTTTTTCGTGGCCGAAGATTTCGCTTTCGATCAGCGTTTCAGGGATGGCGGCGCAGTTGACGGCGACAAAGGGCTTGTTGCGGCGTGGGCTGAGGTCGTGCAAAGTACGCGCAACGAGTTCTTTGCCGGTGCCGCTTTCGCCGGTGATGAGCACGGAAACATTGCTGGGGGCGACGCGCTCGATGAGGGCGAAGACTTCCTGCATTTTTTTTGAAGCGCCGACCAGGGAGCCGAGGACGCCGGTTTCGCGCAGCTTGCGGCGGGTGACTTCGAGCTCGCGTTCGGTATCGCGCTGACGCGCGGCGTTGGTGAGGATGGCGCGCAGGCGGGTAGGATCGACGGGTTTCTGGATGAAGTCGTAGGCGCCGTTCTTCATGGCTTCGACGGCGGCTTCGATGGAGCCCTGGGCGGTGAGCATGATGACGGCGATTTTGTCGGTGGTCTCACCGATGCGGGAGAGCAGCTGGAGACCATCCATGCGGGGCATTTTGAGGTCGGAGACGACGATGCCGGGCTGCCATGCGCTGACTTTCTCGAGGGCCTCGAGGCCGTCGCGCGCAGTTTCAGTGCGATAGCCCCAGCCGGAGACAAGCTCGGCGAGGCCCGACAATGCGTGGGGCTCGTCTTCGACGATGAGGACTTTTTCCTGGCTGCTCATGTGCGGGGGGTAAATCCGGGGGTCACCGTTTGTTGTATCACCTTTGTTGTATGGCCGACCAGGCAAAAGGAAAGGCTTGTGGGCAGAGGGCATGTATCCTGATAAAGGACGTTCTATTGGCTGGAATCGCGCAAAATCCTCGTTATCGGTTGTTACTGCACTGGGTTCCGGCGCTAATCGGGATCACGGTGATTCTGGTTGAATCGACGGCGACGATGTCGGCGGAGAACACGAGCCGCTGGCTGCTGCCGCTGTGGGTAAAGCTATTTGGGCCGATCAGCGCGGCGCGATGGGGCGTGGTTCACCACTACATCCGGAAGACGGGGCATTTTGTGGGTTACGGCGCGGTGAGCCTCGGTTTTTTCGATGCCTGGCGCGTTTCGATGGAGCGGCGCTGGACGGAGTGGCGAGTACGGTTCCGGAATGCGGCTGGGCTGGCGCTGTTGTCGACACTGCTGCTGGCCAGCTGGGACGAGTGGCATCAGGCCCACATTCCTGGGCGAACGAGCTCACCGCGGGATGTGGGCCTCGACTTCTGCGGTGCGGTAGCGGCGCATTTGCTGCTGCTGGGGATTATGAGCCTGTGGCGGAAGCGGCCGGGCGTGCTGGCTGCGGCCTGAGAAGGCAGAGTTCAGGGTTTGGAGTTTGGCGACTACGGAGTAGGGGTTAGAAGAGCTGGGGCGCTGCGCGCCTGGTAGCCCGTACTTGCAACCGTGGATTTCGCAAAAAAAAGCGGCCGGATTGGCCGCTTTTTTCTTTCCCCATGGTTCATGTCGCTCAATTTGCCAAAACCGTCAGGTTCACGCCAGTCGAGGCATTAATGCTGCCGGCCGTGCCAGTGATGGTGATCGCGGTTTTCCCGATGCTCGCTTTTTTGGTGGCCTTGAGGGTCAGGACGCTGGAGGACGTGGTCGGATTGCTGGAAAAAGAGGCTGTTACACCGCCAGGGAGCCCGGAGGCGGCCAGCTTGACCTTGCCGGGCGACCCGCTGAGGACCGTCACGGAGATTGTGGTTGTGCTGCTATCGCCTCGCGAGACAGAAATAGCGGAGGGCGAGGCGGAGAGCGAGAAGCGGGACCCTGCCGGGTTCACGGTAAGGTTGACCGTGGCATGCGCCGTTGTGTAGTCGGTGGTATCGGTGGGCGTAAAAGTGGTGGAGAGCTGGTCGGTGCCCTGGGCGGGGATGGTTCCGGCGGCAGGGTTATAGGAAAATTTGCCGGAAACATTGGCGGAGGCGTCGAGTTGCGTTGAGCTGAGGGCGGTTCCGTAACTGGGTGAGGGCGTGGACCAGCTGACGGTGGGTGTGGCTTGGTTGACGAGCAACGTGACCGAATCCGTCGTAACGCCGTAGTTGGAATTTTTTGGCGTGAAAGTGACGCTCAGCGTGTGCGATCCAGCGGTTAGTACCGTGCCTGACGAGGGTGAATAGCTGAATTTGCCGGATATGGACGCGGTGGCATTCAGCTGTGTTTTGCTGAGTGCAGTGCCGTAGGTGATGGGAACCGGTGTGGGCCACGTGATGGAGAGTGCTGTTCCGTTGCCGGTGCCGGTGAGTGGAATGCTTTGCGCGGTATAGCCTGGCGCAGAGGCGTTGAGGTTGTTGTCCGTAAGCGTGAGCCCGCCGCTGATAAAACCGCCGATGGCGGGCGTGAAGCTGATGGGCAAATCGCAAACCGCGCCGGCGGCCAGCAACGCTGCGCTCGACGATTGGCTGGTGACCTGGGGGCAGGAGGATGTGTCGCTGTCGTTCCAGGAGAAGTTGGACGCGATACTCGGGTTGTTGCCAGTGGAGCGGACGGGGAATTGCAACGAGGCGTTGCCGACGTTCTGAACGGTGACGGTTTGCGGACTGTCGGCGCTGGTGGAACCGACGTTGGTCTCAGAGAAGGAGAGGCTCGGCGGGGCGGTGTAGGTTTCTTTAATGATGCGACCGTAGCCGGAGTCGGTGATGTAGATGTTCCCTGAGCCATCCACGGCGAGCGAGAAGGGCTGATTGATTGGGCTGGTTGCGAGGGTGGTCTGGGTATAACCTTTCGGCCCGGGAGTTAGACGGAAGACCTGGCCGTTGTCGCCATTGTCGATGAACGTGAAGTAGATATCGCCATTCGCATCGAGGGCCACCGCAGTGGAGACGCCCTTGTGACTAATGGGGATGGTGCTTTGGACGTAACTGTTCCCCGCTGGTGTCTCCTTCACGATTGGCCCGTTATCTTCGTTCGCCATGACATAGACGTTTCCGCTGCCGTCGAGAGCGACACCGGAACTCACGGAGACACCGGTGGGGATGGTGCTCTGAACGTAGGCGCCCGCCGTGAGTGTTTCTTTGTACAGGGCGCCGTTGGAGATATCGATGAAGACGTTGTCGCTGCCGTCGACGGCGACCCCGACCGGGGCGGAGCCATCGACAATGGGGAACGTAGCGACGATGGTCTCCGCATAACCCGACGCGGTGGGCGCTTCTTTCAGCACACGGAAATGGGCAACATCGGCGATATAGACGGCGCCGCTGCCGTCGACTGCAAGTCCCTGCGGCTCAAGCAGGCCGCTGGTGGGGACGACGCTTTGGGTATAACCTGCGCCGGACGGAGTTTCTTTGTAAACCTGGCTCGAAGTATTGCTGGAGACATAGACGTTGCCGCTGGAATCCACTGCAACCCCTTCAGGCCAGACCACAGTGGGAACGACGGTGGTTTCGACACCGGGGAGAAAGGTGACCTGGGGGCCGACGCCGATGCCTGAGGCGTAGCCCGTGCCGAGGATGTTGCCGCCGCCGTCAGTAAGAATGGCCGCGCCATAGCGAGGGCCGGGAAGACGCGGGGCAAAGATGACATTCACCGTACAGTATTGACCGATGTTGTAAGTCGTATTCGCCGTGCAGCTGCCGCCGCCGGCGTTGGCGAAGTCGAGACCGGTGGCTCCCTGGGTGACGACGGATGTGGAGGCCAGCGTGCCGAAGGCGGAGGAACTGCGGGAGTGATGACGCCGACGTTTACCTGGCCGAATTGAGCCGTCTGGGCCGACGCTGATCGCGCACAGAGGAGGAAGACGAAGAAAAAGAGAGCGGCTGCGCTCCAGGTTTTTGCGGTGAGGTTGGAAGGGCGAAAGGAACCAGGCACTGAAGGACAGGAAAATCCAGCTGGGGCAAGCATGCTTACTAACTCCCGGAGCGATGCGGGTTCGAAAAGAGCCGTCGATGGGTTATTGGATCGACCCAGGAGCGGCGAAAGCAGATCCCCCGGGGGCGGCAACCTGCTCAGATCCCGTACTGCCTGAATTGAGTGACGGGATGGAGACTAACACAGGATTCTGTGCGAATGAGTGCAAAAGTCGTAAAGATCGCTGATGTTAGTGACTCTATCGATGCGGAACAATATTTTTGACCGAGTTAGTCAGGAAATGGGGCGGAGTAATGGTCGCGAGTAACTTGCCTATTGGGTCCCAAAGTACGTAACTCATCGATGGCATCGGAACTTTGTCAGATTTCGACCTGGCCTTCGAGGTAGAAGACGCAGGAACCTTCTAACTCCACGCGGTCGCCGTTGAGGCGGCAGAGGACTTCTCCGCCGCGGGGGGAGGCCTGGAAGGCGCGAAAGCTGGTCTTGCCGAGACGCTGGGCCCAGTAGGGCGCGAGCATGCAGTGGGCGGAGCCGGTGACGGGGTCTTCGGGGATTCCTTTGACAGGGGCGAAGTAGCGGCTGACGAAGTCGTAATGAGGATTGGCGTTGGGATCGCCGGGCGCGGTGACGATGAGGCCGGGGTGGTCGAAGCGTGCGATGGCGGCGATGTCGGGTTTGAGGCTGCGCAGGGTTGTCTCGGTGTCGATGACGGCCATGTAGTTGAAGTCGTTTGCGGTGACTTCGCTGGGGACAACGCCGAGCGCTTCGACGAGGCCGGGCGGCGGCGGAACAGGCTGCGAGGGGCGCGAGGGGAAATCCATAATGTAGCGAGCGCCGGCGCGGGTGACGGTGAGCGGGCCGCTGGCGGAGTGAAAGACGACGCGGGTACGGGCGGGCTCGAGGCGCTCCATAACGACGGCGGCGCTGGCCAGGGTAGCGTGGCCGCAGAGTGGGACCTCGGTTTCAGGCGTGAACCAGCGGAGGCGGTAGTCGCCGTTGTCGCGGACGATATAGGCGGTTTCGGCGAGATTGTTTTCGGCGGCGATGGCCTGGAGGGTGGCATCGGGCGCGAAGGATTCCATGGGCATGACGGCGGCGGGATTGCCGGCGAAGAGGCGGGTGGTGAAGGCGTCGACCTGATAGATGGGGGTGCGCATGGGGACCTCTGGCTGCGGGAGTCAGGTTCCATCGTACCTTTGCTACGGCTTCCTCCACGATGACATTGATTTTCCGTGGTAGCGTAGGTGAATCAAAAAAATGTCCTGCTGCCCGGTGGAGTTCCGCGGATCGCTCCGCACGCGAAAACCCTGGTATCAACCAACGGTCCTGACGGGCCTGGCGCTGGCTGCGGGTCTGTTGGTGTGTGACGCGCGGGGGCAGCAGACGAATGCTGCGCCTGAGTCCGGGCCGGTGGTGGTGCAGCCGGGAGCGCCGGGGGAGCCGAGCCGGACGCTGCCTTCATCGACCCATGGCACGGTGCCGCCGGTGGCCCAGGCCGATGTGGAGTTCATGCAGGGCATGATCATGCACCACTCGCAGGCCGTGGAGATGACGGCGCTGATCGAATCGCACACGGAGAACAAGCAGGTGCGGCGGCTGGGAGCGAAGATCAGCAGCTCACAGTCCGATGAGATTCGTTTTATGCAGCGGTGGCTGGCGGCGCGAGGGGAGCGGCTCTCGATGGCGATGCCGGGAATGCCGGGGATGGATATGCCGGGCAAGGACATGAATGGCAAGGATATGGCGCTGATGCCGGGGATGCTGACGCCGGAACAGATGACAGCGCTGCGGGCGGCGCGCGGTGCGGAGTTCGATCACTTATTTCTGACGGGAATGATTCAGCATCATGGCGGCGCGCTGACGATGGTGAAGGACCTGTTCAACACGGCGGGCGCGGGGCAGGATGCGGACATTTTCAACTTCGCGACGGATGCGGATAACACGCAGCGGGCGGAGATCAAAATTATGCAGGGCATGCTGGAGGAGGAACATTGAGGCGAGTGGCGAGCGGGATATTTCGTTTGGCCGGTGTGGCTGCGGCCGTAATGTGTTTGGGCACAGGTTCGGCGTTGGCGCAGCAGACGCCAGCCCCGGCCGCCGGGGCCGGAAACCAGGCTCCGGCCGCACAGCCGGAGGGGCGAAATCCATTTGCGCCGCAGCCGGCGCCGCCATTGCCGGCGGGGATGACTGGGGCGGACACGAGCGATGTTCGCTACACGCTGAAGCCGGGCATGTATGACGCGGGCGAAGCGGCGATGGGAATGAAGCATGTGATGTTCCTGAAAAAGCCGGGCGCGTTTCAGATGGAGGCAACGTCGCCGGACGATCCGCAGGTGCAGAAGGTACTGGGGCAGCTGGGCATGGGCACCAATATGCCGAAGGCGATGCAGCCGATGATTGCGCAGCTGGCGTTTGCGAATTCAGATTTCGCATTTTCGGGAAATCATTTGTTCCAGGGAAATTTCTATGGCGTGAACATCTACGACATCAGCGATCCGGCGAAGACGGCGCTGCTGACGTCTCTGGTGTGTCCGGGCGGGCAGGGCGACGTGTCGGTATACGGGAACCTGCTTTTCATGTCGGTGGAGATGCCGAATGGGCGGCTGGACTGCGGAGCCCAGGGATTTCCGGCGGACCCACCAGCACCTCCGCCAGCGGCGGGGCAGCCGGCTGCCAGGCATATTCCATCGCCGCAGAAGGACCGCTTTCGCGGCGTGAGAATCTTCGACATTTCTGATATCCGGAATCCGAAGCAGGTGGCAGCGGTACAGACCTGCCGCGGCTCGCATACGCACACGCTGGTGCTGGACCCGAACGACAAGGACGATGTCTACATCTATGTTTCGGGAACTTCGTTTGTGCGGCAGGCGGAAGAGCTGGAAGGATGCTCGGGGGAGACGCCGGACAAGGATCCGAACACGGCGCTGTTTCGCATCGAGGTGATCAAGGTTCCGATCGCTTCTCCGCAGGATGCGAAGGTGGTTTCGAGCCCGCGCGTATTTATTGATGCGCGGACGGGCGCGCTGAACGGCCTGAACAACGGGGGCAGTCACGACAAGGGCGCGGAAAAGCCGGCGGACACGAACCAGTGCCACGACATCACGGTGTATTCAGCGATTGGATTGGCGGCGGGGGCGTGCTCGGGGAATGGCATTCTGCTGGATATTCGGGACCCGGTGCATCCGAAGCGGGTGGATGCGGTGAACGATCCGAACTACTCGTACTGGCACTCGGCATCGTTCTCGAATGATGGAACGAAGGTGGTGTACACCGACGAGTGGGGCGGGGGGCTGGGGGCGCGGTGCCGTCCAAACGACCCGGTGAAGTGGGGCGCGGATGCGATCTTCAACCTGAAACAGGAAAAGCTGAGCCTGGTCGGTTATTACAAACTGCCGGCGGCGCAGGGCGACACAGAGAACTGCGTTGCGCATAATGGCTCGCTGGTTCCGGTGCCGGGGCGGGACATTGAAGTGCAGTCGTGGTATCAGGGCGGCATCTCGGTGATGGACTTCACGGATCCGGCGCACCCACAGGAAATTGCGTACTACGATCGGGGGCCGATCGATGCGAAGACGCTGGTGCTGGGTGGATTCTGGTCGGCGTACTGGTACAACGGGACGATTTACGGATCGGAAATTGCGCGGGGGCTGGATGTATTTGAGCTGACGCCGACGAAGTTTTTGACGCAAAACGAAATTGACGCGGCAAAGACGGTGCATGTGGCGGAGCTGAACGTGCAGAACCAGCAGAAGATTGAATGGCCCGCGCAGTTGGTGGTGGCGAAGGCGTACGTGGATCAACTGGCGCGTTCGCAGACCTTGTCGCCCAGGGAGATTTCTTCGTTGCAGAAGGCGATTGGGGCGGCGGAGAAGTCGCATCTGAACGCGGGCAAGGTGAAAAAGCTGCAGGGCATGGCTCCGTCGCTGGAATCGAAAGCGAGCTCAGCGAATGCAACGGATGCTGGGCGGCTGCATGCGCTGGCGGGGATTTTGGAGCATCCTGTGGGATAGGAACAGAGTTTGGAGTTTGGAGTTTAGAGTTTGGGGATTAGAGTTTAGAGTTTAGAGTTTGGGGATTAGAGTTTGGGCTCGGGGACGCTTGCTTCCTCGAGCCTTCTTCTTTGCGCGGCGCGCTTCGTGCGGAATCTCGATCCTCAGAAGTGGAACGACGTGCCGAGGTTCAGCGTGCGGTTGGCGGAGCCGGTGCCGAAGTTGCTGGCGAGCGCTGTCGATTGGCCGAAGAGCGGGGAGTCGAGCACGCCGACCGGCGGCGCGAGATTCACATGGTTGAGAACATTCTCGGCCTGAACGGAGAAGCTGAGGTTGTACCTGCGCTCGATGGGTTTCTTCTTTGGCGCGTTGGTGGCGGTGGAACCGGGTGGCGGAGGGGCTGGGGTTTCAGCCGGAAGGGCGGGGCCGAAGTTGAAATTCTTTTGAGCGCGCATGTTGAGGACGAAGGTGTCGGGGCCGGTGCCGTAGTTGGTGGGGATGGTGGTCTGTCCTGCGATGGGGGCGGTGTCGAAGGTGCCCCACTGGGTGTGGACGACGGACGGACGGGTGAGGTCGGTGGCAAAGGTGGGGCGGTCGTTGAACTGGTTATCGCCGTTGAGGTCCTGCCCGAGCACGATGTTGAAGGGCGCGCTGGACTGGTAGATCAGAAACGGATTCAGCTGGAAGCCGCGCCAGACGTGCCACCATCCGCCGAAGAAGAGGCGATTGCGGTAGTCGTTGGAAGAGCGGCCCCAATCCTGATGAAGGTCGTAGCCGTTGGAGGGAAAATTGCCGACGCCGGAGGAGTCGGCGTGGGACTTGCCAAACATGTAGTTGGAATAGACGCCGAGGTTTTTGGTGTGGACCTGAGCGTTGATGATGAGGCGATGGCGGACGGAGTCGCCTTCGGATTCGTACTCGTAGATGTTCTGGTTGATGCCGAGGGGGCGGACGCCGCTGTTGGGAACGTCGGGATTGAAGGTGCCGGGGAGCGGCGCATTGATGTTGCGGGTGAGCAGGAGATGGTCGCCGCGAGTGAGTTGGTAGTTGAAGGAAAGCGAGGCGAATTTGCCGATGGGCTTGTCGGCGCCGATGCCCGTGACCATTTGATAGGGGGCGTGCAACGCCGGACTGACGCGGAAGATGGTGGGTGCGGTGGTGGAGGCGCTGGAGCAGGCGATGGGGTCGCTGGTGCAGACGGCGGGATAGAAGGTGGGGTCGGTAACGACCTGCTGTTGCTCGGTGATGCCGTTCTCACGCTGGGCATTGAGGATGTTGAGCGAGGCGAAGCGGCTGTAGAAGAGGCCGAATCCGGTGCGGATGACGACGATGGGCGGCTTATTTTTGGCGCCGTTCACGGCCCAGGAGACGCCGAAGCGGGGGGCGAAGTCGGCGTGATCGGGGATGCGGGTCTGCGATTCGAAACGCAGGCCATAGCTCAGGGTGACGTTGGGCTTGATCTTGTAATTGTCCTCACCATAGAGGCCCATATCGAAAACGTTGACGGCGATGGCGGGCGTGCCGGTGGTCTGGCTGAAGAGGGAAGGGCCACCGCCGGCGGCGGCGATCTGTGCGGGGGTCCAGCCCTGCTGGATGCCCTGTTCGTTGATCTGATATGCGGCGAGCGAGGAGAAGGTGTATTGCCCGTTGAAATTGGAGGTTGAGTAATTGGAGTCGCGGGTGTCGCGTATGCGGACGCCGTAGGCCAGGGTATGGCGGCCCATGGTGCTCTGCACGTAATCCTGCAGCTCGTAATGATCCTGGGCGTCGTTGTTCAGGCCGGTATTGTTGCCGCCGCCGGTGAATCCGCCCTGCACGACGATGGTGGGGCCGAGGTTTTGCGGAGTCTGGCGGTTGCGATTGCGAATGTACTGAAAACGGGTGTCGTTGAGGAGATTCGGACCGTAGGTTTGCGAGTCGGTGAGCTGCAGCACCTGCTCGGTGTTGTTGCTGTCGTAGGCCTGGGAGGCGAGAGCGAACTGCCCCACGCCGCCGTTGGTCTGGGTTTCCCGGTTCAGGTGGTAGCGGACGCTGAAGGTATGAATGTCGCCGTGCTGGATATCGTAGCGCGTGGAAAAGTCGGTTTCGCCGCGGGTATTGGGGAAGATCTGCGTGAAGGGGGTTTGCGCGAGGGAAGAATCGAGAACGAAGGCGTTGACGATGGAGTCGTCGGAGGAACCTTCGTGCCAAACCTCGGTGAACTCGGAGGAGTGTTTGGTGAGGGGACCGTTGAGATCGCCCCATAGCTCGATGGAGTGGTACGGGGGCTGGGTGGTGACGAAGGGATTGCGGGAGTTGAAGCTGGATTCGTTGACCTGGGTGAAGTAGTCGCCGTGCCAGGTATCGGCGCCGGGCTTGGTGAAGATCTGAATGCGGCCGAAACCGATCTGGTCGTACTGCGCGGAGTAGGGATTCTGATTCATCCGGATTTCGCGGATGGCGTTTTTGGGAGGGAGGCGGCCTCCGGAGAAACCATCGATGTAGAAATTGGTACCGGCGTCAGGGTCGGCGCCGGCGGTCATTGTGAGCTCCTGCTGCATCTCGTCCGGATCGTCGGAGAGTGCGTCGAGGTCGGAGCCTTTGAAGATGATGGCGTCGCCGTTTTTATCCGGGCTGGAGTCGAGGGTATTGTCGTCGCCGTTGACGACGACCTGTTGCTGCTGCATTTGGATGATGAGGGTCAGGGTGAGGCTGCGGGTGTGGCCTGCCTGAATGGCGACGCGGTCGACGCGGATGGAACGAAAGCCGGCGGCACTGGCGGCAACGGTCCAGGATCCGGGAGCGAGGCCATTGACGGTGAAGTTGCCCTGGGCGTCGGATGCTGCGGTGAGGGGAGCGGCGCCGGGGGAAGAGCGGGTAACGGTAACGGAGGCGCCGGGAATGACGGCTCCGGTGGGATCGACGACGGTGCCGGTGAGGATACCGGTGGGGAGGGGTGCGGCGGGTCTTGACAACCGCGGGGCCGGGGATTGTGCGTGGGCGCCTTGCGGGGCGACGAGCAAGGAGACAAGCAGGATGGCAGGAGCGGGGCAGAATCGCCGCAAATGGCGCAAAGACAGCATGAGAGCGTACTTCTCCTCTTCGCAGAGCCTGGGGACTCAACGACAGAACTGCACAGGTCTGTGGTGACACCTAAGGATATCAGGGGAAGATGAACGGGCCCTTAACGCAATTCGGTCGTGTTGATGATGTAGACGGATGAGGAGGGAAAAGCGTTCGCCGAAATTGTTGACTGAGGTTTGACCCTAGCGGCGGCGGGTCTGGTTAGACTCGTACGATGCACGGGAATGGATGGGCCATGCGGGCCTGGATGTTGGTGATGTTGGGGGCTCTGTGGGCGCCTGCGTGCATTTGTCAGGCGGATGGTTCGAGCTTAACCGGCACGGTGACCGATGCGGCGGGCCGGCGCATAGCGGGAGCGCACGTCGCGGCTGTACAAGTGGCGACGGGCTGGCAGCGGGAAGCGGTTTCGTCCTCGACGGGGGCGTATGTAATTCCGGAGCTGCCAATCGGAATTTATCGGGTGACGTACACCTCGGCGGGATTTCGGACAGCTGTGTTCGATGGCGTAGAGCAGACGGTGGGGCTGACGCGGACGCTGAACGCGGTGCTTGCAGCAGGTGGGGTGACGGAGCGGGTGGAGGTTGCAGGCGGGTCGGTGTTTGACCAAAGTTCGGCGACGATGGGCAGCGGCACGGAACCGAGGCAGGTGCGCGAGCTGCCGTTGAATGGCCGGAACTGGTCAACGCTGACGGCGCTGGTTTCTGGGGCAGTGGATACGGGAGGCAGCAATCAGCGGAGCATTCGGTTCGCGGGGCGGGGACTGGACGACAACAACTTTGTTTTCGACGGCATTGACGCGACGAACATCGTGAACCAGGCGCAACAGCCGTTTGTGCGGCTGGCGATTCCGCTGGAGGCGATTGAGGAGTTCCGCGTCAATACTCTGCTGTTCACGGCAGAAAGCGGAAGCACGCCGGGCGGGCAGATTGCAGTGGCGTCGCGGTCAGGCTCAAACCGGATGCATGGCACGGCATTTGAATTTCTGCGCAACGACGTTTTCGATGCGCGGGAGCCAATCGATACGCTGAACCCGACGAAGCCGGGCTTTCGCCTGAACCAGTTTGGCGGCAGCGTGGGTGGCCCGTTGGTGCGGGACCGGAGTTTTTACTATTTCACGTATGAAGGATTGCGACAGAGCCTGGGGCAGACGCTGCCGGGATTTGTCCCGAGCGCAACGTTTCGCGCGCAGGCGGCAGCGGTGAACCCGGCACTGATTCCGATTCTGGACGCTTATCCTGCGGGGACGCTGAGGGTGGCGGGGAGCAACCAGATCGAGGAATTTGTAGGGTCGGGGCACCAGCTCGACAACGAAGACTCGGGCATGGTGCGGCTCGATCAGCGCTTCTCGAGCAATGATTCGGCGTATCTGCGGTTCAGCTTCGACGCGGCGATCAGCGATGCGCCGGTGGCGCAGGGCGGAAGTTATCTGGCGGATCGCCAGCAAGTGGCCTCGCGTCCTGCGAACGGGGAGCTGGAGTATCTACACGTTTTTTCGCCGCGGCTGGTGAACGAAGCGAAGTTTGGATTCAATCGCGGGAACGTGTACACGACGAATCAGAGCATGCTGGGACTGCCGGTGGCGGTGGCTGTTTCAGGATTTACGACCCTGAGCAATGACGAATACAAGGTGGGGGTGGGCAATTCATTTTCAGAGATTGACGATCTGACCATGGTGCGGGGCGCGCACACGCTGAAGTTCGGAGTGGAGGTGCGGCGCATTCAGCTGAACCAGGGAAACACGGCGAACGGGACGGTGACGTTTTCTTCAGCGGGCGCATTTCTGACGAACTCGGTGAGCGCGGCGAGCTACGCGGAGCCGCTGCCGGTGAACGGCCTGCGCAAGACGGAGGTTTACAGCTACGCGCAGGATGAGTGGAAGGTGCGGCCGAATCTGACGTTGAATCTGGGTCTGCGCTACTCGTTTTTCAATTTGTTTCACGAGGTTCAGGGGCGGGCGATTCCGTTTGACTTTGCGACGTGCGGGCCGCAGGGGTTTTGTCCGGCGGGATCGAGTTTCGGAACGCCGAACACGCTGGACGCCGATCCGCGGGTGTCGGTGATCTGGGCTCCCACGGCGCTGCGCAACAAGACGATTGTGCGCAGCGGTTTTGGGATTTATCACGGCGACGGGCAGCTGGACGATCAGAATCTGCCCATCAGCAACGAGGTTGGGCAGTATTCGTTCAATGGCTGCACAAATCTTTCGTTTCCGCTTCCGTTCAGCTGCTCGGGGACCGTTACAGTTTCGGCACGAGCCGATGATCGGCGGCGCAAGGACATGTACGTAAGCGAGTGGGGGCTTTCGATCCAGCAGGCGCTGGGGGATGGGTTTGTAAACACGGCCTCGTATGCGGGAAGCAAGGGGACAGATTTGCTGACGACCTCGTACGTGAACCTGAAAAATCCGGTGACGGGCGAGCGCGAGTATGCAGGTTTTGGGCAGGTGCAATGGCGTGGGGACGTGAACAGCAGCTCTTACAACGCGCTGGCAGAAACGTTGCAGCGGAGCCTGGCGCAGGGGCTGTTGTTTACCGCAAACTACGCGTTGTCGCACGAGATCGATCAGGACGCGGCGGGCGGAGGCGACTCGGATTATCCGGAAAATCCGGCGTGTCCGAGCTGCGAGCGAGCCTCGGGGGACTTCGATGCGCGGCAGGTGTTCAGTACGAACGTGGTTTACGATCTGCCCTTCGCCGCGGAGGGCAACGTTGGGGCGGGGCGGGCCGCGCACACACTTTTCGGCGGCTGGAGTGTTTCTCCGGTGATAACGGCACGCACGGGCTTGCCTATCAATGTCACAGAAGACCGCTCGAGCACATCGGTGGCGACGGGATACACGACGAGCCAGCGGCCGAATCGGAGTGCGGGGGTATCGTTGACGCCGCCGGGTGGGCACAGCATTGGGCAATGGATCAATCCGGCGGCCTTCGCGGTGGTAACGGGGTCCGGGTATGGGAACACTCCACGGAATGTGGGGCGAGGTCCAGGGCTTTGGCAGGCTGACTTTGGATTGAGCAAGCGGATAGCGCTGGCGGAAAGCGCGCAGCTGCGATTGCGGGGGGATTTTTTCAACGTCTTTAATCGTGCGCAGTACGGGTTGCCGCTGGCAGATTTTTCAACCAGCACGTTCGGCAGGATTCTAAGCACCGTGAACACGGGTCCGGTAGGAACGGGAACGCCGCGGCAGATGCAGTTCTCGATGCGGGTTGAATTCTGACTCTGAAGAAGCAAGAGCGGTCAGCGGTCAGCGGTCAGCGGTTTTGGACGCTGGGCGCGCCGTGGGGGGATGTAGTGAAAGCGGATGAGGTAGATGGTTTGGCCGCGGCCGTGTTGGGCGACTTTGAGGAGGTCGAGGACGCCGAGGAAGCCGGAGGCCTGGGCGAGTACGGGGGTGATGTCGGGGAGACCGATGGTTTCGATGGAGTCGATTTCGATTTCGCCTTCTTCCATGCGGTAGCGTCCACCAACGCGCACCTGGGGGCGCATCCAGATGCGGACCGAGCAGGTGATTTGGCCGCTGCGGACACCTTCGCGGAGGCGTTTGGTGAATTGCATGAGGTAGAGGGTACAGGGAGCGGGAAGCGGAAAGCTGGCAGCGATCTGCAGGCTGCGGGGGATAATCGGTGAATGGAGACTGTGTGCTCGCGTTGCGGCGCGCCGATGGTGTGCGCGCGGGCCAGTGGCTGCTGGTGCGCCGAACTTCCAAGGGTGATAGCGATCCCAGGGAATGAATCGGAGGGCTGCCTTTGCCGCGACTGCCTGACGAAGGCGATTGAACAGGCGAGAACCTCCGTTGTACCCTCGCGCTGATTGCCTCTTTCACGAATTTCGGAGTAGGCTGGCGGGTCGTTTACCGGCCGCGGTTCAGCCTGGAGCTATGTGGCGCACTTTGACCGCATCGCTTTTTTTGAAGAAACACATCTCATCCCCTGGTTCGCAAAATTTCTCGAGAACGGCCCAGGGCACTCGAGAGCGAGCAGTGCATGGCCACCCCCGTCCGGTGGCCGGAGGAGGGCCACGTGCGTCCGTCGCATTGGTGTGTAGCAGTTCTTGTTGTGGCTGGGGTTGGGATTTCAACCGTGATGCATGGGCAACTGGAGCCGGCGGCGAATCTTTCGCCGATGGTTAACCCTGGGCCGGGGAAGAACGCACAGGACCCCGCGTCGGCGCGGATCCGCGAAGAGCTGCGGCTGGGTGGAAATTATCTGGGGGGCAGTGGCGTGCCCCGTGATCCGGTACGGGCAGCGTATTGGTACAGGAAGGCGGCGGATGACGGCGATCCCAGCGGGCAGAACGAGCTTGGCTACCTCTACGTGTGGGGCATCGGCGTACCGAAGGATACGGGGCAGGCGGTTCGGTGGTTTGCGCGGGCGGCCGGCGGGGGCTGGCAGCCGGCGAAGCTGAACATGGCGGTGATGTATATGCACGGGACGGGTGTGGCGCGGGATCCGCAATTCGCGAGGCAATTGCTGGAAGATCTGGCCGCGAGGAAGAATGCGCGTGCGGAAGATTATCTGGGGCTGATGTATCTGGACGGGAACGGTGTGGCGCAGGACACCAGCGTGGCGGAGGAGTGGTTCAGCCGGTCGGCAAAGGGGAAGAATCCGGAAGGCGAATATGCGATGGGGCAGTTGTATTCAGAGGCCGCGGGGCATGCGCACGATTTTGCCAGGGCGGCGAAGTTTTTGCGGGAATCGGCACGGGCAGGATTTGTTCCTGCGATGTACACGCTGGGCGTGTTGCTGATGACTCATGCGGAGGTCGAGCAGAAGCCGGGCGAGGCAGTGGCGTTGCTCGAGCGCGCGGCGGAAGGGGGCACATGGCAGTCGGCGGCGATGCTGGGGCTGATGGCTCGCGATGGACGGGGGATGCGGCAAGATATGGGCGAAGCGTTCCGCTGGCTCACGATTGCGGCAAAGCAGGGCGGGACGGCGGCGGAAGTGAAGACGCGGGTGAATCTGGCGCAGTGCCGCGCGGCGCTGACGCCGGCAGAACAGGAAGAAGAAACGCAGGCAGCGGAAAGGTGGCTGGGGCAGCATCCGCATGCAGATCTTTTCCTGTTCAGCAATGCGCGTACGGATTTACCGGTTGGCGAAGTATCCGCGATGCGGGCGTCGGAGTAGAGCTCCGGATCGGCCGGGGCGCGATTCAGTAGTATCGGCGGTATGAAAAAGACCGTGGCCGGCTCATCTTCACTGGACCGTCCGATGCCGGTGGGGCTGGTGAAAAAGCTGGTGTGGGCGCGGGTAGCCGAGACGGCTTCAAAAGGAAAATAGAGGGAAGCGGGTGCGGATCAGGGCTTCTGCGTGGGGCGCAGAAGAACTTCGCTGATGAAGGACTGCGCCGGTTGCGTAACGATGGAGGCCACGACGGAGGCGACGTCGTCGGGCTGGAGTTTCTTGTTGGGGTCCTTACCGGTGCTGGGGTCGCCGAAGTGGGTGTTGATGGAGCCGGGAGCGATGACGCTGACGCGGATGTTGTACGGGCGGAGCTCTTCGGCGACGGAGTAGGTAAGCCCGTTGAGTCCCCACTTGGAGGCAGCGTAGGGAGCGAGGTTGGGGAGGGGATTGCGCCCGGCGAGCGAAGAGATGTTGATGATGTGGCCGGCGCGGGCGGCGATCATGAGCGGAGCGAGGGCGCGAATCATCAAATAAGGTGCGCGGAGGTTGGTGGCGAAGAGGCGGTCCCATTCTTCGGGGCTGACTTCGTGGAGAGGCTTCGCGTCGCTGCTGACGCCGGCGTTGTTGACGAGGACGTCGCAGCGTTTGTGATCGCGTGCGATTTGTTCGCCAAGGCGCGCCACGGCGGCGGAGTCGGTGAGGTCGCAGGGAAGGACGGTGGCGTGGCCGCTGTTGGTTTGAATTTTCTCGCGGACCTGGTTGAGGCGGGCGGTGTCGCGAGCGATGAGGAGAACGTGGGCACCGACGGAAGCAAGGCGAAGGGCGACGGCTTCGCCGACTCCGCGAGCGGCGCCGGTGACGACGGCAATCTGGGATTCGAGTGGGGCCATGTTGATTCGATGCCGGGTTGCGGCGGGCGTCGCAGCGGATCAGGGCGTGCGGTCGATTTCGAGGACCTGAATGGAGTATTGCGGCACGAGATGGCGGAAGGAAGCTGCGGCTGTGGCGGTGTGGCTGACGATGGGGATGATGTGTTTGGGATCGGCGATGGTGTTGGTGTCTTTGGTGGTCGCGCCGCGAAGAGTGGTGATGGTGATGGCG
Organism: Acidobacteriaceae bacterium; assembly: GCA_036490815.1. GTDB lineage: Bacteria > Acidobacteriota > Terriglobia > Terriglobales > Acidobacteriaceae > Palsa-343. The sequence continues at coordinate 122,538 of DASXDF010000045.1, forward strand.
GGGCGAATATGGGTGGCGCCGTTGATTTTGATGTCGACGGGCTGCGGTTCTGATGATGCATTGACGAGCTTGAGATAGATGCGGCCGGATTTTGCGTCGGAGGTAACGGATGCAAAGAGGCGCGGGTTAGCGACTTTAAGGGTTGAGGCGAGAATCCGATCGCCGAGATGATTGGAGAACATGACCTGGGCGTAGTAGCTGGGCGAGCCGTAGCTGGAGAGGGCGTCGAAGCCGATGAGGTCGCCTTCCCACTGCATGGCGAAGGGGCTGACGTTGACGAAGAGCGGCGCGTACGACGCCATGGCGACGATGTCGGAATTGCGTTCGAGGCCGGTCATCCAGGCGGCGTCGCCGAGGGCGGCGCCGAGATTGGTGGCGGGAGTGCCTTCGCGCGTCGCCCATTCGCCGACGAGAATTTTGGTGCCGTTGCGGTCATAGGCGTCGTAGCGGTGGACGTCGTCGAAGAACTGTTTCGCTGTGCGATAGAAATGGCGGTGCGCTTCGTGGTCGTTGTCGTCGATGAGGTCAGGGTGCGCAGAGGTAACGGGGGCCGATGCAATGATTTGTAATTGTGGATGATCTTTTTTGATGGCGCTGTAGAACTGGGCGAAGCGCGCGTCGTAGGTACCGGAGGGGTCGTGATATTCCTCATTGCCGATTTCGACATAATGCAGTGAAAAGGGTGCGGGATGGCCGTCGCGGGCGCGCTCTGCTCCCCAGTGGGTTGAGGTGTCGCCGGTGACGTACTCGATTTCGTCGAGAGCGTCCTGGACGTAGGGGGCGAGATCGGGACCCGGATTAATGTGGGAGTGGTCGAGCGCGTAGCCGGAGAAGACGGCGAGCAGCGGCTCCATGTGCAGGTCTTCGCACCAGGTGAGCATTTCAAGCAGGCCCATTCCATCGGTGGAACGATACATCCAGGGCGCCTGGTGGCCGGGGCGATTGACGAGGGGGCCGATGGTCTGCTTCCAGTCGAAATGATCGGGAAGATGCTGGCCTTCAAGGAAATTGCCTCCGGGGAAGCGGAGGAATTTGGGGTGAAGGGCTGCGAGCTTCTCCATGAGGTCGGGGCGGAAGCCGTTGGGCTGGTCGTGCCAGGTGGGCGGGAAGAGCGAGAGGAGGGTGAACCAGGCGGCGCCGGGATGCGCGACGAGAAACTCGAGGCGGTAGTTGGCGGAGGGTTGAATCGCACCGGTTTTGAGGGTGAAGTGGACCTGTTGCCAATCGGAGGTGAGTGCGGGGACTGTCGTGGTGGCGGCAACGGCGTTGGTCTGATTGTGGACAAGGCGGACGGTGATAGGGCCGATGGAGGGCGTTTCGGCTTTGGCGTAGAAGGATCCGCGATAGGTGGTAGCGGGGCGGACGGCGATGCCCCAATAGCCGGTGTTGAAGAAGCCGGCGGTGGAGTGCGCGTCGGCGGAGGTGACTTCGAGTTTGAGGCTGGCGGGCAGAGCCTTGCTGGGACCGCTGGCGGTGTCGATGGAGAGCGCGGCCTGGGAAGCGCCGTTCTCGATGACGATCCAGTTCTGCGGTGGACGGCCTGGACGGCGCGGGGGCTGAAAGGTGCGGTTGCTGACGAGCTCGGCGTAGAGGCCGCCATCCCACGCGTGGTTGATTTCCTCGCTCATGATGCCGTAGAGGGTGGGACTGACCTCGGCGGTGGAGTGGGAGGCATCGATGGAGAGGGTGGCTGGGGTGGAGGGTTCAGCGTTGGGCGTTCGGTGGTCAGAAAGAGCGGGCCTGGCGGCTGGAGGGGAAGATTGCGCGAGCGAGGAAAGGGAGAAGCCGGAAGAGGAGAGGATGAGGAGGATGGAGAGTGGGAGGCGCATGAGGAGGTGGGTTAGCGCGGGTGAGAGAACGTTTACCGGGCGCAGACCAAGGTAGGCGGTTCGAGGCGTGACGTCAACATCAGCGGGCGATGTTGATGGCGATGGCCGGGGTGGTGGAGTTGGAGGAATTTTGGCCGGGGAAATCGACGGGAGCGCCAAAGAGGGCGAGCCAGGATTTTTTCCAGCCCTGTTCGGCGGCGGGGGCGAGAACTCGGGAATTGCCGACGGAAAAGCTGGCGGGATGCGCGGTGCTGCGGAATGCGGCCGATGACGCGCCGGCCTCGTGGACATGAACCGCGCGCGGACAGGGGGGCCTGACCGCGGCGTTGGCTGCGGCGAAGGACGTGAAGACGAAAGCGGTGCCGAGTGCGGTGATGAAGATACGCATCAATTGCCTCTCTTCTCGGTGACGCGGGTGTAGGTGTTGATCCAGTTTGTTTCCCAGGTGGCGCCGCCGTCGGCCGAGAAGGCCTGTTCGGAGCGGACTTCGTTGGCTGCAACCGGCCAGATGGAGAAGCGGACGAGGATATTGCGGCCGTGGTAGAGCTCGGCGTCGTAGAAATCGCCGCGGGAATTTGTGAAACCGCCCACTGCGGGAACGCTGAGGATGGGCCCATCGCTGGTGGCGAAGTGGATGTTCCACTGGTGCGCCTGCGGATCGTAGAGGCGCAGGGAGAGGAGCTCGAGGTGGCCGGTGGGGCCATCGGCTTCGACGGTGGCGAGGTTGGCGCCGCGGCCGTCCCAGATTTTGCCCGTGACGGTGGTGCCGTCCATTTCGGTCCACTCGGTGGATCCGGTGAGGGGATGGAGGAGACGGCGGATGTGCATTTTCCAGGTACCGAAGTCGAAGTCAAAATCGTGCTGGCCATCGCGCGCGTTGGAAGGCGGCGGAGGTTCGGAGCCTGGAGGAGGGGTGCTCCGGCGGCCTGGCTGCGGTTGTCCCCAAACGGCATCGCCGGTGCGGGTCTGGTTGGTGAGCCAGTTCACTTCCCAGGTTTTGCCGCCATCGACAGAAAAGGCCTGCTCGAAGTGGGGCGTGCCGGAGGTCATGCGGGTCCAGTCGAAGCGGATGAGGGTGGTTTTGCCGTTGATGGTGTCGGTGGTGTAGAAGTCGCCGCGGCCATCGCGAAAATCGCCGATCTGCGGTGGGTCGAGGCGACCGATGCGGCTGTTGGCCCAGTAGAGACGCCACTGGCGGGCCGCGGGATCGTACAGGCGGAGGGTGAGGCCCTCCATGTGTATGCCGTTCGCGCTGTCGAGCTCGACGGTGTCGAGATTGGCGCGGCCGTTCCAGACTTTGTAGCAGGCGCCGGTGCCCGTCATGTCGGTCCAGTCGGGAGTACTGGTGAGGGGATGGAGCATGTAGTGGAGATTGAAGGTGAAGTTGCCGGTGAGGGGATCGAAGTCGTGCGCGCCATCGTGCAGAATTGGCTGAATGGGGAGCGGCGCGGGGGTGGATTGCGCGAAGACGGGCGCGGCGATGAGGAGTCCGCTCGCGAGAATCAGCGGCAGGGGACGATTGCGTCGCAGGGAATGCATGGACTTCCTCGGGGAATTAGGAATTGTGCGCGGCGCCGGGGAAGCGCGGAGTGCACGCTTCCCAGCTTGACCGAGCGCATGGTATTTTTACAGTGCCACTTTTTATGCAACTGGTGATACCACTTTCCCGCAATGGGGAGCCGCTGTTTCGGCAGGTGTATCGGGGGATCCGGCACGCGATCCTGACCGAAGCGATGAGCGCGGGGGATCGATTGCCTTCGACGCGGGACCTGGCGGAGCAGCTGGGAATTTCGCGGACGGTGGTGCTGCTGGCCTACGAACAACTGGCGGCGGAAGGATTCATCGCGGGACGCGGCGGTTCCGGCACCTATGTGGCCGATGGGTTGGCAGGGAATGCTGGACGGGGCAAGCGAAGGCTGGCGCGGCTGCGCTTGTCACGATTCGGCAGCGCGGTGGCAGGATCGACGGCGACGGTGAATACGCCGCTGCAGCGCGCGGTGGCGCCCCGGTACAACTTCATCTATGGGCGGAGCGATCTGGAGACATTTCCATTTGCGTTATGGCGGCGGATGCTGCTGCGGCAGGCGCGGAAGGGATCGACGCGGCAGTTCGACTACGGCTCGGCGCTGGGGAATGCAGAGCTGCGAGCGGCGATCTGCGCGCATCTGCGGCGATCGCGCGCGGTGGTGTGCGATCCGTCGGAGCTGATTGTGGTGAACGGGTCGCAGCAGGCGCTGGACCTGGTGATGCGGGTGCTGGTGGAACCGGGGGACGCGGTGGCGATTGAGGATCCTCACTACGACGGGATCCGTGAGGCGCTGCGCGGGGCGGGAGCGCGGCTGCGGCCAGTGCCGGTGGATCAGGAGGGTTTGAACCCGGCAAAGCTGCCGGAGGATGCGCGGATGGTGTTCGTGACGCCGTCGCATCAATTTCCGACGGGAGCGATTCTGCCGCTGGAGCGGCGGCTGGCATTGCTGAAGTGGGCGCGGCGGCGCAACGCGGTGATTGTGGAGGATGACTACGACGGCGAGTTTCATTACGCCGGGCGGCCGCTGGAATCGCTGCAGGGGCTGGACCGCGAGGGGAGGATTATCTATATCGGCACTTTTTCGCGGACGGTGTTTCCGGCGCTGCGCATCGGTTATCTGATTGCGCCGGCGTCGCTGGTGCCGGTGTTCACAGCGGCGAAATGGTTGAGCGATCTGCACTCGGCGACGCTGGAGCAGCAGACGCTGGCGGAATTTATTACCGGGGGGATGTACGAGCGGCATCTGCGGCGGCTGCGGCGGAAAAACAATTCCCGCCGCGCGGCACTGCTGGAGGCAGTGGGGAAGTACCTGGGGGATCGCGTGAAAATGACGGGCGAGGGAGCGGGAGCGCAGGTGATGCTGTGGCCGCGGAAGCGGGTGTCAGAAGAGGCGGTGGTAGCGGCGGCGGCTGAGCGCGGGGTGGGGATCTACGGGATCGCGCATTGCTATCTGAAGCGGCCATCGCGGCCAGGATTTTTGCTGGGGTATGCGCGGCTGACGGAGCGGGAGATTCGGGAAGGGATCCGGTTATTGGGCGAGGTGTTGTGACGAGGAATAGAAAGGCTGGGAGGAAGATGAGTCGCGGGTCGAAAGAGCGGTGTTCGTGGGCGGGAAGCGATGCGCTGATGCAGGCGTATCACGATGAGGAGTGGGGCGTGCCGGAGTTCGACAGCCGCGCGCTGTGGGAATGTTTGATGCTGGAGGGATTTCAGGCGGGGCTGGCGTGGATTATTGTGCTGCGGAAGCGCGAGGAGTTTCGGAAGGCGTTCAGGGGATTCGATCCGAAGAAGGTAGCGAAGATGGGGGAGAAGGACATCGCGCGGCTGCTGGAGAATCCAGGGATCATTCGGTCGCGGGCGAAGATTGAGGCGACGATTGGCGGTGCGCGTGTGTTTCTGGAGATGGAGAAGCAGGGGCAGAGTTTTTCGAACTGGGTTTGGGAGGTGGCGGGAGGGCAGCCGTTGCAGAACACCGGACCGTTACAGGCGAGTTCGCCGCTGGCGGAGATGTTTTCGAAGGAGCTGAAGAAGCGCGGGTTCAAGTTTGTGGGTCCGGTGATTGTGTATGCGTGGATGCAGGCGGTGGGGTTGGTGAATGATCACGCGGCGGAGTGTTTTCGGCGGGGGTTTTGCGCGCGGATCAGGCGGAAAGTGTGAGCCGCAGCTTAGCTTGACACCTGGGGCGTCGTTGCTGCATCGAGGATCGACGGCTCGCGCATCAACTTTTCCAGGCGCGGTAGCTTTCGAGTTGGCCGATCAAGGATCGCAATGAATGCAGACCATTGCTCATAATTCAATTTGATCTCGACGATGGGGTCGGACGAATTCATACCGTATCAGTATAGGCGGCGGAGATGGCTGAAGTGGATCCCGGCCCCGCTCCAGTTCCGAGTATCTGATTGCCCGGGCGCCGTATACTCGTGTGTTTGCTCTATTCGCTGCGAGGTGAGAGATGAGTGCTGGGGGGGTTGGCTATGCGAAGGAAAATGCTGCGCGGTTTCTGGAGGAGCTCAAGACTCTGTTGCGGATTCCGTCGGTATCGACGACGCCGGAGCATAAGGGCGATGTGGAGAAGGCCGCGGAGTGGGTGGCTTCGGAGCTGAAGCGCATTGGCATGGAGCATGTGGAGATCATTCGCGACGGGCCGCTGTCAAAAACCGGAGGGCATCCGCTGGTCTATGCGGACTGGCTGCACGCGGCGGGCAAGCCGACGGCACTCTGCTATGCGCACTACGATGTGCAGCCGCCCGATCCGCTGGACGAGTGGGTTTCACCGCCGTTTGAGCCGACGGAGCGGAATGGGAATCTGTATGCGCGCGGGGCCGTGGATGACAAGGGGCAGCTGGTGACACAGTTGAAGGCGCTCGAAGCGTTGATGAAGGCGGATGGAAAATTGCCGATCAACGTGAAGGTGATTTATGAGGGCGAGGAGGAAGTGGGCGGCGAGCGGATTGCGGCGTTTGTGCGCGAGCATCCGGAGCGGCTGAAGGCGGACTTCGCGCTGATTTCCGACACGGAGATGTTTGCGCCGGAGCTTCCGACGTTGACGGTGGGGTTGCGGGGGATGATCTACACGGAGCTTGAAGTGCGGGGGGCGAAGACCGATCTGCATTCGGGGATGTTTGGCGGTGTTGCGCCGAATCCATTTGTTTCACTGGCGCAGATCATCGCGAGCCTGAAGGATCGCGAGGGGAAGATTTTGATTCCTGGTTTCTATGACGATGTGGTGAAGCCAAGCGAGGATGAGCTGAAGGCGTGGAAGGCGCTTCCGTTCGACGAGGAGCAGTATCGCGAGAAGGAAGTGGGGGCGACGAAGCTGGTTGGGGAGACGGGGTATTCGGCCATTGAGCGGACGTGGGCGCGGCCGACGCTCGACGTGCACGGGATTGTGGGCGGATTTATCGGGGCCGGTGCGAAGACGGTGATCCCTGCGAAAGCGACGGCGAAGGTATCGATGCGTTTGGTGCCGGACATGACGCCGGAGAAGACCTTCGCGCAGTACAAGGCGTATGTCGAGAAGATCAAGCCGGAGGGAGTCAGCGTGGAGGTGCGGCTGATCCATCAGGGTGAGCCGATTGTGATTGGAACGGATAATCCTTACGTGAAGGCCGCGACGAAAGCGCTGAAAAAAGTGTGGGGGAAGGACACGGTGTTCATCCGGTCGGGCGGATCGATTCCGATTGTGGGAGACTTTGAGAAATTTTTAAAGATTCCGTCGGTGATGATGGGGTTTGGATTGCCTGACGATGGGTTGCATGCGCCGAACGAGAAGTTCCACATCGCGAACTTTCATCGCGGGATTGAAAGCCTGATTGAGTTTTTCGATGAGGTGGGTACGGCTTGAGGTAGTGATGTCCTTTCTGTCTCGTGTACGTGTAAGGTCCGGGCGCAGTGGGAAATCGGCACTGACCGGAAGCTCTTTCGTAGTGGGAATCGCTCTTCTACTGACGGGGTGTGGCGGAGGTTCGAACAGTTCTGGCGGAGGTTCGAACAGTTCTGGCGGAGGCACAGGACCGCCGGTGACCGCGGCATCCACGACCACGCTGGCGGCGACCTCGGTCACGGCTCAGCAGGGTTTGCCGGTAAGACTCGCGGCGGCAGTGACAGGGACGGCAAGCGGTGCGGTGCCGACCGGCAGCGTGACGTTCGCGACAGGCTCCACAACGCTGGGCTCATCCACGCTCGATCCGACGGGAACCGCAGAGTTCATCACAACGATGCTGCCTTTGGGCAGTTCGACGGTGACAGCCGCTTACGGCGGGGACAGCCATTACAGCGGATCGACGTCAGCAGGCTCTGCGCTGACCATCACGTCGGCGGGCGCGAAGACCTACAGCAATCCGCTGGCACTCGCGGTGACGAGCACGCAGGCTGCGGTGAGTTGCGCCGACCCGGCGATCTACAAACTGCAGAGCGCGGCTGGCAATACCTGGTACCTCTACTGCACGAGTGATGCTCTGTATTCCGGCGACACGGCGCAGCACTTCATCAATGTTTTTTCGTCGACGGACCTGGTGAACTGGACTTACGTGGGCAATGCGTTTGCGGGTTTGCCGTCGTGGGCCAACGTAACTGGCGCGATGATGTGGGCTCCGGCGATCGAGTTCATGAACGGAGAGTATTACCTCTACTACGCGGTCTCAGCCAGCGCTCTGGCGGGGAATGGATCGGCGATCGGCGTGGGGACGAGCTCGAGCCCGGCGGGGCCGTTTGTCGATCATGGAACGGCGGTGGTGGAACCGGAACTGGCGACGTTGTGCTGTGCCGGAAGCTATCGGGCGACGATCGACCCGGACATTACAGAGGACTCCAGCGGGCAACGCTACATCCTGTTCGGCAGTTTCGAAGGCGGGATCTTCGTGCGCAAGCTATCGGCCGACGGCTTCACATCGGACGCGAGCAGCGAGACGGAAATTGCCGCGGACAATCGGTATGAAGGGGGCAACTGGTGGGTGCACGGCGGCTACTTTTATCTGCTGGCGTCGTCCACCAACTGCTGCAACGGTCCGCTGACGGGGTATGGGGTGTTTGCGGGGCGAGCGACGACTCCGATGGGGCCGTATGTGGATGCTGCGGGCGTGAGCCTGAGCGCGGTCGACACCGGAGGGACGCCAGTGCTGGCGATGAACGGGAACCGCGTGGTGGGTCCTGGCGGCAACGTTGTCTTCACCGACGCAACCGGCCAGGATTACATCCTGTATCACGGTGTGCTGGCGGGCAGTCCGTACTACGCGGGCGACGTTGGCTACACGGCGCGGCCAGCGTTTCTGGATGCGCTGGACTGGGTGAATGGCTGGCCTGTGGCGCGCGGTGGCTATGGGCCGTCCGATGCAGATGCTCCACAACCGATGCCCGCGGCGCAGGCGGGCGAGACCGGAGGCTATCAAACGGCGCTCGCGATCGATGCTGCGCCGCAAACGGCAGTCAGCGCGTTCTCGGACGATTTCACAGATACGAAACTGGCGGCGCAGTGGTCGTCGATCCACAGCGCACCGGGCATCACGCTCACCGGCAACGGTCTTGAGATGCCGACCGCGGCGTTCGACACGACGAATGCCATGGCGAGCGTGCCGCTCCTTGCGGAGAACGCGCCGCCTGGCGATTTCATGGTGGAGACGGAGCTGGACCTGAATCTTCCGCTGAGTGGAGCGGGAGCGGATTATGCGCAGGCGGGGCTTTTGCTCTATGCCGATGACGCCGATTATCTGCGGCTGGATTTGTACGCGAACAGCGATACGCGGCAGATCGAATTTGTGAAGGCGCAGGCTGCGGCTGGAGTCGGCTATCCGACCTGGGGTGCAACGGACGTGGGTTCTCCCGCACTCACTTCAACGGTGACCGCATGGCTTCGGATCGCGCGCCTGAGCGTAAACGGAGAACAACATTACACCGCCTGGAGTAGTTCCGATGGAATGAGATGGATCCGCGGGGGCACGTGGGTTGCAGCTCTGGGTTCGAACACGAGGGTTTGTCTCTACGGCGGCAATCGGAGCGGATTCACTGCGACGTTTCACTACGTGCACGTTTCGACGGTGCAATAGCGAAGACGGCCTGGGGACGCGGATCAGAGAATTGGTGATCGCGGCAGCGCTTTATTTGCCGTAGAGGTCTTCTTCGGAGAGGACGGGGGCGGCTTCGGTGTTGGCGCGCACACCGCGGTGGGATGCGGTGAACATGGATCCGCGCGCGGGGACGATGGGGGCGAAGGCCATGAAGCCAATTTTTGGGGCGACGTCGTCGAAGATCGCCTCCATGCCGCCGCGCATGGTGTAGGTTTCGTGCCAGAAGCCGGTGCCGCCGGAGTCGCGAAGGAACTGTTTCCACCAGAGGCGATGGGGGTCGGAGCGCGTCCACTTGAGGAGCGAATCCATGTCGCGCCAGTACTGGCGCATGCCGGCGTGCATGGGGAAGAGGGAAAAGACGAAGTTCTCATGACGGAGGAGGCCTTCGGGCTGGGCCTCGACGGATTTGCTGATGCGAGGGCCGAAGCCGATGAGGGTTTTGAGGCCGGTGATACGGTTGACGCGCATGCCCAGGTAGACCACGACCAGGTCGGGATAACGGGAGAGATCGACGGTGCGGCGGTTGACGGTAGTGGGCATGGTGGGCCTCCTTCGACATCACGAGAGAGTTTGGAGTTTAGAGTTTAGAGTTTGGTAGACGTGATCGGGTGCAAACCGTTTTCTTTCGCAGAAGGGATGGCGATCGGACGGTGCTTATGGCGAGAGCCTGATCGGGTACGCGGCTAACTATAGGAAAAGGCGCGTCGTTGGCGGGGGCTCACGCATCTGGTAATGTAGTACGTCGGTGCGAAACGGATGAAGGAAGAACGAACGATGGCGAAGGCAGTTTGGAACGGGAAAGTGCTTGCAGAAAGTGAAACTTACGAGACGGTTGAGGGAAATGTGTACTTTCCGGAAGGCGCAGTGAACCGGGAGTATCTGCGGCCGAGCTCGACGACGTCGACCTGTCCCTGGAAGGGTCAGGCGCGCTATTACAGCCTTTTGGTGGACGGGCAGGAGAATCAGGACGCAGCGTGGTATTACCCCAATCCAAATCCTGCAGCGCGTAACGTGAAGGGCCACATCGCTTTCTGGCGCGGTGTCGAGGTAGAGAAGTAGGAAGACAGGGTTTAGGGGATAGGGTTCAGGGGATAGGAAGTAGAACGGCCCGGGCCCACGCCCGGGACTTTATCCCGTTTGTTTGTAACGAATCTGTTGCCAGGCCCAGGCGCTCTGAATGATGCCGTCGAGGCTGGTATGGCGGGGTTTCCAGCCTAGTTCACGCGAAATTTTCTCAAAACTGGCAATCAGGATCGCTGGGTCTCCTGGACGGCGGGCCACGACTTCGACCGGGATGGGGTGGCCGGTGACGCGGCGAACGGATTCGATGACCTGGCGGACGGAAAAGCCGGCTCCGTTGCCGAGGTTGTAGATCAGGTGCTCGCGGTGGGCAAGCGCCTCAAAAGCAAGCAAGTGGGCATTCGCGAGGTCCTCGACATGGATGTAGTCGCGAATGCAGGTGCCGTCGGGAGTGGGGTAGTCTTCGCCATAAATTTTGATATGGTCGCGGCGGCCGAGGGCGACATCGAGCACGAGGGGGATGATGTGGGATTCCGGTTCGTGGGCCTCGCCACGGCCGGCCATGGCTCCGGCGACGTTGAAGTAACGGAGGCTGGCATAGCGAAAACCGTGTACTCGATACATCCAGAGGAGCATTTTTTCCACCAGGAGCTTTGATTCGCCGTACGGGTTAGTAGGGCGAAGAGGTGCATCCTCGGGAATCGGCGTTACTTCCGGGTCACCATAGACGGCAGCGGTTGAGGAGAAAACAAACCTGTGGACGCCTGTGGAAATCATTGCCTCGAGGAGACTGAGGGTGGAGGCGGTGTTATTGCGGAAATAGATCTCGGGATGACGCATGCTTTCGCCTGCCTCAATGAGTGCGGCAAAGTGCATGACGCCGTCGAAACCGGAGGAAAGAAGTTTCTCGAGGCCGGCGCGATCGGCAAGTTCGCCTTCGACGAATTGGAGACCGGGAGGAAGGAGGGCGGGCGAGGAATGGCAGAAGTTGTCGTAGATCACGACGGTATGGCCTTGCTGCGCGAGCGTCGAAGCGACCATTCCACCAACGTAGCCGGCACCACCAGTGACGAGAATTCGCAAAATTCCTGTCCTCCAATTCTTTATGCTATTTCAGTCCGGGCTGCGTCTGATTACATATAATCGAACGAGACACGTCCCTCGATTGCGGCAACCGATGACGAGAGCGGCGCGCACCCATTCCTGTCCGAGCACGCGTTGGGGAGCAAAGGGTCAGGGGCTTGCGGATGCTGACCGCAAGAGAGTACACAGAGTGAACGAAGAAGGCGTCGCCGGCGTCGTTCAGGCATGGCAAGACCCAAAATGGGCACGTTCCTGCCTCATTCGTGTGACTGTTGGAGGTAATCCACAGGAGTACGCTCAAGTAACACTCTTGCGCGAAAAGAAGTACCTGTAGGAAGATCAAATGGTAACCCCACAGAGCAGAGCGCGCATACTTGGCCGAGGGGCAACCCGCTTTGCGGAAAACGTGTCTGAAATTGGGCCACACCACATTTAGTTTACTGGTCATCAAAGTGCATGTAGATGGATGCACTGGGACAAACAGTCGCAACTTCTTATCGCAGGCGAGGTTGGAGATACAGGGCAATGGCGACAGAAAATTCACTTAAACGCGGGACGTTTGGACTTCTCCCGGAACCTGAAGGCCGGATGGGGTCGTTCGGCATGAGCATGGTCATCAACGTGACCATAGCAGCGTTGCTGCTGTTGCTGACGATTGCACAAGTGCATCAGGTGCAGGAGCACAGATATCAGACGACGCAACTGATCTTCCCGGTGGAGCAGCCGAAGCCGTATGTGCCGCCGGTGCCGAAGATCAAGATCATTCCGCCGCCGCCGGTGGCGAAGCTGGAACAACCGAAGATCGAAATGCCGAAGCCGCTGCCGACGCCGCCGAAGATTGCGGAAGTAAAGCTGCCGACGCCGGTGATGCCGAAGATGGAGGCGGCGCCGCCGAAGCGGTTCACACCTCCGCCGCAGCCGAAGGTGGGGATGTTCAAGAGTGAGACGCCGACCACGGTAGCGAACAACATGTCTGCTCCGACGCCGAAGGCGGGAGGATTTGGGGATCCGCAGGGCGTGAAGCCGAATCCGGCTGCGACGCGGACGGCGACGGTGGCGGCAGTGGGATCGTTCAATGCAGCTCCTGGTGTGGGCAATCCTGGGGCAGGTGCAGCGCGGCAGGGCGCGGTACACGGGGCAGATTTCGGGTCTGGGGTAGCCAACGGGGTACCGGGGGGCAAAGACAAGGGCGCGCTGGTGGCTTCGGCTGGGTTCAGCAACGGAGTTCTGGGTGGAACCGGACAGCCGGGCAGCAAGGGAACGGTAGCCAAAGGCAGCTTTGGGGACAACATTTACGGATCGGCTCCGGCTCCTGCGGCGCATGCGCAGGAACCTGCGGCGACACCGATTGTGGTGCTGGCAAAGCCTTTGCCGGCGTACACAGCCGAAGCACGGCAACTGAAGATTGAAGGCGATGTGACACTGCAGGTTCGCTTCTCGGCGACGGGACAGGTGGAAGTGCTGCGAGTGGTAACGGGGTTAGGGCACGGGCTGGATGAGCAGGCGAAGCTGGCAGCGGAACGGATCCAGTTCAGGCCGGCGACGAAGGATGGGCACGCGGTGGATCAGGTCAGCATTATTCACGTGACATTCCAGATGGCGTAAAGCTGTAAGCTGTGCACGAAATGCATCGATGCCCGCGTTTTTCGGCATAAATATTCAGGCAGGAAGTCAGGAGTCATAAGAATATGTATCGCAAGATTTTGATGCTGGGCATGACATTATTGCTGGGCGTTCCGGCGTCCCAGGCGAAAGAACCGAGGGGGCCGGTACCGTTGCCCCTCACTCCGCAGCAGCAGCGGCTGGTGCAGCAGGCGATTGCGCGCGAGAAGGTCGTGATCAAGGAGATTCAGAAGAGCACGCCTGTAGTGCAGTCGTACATTCAGGATCTGCGTCCGGATGTGAAGCTCTACCAGGTACCCGTGGCGGATCAATACATGATTGGCCGCGTGGATTTCGGGAAGGCATTCACGGCGGACGAATACTCGCAGGTGAACCGGAGCGGAAAATCGCACGGATGGTTCGCAGGCTCGTTTCATTTCATGTCGGACCTGACGAAGGCGTTCCATCTGGAGAACTCGCCGACAGGATTCATGGCGATGATGTTCATCGATCCGACGGGGTTCGATCAGCAGCACTACGAATTTTCGTTTGTGCGCCGGGAATTTCTGGGGACGGTGAAGACGTGGGTTTTCGACGTACGGCCCAAAGAGAAGGGCGCGGGACGGTTCTTCGGACGGATATGGATTGAGGACGAGGACGGCAACGTGGTGCGCTTCAACGGGACGTTCGTGAGCAATCCGAACGATGAAGCGACACATTACTTCCATTTCGACAGCTGGCGGATGAATGTGCAGCCTGGAGTATGGGCGCCGGCGGCGGTCTACGTTGAGGACACGCTGCACAACGAAGTTGCACACGCAACAAGTTTCAAGGGGCAGACGACGTACTGGGGCTATTCCCTGAAGCTGCCGACGAAGGAGTCGGACGCGGAGTCGATGGAGATCGAAAACGCGCAGGACCAGAGCGATAACTCGACCGATGTGAGCCCGCTGCAGGCGGAGCGGGAATGGATATCGCAGGCGGAACAGAACGTGCTGGACCGGCTGACGCAGGCGGGGCTGGTGGCGCCGCCGAGCGACTTCGACAAGCAGCTGGAGCAGGTGGCGACGAACATCATTATCGGGAGCAATCTGCAGTTGCCCAGCGACATTCACTGCCGCGTGATACTGACCACGCCGCTGGAATCGCTGGCAGTGGGCAATACGATCCTGCTCAGCAAGGGTTTGATCGACACGCTGCCGGATGAGAATGCGCTGGCGGCGGTGATTGCATTCCAGCTGGCGCACATTGTGACGGGGCATCACATCGACACGCGTTATGCGTTTAACGATCGGCTGCTTTTCCCGGACACATCGACGTTCCGGCGGATCACGATGAACCATTCGACGCCGGATAACGACGAAGCGGCGAAGAAAGCAGTGGAGTTGTTCAACCACTCGATCTACCACGATAAGGCAGCGAGCGTGGGGCTGTTCTTCCAGCAGTTGCAGGCGAGGGAGAAGGAGCTTCCGTCGTTGTTCAGCCCGCGGCTGGGCGACTCACTGGTGCGTGCCGATGGGCAGCCCTGGCTGATCGGCCTGACGCAGGGAGCGCCGAAGCTGGATATGGATAACCTGACCCAGATTGCAGCGCTGCCGCTGAACAGCCGGCTGAAGATCGATCCGTGGGACGACAAGGTATTCCAGCTGAATGTTAAGCCCGCCCCGCTGTTGAATGCGCGGGACAAGATGCCGCTGGAACTGACGCCGGTGTTTTATCGGCTGACGCGTTACTCGGATGCACCAGCGGGCGCTATACCCGCCAACGCGACACCGGCAGCCAGCGTGCCGCCCTCGGCGGATGCAGGATCACAACAACAGCCTTCGGCGAGCGCGCAGGCGCAGCCGCAGGGAACGCCGCAGTAATTGGTTCGATTGGGAGATTTGGGAGGCTTTGCGGCTCAAAATTTTTGAACCGCAAAGCGCATCCTTTGGGATTCGAGAAGGGTTAATAAGAAGGAATAATCAAAGGCCCGCCGTAAGAATTGTAAGTTTTGCATGACCGGAGATAGACCGTGGTCAAAAAGATAGGATTCATCGCACTTCTTTTACTTCCTGCCGCTTTAATCGCCCAGAACTCAGAGTCAGCAACCGGTGGCGAAGCCAGAATATCCGCTGGTGTGGAATTTTCCTCCTTTAACCCCGACTGGGGGTGCAAGAACAGTGCGCCCTTCGGTTGTTCGGATGAGCTGTACGGTCCAACGGCGGTCTTCAACTTCGACCTGCATCAGAACTACGGCATCGAAGGGGAAGCCCGTTGGCTGCACTATCATGGCTACGGCGGTCAGGTAGAGTCCAACTACATTGTTGGTCCTCGTTATCGGCTGTTCCGGTACCATCGCCTGACGGGATGGGGCAAGCTGGGTCTGGGTGGAGGGTGGATCACCACACCTTTTTACCCCGCGACGGGGAGCTTGAAGGGAAGCTACTTTATCTATGCGCCAGGGGGCACGGTCAACTACCGGTTGAGCCGTACGGTCTTTGTTCGAGCCGACTATGAGTGGCAATTCTGGCCGTCATTCGCAGGGCCACCGACGTACGACTCCAACACCGGTACTGTGGTGCAGCACAACAGCGGTCTGACGCCCAACGGGCTCAGCGTTGGCATCGTTTACCGATTCCTGGGTCAATAGCCTCGCGAGGGGAAACGCGAAAAGGGCAGGGCGGCTCATCGAATCCCGGCCAGCTTCGTCCGGCTTTTTGGCGACGAGCTCCCGATGGCCGCTTGATTCTCTCGCTTGAGAAAGCAGTGGGAGAGGGCTCGATGCCGTGCTGCGGAGAGCCCGCATGTCGGGAATCTGCGAATAGAAATGGCGCGGCAGGGCGTCGGCCCTTGATTTCCGGCATAACTCGAATGCGCGGCTGAACAAGGGCTTTCCCGACGATCCTGAGGTTTGGCCTGGATGTCCCGACATATTTTGTTGGGTAGATGGCGCTCAGCGGTGAAGAATACCGTCGCGCAACTGGGCACCTGCGTCGCCTTCCTCAGGGAGCGGCGCAAGGACTTTGCGCAGCGTGATGCCGCGTGGAAGCCTGGAATCCAGGGACTATCGCACCGAATCGGAGCCCGGGCTCGTCAGTCTGCTTATCGGCAGACGATTGCGGCAATACAGTCCCGTGTGTTGTTCGTTGAAGTTCACGACGTATCCGGGCCGCCTGGCTTGCCTGGAACGGAACGTCGGGGCTGAAGCCCACTTGAATTTTGGCCGATTTACGGCACGAGTGAACTCGCGCCCCGATACAAAAGCGGCCAATCCATTACAGCGGCCAATCCATTACAGCGGCAGACCCATTGACAGCGCGGCAGGTCGGTGATGACGAGGGGATCTGGAAGATCCATTACCGCGGCAGATCATTACGCAACAGACTTTTGGGACGGCTCACTAGAAGTGGTAAGCCACGCCGATGACGGGGTCGTAGATGTTGTAGTAGACGTTGGTGCGGAAATCGTTACCCGGATAATTGAAGGTTGGGGTTTTCATGAGGAGCCCGCGAAATTCAGCGCGAATGTCGAAGCTGGGGCTGATTTCGTAGGCAATGCCCGCACCGTAGATTGCGCCCACGTTGGTGTTGCGGCTGATGCCGAAGGTATCGGTTTTGGAATCGTCGATGGGCGAGAACATGAACCCGGCAGCGCCACCTTCGATGAAGGGGTTCCAGTTTTTGAAGTTGAAGCTGTAGACGTAGGCTCCGGAGAACTCCTGGAAGCGATCGTGAATGTGGTAGGAACCGAAGACGCAGCAGAAGTGCTGGACGTTCTGGTTGTACTGGTAGTTGAGTTCGAGGCCCCCATGCGGCGTAAGCAGGTAGCGATAGCTCACGAGCGCGCCGGCGTATCCGACGTTTGCGTGGAGCTGGACAGTGTTCCCGGAAGCATAAGGCGGGATGATGGCGGTGCCGCTAACGCTGATATCCTGGCGGCTCTCCTGCGCAAAAGCCGGAACGGCCATGATGGTAAGCAACAGCAAGAAAAGAAACAGCGATTTCTTCATTCGTCGGTCAACCTCTTCACAACGCCCTTCGGGAATTTGGCACCACGCGCACGCGTGCGCCTCAGAAGCCGAGGCTTCTTGAAATGGCAAACATCTTTGGGATGTCCACCTGGTCATTGTACCTGCCGCGGGCCATTTCTACAGTCAGCGGCAGGAGTTAATGCTTGGACGCACGAGGAGCGCGGATGGGAGGTTGCTCGGTACGAAATGCGAAAGGGTGGCCACGATCGGCAGCGAAGGTTCTGACCATGTCGAGAAAGGCTGCTCCTGCGTGGGAGAGGGTCGCACGGTCGCGGTGGACCAGCCAGAGACGGCGAGCGATGTGCAGTTCGGGGACGGCGACCTGGACCAGTTCTCCGCGCGCCAGCTCCGGCTGGACGGTGAGGCCGGGAACGAGGGCAACGCCGTTGCCGCGGGCGACGAAGCGCTTGATGGCCTCGAGGCTGGGAAGCTCGACACCCATGTTGAGGGGAGTCTGATGGCGGGCGAAGGTTTCGATAACGCGCTGCCGCAGCGGGGATGCGACGGTGTGGGCGACGAAGTTTTCCTTGCCGAGTTCGCGAATGGAGACCTGGTGTTGTTTGGCCAGCGGGTGTTTCGGGTCGACGACAAACGTGACCGAGTCGGTATAGACGGCGATGGCATGGAGGCGGGCATCATCGGGGCGAAAGGAGAGTATGCCGAACTCGGCGGCACGTTCGAGGATCTGGTCGGAGATCTGGCTGGCGAGGGAGCGCTGGACGGTTACGCCGAGTTGCGGGTAGGCGCGGCGGAACGCATCGAGCACGGGAAGCAGCCAGAGGCAGGTGTATTCGTTGGCGGCAATGATGAGGCGGCCGCGTTCGAGGGAGCGGAGTTCTTCAAGAGCCGAGACGGTTTCGCCGCGAAGGCGGAGAAGTCGCTCGGCATAGCTGCGCAGGAGCCTGCCGGAGGCGGTGAGGGTGCCGTCGCGGGAGGAGCGCTCGAACAGAGGCTCTCCGATTTCATCTTCGAGCTTGCGGATGGCGTGACTGATGGCAGGCTGGGTACGGCGCATGCGGGCGGCGGCGCGGGAGAAGCCCTTTTCTTCAGCAACGGCGAGGAAGGTTTCGAGTTGGTAAAGGTCCATTAGGATGCGGCCGGATTGGGGCTCTGATTCAGTATGAATGATATTTATGTAAATGCAAAGAATTACAAATTTGCTTTATGTTGGAGCCTTTGCCAAACTATTTACGTACGGAGCAAGATTGCCGTTGAGGGTTGGTGCCGCGCTTTCAAGCGCACAGGATCGACGGAGAGAACACTCTATGCCCCAGAATCGGATTCATTTCTTCGATACCACGCTGCGGGATGGCGAGCAGTCGCCAGGCTGCAGCATGACCCACCACGAGAAGCTGGCGCTGGCGCATTCGCTCGCGGATCTGGGCGTGGACATTCTCGAGGCGGGGTTTGCGATCGCATCGGACGGCGATTTTGCGGCGATCACGGCGATCGCGCAGGAAGTGCGCGGACCGAAAGTGGCGTCGCTGGCACGGGCACGCAAAGAAGACATTGAACGGGCGGCGAAAGCGGTGGAGAAGGCGGCGCGGCCGCGGATCCACGTATTCCTGGCGAGCTCGGATATTCATCTCGAATACAAGCTGAAGATCACTCGCGACGAGGCGCTGGAGCAAGCCGCGAAGATGGTGGCGCTGGCGAAGACGTTCGCGGAGGACGTGGAGTTTTCGCCGGAAGACGCGACGCGGACCGATCCGGAATTTCTGTGCCAGTTTGTGGGCGCAGCGATCAGCGCAGGAGCGACGACGATCAATCTGCCGGACACGGTTGGATACGCGACGCCGGAAGATTATGCGGGAATGTTCCGGAACATTCTGGAGAAGGTGCCGGGGGCAGATCGAGTGATTTTGTCGACGCACTGCCATAACGATCTGGGGCTGGCGGTGGCGAATACGCTGGCGGCGATTCGCGCGGGGGCGCGGCAGGTTGAGTGCACGATCAACGGCATCGGTGAGCGCGCGGGCAATGCGGCGCTTGAGGAAATTGCTGCGGCAATCAAGGTGCGCGCCGATGTTTATCCCTATGAGAGCGGTTTGAAACTGGAGAAGCTGTATCCGGTAAGCCAAAAGCTGGCGGGCACGATCAGCTTTGGCGCGGCGCCGAACAAGGCTGTTGTCGGCGCGAATGCGTTTGCGCACGAAGCGGGAATCCATCAGCACGGCGTGTTGTCGAATCCGCTGACGTACGAGATTATGACGCCGGTTTCAGTCGGTGTGCCGGCGAATCGGATGGTGCTGGGGAAGCATTCAGGGCGGACGGCGCTGCGTTCGCGTCTGGAGGAGCTGGGGTATCGGCTGTCGCCGGCAGATCTGGACATCGCGTATCGGGCATTCACGGAGCTGGCGGATCGGAAGAAGGCAATCTACGACCAGGACCTGATCAACCTGGTGGCGCATCATGAGCGGCACGAGGATTTGATTTCGACGGAGCCTGCGGTTAACTGAAGACGACAGTGAGTTAGCAGGTAAGCGAGTCAGCAAGTTGGCAAAATTCAGTGGCCGGAAGGGCGCTCCAGGAAAACCGATGGCGAAAAAACTGAAGATTTTGATTGTGGCCGGCGATGGGATCGGCCCCGAGGTGACGGGCGAAGCGGTGCGGGTGCTCAAAACCGCGGCGGAGCTGGGCGGGTACGACCTTCAGTTTCGCGAAGAGCTGATTGGCGGCGTGGCGATCAAGGCGCACGGATCGCCGTTGCCGGAGCAAACGCTGAAGGCGGCGCTGGAAAGCGATGCGGTGCTGTTGGGCGCGGTGGGCAGCAATGAGTTCAACGCGCTGCCGCCGAGCCAGAGACCGGAAGCGGGTCTGCTGAAGATTCGCGCCGAGTTGGGTGGCTACGCGAATCTGCGGCCATCGTTTGCGTGGACGGGGCTAAGCCAAAATTCGCCGCTGCGGCCGGAGGTGGTTGAGGGCGCGGACATTCTGTTTGTGCGTGAGTTGCTGGGCGGCCTGTACTTTGGCGCGCCGCGCGAGTGGGATAAGCAGGCTGGCGCGGCATGGAACACGATGCGCTACACGCGCGATGAGGTGGTACGCGTGGCGAAGGTGGCGTTTGATCTGGCGTCGAAGCGCAGGAAAAAAGTGACGTCCGTCGATAAGGCGAATGTGCTGGAAGTATCGCAGTTGTGGCGCGCGACGGTGACCGAGGTCGCGAAAGATTATCCGGAGGTGGCGCTGGAGCATCAGTATGTAGACGCCATGGCGATGCACATCATGAATCAGCCACGGAACTACGATGTGGTGCTCACGGAAAATTTGTTTGGCGACATTTTGTCCGATGAGGCGGGCGTGATCACCGGCTCGCTGGGAATGCTGCCTTCGGCGACGATCGGCGGGAAGGTGAATTTGTATGAGCCAGTACACGGATCGGCTCCTGATATCGCAGGCAAGGGGATTGCGAATCCGCTGGGAGCGATTTTGACGGCGGCGATGCTGCTGCGGTATTCGGCCGGGTTGGAAGAAGAGGCTGCAGTAATTGAGGCAGCGGTGAAACAGGTGGTCGCCGATGGATACCGGACGGCGGATCTGGCGCGCGGAGATAAGTCCGTGAAGGTGTCGTCGACAACGGAGATTGGCGAGAAGGTACGCGGGATTTTGGCTGGGGCGCGGGCAGTCTCGGCTCATTGAGGCAATCAGTCCTGGGTTCTTCGCTTCGCACAGGATGACAAGGTTGGTGGACATGGCTGGAAATCCGAAAACACTGTTCGAAAAGGTTTGGGAATCGCACATTGTGGCGGAGCCGGCGAATGAGCCAGTTCTGTTGTACATCGATCTGCATTTAATCCATGAAGTGACGTCGCCGCAGGCGTTTGAAGGGTTGCGGCTGGCGGGGCGCAAGGTGCGGCGGCCGGACCGCTCGGTGGCGACGGTGGACCACAATGTGCCGACGACCGCGAATCGGCTGGTGATCGAGGATCCGATTGCGGCGAAGCAGATTGAAGCACTGCGGAAAAACTGCGCGGAGTTTGGGATTGAGCTTTATGACGTGCAGTCGCCACGGCAGGGCATTGTGCATGTGATTGGGCCGGAGCTGGGGCTGACCAAGCCGGGGATGACGATTGTGTGCGGCGACTCGCACACATCGACGCATGGGGCGCTGGGTGCGCTGGCGTTTGGGATTGGGACATCGGAAGTGGAGCACGTGCTGGCGACCCAATGTTTGCCGCAGTCGAAGCCGAAGACGTTTCGCATTTCGATTGAGGGCGAACTGCCGGAGGGCGTGGGCGCGAAGGACATCGTGCTCGGAATTATCGGTCGTATCGGAACCGATGGCGCAACCGGGCATGTGGTCGAGTATGCCGGGTCGGCGATTCGGTCGTTGAGCATGGAAGGCCGGATGACGATTTGTAACATGAGCATCGAGGCCGGCGCGCGGGCGGGGATGATTGCTCCCGATGAGACGACATTTGCGTGGCTGAAAGGCCGGCCGTTTGCGCCTGAGGGCGCTGCCTGGGATGAGGCGGTTGCGGAGTGGCGGAAGCTGGCCAGCGATCCGGGCGCCGAGTTCGATCGGGAGATGGTGATACCGGCGATCGAGCTGGAGCCGTTTGTGACGTGGGGAACGAATCCGGGGATGGTGGTATCTGTAACAGCCACTGTGCCTGATCCGACTGCAACGCAGAATGATGCGGATCGGCGGGCGTTCATGCGGGCGCTGGAGTATATGGATTTGAAGCCGGGGACGCCGATGGAAGAAGTCGCGGTAGATCGGGTGTTCATTGGGTCATGCACGAATTCGCGGATCGAGGATTTGCGGGCGGCTGCGA
The DNA here is from genome assembly GCA_036490815.1 of Acidobacteriaceae bacterium. Taxonomy (GTDB): domain Bacteria; phylum Acidobacteriota; class Terriglobia; order Terriglobales; family Acidobacteriaceae; genus Palsa-343. The sequence goes on from DASXDF010000045.1 coordinate 144,452, forward strand.
AGGTGGTGGCCGGACATCACGTGCACGCGAATGTGCGGGCCATGGTGGTGCCGGGGTCGCAGCTGGTAAAGGCGCAGGCGGAGAAGGAAGGACTGGACGCGATTTTTAAAGAGGCGGGATTTGACTGGCGCGAGCCGGGATGCTCGATGTGCCTGGGGATGAATCCTGACATTTTGCAGCCGGGTGAGCGGTGCGCTTCGACGAGCAACCGCAATTTTGAAGGGCGGCAGGGGCAGGGCGGACGGACGCATCTGGTAAGTCCGATGATGGCCGCGGCGGCAGCGGTGATGGGGCACTTCACCGATGTGCGGACATGGGAGTTCAGGAAAGCTGAGGTGCTGGCGTAATGGAAAACTTTCGGACACTGACATCGCCGGTGATGCCGCTGGATCGGGTGAATGTGGATACCGACCAGATCATTCCAAAGCAGTTTTTGAAGCGGATTGAGCGGACCGGGTACGAGGATTTTCTATTTTTCGACTGGCGGAAGGATCCGACATTCGAGCTGAACGATCCGCGTTACAAGGGAGCGAAGATTCTGGTGGCCGCCAAGAATTTCGGGTGCGGATCGTCGCGCGAGCATGCGGCGTGGGCTTTGAGCGACTACGGATTTCGCTGCGTGATTGCTCCGTCGTTTGCGGATATTTTCCATTCAAACGCGGGGAAGAACGGAATTCTGCTGGTGACTTTGCCTGAAGACCAGGTGCAGACGCTGCTGGATCGGGCAAGTAGCAAAGACGGTTACAAATTAACGGTGTCGCTCGAACAAAACACAATCAGCGATACGGAAGGCTTCAAAACGAGCTTCCGCATCGATCCGTTCCGGCGAGATTGCCTGCTGGAGGGGCTGGACGACATTGGTCTGACGCTGCGGCACGCGGCGGCGCTGGATAAATTTGAGCAGCAGCACGATGCGGCGTTCTGGGTAACGCCGCGGGTGGGAGAAGCGTCAACGCCTGACAGAGGGCGGGGAGAGACGTCCCTCGGGGGCTAAAGCCCTTATTCCGGGGACGAGATTCCGTCACGGCTGAAGCCGTGCCCCTTCAAAAACCAGGAGCACTTTTCGGCAGGGCGCTTTTGCCAGCGGGCCAGAGCCGGACAAAGGGGCGGGAAATCAGAATGGGATCGAACGGGAAGAGCAACGGTTCGGGAAAGCTGTATTCGATTGCGCTGACAGAGGGTCCGAGTCGCGCGCCGGCGCGGGCGATGCTGCGCGCGGTGGGATTTACGCCGGAGGATCTGGCGAAGCCGATTATCGGCATCGCGAACACGTGGACTGAGATTGGGCCGTGCAATTTTCATTTGCGCACGATTGCCGATGCGGTGAAGCTGGGTATCCGCGAGGCGGGCGGTACACCGATGGAGTTCAACACGGTGACCATCTCGGACGGCATCACGATGGGCACCGAAGGGATGAAGGCGTCGCTGGTCAGCCGCGAGGTGATTGCGGATTCGGTGGAACTGGTGACGCGGGGAAATCAATTTGATGGGCTCGTCGCGATTGCCGGCTGCGACAAGAACATGCCGGGGACGGTGATGGCGCTGGCGCGACTCGATATTCCGGGGTTGATGTTGTATGGGGGGTCGATTGCGCCGGGGCATTTGAACGGCAAGGATCTGACGGTGCAGGACGTTTTCGAAGCAGTGGGCGCGCATGCGGCGGGCAAGCTGGACGATGCGGGGCTGGAAGCTGTGGAGGCGAATGCTTGTCCGGGCGCGGGCGCGTGCGGCGGGCAGTTTACGGCGAACACGATGGCGATGGCGTGCGAGTTCCTGGGAATTTCGCCGATGGGGTTGTCGGGTGTGCCGGCATTTCTCGAAGAGAAACTGATTGCGTCGCGCGAGGCGGGACGGCTGATGATGGAGTTGGTGCGCAAAGGGCAGAAGCCGTCGCAGTTCATCACGCCCAGGGCGATTGAGAATGCGATCGCGAGCGTGGCGGCGAGTGGCGGATCGACGAACGCGGTGCTGCACTTTCTGGCGATTGCGCATGAGGCGGGGATTCCGCTGACGGTGGATGATTTTGATCGCATCAGCACGAAGACGCCGCTGCTGTGCGATTTGAAGCCGGGCGGGAAATATGTGGCGGTGGATTATCAGGCAGCGGGCGGAAGCCGGTTGTTGGCGAAGCGTCTCCTTTCAGCTGGGCTACTGGATGGCGCGTCGCTGAACGTGTCGGGCAAGACGCTGGCCGAAGAAGCGGCGGCGGCGAAGGAGACGGCGGGACAGGAAGTGATCCACGCGCTCGAGAATCCGCTGAAGACTTCGGGTGGTTTGGTGATTCTGAAGGGGAATCTTGCGCCGGATGGATGCGTGATCAAGGTTGCGGGGCACAAACGGCTGGAGCATCGTGGGCCGGCGCGGGTATTCGACTCCGAGCACGCGGCGTTTGAGGCGGTTGGGGCGGGCAAGATTAAGCCGGGCGATGTGATGGTGATTCGCTACGAGGGTCCTGTGGGCGGCCCGGGCATGCAGGAGATGCTGGCGGTAACGGGCGCGGTGGCAGGCATTCCTGAACTGACCGATACGGTTGCGCTGCTGACCGATGGGAGATTTTCGGGAGCAACACGCGGATTGATGGCAGGGCATGTGGCTCCTGAAGCGGCTGTGGGCGGGCCGATTGCTGCGGTGCACGAGGGCGACACGATTCATTTCGATATTCCGAATCGGAGACTGGACGTGGAAATTTCGGAGTCGGAATTGAAGCAAAGGCTGGCGCAGTGGAAGAAGCCGGAGCCGAAGTACAAGCGCGGCGTTTTCAAGAAGTATGTGGATACGGTTTCGTCGGCGGCACAGGGTGCGGTGACGGTGTGAGAAGCAGAGTTTAGAGTTTGGAGTTTAGGGATCAGGAGGTCCGAACAGAGTTGGGACCTCTACACAGAGCGCGCTTTTCCCAGAGCGTGCAGGGAAAGGAACAACAATGGGGACGGCAAAGAAACATTCGCAGGGTAAAGGACAGTCCGGGACGCAAACCGGAAGCGCGCCGAGTTCGACGCGGCTGACGGGGTCGGAGATTTTGTGGGCGACGCTGGAGGGGGAAGGCGTCGATGTGGTGTTTGGGTATCCGGGCGGGGCGATTTTGCCGGCGTACGACGCGCTGCGGAAGTTTCCGATTCGCCACGTGCTGGTGCGGCATGAGCAGGGCGCGGCGCACATGGCCGACGGGTATGCGCGGGCATCGGGACGGGTGGGCGTATGCGTAGCGACATCGGGGCCGGGCGCGACGAATCTGGTGACGGGAATTGCGACGGCGATGCTCGATTCGGTGCCGATCGTCTGCGTGACGGGACAGGTATCGAGCAAGGTGCTGGGGACGGATGCGTTCCAGGAAGTGGATATTACGGGCATCACGCTGCCGATCACGAAGCACAACTACGTGGCGACGCGCGCGGAAGACATTGCGCCGATGCTGCGCGAGGCGTTTCTGGTGGCGAAGTCGGGACGGCCGGGGCCGGTGCTGGTGGACATCACTAAGGATGCGCAGCAGGCATCAGCGGAATTTGATTTTGCCGCGGCGGCACCGAAGCCGCATCGTCCGCACCCCATGCTGAAGACGGAATCGGCCTCGATTCTGGCGGCGGCGGAGCTGATTCGGAACGCAAAGAGGCCGGTAATCCTGGCGGGGCATGGCATGGTTCAGTCGGGCGCGGGGGCACAGGTGCGGACGCTGGCGGAGAGGATGCGGATTCCGGTGGCATCGACGCTGCTGGGGCTGGGTGGATTTCCGGCGTCGCATCCGCTGTCGCTGGGCATGATGGGGATGCATGGCGAGGCGTGGGTGAACGAGGCGATCCAGCAATCGGACTTGCTGATTGCGTGCGGGATGCGGTTCGACGATCGCGTGACGGGGACGCTGGCGACTTACGCGCCGAACGCGAAGAAGATTCACATCGAGGTGGATCCGGCGGAGATCAACAAGAATGTGAAGGTGGATGTCGCGCTGATCGGCGATTTGAAGGAGGCGCTCGAAGCGCTGCTGCCGCATCTGGCGCCGCGCGATCCGAAAACTGAGAGCGCGTGGGTGAAGGAGATTGAAGCGAGCAAGGGCCAGTGCGCGGTGCGGGATATTCGCAATCTGCCGGACAGCGGGCATTTGTACGCGGCGCACGTGATGCACGATTTGTGGAAAGCGACCGACGGCAAGGCGATTGTCGTGACGGACGTCGGGCAGCACCAGATGTGGGAGGCTCAGTATTACAAGCACGATGAGCCGCGGACGCTGATCACATCGGGGGGGCTGGGGACGATGGGATTTGCGCTGCCGGCGGCGATTGGGGCGAAGATCGCGTGCCCCGATAAGGAAGTGTGGGTGGTGGCGGGCGATGGCGGCTTCCAGATGACGGCGGCGGAATTATGCACGGCAGCGCAGGAAAATCTGGACCTGAACATCGCAATCGTCAACAACGGATATCTGGGGATGGTGCGGCAATGGCAGGAATTTTTCTACGAGAAGAATTATCAGTCAACGCCGCTGCTGAGCCCGGATTTTGTGAAGCTCGCGGATGCGCACGGGATTCGCGGGACTGCCGTGGGCAAACGTTCTGAGGTTCTTCCCGCGGTCGAGAAGGCGCGGACGCACAAGGGTCCGTTCCTGATCAACTTTATGGTGGAGAAGGAAGACTCGGTGTACCCGATGATTCCGGCGGGGTCGGCGCTGCATGAGATGATTCGGCGGCCGGAGAATCCGTTAGTGGAAACGGCCAGAGACCACTGAGGCAGCGCTCAGAGCACAGAGCTCAGGGCACAGGAAAAGCGGCGGCAATCAGAAAGGCTTTTATGCTGCATACATTTGTTGCACTGGTGGAAGACAAGCCGGGCGTGCTGACGCGGGTAGCGTCGCTGTTTCGGCGGCTGAACATTAACATTGTGTCGCTGACGGTGGGGCACTCGGAGCGGGTGGGGGTTTCGCGGATGACGATTGTTTGCGATGCATCGCCCACGGCGGGACACCGGATCGCGGCGAGTCTCTATAAACTGGAGAATGTGCTCGAGGTGGATGACGTCGGGCAGCTATCGCACGTGGCGCGCGAGCTGGCGCTGATTAAAGTGGCGGCGACTCCGCAGACGCGGTCGATGGTGTTCGAACTGGTGGAAGTTTTCCGAGCGCGGATTGTGGACCTGGCGCCGGAGTCGATGATGATCGAGATTACGGGCGTGGAAAGCAAGATCGAGGGGCTGATCCAGGTGCTGAATGAGAGCGGGGATCGGATCCTGGAGATTTCGCGCACGGGCCGGATGGTGATGCGGAGGGGACAGCATACGAGCCGGGTGCTGGACGCGATGCGGGTACCGGGCATGGAACTGGCGGATGAGAAAGGCGAAGAGATTACGGGCGCGCCGAGCGATGTGCTGATGGCGGAAGAGACGGGGCTGAGGGACTAGGGATCAGAGTTTAGAGTTTGGAGTTTAGGGATTAGGGATTAGGGGATAGGGGATAGGGGATAGGGATTAGTAGGGGCGTTTAGGAGTGGCGCTTCCCGCGCTTGATGACACTTTCAAATCAGAGACGAGGAAAAGAATGGTGAAGACGTATCACGATGCGGATGCGGATCTGTCGCTGATCCAGCAGAAGAAGGTAGCGGTGATTGGGTATGGGTCGCAGGGGCATGCGCACGCGCTGAATCTGAAGGACTCGGGCGTCGATGTACGGGTGGGGTTGCCGGCGACGAGCAAGTCCGTGGAGAAGGCGAAGAAGGCCGGGTTGCAGGTAGTGTCGGTGAGCGACGCGGCGGCGTGGGCAGACGTGATCATGATCCTGACGCCGGATCACTCGCAGGGCGAGACGTATGCGAAGGAGATTGCGCAGCACATGAAGAAGGGCAAGACCATCATGTTCGGGCACGGGTTCAACATTCGCTTTGGGGCGATCAAACCGCCGGCGGAAGTGGATGTGTCGATGGTGGCGCCGAAGGGCCCGGGACATCGCGTGCGCGAAGTGTTTATCGAAGGCGGCGGTGTGCCGTGTTTGATCGCCGTGGAGCAGAATCCTTCCGGCAAGGCGAAGGAGCTGGCGCTCTCCTATGCAAAGGGCATTGGCGGGACGCGCGGCGGGGTACTGGAGACGACGTTTGCCGAGGAGACGGAAACGGATCTGTTTGGCGAACAAGCGGTGCTGTGCGGTGGAACGTCGGCGCTGGTGAAGGCGGGTTTCCAGACGTTGGTGGATGCCGGATACCAGCCGGAGATTGCGTACTTTGAATGCCTGCACGAGCTGAAGCTGATCGTGGACCTGATGTATCGCGGCGGCCTGGCGTACATGCGGTATTCGATTTCCGACACGGCGGAGTACGGCGATTACACGGCGGGGCCGCGGATTGTGACTGACGAGACGCGCGCGGAAATGAAGAAGCTGCTGACGGAGATTCAGAACGGCACGTTCGCGAAGAAGTGGATCGAAGAGAACAAAACGGGCCGGAAGAATTTCACGAAAATGCGGGAGAACGAAGCGGGGCTGCAGGTGGAAGAGGTGGGGGCGAAGTTGCGGGCGGCAATGCCGTTTCTCGATCCGGTGGTGGTGAAGGACGGGGTACCGCAGCCGGCGGCGGAAACGGAACCAGTCAACGTCGGATAGACCCCGGCGCTCTTGAAAGGCGCGAGAAGAACGATTGGCACCTGGGAGGGGAGAAATGCAGGTCCATTCGACTCGCGTCTGAATTACTTGTTGCACCCAGAGGCGGCCGCAACGATTGCGGATGCTTTGCTCAGGATGACACAGTTTCTTTTTTATTGAGTTTTGTGGTCGTAACAAAGACTCGAAGGCCACTACCCTTCTCCGGGTTTTGCACGTCTGAATGCAAAAGTGTCGACGGATCGATTCCCGAATGACCGGACGCTGTTTCTATTTCGCGGCTGTGGCACTGTTGGTGAGCAGCGGAGTCTGCGCGCAGGCGCGGCCGACGTGCGCGGTGGTGCCGAAGACGCTGGGAGCGATGAAGAACTGCTATCGGCCGCTGCTGGTGTTCAGCGCGAGCGGCGACGATGTGCGGTTGAAGCGTCAGGTGGCGCTGCTGGATGCGGCGGCAGACGACATGATGGACAGGTTTGTGCTGTTCGCGCCGATTGTGCCGGATGGGCGGCGGGTTTCGACTCCGGCCGATTCGCCGTACACGATCCTGAGCCCGGAGGAGATGAAGGCGGTACGGGAGCGGTTTCGCATTGCTCCGGGCGCGTTTGCGATTCTGTTGCTGGGTGAGGACGGCAGCGTGGCGCTGCGGGCGACAGCGCCGGTGAGTGTGGATCGGTTGAACGCGCTGATCGACAAAATGCCGCAGAGGCAAGCCGAGATGCAGCGGCCGCATGCCAATTAGTCACTGAAAGAGGCAAAGGGGCGCGGGTTCGGATACCATTTCAATCATGGGGAGGGGTTATGGAGTCATCAATTGCCACCGATTTTCCGGTTCAAACCACGGCCCCCTCGACGCCGCTGCCTGAGATTTTGGACGCTTTGCGGCGGGTGCAGTCGCTGCAAGGCTTGACGGACAGCGAGCTGGAGTGGCTGGCGACGCGTGGGGAAGAAGTGTTCGTTCCGGCAGGCGTGGTGATTTTCCGCGAAGGCGATCCGGCCACAAAAATGTGGATCCTGCTGAAGGGCGAGGCTCACGTACGCCGGTCGCAGGGCGGCCTGGCATTATTCATCGGGCGCGCCGGTCAAATTACGGGACTACTTCCCTTCTCGCGGATGAAGACGCATGGCGGGCAGGGATTTGCGGCGTCGGATATCTGGGGAATTCAAATCGATCGCGAGCTGTTTCCGGAGATGCTGCAGGCGATTCCGTCGATGGGGCAGCGGTGCGTATCGGTGCTGCTGGACCGCGTGCGAGAGATGACGCGGCTGGAGCAGCAAACCGAAAAGCTGACAGCGCTGGGCAAGCTGGCGGGAAATCTTGCGCATGAGCTGAACAACCCGGCATCGGCGGCGCAGCGTGCGGCCTCAGGATTGATTGAGGAGCTGAAGACGTACGGACATCAGAAATTCATGCTGGGCGGTTTGTGCCTGGACACGGCGCATCTGGAGAAGATTCGTGCGTGGCGATATCACATGGAAGAGCAGACGAAAGAGCGGCCGGCGAATTCGATAACGCAGGCGCAACGCGAGGACCAGCTGCAGCATTGGCTGCGCGATCGCGGCGTGGAGAAGACCTGGCAGATAGTGCCGGATCTGGCGGAGCTGGGGATCACGGTAGAGAATCTGGAAGAACTGGCGGAACTGCTGGGCGGCCAGCATCTGGACATCGTGCTGTCGCAATTCGCGTCGTCGGCACGCACGGAGCGGATGGCAAAGGTGATGCTCGATTCGACGGGCCGGATCTTCGAACTGATAGGCGCGGTGAAGGATTACTCGTGGATGGATCAGGCGCCGATACAGGAAGTGGATATCCGTCAGTCACTGGAGACGACGCTGGCAATGCTGCAGTCGCGGCTGGACAAGGTGCAGGTAGAGCGGCGGTATGCCGTGGATCTGCCGCGAATCTCAGCGTACGCGAGTGAGCTGAACCAGGTGTGGATGTCGCTGCTGGAAAACGCGCTGGACGCGATGCAGGACAAGGGAAGAATCACGCTGGCGGTGCATCTCTCCGGGGAGTATCTGGTGGTGGAGATCTGGGACAATGGGCCGGGCATCCCTGGGGAGATACAGGCGCGCATCTTCGAGCCATTCTTCACGACGAAGGCACCGGGCAGCGGTCTGGGCCTGGGGCTGGACACGGCACAGCGGATCGTGCGGCAGCATCGGGGATTTCTGACGGTGCGGTCGGAACCGGGGGAGACGTGCTTCGAGGTGCGTTTGCCGGTTGAGTCGCTGCAGGCTTACTAAGCCGAATCAGGCGGATTTGCGGATGTCGAGCCAGTCGATGGCGGCGTCGGACCAGGCGTGATCGGAGGGGGGCCAGCTGCCCGAAGCGGGGCGGCCGGATGCAGGCATCCGGGAGCGGGAGTAGCCGCGGTGGGCTTCGAAATCGAAGGCAGCGCGTGGCTGGCCGTCAAGGAGCAGGGCGCATTTGTGTCCATCGGGAGACCAGACGATGGAGAGCGAAGGGTGACGCTTGCGGAGCGGGTAGCTGATGGCGTCGTAGACGTGGACAGCGTCGAGGATCAAATCGTCGGAGTCGAGGTCGAGGGCGTAGAAATACGCAGACTCGCCGTCGTCATCGAAGAAGGCCCCGTATCGACCGTCGGGAGCAGCGGTAGCAGCAAAGAGATCGTTTCCGGGCAGAAAAGTCTGTCGCGCCATTGGGGGTGGCTCCAGTTTTTTGAAATTCCTGTCTTGGCCGTGGCTCTATCGCTTTAGTGTATCTCCGACCCGGAACGTAACAGGCTCTGGAAAAGTTTTTCTGGTTAGCGAGCTCTTGTGAAGGGGGCACACGGCCCCCCGGGTTACAACTGGTTCATATTCACCAGGAATTCGGCGTTGTTACGGACTTTCTCGAGCCTGCTGACGAGCAACTCCATGGCTTCAACGGGCGAGAGTGGGTTGAGAACCTTGCGCAAAACCCAGGTACGCTGGAGCTCATCTTTTGGGATGAGCAATTCTTCTTTGCGGGTGCCTGAGCGTTGGATATCGATGGCAGGAAAGACGCGCTTGTCGACAAGTTTCCTGTCCAGAATGATTTCCATATTGCCGGTGCCCTTGAACTCTTCAAAGATGACTTCGTCCATGCGGGAGCCGGTGTCGACGAGTGCGGTGGCGATGATGGTGAGGGAGCCGCCTTCTTCGATATTGCGAGCCGCGCCGAAGAAGCGCTTGGGGCGCTGCAGGGCATTGGAGTCGACGCCGCCGGAGAGCACTTTGCCGGATGGCGGGACGATGGTGTTGTAGGCGCGGGCGAGACGGGTGATGGAATCGAGGAGGATGACGACGTCGCGCTTGTGCTCGACGAGGCGCTTGGCTTTCTCGATGACCATTTCGGCCACCTGTACGTGACGGGCGGCGGGCTCGTCGAAGGTGGAGCTGATGACTTCGCCCTTGACGGAGCGCTGCATGTCGGTGACTTCTTCGGGGCGCTCGTCGATGAGGAGAACGATGAGGACAATTTCGGGATGGTTAGTGGTAACGGAATTGGCGATGGACTGCAACAGCATGGTTTTGCCGGTGCGCGGGGGAGCGACGATGAGGCCGCGCTGCCCTTTGCCGATGGGGGTAAGGATATCCATGACGCGGCCGCTGGTGTTTTCGCGGACGGTTTCCATCTTGACGCGTTCCTGGGGATAGAGAGGCGTCAGGTTATCGAAGAGAATCTTGTTGCGGGTTTCTTCGGGCGACTCGAAGTTGATGGCTTCGATTTTGACGAGCGCGAAATATTTTTCCCCTTCGTGGGGCGGGCGGACGTTGCCGCTGATGGTATCGCCGGTCTTGAGGTCGAACTTACGTATCTGCGAAGGCGAGACATAAATGTCGTCGGGGCCGGGGAGGTAGTTGTAGTCCGGGGAACGAAGGAAGCCATAGCCGTCGGGAAGGATTTCGAGGACGCCCTCGGCAAAGATGTGTCCTTCTTTTTCGCTCTGCGCCTGGAGAATTTTGAAGATCAGGTCCTGCTTGCGGAGGCCGCTGGATCCGGGAATTTCGAGGGTGCGCGCGATGCGGCTGAGTTCAGTAATGTTCTTTTCTTTGAGTTCTGCGATGGTCATGAATCACCTGCGGAGAGCTTTCGAGGAGGGATTTTTGAATTGGGAGGGAAGTACGAAGGGCAGAGGACTGCAGATATCTTAACCGAAACGCCGGCGGAGAGGGGCCGGCGGCCGCGCAGCAGCGCGGCGCCGTAACTAGGCGGCGCGACGCTGCGGATGCTGCGGGATAGAGAGAGGTTCATGGCGTACAGGCGCGGCCGCCGCCGGGCTGGATTCCCGGAAGCGGATGAGCACGTCGTTCATTGTGTCCTGCAGCCGCGTATTGGGCTTATGCAGCTTGCGGGTCGCCTTGGAGGCGAGCAGGCAGAGCTGGTAACGATTGCTGATATGAGTGAGTGCACCAAAAATCAATTCTGAACGCATGGTAGTCTCCTTGCTTTTCAACTAGAAAGATGTCCGACCGCATTCGATCACAGAAGAACCGCTGAACCCGAGCCGGCCCGAAGCAGTTAATGGAAGAAGGGTCCTGGGAAAGCCTATGTTGTTTAGACGCGCCAGCCCGGACTTTTGATCACCTTTTTCCTCTCTGAAAAACGTCTTGCAAAGTGCGGATGCCGCTTTCGAAAGCCGAGGTCTCACCGGTTGATGCAGACAAGAGAGCTTGCGCTCTGGAGAGAGACTTCTCTTTCTGCGTAACCGGATTGCAGTGGAGGACGGCGGAGGCCCGAAGGTCGAAATCGACAGTCTTGAAAATAACCTTGGTTTGATATTGGGTCAACCTTTTTTTTCATAGTGGGGTTCCAGAAGTTACCGAAAATGGAAACGTCTTCGTAACTTATTGACGAATCGGTCATTGGCCGGGGGGTAGGGTAACCAAAGTAGATACAGACCCTCTTTTGTCACTTCCAAAAGTCATAGGGGCGAGGAGCGGAAATGATCATATGACCGCATTCCCGTAAGTATTTTATTTATTTGGACTTTTCGAATTGTTCGTATGGCGACGCCACAGAGGCCGGGTTTGGTCTGCTGTTGCGGAAACCGTTACTCGTAACGCAGGGCTTCAATGGGATCGAGATTCGCGGCGCGGATGGCGGGAATCATGCCGCTGACGAGGCCGACGATGCCCAGAATCACTGTGGAAAGCAGCACGGAGGCGGGAGAAATCAACAGGCGAATATCGGCGTCTTCGGCGTGGGCGGCCATGGCGCTATAGAAGGTGATGCTGCCGACGCTGAGGGAGACGGCGTAGGCCAGCGCAATGCCCAGAACGCCGCCGGCCGCGGCGATGACCAGGGCTTCAGAGAGGAACTGGAAGAGGATGTGGCGGCGGCGTGCGCCGAGAGCCTTCTCGATGCCAATCTCTTTGGTGCGTTGCTGGACGGCGACGAGCATGATGTTCATGAGGCCGATGCCGGCGATGCCGAGGGTGAGGGTGCCGATGAACAGCAGCAAGGCCTCCAGCGCGATGGTGATGATCTGGAATTGTTTGAGCTGGTGCATCAGATTGGCGACGAAGATGGCGTCGTGGTCCGATGGCAGGAAGTTGTGCGATGCAGCGAGGGTGTTGCGGACGGCCTGTTCGACGACCTGATTGTCTCCGTGATAGGTGAGCCAGATGCCGCTCAGGTATTTGAGGTCGCCGAAATCCTGGAAGGTGTTGAAGGGGATGTAGACCTGGCGATTGACGTCGTCATCGCCCTCCTGCATTTTGGGCTCGAGGACGCCGATGACGGTGAAGCCGATGCCATTGAGGCGGATGCGCTGGCCGAGGGGGTAGCGGCCGCCGAAGAGCTTGGTTTTGGCTTCGGAACCGATGACAGCAACATGCGCGCGGTCCTGGTCGTCTTTGTCGGAGAAGAAGCGGCCCTGGTCGATGTCGAGTTTGAGGACGTCGGCGATTTCGGCGCGATAGCCGTTGATCTGCCACGAGTACATGTGCTCGTCGCTGGCGACGTTGACCTGTTTGAACATGGAGGGGGAGATGTGGACGACGCCGGGAACGGTGGCCCAGAGGCGGTCGACGTCTTCCTGGGTGAGGCGGACTTTGATGCCGGCTTTGGAGCCTCCCACCTGCTCGGAAGTGCGGCCAGGGAAGACGCCGATGAGGTAGGTGCCCCATTGGGCGAAGATGTTTTGAATGGCGTGACCGAAGCCGGCGCCGTAGGCGAGCAGGAGCACGACGGTGGCGATGCCCCACGCCATGCCCATGACGGTGATGAAGGTGCGGCGGCGGTTGTAGATCATCGCCTCCCAGGCCTGGCCCCAGATGTCACGGATCAAGCGAAGCCTCCAGCGTTGATGCGGTCAGCGAAGAGCCGGACAGTGAAGGAGCGGTCAGCAATGAAGCGGTCGGCGGTAAAACGGTCAGCCGGGAGGCGGTCTGATTGGGGGCGTAGATTCATGGTTTACTCCCGGCGGAGCGCTTCGACGGGCTCCATGGCGGCGGCCTGGGCGGCGGGATAGAGTCCCGACACGATGCCACAGATGGTGAGAGCAACAATGGCGAGGGCGGCTGACCATGGCTGGATGCGAGGCGGGTCGAAGCCCTGCATGTTTTGACCGGCGAGCCGTTGCAGGATCCACATGAAGAACGCGGAACCGCCGATGCCGATGAGGCCGCTGACGCCGGTGAGGGTGAGGCCTTCAAGAAAGAACTGCATGAGGATGCTGTGTTTGGTAGCGCCGAGCGCTTTGCGGAGGCCGATCTCGTTGGTGCGTTCGGTGACGGAAACCAGCATGATGTTGACGATGCCGACCGCGCCGAGAGCCAGAGTGACGAGGCCAACGCCGCCGAGGAAGATATCCATAGCGTCGAAGATTTTGCCGACCATCTGCTGGGACTGGATGGAGTCCCACTCATTGAAGGCCTCGCTGTCGTCGGGGCTGAAGCCGTGGCGGCGGCCGATGATCTCGTGCACTTCATTCACAGCGGCGACGTGCTGTGCGGCGACGGTGGGCTGGTACTGGATGGAACTGACGGTATCCTGCGGATTGTTGCCCCAGTTGAGAGGGAACATGTCGAGCATGATGGAGAGCGGGATGTAAACCTGCTGGCTGCGGTCGTCGTTATCGCCATGGCCGACGTGATCGCAAACGCCGATGACAGTGAAACGCGTTCCGTTGAGGGTGACCCATTCGCCCACGGCAGGATGGCCCTGAAACAGGAGGCGAGCACTCTTCTGGCCAAGGACGATGACGCGATTCTTGTTGCGGAGGTCGTCGTTGGTGATGAAGCGTCCCTGCGCGAGGGGAATATAGCGGATACCCATAAAGTTGGGCTCGACGCCGAGGACCTGGCCGCCAGCGGTTTCGTAACGACTCTGCTGTTTGATGTCGCTGCGGTTGATGAGTGCGGTAGCGCTGCGGACGTCGGGCGCCTGGGTGCGAATGGCCTCAACGTCGGAAATGGTGAGGTAGTAGGGCCGCATGCTGGTGTGCTGTCCGGCGACGGCGGGAACGTTGCCGTTCCACATCATGATGACGTCGTTGCCGAGCTCGGCAAACTGGCGTTTTTGTCCGGAGCGGAAGCCTTCGCCAACGGAAATGAGCAGCAGCATGGAGCCGATGCCCCAGGCGATGCCGAACATGGTGAGGAACGAGCGGAGCTTGTTGGCGCGGATGGCCATGAAGACCTGACCGAAGGTGTCGCCGAGGCTCTGCATGAGGCTACTTTCAGATACGGAACAGGAGGGTCGCGGGTTCCCGCTACGGGGCTGCCGGATAGACGCGGGGTGGGGCGAACGGGGATCGAAGGGCCAGCGGAATTTGTGACGAACGCGACTGCGGGCGGGTGCGGCCGGGAGTCAGGAGAACGGACCTGGTCCGGTGTTCGCGTCAGGGATGCGCCGGCCTGGGGGCAGACTACTTCTGGTTGGCGAGCGCCGTGATCACCGCCTCGGCGTTGGGCTCGGACTGCTTCAGGTAGTCGCTGATACGCTTGCGTTCCTCGGGCGGCAGACCGGGAATGAGGACGAGCATGCGGCGCATGGTGGTTGCCACGTCGTCTACCAGGTTCATCACGCGAATGGCTTCGCCGGAAAGGGGCATAGACCTTCAGTTGACCTCTGTAGCCATTTTCAGCGATCCGGGGGTTGAGGTAAAGCGGAGAGGGATTGAAATGCTGTGGGATTCATGCAAGACTGCGGGCTATGAACCGTCTGACGTCGATTTGGATTGCCCTCACCGCGGGTCGGGGGAGACAGGTGGGCGCCCTCCGTGCCTTTGCGCTGCTGTCGTTTGCGGCCATTTTGGCTTCGTTTGTGACGCGGGGATTGCATCACGCGACGCTGGCAGATTTCCTCGGCGGCGTTGCCGTGGGCTGTTCCGGCGGGCTGATGTTTGTTGTCTTCAGCATCGAGTCTGCGGAGTTCAAGGACGATGCGGGCGACAGCGATGTGACGGAACTGAACCTTTCGCGATAGGCGGGGGGTGGGACCGGCAGTCCGTGAGAAGATTTCTTTCATGAGTCATCGTGAGGCCGCGGTAGAACTGCGGAGGCTGGTGGAAACCAGCGAGGGAAAGTTTCTGGCGATTCCGGAGGAGGCTGCGAGTCTCGCCACAGGACCGGGCAAGTGGTCGCGCAAACAGATTTTGGGACATCTGATCGACTCAGCCACGAACAATCATCAGAGGTTCATTCGCATGCAGACCGGGGCGGAGCTGCATTTTCCTGGGTATGCGCAGAATGACTGGGTGCGACTGAACCACTACGAAGGGCGTCCGTGGGCGGAGCTGGTGACGCTATGGGCTGCCTACAATCGGCACCTGGCCGCAGTGATGGAGCAGATCGCGCCGGAGACGCTGGGGCATATCTGGGATTGGGAAGAGGGGCGCTACACGTTGGAATTTGTGGCAACGGATTATGTGGAGCACCTGCGGCATCATCTGGAGCAGATCGAGCGAGGCTGATCGGCGGTCCCGACCCGTCAGGCCTTACTTCGCGATTTTCATTTCTTCGAGGAAGCCTTTGACGTGGGCGGGCTTCGATTCTTCGAGATAAATCTTGACGTAGTCAAGGTAGTTGCGGGCGTACTGCAGGATATCTTCGCGGTCGTCGGAGGTGAGGTCGCGGCGAATTTTGCCGGGGACGCCGGCGACCAGCGAACGCGGTGGGATGATCATGCCTTCTGGAATGACCGCTCCGGCGGCGATGATGGAGCCTTCGCCGATGCGGGCGTTGTTGAGGATGGTGGCTCCGATCCCGATGAGGCAGACG
Source organism: Acidobacteriaceae bacterium (assembly GCA_036490815.1). Taxonomy (GTDB): domain Bacteria; phylum Acidobacteriota; class Terriglobia; order Terriglobales; family Acidobacteriaceae; genus Palsa-343. Next base: position 160,230 of record DASXDF010000045.1, read on the forward strand.
TCTTCAACGACGCAGCCGTGCACGGTGGCGTTATGGCCGATGGTGACCCAGTCGCCGACGATAACGGGATATTTGTAGCGCATGCCGTGCAGCACGGCGCAGTCCTGCACGTTGGAGTGGGCGCCGATGCGGATGGAGTGGACATCGCCGCGGACGACAGCGTTCATCCAGATGCTGGCGTGCTCGCCGAGGACGACGTCGCCGATGACCTGCGCCGAGGGATCGACGTAACAGGTGGCGGGGATGGTCGGCGTGTGGCCCTGGTAGGTACGGAGCATGGCTTTAGTCTAGTCTGCTGCATTATGACTCTTCCAGCGGCCGGCACAAGGAAATTCGCGGTGGTTTTCGAGCTTACGGAAACGGGCTGGAGCGCTTATGCTCCCGACCTGCCGGGGCTGGGTGTTGCCGGGGCCACGTTCGAGGAGACCGAGCAACTCATGCGCGAAGGGATCGAGTTCCACATCGAAGGTCTTCGAGCGGATGGGGATCCGGTACCGGAGCCGACTACGCGCGTGAGCGAGATTGCTGTGCCCGCCTGAGTTCCAAAGCGGATTCGCTGGACTCAGCCGGAGAGAATGCTCATCCGGCTTCCCTCTGATTTATCCTCAAAAGAATCATGCAGGAGAATGAAATTCCGTCGCTCACGGGCTGGAGCGATGCTGAGCTGGACCGGGCATTTGCCGCAGTGGCGCGGGAGGTCGCGGAATCGGCCGGCTCGATCCAGTCGGCTGAGGATAAGGAGCAGTTCCGGCTCACGTGGTTCGGGCGGAAACAGGGACGGCTGAAGTTGATCAGCGACGCGTGGCTGAAGGCTGCGCCGGCTGAGGCGAAGAAGCAGATTGGGCAGCGGTTTAACACGCTGAAGGCCGAGATTGAACAGCGCCTGGAGCAGGCGGGTGCGGGGTCGGCGGGATCGGTGCTCGATGCTGAGGCCCTGGAGGCTGAAAGTGTGGACATCACGCTGCCTGGGACGCGGCGCAAGCTGGGCGCGGAGCATCCGCTGATCAAGACGTGGAATGAGATTGTGTCGGTGTTCCAGCGGATGGGTTATTCGGTTGGGGTGGGGCCGGAGGTGGAGACCGACTACTACAACTTCGAGTCGCTGAATTTTCCGCCCGGGCATCCGGCGCGCGATACGCAGGACACGCTGGTGATCGTGGGGCAGGAGCGGAAGCCGCTGCGCGATCGCCTGCTGATGCGCACGCACACCTCGCCGGTACAGATTCGAACCATGGAGCAGCAGCCGCCGCCGGTGCGCATCATTATTCCCGGCAAGGTGCACCGCAACGATGCGGCCGACGCGACGCACTACCCGATCTTTCATCAGGTGGAGGGGCTGTGCGTCGATACCAACATCACATTCGGCGATCTGAAGGGGACGCTCGATGCGGCGATGAAGGCGTTCTTCGGGTCGAGCGTGAAGACGCGATTCTTTCCCTCGTTTTTTCCGTTCACGGAGCCGAGCGCCGATGTGCAGATCAGCTGCCCTTTCTGCGGCGGTTCGGGATGCAGGAAGTGCAAGCACTCGGGATGGATTGAGCTTCTGGGGTGTGGGATGGTGGACCCGGCTGTGTTTGGGTTTGTCTCGCAAAAACAACCTTTGTACGATCCAGCACGCATTAGTGGATTTGCGTTTGGCATGGGCATCGATCGAATCGCGATGATGAAATATGGCATTGGCGATATTGGTCTGCTGTATTCGGGGGATCTGCGCTTCCTGGAGCAATTTGCTTGAGGCAGCGAGTTGGCAGGTTAGCTGGTTAGCGAGTTAGCGGCAGCGATGGTAGTCGCAGGCGGTGTCATGGCGAGAACAAGGCACTTTCGAGATTTGCTGGTCTGGCAAAAATCAATGGCTGTAGCGAGAGAGGTTTACCGGGTGACTGCGCTGTTCCCCAAATCGGAGGTATTCGGAATCTCTTCGCAGATGCGCCGGTCTGTCGTCTCCGTACCCAGCAATATCGCCGAGGGCCATGGGAGGCTGTCCGACAAATCTTTGCGCGTATTTCTCGCGCAAGCTCGAGGATCTCTTTACGAACTCGAGACGCAACTCCAACTGGCGGCGGACCTCAGTTACCTTGATGGGGGAGCAGCCGAGACGCTGAATCGTCAGTGCGACGAAGTCGCGAAAATGCTCAACGGTTTGCTGAGCGCGATCGAGAGGTCTTCCGATTCGCCGGTTCGCTAACTTGCTAACCGGCTGACTCGCTAACTTGCTATGAGCATTTTGTCCAATTGGCTTCGCGAATATGTTCCCGGGCTGACCGTCTCCGATCGGCAGCTCGCCGATGATCTGACGCTGCGCGGGATTGCTGTTGAGGGCGTGTTCGATCTGGGCGCGCATGGGTCGCTGTTTGAGATGGACATCACGACCAATCGCGTCGATGCGATGAATCATTACGGCATCGCGCGCGAGGCGGCGACGATCTATGGGCTGGAGTTGAAGCCACTCGATGCAATGCTGCCCGCGCACAGAGCAGCAACCAGGGCTGTGCCGGTTTCAATTGAGGAACCGAAACTGTGTGGGCGGTTTACCGCGCGGGTGCTGCGCGATGTGAAGATCGCACCGTCGACGGGGACTGTCGCGGAGCGGTTTCGATTGCTGGAGCAGAAGCCGATTGCGAATGCCGTGGACGCGACGAATTACGTTGTGCTGGCGATGGGGCAGCCGACGCACGCGTTCGATCTGGACAAGCTGGAGGGCGGGATCATTGTGCGGCGCGCGCGCAAAGGCGAGAAGCTGCGCACGCTTGATGGCGTGGAGCGGACGCTCGATCCCGACGATCTGATTGTCGCGGATGAGAAGAAGGCGCTGGGCATCGCGGGTGTGATGGGCGGATGGGACACGATGATCACGCCGGAAACCAGGAATGTCCTGGTGGAGGCGGCGTGGTTCGATCCGGGTGTGGTGCGACGTTCGTCGAAGCGGCATCTGCTGCATACTGACGCTTCGCATCGGTTCGAGCGCGGGGCGGATTTCAATGCGCCGCCTGTCGCTTCGGCGCTGGTGAGCCGGATCATTCTGGAAGCCGGCGGCCACGTTGAGGGCGAGTTGGTCGATGTGGTGATTCTCGAGGCAATGGCGCGGACGGCAAAACGAGCCAGTGTGAGCTTCAGTCTTGGCGAGGTGCGGCGGATTCTGGGGCCGACGGAAGATGCGGAGGGAATCACGGCGGCGACGGCGGAGGGGATTCTTGGGGGCCTGGGTTGCGGGCTCGCGAGGAGTGGCGGCGAAAGCTGGAGCGTGACGCTGCCGAGCTGGCGGCTGGATCTTGAGCGCGAGATCGACCTGGTGGAAGAAATTGCGCGAGTGTACGGATACAACCGTTTCAGAAATACGCTGCCGGCCTTTGCTGGAACGGTGGTGGAGCTGCCGTGGGCGGAGAAGGAAGCCACCGTGCGGGGGACGCTGTTGGCGCTGGGTTGGAACGAAGCGGTGTCGTCGACATTTTGCGGGGCGGAGGATGCAGTTCGCTTCGTGCGAGAGCCGGGTGCGGCCGTGGCGATTGGCAATCCGCTGAGCGAAGAGGCGGGGATGCTGCGGCCATCGTTGCTGCCGGGCATGCTCGACATGCTGGCGCTGAACATGAGCCGCGACGTGGAGGGCGCTGCGCTGTTTGAAATGGGAACGGTATTCAGCGGAGGGCCGGAGCGGGTGGAGGAGCGGCCGTCGCTGGGGATCGGCGCGGCGGGCCATGCGTTTGCGCAGCACGATGCCGATTTTTATGACGTGAAGGGAACGGTAGAAACGCTGCTGGGAAAGTTTGCTGCGCGGTCGGTTTACTTCGATCGCTTCCCTGCTGCTTCGGGAATGATGCCGGTGTGGCTGCATCCGGGACGGAGCGCGCGTGCGGTGCTGGATGGCGCGACGGCGGGTTGGTTCGGGCAGCTGCATCCGGCGGAGGCTGAACGGCGCAAGTTGAGACAAGCGGTGTGGATTGGCGAGTTGTGGCTGGATCGGCTCTATAAGCAGGCTTTGCGGCAGCCGGCGATCGAGGAGTTGTCGCGGTATCAGCCCGTGCGGCGGGATTTTTCGGTGACGCTGCCGGATGCTGTCGCTTACGCGCGGGTGGCCGGAGCGCTGGAGGGATTGGCGATTCCGGAGCTACGGAGCTTCGCCCCCAAAGAAGTGCTGCGGGACGCGAAGGGAAAGCTGGCGCCGGCAGGGCACTATTCGCTGCTGCTGGGCGTGATGTTCCAGTCGCATGAGCGAACTCTGCGCGAGGATGAAGTGCAGGGCTGGTCGCAGCAGGTGGTTGCGGCGCTCGAGGCGGCGGGCGGCAGGCTGCGGGGCTGACGGTCGTATGAGAAGCCAGCGAAAACGATGCGGTGTGATGTCGGCTTTACGGTCGTCGAAGTTAGAGGACTTCGGCGAGGCGGGGGTAGAGGCCGGAGTGACTGGTCTGGTAGAGAGCGAGCAGCCGTTGGCGCATCAGGTAGTAGGCAGAAGCGGCTTCGTGCAGGTGGAAAGGAATCAGAGTAGCGGAGCGGCGGAGGACGAGGTGGAAGGTGAGAGCCATCTCGATGCGTCGAACGGAGCTGCGGAGGCGAACAGCGTCCCGGCGCATGCGTTCGGTAACGATCACGCCTTCATCAAAATTCCATTGTTGGGCATGAGCGGCGAGCAGGACCATGAGCTTGGCATTTTCGCGCATGCGGCAGAGGCCTTCGCGACCGCCGAGCATGAGCCACATATCGGTAGGCTCAAGGGAGATCTGTCCTTCTTTAGGATCGAGGTAGTCGCGGGCTACCGAAGTTACACGTTGAAACTCAATGCGCTTTAGTTGGGACACAAGGTCCTGCCAGCTGCGCCGGTCAACTCGAATGGCTGATAACTGGGATTTGACAGCGGCGGCGGTCAGACAACCTACGACCGCACCCAAGAGGAGGTAAGGCAACACCGCAATGGCCTTTCGTGTGAGGGGAGCCGCGAGGTCCCCGAATCCGGAGCGACGGGACAATAGTAGTTAGTGCTATTGCCGAGCGTCAAGTCTGCGAAGATCGTACTCGACTCGCCTGTGGAGCGCAAGAATATATTCGTGCAAATCAGGGGCGATAGGCCTGCGTTCGGGCTCATCCCTCCAAAGTTGCAGAATCATCCAAATGGCTGCAACGATGTAAGTGACGATGCGAACGTCTTCCAGCGGAATGTAGAAGCGCTGGGTACCGAAGAAACTCTGGCACGCGGTTGCGAGCACCATGACGGTACTCCAGGCAGTTAGTCCCTGGCCGACCGCCATAACATGGTTACGCCAGCCAAGGCCGAGGCGAGTGGCGGTAAGGGTCATAGCCACAAAGAGCTCGCAGATCACAAGGCTGGTAAAGAGATCGCCGCGCATCTGCCATGCGTAGGCGGCGCTCCACGCGGGCGGGGAAACCAACCAGGCGACGATTGCAGCGATGGCGGCTCCGGCCAGGCCGGCGGAGATGAACTGGGCCCTGGCATCCCGAGCCCAGGAGGCGGTAGGACGCAGGACAATGCGGGCGATCTCGAGAACAACCGCGAGCTGAAGAAAGAATTCAACCCACGTCCCTGTGACCCAGACATCCGCGTAGAGATTTCTGCTGTTGGGTTGCCTATGTATTTCAAACAGGACGATAGAGCGTAGGGTTAGAAACACCATCCAGGACGTGAGGATGGGGAACTCTCGCCAGCGGCCCCGGCCCACCAACACAGCAAACAGCAGGAGATTCAGGATGAATCCCGCGGCCCAGTTGATGTTGGCAAACAGGGAGAAATGCATGCGTCCGTCCCGTTTCTACGATACGACATGCTCCGGATTCCCGCCTGGGAGCGAGAATCCGGGCACGAAGGAAGCGAGACCTGACGGTAGGTTTAGTAGCCCAGGGCAGTCAGAATGGTCCCGGCAACGATTGCGGCGGTGGCAGCACTCTGGCCTTTGGTGGGCGGAGGCGGCGGCGGATCGGTGCCGCCGGGGCCGGCAAAGACGGGAGCTGCGAAGAGGGAGAAGGCAATGGTAAGGACGGCAACGCGAAGGGACTTTGTCATCGGGTCTATTTTTCCTTTTGGCGTCGATGGACGCAGACCCGAGCGTACCCCGGAAGTGGGATTGCATTTCCCACAAAAATTTCCAGACTTGGTAAGCCGAAAATGACACGAAAGTAGGTTATCGGCCTCTTCTTTATAACTACCTAAGAGGTCAACAAAAGAGTTACTTAAGTCTCCTATCTATGCTACTAAAGGCGCATGGGTATTATCAAAACGACTTAGATTGTTTTGCTTACCAAACGCGGCAACCCTTGATCGGCGCCATTGGTTGACCCGCTTTACAGCCGAATGCGTGAGCGAACTCAGGCATGTTGACGACGACTCCGCGAACGCGGAGTGCGTCCGGGGAATGCGGATCGACCTGTGCCAGCATGCGAAGGAACTCGGGACGTTCGTTGGTGCAGTAGTTCTGAGCGAACCCGAGGAAGAACTGTTGCTGTGGGGAGAAAGCCTGCTCTGCCTTTTGTTCGTCAGTGGTGGCAACGGGAGGATGAGAAACGAGACTGGCCATCATGGCGATGTAGGCGAGGCGCAGGCCACCGTTATCCGCGGTGTTTTCGCCGAGGGTTAGCCTGCCATTGACTTTCAGGTCGTCGACGGCGGTGAACTGGCTGTACTCATTGGCGATGCAATCCGTTTTCTCTTCAAACTGCTTTTTGTCTTCTGGTGTCCACCAGTCGTGTAGATTGCCTTTGGCGTCGAACTCGGCGCCTTGGTCGTCGAAGCCGTGGGTAAGCTCGTGGCCGACGACGGCGCCGATGTGTCCGTAATTGGTTGTTGCGGCCGCATCCTTATCGTAGAAAGCCGGCAACAGGATGCCTGCGGGGAAGTTGATGTCGTTCATGGAAGGATCGTAATAGGCATTGACGGTGGGCGGGGTCATCTGCCATTCCTCGCGATTGACCGGCTTGCCGATCTTGTTGAGCTGGTAATCCACCTCAAATTCCCGGGAGCGCATGGAGTTGCCGAGCGCGTCGCCGGGTTTGATGTCCAGTTTGGAATAGTCGCGCCACTTATCGGGATAGCCGATCTTGTCGGCGACGGCGTGGAGTTTTTCTTTGGCTTTGATTTTGGTTTCCGGACTCATCCAGTCGATCTGGTCGATATCTTTGCCCATCGCGTCTTCGATATCGTGGACTTCCTGAAGGGTGGCGGCTTTCATATCGGGAGTGAAGTATTGCGCGACATAGAGTTTGCCGAGCGCCTCGCCGAGTGAGCTGTCGGTGCCCTGGACGCAGCGTTTCCAGCGCGCCTGCTGCTGAGGAGTGCCGGTAAGCTTGCGGCCGAAGAAGTCGAAGTTTTCATCATCGAAGGCGTGGGGCAGGCGCATGGCGAAGGAGTCAGCGAGATGGGCGCGCATGTAGGCCTTGAGGGTAGGGAGATCGGTGTCGGCAATGGCCTTGTTGAGTGCGGGGAAGAAGTCCGGCGAGACGACGTTGAGCTCCTCGACCGAGGGCGAGCCGACCAGCTGAATGTATTTTGGCGCGTCAATGACGGGTGCGCTCGATGAGAAGCTGGCGAGTTGCATCATGTGGTAAATCTTGTCGGGATCGCGGCGTTCGACGTTGCCCTGGGATCCTTTGGCCAGCTCGGTTTCGAAGTCCAGTATTTTTTGCGCTTCGGCCTGTGCTGCGTCGGGCGCGTCGCCGAGGAGTTTGAGCATGTTGGCAAGGTGGGCGACGTACTGCTTGCGGAGCTGCACGCTTTTGTCGTCGGTGCGGAGGTAGTAGTCCTTTTCAGGAAGGCCGAGGCCGCTTTGGTCGGCATAGGCGATCTCGCCGGTCGCGTCTTTGAAATCCTGCTGAGAACCGTAATCGAAGAAGACGCCAACGCCCATGTGATTGAGATGGGCGATGAGGGCGGTGAGCCCCTGTTTCGAACTGAGGGCAGCGATGCGGTCGAGCTCCGGTTGGATGGGGGCGAGGCCATTCTTATCGATAGCGTCGGTGTTCATGCAGCTGGAGTAGTAGTCGCCGATTTTTTGCTCGTTGGAGCCAGGGGCGGCCTGGGTTGCGGCGTTCTTCTCGACGAGTTGATGGAGAGCCTGGGTGTTGAACTCGAACAGATTGGCAAACTGATCCATGAGCGGCAGGTCGGAGGGGATGGGATGAATTTTGGAGAAGTTGCCGCAGGCGTACTGATAGAAGTCGACGCAGGGATCGGCGGACTTATCCATGGCGGTGGGGTCGTAACCGGGGATGGGTGCGAATCGGGGAGTATCGCCGGCAGGAGCCGCAGTTTGCGCCACGCAGGTAAGGCAGATGGTGAGCGCCAGGCAAGCGGCAGCGGCGGCGAAAGAGTGATGTCGCATGGAACCTCCGGAAACAACCAACGATGATACCGGAGGGAAGGTGCGGAGAGGCTGCGGGGGCGATTTTGCGTCTTGTTTTGTGGTCAACCGGCCCGAAGTTGCCACGGAATGACGGGGGACGACGGGGGACGACGGGGAAGCGGGGTCAGGGGCGGGGCAGATCCGAAGGAGGAACTTCAGGCGGCGTGACGGATTGTTCGTGAAGGGCGAGCCCCTGTCCGAGGAGTCCTGAAGCCTGGCCCTGTTCGATGGGGCCTGGCGCGGCGGCCATCGCCGGATTGAAGACGGCTGCGTGCGGATCGGGATGAAAGCGCCCATCGCTGAAGTAGGCGGCGATCAGGGTTCCGGCAATGTAGGGGTGCAGGACGGCAATGGGGACCACGTACTTCTTTGACTTGACCAGCGATTCGATCACGCCATCGACGGGGGTGCTGCGTGCGATCGTGCCAGGCACCTGGGGAATGACGAAGGTATACATCTCCGTGTCAGGATGCCGCCGGCTGTATTTGACGAGAGATTTGGCGGCCTGCTTAGGGGTCATCATGCCGGCGTCGGCGATGAAGTTGCGATGGATGGAGTGCGGGTAATAGAAGTTGAGGATTTTCTGAGAGAAATTGGCGCAGTTATTGAAGAACAGATTGAAGTGCGAGACATTGCGGCGGGCGTTGAAGCGCTGGATCAGCCGATGGTCCTGCTCCGCGGTTGTATTGACCTCGAAGCCCCAGATGCGGCGATCGTAGGAGGCTCCAAGGAGCTGGATCCACTCGCCGCGGGGAATCTCGTGTTGCGGATCGTCGGGGATGAGGTCTTCGAGGTGGTTGCGACGGTAGGTATCCCGCAGCTTGAGCTCGAGTTTGGGGGTGGGGCTGTCGGGAATCTGCGAAACATCGTCGACCGCATAGAGATAGGCGAGCAGCGGCATGGCCAGCCAGTCATAGCCGTCGACGCGGTGATAGCGGCTAAGGACGACGCCTGTCTCGCCGTTGTTACAAGGGCGGAGGTGGGTAGGAGTGTCGGCGCAAACGCCGCTGAGGTAGATGGCCGCGTGTCCGGTGGGATTCAAGGCACCGAATCCGCCAAAAGGCTCTTCGAGCAGGAGGGCGGCATCCGCCCGAGCCGAAGAACAGGCGAAGATCGCTGCGGATAAGAGCAGCAGGAGCTTAACCATGGATCGCATTGGATTGAGCGGTCTCATCATGGACAATCAGGTCGAACGACCCCATTGGACCCGGACGCGGATACCGGATTCATAACCCGAGATTTGGCAAACTGTTGTTGTATTTACAACCATGCAGAGTGCAATGGAACCTGGCCGGATCCCACATGTTTAGATGCAGATTGGGTTGCTGGTAGGCTGCTGAGAGATGACTGTTCCAAGCCAATTTGCCCCCGGCCAGACGCTGCTGATCGACGCCGACGACACCCTGTGGGAGAACAACATTTACTTTGAGCGCGCCATAGCAGCGTTCATTTCCTATCTTGACCACAAGGAATACACGCATGAGGAAGTTCGCCAGAAGCTGAACGAGGTGGAGCGGGAGAATGTGCGGCTTCACGGCTACGGCCTGGTGAGTTTTCGTCGCGCACTGGTTGCATGCTTCGAGCGGTTATCGACCGGGCCCATTTCGCCCGAAAAGCATGAGCGCATCATGAGCTTCGCACAATCAATCGCCGATCAGGAGATCGAACTGCTGGAGGGGGTCGCGGACGCGCTCCCACTTTTGGCGTCACGGCACAAGCTGATTCTGATGACGAAGGGCAACCAGGTGGAGCAGGTCGACAAGCTGGCGCGGTCGGGGCTGGGGGTACATTTTTTCGGGGTAGAGGTGCCGAAGGAGAAAGACCCGGATGCGTATCGCGAGGTGTGCGGAAAGTATGAGCTGACGCCGGGGACAACCTGGATGATCGGGAACAGTCCAAAGTCGGATATCAATCCTGCGCTCGCATGCGGACTGCACGCGGTGTACATCCACCATCCGCACACGTGGGTGCTGGAGCATGAGGTGCGGGATGAGCCGCCGGCGGGGCAGCGGCTGCTGGAGGTGGAGAACTTTGGGGGGTTGCTGGAGTGGTTTTGAGGGGTTGGCGGAATCACGATAATGAAGCTCAAAATTAGGCCCGTCGGCACATCTGCCGGAATCGTGATCCCGAAGCAGGTGCTGAAACGTTTGAAGCTGGCGAAAGGGGACTCTGTTTTCCTAACTGAATCTCCTGACGGATTTCGGATCACATGCGGCGACCCGGAATTCGAAGAGCAGATGATGTTCGCCCGACGGATCATGAAGAAGCGGCGCGACGCTTTGCGGGACCTAGCGAAGTGAGGCGTTCGGAGATCCCTGTGGGGGCGCTTCGGGGAATGCTTCCATTCGACGTCGAGTACAGGATCTCATCGACGTCTATGACCCTTCACAAGTTGCCCGGAGACGCTGTGGAGTTGCACGCCGTATTTGCGGGGTGGCGGCGGCGTTGAGCAATCAGGGCTTTTCAGACCGCTGCGGTCTGCAGGGCTAGTTCTTCGAGCAGCGCGCGGACTTCGGTGAGGATATCTTCCGGTTTCGTTGCGGTGAGCGGGAAGCGGAGGACGCCCTGCGGGGTGAACTGGGCTCCGCGTTTGGCGTTTTTCGCGACGAGTTTCATGAGGCGGCCGGGATCGACGGCAGCGCTTTCTGTAAAGCGGATATGGAGCTGATCGCGCTTGCGGTCGACCTGGGATACGCCAATCTTCTCGCAATCGATGCGGAGGCGCGCGGCCTGGAGCAGATGCTCGACGCTGGTGGGCAGCGGGCCGTAGCGGTCTTCGAGCTCGGCGCGGACTTCGTCGAGGGTGCGGTCGTCCTGGATGCCGGCGATGCGCTTGTACATGCGCAGGCGCTGGTTTTCTTCGGATATGTAACTTTCATCGATACGTAATGCGATGCCGAGCGAGAGCTGCACGGCGGGGCGCTCGACGCGCTCTTCGCCCTTGAGGCGGCTGACGGCTTCTTCGAGCATCGAGGTGTACATTTCGAAGCCGACGGCTTCGATGTGACCGCTCTGCTCGCCGCCGAGAAGATTGCCGGCGCCGCGGAGCTCGAGGTCGAGGGCGGCAATTTTGAAGCCGGCGCCGAGGTCGGAGAATTCCTTGAGCGCGGCGAGACGACGACGGGCTACTTCAGTTAATTCCTGCTCGGGGGGAATGAGGAGATAGGCATAGGCGCGGCGATTGGAGCGGCCGACGCGGCCGCGGAGCTGGTAGAGCTCCGAGAGGCCGTGGCGATCGGAGCGATTGACGATGATGGTGTTGGCGAGCGGGATGTCGAGGCCATTTTCGATGATGGTAGTGGCGACAAGAACATCGTGCTCGTGATGCATGAAGGAGAGCATGACTTTCTCAAGCTCGGATTCGCCCATCTGGCCGTGGCCGACAACGACTCGGGCTGTCGGGACCAGCTCCTGAATTTTTGCGGCAATTTCGTAGATCGTCTCAACGCGGTTGTGGACGAAATAGATTTGGCCGCCGCGCTCGAGCTCAACTTCGATGGCGGAGCGGATGAGCTTCTCGTCGAATTTGGCGACGACGGTCTGGATGGCCATGCGGTCACGGGGCGGCGTTTCGATCACGCTCATGTCGCGCAGGCCGACCAGCGACATGTGCAGTGTGCGCGGGATGGGGGTGGCGGACATGGCGAGGACGTCGATTTCGCGGCGCATCTGCTTGAGGCGCTCTTTGTGGCGGACGCCGAAGCGCTGTTCCTCATCGACAATGAGGAGGCCGAGGTCGTGGAACTTAATGTCTTTTGAGAGCAGGCGGTGGGTGCCGATGAGGATATCGACGCGGCCGTTTTCGACTTGTTCGAGGATGATCTTCTGTTCTTTGGGCGTGCGAAAGCGGGAGATCATTTCGACGGTGATGGGAAATTGGCGGAAGCGGCTTTTGAAGGTCTCGAAGTGCTGGAAGCTGAGGATGGTGGTGGGTGTGAGGACGGCAACCTGGCGTCCATCCTGCACGGCTTTGAAGGCGGCGCGCATGGCGACTTCAGTTTTGCCGTAGCCGACGTCACCGCAGAGCAGGCGATCCATGGGCAGAGTGGATTCCATGTCGCGCTTGATGTCGGCGATGGCTGAGATCTGGTCGTCGGTCTCGTTGTAGTCGAAGGCGTCTTCAAACTCACGCTGGAATTCGTTATCGGGGGGGAAGGAGTGGCCCTGGGCGGCCTTGCGCTGGGCATAGAGTTTGAGCAGCTCGTCGGCCATGTCTTCCATGGCCTTGCGGACGCGGGCTTTGGTTTTCGCCCATTGCTGTGAGCCGAGGCGGTTGAGGATCGGTGCGGGTCCGGCTTCGGTAGAGCGGTATTTCTGAATGAGGTCGAGGCGCGTGAGGGGGACGTAGAGGCGCGCGCCTTCGGCAAACTCCAGAATCATGAACTCAATCGAGACACCGTCCTGCTCAATTTCCCGCAGACCCTGATAGCGGGCGATGCCGTGCTCGACGTGGACGACGTAATCGCCGACGGTAAGGTCGCGGAAATCGGAGACGAAGGCGGCAGTTTTGGATTTTTTCGTAGCGGGGCGCGCGGTGACATCGGCTTCGTCGAAGAAGTCCTGTGCGCCAAAGAGGACGAGACGGGCGTCGGGCAGGCTGACACCGGTGGCGAGCGCGGTGCGAAGGATGACGGGGGTGCGCATGTCGCCGGCGAGGTAGCTGGATTCGTCGTAAATATTTTCGCTGCCGGTGTGCTGGATGCGGCTGCCGAGGCGGTAGGGCAGCTCGTACTCGCGCAGAAGGTTGGCGAGGCGCTCGACTTCGCCCTGATTGGGCGCGACGAGGAGCGTGCGGACTTCCTGGTTCATGAGGGTGCGGATCTGCTCGATCAGCGCAGGGATGGAGCCGTGGAAGCGGAGCGTGGGGCGCGAGTGGAATTCAATTTCGCCCAGGGTCTCGTCTTCGTCAAGAACGTCGACGGCGCCGAGCTGATCGATGTCCAGCCCAGGATGCGAGACGAGTTTGGCCTGGACAATCTCGGGGCGCAGGTAGATGTCCTCAGGCCTGATGAGGGAGCCGATGCTGGAGCGCTCGTGACGCTGTTCAACTTTGTTCCACCAGCGATCGATTTGATTGCGGATCATGGCAGGCTCTTCGACGAGGAGGGCGGAGCGCGGGAAGAGGTCGAGCAGGGTCCCGGTTGCAGCGCCGACACCGGCGAAGAATTCCCATCCAGGAAAGACGGAAACGCCGCCGGCGGCGATGGCTTCTTCGATGAGGTCGGGATCACTGGACGCTTCGACGCGTTCGCCGCTGAGGCGGGTGTGAACGGCGGCGAGGAGGCGCTCCGTAACGGGCGTTTCCGTGAGCGGCAGCAGGCGGGCTTCGTCCAGAGGCGCGGCGGAGCGTTGCGTTTCGGGATCGAATTTGCGAATGGATTCGATTTCGTCGCCGAAAAATTCGAGGCGAACGGGGCGGTCGGCTTCGGGCGAATAAATGTCGAGAATGCCGCCGCGGCGGGTGAACTGGCCAGGCATCTCGACGATGTCGTTGCGGGAGTAGCCGACGCTGGTGAGGTGGGCCAGCAGCGTTTCGACGTCGACTTCTTCGCCACGGCGAAGAATCTGCGCAAGTCCCGCATAGAAGGGTGCGGGGAAAAGCTTCATGGCGGCCGCTTCGACGGGAGCAACGACGATGGAGGCTTCGCCAGTGGCGATTTTCCAGAGAGTCTTGGCGCGCTGCTCCTGAATGTCAGGGTGCGGCGAGAGATTTTCGAAAGGGAGCACATCGTGCGCGGGCAAGCGAAGGACGCGGTCGGCGGGGATGGCTCCGGTGAGGTCGCAACCGGCACGCAGGGCAAGATGCATGGCATCTGCAGCCTTGTTATCGGCAACAACGACGACGGTGGGGACATTGGCGGCGCGCGCGAAGAGAGGAATGTAGAGAGCGCGGGCAGTAGAGGTGAGTCCAGAGACACGACGACGCCCACGGGCAAGTGCCAGGTGCCTTCTTGCCTGTTCAAAGGAGGATGAGTGCTCCAGGTCCGCCAACAACTCGCGGACAAAGGGGAGGATCATGCCATGTCTAGTTTAGCAGTGGAGCGAGAGAGGGCAACGACGCTGGTTCAAAGCAATAATGAAGGCAGAGGATCCGGCCATGGTGAACCCGCGTTCTTCCAGCGCCGTGCAGCCAGCACCGCAGAAACAGCGCGAATTTCCCCGGCGCAACAAACCCGCGCCGCCGGCGAACTTCGTCCTGCCGAAGCCGGTTCGGATTCCTCCGCCACCAGGTCAACGCAGCTCCTAAACACAGAGTTAGCTGGTCCCGATCCCAGGTACGTTGCAGGCTCTCGCCGTACTTTCATTCTGCTGCCGGGATTTCTTGCTGCCTATATTTTGCAGTCGCTGGTCAGCCGTCCTAAACAGAGCGATCTGGAAAAGCTGATTGAAGCTCTGATCCTGAGTTTTGTGATCTACCTTATTTCGGCAGTGGTGCTGGGAACAAGATTTCCCGTCGCCTGGAATTTGGTTAAGGACTCCTCAGGGAACTTTACTTACGAAATTCAGCTTGCCTGGTGGAAGTTGCTGTTTCTGCTTCTGCTTCCGATTCTTCTGGGATTTCTCTGTGCGTTTTTGATGCTCCATGATTACGTTCTGCGCATTCTGCGATGGGCCAACCTGACGGATCGCACCAGCAGGGCATCCACGTGGAATGACGTTTTGCAGGATGTGGAGGGTGCAGCTCAGGTAGAACTGGGCGATGGAAGGAACGTGATGGGTTGGGTGAGTTATTACTCCGACGATCCGGATGACGCTTCCCTATTTCTGCAGCATGCCGCCTGGGTCAATACAGAGACCAATGAACTGGAACCGATCACGGGACCTGGCATCCTGCTGACCAAGGAAGCGGGCATCCGGAGCGTGATGTTCCTCGATGCACCGCACTCGAGATCGAGCGATCAGGGGTGAGCCCTCGGGGCCTGAAGAAGAACTGGCTCTCAATCGAGGCTAAAATCGAGGAATGTCGTACGCATCGGCACTCGACAGTCTTCATGCGCGGGCGGGGGAGCTGCATGCGGCGCCTGGCGAGCCGAGACGAAAGTTTCGGCTGGAAGAGATGCGAACGCTGGTGGAGGCGCTGGGGCATCCGGAGGAGCGGATTCGATCGGTTCTGATTGCCGGGACGAACGGCAAAGGGTCGACAGCGGCAACGCTGGCCGCGATTCTGAAGAGCGCCGGGTATCGCTGCGGGCTCTACACCTCGCCGCATCTGGAGCGGGTCAATGAGCGCATCCGCATCGATGGAGCCCTGATTGGCGATGAGGATTTTGCGCGGCATTATTTTCGCGTCGATGACTGCGCGCACCGGCTGGTGAAGGAAGGCAAGCTGCCGGGGGATCCCAGCTTTTTCGAAATGCTGACGGCGGTTGCGTTTGAAGCGTTTGCTGACGCGCGGGTGGATCTGGCGGTGCTGGAAGTGGGTATGGGAGGGCGGCTGGATGCGACCAACGTAGTGGAGCCGCTGCTTTCGGTGATCACCGATATTTCGCTCGACCACACAGAATGGTTGGGCGAGACGATTACGCTGATCGCGCGGGAGAAGGCGGGAATTTTGCGGCGCAACGGCGTGCTGGTGACGCTGCCGCAACATCCTGAGGCAAACCAGGCGATTGGCGAAGTGGCCGCGGGGCTGGAGGTGCGCGGGGTGAGTGCCGCGGAGTACGTTCCCGGCGTTCAGCGCTCGGCGATCGGCGATCGGGAAGGCTCGTTTCGCAATCGATATGCAATCCAGGTGATGGGCGAGGCGATCGAAGTGGATTCGCCGCTGGCGGGTGTGCATCAGCAGCGAAACATTGCACTGGCGATTGCGGCGGCGGTGGAATTACGTAACAGCCACGGTTTCAAAATTACGCCAGCGGAGATTGCCAGGGGGATTCGGCAGACGCAATGGCCTGGACGGCTGGAGAGAATGCAGATTCCGGGGAAAGCGGATGTGCTGCTGGATGTGGCGCACAATCCCGCAGGCGCGTGGGCGCTGCGCGCGGCGCTGTCATCGATGGAGGAAACGCGGGGCGGCCAGCGCGTGTTGGTATTTGGCTGTATGAAGGACAAAGCTTACGAGGAGATGGCGCAGGTTCTGTTTCCGCTGTTCGATCGGGTGGTGGCGACGCCGGTGGATTCGCCGCGTTCAGCGAGCGTGGAGGATCTGGTTGCAGCGGCAGGGAAGACGGGCGTACCGGCGATTGCGGCCAGGGATGGGCACGAGGCGCTGGAGCGCGCCTTTGCTGCGATCCCGAAAGACGGGCTGATCGTCGTAGCAGGTTCGGTGTATCTGGTAGGCGAAGTGCGGCCACTGCTGGATCGAGTTGCGATGGGTGCGCCATGAAGGGAACTGTGCCCGCAGGGCCGAGGCCCGATCCTCTGCAGCTGAGCGAACGGCTGGTGAGCAATATTCTGCGGTTTCCAGTGTTCGTTGTGGCAACGGCGTTTTTTGGAAGCCTGGCGCTGGCGGCCTCGCTATTCGAGAGGAGTGGAATTTGGCAGCACCGTATTGCGCAGGTGTGGGCGCGCGCCTGCGTCGTCATCAGCGGAACCCGCGTGACCGTTTTGGGACGCGAACGGCTGAAGGGTGAACCGGCGGTGTACGTCTGCAATCACCTGTCGTATATGGATACGCCGGTGATCTTCAGTTCACTGCCCTTTCAGTTTCGGATCGTGGCGCGGCGCGATTTGTGGAAGCTGCCGTTTATAGGATGGTGGCTGAATCGGTCGGGGCAGGTGGCAGTGGATGTATCGAACCCGCGCGCGTCGATCGCGAGCCTGATTGGCGCGGTAAAGACGCTGAAGGCGGGCATGCCGCTGTTTATTTTTCCTGAAGGCGGGCGGACGGAGACGGGCGATATGGCGAAGTTCATGAATGGACCGGCGTTCATGGCTATTCGCGCGCAGCTGCCGATGGTACCGATGGCGCTGATTGGCACGCATGAGCTGCTGCCCATCCACGCGCAGATCATCCACAGGGTGCCCGTGACCCTGGTGGTGGGTGATGAGATTGAAACCCGTGGCATGACGATGAAGCAGGTGGACGATTTGACAGCGCTACTGGAGGAACGCGTCTCCGCGCTGTATTATGAGCACTCCTGGCGGAAAAGGGCGGACGGGGCGTCCGCGACGCAGGAACGCAGCGCGGGAATTGGGAATCTGGAGTCAGTAACAATTTCTCGGAACCTGCAAGCAACCGAGGAGGCGCGGAGACCATGAAAGCACCACGCATTGCGATTCCGGAACCTAATTTTGCGGACAAAGAATACAGCGAGCGATCGTGGCCGCAGTATGCGCGCGCGGTACAGTATGCGGGCGGTGAGCCGGTTAAGGTTTCTCTTCGGGATTCGCCGGCAAAGGTGGCGCAGCTGGTGGCATCGTGCGAAGGCGTGTTGTTGCCGGGCAGCCCGGCCGATGTGAATCCGCAAAAATATGGCGAGGAGGCGGAGCCGGATTGCGCGGCGGCCGATGCAGCTCGCGAGGCCGTCGACGAACTGCTGCTGCAGGACGCCTCGAATCTGTACAAGCCTTTGCTGGGCATCTGCTACGGGTTCCAGTCGCTGAATGTGTGGCGCGGTGGAACGCTGCTGCAGCATCTGAAGACCGCGGTGGATCACGCGGCCGGGCGCGCGGTGGCGGAAGCGCATGCGGTCGAAGTGGATGTGCGGTCGAGGCTGCGGAGAATTCTGGGGCTGGGGTCGCGGTCGACGCTGATGGTGAACAGCAGTCATCATCAGGCGGTGGGCGTGCTGGGCGATGGACTGGTGCGCGCGGCGTGGTCGGTGGATGACGGCGTGGTCGAAGCCGCCGAGGTACATGGCGATCATTTCCTGGTGGGTGTGCAGTGGCACCCGGAGCGGGTGCTGGAAGAAAACAAGGCGGCCCAATGCCTGTTCCAGTCTTTTGTGGATGCAGCGGCAGCATGGGAGCCGCGGATGATCAGCGAGTCGGTCGCGGATTAGAAAACCAGGGTATAGGTGTAGGGTATAGTGCGCGACCAGCGAGGTCGTGGCTGCTCTCCTGGACAGCCTGCGGGAATTGGCCATGAAACAAGAGCACGAGAATCGTTTCAGCCTGGAGGGTGCGGGGCTGGATGCGAAGGCTGTCGAGCAGTTTGAGATGTATCTCGCGCTGTTGTTGAAGTGGAATGCGCGCATGAATCTGACTTCGGTGCGCAAGCCGGAAGAGATTTTGCGGAGACATTTCGCTGAGTCGATTTTTGCGGCGGCGCAAATTCCCAAACCTGTTAAGACTCTGCTTGATTTTGGATCGGGCGCCGGATTTCCGGGGATTCCGATTGCCATTTGCCGGCCGAAGATCGGCGTGACGCTGGCGGATTCGCGGGGGAAAAAAGCCGCGTTTTTGCAGGAGGCAGTGCGAACGCTGGGTCTGAAGGCAGAGGTGTGGCCGGGGCGGGTGGAGACCATGGAGCAGGGGCGCGTGTTCGAGGCGGTGACGCTGCGCGCTGTGGACAAGATGGCAGAAGCTTGTGACGCGGCTGTGGAGCGATTGGCGGCGGGTGGATGGCTCTGCGTGTTCGCAACGCGGAAGACAGAGGCGGCGATCGAGAAGGTCCAGGGGATCCGGTGGGAGATGGGGATTGAGATTCCGGGATCGGAGCAGGAAGTGCTGAAGGCAGGGACGAAGGTGTTGGGTCCGGCGGCGGTCTAGTTCGGCGTGGGCAGCTCAACGTGGTCGATGACCACGCTCTCGACCGGAGCCTTCTGCGGATCGAGTTTCAGGCCCAGCTGCTCCTGCAGCGCGGTCAACAGGGGCGGATAGTCGGGGCCAGGGTCCGACGACCCGGCAGCAGCGGCGGACAAACGTTCGGGCGCCCAGTGCAGGGTAAAGTCGTATGCGCCGGTCAGCTCGGTCTTGTCCAGCACCACGCGCGATTCAGTTTCCGATTGGCCGCTGAGCAGCGAGGCGAGGCTCTCCATCTTCATGCCATGGGCCTGGACCTCGGCGGTGGTTGGACTCATCGAGATCCTGGAGCCTCGAGGGTTTGGACCTGGCTTGTCACCCGGGGCGGGAGGGGGCAGTTTCTCTCCGTCCGGGGGCTCGGGCGGAGGAGGGGCGGCAACGGTGAGCTTCGGCCCTCCTTTGGCAACAACCAGGGCATATACCGGGAGCTCTTTCGTTTCGACGTGAGTTTTCAGATGGAAGCGATCGGCGAGAAGCGTCTGCAGCATCAGGTTGGTGGTGCGGCCTCGATCTTTTGGGGCCATGGCTTTCATGCGCGCTACATCGTCCGGATCGACTTTCGCGTCAATGTCGAAATGCTGGTCGAGGAGCGCGTCGGGGCCTCCGATGAGCTGGCCGTCCGTCCTCGCGCCGTAAGCATTTTCGATGATTTGGCGGAGCTGCACGTTCTCGACGCTGAAGCCGGCAGGGGTAATCATAATGCGCATGCTGCCGGATTCCGAGGTGTTCGGCTTGATGGTCGCGACTTCGAAGGAGGGCAGCGTTTCGCCAGGCTTGGCGAGCGTAAGCTGGGCACGGAGCGGACCCGCGCTGAGGGCACAAAGGGCCAGCGAGCCGGCAAGCGTCAGCGTGAACCGCAAATTATTTCGGCTCATAGCATTGAATTTTGTCATGAGCGAAGGCTCCGGTAGAGAGATGGGCGCAGGTCTCGTGGCGGGTGCTCCGTTTTGACGAGCGGCCAACAGTTTGGAAAGCTGGGCGGAGTACCTGCGCTAATCGACGCCGGAGGGATTGAGCGAGAGATTGCGGGCGTTGGTGACGTTATCGGGTTCGTCGTGGAAGGTCTTGCCTTCGTGGTAGGCGTACTTCTTGAACTGCGAGCCGACTCTGCGGATGCAGTCCTGCCAGCCGTCGTCCCACGTGACCTGAGCATCGCCATTCACGTATTCCCAATGGCCGCGCGCATGTTCCAGAGCGTTCATGCTCCGGGTTGCTGAGCCGTCCTCGTGCAGGGTGATGTAGAAATTGTCTCCGTTCCCCTCGCCGACCTCCCATTTACCCAGGAAGCGCGCCCGCGAGGGCCCAGGAGTGCTGATCATTCCGGCCGGAACGGCAGCGGGAAATTCGAGGCGCTCGACGCTGTCGAGGCTTATGCTCTGGCGGTGGCCGTCCTTAAACACGATGACCAGGGCGTTGGGCCGGGAGCCGGTCTGGGCAAAGGCGGCGGGCAGGGGCAGGAGCATCGCGACCGTGAGGAAGCTCGCGCTGATGAGTTTATGCATGGTGGGTTTTCTCCTGTGCATCAGCGGCGCGGCGGGGAGGGGAGCCGCGCCACAGGGATGTACGCGGAAGGGGCGGGATTGGTTCCCGGAAAGACAGCAATGAGCTGCCTGTAGGATGATTGGATTCCGGGAGGGAGACTTGGCCAACGAAACGAAGACCCGCGGCCAGTCGCGTGTAACGCCGGGTGAGGCCTCGTCGGCCCCGGAGAGGGAGAATCCCTATCTCCGGATCTTCAAATCGAATGTGTACGTGCGGGATCACGACCGGAGCTTGTCGTTCTACGTGGATCAGCTGGGATTCCGGGTGCTGGCCGACGGCCGTTTTGAGTTTGGACGCTGGGTCGCCGTTGCTCCGCCCGATGGCAGCACAATTTTGGCCCTGATCGCGCCACGGCGCGGCACGGAGAATTTCAAGCTGATCGGGAAGAGCACGAACGTGAGCTTCATCGCACACGACATCAACGCGACATTCGAATTATGGCGAGGCCGGGGCGTTCGGTTTCTGCAGCCTCCGCAACCGCAGCTGTGGGGTGGGACGTTTGCTACCTTCGCTGACATTGACGGCAACGTTTTTGAGTTGCTGGGCTCGGACGAGATCAGCCGAGAGATTGAAGCACAGGCGCGGGCGGCGAGCGATCTGGTGGAGCGGGAGCGCCGAGTGGCGCAGGAGCTGGAAATCGCCAAGCAAGTGCAGGCAAGGCTTTTTCCGCAAAGGGCGCCCGCGCTCAGGACGCTCGACTATGCGGGGGTATGCATTCAGGCCCGCCATGTGGGCGGCGACTACTACGACTTTTTGTCGTTTGGGCCGAATCGGGTAGGGCTGGTGCTCGGCGATATTTCGGGCAAAGGCATTGCGGCGGCGCTGCTGATGGCGAATTTACAGGCGAATTTGCGAAGCCAGCTGGCCATGGCCGGCGATTGTCCGGAAAAGTACCTGAAGGCGGTGAACGAGACGTTTTTCGACAACACTGCGGAGAGCGCGTATTCCACAGTCTTCTTCGCGGAGTACGAAGACGATGCGCGCAGCATGCGCTACGCGAACTGCGGGCATTTGCCCGGATTGCTGCTGCGCGCCGATGGATCTGTTGAAGAGCTGGCTTCTACAGGCACCGTACTGGGGCTGTTTCGAACCTGGGATGGGCACATGGGCGCATGCCGGCTGGCGCCGGGAGATACGCTGGCCCTCTACACCGACGGCGTAACGGAAGCCTGCGATGCGGAGGGTGAGGAGTTCGGAGCGAAGCGATTGGCTCGAGCCCTGAGGCGCAGAAAGAAGCTGGACGCCAAAAGCACGGTGGACGCGGTACTCGCGGAGGTCGAGGAGTACTGCGGCGGCAGCCAGGAAGACGACATCACCCTGATCGTCGCCAGGTGCAGGTAGACGGCCGTACCTATAGGTAACCGTGAGCAGCACCTATTGATGCGGGCGTCTGACTATTTGCCACAGGAACTGTTACATAATGGCTGTCCAGCCTCCGACCTGGGGTAGCGCGTCTTCAGGCAAACCGAGCCGCGTGCTGTTGGGCCCAGTGTTCAAAGGTGTGCGGGGGCCGGCCGGTGACGCGCTCGACGGTGTCGGTGACATGCGCGGCGCGGCCCGCACGAATGGCCTCGAAGGACTGCGCGACCGCTCGGGCCACGTGCGGTGGAATTCCGTTGGCCTTGAGCCCCTCTGCAGCTTGCTCGGGCGGGACATCGATGATGCGGATCGGCTTGCCTATGTACTTCGCGAGGATGGCAGCCTTGCCGGCCTCGCTCAGCAGGATGTTTCCGGTGACTTCGAAGACGGTCTGGCCGAGTGCCGGGACGGTGAGCAGGTGAACAGCGACGGCGGCAATGTCCTCAGGATCGATGGGAGCGGTCAACCCCTCGCCCATCGCGTTATAGACGACGCCTTCACCCTTGATGGAACCCATCCACTGGTATGCGTTGGTCATAAAGGAGCCGGCACGCACAACGGCGTAAGCCAGTCCTGAAGCGCGCAAGGCGTCCTCTTTCTCTTTGTGCAACTGGCCGATGAGCAGGTTGGGATCGTTGGCGAAAAGGCTGGAGAGGAACACGACGCGGGGGCTTCCCTGGTCTTTGGCGATGGCCATGAGCTGGCGGAAGAGAGCGCCATCGAGGGCTCCGTTCATCATGAAAACGGCGTCAACGCCGGTGACAGCTTTGGCGAAGGTATTGGGTTGGGAGAAGTCGCCGAGTGTGAGCTCGACCTGATTAGCCAGCTTGCCGACTTTGCCGGCGTCACGGGTGAAGAGGCGAACCTTTTGGTCCTGAGCCAGGAGCTGCGTAACGATCTGGCTGCCGACATTGCCGGTGGCTCCAGTAACGAGAATCATGGTGTTCCTCCATTCAATGAGGAGATTCGGCGGGGAAGTTATTCGCTTCTGGAAACAATCACCCCTATGTAGATACACTGTTGTCGTATGGGAACAATCATCCCCGACCTGAACGAGCTGCGATTTTTTGTCGAGGTTTCGCAAAGGCGGAGCTTCACGAAAGCAGCGCAGCGGCTTGGGGTTCCGAAGTCGACGGTGAGCCGGGCTGTGCGGCGGCTGGAGCAGCGGTTGGCGGTTCAACTGGTGGAGAGAACGACGCGGCGCGTCTCGCTGACGGAGGTGGGCGAACTGTACCTGAGCCATTGCCGGCGCGTGATGGAAGAGGCGGAAGGCGCGGACCTGGCGGTGGGCGCGCTGCTGGGGCAGCCGCGAGGGCGGTTGCGGGTAGGAGTGCCGATTCCGTTTGCGCGGGCGATCGCGGGCCCAACCCTGGCGGCGTTCCTTGCGAAGTATCCCGAGCTGCAGGTGCAGCTGCTGATCGTGGAAAATGATGCAGCGGTCCACGAGGGCAAGGTGGACCTGATGATTCGCGCGGGGGCGTTGGGCGAGTCGGGATTGCTGGTTAAGCCGCTGATGCGGATTCTGCCGTGGGTCGTGGCCAGTCCACGCTATCTGGAGGGACGGGAACGACCGGAAACGACCGCGGAGCTTCGTCGATACGTAGCGATTGCCACTTCGTGCGATACGGTGGGGAGTGAGCCGGGCGCCACGACGACCTGGCGACTACGGCGTGGGAATGAACTCGCCGAAGTGCAGATGGAGGTTCGTATCACTGCACCGGATCCGGAGATGAATCGGCAGCTGGCGCTGGCCAGTGCAGGTGTGGCGCTGTTATCCCGCGGAATGGTGCGCGGGGATGTGGAGGCGGGGCGCCTGGCGCAGCTGTTACCGGATTGGGAACCCGAGCCGGTGGTGGTGCATGCTCTCTATCCATCGCGGCTGGGCTCGTCGCCGAAGGTGCGGGCGTTTCTGGAGTTTCTGAAGGACAGGTTGGGAAGCCCGGCCAGAGGATGAGTGGGCAGACGTGAAGAATACTACATACGGGGCTTTGGGCCGGATCATACCTGATACTGCATGACGGCCTTTTGCACCCGGTCGACCATAGGCGTGAGGTCTTTCATGAGACCGGTGGTGCGGCGCACGGTGGCTTCGTTCTGCTCGGTCATCGCGGCTACCTGCGAGATATTGCGGCTGATCTCGTTCATGGCTTCGGTCTGTTGCGATGAGGAGTTCGAAATATCGGTGACTCGGCGGACAGCATTGCCCATCAGCTGATTGATACCGTTCAGGGCGTCTTTGGCTTCCTGCACCATGGTGACGCTTTCCGTGACCTGAGCCGCTCCATGGCGCATTCCATTAATCGCACGGTCGCTGTCGCCTTTGATCTTGACGATCAGGGACTCGATGTTGGCAGTGGCCTTCATGGTGCGATCGGCAAGGTTTCTGACTTCGGTGGCAACAACGGCAAAGCCGCGGCCTGCCTCGCCGGCACGAGCAGCCTCGATGGAGGCATTCAGTGCGAGGAGGTTGGTCTGGTCAGCGATTTCGCGAATGACACTGGCGATTTGGCCGACCTCGGCAGAGCTTGTACCGAGGGCCTCCACTTCGGCAGAGGCGCCTTTGATGGCTGAGGCGAGTTCATGGATCTGCTGCGCGGCGCGTTCGGAGACACCTGCGCCATCGATGGCCTTTTGGCCGGTCTCACCGACTGTGGTCTCGGTGTTGCGCAGATGCTCGGCCACTTCGCGAATGGTGAGCCCGAGTTCGGCGGCAGCCGCAGCGACCGATGAGCTGGCAGCGCTTTGGGAATTCGCAGCTTTATCGATCTCGAGGACCCCTCGCAGAACTTCGTCCGTTCCGGTCTGGACGTGCCCGACGGCGTCGCTGATGGAAAGGACGGTGGCTTCTACCCAGCTGGTGAGCAGGGTGATCTTATGACCGATGGATCCGAGTCGATCCTCGCGTTCGAGCTTGAAGCGGGTTTTGAGGTTTCCGGTACTCAGAATTTCTTCAAGATAGCGATCGACCGCGGTGAGATCCCGATGGAGTTTGGGGTTGGAATAGAGGAGGCCCGTCAAAGCCGCAAGTGTGCTGAGTGCAAAGGCAGCCTGGGCAAAGGGCCGCAGAATGGAGTCAGAGGGTCCTTTGGCCAGGGCAAACCAGCCCAGAACCGCAGCGACGATAGCGATGATCATGCTGCCGCGCAGCAAAGAGGCGGACCCCAGAAACGACTCGAGCAAAACGGCGCGGCGAGCGACCACGCGGCCGTCGACGATCGAAAGGCCATGGGTTCCGGCCCGAACCTGACGGTAGACCTGCGTGGCTTCCTGAATCTGTTCCCGGCTGGGTTTAAACCGGATGGATTGATAGCCGACGATGCGACCCTCTTCCCGGACAGGGGAGGCATTGGCGACAACCCAATAAAAGCCACCGTCACTGCGGCGATTTTTGACCACCGCCTGCCACGGACGACCGGCCTTGAGAGACCGCCACATATCGGCAAAGGCTTCCCTGGGCATATCGGGATGGCGGACCAGGTTATGAGGCTTCCCCAGCATTTCCTCGACACGATAGCCGCTGATGGAGGCAAAGGCATCGTTGGCCTCCGTAATATGGCCCTTGAGGTCGGTGCGGGAATAGATGAAAACATCGCTTGGGACAGCCGTTTCGACGTTGGTAACGTGCACCCTGACATTGGCAGCAGCCATGAAACTCCCTCGCAGGCGGTGGGGCCTCGCTACGGTCTCTATCGTCCAAAATTTGAACATCTTGAGCGATGTTCCACGTGGAACACGGGGGAGCTTCGTTTCCTACGATCGATGTTCCACGTGGAACATCAGGCCCTCTGGGCAGCAACTTCTCAGGAAAATGAAGAGTTTTCCACGCGGGGTCCATTTCGTGCAACCTGCCTGTAGTAATCGGGCGTAGGCGCTATCTGGAAGAAAATGGTCGATTTAAGTCCTACATTAAAAAGGTGAGCGAGCCTCCTTCCACAGATCGGGCCCTGTTGTGCACAGGCGAGGGTGGATTGCGGTCCGTGCCCGGGGCGGGTAGGCTTTTCTAGTCATGGGGAAAGTGCTGGCGGTAGTCAACCAAAAGGGCGGTGTGGGCAAGACAACCACCGCCATCAATCTTTCGGCAGCACTGGCTTTAGAAGGACTGCAGGTCCTGCTGGTCGATTGCGATCCCCAAGCAAACTCCAGCGGCGGCTATGGAATCCCGCGGGATGCGGACCGGCGGTCATCGTACAACGTCCTGATGGGCGAGGCGACGATCCCGGAGGTCGCCTTGAAGACTGAAATCGACACTCTGAGGATTGTTCCATCGAACAAGAACCTCACGGGGGCGAATGTCGAGCTCATCCAGATGGAGGGCCGGGCCTACAAACTGAAGGAAGCGCTCGACAAGGTCCGGGACGGCTATGACTTCATCATCCTCGATTGCCCACCGGCGCTCGACCTGCTGACCCTGAATGCCCTGGTCGCGGCGGATCGCCTGCTGGTACCCATGCAGGCGGAATATTTTGCACTGGAGGGAATCAGCGAGCTGATGCACACACTCGGCCGGGTGCAGGAGGCATTCAATCCAGGTCTGGAGATTGAAGGCGTGCTGTTGACGATGTACGACGACCGTACGAACCTGGCACAGCAGGTAACCGACAATCTGCGGGAATTTTTCAAGGACAAGCTGCTGAAGACAGTGATCCCGAGGAATGTGCGGCTGGCCGAGGCGCCCAGCTACGGAAAGCCGGTGATGTTATACGATCCGCGATCGCGCGGGGCAGAGAGTTATCGGGAGCTCGCGGAGGAGATACTCATGCGCAATGGAATTGAAAGCCCGGCCGCGAAAGAGCGGAAGACGGCCGCGACCTATCAGGGAGAGACGAAGGTACGTTTCTGGCCCTATGCCTGAAGGGCAGAGTTTGGAGTTTTGCGGGGAGACCCGTTCAGGATGCCGAACGCTGACTTCGAGGCGCGCCGGCGATATTCCTGAACCCTGATTCCTGAACTCCGTCGTTGTTCCACGTGGAACAGGGTCAGAGCTTGAATTTTAGATCTGAATTGATTGAGGTAGACGAATGCAAACGGCTACGGAAGCCCCCAAACGCAGGGCACTGGGAAAAGGGTTGGAATCGTTGCTGCCGCGCGTACACGCCGCAGGGGAGTCAGGCGTAACGGAAAGCGGAGAGGGCAAGCCGCGGGAGATTCCTGTCGGAGAGATTGAGCGAAGTCCCTTTCAGACGCGGTCGCGTTTCGACGAGGTTCAGCTCGCGGAACTTGCGGACTCGATTACGGCAACGGGAGTGGTGCAGCCGATTGTGGTGCGGCGGCTGCCGCACGGAAACTTCCAGCTGATTGCCGGCGAACGCCGCTGGCTCGCATCCCAGCGCGCGGGCAAGGAAACGATTCCGGCCATTGTGCGACAAGTTTCGGACGAACAGGCGATGGAGATGACCATCGTCGAAAATCTGCAGCGCTCCGACCTGAATCCAATGGAGCAGGCGCGCGCCTACGAGCGGCTGGCGCGGGACTTTCAGCTGACCCAGGAGCAGATGGCGAAGCGGACCGGAAAGGATCGCGCGTCGGTGGGGAATTTTCTTCGGCTGTTAAAGCTGCCGGCCGAGGTGCAGGCGCAAGTCGAAGAAGGAGTTCTGACCTTCGGGCATGCACGAGCCCTGCTGCCGCTGGAAGATCCGCAGACCATTCTGAACGCGGCAAAAAAGGTGATGGCGCTGGCGATGTCGGTGCGGCAAACCGAAAGCTATGTGCAGAAGGTGTTGAATCCCGAGGTCGTGGCGGGGGGCGAACAAAAGGAGAAGCTGGTTGATCCCAACGTCCGCGAGGTACAGGAATCGCTGCAGAGAGCGCTCGGGCTCAAAGTGAGAATCGAAGATCGAAGGGGCCGGGGGCGTGTGATCATCGAATACGGGCAGTTGGAGGAGTTCGACCGGCTGCTGGACCGGCTGCGGCGATAGGCTGAGCCAGGCAGATCACTCGTCAAGGGAGGTTGGTTCTGGCGCGCGGGGAATCGCCCGATCGGCAAAAAGCTGTTGAATGACGGCAGCAGCACGCTTCATCGAATAACGGCTGGAGAAGCATGGCCGCGTGCGAGCGGCCATTGAGTCGCGTTCCTCGCGCGGCATTGTGAGCCAGCTCCGCAGCAGCCGTTCCGTTCCTTCGAGGGTGTCGTCTTCAATGAGGCCTGCGCCGTCGGTTTGAATATCAGGCCAGATGTTGACCTTATTCGTGATGAGGACGGGACGGCCGGCGGCCAGCGACTCGACGATCACGATGCCAAAATTCTCCGAGTGCGAAGGGAGAACAAAGGCATCCGACGCTCGGAGCGCTCCCCATTTCAGATCCCCCCGGATCATCCCCGGCCAGTGAACCCGGTCGGCGATTCCATGGTCTGCGCAAAACTTCTGGAAACCAGCTTGCGCGCCCTCCTGATCCGGACCGGCCAGGACGAGATCGATGTCAGGAAACTCATGCGCGATGGCCGCAAAAGCCGCAAGCAGCAAATCGCAGCCTTTTTTAGGGTGGAGACGGGACATGAAGAGGAAATACGGACGGGTGCGCAGTTGCGGAATCCGTTGATAGAAGGCATCAACCTGAGCGGTTGGGTCACCTTCCGGGTCGCTGAGTCCATAAGGGACGGGAAGACTGTCCCAACGGTTGGGGCGAAAGCTCACGGTGGCCAGATCGCGCTCGGCGGGCGTGGTAAACAAGACGGCGAGGGCATCGCGCAGGACAGGATACTGGAATAACCAATAGAAGCGCTTCTTGATGTGTTTCAGGGGATAGTGGGTCTGGAACCAGGGATCGAGAGCGCCGTGGATAAAGACCGCATAGGGGATGCCGGCACGACGGGCCGCGGAACGGACAGCGACATCGGGGAAAATCCAGATCCCATTCATCACAATGCCGTCGAAGCGGGATGCGTTTTTGTGCAGCCATCTCCAGAGACGAGGGGAGAGGCCGAATCGGCCGAGCCATCGTTGGCCAAGAGCGTGGACAGGGACGGGAATATCGGCAAGAAAAGTGGCCGTTGGAGCATCCTGGCAAAGCAGTTCGACTTGAACGCCGATCTGAAGATAGGCGCGAGCTAATTGGCGTACGGCCTCAGGCGGCCCACCGTCGTTGGGAGAAAGGCTTCCGATAACGTGAAGAATCCGCATAGGGCAATCTTTCGAGTCTAATATTTCGTGGCTTTGGCCGCGCGTGAGCCCATTCCTGCCGCACGCTTCAGTTTATTCGGTGTCTTGCTTCGTGAAGGAAGTTGGACAGAGGCGTAAGAGCGGTTTCGCTCTCCCCAAAATGAAAACAGATGGAGGAGCCGGGGGACGCGAGCTTCGATCGGCGGACCCTTCACATGATTCGTGGACCAGAGACGAGCGGGGGCGAGCTTCTAACCCATGTAGCGGACATCGAGGACCGTACAGTCGTCGTCGGCGGCGAGCGAGCCGGCGAAGCGTTCGACCTGCATGAAGATGTCGTCGAGGGTAGCGGCTTCAAACTCCGGAGTGGTGAGGCGCTCCTCGCCAAAGAACTCGCCATCGGGAGCCGCGGCTTCTGTAACACCGTCGGTGACAATAAGCACGTGAGAGCCGGGCGCCAGCTGCATGGAGCCGGAAGCGAAAGCTGCGCCTTCGATGAGACCGACCGGCAGGTTCGATTCGGTTAGACGCGAGCAGCCGCCGGAATAGAGGAATGGGGGCACATGGCCGCAGTTAATGTATTCGAGCTGGCCGTCGGGGGCAATGCGGACGATGGCCATGGTTGCATATTTCTCGACATTCTTGCTGCAGATGTAGCGATTGACGATGTCGGCAATGGTGGCGAGCGGCTGGCGGGCGACGAGCAACGAATAGATGAGGCCCTGGAGCGTTGCACCGAGGATGGCCGCGGAGATGCCTTTTCCGGAGATGTCGGCGACGATGACGGCTAGGGACTGGCCGTCTTCCACAATGTCGAAGAAGTCGCCCCCACACTCGCGGCAGGAGACGGAGCGGGCGGCAACATTGGCCCAGGAGAGCGTGGGCGGGCGCACGGACATGAGGCCGCGCTGAATGTCGGCAGCGATGTTCATCTCCTGACGGTAGACGCGCTCGCGTTCCTCGGACACAGCAAGTTGCGCATTATCGATGAGAGCGGCGGCGTCGGTGGCGATGGTGCGCAGCAGATCGTTGTCGATCTGGGTGAGCGAACCCGGGCGCAGGCGGCTGTCGAGATAGAGCAGCCCGAGCAGGTCGGTATCGCGGGAAGCGGCGCCTGGGCGGCGTTTCCGAAGGGGAATGCAGATGACGGAACGGATGCTGTGCGCGACCATGCTGGCGGATCGGGTTTCGGGATCGGCGCTGAGGGTATCGGTAACGATGAACTCGTTAGAGGTGCTGACGGCCTGGCGCATGGCGCCGTGAGAAAGGGTGGCCTGGTCGGTGAGGCCTTCGCCTTTGTCATTGCGGCCGAGGGCGAGCACCATCTCGCCGGCTTCGTTGCGGAGGAAGACATAGCCGCGTTCGACCTGGGTGAGCTGCAGGGTGGTATCGAGGAGCGCGGCGAGGATCTGGTCGACGGCATCGGAGGTATTGAGTTTGCGCGCCGATTCGAAGAACCAGCGCAGCTTGTCGAGCGCGTTGCCGGAGGCGCCGACTCCAGGAATCTGGTCGATGATGTCGCGGATGGTCGATGTATCGTTCAGTTCGGCGGCCGCGGCGTCTTCGCCGCTGATTCGCAGGCTGGGGCCATCCAGTGCTCCAAAGTGGACCACGTCGCTTTCGGCGATGGCGCGACGGGCGGGCGCAGGCTGCCCGTTGATGAAGGTGCCGTGGCGGCTGCCCTGATCGACGATGAAGCAGGAGCCGCCCTCGAGAACGAGGTCCGCGTGGCGGCGTGAGACGAACGGATGGGCGAGGACCACGTCATTTTCCGGCAGGCGGCCGATGGTGAAGGGCGAATGGGTAATGGTGACGGTGCGGCGGTTGGAGCCGTCGACGAGAACAAAAGAGACGGGGGCCGCGTTCGTGGTGGACATGGTGGTGGAGATTATAGCCAGCGTTCGACCTTCGCGGAACAGAGTTGATGGAAGGTGCGGCAGCCGGTAGTGGTGCGCGCTAACGCGGCGAGAGGAGGCGGCGGCAGAAGAGGAGGCAGGCCCCGGAGATCGCCAGGGAGACAGTGACCCAGAAGGCGCCGCCGTTGGCAAGGTGCGCCAGGGGTGTGAGCAGCTCCCGCACATCCACAGGGGATCCAGCGACGGGGGCATGCAAGCGGCGCAAAAATCCGAGGAAGACAGAAACGATGACGGTGACGACGACGACCGCGCCTACGGCGAGGCCCGGCAGGGCGCGCTTCCACGGAAAAGCCAGGGGTGCGGGCGCGGCGGCCTCCGCCTGGACAGCGCTCATCACCGAGGCGGCAAAGCCGGAGGAGGGGAGAATGCTGTCGTGATCGGCAAACAAGGCGCGGTCAACGTCGGCATGCGTGAGTGGAGGGTTGGGCTGGCGCGGATTCATGGTGTTTGGGCCTCCTTCGGATTCTGAGGGGCGGTGGCTGGTGTCGTAGCGCGATGGGCGCGCGAGAACTTGGTGCGGAGCAACTCGCGTCCGCGAAAGAGCCTTGCTTTCAGGGTACCTTCGGGGATGCCCAGGGTGCGAGCGGCGGTGGGGACATCGTGTTCGTGGAAATAGAAGAGAAGGACGGCGTCGCGGTATTTCGGGGGTAGAGCGAGGACTCCACGGCGAAGTGCCTCGTCGCGGGAGGCATCGTCGAAGGCCGTCGGGGAGATGCGTGGGTCGGGGGGCTCGGCGATTTCGTCGAGCGAAAGCGGAGTGGCGGGAACGCGGCTAATCTCGGTGCGATAGAGATTGGCTGCGAGGGCGAAGAGCCAGGTGGAGAAGGCAGACTCGCCGCGGAACTGGGCAAGATTGCGCCAGGCGCGGATGAAGGCCTCCTGTGCCATTTCCTCAGCGCGGCTGCGATCGCGGCAGAAACGCCAGGCGAGATTGACGAGGGGCGTTTGCCAGCGGCGAACGATCCCCTCGAAGGCAGCGGTGTCGCCGGCAAGGACGCGCGCGATGAGTGCAGCGTCTTCCGAGCGCGATTCCGAAGGTGGTTGCTCCGCAGTCACACAATGCTTTCCTGGCGGGTAAGACCAGGCATCATGGTGCGCGGTTTCATTTTTTCTGTCGACAGGGATCAGGAAAAGATTTGCAACCGCGGGTTGCGGCGGCTGGTCGTACGGGGTGAAGCAGACGGAAGGCGGCCCGGCCGCAGAGAGAGGATCCTGATGGAATTCGAAAATGTTCGAATGGCAACCGCGCTGTTTGGATTTCTGGCAGTTGGAGCGATCGCGTTGTTTTCAATGATCGCGGTGGCGACCTGGTCCGACGCGCGCCGCAAGGAGCGGGAGGCCTACTACAAGAACGACATGCTGAAAAAGCTGGCGGAGTCGCAGGGTCCGGGAACGGCAACCGCGCTCGAATTGATGCGGGAGGAAGCCCGGATTGAGATATTAAAAACGAAGCAAGGCCTGCAGGTGGGCGGATTGGTGACGGCGGCTGCTGGACTGGGAGTGCTGATTTTTCTGCGCGTGCTGCTGGGCAGGAACGAGGGTGTGTATCTCAGCGGCTTGATTCCGTTGTTGATCGGAATTGCCCTCTTCGCAAGTTCGCATCTGGTGAAGGCAGCTGACTAGATCTCGTTTTTAGCTTTCTTCGCCACAGTTGGCTGCTGCTTATTCAGGTAGCTGCTGACGGCGATGAGCAACAGGCCGAAGGGCACCCACGCCCGACGGCCATGACGCGCGGGATGTTTTGTTGCCGGCTGCAGCCTGAACATATGTAATCGTCTTTGTTACATTCCCGTATGGAGACTCTGCTCCGAGCGCGGACTGCTCTTCCTCCGTTATAAGGTACGAGAGGTGAATGACGGCGCGGCACGCGCTGTCAGGCGCCAGGATCGACACGATCCAGGCATCCGCAGAAGGAGACCCGTTCTATGACCGACAGTCTGAATCCGTCCCGCCGCCGTTTTCTTGAGATTGGGTCGGCCGCGCTCGCCGCTGGAGCGCTGCCGGGACGAGCCCAAACCCAGCAGGAAGTGAAAGAGGGCGAGCACAGCAACGCCGCCAGCTTACCGCTGGGCAAAGAAAATGCCGCGATCTTCGACCAGAATCCGGATTCAGTGACACCGCCGTTTACCGATCACGGCAATCTCCCGAGCTTCAAATATCCGTTTTCTTTAGCGCACAAGCGCATCCAGCCGGGCGGCTGGACGCGCCAGGTGACGGTGGCGGACCTGCACATCTCGAAAGAAATTGCGGGGGTGGAGATGCGGCTGGTGGCGGGGGGAATCCGCGAGCTGCACTGGCACAACGCGTCGGAGTGGGCACTGATGCTGAACGGAAGCGCGCGCATCACCTGCATCGATCCGGATGGGAAGGCGTTTGTGGATGACGTGAAAGAGGGGGACATCTGGAATTTTCCCAGCGGCTATCCGCACTCGGTCCAGGGACTGGGGCCGGATGGATGCCAGTTTTTGCTGGTCTTCGACGATGGCTCGTTCGATGAATACGAGACGATCCTGCTGACCGACTGGATAGCGCACACGCCGCCGGAGATTCTGGCGAAGAATTTCGGAGTGCCGGCCTCAGCGTTTCCGGCGCTGCCGCCTGAGGGCCGGTACATTTTCCCAGGCACGATGCCGGGGCCGCTGGGGGCGGATCAGAAAGCGGCGCAGGGGAATCTGGGCTCGTCGCGGCTGCCGTTTGATTTTCGTCTGCTGGAGATGCCACCGACGAAGAAGACCCAGGGCGGTGAGGTGCGGATCGTCGACGGCACGAATTTCAAGGCATCGCCGCAGATTGCCGCGGCCCACGTGATTCTGCATCCCGGCGGCCTGCGGGAGATGCACTGGCACCCGAACGCGGATGAGTGGCAATACTACGTGAAGGGCAAGGGGCGGATGACGGTGTTTGCGGCGGCCAGCAGGGCGCGGACTATGGACTTTCAGCAGGGCGATGTGGGTTACGTGCAGCAAAATTTCCCGCACTACATCGAAAACACCGGCGACACCGACCTGGTGTTTCTGGAGCTGTTCAAGGCGGACCATTACCAGGACGTTTCTCTGTCGAACTGGCTCACGCATCTACCGCCGCAACTGGTCTTCGACCATCTGCGGATCAGCCGGGAGACGCTCGAGCAGATTCCACATGAAGAGAAGGTTGTGGTGCCTTAATCCGGAGCGTCCGGGGCAAAAGCAGGTCAGCAGGCGAATGGCAGCGAGGCATTGAACGGCGCGACAGCGCGGATCGATGCCCCATCATCGTCCACAGCTTTCAGCCGATGAAAGAGGTATTCGGGCAAAGACTGCGGAGGGGAGAACCCTCGCCTGCGGCAAGAGGAGTGTGCGCTGCGTGTTCGTAATGATGCGCGAGGACGGGAGGGATGGGAGATGACGGCGACGGCGGCAGCTGAGGCCACGGTGCCGTCGGCCTTACGGGGGCTTGAAGACGAGCTGCGGACGCTGATGCGCGGCGCGGAAACGGAAATGGAAACCCTGGGCCGTGACTTTGAAGGCCTGGCGAGCGCGACCGCCACGATTCTGGAGACTGCAGGCGTGATTGTCGGATGCGCTGAAGGTGAGCGCATGGAGTCGGTGCTGCCGCAGGTGCAGCGGCTGGGTGCAGCGGCAAAGGTATTTATCCGCGACCGTCTCAGAGCCAGCGCCGGGATTCTCGACACGGTGATCGCGGAAGAGGGGCTGCTGAAAAGGCTTTCGGATCTGACGCGCGGACAGAAAGCGATCGTCCGGGAGACGGAGATGCTGCGCGTGCTGACCAACATCGAGGTGGCGCGGCTGGGCGAAGTAGGCGCGGGATTTCAGTATCTGGCGCACGAGCTGGACGACTTCTCGCAGTCAGTGGCGCGGAGCACCCACGAACTGACCAGCCATACGGAGGAGCGGAAGAAGGCCATCGGCGAGACCAGGCGATCGCTGGGCGTAGAGTTGCCCGAGATGCGGCAGGAGTTCGCTCGCATCGAAGCGAGCCTCGACGAGGCAATGACCGCGGTCGACGGAACCCTGGGGGAGATGTCGCAAACGCCGGCACGGTTCAGAGCCAGCGTCGAAGAAGTGGCGAGGGAGATTGGGGGCGTGGTTGCGGCTGTTCAGGCCCACGACATCACGCGTCAGCAGATGGAGCACGTGCATGACGCGCTCGAGATGATTGCGGCGGCTCTCGAGCGCGGAGACGCGGAGGAAGCGGGCGCCATGCGGGCCGGACTGGCGATTCAGGCGTACCAGATCAGAAACGTTCAGGGGACCGTCGACGGATGGCTGGCGCAGATCAGGGGGTGTCTGGAGGGAATCGCGCGTATCGCCTCGTCGGAACTTCTGAAGATCGGGCCGGTGATGGTGAACGAGGAGACGGCGCTCTGCTCGCAACTGGCGCGCGTCGAGAAGCTGGAGGAAGACTGCGAAGCGGGCGACGCGCAGGTGCAGGCCAGCTTTGCAGGAATATCAGGGCTGATGCAGCTGGTGAGCGAACATCTGGAGCGGTCAAAGTCGGTGCGGGACCGGCTGCAGTTGCTGATGTTCAACTCCATCGTTGAAGCCAGCCATCTGGGAACGCAGGCGGACGGCATCCTCGAGATTTCGCGGACGATCAAGCGCATTTCGGCGACGTGGGGAGAGATCACGGCGCAATCGGAGGCGGCCGCGCAGGAGATCCGGATGCTGGTGGAGCGAAGCCGGGCGACCCTGGATACGTTTTCAGAAGGTGGCTATCGGATTTTGCGCGAGGCGCGGAGCGGGACCGAGACCGCCGTCGGGATTTTGGGGGAGGCCGCGCGGTGCGCGGACTCAAGGGGGCACGAGATCGAGACGACGGTAAGGGCGCTGCAGGCGAGGATTGCGGAGATCGGCGGCGCCGGAGATCGGCTGGAAGCAGGCTTTTGCGGGCTCGTGACGGCGCTCGGGGTCATCGACGCAGCTCGGCAACAACTCGGCGAAGAAGGCCGGCCCTGCGGTGCCGCGGAAGAACTGGAGCGGCGTTTCTCCGCCAGCTACACCACGGAGATGGAGCGCGCGGTGCTGCGTGCGGCTCTTCAAGGCGGTCCTTTGCCGGCGGCGCAGAGTTTCGCGGGCAACAGCGTCGAGCTTTTCTGATCTCCGCGATGCAGGGGCGTTGTGATCGGCGGCCCATGCCAAGCGCGAAAGCGGGGCGGAAGTTCGAAGGACCATTTCTGAACCGTCGCTTCCGTTTCGGGAAGAAGTCAGCTGGGAGATTTTTGATTCTGGAGAAAGGCGGGATTTCTCCGATGAGGAGGATATAGGGTCGCAATGAAGCAAGTTCTGGCAGTCGACGATTCGGCGAGCGTGCGGCAGATGGTGAGCTTCACGCTGCGTAATGCGGGCTACGGCGTGACCGAGGCTATCCATGGCAGACAGGGCCTTGAAAAGGCGCGGCTGCAGAAGTTCGACCTGGTGATTACGGATTTGAACATGCCGGAGATGGACGGGATCGCAATGATCGAGGGGATGCGCAAGCTGCCTGGGTATTCCTTTACGCCGATCCTGATGCTGACCACAGAATCGCAGCCGGAAAAGAAGGACGCAGGGCGCAAGGCAGGAGCAACGGGCTGGATCGTCAAGCCGTTTCAGGCCGAGCAGCTGACTGGCGTGGTGCAGAAGCTGGTCCGTTAAAGGCCGGAGAGAAGAGCAACCGTGGCAGTTCGACTGGATCGAGACAAAGCGGCGGGCGTGATGCGGTTCGAGGGCGAGATCGGCATTGCCGAGGCCCTGGATCTGAAGAAAGTCTTACTGGAGGCGCTGGCATCGAGCGGAGCCATGCGCATTTCGCTCGAGGCCGCAACCAGCATGGATGTGACAGCAGTACAGCTGCTGTGGGCCCTCGAACGGGAAGCGAAGGCCTCGGGCATGGATCTGACCCTGGAGGGTCCGGTCCCTGAAAGCCTGTCGCGTGGCCTGCGCGAAGCGGGTTTCGAGCGCTTCCCTTTTGCGCATGAGCCGGCGAACGAGGTGCGATAGTGGCGGCTGACCTGAATGTCGATCAGTTTCGTCTCGGATTCCGGGAAGAAGCCCGGGAACTGCTGGTCGAACTCGAGGCGGTTCTGCTGGAGCTGAACGAGCGCTGCGAAGACCCCGAGCTGATCGGGCGCGTGTTTCGCGCACTGCACACCCTCAAGGGCTCGGGCGCAATGTTCGGCTTCGACGATCTGGCCGCCTTCGCACACAAGCTGGAAAACGCTTTTGACGAGGTTCGCAAAGGACATCTGGCGGTGACAGCGGAGCTGGTTGACCTCACCCTCTCCGCACTCGATCAGATTCGCGCCATGGTGGAGGAAGCGGAGGGCGATCCGGCAGTCGATCCGGCGGCGTGTTCTGCGATTCTGGACCAGGTGCGCGCTCTCACCGGAAACGGCGCGAGCGCTGAGGGGCCCGGTGTGCCCCCGAAGGCCGAGGTAAAACCGGAGAATCAAGGGCAGACCGGGCGCGAAGAAGACACCGAGCGTGTGTGGCACATCGCCTTTGCTCCAGGACCCGATCTGATGCGCAACGGGGCGGACCCGCTGCTGCTGATCCGTGAGCTGGGACAGATGGGGCCGATGTCTGCCGTGGCGTCGATGGCATCGCTGCCAACCCTGGCGGAGATGGACCCGGAGCGCTGCTACGTGAGCTGGGACATTGAGTTGGCGACTTCGGTGGACGAAGACGCCTTGCGCGACGTTTTCATCTTTGTCGAAGACTGCTGCGAGCTGGTGATTGAACCCGGCAGTATCCGAGCGCTCCCAGCCGAAGCCGAAGCCGGTGCGCCGGCCGCAGAGAGCAGCGCGGGACAGGAACAGACTCCTGCGAAGAAGACGGTGTGCGCCGGCGAGATTATCGCCCGGGGGCTCGAAGAGAAGCGCCGGAACCCGGGGAGGCGCGCGACCGATGTGCCTGAGAGCGCAACCAGCCTGCGCGTGCCTGCGGCGCGGCTCGATCAACTGGTGGACCTGGTGGGCGAGCTGGTGACGGTGCAGGCGCGACTGAGTGAGTTTGCGGCGCAATCGCAGGAAGGCGAGGTGATGGCCGTCTCGGAAGAGATCGAACGGCTGACTTCGGCGCTGCGCGAGAACTCCATGACCCTGCGGATGCTGCCGATCCGCGCCACCTTCGAGCGATTCCGGCGTCTGGTTCACGATCTGGCGCGCGATCTGGGCAAGAACGTGGAGTTAACCATTGAGGGCGCGGAGACGGAGCTGGACAAGACGGTGATCGATCAGCTGGGGGATCCTCTGATGCACCTGATCCGGAACAGCATGGACCACGGCATCGAGCAGCCGGAGGATCGCGCGGCCCAGGGGAAACGGCCGACAGCGACAATCCACCTTGCAGCCCGGCACTCAGGAGCCAGCGTGCTGATCGAGGTCTCCGACGACGGGGCCGGCATCGACGGGGACGCGGTGCGCGCTCGCGCCATCGAGCGCGGCCTGACGACGGCCGACGCTCCGCTGAGCGAGGCGGAGATCTTTGCGTTCATCTTTGAAGCCGGCTTTTCGACTGCGAAAGAGGTCACCGACGTTTCCGGGCGCGGCGTGGGCATGGACGTGGTGCGCCAGCGGGTGGAGAGCCTGCGTGGATCGATCGATGTCACCAGCAAGCGGGGGGCGGGCACCACCGTGACGCTGCGGCTGCCTCTCACCCTGGCCATCATCGACGGTCTGCTGGTGAAGGTCGGTGACGAATGCTTTGTGCTGCCCCTGGCCTCGACGCTGGAGTGCATCGAGCTGACGCGGGAAGAGGTCGAGCAGGCGAACGGCAAGCATGTGGCGAACGTGCGGGGAGAGATCGTTCCGTACATCCGCCTGCGGCAATATTTCGGGGTGAAGACGCAACAACCGGAGCGCGAACAGATCATGGTGGTCGAGTGTGAAGAAGGACGGTGCGGGCTGGTCGTCGACCAGGTACTGGGAAACTGCCAGACCGTGATTCGGAATTTGGGACGGCTTTACCGGTATGTGCAGGTGGTATCCGGCGCGACGATTCTGGGCAACGGCTCGGTCGCGCTGATTCTCGATCCGCAACGGCTGGTGCAGGAAGCGGTTCGAGCGAAGACACATGGGGGGCGAGCGTGGCCGGCGGCGCGCAGCCGGCAGAACGGCCGGCAGCGGGAAGCAACTCCGGCAGCAAACGCCGAGACCGGCGCTGGAGCATCTGCCAGTGCGAATCAGGAACGAACGTAAGCAACCGAGAACGAAAGCAACCGAGAAAGGGCAGGAACGATGCCGACCACAGGGATCAGAGAAGGGTGTAAGCCGAACGGCCATCACAAGAGCAACGGTCACGCGAACCTCGATCGCGGGAACGGCGCGAAGGAACAGGCCAAAGACGAAGCGATGCTGGTGTCGCAGGAAATCATGCGGCTGCTGGACGCTTCAAAGGAGGGCCGGCTCGAGGAGCGCGGACGGTCCGAGAAGTTCACCGGGATGTATCGGGAGATGGTGGACGGAATCAACGAAATGCTGGATGCGATCCTGCTGCCCATTGGGGAAGGCAATCGCATCCTTGCGCAGATTTCAGGAGGCAGAATCGATGAGCTGATCGCGCACACCTACAAAGGCGATCACGAGAAGATGAAGGTCGCGATCAACAATGTCGGCCTGGTGCTGCAGGGTCTGCAGAAGGAGCTGGTACGCCTGACCGAGGCCTCCCGCGATGGAGAACTCGCCGAGCGCGGCAAACCGGAACAGTTCCAGGGCGCGTATGCGGAGATTGTCCGCGGCGTCAACACCATGCTGGATGCGATCCTTCTGCCTATCGGTGAAGGCAATCGTATCCTCGCGCAGATTTCGTCCGGACAGATCGACGAACTGATCGCCCACACCTACAAAGGCGACCACGAAAAGATGAAGGTGGCGATCAACAAGGTGGCGACCGTGCTCCAGGGCCTGCAAAAGGAACTGGTGCGGCTGACCGATGCTTCCCGGGAGGGCCAGCTCTCGGATCGGGGCAAGCCGGAGCAGTTTCAGGGCGCGTACGCGGAGATTGTCCGCGGCGTCAACACCATGCTCGATGCCATCCTGCTGCCCATTGGCGAAGGCAACCGCATTCTCGCCCAGATTTCAGGGGGCAAGATCGACGAGCTGATTGCCCAGATCTATAAGGGCGATCACGAAAAGATGAAGCAGGCGATCAACAACGTCGGCACCGTGATCCAGGGACTGCACAGGGAGCTGGATCGGTTGATCGAAGCCTCCAAAATGGGTCAGCTGGCGGAGCGCGGCAAAGCGGATCAGTTCCACGGCGCGTACGGGGAAATCGTGCGTGGCGTCAACGCCATGCTCGACGCGGTGATTGGGCCGCTGAACGTTTCGGCAGGCTACGTGGACCAGATCAGCAAGGGGAATATTCCGGCGCGTATCACCGACAACTACAACGGCGACTTCAACAACATCAAGAACAACCTCAACACCCTGATCGAGGCCATGAACGAGATCACAAAGGGGGCGGAACAAATCGCCACCGGCAATCTGACGGTGACTCTGAAAGAACGGTCGCCGGAGGACAAGTTGATGCAGGCGCTGTCGGCCATGGTGGCTGGGCTGACGCAGACGGTGGGGGAGATTCGCACCATTGCGGGAGAGGTGGCTTCGGCAAGCCAGTCGATCTCTACGGCGTCCGTGCAGGTGTCGAAAGGTGCGAGCGCGCAGGCCGCGGCGGCCGAAGAGGCCTCATCTTCGATGGAGGAGATGGTCTCGAACATCAAGCAGAACGCCGATAACGCACAACAAACGGACAAAATCGCCAACAAGAGCGCGCACGACGCCCAGGAAAGCGGCAAGAGCGTGCTCGAAGCGGTGGCCGCGATGAAGGAGATCGCCAACAAGATCTCGATCATCGAGGAGATCGCGCGCCAGACCAATCTGCTGGCGCTGAACGCAGCGATTGAAGCGGCGCGGGCCGGCGAACACGGCAAAGGATTCGCCGTGGTGGCGGCCGAAGTACGCAAGCTGGCCGAACGCAGCCAGAAGGCGGCCGGGGAGATCAATCAGCTCTCCAGCTCGACGCTCCGCGTATCGGAAAAATCCGGCGAGATGCTGGACAAGCTGGTGCCGGACATTCAGAGGACCGCGGAGCTGGTGCAGGAGATCACCGCAGCCAGCAAGGAGCAGGACACCGGAGCCGAACAGATCAACAAGGCACTGCAGCAGCTGGAGCAGGTGATCCAGCAGAACGCTTCGGCGGCCGAGGAGATGGCGTCGACGACCGAGGAGCTGACCGGCCAGTCCGAACAACTGGTGAGCGCACTGGCATTCTTCCAGACCGGAGGCGAAGCGGAGGAGCCGCGACGGGGCGGGAAGCCACCGCGTCCGGTGCACGCGACGCCCGCGCGGGCGGCCAGGCCTGTGGCCCAGGCAGCGGCAGCAAAAGGGCCGGGGAAGGGCGGCGTCAAACTGCGGCTCGGCGAAAAGCGTGACGAGCTGGACGGGGAATTCGAACGCTACTAAACGGAACCGAGCGCGGGGCCGCCGCTGGTGGCCCCGCACTCCTGGCGTGGGGGGAGAAGTTGAAAGAGATGAGCGTGAGCGAGATTACGGAGACGCGGCAATATCTGACGTTCCGTTTAGGCAACGAAATCTTTGCGATCGACGTAGCCAAGGTGCGGGAGGTGCTGGATCTGACCAGCATCACGTCGATTCCGCGGACGCCGGAATTCATGGCGGGCGTGATCAATCTGCGGGGCAGCGTGGTACCGGTGGTCGACCTGCGGCTCTGTTTCGAGATGTCAAAAACCGAGAGCACGCGCAATACCTGCATCGTGGTGGTCGAAGTCCTGCTCGACAACGAACCGACGGTGATCGGGGCGCTGGCCGATTCGGTGGAAGAGGTGATCGATCTGGAGCCGGATCAGATTCAGCCGGCGCCGAGGATCGGCACGCAGATTCGGACGGACTTCATCCGGGGCATGGGCAAGCGGGACACGCAGTTCATCATGATCCTCGACATCGATCGCGTCTTCTCGGCCGAGGAGCTGGCCGTGGTGCGCGGGGTCGATGCGGGCAAACCGGCGGTTGAAACCGCGGCGTAACGGAGATGAAACGGGGCGCGGGAATCGCGCCCCACAACCGCCATGAGCGCTCACGAAGAAACGCTGTCCGGAAGGGATTTTGCGAGACTCTGCGCCTTTATTTATTCCGAGGCCGGGATCTGCCTGAGTTCCGAGAAAAAGACCATGCTCGAAGGCCGCTTGAAGCGGCGGTTGCGCGAGCTGGAGATCGCCTCCTACAAGCAATACTGCGAGTACCTCTTCGGGGAAGACGGGCGGCGGCAGGAGCTGACGTCGTTCATCGACGTCGTCACCACCAACAAGACCGATTTCTTCCGCGAGCCGAAGCATTTCGACTATCTGACACAGACGGCGTTGCCCGACCTTGCGGCTCAGGCCGCGGGACAGCCGCTGTTGCTGTGGAGTGCGGGATGCTCATCGGGAGAGGAGCCGTACACCCTGGCGATGGTGCTGAGCGAATATGCGGAGGCGCATCCGGGCTTCCGCTTCCGCATTCTGGCGACGGACATTTCAACGACGGTATTAGGGAAGGCAGAGCTGGGAATTTACTCTGCCGACGCCGTGGAACCGGTGCCGGCGGCGATGCGGCGCAAGTACCTGATGCGAAGCCGGGAGCGTGATGCCGACCGGGTGCGCATTGTGCCGGAGTTACGCAGGCTGATTGAGTTTCGCCGGCTGAATTTCATGGATTCCGATTACGGACTGGAAGAAACGGCCGATGCCGTTTTTTGCCGCAACGTCATCATCTATTTCGATCGGCCTACGCAGCAGAAGATTCTGGGCCGGCTGGCGCACTATCTCCACCCGGGCGGGTACTTGTTTGTCGGGCATTCCGAGACGCTGCACGACATGAATCTTCCCCTCGACCCGCTGGGACCGGCGCTGTACCGGAGGATCCATGGCCGAGCTTGAAGAGAGATGCGTTGAAGTCTATGTACAGCCGGGCGAGTCGCATCTTGTGCATGGACCCGCCATACTGCGGACGGTGCTGGGATCGTGCGTGGGTGTAACGTTCTGGCACGAGTTCCTGGAACTGGGCGGGCTGTGCCACCCGATGCTGCCCCGTCATCCGAGCACCCAGCAGGGAACCATGACCCTTGCAGCGGCGCGGCGGTACGTGGATTTCGCGATCCGGGATCTGGCGGAGCAATTCGATTCGCTGGGGGCACGAAGGGGCGAAATCGAGGTCAAGTTATTTGGAGGCGCGGACGTGCTGCGTATTCAGGAGCGTGGGTCGCGTCCTACGGTGGGGTGCATGAACCGGGAAATGGCGCTTGAGGTATTGCGCTCCGAGGGATTCGATGTGGCGGCATCGCAACTGGGCGGGCCGGTCGGATTCCACATCGACTTTTACACGGCGACGGGTGACGTTCTTCTGCGGCGTCTGCGCTGAACGGTCTGCCTGGAGTGAGAGGCGGAGA
Source organism: Acidobacteriaceae bacterium (assembly GCA_036490815.1). Taxonomy (GTDB): domain Bacteria; phylum Acidobacteriota; class Terriglobia; order Terriglobales; family Acidobacteriaceae; genus Palsa-343. The sequence continues at coordinate 203,591 of DASXDF010000045.1, forward strand.
AATGAATCGCTCGAAGATTCGGGTGCTGATTGTTGACGATTCGGCAGTCGTGCGCCAGACGCTGACCCATGTACTTTCCTCCGACCCGGAGATCGAAGTCATCGCTTCGGCGGGGGATCCTTACGCAGCCGCGGAGAAGATCGCGGAACAGATACCCGATGTCATCACGCTGGACATTGAAATGCCCCGCATGGACGGCATCACGTTTTGCAGAAGATTATGCTGCAGCACCCTATTCCGGTGGTGATCTGTTCGAGCCTCGCGGAAGGGGGAACGCGCAGCGCGATGGCGGCGCTGGAAAACGGCGCGGTAGAAATCGTGACGAAGCCGCGGCTGGGCGTTCGGCAATTTCTGGAGGATTCACGGACCACGTTATGCGATGCCGTGAAGGCCGCGGCGGGAGCGAGGCTGCGTCCCATCAGTCCGATACGGGTGGTGGAACCGAAGCTGACGGCGGACGCGGTTCTGGCGCGGGCAACCGGAGCGATGGCGAGGACTACGGAAAAAGTCGTCATGATTGGAGCATCGACGGGTGGGACAGAAGCACTGAAGACGCTGCTCGAGGCGTTGCCGCCGGATACGCCAGGCATTGTGATTGTCCAGCACATGCCAGAGTTGTTTACGCGGGCCTTTGCGAGCCGGCTGGATGGGCTCTGCGCCATCACGGTGAAGGAAGCTGAGAGTGGGGATACTGTTCTCCGCGGCAGGGCGCTGATTGCGCCGGGCAATCATCATCTGCTGTTGCAGCGCAGCGGCGCGCGGTATTACGTCGAGGTCAAGGAAGGGCCGCTGGTCTGCCGGCATCGTCCTTCTGTCGATGTGCTGTTCCGCTCGGCTGCGCGCTATGCGGGACCGAATGCGGTGGGGGTGATCCTGACGGGGATGGGGGACGATGGTGCGCGAGGGATGCTGGAGATTAAGGACGCTGGCGCAAAGACGATCGCGCAGGACGAGGCGACCTGCGTGGTATTCGGGATGCCGAAGGAAGCGATCAAGCTGAACGGCGTGGACAAGGTGATGCCGCTTGAAAACATTGCGGGGGCGATCCTGAACCTCGCGCGATAAACATCTGGGCGGGTGGGGCCGAGCGTTTCGTCGACCGGAATCGGCGAGCGAATCTTTGCAGGATGCTGCTGTGGTAGCATGGCCGCGATCGTGAGGCATTCGTGTTGCGTCGACTAGCGCCTGCGGCTCTGTTTTGGGTTGCCTGTACGCCTGGTTCGGCGCAGCGGGCTGCTTCCGTTCCGTTCGCAGCGGACACGTCGCCGACGCGGCAGACTTACCTGCGTCTTGCGGGAGAAGTCGACGAAGCGCTGCATCGAGACGTGCTGGGGAATTGGTTTCCGCGGTCGGTGGATAGGGAGCACGGCGGCTTTCATTCTCATTTCACGCATGACTGGCAGTGGGCGCCGAGCGATGGGAAGTTTTCTGTCTTTGAGGGGCGCATGACGTGGGTGACGTCGGAGGTGGTTCTGCGCGAGCCCGCGATGAAAGAAGAATTTCTTCCGTTGGTGAAGCAGGGCGTCGATTATCTGGCCAACACGATGTGGGATCAGCAATACGGCGGGTTCTACTGGGGGCTCGACGATGAAGGAAAAGTGACGCCCGAGTTCACCGAAAACAAAGACCTGTACGGAGTCGGCTTCTGCATTTACGGATTGGCGGCCGCGTATCAGGCAACAAGCGATCCGCGCGCGCTGGAACTCGCGAAGAAGGCATTTCTGTGGACTGAGGCGCACGGACACGATGCGGTGAACGGCGGTTATTTCGAAATGCTTACACGCGAAGGCAATCCGCTGGTTCCGAACGCGCCCAGCGGGCAGGTGGCTATGCCGCCCATCCCGATCGGGCCCGAGAACTACAAGTCGATGAACACGCACATTCATCTGCTGGAGGCGTGGACGCAGTTGTATGAGGTGTGGCCCGACGCGAGATTGCGGGCGCGGCTTGAGGAAATGCTGGCCATCGTGCGCGACAAAATCAGCGTGGAGCCCGGCGTGATGAATCAGTTCTTCACCAATGGGTGGCAGGCGATTCCCGGGCACGATTCCTATGGGCACGACGTGGAGACCGCGTACCTGATGCTCGAAACCGATGAGCTGCTGAACGGCAAGGCGAGTGAGAAGACTGAGCGCATGGCGAAGATGATGGTCGATCATGCGCTCGCTTACGGATGGGATGCGAAGAATGGCGGCTTCTTCCAGTACGGCACCACCTTCGACAAGCCCGAAGACACGGACAAGGAATGGTGGGTGCAGGCAGAGGGGCTGAACGCGCTGCTGATGATGCATGAGCGTTACGGAAAGCAGAACCCGCTTTACTTCCAGCGGTTCCTCGAGCAGTGGCAATTCATCCGCAACCACACGATCGACGCAAAAGACCGCGGGTTGTGGAATCTGACCACCGCGGACGGCACGCCGATCGTGCTCGACAAGGGGTCGATGTGGAAGGCGGCGTATCACGACAGCCGTGCATTCTGGAATGTCAGCGGCCGGCTGCGCAAGCTCGCGGCGGAGTGATCGCGGGCCGCTGCGCGAGGGGCGACTGTCGCATTGTGAGACATCTTCCCAAAAGTTGTAGCGAGCGCCGCCGCTTTGGTGAAGGCGTGCACACCCTTCTTCGCTATAAACAGGTAGGTGCTGCGGTTGAAGGCTGGCCCAGGTCCTTCCTGGTCTCTTTCAGCTGACGCTTCCCCATTTTGCTCGTAATTTGCCGTCCCGGCCCCTGATAGCCAGCAAGCGCCGGGCGCGGTTTTGCTGGCTTGTTTGTTGTGAAGGAGCTGCCGGGTTGTTCTCCCATTCTCGTTGTGTAGACAGTCTGCTGCGCTCTGCGTCGGCAACGACCGCCGCAGATCTGGTCAGCGCGCATTCTGAGCAGGGGATGTTGGCTCCGGCGCTGGACCGATCCCGGTGAAAGAACTTCTGTGGGGCCGCTCAGAGCCCGAAATGCCGGGGCAGGAGCCGAAATCCGCGCACAGCGTCTTCGCACGCTTCGACCCATTTGCGCCGCCCGAGCCCTCCGGGTCGCTCGATTTGCGCGGCTTCATCGAGGCGCTCATCGAATCCCGGCACCTGACCCGCGTGAAGGAGCGGGTGGACTGGAAGCTGGGCATCGGCCGCTGGACGCGGTCGCGGCGCAAGCCGTTGCTGTTTGAAAACATCAAGGACTACCCGAATCAGCGTCTTTTCACCAACGGGCTTGTGGATCCTGTCCACATTGGTATGGCGCTTGGCTTCCACGGAGGGCTGCCCTTCGCCCGCGTGATCGCGCAGGCGCGCAAGCGGGTGCGCGATCCGATTGCGCCGAAGATCGTCCGCACCGGGCCGGTGATGGAAAACGTAGTGCCTGCCAGCGTGCTCGATCTTCTGCAGTTCCCTGTTCCGCGATGGAGCGACTACGACGACGGACGTTACATCGGGACCTGGCACCTGAACGTAAGCAAGGATCCGGAAACGGGCGAGCGCAACGCCAGCGTGTACCGGATGAAAGCTCTCGGTTCAAAACAGGCGACGATCAACGCTTCAAAGCGCAGCGCATTGGCGCGGCATCTTGCGAAGGCCGAAGCTCAAAAAGCCGAGTTGCCGATGGCGATCGTGATTGGCGCTCCTGAAGCAACCGTGATTGCGGCCGCTGCGGCCTGCCCGGCAGGGATGGATGCCTACGATCTGGCCGGCGCACTGCAGCAAAAGCCGGTGGAACTGATCGAATGCATGCATCTGGAAGTGCCGGCGTTCTCCGAGATCGTCATCGAAGGCTTCATTCATCCTGGCGTTCGTGTTGCGGACGGGCCGTACATCGACCACGGACGGGCGAGAACCAACCCCAGGGCATTTCTGTTTGAGGCGACGCGGGTGATGCACCGCGACAACCCCATCTTCCGCGGCAGCGCGAGCAGTAAAGAGGGAGCAGAGGACCAGCAGCTTCGTGCGTTCCTGACGCAGCTGAAGCTGGCGCCCACCGATGGCTCCTGGTTCAAACAGATGGTGCACAGCCTCTTCGGTTAGCGGCGTCTCGAGGGCCGGATCGCTCAGTCCCCAACCTTTTCCGCCAGCTCAACCCACCGCGCGTACACAGCATCGTGCTCCGCCTGCGCCGTGTGCAAGTCGGCGAGTGCCGCGGTGAGTGCGCCAGCGTCAATCGCAACCGCTGGATCATCGACCCGTGTGTGAGCAGTGCGCAGCCGTTCGTCCGCCGATTCAATGCGCGCTTCCATCCCGTCGAACTCGCGCTGCTCCAGATACGACAGCTTCTTCTTCGTCGTTGCTGCTGCCGGCTTGTCGGCCTTTTCTGCCGGCGCCTTCGCGGCGGACGCCGCCCGGGTCCCGCGCCAATCTTCCCACTGGAGGTAGTCCGCAAACAGCGCGGCATGGCCGTTGTCGTCGAGCCCCACGACGGCGTTGGTCACGCGGTCGAGCAGGTAGCGATCATGCGTGACGAGCACCAGCGCGCCTGAAAATTCCAGCAGCGCTTCTTCCAGAATCTCGAGCGTCGGGATATCCAGATCGTTGGTGGGCTCGTCGAGGATCAGCACATCCGCAGGCTGCAGCATGAGCCGCGCAATGAGAACGCGCGCCCGCTCTCCACCGCTCAGCCGCTCTACGGGCTGGTTGAGCTGCTCGCCGGTAAAGAGGAACCGGGAAGCGTAGCTGGCGACGTGCACCACGCGATCCTGATAGACCACGGCATCGGCATCGGGCGCGAGCGCGCGACGCAGCGTAAGGCTGGTGTCGATTTCCCGCATCTGCGAGAAGTAAACGATGCGCAGGCTGGCGGCACGCCGAACCGTACCCGCGCTTGCCGGCAAATCGCCGGTCATGGCCCGCAGCAGCGTGGTTTTGCCGGCGCCGTTCGGACCCACGAGGCCGAGTTTCATCCCGGCAAATAAGCCGACGCTGACATCGCGGAGAATCTCGCGTCCACCCAGTGTTACCGCGACTTCGTCCAGCTCGATCAGGCGCTTCGTCTGGCGATCGGTGGCATCGAAACTGATGCCTGCCGAGGTCGTGCGTGTGCGGGATTCAGAATCCGCCAACTGCGCTATCATGGCCTGCGCATTGTCGATGCGCGCTTTGGCTTTGGTGGCGCGCGCCTTGGGTCCGCGGCGGAGCCACTCAATTTCGGTGCGAACGCGATTGCGCAGACTCTCCTGTGCGCGCTGCTGGTATTCGACGTACGCCTCGCGCGTTTCCAGAAACTTTGAATAGCTGCCCTTCACCCGCAACAGGCCATCGGAATACATCCGGTTCAGCTCGACAACTTCGTTGGCAACGTTCTCGAGAAAGTAGCGGTCGTGCGTGACCACTACGAACGCGAAGCTGCCCGCCAGCAACAAGCCCTCCAGCCATTCGATCCCCTCAACGTCGAGATGATTAGTAGGCTCATCGAGCAGCAGGACGTCCGGATGGATCACGAGTGCTTCCGCGATGGCCAGCCTCTTGCGCCAGCCCCCGCTCAGGCTGGCTGCTTCCGCGGTCATCGTTTCATCAGCAAAGCCGGCGCGCCCGAGTGTTTCGCGCAGCCGCTGCTCGCGCTCGTTTTCCGGAACCGAGGCCCAAGCCATGGCCGCCTCGAGAATTCCGCGCACGGTGGCGCCGGCAGAGTATTCAGAAATCTGATGGACATAGCCGATTCGGACACGCTTGCGGAAAGCGATCTCACCGCTGTCGGCCTCCTGCTCGCCGCCCAGGATCGCCAGCAGAGTGGATTTACCCGCGCCGTTGGGGCCAATCAGGCCCACCCGGTCCCCGTCGTGAAGAGCGAACGAAATACCCTGAAACAGCGGCACGGCGCCGAATCGTTTGGAGATGTTTTGAACGTTGAGGATCGGGGGCATCGTCTCTCTTCAGTTTACGGGTGCTGAAGAGCGCAGGCTCGATCCGGGGCGCAATCAATTCCGATTCGCGAAGTGATACAGCGCTTCGGCATTGCCGCGCAGCATGTGGCGCGCAATCTCTTTGGCGCGGTCGCGGGTGATTTCGCCATCCTGCACCATACCGGTGAGGGCGATGCCGAGCGCCTGGCGAGCGTTGTGGCTGGCGATCCACGTCGACTCGGCCCAACCCATTTCGTCGGAATAAGGATAGCCATCGGTGCCGAAGAGCACCTTCTCCGGCTCGAACTCCAGCCATTCGCGCAGCCACTGCGCTTCGGTCCGCGGCGTGAGCAGCAGGTCCTGGCCGGAGATGTCGAGGTAGACATTTGGCTTTTGCAGCAGCGCACCAATCTCGCGCACGTAGGGCCAACCGCCATGCAGCAGGACGAAGTTTGTCCGGCGCAGGCGCGGATCGTTGAAGAGCGGCTCCAGCAGAAGCGGATTCACCCCGGCGACAGAGAAGTAGCTGCCTCCGCCGGACATGGCGTGGAGATGAACGGCCATGCCCAGGCGCCCGCATTCGCCGGCGATGGAGCGAAAGAGAAAATCCTGGAGCAGCTTGTAATCGGCGGCGTCGGGCACGCCTCCGCGGGCCCAGCGTGCATAAATCTTCTCCACCTGCGCGCGCGGCGGATCGCTGAAGTCAAAGGACCGAAGATAGGCGACCTCGAATTTCTCAGCAATCGCTCCGTTGGACTTTTGCCGTTCCAGCGTCGGCGTAACCACCCTGGTGAGATACGCGTCGAGTGTAGGCGGCGGCGCAGACATTCCTACCGCGTAGAGATAGCGGCGGCGGACCAGGTCCTCAAGTCCGAAGAACTGTTGCCGGTCGGGTGAAGCAGACGCGAGGCCGGAGTTATCGAGGGGAAACAGCAGAGCATCCGCATAGGGCACCCACAGGAATCGCGGAGGCTCGACACCGCGGCCCATGGCAACCCGGTTGGCCAGCATGGTGCCGATGTTCGCCTGATCGAGGACCCACGCCGGATACTTCTCGCCTTGCTGTTGCTTTACGCGCCCACGCGCATCGTTGAGGCGTTTTAGCCCGGCGGCGTCCAGCGGCGGCGGTGTGTCGAATGCATAGAGCGCCTTCCACGCCGCACCAAGCTGCGGAAAGTCCGAACGCAGAGCCGGCGGATCCGACTGCGCCTCGAGCGACGCAACCGGCAGCGCGTCGAATTCTCTTTCCGTCGCATCGAGCGGCGGCGCGAGCACCGGGTGCGCGTGGTTGTCGATGGCCGGGATGGAGTCGATGGCCGCGGCGATCGCAGGATCGATGCCCGGCGCGGACGGGTCAGACGGGGAGTGGCCGGAACAGGAAACCAGCGCGACCAAAAGTAGAGCGGCAGCCAGCGAGAGAGTAGAACGCAGTTTAATCATGGATGGACGAACGAATCGACAAAACGCGATACGATGGCCGTGCTTCAGCGAACGTACAAATCGTTGCATACTCCGTCGCAGCCAGCCAACCCGGCGCAATCGAAAATGCTGTGCTCCGCGAGCCAAACTGCGCGGCTTGTAGTCCTGGTTTGAGGGCCCTCCCTGGAGATCCAGATAATTGACCGAGAAAAGAGGACGAGATGGACAAGCATCTTCATCACAAGCAGGAACAGCTGCTCGAGCGCCTGCTGGCTGGCGAACTTCCCCACAATCTCAGCTGGGACGCCGTGGTTGAGCTGATCGGGCAGCTGGGCGAAGTCCAGCCGCACGGAGGCAACGAGGTGGCCTTTGTGGTTGGATCGCAGCGCGCGTTTTTCAAACGCCCGCATACTCACAGTCTTGAGTCAGACGAGGTTTCACGCCTCCGCAGGTTCCTGCACGAAGCGGGACTTCAGCCTGCTTCGAACACGCCGGTTCACCCCGGGCGCATGGTTGTGGTCATCGATCATCATGCCGCGCGAATCTACCAGGATCTCGGCAGCAGCCGGCCTGAGAGCGAAGCCTCAGTCCGGCCGTATGACCCTCACGGATTTCATCGCCACCTGATCCACCGCAAAGAAGCTCATTACGAGGGCGAGCGTGTCCCCGAAGAAGATTCGTTCTACGAAGAGGTTGGGAAGGACCTGGTGCCCGCGCGGGAGATTATTCTCATCGGCCATGGGACGGGAAAGAGCAGCGCGCTGGAATTCCTGGAAACGTACCTGAAGACCCATCATCCGACGATTGCGCAGCGGGTGATTGCGACCGAAGTAACGGATCTCTCGGCGCTGACCGAGCCGGAGATCGAGGAGATTGCGAAGAAGCACGCAGCGTGATCGATCCGGCTCGAAGTCTGGTGTGAAACCGCAGCGGGGCTCGTCCAAATCAGAAAAATGATTGCAAACAACCGAAGGTTTGGGCAGAATTCTCCAACACCTCCAATAGTGGGCTGGAAGTGAATATTTCAGGCGCCGGGCTGCGCTATTGAAAAGTGTGGTTGAGACCCGGCCCTCCCCAGGGGCCAGGAGCGACGATCCGGACAACGCTGGAAGGAGCGGTGTGATGCTGACAGGGTGGACAAGACCAGCTGCGCCCGGCCAACTGCAGGAACGCCAGGTGAATGCGCGAGTGGAAGAGCGGACTCTATGATCTCCAGGTATCTGATGACTCTGGCTGTGATGGTTCTTGTCGTTACCTGTGTCGCTTCTTATCTGCCCTTCGCGACGAATTCAAGGGTGCTGAGCGGCAAGACGCTGGACGAGACTCTGCATTTCGAATTTACGAGCGATGCCGGCAACAACCGGTACTACGAGATCGACGGCGACCAGGCACAGCTGCTGCAGTCTGAGATTGAGGTTCGTTCGGAGGGGGCGCCGCGGGTGGTCGCGGCCAGGACCGAGGTGACTCCTCAACGCGTTTCGTGGAGCGAGAATCGCACAAACTATACCGCGCCGGGCGCAGCGATGACAGTTCAGCTTCGCTGGGATACGGCCGCCGACTCCGCGAATGGTTCGCGCGGGATCATCTACCTGAGCTTCCCTCAGGGAAGGAAATTCACGCTGCGCTCCGGGGCTTATCAGAAAGACGATGCGGGCCGGTATGTCATCAGCGAGGTGAGGACGTATCGAAGCAGCTTTCAGCTGGGGCTGGCGCGATTTGCGTTTGCGCTGGCAGTGGGCCTGCCGTTCGGCATTGTGCTGCAGGCGATTGGCTGGGCGTTCGTATTAAAGGGCGAAAAGCGTTCGCGCCTCCAGCAGTTGCTGCCCCAAAGCGGACTGCCTCAGACATTTTTCCCGGACCCGATAGCAGAGTGGAGTACATGGCTGCTGATCCTAGGAATTGTCACGCTGACGGCCACCGTCGTGGCGGGAATCGGCGTGTTTGGAGGTTTCATGAGTTCCGTTCTGGCGACCACTGTCTACGTGATTGTTGGGATCGGTGTGGCAATCGCGGGTCTGGTCACCTACCTGAGCAGAAACCGCCTGTTAACTATTCGCGTAGGCCAGGATGGGCTTTCGTACGCGCGAGGCCGTGAGAACCAGCAGTGGACCAACGCGGCCTGGACAGACATTCTTTCCATGACGCCGAAGTCTAAAACATACAAGGGCAATACGACTCACTGGATGGAAATCGAATTCCAGGACAACCGGAAGAAGCTTAAGATCGGCCAGTCGATTGGGAACTATGGGTCGCTGTGCAACCTTCTGCTGAAGATGAAGGCACAGTCATAAGGGCGGGCCGCGCATCTCGATCTCGGGTGCAACCAAGCCGCGGCGCAGCCGCTGAATCGACTCGCATATCCTTCCGCTTCGCGTGAGGGCGGTGGCCGGTCAGATCCGCATGGGCATGATGATGTAGCGGTACTTGTACTCATCCGATCCATCTTCAGGACGGACCTGGCCCGCAGACTGCGCGTCCTTGAACTCAAGCCGGACCTCGCCATCAAGGCCGATGGCCTTCAGGAAGTCCAGCAGGTAGGCCGAGTTGAAGCCCACCATAATGGGATCAAAGCTGTAGGGGGTTTCGATGGTGTCTTCTGACTCGCCCGCTTCAGTCGACGAAGACGAAACCTTCAGCTCGTTCTGCTCGATGCGCATTTTGATGGCACCTGAGCGCTCGTCAGCGAACTGCGCGACGCGCTGAATGGAACCAGAGAGATCCTGGCTACGCACGATGACGAATTTGGTATTGTCCTTCGGCATCACGGCTTCGTAGTTGGGGAACTGGCCGGTGAGCTTGCGGCTGGTGAGCACGCGATGCCCGACGCGGAAGAACAGCGTCGCATCATCGTCGGCAAATTCGACGAACTCCGCTTCGGTGCTGCTCAGCAGCGATTGCATCTCCTGCAGTGCCTTGCGCGGTACCAGGGTTTTCTTCTCCGCGTTAATGCCGGGAAAGTTTTCGCCGCTTTTTTCGATGTGGGCGAGGCGATGGCCGTCGGTCGCGACCATGGCAATCGATTCAGCCTTGAGGATCAGCAGCGCGCCGTTCAGCGTGTAGCGCGATTCTTCGTTGGAGATGGCGAAGATCGTCCGCGCGATGAGTGTGCGCAGCGATGCAACGGGAATTTTGATCATGCCGCCGGTTGGAAACTCAGGGACCTGCGGGAAATTTGCCCGCGCCATGCCCACCATGCGGGTGTTGGAGCGGCCGGCGCGAATCTGCACCCAGTGGTTTTCCAGCAGCTTGATTGACATGTCGCCGTCGCCTAAGAGGCGAATGTAGTCGTACAGCTTGCGCGCGGGAATGGTGCAGGAACCGGGCTTTTTGACCTTGGCGGCGCAGGATGTACGGATGCTCTGATCAAGATCGGTGGCGGTGATGACGATCCTGTCGGCTTCGGCCTCGAGCAAAAAGTTGGAGAGGATGGGGATGGTGGTCTTGCGTTCGACGACGCTTTGCGTGGCCGTGAGCTCACGCAGAAGATCCTGACGGCTGACGCTGATCTCCATAGTCGCTCCCTGTACGGCTTTTTCCTCTTCTACAGCCGGCATGTTGGCTTCTCCCGATTCGATTGGACTCACTGTACACCAGGCGGGGCGGCACTCCGCAAGCGCACAGGATCGCGTTTCCATTCTAGAGTCATACGGCTCCAACGTGCCCTCTGGAAAACACGGTTGTTTTGTGAGAACCGGGAACCGGGTGGGCGAACGACGGTGACGACGGCTATAAGGCTTCTTAATTTACTTCTTATCCCGTAGTAGTAGTCGTTCAGGCCGGAAAAGTGGAAAGGCGACGCGAAACCGCAAGGGGAGCGGGTTGGCGCAGGGTGCAGGTTTTAGAAAACCGGGCTGTGGGAATGAGCGGAACGAGGAAAGCCGGGAAAGAGGGCCGAAGGCGGCCGAGTTTCTCCACGGGATCAACAGCGCATCGCGAAAGCCGATGTGGAAAGCAGGCGGCGTGAGTGGAAAGGGGAGTTTCGGTCAGGCAGGAAGCGGGTTGGCGCGGGCCGGGGGATGCACAGTTGGCGGGTTATCCAAACTATGCACAGCGCGTCGTGGGGGAGGGCCTGGGGGAGGAAAATTGAGCCGAATATTTTGCGTTGCGGGCGGAGCCGTTATCGGACCGGCGCCGCCCGCGAGCACCATTACTCGGCGCTGGGGGTGTCGTTGTGGCTGATGGTGACGCCGCCGTTCACGGTCTGCACATGAACGGTGGGGCCGCCAGACCCGAGATCGGTGTTGAGCTTGTTTTTGATCTCGCCCTGGATCGTGATGGGGAAGTTGACGTTGATGCCGCCGTTCACCGTGCCGGTTTCAAGATGTGCGGAGTAGTGTTCCGGAACGCGGAGATCGATGCCGCCATTGGTGGTATCAGCATGGAGGCCATCGCCTTGCCAGCGATCGCCGTCCAGAGAGACGTTGAGTCCGCCATTGACGGTGTGCCCTTCAACGGCGCCGGAAACATGATCGAGGGAGACGCCGCCGTTGGTGGTGTCGAACCGCAGATTGCCATCCACATGGGTGAGATCGATGCCGCCGTTCATGGTGTGCAACTCGGCGGCCAGATGACGGGGGACGTGGAGGTGGTAGTCGATGCTGTAGCCGGTGTGGTTGAAGAAGTGCGCGTGGGGGCCATGGTCCCGAACGTCGCCGCCGTCCGTGTCGATAACAACCTGGCTGAGCAGATCGTTGGCTTCCGATTCCGACGGCGCCCAGGCAGTGACCCGCGCTTCCAGCGAAACATCGGAGCGGTCCTCACCGATGACATCGATGCCGCCGTTAGTCGTCTCGACATTCAGGTGCCCGGCCGAAAGAGCAAAGGTCGTTCGCCGCATCTGGCAAACGTGGGTTTCGCCCCAGTGGTTACCCTTGTCCTCGCAGTCGCCGTGGTGCCAGTTGCCGGCTTGCGCCCGGTCTGCGGCATGCACATGGTGGTGGGAGTGGGGCAGCGAAACGCCCAGAAGGACGATCGCGGTGAAGCAAACGATGAACAGGCCGAAGCGGCGCATGGCGCGAACCTCGCCTGGTGTGTACGCGGTTGGAGGCATAGTAGTTCCCTTGATTGCTGTTTTGGGGGACCCGATCAGACATGGAAAAGAGCACGCCGGATGCCGTAGATTGGCCAATAGTCGGGTTGGGAAATCAGCAACTTAGCCCCGAATGCCCAGGGAAGCAGTGTCCGGAGGGCAGAAAAGTGTTCGACAGTGGACAGGGCCAGGACATCCAGGGGTCACGGTACGCGGGGAAGGGTCCGGCGGCGGGTAACGTGACTTATGGCGCTGCCAACCTGGCTTTCAGATCGTGCACCCAGCCGGTCTGGAGCTGGGGCTCGACGGTCTGGGCCAGGGTTAAAGCTCGCTGATAGCAGGCGCGGGCCTCGGCATTGCGGTTGAGAGCTGCCAGGGCGTCCCCCAGAGCTACCTGCGGATTGACCAGGTTGGGGGCAAGGGCCACCGCCTGCTGCGCCTCGATCAGCGCCTGGTCCGGGCGGTGTTGCCGGAGCCTATCGGCGGAGATCTGCGCGTGGTCGAGTCCAGAGGCTGTGGGGATGTTGAAGTGGCCATCGTAAACATCGACGCCGTAGTCGATGACGGTCGTCGGGCGCAGGTGTCGAAACTGCTCATACGGATTCAGCGGGCCTTCGCCAAACTCGATGCCTTCGAGGTCGCTGTCGCTGATGAGCACCGGGCCGTCAATCGTGGGCGGCACGTGGGTCGGCTGGTCGAGCCACCACAGCAGGTTGGTCGTCGGCAAAGGGCGGCAAGGGATGCCATACGCGGCCGGATCGACGACGCCGGCGGGAAAATAAGCAAACCAGCAGGACCTGGCGTCCAGCGGAACCTTTTGGGTGTCAGGACTACTTGATGAAATACCGCGGGAATTGAGGTAGGCCCGCACGTCGTTGAGTTGCTGACCCCAGTCCACATTGGCGTCGCTCAGGTAGCGATGCACAGCCGGGGGACCGCCCCACAGATCGTTGCCGAAGGCCATGTAGGCCGGATACATGTATACGGAATCGACGGCCTGCCACAAAACCAGCGCCGCGACGGGATAGAGCCAGATAGGGCGCGCGCGGATGAGGGTCCAGGCGGCGCCGGCGCCGAGAATGTAGAAAAACGGATAGATCGGCAGCAGATGCCGTGCGCCGATGTTCATGTTGGAAGTCATCGCGACGACGAAATACAGCACTGGCGGCAGGGTTAGATAGAGAACCTCCCGCGGGCGCTCGATGCGGCGGGCGATCAGCAGCACAGCCGTGAGCAAAAACAGGATCAGGAATGGAAGGGTCGACTTGATCGCGAACGCCGCAGGGAAATACAGCCAGTTGCCATGCGGATAAACGTGGCCGAAGAAGTAGCTGGTGTACGAGTCGGCGGTGATTTTCGTGTCGGCGAGACCATAGAGCCAGGACTCAGGCAGCAGATGCAGGCGCGCCACAAACGCGATGAGATGAGCAGCGCGCTGATTGGCCAGTTGCGGCAGATAGTTTTCGAGCGATGGATGGAGAGCGAGGCCAGCGGGGCGCGCAGAATAACGGAATCCGTAAAAGGCCCATGTGACGAGCCAGGCAATCGCCGCGGTCGCCGCGAGACCACCGATGAGGTGGAGAGCGAGGCGCCCTCGTGAGCCGGGTTCAGGATCCGCGGCCGAGCCGAGGCGAGCCGGCGGGACACCTGGCAGCGCAAATTCGCACAGCGCGAGGAGCGCGAGCATCGGAAACACAAGGACGCCGGTGAACTTCGTTACCAGGGCCAGACCCGCGGCAAGGCCAACGAGAATCAGCCGGCTCCAGGAGGGAGCGCTGCGCCAGCGGTAGAACGCGTAGATTGTGGCAAAAATCGTCAACGCCGAGCCGACATCCGTGGTGACCAAAGCGCCATGCGCGAGGAAATTCGGATCGAAGGTCAGCAGAGCGAGAGCAACGAAGGCTGCGGGGGTTGAGAACATCGCGCGCGCAGCCGCGAACACGAGCAGACCCAGCAGCAACGAGAAAAGCGCAGCCGCCATCCGCGCTCGAAACAGCATGCGGTTGAAATCGTTTTGAAAAAGAAAATCTCTGCCATCGACGAAGCATTCGGTTTTGAAGAATCGTCCCTGGAGCGGTGGAACAAGCAGATCCATGCCCAGCAGCGGCGCAGCGGCAACCATCTTCACCAGCGGCGGCACTTCAGGATTGAGCCCGTAGTCGGTATGCTTCCAGCTCATGTAGCCGGAGAAGAGATGATGCCCCTCATCCCAGGTGACGGAGTTGCGGCGCGAGGAGAGCACGAGCTGCAACGTGAACCCAGCCACGAGGAGGGCGACTCCGGCAACGACAGAAATACGATACGGGCGGTTCGGCATGGACGATTCCGTGCCGAGAACTATAGCCCGCCGGCATACCTTCTGAGAAGAGGAAGCCCTTAAATAAAACGTTTGATCCGGATTACTCGGTTAATCCAACCGTCTTCTGGCCGGCGCTTAGTGTTTGCGTTCCCAGAACTCTTCGTGCCGATCGTCGTGGAAATGGATGCCGGTAATGTGGCCTTCCGGGTCATGCTCAAACGTGATCCGCCGCGTTCCTCCCGTTGGATAAAAGAATGTCGTCGGGCTCTCCGGCAGCAACTCTGTGGCTTCGCCGATGCGATCGCGCGAGAAGAGCCGATCCCCCTGGCGGTAAACGCTGGCAACCAACTGGTTCTGATCTTCGTAGTCGCCCACGTATGCGTTGTAGACGGCAGGATCGACCTTCGCGGGAACCGGATGCACCGGGACCAAAATCTGTTCGGAAACGGCCGTGAGCTTAGGAAGCGCGCTGAGACGTTGCGCCAGCAGCCAGCGCGGCAGCTCCGGCTCCGCGTAGGCACGATCCCACACGTTGTGCCTGATGCCGGCATATTCCCAGAAGCGCACGTCGCCGCCGTTGGCCTTGAGCGCCTGATACATCAACAGCGACTGGCGCGGATTGACCACAGGATCGTCGGACCCGTGGAAGATCCACGTTGGCATATGGCCCACAGCATGGGCATATTCTTCGGGAAGGGTGTTGACCTCACGCCAGCGATCCGGCTGATAGGACCAGAAAACGCCGCCGCAGACCGGCACGAGGGCGGCAAAGCGATGCGGATAATCTTTTGCGATTTCCCAGGCGCCGTATCCGCCCAGCGACAGGCCGGTGAGATAGACGCGATCCGGATCGGCGCGGAATTCCTTCATCTCCGCATTCAGCGCAGCCATGGCCATCGCCATCATGTCGGGGTCGGTCCAGTGATGATGGCTGAAGGGCACCTGCGGCATGACCACTACAAACGGCCAGCGTTCCGGGTGGATGCGGATGCTCTGGGGCAGGCCGATCTGTGTTTCGTCCATCCCTTCGGAGCCGCGCTCGCCCGAACCGTGGAGGAACAGAATGAACGGCCACGCCTGCTGCCGATTCCAGTTCTCGGGTAAATACACGACGTATCGGTGCAACACGCCGTTGACTTCAATGGATCGATTCAGAAAGCCCGTATCCTGGACGCGCGGAGCGGCCCAGGCCTGCACAAAAAAACCAGCAATGGAAAGAGCCAGGAAGAAGCGTCGCAGCATCGTGGATTGAAACAGCGTACAGGGACGAGGGCACAGGGTACAGAAAAAGCCGCTGCGGGAGGTAGCTCCTTCCTGGCCGCTCGCTGCATAATGTCCAGCAATGGACTGCGGTTTCTGATTGTGGACAAGCGAGGCGAGACGAATCGTCCCATTGTGGGAAGTAAGCCTCGTATTTGGGGGATGATGGAATCCTGCGGCCGGATGGCGGCACAGGTGCACCTGAAAGCTCGGAATTTCCTGCGCCACGGATTGCGCGCGCCAACCAGGGGGAGCCATGTACGAGATGTTCAACGATCTTCGGATTGCGATGCGGCGGCTGCGCCATTCGCCTGGCTTCGTGCTGGTCGCGGGCCTGTCGCTCACCATGGCGATTGCCGCCAACCTGGTGGTTTTCGGAGTGATGAACGCAGCCATCCTCCACCCCCTGCGTGTCGCCGGCGGCGACCGGCTGTGGATGGTCGTACAAAAGCCGACCCACTACATCAGCCAGTCCTATCCGGACTACCTGGATCTCCGCTCGAGGAACACCACCTTCACCGATATGGCAGCCTACCGGTTCAGCGAGGCGGGGGTGAGCACACAAGGCAACGCGAAAAAGAGCTGGAGCTACGAAGCATCGGCGAACTATTTCGACATGCTCGGCATTCAGCCTGAGGTGGGACGATTCTTCCACGCGAACGAGGAACACGGTCCGGGCTCCATGCCGTACGTGGTTCTGAGCGACTGGTTCTGGCGTTCGCGATTCAACGCTAATCCAGGTGTCATCGGCACTGTCGTCGATCTGAACAAGCATCCTTTCACCGTTATTGGAGTCGCGCCGCCAACATTCAACGGAACCGAGCTCATGCTGTGGCCGGACTTCTGGGTTCCGATGGTGAACGAGCAGCAGATTGAAGGCTATAGCTACCTCGACAAGCGCTATAACCACGGATTGTGGGTGGTGGGCGCGGTTAAGCCCGGGGTGACGCCGCAGCAGGCCGCGGAGAATCTGAATGCAGTTGCGGCTCAGTTGGCGATGCTGTATCCCGCGTCCGACGATCAGATGGGAGTGCGGCTGGTGAAGCCGGGATTGCTGGGCGATGTGCTCGGCGACGCCGCAAAGCAGTTTTTGACTGGCGTGCTGCTGCTGGCACTGCTGGTGCTGATCGCGGCCTGCGTCAATCTGGCCAGCATCTTTGCGGCGCGCGCTGCCGACCGCGGGCGAGAGATGGCCATCCGCATGGCCATAGGCTCCAGCCGCTGGCGCATGCTGCGCCAGGTGCTTGCGGAAGCCGCGCTGCTCTCGTTGTTGGGCGGAGCAGCGGGAACCTTCATTGCTGCTGCGCTGCTGCGCGTCCTGGGCCAGTGGCAGCCCATCTCGGCCTACCCCATCCACGTAGCGGTAGCGGCCGATGTTCGCGTGTACGCAATCGCGGTGCTGCTGGCTGCGGCCAGCGGCATTCTGCCGTCGTTGCTCAGCGCCCGCCAGATCTGGAAGACCGATGCGATGCACGCGATGAAGCCCGGCGGAAGCCCTGGCGCTTTCCGCAGGCTCACCGTGCGCGATGTTCTGCTCGGATTGCAGGTGGCGCTTTGCGCGTTGCTGGTTACCTGCGCTCTGGTCGGCTTGCGCGGTATGCAGCGGCAGCTGCGTGCGCCGCTGGGCTTCCAGCCGGAGGGGGCTACGCTGGCCGAAACCGAGATGAACATGGCCGGCTACAGCGACGCCGCTTCGCTTCCACTGCAGAAACGCATGATCGAAGAGGCGGCACGCATTCCGGGCGTCAGCGCGGTGGGAACGATTGACGCTCCTCCGCTGAATGGCGGCGGAAGCAGCACTCCGGTCTATCGCGAGGGCACGACGGATTTCCGCAGCTTGAACAGCATTACAACCGCAAAATACTTCAATATTTCTCCGGGATTCCTGACGGCGGCCGAGACAAAGCTCATCGCTGGACGCGACTTTACCTGGCACGACGACGAGCATGCTCCCAAAGTGGTGATGGTGAACGAAACCCTCGCGCACATGCTGTTCGGGAATGCTCCGGCTGTAGGGCAGCACTTCACGCAGGCAGGTCCCACCACCTACGAGGTGGTCGGGGTAGTGGAAAACGGCAAATACGACTCCCTCACCGAGGACGCGACCGCCGCCATGTTCTTTCCGCTTTCGCAATCGAACGAAAACGATACGACCCTTGTGGTCCGCTCCAATCGCTCCACGGCGGAGATGGCGGCCGAGCTGGCTCCGATGATCGCGAAAATAGATCCGAGCCTCCCGGTGAAGATTGAGAGCTGGCCCGATGCGCTGGCTCTGGTGCTGTTCCCGGCGCGGGTGGCGACCGTGGCCCTGGGGGTGCTTGGATTGCTCGCCGGTATGCTCGTTGCCACGGGCATCTTCGGAATCGCCAGCTATACGGTGGCACGACGTCTGCGCGAGATGGGTATACGTGTGGCGCTGGGCGCGCAGCGGGTGCAGGTGCTGCGAGCCGCGCTGGGCAGGACCGTATTGCTGCTCGGCATCGGGTCGGTTGCGGGCCTGGCGCTGGGGGCACTGAGCAGTCGTGTGCTCGCCAGCATCGTGTATGAGGCCACGGTCTACGATCCTGTAGTGCTGACCGGGGCAATTGCCGCAATGGTGGTGATTGGAACGCTGGCGGCCGCGGTTCCCGCGCGCAGAGCGTTGAGCGTGGAGCCGGTCGTGCTGTTGCGCGAGGAATAAGCGACAAAACGCGCGAAAAAGTTAAGTGCATCGCCGCCGGTTGTCATCCTAAGATTGCGCTGACAGATGAAGGGATGACGCGATGAAGATTGTGGTTTTTGGAGCTTCGGGTGGGACGGGGCGAGAGCTGGTGAAGCAGGGACGGGAGCAGGGACACTACGTTACGGCCTTCGTGCGCAACCCCGCCGCCTTCACCGGTGGGGATCACCTTCGGGTCGTAGTGGGCGACGTTCTCGATGACAAAGCGGTCGCTGCCGCGATGGCGGGGCAGGACGCGGTGCTCTCGGCATTGGGTGGAACGCTCAGCGATGACACGCTGCTGCCCGACTCGATCGGCCACATCCTGGCCGCGATGAAACGCGAAAGCGTGCGCCGGTTGATCGTGCTGGGCGCCTCGGGCGTGTGGCCTGGAGCCGCGAAGAGGCTGTCGAGCGGCGCACAGCTTTTTCTGCGGATCATCCAGGCGACGGTTTTGAAAAAGCCGTTTCGCGCGCAACGCGCCATGCAGGTGCGCATCGAGGCCAGCGACGCGGACTGGACCGTAGTGCAGCCTCCGCGATTGCTGAACAAGCCGGGCACAGGAAAATTTCGCGTCGACGGCGAAGCATTGCCGGCAAATGGAACGACCATCGCGCGCGCCGATGTTGCGACCTTCATGCTGGCGCAACTGGCGAGCCCTGAATGGGTGCGCAAGTCTCCGTTCATCGCCTGGTGAGCGGACGCGCTGGCAAAGCCAGGACCTACAATGGGCGCGGAGGTTTTCCGAGGTATGAAACTCACGCGTCGTGATTTTTCCCGTCTCAGTGCCATCACCGCGTTTGCCGGCGCACTTCCGAAGATGGACGCGCAGAGCGGTAGCGAATCCTCGCAGCGCAAACTGCGTTGGGGCATCGTGGGGCTGGGGCGCATCTCGATGGAGCACTTCATGCCGGCGGTTGAGCTGTCGAGGACAGGCAAAATTACCGCGCTGGTCAGCGGTCATCGCGAGAAAGCGGAGAAGCAGGCGGCGATGTACAACGTACCGTCGCCCTCGATCTACAGTTACGAGACGTACGACGAGATCGCGCAGAACAAAGAGGTCGACGCGGTCTACATCGCGCTGCCGAACTCCATGCATGCGGAATACACGATTCGCGCGGCGAAGGCCGGCAAGCATGTGTTGTGCGAAAAGCCCATGGCCACCAGCGTGGCCGATTGCAAGGCGATGATCGAAGCCTGCCGCAAAGCAAAGGTGAAGCTGATGATCGCGTACCGGTGCCAGTACAATCCACTGCACCTGAAGGCCATTGAGCTGATCCGCGCTGGCGCCATCGGGCAGGTGCAGACGATCGAGAGCGCTTTTGGATTTCCGATCCAGCCTGGTGAGTGGCGGCTGAACAAGAAACTCGCTGGTGGTGGACCTCTGATGGACGTCGGCGTTTATTCGCTGAATGCGTGCCGCTATCTCACCGGCGAAGAGCCCGGCGATGTCAAAGCCAACGCGTCGACCATCGACCACGACGGCCGTTTCGACCAGGTGGAAGAGAACGATGGATGGACGATGAAGTTCCCTTCAGGAATTCTGGCTAGCTGCACTACCACCTACGGCGGCGACACGGGCGGTGGCGGCTTCTTCAAAGTGCACGGCTCGAAGGGGTGGCTGGCGATGGAGCCGGCGTTTCCCTATCAGGGCAAGCACCTCACCGGACATCTGGCGACGGGAGAGGCGGTCGACGAGCCGGAGCCTGACCACGATCCCGCGGACTTTACGCGCCAGGCCGATTACTTCGCCGAGTGCGTATGGTCGAACCGCGAACCGAAGACGGCTGGGGAAGAAGGCCTGCGGGATACGGAACTGATGTCGCAGATCTACCAGTCGGCAGGGCTCAGGGGGCTGTAAGAAGGCTGACGTAAGACGTCGACGTAGCGACTGATGCACTCAGCCGTTCAGGGTTTCCTGCAGCTTGTTCAACGTGCTGTTGAGATTCTTGTCGCCACGGCGCTGCTCATCGATTTTTCCGATGGAGTGCATCACGGTGGTGTGGTGCTTGCCGCCGAACTGGCGGCCGATTTCGGGCAGCGACGCTTCGGTCAGCTGCTTGGCAAGATACATCGCAATCTGCCGCGGGACGACCACAGCGCGCGAATTGTTCCGCTGCTTGAGCTCGGCAACGCGCATGCCGAACTGCTCGGCGACGGCGCGCTGAATTGACTCGATGGTGATCTTTCGCACCTGCGTATCGATGAACTGCTTCAGGCACTGCTGCGCGGTGGGCAGGGTAATTTCGAGGCCGTTCAAACCGCACCAGGCGATCAACCGCACCAGCGCGCCCTCGAGCTCACGAACATTCGTCCGGACATTCGAAGCGATAAAGAGTGCCACATCCATCGGCAGCGGCGCGGGCAGGTGTTCGCTCTCGGCCTTCTTCTGCAGAATGGCAACTTTGGTTTCAAGATCGGGCGGCTGAATATCTGCGATCAGTCCCCACTCAAAGCGGCTGCGGAGCCGGTCTTCGATTTCCGCGAGTTCGCGAGGCGGCCGGTCCGACGCGATCACGATCTGCTTCATGTTGTCGTGCAGCGCGTTAAACGTGTGGAAGAACTCTTCCTGGGTGCGTTCTTTTTGCGAGAGAAACTGAATGTCGTCGATGAGCAGCACATCCACGGTGCGGAAGCGATCGCGGAAGCTGGTCATCTTGTCGAAGCGCACCGAGCTGATCATTTCATTGGTGAACTTCTCGGCCGAAACATAAGAAATGGCGGCGTTCGGCTGGCGCAGTTTCACTTCGTGCCCGATGGCATGCATCAGATGGGTCTTGCCCATGCCGACTCCGCCGTAGAGGAAGAGGGGATTGTAGGCTTTGGCGGGCTGCTCGGCGACAGCCATGGCTGCGGCGCGGGCAAACTGATTGCCGGGTCCGCAAACAAAAGCGTCGAACGTGTAGCGCGCATTCAGTTGCGCGGCTGTCGACCAGTCGAACCGCGCCTGCTGGGGTCCGCCATGGAGCCCCGGCCGATTGGCGGAGCCATTGCCATGCATGTTAGGAATCTGCGTTGAAGGAGTTGGAGCGAACCCTCCATCTTCGCGCACGCGCGGCAGCGTGGGATCTTCATCAGGAGTGATGAAGGTAACGTCGTCGAATTCGAGGTGCAGATTTTCGATCGCTTCCTGAATCAGGTCGCCATAGCGATCGCCGACGTGGCGAAACTCAGGAGTGGGAATGCGCACGAAGAGCATACGCTCTCGTGTGTAGCTGTAGCGGGTGGGCTTCAGCCAGGTATCGAAGGACTGGCGATTCACCTTTTTTTCGAGCGCGGCGAGAATTTGTATCCAGGGATTGAGGGCGACAGGAGACGTAACGGCGAATGACATGCGCAATCCTCTAGTGACAAACACCCGGGAGTGGAAGTGACCGGCAGCCGAAAACAGAAATGCCCAAGGTGAACCCTGGCGTGTGGATACAGGGCGAATGCAGGAGCAATTCCGTACTGGCCGGGAGTGGCCCCGATCTGTCACGCATCGGAGCGTCGGTCAAGTTTCTTCCGACTACCGCAGGGCGTCGAAAAAATCTTAAGTGAACGTTGCCGATAGTAGCACACGCTGAGGGGAAGAAAAGCGACTTGTGAGCAGAAAATTTTTCGCAAACCAAAGTTGCACCGATGCTGGTGAAAAAAGTAAGCGAGCCACGTTTTTTGCGGGTGCTGAGGCGATGCGATATACTTACAACTTGCCGCGATAAGAAGATTTTCCAGCAGTTGCGCGGTCGATGAGCGCGGTTGCGCGTCCCACAGAAGTGACGAAGTGAGGCGGCGCGCAAGCCAGCCCAATCCGAAGAGATCAGGAGCCAGATTTTTGTATGCCGAAGCGCACATTTCAACCGAATCGCCGTAGCCGTTCGAAGACGCACGGCTTCCGCACCCGCATGAAGACGAAGAGCGGTGCTGCGGTATTGTCGAGGAGGCGCGCCAAGGGCCGTAAGCGTGTCTCTGTGAGCGCGGGCTATCGCGACTAACCCTTCCCTTCACGGCAGCCGGTTTGGAAAAGCCTGTGGCTGCCTCTTCCAGGATTGCGACAGAATGGACATATGCCGGAGGCACGATTCGACTGGCGCAGCGCTCGTCTGCGAAAACACGCTGACTACCAGCGCGTGTATCAGGAGAGCCGCCGGTATTCGTCTGCTTCCATGAGCTACTTTTTTCGCGCACGCTCTATCGAGGATCCGGCCAGCGCCTATCCTCGGGTCGGGTTGACTGCAGGCCGCGTGCTCGGCGGCGCGGTGGAACGGAATCGTATCCGCCGGCGTATGAAAGAAGCGGTCCGGATGCACCTGAGCGAACTGCCGCCGCGCGTCGACGTCGTCCTGCATCCGCGGCGCATGGTGCTCGAGATCGAATTTGCAAGGCTGGAGCGCGAAGTGGCGCGCGTCTTTGCGAGCGTGGCCAGCGGTGCGGAGGGTAAGAAGTGAGCGCGGGGTCAATAGGGCGTGTTCCGAACCTGAAAGCTGCGGCTGCGCGCGGACTGCTCGCGTTGTATAAGGGTGTGGTTTCTCCCCTCCTTCATTCCGCTGGCGGAGCGCAGGGCGCGTGCCGCTACCAGCCGACCTGTTCGGAGTACGCCGCCATCGCGATTGCCGAATACGGCGTGGTGCGCGGCGGATTTATGGCTTTGAGACGCTTGCTGCGGTGTCACCCACTACACCGGGGTGGATTCGATCCGGTGCCCGCAAAACGCAGCAGCGCTCAAGCTGAGTATTCAGGCCCCGCAGTTTCCTAAGTTCCCAGACAGAAGACAGGTAACGGAAGTCTTGGCAGAGATACAGAATCCCAATCAGAGCAGTGGCAGCAGCGGTAGCGGCGGCGGCGGCGGTGACAACCGGACGCTGTTCGGCTTCATGATCGTATTTGTGCTGATGGTGGTTGCCTTTCAGGTCTTCGGGCCGAAGAAGAATCAGCAAACACCATCGACGCAGCAGAAACCGCAGGCCACACAGAGCAGCGGGGCAGTTGTGCCCGCCGCAGCCGATCCAGGCACGGCTACCCCACCGAGGTCGCCGGCCGCGGCGTCTCCAGCCAGCGCGGTCCAGGCGACAGGGGAAAGCGAGACGGTCGTCGAAAACGAGCTCTACCGCATCACGTTTACCAACCGCGGCGGAGTGGTCAAGTCCTGGGTATTAAAAGACAAGAGATACAAGGACGACAGCCAGAAGAATCAGCTCGATCTGGTGAACCACGACGCTGCGCCGAAGCTGGGTCTGCCGTTATCGCTGTGGACCTACGATGCGAGTTTCAAGAACCGACTCAACTCCGTGCTTTACGTCCCATCCGCAACCGGCACGCTGTCGGAGCCGGGGTCGCTGAGCTTCGCGTATTCCCAGGGCGGGCTCACGGTACACAAGACTTTCCACTTCGATTCGACCTACGTCATCGGCGCAGACGTTTCCGTCACGCAGAACGGCGTACCGGTGACCGCGCTGCTGGCATGGCCTTCTGGTTTGGGAGACCAGACGACGCTGCAGGGCTACGCGGCCGCGACCGTTGCACTTTCCGATGGCGGCAAGACCGACGAACTCGCCGTGAAAAAAGTAGTGGGCGGCGATACGATGCACGGCTCGTTCGACTATGCGGGCGTGAGTGATTTGTACTTCGCCGCGGTCTTCATGCCGGATACGCCCTCGGACGCCACCGTCGTGACTCTGCACGACTCCATCGGCATACCGCGCAATCGCGAACACCCGGACCAGAACGTCGATCAGGCGCCGCTGCTGGGCACCGCGGTTGGCTCGAACAGCGGTGAGTTGCACACCCGGCTGTTTGTCGGACCGAAGCTGATTGATCTGCTCGAGTCCGTTCACGCCGCGAACGGCGAAAATCTGGAGCACGTGGTGAGTTTCGGCTGGTGGGGCTGGATCGCGAAGCCCATGCTGCTGGTGCTCCGCTTTTTTGCCAACCACGGCATCCCCAACTGGGGCTGGGCCATCCTGGTCCTGACGCTCATTCTGAATGTGGCCATGCTGCCGACGCGCGTCATGATGATGAAGTCGTCGCTCAAGATGCAGCGCATCCAGCCGCAGATTGAGGGCATCAAGGCCAAGTACGCCAAATACAAGACGACCGACCCTCGCCGGCAGGACATGAACAAGGAAATGTTCGACCTGCAGAAGAAGGAAGGCGTGAACATGTTTGGCGGCTGCCTGCCGATGCTGCTGCAGTATCCGCTGCTGTTCGGTTTTTACCGGATGCTGATGTATGCGATCGAGCTGCGCCAGGCACACTGGCTCTGGCTGCCGGATTTGTCGGCGCCGGACGCCTTGCACGTCCTGCCAGTTTTTGTGATCGTTTCCATGTTCCTGTCACAGTTCTTTACGCCCTCGCCGGGGATGGATCAGAGCCAGCAGCGCATGATGGCCTTCATGATGCCGGCGGTTTTCGGGGTGATGATGTGGAATATTGGATCGGGCGTCGCGCTCTACTGGGCGGGCAGCAATTTGCTGGGTGTGGCGACGCAGATGGTGATGAACCGCACCAGCATGGGGCAGGAAATGCGCGCCATCGCGGCGAAGCGGGCAGCCAAGCGCGGGGCAAAAACCATCAACGCCCGGCGCTAATTTGATGACCGCGCCGAATAGTGGATCAGCGGTTGTTTAACGTGATCTAATAGGTCGGAGCAGGTAACTAATAAGCTTTCGATGCCGATCGACGATTACTCCGCCGCCGCGCAAAAAATTGCAGAGCTCCTGAAAACGCTGACCCATCAGGGCGGGCTGCGCCTGAAGTTTCGGATCACCGCCGGACCCGGCGCTGCCGATCCTGCGGGCCTTGAAGCCCGCGAAATCTACGTAGAGTTAGCGGGTCCGGATGCCGGCCTGCTGACCCAGCGCGGTGGGGAGTTGCTGCGCGCGCTGGAGCATGTGGCCGCGAAAATCCTTCGCCTCGAAAACGAGGAACACGACAAGATTTCGTTCGATGCGGAAAACTTCAAAGCGCTGCGCGCCCGGGAACTGAAGTTGGCGGCCGAAACGGCTGCCGAGCGGGTACGGCGCACCGGCCAGCCTTATAGCTTCGCGCCCATGAGCTCGCGTGAGCGGCGCATGTTGCACCTTGCGTTCCGCGTTTACTCCGATCTGGAGACCGCCTCTTCCGGCGAAGGGCTGCGCCGCTTTGTTGTGGCCTATCCTAAAGGATACGAACGCAGCGACGAGGCGCCGCGGCGCGAACGTTTTTCCGATCGCCGCCGTTAGCCGATCCAGGCCGAGCGAAGCGAGGGAGCAGCCTGCGTGCAGCCTCATCCACAAACTATGGAGCGGGAATCGATCGCGCAGGAGACGATCGTCGCGATCTCGACGCCAGCCGGGCGTGGTGGAATCGGCATTGTGCGTCTTTCGGGGCCACATGCGCTCGAAATCGCAAACGGGCTCATCCGCACGGGCGCTCCACCGGAGCATGCGCGCGCGCGTCTTGTCGAAGTGGTCGAGCCGGAGCGCAATCGGAAAATTGATGAGGCGATGGTTACATATTTCGCCAAGCCCCATTCCTACACAGGCGAAGACGTGGTGGAGATTGCGGCGCACGGCTCGCCGGTGGTTCTGGAGATGCTGGTACGTCTCGCGCTGCGTGCCGGTGCACGATTAGCGCGGCCCGGCGAATTCACGGAACGCGCCTTCCTCGCCGGCCGCATCGACCTCACCCAGGCGGAGGCGGTGCGCGACCTGATTGAAGCGCAAACGCTCTATCAGGCGCGCATCGCCGCGGAACAGATGGGCGGCGCGCTCTCGCGGGGTATTCAGCCAGCAAAGCAAAAACTGGTGGAACTGATCGCGCTGCTCGAAGCGGGCATCGATTTCGCGGAAGACGACGTGGAAGTGACTGCGGACCAGGAAATTGTCACACGCGTGGATACAATTTCCGGCGAGCTGGGTGTGCTGGCGCGATCGTTCGAGCATGGCCGCATGGTTCACGCCGGCCTCCGGCTGGCCATCGTGGGCCGGCCCAACGTGGGCAAGTCATCGTTGTTCAACCGGCTGCTCGATCGCGAGCGGGCGATCGTCACGGCCACTCCAGGAACTACTCGCGATCTGGTGACGGATCGGCTCTCGCTGGGGGGCATTCCCGTCGAGTTGGTCGATACGGCGGGCCTGCGTGAGGCGAAGAGCGAAGCGGAGGTCATCGGCATCCGCAAATCCCGCGAGGCTCTGGCCGAGGCGGACCTGGTGCTGGTGGTGCTCGATGCTTCGGTCCCGCTGCGTGACGATGAACAGCAACTCATCGCGTCGCTCTCCGGGCGTCGAGCCCTCGTGGTTCGCAATAAATCTGATCTGAACACCGGGGCGGATGTTCCCCCCGACTTGCCCATCGTATCCGTCACCACTTCGGCGCTTACCGGCGAGGGCGTGCAAACCCTGCGCGACTCTCTGACACAGTTCGTCCGCAACCCTGCGGGAGAAAGCGAGTCGGGCGTGCTGACCAACCTGCGTCATTTTGAGGCTGTGAGTGGAGCCATCGCCTCGCTGGGCGCAGCAAGGGATGCGACGGGGGACAAAATCCCACACGAAATGCTGCTGCTCGATCTCTACGCCGCGCTCCGCCAGCTGGACAGCCTGACGGGGGAAACAACGGCCGAGGATATCCTCAACAGAATTTTCTCGACTTTCTGCATCGGAAAATAATGGTGGGTTTTGGGCGGTTCGTGGATGTATCAAGAGTCCTGATAACTCGGGTTTCTTCTCCAGACGCGGCTCCCGATGTGCTGGAGCGGGGGAGGGAGATGTTGCACGGACGCGCGAGCGGCGGCGGTTTCTTCGTTGAGAACAGCGCAAGCCGAAGGCAAAGATGTCGCTGCGCGAGTCGGCGGCCAGTCCACGGACCTGCTCCGGGAAAGCTTCGCATTCAGTGCATTCGTGGAAGTATGAACTGCCCAGGCATCCAACTGGCTGCAGAACTCGCTTTGTCACCTTTCTTGTCGTCGTTATTTTTGCCCCACGTCCAATACATCCCGAGATAGGCGTAGTTTTCGGTCTGCCCGGCAACGGAGTGGCCGTAGCAGAAGAGAATTTGCTCGTTGGTGTTGTGCTTGAAGTGGTAGTAGCCGCCCACGTCAATCATGGCCGACTGTCCTGTCTGCGCCGCGGCGAATCCTTCGCGCCCGTGCGCAAACAACTCCGCGCCCAGCTCCCACTGTTGGCTCAGTTCGCGTTTAACAAGCCAGCCGGTGTAGGGAAAATCTCGATAACTGGTTTGCGGCACGACTTGATACCCGCCGCCTCCATCGAACAGCCACTTTCCTTCGTTCTTCTGAAACCAGATGGGGAGCTTGTACCAGACTCTTCCCACGCCAAGCCCATTGGTATAGTTGCCCGTCGGCATCTCGAACATGGTGAAGCTGCCGATTTGGGGAAAGTGCCTGGTCTCTTTGATGAAAGCGATCTTTGCACCCAACTCCATGTCGGTGAGGCCGAAATTTGAGGGCCCCGTGCCTCCCGGCAGATAGACAGGATTGTTGCTCGGAGCTACCACTCCCCACGGCAGGATAGCGTGAAGCTGGACCCTGGGAATCGCGCCCCAGTTGAACTCGAATGCTGGTCCCACCGCGTCCATCTCCGCCGGTGTGCCGTCCGCGGAGCCAAAGATATAAAACTCGTAGTGGTGCAAGTCCACCGGAACCGGATCGTCGGTTTGGTAGGGCGGACCTTGAGCGAAGAGCCGAGCACCGGCGAGGAGAATCAGCAGAACCAAAGCACTCCCGAGGCGTTTGCCAGCAACGATAGTTGTCATCGTCGCGGACGGTAGCCGATCATGCACCTTTAACAGGCTCATCTGCGGCGAAACATATATCGAGTTTCGATAATAGTCAAGCCAGGGTGAAATGAACGGCAGTATATTGAATCCTGTGAACCGTCACGGACAGGAACTTTTCTACGGTTTTATCCGAGTCCACGTACTGCTGCATGCCGCTCACGAGCCGATCTATGGACTCGCAATGATAAAAGAACTGGAGCGTCACGGGTATCAAACTGGCCCCGGAACTCTCTACCCGCTTCTTCACGGTTTGGAGCGCGCAGGGCTATTGAAATCTGTTTCTGAGAAAGTCGAAGAACGTAAACGACGGGTGTACAGGATTACGTCTGGCGGCAAGAAGGCGCTGGAGAGTGCCAGCGCGAAGGTCGACGAGCTATATAACGAGCTTCACGAAGAGCGCCCGCGAAGGATTTCAGCCAAGAGGTGACCGGACGCTGCATACCTGCATGCCTGGACCCTGCGGGTGCTTCACTCGTGAGTTGACTTGTGAGAGCGATTGAGGATGCTCGAAACCCTGGCTACGCATTCGTAACTGTAAAAGCGTAAGGACCTTCCAGCTTCTCCGTCTCACACAAAGGGAGAGTAACCGTGAGCTGCGCCCCACCTTGATTGCGATTGGCCGCAGTCGCGCTGCCTCCGTGGGCACGGATAACCGCCTCAACGAAGGCAAATCTCAGTCCGTTTCCCCGCGATGCGCGCCGGTCAGGCGAGCGGAGTGTTTACGCTGCCTGCCAATCCTCATTACCTGACTATCCCGATGCAACTTCAGATTCGTTGAGAGGCTGCTCGCCGATAGAGAGTCTTCCCGGAATTCGAAAATGCAGGCGGCGGGAGCGCGATGAACCCGGCGATACTTGACAACACCGTGGGTGGAACCCATAATAGCGAAACGCGACAAGCAATTGAGGACCTGGTCAGCGATGAGACGCATCCATTTCAAATTCCGGACTGCACGGCATACGTTTTCCCACCATGCCGATATAACTCGTCGCAGTTGTTGTCGCTAATTCCTTTCTTTTCGTCTTCCCTTTCCAGTTCAGGCTTCTTTTCTCCGATGCTTCTGTTATCGGTGGGATAGCTTCAGCCGTCGGGCGCTGTTACGCCGTGGCGGATGTTGCCTAGCCCGCCCTGGCTGAAGCACTTTATTGAAGGTCGATACAGCAGACCGAAAGAACTCAGATGAAAACGTTCCTCGCCGCAACGGTGTTCACTCTCGCACTGTGCCTTCATCCGGCAAAGGCCGCATCCGCTAACGGAGTTACTTCGCCGGAGAAAGCGTTTGGGTTTAAGCCTGGCACAGACCGCAAGCTCGCGGACTGGAGACAGCTTGCCGCCTACTACCAGACGCTGGCGCACCAGTCGCCGCGGGTTCGCTACGCGGAAGTTGGCAAGACAACCGAAGGCCGGCCCTTCGTTGCGCTGACGATCTCCTCAGCAGACAATCTCGCCCATTTGGCCCAGTACAGGGAAATCGCTCGCCGGCTCGCCGACCCGAGGATTACTACACCGGACGAAGCGAGGATGCTCGTCGCCAGGGGCAAAACGATCCTGCTCATTACGTTCAATATTCATTCGACCGA
Organism: Acidobacteriaceae bacterium; assembly: GCA_036490815.1. Taxonomy (GTDB): domain Bacteria; phylum Acidobacteriota; class Terriglobia; order Terriglobales; family Acidobacteriaceae; genus Palsa-343. The sequence continues at coordinate 233,441 of DASXDF010000045.1, forward strand.
AATTGCAAGCTCTCAGACAGCGGCTGAGTTTGCTTTTGAACTCGCGACGGGAAACACACCCGAAGTACAGTCGATCCTCAACAACGTCATCCTCGTCCTGATTCCGTCGCTCAATCCTGACGGCCAGCAGCTGGTTGTGGACTGGTACAAAAAATATCTCGATACACCCTACGAAGGTTGCAATCCGCCGGTGCTCTGGGCCCACTACACGGGACACGACGACAACCGCGACTGGGTAGGAATCACGCAGCTCGAAACGCAGCACGCAGTGAAGGTGATCAACGAGTGGCATCCGCAAGTTCTGTATGACCTGCACCAGATGGGAGCCGATGGTCCACGACTCTATCTGCCGCCATGGGTCGATCCCATCGACCCCAATGTAGATCCTCTGCTTGTCTCTTCGATGAACGCACTGGGGTCGCGAACGGCACAGGACGTCGCATCCGCTGGACAAACGGGTGTGCTGATTCATGGTGTCTACGATTTCTGGTCACCCCTGCGCGACTACATTTCGTATCACAACGGTCTGCGCATCCTCACTGAATCGGCGAGCGCCAACATTGCGACACCGATCAACGTCCGTTTCGATCAGCTTGGCCACGGCATCGGTTACGACGCAAAAGTGGCCGCGTGGAATTTCCCCGACCCCTGGAAAGGCGGGACCTGGAGCCTCGGCAACATCGTTCACGATCAGCTGCTGGCCCTGTTTTCCATTGCCCGGAGTGCCTCGCTCGATCGCGAACACTTCCTTACTGACTTTTACACGGTGGCCTCGCATGCCGTTCATCCGATCTCCGGCCCTTTCGCCTATGTCATTCCCCCCGACCAGCGCGACCCAGTGGTTACAACAAGGCTGATCAACTTACTTCGCAGCGCAGCTGTGGAAGTGGAACAGGCACAGGATTCGTTCACGGCAGATGGAACAAGTTACGCGGCGGGTAGCTACATTGTCCGGCTGGATCAGCCGAATCGGAGTTTCGCGAAGACCGTTCTTGAGGTTCAGCACTATCCCGATCTTCGTGAATATCCGGGTGGTCCTCCGCAGCGCCCGTATGACGTAACGGCGCAGACATTGCCTCTGCTCTTCGGTGTGACCGCCGCGGCCATCGATCACCCATTTACGGTTACGGCGAAACAGGTGGGTCGCGCAGCTTCTGCTGCCGGCAGCGTGGACTCCGCCGCGGCGAGTGGAGGTTATCTAATCGATGATTCCACCAACAGCAGCCTCTACGCACTTTTCGATCTGCTGAAGGCCGGTGTTCATGCCGATCGACTGGTGGGAAGCGCTCATCCGGACGGAACGATCTATATCCCGGAACAATCCGGGCTGGAGGCGAAGCTCGCCGACGCCGCAAAGCGCTTCTCGGTCGATATTCGTCAGGCCGCTCAGCCGGTTACGGACAAAGCGCTCGCGGTAGGTTTGCCGCGCATCGGACTTTATCAAAGCTGGGCTCCATCGATGGATGAGGGCTGGACACGATTCCTGTTCGATCAGAACGGAATCCCTTACCGGCGTGTCGTGGACGAGGACATTCGTAAAGGCAGCCTTCACGAAAATTTCGACGTCATTGTTCTGCCTGACAATGCTCCCTCCTCCATCCTGACCGGGAAGTTCGAGCGTCCCGCGGGAGAGAGACAAACCATCGTTCCTCCCCCTTTGCCGCCGGAATACACGGGAGGATTGGGCGATGCGGGCACGGCTGCGCTGAAGGCGTTTGTCGAAGACGGAGGAACAATCGTCGCGCTGAATCGAGCGTCGGAGGTGTATGCGCGCAAGGACAGCGCGGATGTGAGGAATGCTCTCGCCGGCATCGCGAACAAGGAATTCTATGTCCCCGGATCGATTCTTCAGGTGTCGGTCGATACCTCAAATCCAATTGGCTTCGGATCAACGCCTGCGGTGCCCGTCTTCTTTGAAAGCGGTCCATCGTTCCAGGTCTCAGGCAATGCGGTGTCAGTGGCGCATTACAGCGGCGAAAATCCACTTCTCAGCGGATGGATTCTCGGCGGGAAATATTTAAGCGGAACTTCCGCTATTGCCGTGGAGCCACGCGGTAAAGGACGAATCGTTTTATTTGGTTTCCGGCCACAGTATCGCGCGCTGTCGGAGGTCACCTACAAACTCTTCTTCAACGCGCTGCTCTACTCGACTTCGACACCCGAAGCTCTGAACGGCAGCACAGCGCGGTCTTACGGCTCAGGCACAGCTCATTCCTCCGCAGGAGTTGCAGATGGCCGCTAATCAAATTCCCCGCTCCTCTGCCCTTGCTGGCATCGGCGCTGTCGATCGGCCAATCTGCATCGCGACCCATCCGGTCTGCCGCCATTGCGCCCCCGCGATGCTGCGTTGTCGTTGTTGACTCCTCGCTGAGTCCCCGTCAAAAGCAGAATCTTCGGAAGGTCTCGAACTCCTTGCCGAACGGCCCGTCCGAAGTGTCTATCGGACGAGCGCACACCTGTAACGACCGAGTTCTACAGGAGAAGACGATGAAGCACGATGTTTTGAGGCCATTGGCGATCGCACGAGTCCTTCTGCCCACCATGCTGGCAGCATTCGTATTGGCCGCATCCGCACAGACATCGGCCGACGGCAGCATCGTCGGCCGCATCACGGACACAAGTGGAGCTGCTGTCGCAGGCGTGCAGATCGCGGCCCGAAGCGTCCTGGTAGGCGGCACCTTCAAGGCAGTTAGCGACAACGCCGGCAACTACCGGCTCACGGAGTTACCGCCCGCCGGCGACTATGCGATTGACGCCGAGAGCAAAGGCTTTGAGCGCTTCGAAAGAGTCGGGCTGCTGGTTCGCGCGGGGCTGACGATCACGGTCGACTTCTCTCTGCAGCCGGGATCGCAAACCGAAACCGTTAAGGTCTCAGGAGACGCTCCACTGATTGACACCGAAAGCGCAGAACAGGCCGTCAACCTTGGCGGAGGGTTCCTGCGCAATGTTCCCATCACCGGCCGTCACGACTGGTCGGACTCCCTGCAGGTGACGCCGGGAATCATCAGCGCATCGAGCGACGCGGAAGGCGGTCAGACTTACTTTTTGCGCGGCTCTGAAAACGAAAACATGGCCACGCTGGTGGATGGCATGGATATCGGCAGCTTTGAACAAAACTGGCCATCGAATACGGTCAGCATCTCGAATGAATCGCTCGGAGACCTCCAGATCAAGACGGGAGCCAACGATGCTTCGTCGCCGGCGGCCATGGGAATGGTGATTAACCTTGCGAGTCCCGTCGGCGGTGATGAGTTTCACGGGTCGGCGCTGTATCTGATCGGGCCCGCATCTCTCAACGGCAATAATGTGCCGGGAGGTAACGCCGCGGCGTCGGCTTCTGAACAGCCGGACTTCTCTCTGGGCGGTCCAATCAAAAAGCAAAAGGCCTGGTTCTTCTTCTCCGGGCGCTACATCCACCGCGACGACGGTATCAGCCAGACGGCCACCCAGGATGCTTTTCTCAAAGAGATCGATCCGTCCTTTGCGCCGTTTCCCAATGAGTCGCGCGGCTTCGTGTTTCTCGGCAATGCCACCGTTCAACTGTCGCCTCGGCACCGGCTGATGGCCATCGTCCAGCACGACAGCCGCAAGCAGGATGCTAACTATCAGTGGTACTCAGGCAACATCGCCATCAATCAGTTTGGAGGCGGCGCTTATGGGCTTCGCCTGCTCTCGCAGTGGACGCCGAAGATCACCACCCGATTCCTGGTCTCCTACAACAATAAGGGCTATGACAACAGCCTTGGGGGCATCGGTGGCGTGGGAGGCAAGCCCGAGGAGGACATCTATCAAAGTTACGCTGTATCCGCCGGAACGCTCGTCGGGCAGGGCGCTTCGCTGGCCACGCTGAATAACCTCAGTTCCGTCACAGTAAGTCCGGCGCAGAAACCGACCATCTCCGGTGATGTGGACTACTACGTTTCCAAAGGATGGGGCACGCATGAGTTCGAAGCCGGCTTCTATCTGGAACCGCATGAGCTGAATAAAACGACGACCTATTATGCTAACGGTGGCGGCATCGTCCAGGAAAACGCGGTGCTGAATAATCCCAACGATCCGTCGCAGGGGTACAGGGTCTTCTCCACGCGGTCCGAGAATGGCACCACGAGCCTGCTGACCGGCTACATTGCCGCAAACGACTATGCCTGGTATGTGCAGGACCGCTGGCGTCCCCTGGCGCGACTGACGATCACTGCCGGATTGCGTCCTGACTGGATTTCCGGCTATGACGAAATCCTGAAAGCGCCGGTGCAGCACTCATGGAATTTCGCACCTCGAGTCGGGGGCGCCTATATCCTCACTAAGAACGAAAGAAACGTGGTTCGCGCCAGCTGGACGAAGATCACCGACATCACTAACGCCGGCTATGTCGACGCGACCGAGAATGGAACCATCACCGGTTCAAATACTCCCACTCAGACCAGCATTTACTACAACCCCGACGGAAGCATCCTCAATACCATCGTGACACCCGGAACCAGCGTGCTGAATTCCGGCAGGGCTTTCGATCCGCAGCGCCACCAGGGCTACGTTCGCGAGTGGCTCGCCGGCTATCGAACCCAGCTCCCGGGTGAAGTGGTCATCGATGTCAGTTACATCGATCGCGAATATCGTGACCGGCCCGCAGCCTATGACACCAACCAGATCTATACAACCACCGGCTCCGGTACAGTGTGGGGCGGCCTTGTCAATCCGACGCTGAACAATACTTACTACGTGACCAATAACAAGTGGAACTGGTTCGTGTATCACGGCGGGGAGATAACTGTGACGAAGCGGGCGAGAAAGGTTCAGTTGCTGGGCACCTACACCTATTCGCCCGATCATCTCGCCGGAACGTGGCAGCCCAGCGATCCTTCCGCCATCATTCAGCCAGGCGCCTTCGCCAACAATGCAGGCATAGGTTCGGTGCGCGGCCTGGTCGTCAACGACTGGACTGGAGATACCCGCAACAGGATGTGGCAGCGCAGCCAGCTGCGCACGGCCATCACGTGGAGCGCTCCGTGGCATGTTCGCCTCTCCACCGCATTCACGGCCCAGTCCGGCACCCCGGGTGGCCCGATCATCACCACACTGGCCGCTCTCGGCACCCCATACGCAGGACAGTACGGTCCGGCGACCATGACGATCGATGGACGCACCGTATCGAACCCTCTGGCCGAGACCTACCGTTTCAAGTATGCGAATCGCGGCATCGGTCAGATCTGGTGCCCATGGCTTGAGCAATGGAATATTCTTGCGGGCCGCGCATTCAGCATTGGTGATCGTCAATCCGTTGAACTCGACGCAGATTTCTACAACGTCACGAATAATGGTTCCGCGCAGCAGTTTGTGAATGGCAACAACGCAGCCTCCAGTACATTTGGCGAGTTACAGAACGTCCAGCAGCCACGCTCTGCGCAGTTCTCCGCGCGATACCAGTTCTAAGGACAAGAGAATGAAACTACGATTCGCAGGTCTACTGTATCTCCTGGCAGCACTTACAATTTCTCCGATAGCTCTCTCCGCGGCAACCGGCGGGCCGGCAAAGCTGACCGTCGAAGATCTGGCGGACGCGGCCGGCTTGACCTCGGTAGCGCTCTCTCCCGATGGCCGTAAGGTTGCCATCGTCCGCAACGAGCAGATTGAACTGGTCCCCGTCGACGGAGGATGGCCCCAGGCGCTGACCAGCACCGAGGGCGGCAAGCAGGGCCCCAAGTGGTCTCCCGACGGGCACACCATCGCGTTCGTCAGCCAGGGCGCCATCTGGGCAGTCCCGGTCGCGGGCGGCCAACCGGCACGCCTCACCGAAGGGCGCCACGGATCCGGAGATCCGCGCACGGCTGCGGATCGCGACCCTCAGTGGTCCCCGAACAGCGAGTGGATCCTCTACGTCACCGGACGACGCGGCCATGCAGAGCTTGCCCTTGTGAGCGCCGATGGCCGGTCGACGACCCTTCTGACGGACTCGCCCGCGGACGAGGGCAATGCGGTCTGGTCGCCCGATGGCTCGGGCATCGCCTGGATCGAGCGCGCCACTGACTACTTCAGTGGGAGAGTGGTCATCGCCGACTTCGACAAGGCGAGCGGACGGCTGCAATCCGAACCTCGCATCCTCTATACAGCGCCTGAGGATCGTGGCGGAGGCTGGTCGATTCGCGGCCCCGCCTGGTCCCCGGACGGTAAGTCTCTCGCTCTCGTGCTGCAGAACACAGGCTGGGACAAGATTTATCTGGAACCAGTAACCGGAGGCGTTCCGCGTCCGGTCACGACCGGCGACGGGGACGACGGCGATCCGGTCTTTTCTCCTACTGGTGACCTGCTGGCCTTCGTTTCCAATCGCGACAAGCCGGAAGAGCGCCATGTATGGGTTGTTTCTCCCGATGGAAAAGCAGTGCGTTTAATCTCCGATATCTCCTCGGGGGTAGACAGCGATCCCGTCTGGTCTCCAGACGGGCAACAGATCTACTACCTGCACAGTTCTTCCTTTGAACCTGCCAGCCTTGCAGTAGCCCCGCTGCGCGAAGGTTCCGCGCGCGAATTGATCCGCACACAGCCGGTCAACTTTGCGGACACTGGCCTTGAACCACCCGAGGTCGTGCGTTACAAGAGCGACGATGGCCTGCGTGTTGCAGGAATCCTGTACCGCCCGCTCCACTACGCTCCGGGAAAGCAGTATCCCGCGGTGCTCTGGATTCACGGAGGCCCGGAAGGGCAGGACACGCTCAGCTGGGATCCGTGGGCTTTGTATCTGGCGCAGAACGGATATTTCGTGCTGACCCCGAATTACCGCGGCAGTACCGGTTATGGTGAGAAGTTCCGCAATCTTAATGTGGAAGACAGCGGCGGAGGGGAAGTGGCCGACGTTGCCCAGGGGGCCGCGTTTCTGGTCGCGCAGGGTTATGCCGACAAAGCCCGCATCGGGATCGGCGGAGGAAGTCACGGAGGCACGATGGTGGCGTACGAAGTGACCAAACAGCCGGACATCTGGCGCGCCGCGATCGAGATGTATGGGGTTGTGGACAGGGCTGTGTTCGTCGACCGTACTAATCGCCCTTCGGCGATCCGCTGGATGATAAAAATGGGCGGCAAGCCGGACGAGAAACCGGCGGTCTATCGCAAGGCGGACATTCTGCCTGACGTTCCGAAGATCACGGCGCCCCTGCTGATCCTTCACGGAGAAGACGACCCGCAGGTACCTCCCTATGAGTCACAACTTTTCACCGCGGCGCTCAAAAAGGCGGGCAAGCCGTATCTGTACTTCACCTATCCGCACGAACTCCACGGCTTCTCGCAACGCGATCATCGCATCGATGCCTGGCGCAAAGAGGTCGCGTTTTTGAACTACTATTTGCAGCCGAAATATGGGCGCAGCATTACATCGACAAGCGACATCGTGCTGGACGATGCATCTGTCAAATAATGGCGCCCTTGCAATATGCCGCGACAAAGATCTTTTGAGCGCGGTCCTGCGCCACGCTCTCATTCCAGGCTGGACCCGGCGTTATGCATCATCTGAATGAAATGCCGCAGGGCGTCAGACGCCGGTTCTCCTTGAGGGCCCATTCGGGCGTGTTGCGGTTCGTTAAGGGAACAACTCCGTAGGTTGAAAAATCGCCGAAGGGTTCACGGGCGCAGATTCTCCCCTGAAATTCGGCGACACTCCATGGCTCCCCGGGCAGGTGAGTTGCGTATCACGGGTTTCTCGTGCACTTGAAGACTCCGCAGGTTGCGGCACCGTCATTCCTGATAGTGGAGCTACTTGATGGGAATTGCCTGAGTTTCGATCTGCTCGTCGCCGCCTGCGAGTGTCAGGCGGCAGGCTTTGCCGCGACGGGGGTGGAAGATCAACGCGGGACGAAAACATGCGATGCAGGTTCCTCCCTGGTTCCGGACGCTGGGATAAACGATGCCAATCGATCCGGAATAGAGGAGTGAGTGCGCAAGAGCCTGCGATGGCCCATAACACTCGGGCACCGGTGCGGGCCGCAGACACCGCTTGCGCTCCGCTGCGGAGAGGGAGTGAAACTCCCCGGAGAAGTCTGCCAGGAAGTCCGCATAGTCGAAGCTGAGCCGTTCGGTGATTCGACCCTCCCTGAGAAAGCGTCTCTTGTGAAACGCCACCTCCTGAACCGAAGTGTCGAGTTCGACGCCCGCGTACCATGCGCCTCGGCGGGCATCATTGAAGCGCCCTCCTGAGGGTGCCGCATGGGTGAAGGCGGCATTGACGATGTGGGCCTCGGGAACCCCGTACAGCAATTCGCCTGGTGGGATGGCGGCATTCTGGCCGCGCTCCGAAAGCTTTCGCTCGTTCGTGGCCGCGTCCAGTTCGGTAAGATCGCTGACGACCTGAGCGGGCAGAGCGAGGGACTCGAGGACGCTTTTGGCAGCGTATTTGGTGGGAATCAGGCGGTGGGCGCCATGCTGCTCGAAGGTTTCGACATGGGCCATCCTACAGACCGCCTCTCGCGGCATCGAGGAGGCTGCGAACCTGCTGAAGGCCTGGGATGCCGTTGCGAACGGCATAATCCAGCGGCGGACGTCCGCCGAACAGAGGATTGTCGTTGCGTTGGGTCATCCAGCGATCCGCATGCTCAACCGGCAAGAGGATGTGGAGGGCTTTGTAGACGCCAACCAGGTACGAGATGCGCGTGAGTTGGTCCTGAGTCAGGGTTCCGGCGGCGGTTTTGAGCCGGTAGAGCGTAGAACGAGGGATCCCTCCCAGGAGATCGCCGACCTTTTCAGCCGGGAGTTTCCACTTTGCGGCGATAGTCAGCAGGCCGTCCATCGCCGACTGACTGAGGCGTTCGCGCGTTGCAAGCCGGCTCAGATCCGGGGTCGCTTCAAAGCGGTAGCCTGCGGCGGCGAACGTGGGGAGAGTGGCCATCTGTCCTCCTCGTCCAATACTATATGTCTCATATGGAACATAGGCAAGTGCCGATTGGGACATCCACGATGGGAAACCGGGCGTTCTACGGCGATTTTCAACGGACCGCGGGCTGTCGTCGATTGGCGCTAATACCACGAAAGAATATTCCAAAGAGCCATTGACCCAGTTGATGCTTCCCTTTTATCGTGGCACAACGATGTAAGAATTTCGTCCCTTCGGGTGCGCCCGGCAGGCGTTTAACCAGCCTGCTGGCTCCCCTTCGCGGCCGTTGGGAGCGTTTGACTCATTTTCAATTTGATGCCGGACGGCTTGCCGCTCTATTTCCTGACCCGTCCCGAATTATCCAGCCTGGCCAGCAATGCAATATTGCCTGCGCAGAAAGGCCTCGTGTGAGGCCCCACCCGCAGAGCACGATTCGACTTTTAGTGAGGTTCAGTATTATGTCGCCTTTGGTTGCTCTCCGTCGTCTGACGCCTTTCGGCGTTTTCGGTAATCTTGTGTGGCTCGCGTCTCTCTGTCTCGCGCCGGCGACCAACGCGTCCGCGGCGACAGACACTTTTACTGTTACGGTGACGACCGATCCTGTCGCCGGCATGGCGGGCAATTGCCCGGCGAACGATCCAAGCGGTAGCGGGAGCTGCTCACTGCGTGACGCGATCGCCGCAGTCAATGCCGACACCTCGAGCCAGGCCATCGTCGACATGACAGGCGTGACCGGGACCATCACGCTCGGCAGTGTGCCCACCACGGTTCACCCGATAACCACGACGAACTCCGTGATCTTTAACGGTCCGGGTGCGGGTGCGCTCACGGTTTCCGGCAATGGCCTGTTCCAGGTATTCGACGTCCAGAATGGATCCGCGACTTTTCAGAATTTCACCGTCGCCAATGGTTTCGTCGATGCCACGGGCGGTTGCAGCTGCGATCTGGGCTACGGTGGCGGCATTTACGCTTACGCCAATGTCAATCTGACCTTGACTAACATGGTCATTACAGGCAACTCCGCGGCGAAGGGCGGGGGTGGAGTCCTCGCGGCCGGCCCGCTCACGGTCACCGGCAGCACTTTTTCCAATAACACAAGCCCCGCTTCCGCGGGCGGAATTGCGGGCGGTCTCTACGCTATCGGAACCCCGGCCACGATCGATCAAAGCACGTTTGTGGGGAACACCGCCTGGATTGGCAGCGCGATATACACGTACACGCCGATTTCGCTGACCATCAGCGACAGCACATTTGCGAATAATCAGGCTCAAACGAACGGTGCCAGCGCCGGCAGTGGCGGCATCTTTAACGACGACGGCAGTACCCTGACCATTCACGACAGCACCTTCTGGAACAACTCCGCCGCTGCCAATGAGGGTGGCGCTCTCAACAACGCCGGGACGATGACGGTCACTGACAGCATCGTGGGTTACCCGGGCGACTCGGCGGGTACCCAGGAGTGCTACAGCGCCAACACAGTGAACGGACCCGGTTGCCCTTCCAACGGCGATGCCGACGGCAACATAACGGCGCCGGCTACATTCAACCTATCGCCACTGGGCTATTACGGCGGGTTCACTGAGACGATTGTGCCTTTGACAGGCAGCGCGGCACTGTGCGGCGGGACCACTACTGGTGCTCTGACTGCCAGCGGCGCCCCCCTCACCGTCGACCAGCGTGGCCTCCCGCTCGATGCTTCCTGCTCCGCAGGTACAACAGATGCGGGCTCCGTGCAGAGAAACTACCCATGCGCGGTGTCGAATCCGAATCCGAATCCCAATCCTCAGTCGTTTGATACGCTGGGCGACTTCGATGGCGATTGCAAAAGCGACATTCTGTTTCGGAACAGCAACACCGCGCAGTTTGAAACCTGGTTTATCAACGGGACTGCAATCAGCGGTCAGGGAAGCCTCGGCAACGTTGGCTCCCCCTGGGGCGTTCAGGGAGTAGGGGATTTCGACGGGGACGGCAAAGCCGACATTCTGTGGCAAAACAGCTCGACTGGGCAGGTTGAGATCTGGCTTATGAACGGGACCACGGCGCTGAGCCATGGATTTCCCGGAACTGTCCCCGCCCCATGGATCATCCGCTCGGTTAAGGATTTCAATGGCGACGGCAAAGCCGACATCCTGTGGCAAAACACCAGCACCGGGCAGGTTGAGATCTGGCTTATGAACGGTGCCGCGATTTCCAGCACGGGAGGTCTCGGTAACGTCCTTGCTCCATGGAACATTGTGGGTGTGGGCGATTTCAACGGCGATGGCAAAGCCGATATTCTGTGGCAAAACAGCTCGACCGGGCAGGTGGAGATCTGGCTCATGAACGGGACGATGGCGCTGAGCCATGGATTTCCCGGAACTGTCCCCGCCCCATGGATCATCCTCTCCGTTGCGGATTTCAATGGTGACGGCAAAGCCGACATCCTGTGGCAGAACACCGGCACCGGGCAGGTGGAGATCTGGCTCATGAACGGAGCCGCGATTTCCCATACCGGAAATCTCGGTAGCGTCTTTCCTCCGTGGAGCATTGCGGGGGTGGGCGATTTCAACGGCGACGGCAAAGCCGATATTCTGTGGCGGAACGGCTCGGCCGGCCAGGTGGAGATCTGGCTCATGAACGGGACCACGGCTTTGAGCCATGGAATTCCCGGCGCCCCCACCACGGATTGGCAAATCGTTTACTAACCCGGTAGAGGTGTTTTCGCGGTCAAGCGCCCTGGCACGAGCGACCAACCTGGCCGCGATACGGGTTTTTCGTGATCTCGTCACGGGCCGTATTGTTTGGATGTTAAGTCGCTGAGGAGCGGGTGGTGTTGCATAATCCGAACTCAGCGAAGATTCTGTTCAGAGAACGATCACGAAGGCTCCTCGCCTGATAAGCATTACATCGGATGGATGAAGGGCCGCCCCAGCCATGAAGGGGCGGCCCTGCCATTCGTTTTTGAACTCTCCTGCTCCTCCGGTCGAGTCCAGTCGTTACAATCGCTATTTCCATCCTTCCAGCGAGAAAAGAGGTGCCATGACGAAACGAGTGTGGCCTGGGAAAGGGCCGTGGCTGGTGATCCTCGCCCTGGCCGGCACGATGAGTTTTTGCCGCCAGGCGATGGCGGAGCAACCAATCCCCGCGACGGAAAGGCAAAAGGTCATCTTCGATACCGACATTGGTGACGACATCGACGATGCATTTGCGCTGGCACTCGCCGTCTCCAGCCCGAAGCTCGAGGTAGTCGGTGTGACCGCCGCGTGGGGCGACACCGATTTGCGCGCTCGGCTGGCGGAGCGCCTTCTGAGGACTACAGGCCACGGCGGCATCCCTGTGACAGCTGGTCCAAAGACACACGTGTCATCGAAATTCTCGCAGGCGCGATGGGCGCAGGTTGAGCCCGAGCCGGCGCAGGGATGGCCAGACGCCATCGACTTCACGCTCAATGCTATTCGCCGGAATCCCGGGCAGATTACCCTCATCGCCGTTTCACCTTTCAGCAACGTGGGCGCGCTCATCGACAAAGATGCAACCACGTTTCGCAAACTAAAAAAGGTCGTCCTGATGGGCGGATCGATTCGTCGGAGCTACGGAGACCTCGGCTATTTTCCCGATCGCGGCCCCGAGCCTGAGTACAACGTCGACCAGGACATTTCCTCGTCGCGCAAGCTCTTCGCCTCCGGCGTGCCGATCGAGATGATGCCTCTTGACTCCACGCAACTGAAGTTCGACGAAGTCATGCGCGACACGGTTTTCAGTCAAGGCACGCCGATGACGGACGCCCTGCTTTCGTTATATGAAGAGTGGCGCGCCTCGACGGGAAACTCAACGCCGACCCTCTTCGATGCGATGGCTGTAGCGGCTGCGATCGACCCGGGCCTCTGTCCGACCACGCCCATGCACATCGAAATCGACGATAAGGGCTTCACACGCCGCGTGGATGGCGCACCAAACGCAAACGTCTGTCTCGATTCTGACTCGGACCGCTTCTTCCGCTTCTACATTCCCACGATCCTGCACAGCTCGGCGCCTTAGCGCAGGAATCTCCAGGCGCGCGCCAATCCTCGATCTCCGCTTCTCGTTTGACGATGTGAGACGATGTTCTCCCACAGGTGTGCGGCAGGGGCGCACAAGCATGGCGACGGAGAGAGCACGAGACCGATTCGACCTGAGCGGGCGGGTGGCGCTGGTGATAGGAGGATCGTCGGGAATCGGCCGAGCGATTGCACTGGGACTAGCCGAAGCCGGAGCGGATGTGGTGGCGAGTTCGCGGAGGATCCGCGAAGTCGCTGAGGTTGCGAAAGAAATCCGCGCGAAAGGCCGCCGCTCGCTTGAGATCACCTCCGACGTTCTGGAGCGCGGCACGCTGGAAAATCTCCACGCGCAAACCATGGCCGCTTTTGACAGAATTGACATCCTCGTCAACGCTGCAGGAACAACGAGGCGCGTTCCCACCCTCGAGATGCCGGAGAAGGACTGGCGCACCATTCTGCGCACCAATCTCACGGGCACGTTGCACGCATGCCAGATCGTCGCGCCTGCGATGGTGCGCCAGGGCTGGGGACGGATCATCAACATCGCATCCCTCGCCACGTTCATTGCCTTTTTCGAAGTCGCTGCCTATGGTGTGAGCAAGGCGGGCGTGGGCGCGCTCACCAAGTCGCTCGCCGTTGAGCTCGCCCGCCATGGCGTCTGCGTCAATGCCATCGCGCCCGGTTTTTTTCCGACAGAGCTGAACGAAATGCTGCTCGAGAACACGCCCCGCGGACGGGAAGTGCTCATGCGCACCCCTATGCAGCGTTATGGCCGCCTCGAAGAACTCGTCGGAACGGCAGTCTTTCTCGCTTCGGAAAGCGCATCCTTCATTACCGGCCAGATCCTCGCGGTCGATGGTGGTTTTCTTGCGAGCGGCGTCAATCAATAGACGCTCCTGCTCCTGTTAGCCCGCGTTGGAACGAGGGCCGCAATCCTGCGGGAAAAAAAATCGCGCATCACTTTGTTCGCCTTCTGGCGTATCTTTGGGTATCCCAGCAGAGTCAGAGGTTGCTTCGCGGCTTTGGCCGAAGAAGCCAAATTGACGCCGGGAGAAAGACCAGCGCGCCCCGTCCGCATCTGCGGGATCGCCTGACGTACGGGACACCTACAAAACATGCGCGGCATGCGTCACATCGATCTAACGGATGTTCAGCTGGCGTCGAGCGAAACCGCGAGACACATCAATCGGGACATCATCCTCGAGCTCATCCGCACCAGCCAGCCGATTTCGCGCGCCGATCTCGCGCGCCGCTCCGGCCTGCAGCGGAGCACGGTTTCGCAAATTGTCGAACAGCTGATTCGGGAGGACTGGGTTCGCGAAGGCTCCATCGCCACCGCGCCGCGCGGCCGCCGCCCAACGCTGATCGGGCTGAATGAAGATCTGGTTGCGATTGCAGTGGACGTTCACCCGCGCCAGGCCATCGTCGCTGTGGTCGATCTCAATGGGCGGTTGCTTGCGCGCTCCATCGTGCCGCTCAGCTCCGATCCCGATGCGTCGACACGCATGATGATCGAGTGCATGCAGCGTGTGCTCCGGAGCGTGCCAAAAAAATCGACAGAAGGCATCGGCATCAGCCTGCCCGGACGCGTCGATCCGTCGTCGCAGCTGCTCACCTTCGCTCCTAACCTGCATTGGCCGGATTTCGATCTGAAAAGCGTGATCGAGACGAAGATGGCGCTTCCGGTGAAGATGGAAAATGCCGCCACGGCGGCCCTGCTCGCGGAGCTGACGTTCGCGCGGATGGACGGGACCCGCGATGCCGTGCTCGTGACGGTTTCTGAGGGTGTGGGAACCGGGGTTTTTGCCAATGGACGACTTATTTCCGGCAGCCACGGCATGGCCGGCGAGTTCGGCCACATCCCCGTGGATCCGGCCGGCCCGCGCTGCGCCTGCGGCCAGAATGGTTGCTGGGAAACCTTCGCATCATGCAATGCGGCGCTCCGTTACTACCGCGAGCTGCAACCCAAATCGCGCACCGTCACTTTCCAGGAGCTGCTCAATCTTGCCGAAGAGGGCAATCAGCACGCTGCGCAGGCGCTGGCGAAACAGGCAAAGTGGATCGGACGCGGCCTGCGGATGATTATTGCGGCTCTCTCGCCCAGCACGATTCTCATCGCGGGCGACGTCACCTCTGCGTGGCATCGTTTTGGCCCGGCGATTGAAAAAGAAGCGACGGAGATGACGCTGGCCGGCGAACCGCCGTTGATCCGCCCCACCCACGAGAGCGAGATTGCCCGTCTCCGCGGTGCTGCGGCCATCGTTTTCCAGCGAAGAATGCCGCTCGATCCACCCGCACCGGGCGGCATCGCGGCAAACGATAGCGGCCGCCGCGCTCTACAAGCCCAGACTGTTTAATTTTTGCAGAGCTGACCGCTTCGCGGCGCGATTCCCATCTCTTCGAACTCAATCGATTTTGTCCCCGGGGCTGACCTCGGGTTGAGCTCAATCTCGTTGCGGAAGGCGTGTACGGCGCGGTCACCGGCAGGGCAATCGACCCCTGAAAGCCCTTGACAACCTTCCGAGCAGGCTCCTATAGTTCGGGTCGCATATTAAACCGATGCAAATGCCCTGCTTGCCGGAATGCGTGGTCTTAAGGCCGTAGTACTGAGGAATACGGTCTGAACCCTGCGCCAACTGCAGACAGCCGCACCAGAGGCCGGACATTGATTTGGGGCACGGACAATCAGTTTGCGAGCCGGAAGAAACTTAAAGTGGAGGGGCCGAAAATGCAAATCAGGACGCAGTTCATGGCAGGAACGACAGGGTTGCTGGCCGTCGCGCTGGTAGCGTCGACGCTGGGGATTGCAACGCTGCACGCCCAGTTACTCTACGGCGGCATCAGTGGCACGGTAACCGATGCCAGCGGCGCCGTTATTGCCGGGACGCAGATCACCGCTTTGAATAGTCAGACTGGCGTGTCCGCAACTGCGGTCACCGACTCGGCCGGGATCTATCGGTTTGCCACACTGACGCCGGGAACGTACAGCGTCAGCTTCGACGCGAAGGGTTTTGGCAAGCAGCAAAAGACCGGCGCGCAGGTAGTGGTGAATGAAATCGCCGAAGTGAACGCACAACTCACCGTAGCGGCCGCCACTCAGAGTGTAACGGTGACCACGGTACCGCCGGTCCTCCAGACCGAAAAGGCGGACGTCCATACGGACATCTCGTCGCAGGAGATCGAGAACCTGCCGATAATGGGCTCGCAGGGCGGTAACCCGCAGGAGTTGCTGCGCGTCATCCCCGGCTCCGGCCTGCCGGACGAGACCAACTCGCTGGCCGGCAACCCGCAGAGGTCGATCAATTCCAACGTCAACGGCCAGTCAGAGCAGGGCATCAACTGGCGCATCGACGGCGTGCCGGACGCGTATCCCTGGCTGCCCGCGAATACGGCGTACGTTCCTCCGCCTGATGCTGTTGAGGCGATGCACACCGTCACCGATGCCATGGATGCCGAGCAGGGGAATGCCGGCGCAGCCGCGATCAACATTGAAGTCAAGTCGGGGACCAACAAATTCCACGGCGGCGCGAACGAAAACTATACGAGCCAGGTTCTGCAGGCTCGCGACTACTTTCTCACTGACGCAACCCGATACACGAAGAACGTGAACATCCAGCACTACTATGGCGCCAATGTCGGTGGTCCTGTCCTGAAAGACAAGCTTTTCTTTTTCGCGGACTACGAACGGACCACGCAGCGCCAGAAGGCGGGCCCCGATGTCCTTACACTACCCACCGCCGATATGGCGGCGGGTAACTTTCAGGGTCTGCCCGGCAACCCAGTCATCTACGATCCGATGACGGGCGACGCGACGGGTGCGAATAAGGCGCAAATTTCCTGCAACGGCCAGCTGAACGTTATTTGTCCGGACCGGATCGATCCGGCCGCGACGGCCATCGTTAACCTGTTGCAGACGGCCATCAAGCAGGAGACCGCGACGGCGACGGATCAGAACAACTTCTCCGGCAGCGGAACCGCCTACTTCAATCGCGACGATGCCGATTTCAAAGTCAACTACGATCCCACCCAGGCGACGACTGTTTTCGGAAGGTACAGTTTTTCCAAAACTCTGGTGTATGACCCACCCGTGCTGGGACCGGCGGATGGAAACGCCACGAATGGCGGACAGCTGGGCAATGCTCCGGGCCTGGTGCAGAACATCGGACTGGGGGTGGCGCACACGTTTTCCCCTAATCTGCTGGCCGACTGGAACTTCGGCTTCACCCGCCAGCGGCTGGGCTCAACCTTCGATCTGACCTCGGCCAAGGGGCTTAACGACTTGAAAATTCCCGGCACCAACAATGCCGGAGCAAGCGGAGATCCCAGCCTCTATTACGGGCTTCCCGGATTCGTCTTTCCTACGAACAGCGCAGCGCCGAGCACGACCGCCAACGGCCCTGCGATCACAGCATTGGGCAATGCGCAGCCTGCCAACCCCTTCCTCTTCCGCGATCAGCAGTTTGTGACCGATGCGAACCTGAGCTGGAACCACGGCAAGCACTCCTTCCGCGGCGGATTCGAATGGAATCACTCGCAGATTAATCACTTCCAGCCCCAGGGGGGCACCTTCCAGGAACCGCGCGGAGCCTTCGAGTTCAACGGATTCGTCACATCCAATCTGAACGGACCGAACCCCGCCACCTGGTTCAATGGATGGGCGGATTTCCTGCTCGGCTTGCCGAGCGGCACCGGAAAAGCGAGAGCGCTCTTCAATCCCACGGCTCTGCGCTGGTCGCAGTGGGCCTGGTACGTGCAGGACGCGTGGAAAATCACACCTACTCTCACCATTACCCCAGGCCTGCGCTGGGAATACTACCCCTTCGGCTACAGCGACAACGGGAAAGGTCTTCGCGTCCTCAATCTGAATACCGGCAACGTGCTGCTCGGCGGGTACGGCTCCACGCCCAGGGATGATGGGATGGACGTGGGCAGCGGAATATGGCTGCCGCGCCTGGGCGCTGCCTGGACCCTTCGGCCGAACACGGTGCTGCGCGCAGGCTACGGCATGAGCGCCGATCCCTACACCTGGCACGTTCTGCGTAACGCCTACCCGTCGGTCGTTCTCGATACCGACGTGGCGGCGAACACCGCCAACTACGTCCCCGCAGCCAGCCTCAGCGGGCTGAATGCAGCAGGACTGGGTTCAGGCTCGTACTCTGTCCCGACCGGAGTCATCCTGCAGCCGCTTCCCGATCTCAGTACCGGGTCGACCCCGCTGCCCACCAGTGCGGGTACCACCACCTTCGCCAATCCTTTCCGCCGCGGCTACATTCAGTCTTTCAATCTGATGGTGCAGCAGCAGTGGGGGAACCTCTCGTTCCAGACCGGGTATGTCGGCGCGCGGGGCATTCGGCCGGTCGTCAACCTCAATCCGAACGCCTCGCTCCCCGGAACCGGCAGCGCCGGTGGTCTCCTCAGCCAGAAGTGGGGCGCAAACTACACCGCCGGCATCAGCGAAATCATTCCGTTCAAAAACAACTATTACGATTCGCTGCAAACCACGGTCAGCGAACGCCTGAAGGATGGCTCCAGCGCGAATTTCGCGTGGACGTGGGGCAAAGCAATCAGCTACGCGGACAACGAAGACCTGGGCGGAGTCTCGTACCCGTATCCCACGTATTGGTACAAGAATCGCGGACCGGCAAACTTTGACCGCGCTCAAAATTTCGAAATCTACGGTGTTCTGAAAACGCCGTTTGGCAGGGGGGAGCCGTGGCTGACTACGGGGCCCGCGGGTTGGATCCTGGGGGGATGGATGATCGATCCATTGGTCAGCTGGATGTCCGGACTCCCGTTCACCGTCAGCTCCGGCGGCAACCTGAACGCGAATGGTTCCGGCCAGACCGCCGACCTGGTCGGTCACTATAGCCGCGTTCATGGCAAACCACTGCGCAGTCCTCTGGTGTGCGGCCAGGGCCAAACCAGTTGCGAATTCTTCGATACAACTGCCTTTGCTGCGCCCCTCATTACAAGTGCAGCCACCGCTCACTACGGCAACACCAACCGCAACGAGTTTCGCGGACCGGACTACTTCAGCGGCCATCTGAGCGTCGTCCGCAGCTTCAAAATTAAAGAGAACCTTATGCTTGCGGTCCGCGGCAGCGCAATCAATCTAACCAACACGCCTCATTTCGCGAATCCCAATTCATCCTGTGGATCCAGTGCGACCACGCCGGGTCCGGCCGGCAGCGGGGCCCTGTGCAGCTCCGCCGGCTCGGGCAATAATTTCGGATCCATCTCCGGCGGCCTTCAGCCCGGCGGCTTCTTCGGTCCCGATCATGGAGGCCGCGTGATCTGGCTGGGAGCTAACGTGACGTTCTAACCTGCAGCTTGCATAATTCCTCCAGGCCGGGACCCTCGACAGTCCCGGCCCTTCTTTTTCATGCGCCGCGCCCGCGCTCGCGGTTCTGCGAAAATAACCCTTCGCCACGAATAAGGACCATGGTCAACCTCCACGCACGGCCGCGCGTTCACCTGCATTTCATCCTGGTGTGGATCGCATGCGTGACCGCGGTGACTTCGCTCCATGCCGAAGACGGCTCCCAGGGCTGGCTGCGCTACGCACGGCTCTCCACGGTTCCCGCCGGCTACGAAAAAATGCCCGGCAGCGTCGTCAGCCTCGATTCCACCGACGAGGCTGCGAGCGCCGTGACCGAATTGTGCCGTGGAGTGCAATCGATGCTGGGGCGTGCTCTGCGTGTGGAAAAAACAATTCCCAACCAGGACGCCTGGATCCTCGGAACCACGGAGGAGGTGCGCGCAGCGTTTCCCGAATATCACGCGCCACAACCTGGTCCCGAAGGGTTTTCTATTTCCCGGCTGACCGCGCACTCCCACACCTGGTGGATCATCGCCGGAGCCGATCGGCGTGGGCTGCTCTATGGCGCCTTTCGCGCCCTCTCCGGCATCGCCCGGGGCGAGTCGTTCGCGGCTCTCGAAGGCCTAGAATCGCCCGCCGCGCCCATCCGCTGGGTCAATCAGTGGGACAACATCAACGGCACCATCGAGCGCGGCTACGCGGGCCGCTCCATTTTTTTCGACAACAACAAAGTCCGCAACGACCTCACCCGCGCCGGCGGCTACGCGCGTCTCCTCGCCTCGGTCGGCATCAACGGCTGTACCGTGAACAATGTCAACGCCTCGCCGCAAATGCTCACACCGGAAATGATCCGCGGTGTCGCGCGCATCGCCGACGGCTTCCGCCCGTGGGGCGTGCGTCTCTCCATGTCGGTCGCCATCAACAGCCCGCAGGCCGTCGGTGGGCTCGACACCTTCGACCCCGGCGATCCTAAAGTTGCCGCCTGGTGGCGTGCCCGCGTCGACGAAATCTACGACGCCATACCTGACTTCGCTGGCCTCGTCGTCAAAGCTGACTCCGAAGGCCAGCCGGGTCCTTCGCAATACGGCCGCACGCCGGTGGATGCCGCCAACATGCTCGCTGCCGCGCTCAAACCGCACGGCGGCATCGTTCTCTACCGCGGCTTCGTCTACAACCATCATCTCGACTGGAACGACCTGAAGGCCGATCGCGCGCGCGCCGCGTACGACATTTTCCATCCGCTCGACGGCCAGTTTGCTGACAACGTCATCGTCCAGATCAAAAACGGCCCTATCGACTTTCAGGTGCGCGAGCCGGTCTCGCCCCTGTTCGCCGGTCTGGAGAAGACCAACACCGCCGTCGAGCTTCAGATCACGCAGGAATACATGGGCCAGGGCCGCCACCTCGTCTTCCTGCCAACCATGTGGAAGAGCTACCTCGACTTCGACCTGCGGGCGGACAATCGTCCATCATTATTAAGGGATATCGTCGACGGCAAGACGTTTCATCGCTCCCTCGGCGGGTACGTCGGCGTCGCGAACGTCGGACTCGATACCAACTGGATGGCCCACCCGCTCTCGATGGCGAACCTTTATGGTTTCGGCCGCCTCGCCTGGAACCCAAACACCTCAGCCGAGGCGATCGCTGCCGACTGGACGCGCCTCACCTTTGGCAACAATCCAAAAGTAGTCGCCACGGTTACAAATATGCTGCTCTCCTCGTGGCCCATCTACGAGGACTATACCGGCCCCCTCGGCCTGCAGACGCTGACCAACATTACCGGCCCCCACTACGGCCCGGCGCCGCAATCGCAGGAGAACAACGGCTGGGGTCAGTGGATTCGCGCGGACGGTGAAAACGTGCACCCGAGGGGCGTCGGGATGGATCGCACGGTAGCCACCGGCACTGGCTTCATCGGCCAGTACCCGCCCCAGGTTGCCGCGATGTACACGTCCCTCAAAACCTGTCCCGACAATCTGCTGCTGTTCATGCATCACGAGCCATATACCTATCGGTTGCACACCGGCAAGACCGTCATCCAGACGATCTACGACGACCACTACGAGGGAGCCGAAGAAGCCGCGGGCCTGGTGCGTCAATGGCAGTCGCTCGAAGGCCGCATCGATGCCGAGCGCTACGAAAAGGCTCTGAACCTGCTCGAATACCAGGCCGGCCACGCTATCGTTTGGCGCGATGCCATCAATCGCTGGTTCGAGAAGATGTCCGGCATTCCCGACGATAAGCATCGCATCGATCACGATCCCAACCGCATCACCGCATCCGAGATGCAACTCGACGGCTACACCTCCGTCGACGTCACCCCGTGGGAAACGGCTTCCGGCGGCCACGCCTATATCTGCAAAGACCGTGATGTCTGCACCGCTACCGTGCATTTCGATGGCGTCGCGAGTAACTACAATATCGCCGTCGAATACTTTGACTACCGCCAGGGCGCTTCGATATTCCATCTGTTGCAGAACCAAAAATCCATCGCAACATGGACTGCCGACAACACGCTCCCTGGGCAGGCCCCCAACGGCGACACCTCCACTCGCTACACTCTGCACGGCGTGCCGCTGCGCCCCGGCGATGTCCTCACCATCGAAGGGCGTCCTGATAACGGCGAGCCTGCGCCCATCGACTACATTGAACTCACCCCCGAATCCGTCATACCGCAAAAGCCCGACACCCATTAAAGCGATGAAGCCCCCCGACATCGCGCGTCTGCGCCTCGACAACCAGCGGCTCACGCGCTCCAGCTTCACCACCCCGGTCGAAGTCGTCCGCTGGTTCGGGGCCATCCAGTCGCAGGACCTCGCCGGGTCGCTCTACGCCGTTGGCCTGCGCATGCGTCACGCGACAGAAGCGATCGTTGAGCGCGCCATCGCATCCGGCTCCATCGTGCGCAGCTGGCCCATGCGCCGCACCATCCACTGCATGGCCGCTGAGGATGCACGCTGGATGATTCGCATGCTCGCGCCTCGCGGCATCACGCGCATGCAGCCCTATCACCGAAAAATGGGCATCACCGACGCCCACCTGCGCCGCGCCGGAAAGATTCTTGAGTCGTCCCTCGCTGCGAACAAGCAGCTCACCCGTGCCGACTTATACCAGCGCTTCAAAGCCGCCAGCATCCCTGCCGCGGCGCCCGACGGAGAATCGATCGGGATGCATTTTCTCTGTCATTGGGCACAGGCCGGCCTCATCTGCATTGCCGCGCGCCAGGGTAGGCAGCCCACCTTCGCCCTGCTCGAAGAGTGGACCCCGCGCGGCCGCGATCTTTCCGGCGACGACGCGCTTGCGGAGTTGGCAAAGATTTATTTCCGCGCCCATGCTCCCGCCACCGTGAAAGATTTTGCCTGGTGGGCGAGCCTGCCTATGGCCGAAGCCAAACGCGCTGTGTACCTCGCCGGCGAGCTGCTCCACTCCGTCAAAATCGACGGCGTCGAGTACTGGATCCTGCGCGATGCGCCTGCTGCTTCCTCCGCCGCGCTGCCCATACTATTGGTGCCACCGTTCGACGAATACACCGTTGCCTATGCGGATCGCAGCGCCGCCGCCGATGCATCCATCCTGCGCTCCGCCGCCCACGGCCTCGCGCCCAACATCCTCATCGACGGGCGCATCGCTGGAACCTGGAAACGCACGCTCCTCGCAGACGATACTGTCGCCATCACTCCCCAGCTCTTGCGTATCCTGAACAGGAAAGAACAAACGGGCCTGGCGCAGGCGGCCGAACGCTACGCCGCGTTCCTTGGCAGACGACTCGTCGATTCCGGCAGACCACGCACCCGGATGCAAAAAGGAAAGACATCACGATGAAGATCACGCGCGCCACCGTCAACGTCTGCTCCCCGGGCCGCAACTTCGTTACGCTCAAAGTTGAAACCGATCAGGGCATTTACGGGCTCGGCGACGGCACGCTCAACGGCCGCGAGCTTGCCGTCGCCGGCTATCTGACCGAGCACGTCATCCCCTGCATTCTGGATCGCGATCCGTTCCAGACCGAAGACATCTGGCAGTATCTCTATCGCGGAGCCTACTGGCGGCGCGGGCCCATCACCATGTCCGCCATCGCCGCCGTCGACATGGCGCTCTGGGACATCAAAGGCAAGGCCCTCAACACGCCGGTCTACAACCTGCTCGGCGGCAGGAGCCGCGACGCCGTGCTCGTCTATTGCCACGCGCACGGAGCCGACACTGAAGAAGCTCTCGATGACGTCGCCCGTCACCGGGATATGGGCTACAAAGCGATCCGCGTGCAGAGCGGCATCCCCGGCCTGGACGCAACCTACGGCGTTCCGAAGGGCGCGCAGCCCTACGAGCCTGCCGAGCGCGGCCTCCCCTCCGAAAGCCGCTGGTCGACGGAAAAGTATCTCAATCACGTCCCCAAACTATTCGCTCGCGTTCGCGAACAGTTCGGCGACGATCTCCATCTTCTCCACGACTGTCATCATCGCCTCAGCCCCATTGAAGCTGCGCGCCTCGGCAAAGAGCTCGAGCCCTTCCACCTTTTCTGGATGGAGGATCCCGTCCCCGCCGAATTGCAGGACGGCTTTCGCGTGATCCGCGAACACACCACCACACCCATTGCAACGGGCGAAGTCCTCAACTCCGTCTGGGATGTACACGACCTCATCCGCAACCAGTGGATTGACTACGTGCGCCTCACGCTCACACACGCCGGCGGATTCACCGCGCTTAAAAAAATCGCCGATTTCGCCGAGCTTTATCACGTTCGCACCGGTTGCCATGGCCCTACCGACCTTTCCCCCGTCTCGATGGCGGCCGCGCTGCACTTCGATCTTGCTATTCACAACTTCGGCATCCAGGAACACATGCCCCACACGAAAGAAACCGACGAGGTGTTCCCGCACGCCTACGGTTTCGACGACGGATTCATGCATCCCGGCGACGCGCCCGGGCTCGGCGTCGACCTCGATGAAGAGCTCGCCGCGAAGCATCCTTACCAGCGCGCATATCTGCCGGTTCTGCGCAAGCTCGACGGCACATTGTGGGACTGGTAGAGCATCGCTGACAATGTGTAACCATCATCCGTACAAATCGCGTTGAATTCAGATTTGGTCTGAAGGAGTCCTGCTGTGATCAAGCGCTCGACCGAAATTCTCTGTGCCATCCTCTTTGTCGTATTCGCGCCGGCACTGCCGTCCCAGTCTGACGCGCACACCGGCCAACTGTGGTTCGACTCTGCTCAGCCCCTCGACAAGCGCGTCGACGCACTCGTCCATGCCATGACACTCGACGAAAAGGTCCTGCAGATGGAAAACCACGCGGCCGCCATCCCGCGCCTCGGCGTGCCTGAGTACGACTACTGGAGCGAAGGCCTCCACGGCATTGCGCGTTCCGGCTACGCGACTCTTTTCCCGCAGGCCATCGGCCTCGCCGCGACCTGGGATACGGGCCTGCAACATCAGGTGGCCACCGTCATCTCCACTGAAGCGCGCGCCAAATACGAGCAGGCGATGCGTGACAACCTGCACAACATTTTCTATGGGCTCACCATCTGGTCGCCCAACATCAACATTTTTCGCGATCCGCGCTGGGGCCGCGGACAGGAGACGTACGGTGAAGATCCCTTCTTAACCAGCCGCATGGGCGTCGCTTTTGTCGAAGGACTGCAGGGGGACGACCCGAAATATTTCCGCACCATCGCCACGCCCAAGCACTACGCAGTGCACAGCGGACCCGAATCCCTGCGCCACGAATTCAACGTCGACGTCGCCCCGCACGACCTTGAGGACACTTTCCTTCCGGCCTTCCGCGCCACCATCACGGAAGCGCATGCCGATTCCATCATGTGCGCCTACAACGCCATCGACGGCGTTCCCGCATGTGCCAATACCATGCTGCTGCGCCATTATCTCTACGATGACTGGGGCTTCCATGGCTTCGTCACATCCGACTGCGGCGCGATTTCCGACTTCTACTCTGCAACCGGCCATCACTACTCGCCCGACGATGCCCATGCCAGTGCTGTCGCGGTCAAAGCCGGAACGGACACCAGCTGCGGCGGGGAATACAAAGCGCTCGTCGATGCCGTCCGCCAGAACCTGATCACCGAAGCGGAAATCGACACGGCCGTGAAGCGACTATTCACCGCGCGCTTCAAACTGGGCATGTTCGATCCGCCCTCAGAAGTAAAATACGCGCAGCTTCCCTTCTCCGAAGTCGATTCATCCGAGCATCGCGCCCTCGCTCTGAAGACCGCACACGAATCCATTGTGCTGCTGAAGAATGACGGCACGCTCCCGCTCAAACCTGGCCTGAAACGCGTCGCGGTCATCGGTCCCAACGCCGCCTCGCTCGCGGCGATCGAGGGAAACTACAACGCCATCCCCTCCCACCCCTCACTGCCCGTTGACGGCATCGCAGAAGCGCTGCGCGGCAAAGCCAGCGTCGTCTACTCGCAGGGTTCGGCCTACGTTCAGGAATTGCCGGTCGTCCTGCCGCGAACCGCGCTCCACCCCGGAGCCGGTTCGAAAGACGATGGCCTCAAGGGCGATTACTTCGCCAACCCCACCTTCTCCGGCACTCCGGCCGTCGAGCGCATCGACAAGCAGATCGACTTCGACTGGAACGGTGCCAGCCCGGCACCAAAGATCCCGGTTACGGGCTACAGCGTGCGGTGGACGGGTTTCTTTACCCCGCCCGCGCCCGGCAAATACGGCATTACACTACGCCGTGGTGGCTGCTACCGCTGCGGCGATCAGGAAACCTACTCTCTCTGGCTCGATGGCAAGCAGGTCTACGACAGCACCCAGCATGCGGCACCCAATCGCCGCGGCCAGGGCGAAGCGGCCATCGAACTTGATCTCAGCGACATGAAGGAACATGCACTCCGCATGGAGTACGTTTTTAAGGCGCCGCTGCTCGGCGCCGGCATCGCGCTTGACTGGCAGCCTCCGGCGGACGCTCTTCGTGACGAGGCCGTCCGGGCCGCGCAGTCGTCTGATGTCGTCCTCGCCTTTGTAGGCATTTCGCCCAACCTTGAAGGCGAAGAAATGCCGGTTCACGTCGAAGGATTCGCGGGCGGCGACCGCACCGCCATCGACCTGCCCAAAACCCAGCGCGACTTGCTGGAGGCCGTCGCGGCCACCGGCAAACCCGTCGTCGTGGTGCTGATGAGCGGTAGCGCCATGGCCATGCCGTGGGCCAAAGACCATGCAGCCGCGCTCGTCGAAGCCTGGTATCCAGGCGAGGCTGGAGGCGAAGCCATCGCCGACGTACTCACTGGCAAAGTGAATCCCTCCGGCCGGCTCCCCATCACCTTCTACGCCTCCGACGGCCAGCTGCCGCCTTTTACTGACTACAGCATGAAGAATCGAACCTACCGCTACTTTACGGGCGAGCCGCTCTATAAGTTCGGTTTCGGTTTGAGTTACTCAACTTATAGCTATTCGGATCTGAATCTATCCTCACAAACGCTGAAGGCCGGCGAGCCACTCACAGCCGAAGTGCGAGTGAGGAACACCAGCAATCGAGCCGGCGATGAAGTGGCCGAGTTGTATCTTGTGCCGCCTGCCGGCAATGGCTATCCGCTGCGCAGTCTCGAAGGAATTGAGCGCGTCCACCTCGCGGCCCATGCGAACACGACCGTGCATTTCCATCTCGACCCACGCCAGCTCAGCGAGGTCGACGCCGCGGGCCATCGTGCCGTGCGCGCTGGAGACTACCAGTTGTTCGTGGGAGGAGAGTCGCCCGGGACCGATCTCAGCGACGCCGGAGTGGCAACGAAGCTCACCATCACCGGATCGCAGGATTTGCCGGAATAGCGTTGCCCCCGCGATTGCCGGGACTTATCCAGCCTTGCGCCGCAGCGTTTGCCGCAGCAGAGCCACTTTGCTTCCCGTTTCCGGATCTTCCTTCAGATGACCCCAGCCCGCGCGAAGAAGAGCGATCATAATGCCAAGGAAAAAACCGCAAACGGTCGAGACCGCGACGATGATGGAGCGCTTCGGAAACGATTTGTGATCCGGCAAAGCAGCTGGATCGACCACCTGAATGAGCGAGCCTTCTTTGGCCTCATCCAGCTTGGCGATTTCGAATTGTTTCGCCAGAATCTCGAAGATCGTTTCGTAGTACCGTACGTCGCGCAGCTTCCGCACGTACTGCAGGCCGGCTTCGGTGAGCTTGCCTCTGGACGGAATCAGGGATTCGGCGTTGTCTTCTTTGCCGCCGAGTTTTGCCAGCTGCGCGCGCATGCTGTCCAGCTCCTGCTGCGCCTCGATGAGCTGAGCATTCTCCCCCGTCGCGAAGGTCTGCATCGCCTGGATCTGGACTTCCTTGGCGGTAATCTGCGCGCGCAGCATGGCCGCAGACTCGATGAGCACCCTCGCCTGACTGTCCAGCTGGATCAGCCCAGTGGCCTGCTCGGTTTGCTGTAAAGCCACTTCGGCATTCGCCAGATTGTTCTTTGCCTGTTCCAGCTGCTGCTGAAAGAAGACCCCTCTTTGTTGCGCCTCGGTGATGGCCAGATTCCTGGACAGCTCGCGAAATTCTTCCACGTAGCCATTCGCGAGTTCCACGGCCCGGGCGGGTGTGCGAGCTTCGACAGAGAGATGAATCAGACCATCCTTGCCAGAACCTTCGACCGTCGCGTGCTTCTCGAATGTCCTGCGAGCATCGGAAACCAGCCGCGCGTGGTATTCCCGCTGCAGTTGAAAGTCATGGACCATGCCGTCTTCAACCTTCTGGCTCTTCAGCATGGCGACGTACATGTCGTTGGGGTTCTTGAGGCCGAGACTGCTGCCACCGGCCAGAGCCGCGACCGTTCCCAGGCTGCCGAGCTGCGAAGTAATTGCGGAAGCGAGAGACGAGTTCTGTTGCGGTGGCATCAGAACTACCTCCGCGGTAAACCAGGTTGGCAAAAGCAGGGAGACGATCAAGGCGACCAGCGCGAAGGCGGCCGTCATCAGGAAAATGAATCGCTTGTGCTCGGCGAGGACGATCAGCAGATCAAGCACTGAAATTTCGTCGTCGCTGGCGTCAGGGGAGCCGCTGCCAGGCGGCTTAGAGGCCGAGGATTCCTTCAGATCGGAGTAGTGTGTTTCAGTCGCCATGAATAACAGCCGAACCCAGAGGACTGCGCGCTAACGGTATCTTACAGGGGACCGGGGGCGCGCCTGCCCGACTACTGAATCACGCTGATCGCAGCAGCTCCCAGCGCAAACTGGGAGAAGAGCTGCGACCAGTCGAGAAAGCCACGTAGCGCAGATGGCTTGAACACCTTCTCCGGAATCACGATCGTGTCTCCTGGATTCATGCGCAGGTTGTCAAACTCGTTCCCCCAGATTCCATTTTCGGCCTCGCGGCTGATGACCGATCCATCCGCACGAATCACAAAAATGTGTCTTCGGTCCGCTTCCCGGTTGGGGCCTCCCGCCAGATGCAGATATGTCCCGGCGCGCCTGGCCGTCTGGTAGAGGAATGAATTCTGGTCGTAAACGGCGCCGACCACGTTGACGCTGGCAGGAACCGGCGGCACCACGAAACGGTCTCCATCTTCCAGCGCGATATCCGGCAGCACATCCAGACCGCTGCTGCCGGCCTTGAACTCCAGGACAATGCGGCCGGTGGAGCGAATCTGACGCAGACGTCCGAGCAGGTCCTGCTCGCTGCTCTGGGCCGCGGCACCGCTGGCCAGGTCCTGTGCCGACGTCGCAGGTGAGGATGCCAGCGCGAGATTCCCTCGCTGCATCTGCATCTCCAGTGTCTGAACGTATTCGTCCATACGGCGCTGCTGGAGAGCGCGGGTCGATTCGCGCGTGAATTCGGAACCATACAGATAGGCGGCGGCGGTCAGTCCACCGGCGCGCTGTACCAGATCGCGCAGGGTTTCACCAGGCTGTGCGGTGTACACGCCGGCGTGCACAAATTCACCTTCGAGATGGATGAATTTAGTTTGTTGCATGATTGGAACTCGAATATCGCCCTGGGAAAAAATCGAAACTACGTCGCCAGGCTCGAGAACCAGATCCTGCGACGCGTCATGCTGGAGCACCAGCTTGCCCAGATCGAAGGGGAGCAGCGTGGTCTTGAGTGTGGCCCGATCCAGCCGCTCGATCACCGCGTAATCCCAGTCAATTTCCGGCGCAACCGGGCCCACGTCCGTACGTCTCGCAGATGCTGGAACCGACGCGGCGTTTACCGGTTGCCCGGCCGCCAGGCTGGCATTGCTGGCACGTTGCGCGGCTGCCAGATTACGTGAGGCCGCCGCCGCCGCTGCTCCGTTCATCTGATCGCTCGAAGCGGCGCCGGGAATGACGCCGTTGTAATTCTGATCGGTTACGCTCTGGTTCGGATCTCCTGTCTGCGAACCGTTCTCGGCAGCGGCTCCTGGTTCCACTGACGGCTCAATGAGACGCCTTTGGGGTAATTCGACCGGCGCCGAAGGCTGGCGGAGGCCGGGAAAATTCTGCAGCGGTTCGAATTCCGGAGCAGGCAGGCCCAGTTGCGCGCGCTTCCACCAGTAATTCCTGGTGATAAGAGAATCCTTGTCAGGGATCAGATCGCTGACGTGCATGCCGGCGTGCCACGCAAACCGGCCCTGATTGGCGGTGTTCCCGCGCAGTGTGACCGTTTTCTGATAGAGCGGCACAATCGAAAAGACGCGAACCAAATCGCCGTCTGCCAACGCTGTTCCCAGGCCGGCCTGATCCCACCCAACTTCCATCGCGTAGCGGGCACGATGTTGGTCGATGCGCTCGATGGAAACACGCGCCTGGGCCGCTACTCCGGAAGCGCCGCCAGCATCGGCCAGCATTTCGCCCAGCGAGTCGCCGCCCCGCAGTTCATAGATTGCCGGGCTTCTCACGCTGCCGGTCATGGCCACCTGCGGTCCCACGGGCGGGATGAACAGCACGTCGCCGTTTTCCAGGGGCACATCCTTCGACTTGTCTCCGTGCACCAGCAGCGTATAGAGATCGAAGTCTGTGACATCTTTACCCGCACGCCGAAGAATAATGTGCCGGAACGAACCGGCCGTCGACGGGCCGCCGCTCGCAAACAGAGCATTCACCAGCGTACTCAGGGCACTCACCGTATACATCCCGGGCCTGCGCGCTTCTCCTGCGAGATAGACCTGGATCGCCCGAATCTGACCCATATCCACCGTGAGGTCGAAGTTGCGATAAACCCTTCCGATTGCGGACCGAAGATGACCGTCGAGGGCGGAGAACGGCATCCCGGCCACGTGTACCGGACCAATCTGCGGCAGGTAAATTTCCCCGGAGCGATCCACCCGGTTGTCCGCGCGGAAGCTGACCTGCCCCCAGACGCGGATACGGAGCTCGTCCCCCGGGCCGATCACGTAATCCGGGGGCACGGGCGACATATCGAGCGGCGCAAACGTCGAAGGCACCTGGCGGAAGAGGTTCGCGCCATAGACTGGCAGGACTTGTCCCGTCGTCGAGGCGACGAATTTCTGGAATTCAGTCAGCGCTTCTGGGGGAAGGGGTTGCTGCGCCAGCTGGGCACGGGCCGTCTGCTGACGGATCAGGTTTTCGTTGTCGCGGTAATCGAAGAAAGGAGGCTGCTGCGTGCTGCCCTGTCCGGACTGCAACGATGGAATCATCTCGGGCATCTGGCCCTGTCCCTGCCCCTGCAACGGCAGAGAACACTGTGACGAGTTCGCCAACAGGGGATCCGTGCAATCGAAAGTGTTATTTGGGTTTTGGGTATTTCCTGGGACAGTGCCCTGCGCCCCAGCATGCATCACAACAATCAGGCACCAGGCCACGAAGAGCGAAGGAAACTGTTTCGTCACGAAGGTAATGCACGAAGAGGAGAGAGGACGCCTGTGGCGCCCAGAAGCTGTTTGTTTCATTGATTCGTGCGTGTGCTTCCTGGTGACCACAGTCTAGCATGCTGCCTCTGCGTGATTGCGGGGGTATACCTTTGGGGGATTGAGCTGACCATTTCGGGAAGGTTATTGTCGTAATGATTCTTGCGTGACATCCGTGTTATTGCGATCAAATTTGATCCTTGAGCGGAAGGCTTCCACGATATACTGCACGCAGGAAATACAGAACAACATTGGTTACAGTTTAGTAACAACGACATAATCCACTTAATATTCAGCCCGCCGGAAACGCTGATCTTTTCGTTAGTCTTGCGGAAGTCAGAATGCCAAAGACGTTGTGATTGGGTGGGAATGAGCTCGCTTTCTTACGATAATATTTTTTCTTCGGAAGCCTCTGAGCAATCAGAAGGTGTTTCACGTCTGGATTCTGGCGACTGGACTCCCAGAATATCCACAGCGAGGAACGATGCGCCGCAGCCGGTAGCTTTTCCTAAACCGAGTGCGGCGGTGCTTGCCAGTCCATGGGCGCTTTCTATCTTGCGGCGGACTTTGGAAATCGCGGTGGCCGCTCTGGCGCTGATCGGTTTCCTCCCGATCATGTTTTTTGCCGGCCTACTGGTGCGCTGGAGCTCTCCGGGACCGGTTTTCTTCCGCCAGCGGCGCATGGGCCGCAACGGCAGAGAGTTCACCCTTTATAAGTTTCGTTCCATGTGCCCGAAGAAGGGAAGTAATTCGTGCATCACCGTGACCGGCGATGTCCGCATTACGCCGATCGGCGCACTTCTGCGGCGCTACAAGCTCGATGAGCTACCGCAGTTCTGGAACGTGCTCCGAGGGGACATGTCGCTAGTCGGACCCCGGCCGAAACTCCCGCACCACGAGGCTCTTATCCTGGCTTGCCGCCCCGGCATTACCGGTGCGGCCACTCTCGCCTTCAGAAATGAAGAGGAGTTTCTCTCCGAAATCCCCGAAGATCAGCTCGAGACCTTCTACGAGACCTTCGTCAAACCAGCAAAAGCGCACCTGGATCTGGAATATATGCGCAAGGCGACTATCGCCAGCGATCTCAGTGTCCTGTGGCGAACGGCAACGTCCTGCTTGTTTTCGAGCGAGACGGCTCTGGCTGAATCCGCTGAGACGATCATGCACCATGAGACCATCGCACGTATGCGGTCGGGGAAATTCGCGCACTTCCCGGCGAATCATGCCGTGGCCCAGCCACGCGTTTATCCCGCCGGCCTGAACCAGGAACTTTAGCGACTCGCGTTCGACTCGGCGGCCCTCCTCGCGCCGCCGTTTTCTCCCCAGGACTTCACTCCCTGGTCTTCACTCTGTAAATTCGCCACCTGACTTCGCCCCCGCCTCCGCGAATCTATTTCCAGCCGCATATTCCCAGTACGAACCGCGCGCGGTACCAGAGGCATATGCCGCTGACGAAAGTACTGTGCCCATCCTGCCGGTCGATCTCAATAATGAGAAGACATCTCGGCCATCTCCGAGGCGAAAAAGCCGCCTGCGCGGAGTCTGGCGCGGGAACGTGACAGTAATCGCGCGGTGACTGTTTGTGGAGAGATTCGTTCCGGCGCCTCCGTTGCGGAGAGGCGCCGTCTATGGTTCGAGCATTTTGTCGGCCTCCGGAAGGTTCCCCGGTTGCCGGACGCTCTGCTCCCCTTTCATGCTCGCGATCGCCCTGCTGATTGCTTTCGTTCCCGGTGAGAATTCGGTCATCTGGAGTCAGGAGCCGCAACCGTCCCACCCTCCAGCGCAGGCCAGTGCGCGCAGAGCCCCGGACGGCCGCCGCACCGCACTGTTTCTCGCGCGCCGCCAATCCCGCGCCGCGGTGCCCGCTTTCAACCTTCTTCACGCCCGCGCCACGCATGCGGCCATGGTCCAGGCACAGGACACAAACCAGCCACCCTCCACCGTCTGGCAGCCCGTCGGTCCATCCCAGGTAAGTACAGTTCTATGGAACCTCGTCAGTGGCGAGGTGACCAGCCTTGCTGCCGATCCCTCTGACACGACCGGCAATACTCTTTATCCGGGGACCGCGGGAGGCGGTGTCTGGAAGTCGACTAACGCTGCCGGAAGGGCGGCCAGCGTCACCTTTGCGCCCCTCACAGACAATCTCAACGCATGGTCGTCTTCGGCGCTCACCTCGCTCAGCATCGGTGCTGTGACGGTGCAGCCAGGCGGTACCGGCATCGTCCTCGCCGGCACCGGCGATCCAAACAGCGGCTCGGGCTCCTGGTATGGCGCTGGCGTTCTCCGTTCCACCGATGCGGGTGTCACCTGGAATCTTATTAGCTTCACGGCGCCTGACCTGGTCGGCCTTCGCTACAGTTTCCTGGGCGGCGCGGTCGCCGGATTCGCCTGGAGTTCGACCAACCCGAACTTCGTCGTTCTCGCCCTCGCCGACCCGGGTAATCGCACCACCATTATCGGCGCCTTCAACCAACTCACCACCTCCGGCCTCTACTATTCCCAGGACGCCGGTGCTACCTGGCAGCCGGCCACCATCGAGGATGGTTCCCAGGAGATTCAGGGGGATCAATACGAGACTGGCCGCGGAAACTCCGCGACCGCAGTCGTATGGAATCCCGTCCGCCAGCGCTTCTACGCCGCCATCCGCTATCACGGCTATTACGAATCGACCGACGGCATAACCTTCGCCCGGCTTGTCAACCAGCCTGGCTTCAATCTGACCAAAACGCTGTGCCCCACCAACCCCGGCGTGCCGGCCTCTCACGCGTGTCCCCTCTTCCGCGGTGCGCTGGCGGTGCAGCCCATCACAGGGGACATGTTCGCGTGGACCGTCGACAGCAATAACTCTGACCAGGGTTTGTGGCAGGACACCTGCAACGCGGGATCGAGTGGGTGCCGTTCCTCGACCGTGAGCTTCGCGACGCAGATCGGCGATACTCCGTTGCAGTCGACCGCCAGCAGTGGCACCGTCGCGCAGGCCGACTACGATTTCACCCTCGCCGCAGTGCCTTCCCAGCAGGACACATTACTCTTCGCGGGCACCGTGGATCTATGGGAGTGCAGCCTCGCCGGGAGCTGCGTCTGGCGCAACACCACCAACACCCAAACCTGCGCCGCTGCCCAGGTCGCGCCCGCGCAGCACGCTACTGAATCCACCTTCGGGTCTACCGGATTGCTCTATTTCGGCAACGACGCCGGCTTATGGCGTTCCACCGATGCGGTCCATCAGCGAAGCACACCGTGCACCAGCGACGATGCGAAGCATTTTCAGAACCTCAACGCGGGCCTTGGTTCACTCGCCGAAGTAGAGAATTTCGCGGAAGATCCGACTACCCCAACCACCTGGCTCGCGGCTTTGGGCGATCTGGGCACCGCCGCGCCAGCAGCCGGCGCACTCCCCTGGAATCAGGTTCTCGATGGTGAGGGGGATGTCGTGGCCATCGATCCCGCCAATTCTCAGAACTGGTATGCCACCTCCGAATCCGGGGTCGCCATCAACGGCTGCACCCAGGGTACGGCCTGCGACACTACGGCCTTCGGGAATATCGTCATCGGCGAAGCCCAGGTCGAGAATGACTTCCAGCCCGTTCCAGCTCCATGGATTCTTGATCCGCAAAACACAGCCAATCTCATCATCGGGACCTGCCGCGTATGGCGAGGCCCCGCCAACGGCTCAAACTGGTCCCAGCTCAATCTCCTCAGCTCGATGCTCGATAAGGAGCAGGAAAGTTTCTGCGATGGCAATGCTGAGATCCGTTCACTCGCGGCCATTCCCGTCACCTCCGGCCCGCTCGCTGGATCCGAAGAACTCTACGCCGGCATGGCTGGCGTAGCCGATGGCGGCGGCCTTATCCCCGGCCACCTTTTCAGTGCTGTTGTGAACGCTGCCTCCCGATCTTCCAATACCAAATGGGTCGATCGCTACTCTTCGCCTGTTTCCATACCCGGCGCGGGGGCAACGCAATTCAATCCCGGCGGCTACGGCATCTCCAGCATTTATGCCGATCCTCACGATCCCACCGGCCAAACCATCTATGTCACGATCCAGGGCATCACCGGTCTCACCTATTACGAACCGGTCGTCTACCAATCCACCGATGGCGGTGGGCACTGGACCGTCATCGGAGAAAATCTTCCGACCGCGCCAGCCAACAGCATCCTCGTCGATCCCAACAACGCCAACATCGTCTATGTGGCCCTCGACACCGGTGTCTACGTCACGCAAAACGTTGCGAATTGTTCGCTGTCCAACCAGGCGTGCTGGAACGTCTACGGCAGTGGCTTGCCCAATGCGCCGCCGGTGAGCCTGATGGCCTACAACGAAGGCGAGACCCAGGTGCTGCGCGTGGCCACCTGGGGCCGCGGCATCTGGCAGGTTGATCTCGCCACCGCCGGCATTGCTCCCACCGTGGCGACCCTTCAGCCTGGTTCGCTCACGTTTCCGGCTCAGCAGGTCGAGACCATCAGCGCGGTGCAAACCTTCACCGTCACCAACACCGGCACACTGAATCTCAACATCACCAACATCACGGTCACCGGCGATTTCACCGAGACCGACGACTGTACCGATCAGTCGATCGCACTCCAGAGCTCCTGCCAGGTTTCGGTAACTTTCAATCCCTCGCAAACGGGTCCCCGCACGGCACTACTGACCATTTTCGGCAACCTCACCGGTGGACAAATCACTGCTGCACTCTCCGGCACCGGCCTCGCTCCGGCCACCGTCGTCCTGACTCCGTCATCGCTCACCTTCAGCACCACGACTGTTGGATCGAGGTCCGCAGCGCAGTACGTCAACATCGCCAACACCGGTGAGGTCGCCACCACCCTCACCAGCGAAACCGCCACGGGCGACTTCTCCATCTCCACCAACACCTGCACCGCGTCGTTGGCTGCGAACGACAGTTGCACCGTCGGCGTGGTCTTCGCTCCCAGCTCTTCCGGCGTGAGCAACGGCATCCTGACCGTCGTTGATGCCCTCGGCACGCAAACGGTGCCGCTCTCCGGGACCGGGCAGAGCCCCGCCACGGACGCGCTCGCACCCACGTCGCTCACCTTCGCCGCGCAACAGGTCGGCACCACCAGCACTGCGCAACAGGTCACACTCGGCAACAATGGCGATCAGCCGCTCACGAGCATCGTTGCTGGCGCCACAGGCGACTTTGTCGCCGTCAATAACTGCGGCGCTACGCTGCAGGGCAAGTCAACCTGCTCCATCTCCGTGACCTATGCGCCGATCGTGACGGGCCCTGCGTCCGGCACGCTCACCGTAACCGAAATTTCGCACGCAGAAGGTCGCTCTGAGCGGCACCGGCATAGCTCCGCCTGGCGCATCGGCCGTGCCTGCTTCTATCAACTACGGCGGTTACGCACTGGGCACCACCAGCAGCGCGCAAACCGTCACCGTCACCAACAGTGGCGGCTACGATCTGACCGGTCTAACGGTAGTCGTCTCCTCCGGCTTCGCGCTGGCCACCAATACTTGCCTGTCCACTCTGACGGTCGGAACCAGCTGCCAGCTTGGCGTTACCTTCACTGCCGCCGTCGCTGGTCCCGCAGCCGGAACCGTTACCGTCTCGGCGACGAATCTTCCCAAAGCCCTCGTCGTCACTCTCTCCGGCGCGGGCGATGATTTCAGTCTCGCCGTCAACGGCTCTTCCTCCATCATCATCACCAGCGGACAAACGGCGACCCTCACCCTCCAGCTTGCCGGGCTTGGTGGAACCACCGGCACTGTGGCTCTCACTTGCAGCGGCGCTCCGCAATTTTCCACCTGCTCTCTCAACCCAGCCAGTGTCGCCATCAATGCTGAAAACACCTCCAGCGCCACGGCCACCATCATCACCGGAGTCTCCACGACAACGGCCGCCGCACGCCCCAACTGGAAATCCATTCTCCCCGTCCTCAGCCTGGCCCTCCCGCTGTGCTTCGGCGGAGTGCGTCGCAGGGGCGTGCGCCGTCTCTCGATTCTTCTGCTTACTGCGATCGCCTTCGCCTCAGGTTGCGGCGTAGGTTCCAGCTCTGGCGGAGGGGGTGGTGGCGGAGGTGGGGGTGGGGGCGGTGGGACCACGAATCAAACCCCGGCCGGCACCTATACGCTGACCGTCACGGCGACCATGTCCAACATCACGCACACGGCGAACGTCACTCTTACCGTCCAATAATCCGGGCGCAAACAAAAAGGCCGCTCCAATGGGAGCGGCCTCTCTAGCTCAGCTCTTCTTACTCGTGTACGGTATCCACAAACGCCCGCAGCTTCCGCGACCGTGAAGGATGCCGCAGCTTGCGCAGCGCCTTCGCTTCGATCTGCCGGATGCGCTCGCGGGTCACCTGGAAGCTCTGTCCCACTTCTTCCAGCGTGTGCTCGGAACCATCCTCGAGGCCAAAGCGCATCTTCACCACACGCTCTTCGCGCGGCGTGAGCGTGCGCAGTACCTGCGAGGTGTACTCCTTCAGGTTCACGCTGATAACGGCATCGGAAGGCGACACGGCCTGGCGGTCTTCGATGAAGTCTCCCAGGTGCGAATCTTCTTCCTCGCCAATCGGCGTCTCCAGCGAGATGGGCTCCTGTGCGATTTTCAGTACCTTGCGAACCTTCGCCACTGGAATATCCATGCGCTTCGCAATCTCTTCCGAAGTCGGTTCGCGCCCCAGTTCCTGCACCAGCTGCCGCGACGTGCGGATCAGCTTGTTGATCGTTTCGATCATGTGCACCGGGATACGAATCGTCCTGGCCTGGTCCGCAATGGCGCGTGTAATCGCCTGCCGGATCCACCACGTGGCGTAAGTCGAGAATTTGTAACCGCGACGGTACTCAAATTTGTCCACCGCCTTCATCAGGCCGATGTTGCCTTCCTGAATCAGGTCGAGGAACTGCAGTCCGCGGTTCGTATACTTCTTCGCGATCGAAACCACCAGCCGAAGGTTCGCTTCAATCAGCTCCCGCTTCGCCTGCTCCGCGTCCATATCGCCCTGGATCATCTCGCGCTGGGTGCGCTTGAGCTCCGCGATCGCGACGCCTACTTCTTCTTCCAGCTTTTCGAGGTCAATCTTGCAATTCTTCTGTTGCCGCCGGTATTCCTTCTTCAGCTCTTCGCTGCGGCTTTGCTCATACTTAGTGTCGAGCGACCGAATCTGCCGCTCCAGCGTGCGCATCGCCTCGACTGTCTTGTTTACTTTGTCGAGAAGCCGCTTGCGCTCCGCGTTCGTGTACTTCAGCTCGCGCACAATCCGCGAAACCAGTACCTTTTCCCGCGCAATGCTCCAGCGCAGCCGCCGGTGGTCCCGGGGCTTCGCCTTCTGATTCACGCCCTCCAGCTTCTCTTCCAGCTGCTGGGCCTTCTTCTGGTGCTTGACCAGCGTGTCGGTCTTCGTCACCGTGGAGCGCACACGCGTCTGCACTACTTCTTCGGTCAGCTCCTCGTCGTCGAAGATGACGACTTCCTTGATGTTCCGCACGCCGCGCTTCAGGTCTTCACCCAGAGCCACAATTTCGCGGATCACCACGGGCGATCGAGAAATGGCCTTCATCACCCGCAGCTGTCCGCGCTCGATCCTCCGTGCAATTTCAACTTCGCCTTCGCGCGTCAGCAACGGCACTGTGCCCATCTCGCGCAGGTACATGCGGACGGGGTCGTTCGTTTTCTCCAGCGTTCCAGGCGTGAGATCCAGCTCGACATCTTCGCCTTCTTCAGGCTCGAAGTCGTCTCGCTCGGTGCCGGCGATCTTGGGCCCACCCTCGAGAATGTCGATTCCCTGGGTGCCAATGGTTGTGATCAGGTCGTCAAGATCGTCGGGCGAGTTCATATCACCCGGAAGCAGGTCGTTGACCTCGTTGTAGGTCAAATACCCCTTCTCCTTGCCGGCGTCGATCAGCTTCTGAATGTCTGCGTCGTACTTGTCTTCTATTGCCAAGCGGATTGGTCCCCCGCGCTGAATTTCGGAATCTGTCTCACCTGGAGTGGACGAGGTGCGGTCAGGGCCATAAGAGGCAAAACCCAATCCGGCTCAATGGCCGGTGGGCATAAGGCGCACGTCTCCCCGGGACGTTCAGGATACCACGAAAAATCCCTAACTCCGTCAAATTCTGGTATTTCGGGCCGTTTTCATTCCCAGAACGTCGACTCTCCGGAACAAGTTCCTCACTGATTTAGATGTGGAAATCGCCAAATTGTTTCATTTCAGCCTTCTTGCCGACGGAAACCAACGTACTGTGACCTCCCTCAACCTTCGTTCCTCGATGCTCAGAGGTGCCGTTACCGCTGCGGATCAACCCGGCAGCCGCTTCTCCACCGGCCGCTTCTTTAGAGGACTGGTTTTCCGCCATCCGCTCCGTGGCTGTCGCTGTACCCTATACCCGAACCCCCGCGCCCATGGCCACCGATTTCGCCCAGCAAGTCAAAGAACAGGCCGACATCGTCAAAATCATCGGGGACTACGTCCGTCTCCGCAAAGCCGGCGCCCAAAATTACACCGGTCTTTGCCCCTTCCATAAAGAAAAGACGCCGTCTTTCAGCGTCCACGCCGGTCGCCAGTTTTTCAACTGCTTCGGCTGCCACGAACACGGCGACGTCTTCACCTTCATCCAAAAAATCGAAAACGTCGGTTTTTCCGAGGCGATCCGCACGGTCGCGCAAAAGTGCGGCATCCCCCTGCCCAAGCGCGAATTTTCCTCGCCAGAAGAAGCCGCCGAACACCGCCAGCGCGCTAAACTTCTCGACCTTCACGAGGCTGCCACCGCGTGGTTTGAAGAACAGCTCCGCTCCCCCGAAGGCGCGTCGGCCCGCGAATACCTCAGCGGCCGCGGCCTCACGGCCGACGGAGTCGCCAAATTCCGCATCGGCTTCGCCCCCGACTCTTTCCGCGCTCTCGGCGAGCGCCTGCAATCCCTCGCCGACGAGGGGACACTCCGAGCATCGGGCCTCTTCGCGTGGAAAGAGCAGGAAGACGGGGCACGCAACGCGGCCCCGGGCGAGTCGACTCGCCGGGGCGGCCCCATCTACGCGCGCTTTCGCAAGCGCATCATGTTCCCCATCGCCAACGAAGGCGGCCGCGTCATCGCCTTCACGGCGCGCACGCTTGAAACGGGCGAGAAGGCCGGCCCTAAATACCTCAACTCACCCGAGACGCCGCTTTACTCAAAGAGTCACGTCCTTTTCAATCTCGATAAAGCCCGCCAGGCCATTCGCAACGACGGGGGTGCGATCCTTGTTGAAGGTCAGATGGACTGTATCTCCGTCTACCTCGCTGGAATCCCCAACGTCATAGCAACCAGCGGGACTGCGTTTACGGAATCGCAGACTCGTCTGCTCCGCCGCTACGCCACCAAAGTCATCGTCAACTTCGATCCTGATACGGCCGGGGCCAATGCAGCGGAAAAATCGATCGCGCTGCTGACCGAAGAGGGATTCGAAGTGCGCGTCCTCACTCTCGAAGGCGGCCTCGACCCGGACCGCTATATCCGCGATCGCGGCGCCCGCGCGTATGCCGACGCACTCCGCGCCGCGCCCTCGTTCCAGACTTACTTGACCGACCGCGCCCGGCAGCTCTTCCCTTCGCGCGATCCCAAATCTAAAACCGAGGCCCTCAATTTCCTCCTCCCCCACATCCGCCGCATCCCCAGCCGCATCACCCGCGACGCCTTCGCGATCGATGCGGCCCAGGCGCTCGGCATCGATTCCGCGCTGGTCCGCGCCGAGTTGAAAGAGGCGGCCGCGAAACGCCGCGACTCCCTTGCCACGCAAAATTATCCGTTGACGCATGCCGAGCGCACGCTGCTCCAGGCCTTCTCCGCGCCGCGCTCGAGCGACTGCTACATCATTGCCGAAGGCAACTGGCATCAGCATCAGGTGGAGTTCACCGCGCTCCGCTCCGACGTTCGGATCATCGTCGATGAGCTTCGCAACCGCGCGGACGGGGCCGATCCCATGACCTCGGTCTCCGCCCCCGAGCATCGCCAGCTCCTGGCCGAGCTCTTCCTCTCCATCCACGACAACGAGCCCGGGGGGGAGGAAGTCGATGCCGCCATCCTCGCCATCCGATGCAGCGCGTTAGAGCAACAGCAACGCCAGCTCCGGGTAGCGATCGAACAAGCCGAACGCGCAGGCAAGTCCGACGAAGTCGCAAGATTGAGTTTGATGAAGACGGGCCTGGATCGACGTCTCCGCGAACTGGACTAGAGATCCAGGCCGCGAATCGCGATCCTCTGCAGCTTGTCCCTTCGCTAAGACGCGAAACCAGGAATAACCAACAGCACTTTGTTCGCGTCGATCCCGGCGCCCGCCGGGCTGATAGGAAGAACCCACCACTGACTGGCTTAGCGTCGAACCCCAGGTCCCAGAGAGCCTCCATCAGCGGGCGGAATAAGGTTCTGCGAATTGCTCAAGCCTCGCTCTAGTGAAGGGTCTCGCTCAGCGGCAGATCGCGCGACGAACCGCCGACGCTCACCGTTCGCCCGGAGGTGGCCGTCACCCACTTCTGTTCCTTTGTGGACCAATATTGCAGCTGTCGCTCCGCAACGTGCAGGTTCACCGTCTTCGTTTCCCCTGCGCGCACCGCGACGCGGTCCATCGCGGCCAATGCGTGCGCCGGAAACTGCACGCCGTCGGGAATTTCGCTCGGTGCGCCAAGGTAGACCTGCGGCACTTCGTCGGAATCCATCGCACCACTGTTACGAATCTGAACCGCGACGTCGAGACCGCCATCGGCTGCCCGGGCAATCCTCAATCCGGAGTAGTCGAACTTCGTGTAACTCAGTCCGAATCCAAAAGGAAACAGCGGCGCGACGTTTTCCTTATCGAACCAGCGATAGCCCACGTTCACGCCTTCGCTGTATGTGGTTTTGCCATTCACACCTCGCCGGCTGCGTTCGGGATAGCGCGGGTCGGTGGCCGGATAATCGGTCAGCTTTTTACCCCACGTCACCGGAAGCCGTCCGGCCGGGCTCACCTTGCCCAGAAGAAGCCTGGCGGTCGACCAGCCCCCCTCATCACCGGGCCACCACATCTCCAGCACGCCTTTCACCTGGTCTACCCACGGCAACGCCACCGGCTGGCTCGTGTTCAAAACCACAATCGTGTTGTGATTGACTGCGGCAATATCCTCCACCAGCTGGTCCTGATCGCCGGGTAAACCGAATACCGAGGTCAGCCGCGTCCATACAAAGACCACCGCCGTCTTCGCCTTCCTTGCGGCGGCAATGGCGGCATCGTGATCGGCCTTCCGTTGCTCCGGCGGATACCAGCTCAGCCGCATCTGCACGGGCGCACCCGAAGTATCGTCTGAGGTCGTAATCTCGATCGCATGCGGACCGGCAGTCAGTTCCACTGCGCGACGCACGTTATCCAGCCCGTCCGGCGTGGGCACAACGTTGTCCTGATTCGCCTGGAGAATATCGCCGTGCACGCCGCCCTGGAATGCGCCCGTGCGCGCGAACGGCTTCCCGTCGATGAGCAGAGACGCATTCGCGCCCAATGCCTGCAGGTAGATCCAGTAATTGTCGGCGTGCGGCGGCGTCAGCGTTCCCTTCCAGGTAACGATGGAATTCGGCGGCAACGCGCGCCCGTTCTTCGTCGTGAAGTTGACCTGCGCATCGTCTTGTTTCTGGTTTCGAGCCGTTCGCTCGAGTCCAGGTTTGCCATCGTGGCTTAGGGCGCTGGCCGGCACGGGGGTGCCATTCATGTCGTCGGCCACAGCGAACTGGATGTTCCGATCACCGGAGATTTGTTTCATCGCGGCCAGGGGGCCCACCTCGCGCGCCGGCAATCCGACACTGCGTTCTCCATTGATGCCGATCGAATCCACCTGCCCAGCCGTCGGTCCGATCAACACTACCGAATCCAGATCGCCGCCTTTCAGCGGCAGCACACCACCTTCATTCTTCAACAGCACCGCCGCATCTTCGCCCGTCTTCTCGATCACCTTTGCGTTGGTTTCGATCTCCTGCGGCGTGACGGAATGCTTCTGCATCCCGTCCATGTATCCGAACTTCACGATCTCGTAGAGCACTCGTCCCGCAGCGCGCGTGATCTCCGCCTCCGTCACCGTGCCGTCTTTCAGCGCCTCCCGCATCTTTTCGGGGTTCAGTTTTGTGCCAAAGTCGCTGGGCACGTCCGGCGCCGGCGGCGGTTCTTCCGGAATATGTCCACCGAACATTGCATTCAGATCGTCCATCGCGTCGGGCGGTGGAGGAGGCGGCATTGGTTTCAGATCGAAGAACGTTGGAATCGGCATCTTCGAGTCATCCGCGGGCTCGCCAGGCATTTCCATGTCCAGCCCAGCGTTGATGAAGTTGACCGCATGTGCCGCACCCCAGTCCGACGTCACAAATCCTTTGAACCCGATTTGGTCGCGCAGAATCGTCGTCAGCGTCGCCTTATTTCCGCAGGCAAAGGTGCCGTTCAGCCGATTGTATGAACACATGATCGACGACACGCCGGCGTGCACTGCTGCATCGAAAGGCGCGACGTAAATCTCATGCAGCGTCTGCTCGTCCACGAAAATGTTGCTGCTGTCGGAGTCATACGCCACGTAGTGCTTCACCTGGGCCATCACATGCTGAGCCTGGATCCCGCGGATCTCCGCTGCGCCCATCACGCTGGTGAGATAAGGGTCTTCGCCAAACGTGTTATAGCCGCGTCCGAATTGCAAATCGCGATCGATGTTGACG
This sequence comes from Acidobacteriaceae bacterium, assembly GCA_036490815.1. Taxonomy (GTDB): domain Bacteria; phylum Acidobacteriota; class Terriglobia; order Terriglobales; family Acidobacteriaceae; genus Palsa-343. The sequence continues at coordinate 277,097 of DASXDF010000045.1, forward strand.
AAGGGCTGCAGGCTCACATCGATGCCCGCTGCACGGTCTTCCCGTCCGATCACCGCTCCATTCTCTTCGGCGTCGTGCGCGCTGAAAGTCGCCGCCACCCCCATCGTCGCGGTCTCTCCCTGGCTCGGCTGCCGTGTCAGCACTCCCGGCGGTCCATCGGCGAAGCGCAACCCCGGAATGCCCAACCTTGGAATTCCCGCCAGATATCCGGCCTGGCCCTGATACTCCGCAGGATTCTCCTGCGTCCCGTGAATCAGCTTGATCTTCTCTTCGAGCGTCATCTGGCTCAACAATTTGTCTACGCGAGCATCGCCCGTCACGACCGGAACAGCCTGCGCGGCCGCCATTGTCGCCATTAGAAACAGCCCCGCTGCCACCCACGCGAGCCTGTGGCCCCCTTGCTCTTTCATCATTTCCCCCGCTGACTCGTTTCGATTGAATTGCTTTTGCGCGCCTGCGTGTTCGTTACGCACAGTCCCTTCGCCCCTTGTCGGATTGTGTCGTACGTAAATCCGGTTTCGGATCGCGCGCCTGCCCAAACCCGTCACCTGCCGCAGCCTACGCCTGCGTCAGCGCGTAAACAAGATTACCGGCACAGCCTCGCCCATCGCTTTGTATCCGGCGGGGTTTGGATGCAGATGATCTCCGCAGTCGTCGGCGGGCAGCATGCGGTTCGGCTCAGCCGGATCGGCAATCGCCTTATCGAAATCCACCACCGCATCGAAATGCCCGGGCGCGCGAATCCATGCATTGATCGCCTGCCGGTCCTGATCGAAGCCCGGCGCATGGGCATACATCGAGCCGCCATACGGAGTGAGTGTCGCCCCGATCGCTTCGATCCCGTGCGCGTGGGCCCGCTCAATCACCTGCGCGTATGCCATCAGCATCCGGCTCACCAGCGCTGCGTGATCCGCTGCCGGCGCAGCCTCGTTCGCATGGGCCAGGCCGCCTAAATCGTTCACACCCTCCAGCACCATCAACCACCGAACGCCCGCCCGGGCCAGCACATCGCGATCGAAACGCGCCAGCGCATTCGGTCCGAGCCCATCCGTCAGCAAATGATTGCCGCCGGTCCCCACGTTGATCACCGCGATATTCTTCCCCGCGGCCGACGCCTGCAGCCGCTCGGCCAGCACATCGGTCCAGCGATTATTCCCATTCGTCGTCGTCGCATGCCCGTCTGTGATCGAGTCGCCCAGAACCACCAGCGCCGCTGCGTCCGCGGGCGCCAGCACATCGATCCCCGACAGCTGATACCAGTGCTCCACTGTCTTCGCACCGGCTAAATCCGCGGCTCCGACAAAATCGCCGTGCATGTAATACGTCGTCGCCCGCGATCCAGGATGGCTCGTCTCCGGCGTGGGCGGCTCCATGAGGTGATAGGTGATCGCCCAACTCGTCAGCGGAGCCACCGTATCCTCCACAGGATCCGAAATCACTTCCGCACCTGCCGGCACCGTCACCGCCGTTGAACCCGAGAACGTCAAAGCCTTGTCCGTGGCCGAATCGATCGCCGATCCCGCAATCGATACCGGCCGCGCCACATGGATGGCGGTGAACCGCAGCGGGTCCGTCCCAAATGTGTTCGTGATGTGCACGCGCAGCGCCGACCCGACCACCGACAACCGCACAATCTGCCGCACGGTCGCATCGCGCAGATCGTCCGGCGGCAGCTCGTTGCGCGTCTCAGGAATCTGTTGCGACGCGCCCCAGCTCGCAACCCAAACTTGCCCTGCCGGCTTCGGCTGTGCAAAGGCGGTCGCAGCCCCGAGTGTCACCTCAACCAAAAACAACCCTGCAAATACCAGCGTTTTTGTATGCATCGTGATCTAGTATGGGTGTCGAACTAAATTAACTGCTTCAACAAATCCAGTTAACGAAAGCAAGGGTACCACCGATGCAAATGGCCTCGCGTCTGCTCCCGCTCTCCCTGCTGGTCATCCTCGCCCTTGCCGCATCGGCGCAAACTTCCGCGCCCCCACCCGTCAACTTCACCGCTGAGCAGGATCACCAGAACATGATGGATCAGCTCGGCATCAAGGCCCTGCGCCCCGGTCCCGCCGGCGATGAGAAGGCTCCTAACCACGCCAACTACGATGAGTCTCTCGCCAACCCGTACCCCAACCTCCCCGACGCGCTCACCCTCAATAACGGCGAGAAGGTCACCACCGCGCAACAATGGTGGCAGCAGCGCCGCCCTGAAATCGTCGACGGCCTGGAGCAATACGTCTACGGCCGCATCCCCAAAAATCTCCCCAAAGTTGCGTGGACCGAAACAGCCAGCGAGCGCGAGCTGATCGCCTTCCATCCCGTCATCGCCAAAGAGCTCAACGGTCACGTCGATAACTCCGCCTACCCGGCCATCGATGTGAACCTCCGCATGACCGTCGTGCTCCCCACCGACGTCAAGGGTCCGGTGCCCGTCCTGATCATGTTCGGTCCCAGCGGATTTCCCGCGCCCGTGCAGCCCTCAGCCTCCGACCTCGCCCGCATCAACACTGCGATGAAAGCTCTCCTCATCCAGCAGGATCCTTCGCTCAAAGGCACCATCGCCGAGCATCCTGGCTGGGATCCGGTCAAGCAGGTCCCCTTCCAGTTTCCGCAGATGAATGCCGATGGCGATCCGCCCAGCGAGTGGGAACTCATCGCCGCCGGCTGGGGCTTCGTGCGCCTCGATCCGCAAAGCGCGCAGCCTGATAACGGGCAGTCGCTCACCCGGGGCATCATCGGCCTCGTCAACAAAGGTCAGCCGCGCAACCCCGATGACTGGGGAGCACTCCGCGCCTGGGGGTGGGCCGCGGGACGCGCGCTCGACTATCTTGAAACCGATCCCGCCGTCGACGCAAAGCATGTTGGCATCGAAGGCGTCTCCCGCTACGGCAAAGCCGCGCTGGTCACCATGGCGTTCGATCAGCGCTTTGCAATGGTCCTCGTCGGCTCCTCGGGCAAGGGGGGCGCCACGCTGCTGCGCCGCAACTTCGGCGAAGCGGTCGAAAGCCTCACCGGCGGCGAGTACTACTGGATGGCCGGCAACTTCATCAAGTACGGGGCATCGCAGGCGACTTTCGGAAGCGGCAATCCCGGCCAGCTTCCCGTCGACTCCAATGAGCTTATCGCCCTCTGCGCGCCGCGCCTCACCTTCATCAGTTACGGCATTCCTGAAAAAGGCGACGCCAAATGGCTCGACCACCAGGGCAGCTTCATGGCCACCGTGGCCGCCAGTCCCGTTTGGCCGCTTCTCGGAGCCAAGGGTCTACCGGTCGACGAGCCCTATCGATCCGCAAAAATGCCTGCCGTCAATGAAGGACTCCTCAGCGGCCAGCTCGCATGGCGTCAGGACGACGGGGGCCACACCGACGCCCCCAACATCAAGTACTTCATCCAGTGGGTCGATGGTTTCAGCCATTACACGCCCAGGCCGGCAGGGCAGTAGGGGCCCCGCTGCGCCTCTGTTATTTCGGAGAATCGGCGCCGGCGCCCAGAATCCGGATGGTCAGATTCCGGCACGTTCCCGTAGCAATCAAATGAAGAATGTCCGCTGACTCGCCAATCAGCTCCCACGACACAAAGTATCCGCAGGCCAGCTGATGATAGTAGCTATTCGGGCCATCGAGATCCTGTCGATCCGCCGGCAAAGGATTGTCCTCGAGCGCCAGCAGGTCCGCACCAATCTGGTTCCGCACCTCGGAATCGCAGCTCAGAATGTCAGCCTTCAACCGGCGATCGACATCGAGCACACACGACATGCGCCCGATCCTAACAAACGCACAGAGGGCACGCCGTCAAAAGATCGCGGGACTGTACTCATCTCTCTGCCGACCGCGTCTTCTCCGGCAGCGCCATCCGCACCTTGCCCAGCTTTCGCTCGATGTTGGCGAGATGCGCCTTGACGGTGTCTTCGGCGAGCCCCAGAGCGTGAGCAATCTGCCGCGGCGATCGCGCGTCGGTCACCTGGGCAAGCACCTCCCTCTCGCGAGGGGTTAAACCCATCTGCCGCGGCGCATGGCGCCCCGCAGACCTCTCCGACCCCAGCTCCGACGGCTCGATCTCCGCCATCCGCGCGAGCTCGGCAGGTTGCGAAGATTTGGCAGCCCACGTCTGGCCGAGAGACTTTCTCTCATTGGGGGTCAGGCTGGCCAAATGCTCCTGTTCCGACAGCGGCGGTGCGGCCGTCTGATGAGCCGGAGCCTGGTAGCCAACCTCTTTCAGGAACTGCGCCAGCGGGACGTCTGAAGGCTGGGCGCCACGCCGCGACTCAAAGGTGCGGCGCAGCTCTTCCGGCAATGGCGCGCGCGGCACGCTCACCATCGGCGTGACCACCGCATGGTCGCCGATCACCTCGATCAACAGCTCTCCGCGCTCGGGAACCCGCAGCTGATCCAGCAGCTCGGCAGGAAGGGTCACCTGCCGCTTGGCGCCGATCGAAAGTCGAAACTGGTTCGTGGACATTGCACCCGTCCCTTCCAACCCAGTATAGCGGAACGGCGGACATTCCGCCATTCCGCCATCTTGCCTATCCTACGGCAAGGCGAAGCAGCAGCTGGCACCCAAAACCTACCGCGATCAGACCGAACCCGCCCACCGTCCACCGCATCCCGCGGACGGCATCGCGCCATTCGTCGTCGGTGAGATTGAGCTTCGGAAAGGTTCGGCGAAACTCGTCGTCCGTGCGCTTGTTCCGGATGTCGCACAGTCGCCGGAAAGCATCGCGCGTCAGCAGCGCTCCGCCAACGAACGTGAGCGAATCGGCCAGAATGCCGATCAGGAAGCGGTGCTCGTAGACCCAGTGCATGCCGGCATCGTACTGCCGATGCGCCATGGCCCGTAGCCTTATAGAGTCGCAGAGCACTCGGCAACAGGCGGCCACGAAAGGTGGGGATTGCCGGGCACGGCAGTTTCGGATCATGAGCGACGAGCCCTTCGGAGACGAGTTTTGCGAAGAGGTCGGGTCTAACCCAATAACGGGGGTTCGCTGCGAGTAAGCTTGTCTGCATCGCTCGGGAGAGAGGGTTCGTCATGAGCACGCGACGCAATTTCGTGAAAATGGTGGCGGGGGCGTCTCTTGCCCCTTCTGTTCTTCGTGCTTCTCGGGTATTCAATGCGACGCCGGTGGAAACGGGCAGTCTCGCGGCGAAAATTTATCTGGAGCCCTTCGACTACCAGGGTGTGCGCCTGCTCGATGGCATGCTGAAGGCCCAGTACGACCGAACCCGCGCATTTTATTTCGGCATGTCCAACGACGACATTTTAAAAGGCTTTCGGGAGCGTGCCGGCTTGCCGGCCCCTGGGCAGAGCATGGGTGGATGGGCCCAGGAAAGCACCTCCGGCGTCTTTGGACAATGGCTCAGCGGCATGGCGCGCATGTACAAAGCCACTGGCGATACCGAAATGAGAGATAAAGCCACCGCCCTGATGAATGGATGGGGCGAGGCTTACCGGAAGGACGGGCTCCCCGTCTCTTCGCGTCACTCAACCCTGGGTCCGGAGCGCGGACACTACTCGTACGACAAGACCATCTGCGGTCTCGTCGATATGGGCAAATACGCGGACAACCAGGATGCGCTCGCCCTGCTCGAGAAGTTAGTGGATTGGGGCAACACCACGCTGGCTCGCACCCGCAACCCCGCAACGCCAGAGACTCCCGAGTCCTTCCCTTCCGGCAACGAGTGGTACACGCTCTCAGAAAATCTCTACCGCGCCTATGTGCTCACCGGCAATCCGAAGTACAAAACCTTCGGCGATGTGTGGCACTACGACAGCTACTGGGACAAATTCGTAAACCAGACCGATCCGGACATCCACGATCTGCATGCTTACAGTCACGTCAACACACTCAGCAGCGCTGCTATGACTTACGGCGTGACCGGGGATAAGAAGTATTTGAATGCAATCGTCAACGCTCACGATTATTTTCAACGGGCGCAGTGTTTCGCGACGGGAGGGTATGGTCCTGGCGAGAGCCTGATGTCCAACGACGGGTCACTCGGCCGATCGCTTGAATCTATCAGCGACACGTTCGAGACTCCCTGCGGATCGTGGTCCATCTTCAAGCTCAGCAAATATCTGCTGCAATTCACCGGCGAGGCAAGGTTCGGCGACTGGATGGAAAAGGCAGTCTATAACGGCATCGGTGCGGCACTGCCGATGGCGGCACACGGCCGCACGTTCTACTATTCCGACTACCTCCTTGGCGGATGCCGGAAGACTTATTATTCCGCCGCCTGGCCATGCTGTTCCGGAACTTACATTCAGGATACGGCGGACTATCACGACATCATTTACTTCAAGGGCGACCGGAGTCTGCACGTGAACCTCTTCGTGCCGTCGCAGGTTGCATGGAACGTGGACAGCACGGCCGTGCAGGTTGAGCAGATGACGGACTTCCCGGCGTCCGACACGACGACCCTGACGATACGGCCCGAGAAGCCGGTGAAATTCAGCCTCAAGTTCCGGGTGCCGGGATGGACCGACGGAGCCTCGGTCAGCGTCAACGGCAACAAGCAGAATATTGAGTGCCGCCCGGGAACCTGGGCCGCGGTAGAACGCTCGTGGAATGCCGGCGACCGGATGGAAATTCATCTGCCCATGAAAGTCGCGCTCGTGCCGGTTGACCGGCAGCACCCGCATCGTGTCGCAGCGGTGTACGGTCCTGTTGTGCTTGTTCGCGACCAGGAGACCGTAGTCGTCCCCAATGCGAATGACGTTTCGAAGTGGATCGTCTCCAAAGGCTCGGGACTGGAGTTTCAGGCCGAGAATCGGGCAACGGCGGGATTTGTTCCTTTCTACCAACTCGGGGCGCAGACCGGTTACTGCATGTACTTCGACCTTGAATCTGCCTAGGGACAATGAGGTTAATGAAGGCGTTTGAATCGTTGACGTGCGGTCGGTTATGCGGAAGGATCGACTCGCGATTGGCATTCTTGCCCAATCAGGGTTCTCGGACACGCCGGTAGCAGGCCGGAGCCAGGGTCCCGATTCATTACCATCAACCCATGAGCTGGATTGGATGGGCCTTACTTTCAGCGCTCTTCGCAGCAGCGACAGCGCTTCTCGCCAAAGTTGGAGTAGCCCACGTGGACTCGAACCTGGCCACCGCTGTTCGCACCACCGTGGTTGTCATCTTCGCGTGGGGCATCGCCATCGCCCTCGGCAGACACGGCGAGGTCCGCTCGCTCGACCGGCGCACCCTCCTCTTCCTCACCCTCTCCGGGCTGGCCACGGGACTTTCCTGGCTCTGCTACTTCCGTGCCCTCCAACTCGGCCCTGCCTCGCGCGTCGCTCCTCTCGATAAGCTGAGCGTCCCCCTGGTCATGCTCTTTGCCTGGCTGCTGCTTGGCGAAAAGCTCACTGCCGCGGCTATCGGCGGCGGACTGCTCATCACCGCAGGAGCCATCGTGATGGTCCTCGGCTGACGGAGGATTTCGATATAGAGGAGAGGGAAATGCCGGACCCCGCCGGTTATGCGGTCTTCGGCAGCGCCATAAAATCGAGCGCCCGGCTGATGTAGGCCTTCATCTCGTGCCGCGGCACAATCGCATCGAGGAAGCCGTGCTGCAACAGGAACTCCGACCGCTGAAAGCCTTCCGGCAGTTTTTGCCGAATGGTCTGCTCGATCACGCGCGGTCCGGCGAACCCGATCAGCGCGCCAGGCTCGGCGATGTTGAGATCGCCCAGCATTGCAAAGCTCGCGGTCACGCCGCCTGTAGTCGGGTCCGTCAACACCGAGATAAAGGGAATGCCGGCCTCGTCCAGCCGGGTCAGCGCGGTCGAGACTTTGGCCAGCTGCATCAGGCTCACGATGCCTTCCATCATCCGCGCTCCGCCCGACGCCGCGACGGTGATGAGCGGCATGTGATTTTCGTACGCGCGATCGATGGCCCGCGCGATCGTCTCGCCCACGACCGCGCCCATACTGCCGGCGAGGAAGTTGAACTCGAACACGCTGAGCACAACGTTATGCGACCCCAACTGGCCCTGGACGTTGACGATGGCGTCGAACAGCCCGGTGTCTTTCCGGGCCCTGGCCAGTTTGTCTTTATACGGCCGCAGGTCTACGAACTGGAGCGGGTCGGTGGTTTTCAAATCGCCGTTGAGCCACTGGTATCCAGGCTCGAGCAGGCCGTTGATGCGGGCCTGTGCGCTGATCCGCCCGTGCCGCCCACATTTTGGGCACACCTGCAGGTTGGCCTCGAGATCGGCCTTCCAGATGGGCTGGCTGCACCCATCACATTTGATCCACAGGCCCTCGGTGCGCACCCGGTTCTCGCCCGACTCAATCTTGTTGTCTTCTCGTCTGAACCAGGACATCGATACTCCAAGCGGCAGTTTTTCGATGGTCCGAGACTGCCCAACACAGATTATCAGGCCGCCCAAGCGAGTTTCGGCGGATTGTCGACCGCTGGCCGCTCGCATTTGTCCGGAACCGGACGCCGTCCGGTTGCGTAATCCATCTTGTCCCTTCAACGGGAGGTGTCCATGTTTTGCAGTGCCTGTGGTCAGCCGATCGATGCTTATCAGCCGTTCTGCCCTCGATGCGGGCGCCAGGTGACGCCCATCGCCACGGCAACGCCGCCGCCGTGGGTCTGGACCCGCGTCCATCGCCACGTGCACACCCTGGGCATTCTCTGGATTGCCTATGCCGGCCTGACCATGCTGAGCTGGCTGGTCGCTGTCGGCGTCCTCGAAGGCGCCTTTCACAACTGGGGCTTCCCCTTTGGCCGCGGATTCGACGGGTTTTACAGCTTCCCGTTCGGCCACATGCCCTGGCTCGTTCCCGTCATCACTGTGGTGCTTGCGGGGCGCGCGGTCCTCTGTTTCGTCACCGGCATTGCGCTGCTGCGTCGTGCCCAATGGGCGCGCGTTCTGGCCATCGTTACGGCCTTTCTCACGCTGATAAGGCCATTCCTCGGAACTGCCCTGGCCATCTACACGCTCTGGGTGCTGCTGCCCGGCGCGTCCGGCCAGGAATACGAGCAGATCGCGGAGCCGAGCCTACAATAATGCTATGGAATTCCCCATCAGCCGGATGCGGCGTTTGCGCCGCAACGAGCCCTTGCGCGCCTTGGTGCGCGAGACGCGCCTCGAGCCCGGCGCGCTGATTTTGCCGCTGTTCGTTTGCCCCGGCCAGGGGGTTCGCCGCCCCATCGATTCCATGCCGGGAGTCTTCAATTTTTCCGTCGATGAAGCGGTGAAAGAAGCCGAATCCGCGGCGGCGCTCGGCATCGGTGGCCTGCTGCTCTTCGGTCTGCCGGAAAACAAGGACGAGCAAGCCACCGGAGCCTGGGACGATGAAGGCATCGTGCAGCAGGGCCTGCGCGCACTGAAGCAATCGAGTGCCGCAAAAAAGCTGGTCCTCATTGCAGATGTCTGCCTCTGCGAGTACACCTCGCACGGTCACTGCGGCATCGTGAAGAAGTCCGGCGACGACTACGAGATCGAGAACGATTCAACGCTTGAATTGCTGGCGAAAGCCGCTGTCTCCCTGGCGCGCGCCGGCGCTGACATCGTAGCGCCCAGCGACATGATGGATGGCCGGGTCGCTGCGATCCGCGATGAGCTGGACGAGGAAGGCCTGGAGCAAACGCCGATCCTCTCCTACGCGGCGAAGTTCGCCTCGGCGTTTTACGGGCCCTTTCGCGAAGCGGCGGATTCGGCGCCGCAATTCGGCGACCGCCGCAGCTATCAGATGGATGGCGCGAATCTGCGCGAAGCCATGCGAGAGATCGAACTGGATCTCGATGAAGGTGCGGACATGATCCTGATGAAGCCCGCGATGCCTTATCTGGACGTGATTCGAGAGGCGAGGGATCGCTTCGACGTTCCGATCGGAGCCTACCAGGTTTCCGGTGAATACTCGATGCTGCAGGCGGCCTTCGCGAAGGGCTGGCTCGAACCGCAGCGGGCGATGCTGGAATCGCTGCTGTCCATCCGGCGCGCGGGCGCGGGATTTATCGTCACATACTTCGCGCGGGAAGCCGCGAAAGCGCTGTGACGACGCGCTGATTCGGGGGGCCTGATCGGAATCCGCGAGGCCCCGTCAGGCATCTTCCACTGAGGTGGCCCTGCGTACAATGAAATGTTTGGGCCGCGAATGTGTTGGCTTCTCCGGCTTCAACGCCCGAAAAGGCTGACTTTTTTTGAACGGAGCATTCCTTGGCAGAGACGATTTACGATGTTGCGATTCTCGGCGGTGGACCCGCCGGCTACACGGCTGCGATTCGCGCCGGACAATACGGCCTCAAGGTCGCGTTGATCGAGAAATCCGAAAAGCTGGGCGGCACCTGCCTGCACGTGGGCTGTATTCCCACCAAATCGCTGCTCTTCAACGCCGAAGTCTACGACCACCTGAAGCACGCGAAGGAATACGGGATCGACGGCCTTGGCGAAGGCCAGCTCAACTGGCAGGCGATCCTCGACCGCAAGAACCAGATCATCACCAAACACGTCAAGGGCCTCGACTTCCTGATGCGGAAGAACAAGGTCACGGTAATCTCCGGGTTCGGTAAGCTGACTGGCCCAGCGAAGAATGGTGTTCTGACGATCTCTGTAGATGGCGGAAAAGGCGCGGCGAGCGTTCAGGCGAAGAACGTCATTCTGGCGACTGGATCGGACGCAAAACTCCTTCCCGGCCTCAAAGCCGACGATACCGTTCTGACCAACATTGAAATTCTTTCGCTTAAACAGATTCCAAAGTCGCTGGCGATCATCGGCGCGGGGGCAGTGGGCGTCGAATTCGGCTCCATCTTTCGCAGCTTCGGTTCGGAGATCAGCATCATCGAGTTCCTGCCGCGCGCGGTGCCGAACGAGGACGAGGAAGTCAGCAAAGAGTTGGCGCGGGTCTTCAAAAAGCGCGGTATCGAGATCAACGTCGGCGCCAAAGTTGAAAAAGTGGAGAAGACGAAGACCGGCGCCAGCGTTACCTTCACCGCCTCCGATGGCAAGCAGGTCGTGAAGGAAGTCGAGAAGGTTCTGGTGGCTGTCGGCCGAGCGCCGCGCACCGAGGGTATCGGCCTCGAGACGACGAAGATCAAGCCCGAGCGCGGATTCATCAAGGTGAACGAGTGGATGCAGACTGACGAGCCGGGCATCTACGCGATCGGCGATATTGTCGCGGGATTGCCGCAACTCGCCCACACCGGGGCCATGGCCGGCATGGTGGTCGCGGCGAAGATCGCCGGCAAATACGCTCGTCCGATCCGGCGTGAGCGCATCCCTGCCTGCACCTATACGGAGCCTCAGATCGGCAGCGTGGGCCTGACGGAAACGCAGGCAAAAGAGAAGGGCTACACGGTGAAGGTCGGCAAGTTCCCGTTCTCGGCCAACTCCAAGGCGTCGATCGTTGGGTCGCATGAAGGCTTCGTCAAGGTGATTGCCGATTCGAAATACCAGGAAATTCTTGGCGTCCACATCATCGGACCGCAGGCAACCGAGCTGGTGGCTGAAGCAGTGACGGCCATGGAACTCGAGGCCACTGTGGAAGAAATGATGTTCACGATTCACGCCCATCCGACACTGGCGGAGGCGATGCTCGACGGCTTTGGAGCTGTGGAGGGCATGGCCATCAACGTGTAAGAACAGCGGTGAAGCGGTTAGCGATGGCACGGTCAGCTAAAGTCCGGTTAGCGCCTAGCGCGAAACAGGGCGCCGCGGAGCGCTCGCCGCTAACCGCTCTTCCGCTGACCGCCTTATTGGCTAACCGTTTCATCGCCAGCCGTCGGTTAGCTGTCCCATGATCCTTAATCTCCTCCAGTTCGGTCGCGTCCCTTACAGCGAAGGCTTGGCGCTGCAACGGGCCCTCATCGAAGCCCGCCACGAGAATCGCATCGGGAATACGCTCGTCCTGCTGGAGCATCCGCCGGTCCTCACCCTCGGCCGCAATTCCAGCCGCGCCAACATCCTCGCCAGCGACGAATTTCTCGCCTATCGCGGCGTTGAGGTGCACGAGATCAATCGCGGCGGCGACGTTACGTATCACGGCCCAGGCCAGCTGGTCGGCTATCCCATCTTCGATCTGCGCAGCTTCTCGCCGCGGCTTGGTGCGGTCGAGTACGTCCGGATGATGGAAGAAGCGCTCATTCGCGCCTGCGGTGATTTTGGCGTCCAGGCCATGCGCGTTGCCGGCAGAACCGGCGTCTGGAGCCCTGCGGGCGGCAGCGTTTTGGAGAAAAAGATTGCCGCTATTGGGGTCCACATCGCGCGCGGTATCACTTCACATGGCTTCGCACTCAATGTGAACCCGGATCTTCGCGACTTCGAGTTCATAGTGCCCTGTGGTATCGCCGATCGCGAAGTGACGAGTCTCGAATTCGAAGCGGATCCGCCGCCGGCCATGCAGGCCGTTCGCAATGCGGTGGCGCGTCAGTTTGGGCACGTCTTTGAGTCGCAGATGCTGTGGGTCGAGTCTCCGGCCGATTTGTTGCCGGAGCTGGCGGGCACCGCAGGGGTCGTGGCTGCGACAGCGGATTTATAATCGTCATTGCGACGAAGCTTCTGTTCCAGTCGACCTGCACCCCCTCAAGATTTGTCCGTAGCGGAGAGAGAAATTCATGCCAACTGAAGTACTCATGCCCCAGATGGGCGAGTCGATTTTCGAGGGCACGATCACAAAGTGGCTCAAGAAGCCCGGCGATACTGTGCAGCGCGACGAACCGCTCTTCGAGATCTCTACGGACAAAGTGGATGCCGAGATTCCGTCGCCCGCTGCCGGCGTTCTGACTGAGATTCGCGCACAGGAAGGCTCGACCGTACAGGTGAACACGATCGTGGGCGTCATCGGCGACGGCGCTGCCGCGGCAGCCAGTGCACCTGCGGCAAAGCCTGCGCCGGCAAAATCCGAAGCCCCGGCCGCTGCGACGAAGGAAGAGAAACCGGTTGAGACGAAACCCGCCGACGCAGGACCGCGGCAGGACGTCGTGATGCCGCAGATGGGCGAATCGATTTTCGAAGGCACGATTACGAAATGGCTGAAGCAGGTCGGTGATAGCGTCCAGCGCGACGAGCCGCTTTTTGAAATCTCGACGGACAAGGTCGACGCGGAAATTCCGTCCCCCGCCGCCGGTGTCCTCACCGAGATCAAGATTCCCGCGGGGCAAACAGCGCAGATCAATACTGTCGTAGCGGTGATCGGTGGCTCCGGCACAGCAGCGCCGTCGGCCTCAGCACCAGCCGCCGCAGCACCGGCGCCAGCCAAAGGCCCCGCTGTTGCAGTTGCTGATTCTTCCGCGGAGCCTGTCACAGCCAGCGAAGCCGAGCATGTGCGCTCATCGCCTCTGGTGCGCAAGATCGCGCGCGAGAACAACGTCAACCTGGGCGCTATTCGAGGCACAGGCGCCGGTGGCCGCGTCACCAAAGAAGACATTCTCGGACACATGGAGAAAGGGCCCGCGCCCGTAGCTGCGCAGGCTCCTGCGCCAGCTAAACCGCCAGCGCCTGCTCCTGCAGCCGCGCCGATTCCCGGCGAGCTGGTTCCATTGACCCGCATGCGTTCGATCATCGCCCAGCGGATGGTCGAGTCGAAGCGTACCAGCCCGCACGTGCACACCGTCTTCAAGATCGACTTCACCCGCATCGTGAAGCTGCGCGAGAAAGAGAAGAACAAGTACGAGCAGCGTAACGGGGTCAAGCTTACTTACATGCCCTTCATCACGCGCGCGGTCATAGCCACGCTGCGCAAAATGCCTATCGTGAACGCTTCGATGGAAGGCGATGCGATTCGCTATCACCAGCACATCAATATCGGCATCGCGGTGGCACTGGAGTGGGGGCTCATCGTTCCCGTGATCAAGGAAGCTGAGGAGAAGAACTTCCTCGGCATCGCTCGTTCCATCGCCGATTTGGCCGAACGCGCGCGCGGCAAGAAGCTCAAACCGGATGAGGTTGGTTCCGGCACCTTCACGATCACCAACCCAGGCATCTTCGGCGAGCAGTTTGGGATGCCGATCATCAATCAGCCGGAGAGCGCCATCCTTGGTGTCGGCGGCCTGCTCAAGGAGCCTGCTGTCGTGACGAGTGCGGACGGCACTGACTCCATCGCGATCCGTCACTTCCTCCACCTCACGCTCGGCTTCGATCACCGCACCATCGACGGCGCCGACGCCGGCAAGTTCATGGCTGAGGTGAAGAAATACCTCGAAGGTTGGAACGAAGACATCGGCTAGGATCTGCCTGGATCGCGCACGCCGCGGAGTCGTTGAGCCTATGGCGCCTGGATGTTGCGGCCAAAATGATAGGACACGCCGGCTGCATAGCGCGTCGTCCATGTACCCTGCGCGAGCAGGTCGTTGAAGAGCCGCCAGTACACCTGATCCGCCTGCACGCGGATGCCGAAGTGCGAGGTCGCGTTCCACTCCAGGCCGCCGCCAAATCCATAGAATCCCTGCCAGTCGAGCTTGGTCCCCGCGGGAACGAGCTGCGCAACCACCGCCGCCTGCACCGGATCGGTAGTATGCGGTGTGACTCGCTGGCGGATTGCCCCGAGTGATGGCCGCACGAAGAGCGTCACCTGCCTGAAGTGCCGGTATTCCACTTGCGGTCCAAGGGCAAACGTCTGTGAAAAGGCATGCAGCGGCACCACCAACTGATAATTCGCCGGAATCACCCCCTCCTGGATCAGCAATCCGATCTCCGCAGAAAGCTCCTGTTGGAGCGAGCGTTTGAGAACCTGGGGCGTCAGGGAGTTGTGGCCCGTCGCCTCGGAGTAATCGAATCCGACCGCGAGCCACGGCTTCATATTGTCGCCGGTCTGCAAGTGGAATCCGCGCTGAGCCAGGTTGAGCCAGGGCGTCTCGAACCCGGCGAACCCGGCGTATACGTCGTAGTGCTGCACATCGGTTTGCTGCGGCTCTGCTGAGAGCGCGCCGGCCAACAACACGCATGAGAGCGCAGCGCGGCCTATCCATCGATTTCGTTTTGTCATTGGGGGAGTCTCCGTGGTTTTTCAGCAGATCGAGCGCGGCTCGCAAGCGAATGTGGGAATTGCGGCCAACGCCGGCTCTGCCGGAATTCGCCGTATGAGACGCGTCCGCTCGATCGATTGTCAAGATGGATTGAGAAGCAGGAACGGCGGAGATTACAGCAGGGCCTGCGCTTCCAGCACTCGCTCGACCGCTTCCTGCGGCGTCGCGCCCACAGCGGAGAGATGGCCCATCTTTCGCCCTTTGCGCGGTTGATGCTTCTCGTACAAATGGACGCGGACGCCAGGAATCGCCAGCGCCCGATCGAAGTGGGGCGAATGGTCGAGCCAGAGATCGCCGAGCAAATTGGCGATGGCCGCTGGTTGCACCACGGAAACATCACCCAGCGGCAGATCGCACACAGCACGCACGAGCTGTTCGAACTGGCTGGTCACGCAGGCTCGCTCGCTGGCGTGATAGCTGTTGTGCGGCCGAGGCGCGAGTTCGTTCACCAGCAATTCCCCGTCCGCCGTGACGAACATCTCTACCGCCAATAAACCCTCGAGCGTAAACGAGTCGGCAATCTGGCAGGCCAGCTTCTGGCTGCGTGCTTCCAACTCGGGAGAAATCAGCGAGGGAATCACACTCCATGCGAGAATCTGCTGCTCATGATGGTTGGTGGCTGAAGGGAAACTCTTCGTCTCGCCACGCGGCGAACGCGCGACCATCACAGAAATCTCGCGATCGAGGTCGAGAGCCTTTTCCACTACGCAGGGCTGCTGACCCAGCACATGCCACGCATCCGCCGCCGTCGTGCTGTCGCCGAAGCCGATCTTTACCTGGCTGCGGCCGTCGTACCCTCCATGCGCGCTCTTCACAAAACAGCGACCACCCAGCGCAGTGACGGCTTCCACCATGTCCTGTTCCGAGCGAGCCGCGTGCCAGGGGCCCAGCGGAAATCCGCGTTCGCGCAGCCATTGTTTTTGACGAATACGGTTCTGAATGATGTGCAGCAATTCTGCTGAGGGTCGCACCGGCGCATACTTCGCAGCTGCCTCGAGGCTGGCGATGGCGACCTGCTCGATCTCGAGCGTGACCACATCGCAACCCCGAGCCAGATCGGCAGCGGCTTTGGCGTCGTCCCACGATCCTTCGAAGCAAGCATCCACTACAAAGCGAGCCGGACACGAAGGATCGGGATCCATGACCTGAATACGGTACCCGAGCGAACGCGCGGCCATCGCGACCATGCGGCCCAATTGGCCGCCGCCCAGAATGCCGATGGTTGAGCCGGGAAGAATCGCGTTCATTCCGGAAGACCCTGCGCCGGCAATATCGTCCCCAGGACCTCTTTGGTGCGGGCTTCGCGCCACGTGCGCAGCCGTTCGCGGAGGTTCGGATCGGTGGTGGCCAGGATTTCAACGGCCAGCAAAGCTGCATTCGCGGCGCCGGGACGTCCGATGGCGAGCGTCCCGACCGGCACCCCCTTCGGCATTTGCACAATGGAGAGGAGAGAATCGATGCCCTGCAGCGAGGTGGCGGGAATGGGAACGCCGAGCACGGGGACCAAAGTCTTTGAGGCCAACATGCCCGGCAGGTGGGCTGCACCGCCGGCCCCGGCAATAATGACGCGCAGCCCGCGGGATTCAGCCTGCGACGCAAATTCGAACAGCAGATCCGGCGTCCGGTGAGCGGAGACGACCCGCGCTTCACAGGGAACCAAAAACTCGCGGAGGATTTCCACAGCAGGCGAGAGCGTCTCATAATCGCTCTTCGATCCCATCACGACGGCGACGAGTGGAGTCTCTTTCATCGAGGTCGATTCTAGAGCATCTCGCTGCGTATATCCTGCCGGCGTCATTTTCGACGCAGGAAGTCGACGACGAACTGGATCAGGGTGACGAGGCCGCCGATGGCGAGGGCGAATCCTCTCGCGCTCTGAAAGCGTTCCTCATGTTGAGTGACCCGTTGCTCGATGGAGCCGATACGTCCGGCGTTGCCATCGCCGACCAGAGTGATCATCTGGTTCTTGAGCACGGACAGATCGGCGAGAACCTGTGCTTCGAAATCGGTCATTATTCCTGTTCCTGTGAGGGATGGTGTTGGGCTCTTTTGCGGGTTCGAGGCGCCGGGGGAAACCGGCGGCGCCGTGAATGAATGGTCCGATCATGAAGAGGACAATGGAAGGTTGACGAACGCCGCGCTCGAAAAGCGAGAATAGTTCGGCGGTATCGATGCGTCGAACATGCGTATGAAGTATTGCTCCATCGCAGCCCGTCGAGGGATCGTGAAATTCGAAACCGGCGAGCGCAGGACAAGGTCGGGTCCGGGGCCGGGCGTAAACGACCAGTCCCGACGCCGGACCTCAAAGCCGCCCCCGGCGGGGGGCGTGACCCCCGCAGCAATCTGGATCGCGCTGCCCGTGACTGAAGTGACGGTGAGCGAGTTCAGGCTTGCCAGCGGCGTAACGACCTGAGGCTGCTGCGGCAACCACGTATCCGCAGGTACTGCAGACGACGTTTGATGGCGAGGTCATTGGCCCAATCGTTTGCGAATGAGAGCGTGTATTTTGCCAGGTTCGGCGAAGCGCCGGCCAGATCGATCTGTACCTCGCGGACGACAAGGCTGGCGGCAAGCCCCGCTGACGCAGAATTGATCGCGAGAACGTCGCCGGGCCACACATCGCCCTGCTGATCCGCGTTCCACTCGGTGTACTTACCTTCCCATGCGGCGGCGCGGCTGGTGGAAACAGCCAGCAGGGCGCTGGCTGCGTTTTCGCAATCGGTCGAGCTGCGCGGGGCCGGGCTTGTGACGGAGCCCAGCCAGCAGGCGGTGCCAGGCAGTGCGCCGCCATTGCTTTCTGCGGCAATGCTGCCCGCGTCCGCCAATCGCGCAACGGACCGGTGGTTGGTCCGGTAGGAAACCGTGATCAGCTCTCCCGCCTGCGGGGTGCTGGCTGGATAAAAGCGCAATTTTCCGGTGCGTTCTATTGTGCAGTCCGCGCCCTGCGCCGTTGTTCCCATACGTCGCGGGAATGGCGCACCGTTGGCGGGTGTGCTCGTCACCCAGATCGGCCCCTGTTGTTCCACCGTGACATTTCCGATGCTGCACTCCAGAAAGCCGGCGGTCAACGGGGCGAAAATGCACCACGGCGCTGGCGAGGCCGTGAAGCTTCCGGAGTAGAGCACTGTCGGCGCACTTGCAATTCCGTTTGTTGTGTCCTGTACTTCAAAGACAATCTTCCCGGTGGCCGGAAGCAGGTTCGCGCCAAATCGTTCCAGGCCGTTATCCGTGCCGACGACATAGTAGGCCTGCAGCAGCCGCTGGACGTCGTTCGCATAAAAACGCAGCCGTAACGTATACAAATGACCGGCGATCGATGTGAACGCACTTCCCGCAACCACGCCGTTCACAAGCGGCGAAATGGTCGTAGCACTGTTGGCCTGACTGATCAGGAAGCCGGCGATGCATGTGGCCACCATGACCTCGCCGGCCCCGAAGAAACCATTGATAATCCCCGAGGTATTCTGGCCGAACTGCACTCCGCCCACTTCAGTGACAATGCCGCCCCCCAGCTCAAGGTTCGAGATCGCCGACAGGACTGTGGTGCCGATGTTGCTGCCACCTCCGCCGCATGCAAGGCCGGCTGAGGTCAGCGTTAATGCAACTCCGGGATCGTCGACACTCCAGATCTGTTTGTTGAGCGTTGTCCCCTGAAAGCTGTCGCTCAGCGGCATTGCCTTCGACGGAGAGGGCATCCACGGTGTTTCGGTCAAATCGAACAACAAGTTGGTACCGTCGCCCTGAAAGAACTCGGTGACGTACGCGCAAGGCTCCACTTCACCACACACCGTGACGTCGTTGGCAAGAGCCTTCACCTTCGAGACATCGAGTCCGCTGAGAGAAAGCGTGCCCTGCGATTCGTTGAGAGCATGCGTGACATTCCCCACCGGTGTCATGGTCAGCGTGCCGTTCATCAGCGAGTACGCGCTGCGCACGGCTGAGGCCAGCTCTCCTGCATTCTGAGACCAGGTGCGATTGCTACTTGTCTGAAACTCCGACACGTCGAGCGTAGCCAGTGACAGTTCCGACTGGATGTCCTCGAGATCAATAATCGCCAGCATCGTCTCGAGCGCTTGTCCGCCGGACGCCCCGCAAATGGGAGCGATCCGGGGAATGCTGAGACGGTCGAGGAGGATCTCGTCGCTGATAGCCATCACCAACACCTGATAAAGTGCGCCCGTCGTTCCCTGGCCCGCCAGCTCCAGCACTGGCTCGGTGGCGAGATAACCCGTGAACAGCAACACGCTATTGTCGTCGACGATCACGATGCGGCCGTTGCGCGCGGGACTCGCGACGCTCGGCCCAGGAAAGAGCGTGACGTTACAGATGACGGGCTGGTTGAGCCGCCGCACGATGCGAAACGGCTGCCCTGCGACAATCGAACTGGTGTAGTCAACCGGGCCATTGCCGTCGTAATTATCGATAGTCAGTTTCAACTTGGCCTCCTGGTCAGACGAGCGTGACGGGGCTGGGCAGGAAGCTGCGGAAACAGACGACCTGCTCGCCATCGTTGGCATCGGTTACGGGCAATGCGCGGAACGCAGCGCTCAGAGCGAAGCGTTCCAGTGGAGGCGCTAGGGCTGTCGCCGTCTCCGCAGGGCCGCCCAGCGATTGCAGCCGCGGGTAGTGAAATACAATGCGCTCACCCTGCTCGCCGTCGATGACAAAAAGTGCGGACCACTCCTGGAAGAACCGTCCGCCTTCACGATCGACGAAACCGGAGATGGGCTGGACGCGCATGGTTGCCGCAGGAACCCCGGCGATCAGCGGCTGCGCGAGCTGCAACCCGGTGTTCGAACTTGATGTGACGCGAGCCACATTGAACGAAACGCGCCGAATGTAGTCGGGATCGTTGTTGACCGCCGCTGCGCTGCTTATGTAAGCGGCATAAACCCCGCTGCCCACATAACCTGTTTGTGCCGCGTAGTCCACATCGACCGTCACCAGCGAGCCGGGGGAAAACCCAGCGGCATCCGAAGCAGAAATCGCCAGAAAGGTCGAGGTCGAGCCTGCAATGAGACTGACGGGCGCAACCCCCCTGCTGCCCGACCCGTTGGGAGCTCCTCCGGCAGCGGGCACGATAAGGTTCATGTGCTGCGATCCGGCCGCGAGCGCCATGGAAAGCTTGCTCCATGCCTTGAAGCGCAAAGAGACAGTGGCATCGAGGGTCTGGCGAACCTGGAACTGTGTCGTGCCAGGACTGCCGGTCATCAGTTCGCCAAACTTGCTCGTGGATCTGCGTTCAAAGCTTTCGATCCAGCCCAGGTCGATCCATGGTGATGGCGGCGTGCTGGCCGCAAAGCGCCCGTTCAGCGAGGGATCGAAAAGCGTGGGCGCCTGGTGAACCCGATCGACGGGTGCAAAGTATGCGCGCACCGAACGCCCCGTGGGTGGCAACGCGGGAAGCGGCATGCTGGTTGATGTGCTCATTGTTCCCCCTGCTCCTGAAACGCGAAGACAGTGACCTTCACCGTGCGGCTGAGCGAATCGCGAAGAGTTGTGATGGGGTCGAATTCGGGTTCCGACCAAAACACAATCGTCTCCATCGTTACGGCCGGATCCTGCGTGTAATTCACCTTTGGCGCTGAGTACGGATACAGGAGCTTCAGGACTTCGGAATCCATTTCCTCCAGCGCGCGTCCACGATCGAGTCCGGCGTTGTTTTGGGTGCCGGCAGTGCAGTACCGGATCTCACAGGTCATCCGTGCCAGAATCGCGGGCAACTGCAGATCGGCCTGCATCCCGGTCCAGTTCAACGCGAAGACATCCAACAGCGGCTGCGCCGGTGGCGCCTCAGCTTCGCTCACGAGAATGCCGGGTCGAGTCGCAGCGCGCAGCGTCATGGTGCGCGCCGGATTCACGGCCGCGAGCCGGCTGCGCAGCGTGATGTAAAACGTATCTTTTGCATTTTGCATAGGTCACTCACCTGGTTACATTTCCAACGGTTCAGATTCGCGATCGTCCTCTGTCATCGCATCGGAAGTTGGCCCGCGGTTACATTGCCCACTCGCCGCATGCCTCCTGTAACAGCAGCCGATACACATAGGCCATACCCTGACTTTCTGAGGCAGAGACGGCTTCGATGAGAAAGAGCTTGCCGGCAACAACGACTCCGGCGGCCATCGAAAACAGCGTTTGTGCAGAGCTCAGCTGCCGTTGCGTCACCTGTGCGGCGACCGCGTCAGCCGAGATCAGCAGCTCGTACTTGGGCATCTGCCCGTCCTGCATGGCCACGCGCGCCTTACGGAAAACTGCGGGTGCGAGCGGGAGGGAGAGAAAACCCGGCGCATTCAGTCCCAGTTGTCCGGCATTGGTTGAATCGCCCTGCAGCGGCGGCAGCTGCAGGCAGGCGGTAGTCCCGCCGGCCGCCCTCAGCAGCGCGGTGGCAACCCGCTGCGCCAGGCCGCATGGATTCTGCGTACTCAGGTCGGCCATGGCTACCCCATCCTCACGGAAACCCATGGCCGCAACATGGCTTCCACGGTCGCGTCAATCAGTGTTCCACCGAAGTACTCGAGCTGCAGCGTGTCGAGCTTCGAAGATTTAACGTTCAGCCCCGGCGTGGCCTGGGCGTTCTTCACGATTTGCGCGCAGGCGCATTTAACTGCGCCGGGAATCGTCGCGAATCCCGCGGTGTAGGTCACCTGCACCTCGTTGTAGGGAAGCCCGAGTATGCTGAGCGGGAAGATCAGCTCGCCGGTGTCCGCGACGAAATCCACGGTTGCGGGGTCGACGGTTGTCCACGCCCCGGGCAGAGAGAACGCCCACAGAACCTCTTCCTGCAGCGCATCGGCGAGCTGTCCGCGCCGAGGTTTTGCGTAGCGGGCCTGAATCGATACGAAAGGCAGTGTTGCTGGTGCGAGGGGCGCCAGGGGAAGATGGCTCAGCCGCGCCGTCTGCGAGCCCTCGACGATGCGGATGCGCTCGCTGTACTGGGTGGGATTGAGACTCGATCGGCGGCAATGGCTATCGATGAGCGATGATGCGGCGGTGATCCAGTCATCGGTGACATCAGAAGCCAGTCCGTACGTCTGATACTCGGTTGGCTGAAGGTAGGAAGCCATGGATTCTCCTTGCTGAAAATGCGAAGGGGCTGGTCCAGGTTTGGACCAACCCCTTCGGTAAAAGCTCCGCAGGTTAGCGCGGAGGTTCGGCTACCGGTCGACCAGCACCTGGTAATGGGCGTAGTTCGCACCCTTGACCACCGGGGCGCCGAATTTCACCACGACATGCTGCGATGCCAGCGATCCCGGTGTCCCGAGCTGGAAGAGGCGCGGATTGGGATCGCTGAGCCAGTGATACTCATTCAGGTCTTCAGTGATGATGTAAGCCGGGAGCACCGCAGTGCCGGAGCCGGGCGTGCCGGTATAAGCCAGCGACCACTCGGGAATCAACGGCAGTTCGCCCGCCTGGGTGGTGAGCATCTTGACGGTGAAGCCCGCGGCTATTTCTTTGGTGTTCAGCACCACGTTGAACTCCGACTTCATTTCGCGATCAATCAGATCGAGCAGAACCGGGTTCGCGTAAATCGCGGTCGGGCGTACCGCGTAACTGGTGTTCGCTGTCATCTGTGCAATCGTCGACTTCAGGCCGTCGGTAATGCTCGCGGATGTACCGATCGTTGTGGTGTTGCCCCCTGCGGCGATCTGGCCCGCGACGCCGAAATACTGCATCGTGGTTGGCGTGCTGAGGGACGTGTCATTGCCGTTCCACAGGGCGATGTCGTGTGCCAGCATCACGCCTTCAATCGTGTCCACCAGGTCCTTCGCCTGCAGATAGGCGAACTGCTTCTGCTGCGCGCCCAGCTCCATGTCAAACAGGTTGTAGTTGAGCTGCGCGACAATGGCCTTCAGCGGCACGCTGCGCTCCACGCGCGTGGGCGTGACCACCGGAGCGACAATGTTGCGCGGATCGACGAAGCCGGCGGTCGATGGATTTGGGATCGCCGTCTGCTCGAAGTAGCGCGACGGGTGGCCCGTAGCCGGAACCTGCTTGATGCGCTGGCCGAACATGTTGCGGCGACGCACGATGTCGGCGATCTCGGTGTGATAGAGAGGAACCTCAATGGCGCCGGGTCCGATGTAATCCGCAGCGGAATGGATGTCGAGGAAATTGGCTGTCATAGCTACCTTTCGTGGAGAAAAAATCTGTTGGCAACGAAAAAGCCGGCGCTCAGGCCGGCCTCACTTCTCGAGGTGCCGTGGCGATCAGCTGACGACACCGGCATGGAGCAACTGTGCTTTCACCGCGATCCGCTGCTCCAGGCTCAGCCCGCTCAGAGCCGCATCCAGCGCGCCCGCCTCCACTGACTCCAGAGCCGTGAGGCCCTGTTTGGCGAGGAATTGCGCTGTCGACGCGGGCACAGTTTTGCGCACCGGCTTCGGCTCCGCGTCCGCCTTCGACTCCACCTGGGCGCGCAGTTCAGCAATCTGCTGCTCGGCGGTCTCGAGCTTCTTCTGCAGTTCCGCCTCACGGCTGGTCTCCACCGCGGCCACCATCTTGCGGACCTCGCCGCTTCTTTCGCTCTCCCGCTCCTCCATCAAAGCGGCGGTGCGCTCGAAGAGCGATGCTGCGGCTTCGAGGCGGGCTTCCATGCGCTCCATGCTTTCGGTCAGCGCGACCATGTTTTCGCCTGTCTGTGATTCCATGTTGATTCCTTTCCTGTTTCTCTCTTCGGGAATGCCACGCCTGCGCGATCCCTGAAGATCCCGGTTGCATGTTTCGTTGCGCTCGCCCTTGCCCCTTCGGCGGCGGGGTGGGTGATGATCGAGCGGCAGCGCGAGGCAGCCAACTCGAAGGATGTGTTGCGATACGCCGCCTTCTCGCGCAGCAGGATGGCCGCGCCGGTAAACGTAGCCTGCGTCAGAGTCCAGACTTCCGCCCGCATATCTTCCACGTGGGCGTCGGCCAGCTCCCAGGACATTCCCATGGCGCCCGGCAGACACTGACGCATCTGCCGCTCCACCTCAGGAAAATCCTTCGCGAAAAGATAGCCAGCCACCGAAAGGCGAGAGCCCTCCACGTCGGCGTTGGTAATGATTCCGCACTTGCGCCGCGCATCGTGCCCGTCCCAGGACGGTGCATAATCCACGGCCATCCCCAGCAGAGAGGGCAGAGCGGCCAGCGCCGCACCGCGCGTCAGGATCACGCGATGGCCGCGTGCTCCCGACGGCGGTTTCGTGCTGGGCTCATCGACCAGCGTCAGCACCCCCGTGAACGGAGAGCGGTTTGGATGCCCCGCAACCTCCGGCAGCAAGACTGCCATGGCTTCCAGTTTCATGGTTTCTCCCGTGATGCCTGAATTTCCTCGTTTGTAATCGACGTTGTTACGTGTTCCTCCTTCTTCGTTGCCGTATTTGCCCGCTCTCCCGCAAGGGGCGCCAGACCCCGCATGGCGCGCACCTCATTCACGCTCAATACTCCTGCGGCCAGCAGCGCGGTTTGCATCCGGACCTCCTCCATCGCATCTGTCGCATCCAGCTCGTTGAAGACAAATTCGAATTCCGGCCAGCCCAATCGCTTGGCAAACAGATCCCGGGTCAAATGTTCGGCGACCAACCTCGCCAGAGGCACGATGGCGCTGTGGAATGCCTCATCCAGCAGTTCCGACGCCGTCGACCGGTTCACATCCTGTTCCAGCCCCAGCAGCATCGGCGGCAGCGAGAATGCATTCGCGATCATCCGAATCAGGAACGCCTGCCATGTGAGCCGAAGATCGGCATCGGTCCCCGTTGCAAAGCGCAGCACTTCCGGTTTTTGTTCGGTGCTCAGGATGGGCACGCGCCCGGTGCCTTCAATCTCGTCCTGCCACCACCGGATCAATCGCTCGTGCTGGGCCGGCGTCGTCTCGTTCAGCCACAGCGCGTATTGCACCACCGCGTTACTGGCCAGCTTGCCGGCGAAACGGTGAGCGCTCAGAAAGGAGTTCACTGTTTCGAACGCAACCTCCAGCGGTCCAAGGCCAAACGGCGTGTAGCTGCGAGGATTCATCCGCACATACATCAGCTGGTTGTCCTGGAGCGGAATCACCGCATTCGTTCCGCCGAGGCCGGTGGCTTGCGCGAAGCGAACCGACTGCGCACTGCCATCCCACTTCGGGTCGATACGGATCGTCGCCCCGTCCACGGCCCACAACTCGAAGGGCTTTGCGGAATCTCCGGTTAATTCCATCTCGATGGCGCCGAAGCCGCCCACCAGCGCGTCCTCGATCGCCTGCTCGATCAGCGTCCGGAACGAATCCGAAGGATTTGGAAACTCCAGCGAATGCCTCAAAATCCGTGCCCGATTCTCGACGAAGGCGACCTTCTCCGGATCGTGATCGCGCTTGAGACGCACCTGCCAGTCCATGCTGGCCACGCGGTCCTTGATCAGGTTGATAGCGCGCCGCACCACCGGCGTCTCCGCAAATTTCCGCAGATTGGCGGGGGTTGGTTTGGGCAGCGCCCTGCCCGGGAAGGAATACGGGGCCAGCACCGACGGCAAGGCCATCGTCTTTCGTTGAGCCGCTTCCTCTTTGCGTCCGGCTCCCAAGAGTGCCAGCGCGTGTCTCCATTGTTCCTTGATCTTCACGTCTCCTCCGTTTTCCTTTCCAAGAGAAAAGGCATGGCGCATGGCCATGCCTCTCTGAACTTCAAACCTGAATCGAGCTACACGCGCAGCTCCCGTTTCGCCGTCTCCGCCACCCGTTCCAGATCGCTCACCGTCAAAACCCGGATCTGCTGCGCCTCCATCGTTTCCACCCCAAAGCGATATTGCTCCACGTGATCTTCGTCAACCCTGACCTCGCCGTTGCTGTTGCGCAGCGGCGCCACAATCGCCGTCAGCTCCAGCTCCGCATTCTCCACTCGAGCCACGCCAGCGCGCAGCGACGGCGAGCTGAAGGCCAGTACTTTCGCCAGCTCCACATCGCCGGAGAGAGACACGGCGTGAAACATCCGCACCACTCCGTTGGGCCGATAACCGCAGTCGATCTTCAGCGAGTCTCCAGGCTTCGTATACGTGGATGCCGGAATCCGTTTGCGCATCAGATCCCACACCCGCGCGTGTTCGAACTGTGTCCGCATGCTTCTGGCAATCGCCTGCCGTCCGCTCAGCGCCTGCCGAGCCCTTTGCGTGCGCGGTTCCACATACAGCTGCATCAGCTCTTCCATCCCTGATGACGCGTTCTCCGCAAGAAAAGCCTTTGGCTCGGTCATTTGCAGCTGATGCGAGAAAGAATCCTCGATCGTCCGCATGAGCGGGGTTGCGTCAGTTCCCGACTCCAGCAGCCGCTGGCGCATTTCGGCTTCCATCGCCTCCAGCATTTCGATATCCGCGTCCGGATCGACACAGCGCACTCGCGCCCAGTCCCTGGTAAATCGCAACACGGGAACATCCGGACGTGCCGCTTCGCGGAGCATCACACCGATATTCACGAATTCGTTCTTCACCGGATCCGGAACGTAGCGGACCAGTGAAAAATCGCACTCCAATCGCTCGTTCACATCACCCTTCCAGAAACACTATCGTCCCAGGCTGTTGGCGAAAACTGTCCTCTTCCCAGCGATGTCCCTTTCGCGTTCCAGTTTGGAAAAGGCGCACGCGAAGATTCCCGGAACTCCGTAATCAAATCCTTTACCCGGGTACGACGCTCCATCAGCTGTTCAACCAGGGTCTCCAGAACCTCCAGATTGCCTTCGTACCACTCCGGTGGAACCGTCTCTGCAATCTCCCAGATGGGCTGAGCCTCCATTTGCTCCATGGTCGAGAGCCACGGCTCGAAGCTATCCCAGCCCGTGACTGCCCGGTACACTACGTTCCGTCCGTACACGCCGCGGAGCGGCGCATCCTGGAAACGCCACTCCGCGGCATTGAAACAAAAGCCCTGGTCGATGAACGTTGCACTATAGCGTTTGGTGCGGCCTTTGCGATAAAACAGCGCCTGGCGTCCGTTCGCATTGCACGTCCATTTGTCCAGCACCAGCGCCCCGGCAAATTCCTGCAAATTCCTTACCTCCATCAACTGGTCTTCCGGCAGATAGTCCGCCACGTGCCCGGGCATCAATCCTCCCACCAGCTGCGAACCAAACTGCAATCCCGCGATGCAGCGTTCGTGCCGATCGCTGAACTCCATCCGCAGATCCGCCGTTTGTTCAATCAACCACGGCGTTACTTCCACAACATCGCAGTGGGGCACTGTCAATCCGATCAGCGCGCCCAGCCGCGTACCCAGCAGCTCGTTGGGCAGAACGCGCAGATGCTGAGGATTGTTCTGGAACTTCACAATCCAGGCATTGCCGTCCGCGCCCAGCATCAGGTGGCTTTGCGCGCCGCCTCTCATGCGCCGGATTTCCTGAACCGCAAGAACTGCCACAATCCCTCCGGATTCCCCATGCTAATTGAAGCATCTCCCCGTGAGCCGCTCCTCACGGACTGCCAGCGCGATGGCCATCGCCATTACGCAGTCATCGTGTTCCCCCGACTGAGCCTCAGCTCGCCCGCTCCCCTTGCGTACGAAGCTGCGGCACTCCCGCAGCAGCCGTGCGCTGGTGAAAATTCCCGGCGACTCCACCAGGGCCGAGCCCAGCTTTCCGAGGATGAGCGGTCGCGTCACTGCCGTTGTCAGCCATCCATCCTGTCCTGCCGCCTCGTGCAATCGTTCGTAGCGACAAACGCCCTTGAGATAAGCGAGCACGCCGGATCCATGATTGTTCCGCTCCACCGCCAGTAATGCGGTGTTATATTCGCGTGCTAGTTCCGTCACCGCGTACGCCAGCTCCAGCGGCGGCATCCGATTCTGCAATTCCGCGCACTGCAGTCCCGTGGTCAGATCGATCACCTGCGCTACCGAGTAGTCTCCCTCCGTACCTCCGCCCGCCGGATCCACCGCAACCAGATACTCGCGGTCCTTCACCGGCGTGAGCCAGATTTGCAGTTGCCCGTTTCGCCGTTCCATCACCGGAGCCGGAACCTCCCGCAGTCTCGCGTCGATAGCGCCGGTATCGAAGATGCACTCGCCGCTGACGAGAAAGCATTCCGTCGCATCCTCGGCATATTCCTGTCTGGCCATGCCGCGGAAACTCTCCTGCAGAAACCGCCTGTACCCAATCTGCGGGGGTTTCAGACCGCACTCGTCTACCAGCCTTCTCTCGGCATCATTCATCGAGCTTCTCTCTACCGATTGCTTTACGTAAGCGTCTTCCAGCCACCAGGGAAAAAAGTGCTGCACTATGCCGGTCTTCTTCGCTTCCTGCCACTCCTTCCAGAAACAGCCCGCCGCCCCCATCGGCGTCGACTCCAGCACCAGCTCGCCCACCGGCGACAGCCCGGCACGCATCCCCTGCAATATCTCCGCGGCGTCTCCCGGCCACCGCGCCACCTCCGAACAATGGAGATTGGTGATGGTCAGCCCCCGCCCCGCATTGGGCGCCCCCGCTGTCTCCACGCGGTATTCCGAGTCCATGTCCGGAAAAACGATCTGTCGCGCATTCACCAGCGAAGTCTTCAATGCTCCTCGCCGTAACGACGGTGGCAGACTCCGCAGAAACCGGTGGACGATGCGAAAAATTGACTCCGCTGCCTCCTGCGTGTGAGCTACCTGGACGGTCAACGTTCCCGGATGAGTAATCGTCCTCAAAAAAAACTGGCCCGCAATCCAGGTGGTCATCCCCATCTGGCGGGCCTTCAGAATGATGTTGCTCCGTCCCCGTGTCTCCTCGTATTGCCTCTGCACGCGATTGGCCGCCAAAGGAATGGTTTTTCCGGTGCGGCTTCTCACGCGCAGCAGTTGCTCTGCCATAGCAAACGAATTGTCTTTCCGTACCTCGAGATTCGAGGCATCGAGCTTCTCACCCAAGCGAACCAGCTCCGGCCGGTCGGCAACTCCCCAGTCGAAAAGCATGTCTGCCCTCACTGATTCATTGCATATTCCATCGTCAGTTGGGCCGACGCCGGGTTCGTCGTGCATCCCACTCCTGCCGTCTGAACCCCCATTGACAGATTGTGACCCGCGGCAATCGCCACTCCGGTCACGGCGTTGCGATAGCTGTAGGTTCCAGCTGCAAGGGTCACCGACTTCAGCCATGCTGACGCGGTCCCGTCATAAATCCCCACAACGGGCCAGGTACTGCATCCCGCCGGTGCTGTACCCACCGCGATGTCGAGCCTCGTTATGCTGACGGCCGTACTGGGCGACCAGATTGCCCCCAGCGAGCTATTGGCAGAGGTGCCGAATGTCCCCCCGAAATTTCCGTACCAGGTGGAACGCCACGCCTGCGCGCAGTTCGCGCTTCCATTGGCGGCGATGCCCGTTGCATAGGATCCAGCAGGGCACTGCGAAGGAGTCGATGCCAGTGAAGTGGCCGTCCCTCCAATCTGTTCCGTGCTGTACCAGTTTGAATCCGGTCCGCACGCCACAGTGACTCCTCCCATTGCTGTAAGCGAATAGCTCGCCGTCTTCGATCCCAGCACGCTGATGGTTTCACTGCTGGTGGTCGTCAGCTGGACGGCATTGCCCGTGGCATCAGTTTTGATGATCGTTAATTCCATCCCGGTGGGCGTCAGCCCATCGGGCATGACGGAGTAGCAACTCGGCAGCGTGAGCGTAAGAGCTCCGGTCGTTGCATTCGCCAGAACGATATGGTTTGCCTTGGTCAGCGTGGTGGACGAGGTGGCGAACACCGCGCTGGTCTGCAGTCCCGTATGCCGCACCGTCCCATCGGCCATGACTGCGAAGTTCGACGCTTGTCCGCTGAGGCCGCTGAAGAAGGAATCACCCAGGCCGCCGGAGAAGTTCTCAACCTCAACGCCACCCTCATTCGCCTGGCCGCTGAGCGGCGTTACGAACACCTTGGGCGTCATGCCCGTCTGCCCAGTGCCATAGTTCGCGTTCGACGAGTTATTGCCAGCCATGTCGAAGGCTGTTTGCCGCGCCGCCACGCGCTGCTGTACATACTGGCCGCAACCGGCCAGATTACTCACCGAAGAATAGGATGGCGCGCTGCCGTTGGTTCCCATATAGCTGATCCATACGCCTGTTGCACCAGCCGGAGATCCAGGAATACCTGCAGTGTTGCTCATATTGAGGCAATCCACATTCGAGATCACGAGGTTAGAACTTAAGGTTGACTCAATCTCGGCGAATGTTGCATTCGGAAAACTGGTTGTATCCGGCCACTGGATGTGTCCGCCATTGACCTGCACTCCGTTGGTCTTCAGATCAAAAGCCGCGACCGCCGGCGAGTCCATATAAGTGTTGAAATACATATTCCCGCCCGACCCGTTATCCACTACTTCGTAATTCGTTGCCCACGATGCGTCGGCCGCGCTGGAATTGGTCTCCGTATTTTTGCACGGGGCGGCCGTGCAACTGTATGGATATCCAAAACCATGGATGAGCTCAAAAGTAGTTCCACTGCCGGAATTGTAGACCGCCGCCTGTAATGCATTCCGCACCATCAGATTCTGGACGAAGCTGTCCAATACTGTATTTTGCAGATTCAAACCGTAGTTAGGCCGGTTCGCAGGGGTAAAGGCAGACGAGGAATAACTAACTGTAACATCGCGCATCTCAAGGTTAGCTTGATGAGTGCCACTTGTCTCTCCAAGATAAAATGCGTCCTGGGTCGTGTCATTGACAGTCAGGTCATCGACATAAAGTCCGCGGAACCACTGGAAGTTAAATGCATGGTTCGCATTCTTATTGGCCAGGATCATCAGATCGCGAAAGGTGCAGCTTTGCGCCTGAGTGCCCGAGGCGTTTTGCAGGCTGAACAGGTCCCCGCCGAGACCTGAAGGAACAGTAATTACGGTAGATGCATTGGCATTATCTGCGGTAACCGTTGGAGCGGCGCTTCCTATCAGGCTTACGCAGGATCCATTTGTCGGCTCCGCGAGGGTGGCGGTCACAGAAACGGTGCCGGGCCCAAGACGTATGGTCTGGTTGCTCCCACTCGAATTGGCCTGGCTCACAGCCGCAGTCCACGCGGCATTCAGGCTTGTGTAGGTCGTGCCATCAACCGTGATCTCGCCGTTGATGGCGGCTCCGGTGATGCTCCCCTGCCCATGGAATGGGCCGGCAACCGATAGATTTCCAGTGAAACTCCATGTCCCGCCTGAGCCTGTATTGCCGCTGGTGTTCGTGTAGCCGAAGTAGTCGCTGGTCGGGGCGAAACCAGGATTGACAATTCTTTGAAGCGAGCCGCAGTTTGTGCCGCACGGCAGGCCGAGGGCGCTGGCGACATTCGAAGAATTGAGCAGCAGCCCGAACGACCAGGGTCCTTCCATTTGATAGGCGGCCTGCGGGATGATCCAGCTCCCACCCCCTCCGGTATAACGGCTCCACGGCGCGGAGTTATTGACCATGATTCCGGTGTCTTGATTCTCAGTGCGTCCGAGGAATTGAATGGTGAACTTGGGCCCGCCATTATGAGGTAGCCACTGCGACGTGGAAAGATCGCCTACGCGGGCTTCCTGATTCGGAAACTGTGGCTCTTCCACGGTATCTCCGCCGGCCCATGGCGCAGCGTTCGGCGCCAAAGCAAAGTGATTGTCGGTCGTGTCGTTGTTCGCGCCGACAATCTTGTAGACTTCGGCGCCCTGGTACAGATTAATGGTCTTGTTGGACTGATAAGACCATGCGGTATCGAGGTGATACCACTCATTTCGGCCGGTCCACAGTATCAGGTGGCTGCCGTCCACGGAACCAAGGACTGGCCACACGAAACGTACCGGGTAAGCCGTGGTACCGCCCGACTCGCCATTACTCCAGGCGCTGCCGCTGGGTAAGTCCGACCCGACAATCTCAGCAAATTCTCCACACAGCCCGCCCTGCCAGATGGTTCCCCCCGACGGATGAGACTTATGCATCGTCGCGGTAAACGTTCCGCTCCCGGTTGCTGCGATGTTGATCGTCTCGTAGTTGCCGAGATGGCGGCCGGTTCCCTTCGTGGGAGTGCCGGCTTCATCCGCAAGACAGGCAAGCCCGGGTGTGAGCGAGCCACGGGCCATGCTGACAGAAATGGTTTCATTTCCAGGAACAAGCGCATTGGCTGGAACCGTTATCGCGGACGTCAGGCTTCCCCACGCCGACGATGCAGGAACGGTTGTCGTCGAAGTGATCTGCGTAAAGCTGTTGCAGCTGATACCCTGGCAATTCGCTGATGGGTCGCTGAACGGCTGCACGTCGTCGGCGATGGCACTCGCTGTCAGGCTGGTGAACTTGCCGGCCTGCGTATCGATGAGCCAGCGGTTTTCGCCCTGACTTCCCGGAATTTGCTCGCCGGATCTGCCAGGAGCAGAGACCTGCAATGCCGTAGCGCCGGCGGTGGGAGAACCGGTCAGGGTCCCGCGGTACACATTGATCGTGCTGCTAACCACGTTCGACCACAGTTCCATGCCCTCATCCCAGGGATGATCGACGCCGGCGGGCCCAAACACCTCTGTCTGCTGCGCGACGCAGTCGCCGGGTGCGGTGCAATAAATCAAATGCTCCAGGGATTCGGTTGCCGCGCTCGTGTTGCGGATCGTGAGAAGTTTTTGATTGACCAGCGTGCTCTGGTGGGTGAAGTCGTAAATCTGCGACAGCACACCTCCTTGCGTCTGAGTTACCGTGGATTGATGGCCAACATAGCCCTGCCAGGGAGAAGGAGTTACGGATGGAAGAGCGGTAAAATCGACCTTCAGCTGCGACCCCACGTATGGATTCGAACTGCCGGGATAAGTGGCTGCGTACGGATTAAGAACCGTCTCAAAACTTCCGCCATTGCGCTCGTCGAGTAAGTGCGTGACTTGCGAAGTAGCCAGCGAAGATTGCTGAATTCCGAATTGTGCAGCGTTTATCCTCGACCACGCCGGCACCTCGGTGCTGTTATAGAGAGCTGGCGCCAGCACCTGGCAGGCGTAGGGAAGCGATACGCACTGCGACAGCGACATCGCAATTCCATTGTTGCTGCTCGAACCAGACTGCCATTGATCGGCATACAGGCGTCCCTCAAACTGCTTCGCATTCAAAGGCCCCGTGACCGTTCCTCCTGCGAGGGGAAGCTGGGCCTGAGCGAGTTGATCGGCGTAGTGTTTCGTAGCGGCCTGGTTTGCCGAGGCAGGATCAGTATCCAGGTTCAGCGGACCCGTCATGGTGCCGCCTCCGAGCGACAACCATGAACCATTGAGCGACGAGATCGCGCTGTCTAAATAGGCTTTTGATATTGGCTGTACCGCAACCGTAGAAGGTTCCAGCTGGGCCCGCACGGTCGCGATGGATGCGTTTGCCGATGCCGGGACCACCCAGTATTCCTGGTTCACCGTCCCATCGTTCAGGTGATAGACCGCTGTGTAATAGCTTCCCATAGGCAACGCGCTGGCATTCGGGGCCAGATTCAGACTTACAAATCCGTCCGCGCCGATCGCTGAGCTCACCGTTCCGGCAGCTACCGCCTGGTTCTGGGGTGTCGTGAACGCGGGCCAGGTGACGAGCAGCGTTCCACGCGCCGGCGTTCCGTCGGCGCGATAAACCGTTCCCTGAACCGTGGTCGTGCTTATCTGCGCAATCAGATGCGGCGGAAGCACGGCTATCGCAAGCGCCATGAGCCCAGACAATATTCCTAACGTTGTTATCGCATCACGCATCCGCCATCTGCAAACTCTGTTCCGCATATTCCTCGTTTCTGGAGCCGGCATAAAGCCTTGTCTGCCCGTTCTACTATTGATACTGACCCTCGGGACCAATAAAAAAGGGACACCGCTGGGTGTCCCTTTTTTCTTTTTTCCACTCTATAATTCAGAATACCAGTTTGAAAGAATAAACGTGCCAAATTTCTTTCGTAGTTTTGGGCTGCAAGCCCTTTGTTATGTTGGCTCATTACTTTTGATTTTCGGGCCGCCTCTTGACAAATTTTCCACATTTGGCTCCAGCAAGCCAAAACGCAAAAAAAGTTCTGTCAGACGGTTCATCGCATCTCCGTAAATCCTTGTAACGGATCGCGAGCTTTCGCCTGTTAGAACGACCGTCTCGAGGAGGGTGTAATCCTCCAGAGCCACATGCGTGACGACCTTGCGGGAGATTTTGTCGAGCTGGTTGATGCATTTCTCCACATCAAGAGTAAAAATAATCCCCTCCTCAAATGTTCGGAGTCGATAACTCGACACTCGCCCACGAAGCATCATTTTGCCCAGGGCAGACGGTGTCCTTCCCAGTTCCATCGAGACCTGCAGGTAGCGCCTCAGCAACGCGAGCGTATGTTTCCGATAAAAAGCATATCCGTCGATCGGCTTCGGACGCGCTCGAGGCAATTGGGATTCGGCAACGGCTGTCACTGTGGCAACGACGCACGGCGTCGCAAGAACCGCACTCATGCGACACCCCCTGAGATGGACACGATATGTCTGTGGCGGGGCCGCCTGCCGGGGCGGCGCGACAATTGCACCGGCGGTCGTGATCGCAGTCTTCGCGAGCAGCTAGAGCAGTAGACTTCCTGGCAGTCCTGAGCGCGGAACCAAAGCACACCGCACCCCTCACACACCTTAAGAAAAATTCGCAGGTACATCAATCATTCTCCAGAGTTGAACCGTCCGCGGGAACTCGATGTTTTCCTCTGCGGAGTTGGGGGAGGCAGAAGGCCGCGGCTGCTCGCGTGAGACAACCCAGCCTTCCAGAAATGGTCGTGAACATTGAGCCCGGATCGTTGCCGGTCCTCCAAAATGGGAATCTCACTTAGGCCGCAAAGTGCTTGGTCGGGAGGCTTGCCTCGCGAGCGAAAGTACTATGTTTGGCTGCTGCAAGTAGTCCGACACTAATTTCGGGGAGCCCTGCGATCAATTACCGGAAGGAACAAGTCGGCCGTTCTGCAAAAGCTGGGTACTGAGGTCCCTTACCGCGGAGCGCGGATTTCGCGAAAAAGCGTGATTCTTTCTGCAAAATCCGAAGTAATGACTGCATAGCTCCCTGAAAACATTTGCTAGATGAAATTCCTCGAGTTACACGAGCGCCTGCGGCTCGAGACATGGCGCCGCATCGACAAGGGAATCCTCAGCAGTTCACTCCTGGCGCGGCAGACAGGTCTCGCGCAGGCGCACATTTCGAATTTCCTCCATCGCCGTCGCCGCCTGAGTCTTTCCGCAATGGATCGCATCCTGCTCGCCCAACAACTCAGCGTCGAGGATCTTTCTCCGGTGAGGCCGACCGGATTCTCACCGCCGGAAAGAACGGCGCGCGATTCTATGGATATCGTGCCTCTGGTTTCTCAGGCGGTTGCCATGACCGCGCTCGTTATCGACGGCCGCCTGGTCCTGGGCTCCGTCCATCTGCCCTCCGACAGACTCACTCGCTTCCCGCCCCGTCGAGCCGTGAGCCGCCGCAGCTGGGAACGATTTGTTGGCGTGCGGGTCACAGCAGCTCAGGCTTTGCCCATGGATCCCATCCTGCGTGTCGGCTCGATCGTCGTCATCGACAGGCACTACAACTCTCTTGTCACTTGTCGCCCCCCGATGCCCAATCTCTATGCCGTGCGCTACGGTTCGCAGATGCTGTTCCGCCACGCTGCTTTCGAATCCAGCCGGCTGGTTCTGCGGCCTCGTGCCCTCGCCTATCCGGTCGATCTCATTGAGCTCGCGTCCCAGGAAGCTCCCTCCGATCTGCTCGTAGGTCGTGTCTGCCTGTCTATTTCAGAGATCTGAACCCGGGTGTCGATCCTGCGCTTGCTTTGATAGCATCGGCCTGAGAGGTAATTCGCAATGGATGCAGTTCCCACCCCAGGCAACGGTGCTCGCCGCAACGAGGACATCGCCCTCGATCTTCTGAAATTTGTCGCGGCCACCGCCGGCGTGGGCCGCGCCAGCGCGCCTTCCACGGGCTTCGTGGCCGGCGGCGCTCCGAAACCTGAAGACCAGGTCACTCAGCTTCTGGAACTGTACGCCCGCTGCCTGCGCGTCGTTGAAGGAAAGCCGGCTTAGGATTCCGGTGTCTTCCTCCCACCCAACTCACCCCGGCGTCGTCGTATGTGGCGCAGGTGTCTTTGGCCGTAATCACCTCCGTGTTTATCGACAGCTGGAAGATGAGGGGGTGCCCGTTCGTCTGGCGGGCGTTGTCGAACCCGATCCGGTCCGAGCCGTGGCGGCCGCCACTGATTGGGGCGCACCCGTCTTCTCTACCGTCGAAGAATGCCTCGCTGCACGCTCCGGCGAACAGATCGACTTCGGCGCCGCGTCCGTTTGCACACCCACGTCGCTTCACTTCAACGTCGGTGAAGCACTGCTCGCTGCGGGCATTGACGTGTTGATCGAGAAGCCGATTGCCAGCAGCGTTCAGGAAGCCGATCGCCTCATCGAGATCGCTGCACAGAACCACTGCGTTCTCCAGACCGGGCATCTCGAACGCTTCAACCCCGCCGTTGTTGCTACGGCGCCCATCCTGAATCACCCGATGTTTTTCGAAGCGCACCGGCTCAGCCTCTTCAGCCCGCGTTCCCTCGATGTCGATGTCGTCCTCGACCTGATGGTGCACGACCTCGATATTGTTCTCTCGCTCGTGCAGTCGCCCGTGCGCTCGCTCCACGCTGTGGGCCTGCCCATCCTCTCTCACAAAGTCGACATCGCCAACGTCCGCATTGAATTCGAATCGGGTTGCGTCGCCAATTTCACGGCCAGCCGCGTCAGCACCGAGAAGGTACGCAAGCTCCGCTTCTTCCAGCCGCATCAATACGTCTCAATCGACTACGCCCGTCAGGATCTGCTCATCATCGATGTTTCTCGAGCCGCGCACGTCGATCCAGTCGCCATGGCGGCCGCAGCATTTACCGGAGCGCCTGGACTTCCGGGTCTCCGCATCGAAAAACCCGAAGTGCGTTCGGGCGAACCGCTGCGCCTCGAAATCGAGTCGTTCCTCGATTGCGCTCGCACTCGATCCAAACCTCTGGTGTCAGGCGAAGATGGCCGCGCCGCGCTGTCGCTCGCTCTGGATGTCACGAGCGCCATCGCAGTTCACGCGGAACGCGCGGGCCTTCATCGGTTTATGCACGCGCAGCCCACAACGGGAAGCTGATGGCGACGCCATTGGCGCAGCAGCTTCAGCTGCTCTAACCTGCTGCCCCGCTCACTTGCGGGTTGGCGATCTCTTCGCGCACGTTCCGCATCGTTTGCATGTAGAACGCCAGATTGTGCAGCGTATTCAGTACAGCCGCCAGCGGCTCCTGCGCCGCCATCAGATGCCGCAAATAAGCACGGCTGTATCTCCGGCACACCATGCACCCGCACGCCGGATCGGCCGGTCCCTGATCCTCCGCGTATTGCCGATTCCTGATGTTCAACCGGCCCTCTGATGTGAAAAGCAGACCATGGCGCGCCGCCCGCGTCGGCAGCACGCAATCCATCATGTCCACGCCCATCCGCGCGTACTCAGCAATTTCGTCCGGATACCCGACGCCCATCACGTACCGTGGCTTTTCCGCAGGCAGCAGGGGCAACGTCGTCGCAATCATCTCCCGCGTCAGTTCACGCGGCTCTCCTACACTCAAGCCGCCAATCGCATACCCAGGAAAATCCATTTCCACCAGGCGATCCGCCGACTCGCGCCGCAGATCGGTGAACATCCCGCCCTGCACAATTCCAAACAGGCTCGGCGTCTTTCCTTCGAATTCCGATGCCCTGTTCCCGCCCCACGGCCGCTCGTGCTTGTGCGCCTCAAAGTGTTGTTGGCTCTTCCGTGCCCATCGCAGCGTCATGTCCAGTGAGGCGCGCGCCCGCGCCCGATCTGCCGGATACTCGGTGCACTCATCGAAAGCCATCGCGATGTCCGACCCCAGCGCGATCTGCACGTCCATCGAATGCTCCGGCGAAAAGAAATGCGACGACCCATCGATGTGCGATCGAAACGCGACCCCTTCGTCGGTTACCTTCCGCAATTCGCTCAGGCTGAAGACCTGGAATCCGCCCGAATCCGTCAGGATCGCCCGATCCCAGCTCATAAACCGGTGCAGGCCGCCTATCCGGCGAATCGCTTCATGCCCTGGTCGCAGATACAGATGGTAGGTATTGCCGAGCAGGATCCGAACATCCAATTCCTCAAGCAGCTCCTGCTGTACCGCCTTTACCGTTGCCTGGGTGCCTACAGGCATAAACACAGGCGTCTCGACCGCC
Organism: Acidobacteriaceae bacterium; assembly: GCA_036490815.1. Lineage (GTDB taxonomy): Bacteria > Acidobacteriota > Terriglobia > Terriglobales > Acidobacteriaceae > Palsa-343. The sequence goes on from DASXDF010000045.1 coordinate 315,157, forward strand.
CCATGCGGCAGCGTCAGCGTCGCGCGCCGCGCTGCCCCGTTCGTCCTGTGGACCTCGAACCGGAGTGACACCTGCTGATTGTAACCAGCCGTTACCCGTCCGGTTCCTGCTCACTGAGAACCGTTGGGATGTGGTGGCTGAATTCTCTTCACAAGCGACGATCGTTCTTTTCTCTGTTACGGGTGGACGCGTTCCCTGTCGGCTCATACCGATTACGTTAATACCCAGCCAGGCGGAAAAAAGACTGTCGCCCCGCTCTTCCGCGGGCGTACATTAATCCGGGGTTTCCCCCCAAACTTGTTGTCAGGAGGCTGCTATGTTGAAGCCTTTTCTGATTGCCTCGGTTACTGGTTTTCTCGGCCTTGTCGCGTTCGCACAGCAGGCGCCGTCGGCTCCGGCTGCAAACCCGGCTGCGGCCCCGAGCCAATCCAGCGTTCCCGCGGAATATGCGACCAAGGTCAATCCCGTTAAAGCAACTGCCGAATCCCAGGCACGTGCAAAGAAGATGTACGGCTGGGATTGCGCCATGTGTCATGGGGATAACGGCGATGGCAAAGGCGATGTTGCCGCCGAGCAAAAACTGGCCATGCGCGACTATCGTGATGCCTCATCGCTCAAAGGCATGAGCGACGGAGAGATTTTCTACATCATCAAAACCGGCAAGGGCCAGATGCCCTCAGAAGGCGATCGCGCCAAACCCGATGAGATATGGAACCTCGTCATCTATCTCCGGAAGCTGGCGAACCCGCAGGCCACCGCGTCTGTGCAGCCTCCGGCTTAAATCGACACCGCTGAACGTTGTCGGCGCTGGCTGTCAAGAGCGGTCGCCGGCACTCACCGGCAACTCCAGCTGTTCTGTCGCATGCTCGTCCATCCAGGGGCGGAAGCACGCACGGCACCGAGCCTCATACACCCCCGCTGCTCCCACCAACACCAATGCCTGATTGCTGCCCAGCCTCTGCGTATGCACTGCCGGGGCGCCGCACTGCATGCAGACTGCGGAAAGCTTGGTCACCTCATCGGCAATCGCCATCAGGTCGGGAATGGGCGCGAACGGCTCGCCCGTGAAGGTCGTATCGAGGCCCGCCAGGATGACGCGGTGTCCGAGCCGCATCAGTTCATTGCTCAGGCTCAGCAGTGAAGCGTCGAAGAACTGCGCCTCGTCGATGCCGACTACCTCTACCACATCGATCATCGGCATCAACACTGCCTTCAGCTCCTCGACATTGGCTACCGTCGCCGCCTCCAGCATCTGCGCACTGTGCGATGCAATTGCGTTGCGGTGGTAGCGAACGTCCAGCGCCGGCTTGAAGCATGTCACTCTCCGCTTCGCAATCCGGGCTCGCTTCAGCCGCCGAATCAGTTCTTCGGACTTGCCCGAAAACATCGGTCCCGTAATGACTTCAATGCGCCCTGGATGGACGGGCGTCTGTGCGGTCGTCATCCTCCCCGCTCTCCTTCTGCCTGGACGGTTCGCGAACGATTCAGTTTAGGCTCCCGTCCACCGTCGCCTATGTGGAAAGACCGGGACGAAATCCAGGTCACCAAAGAGGTGAGACAAGGCTTCGAATCTCGTCTTCGTCCGGCCTTTTCCTTGACACTCCCCCGCCTGTACGCGATTCTATGAGTCAGGCTTTCCCTGCGGAGACTGGTTGTGTGCGTACTCTCACCGGAAAGCCGTTTCCAGGTATTCAGGTCCTCGGCGCGAGCGTGACTTAGAATCCACGCGCTCCTGGGGGCCCTTCCGTGGAAATTGATCACCTCATTCGCCGCAGACGGGCTTTTTCCGTCCGGCCAGAAGGACTGCGCGTTGATCTTCATCGCTTTTCTGGCTCCATTCGCCCTGCCCACCGGTGTTGCAGGGATGCTGCCATTCCTGCTCATTATTGTCGTCTTCTACTTCCTGCTGATCCGCCCTCAGCAAAAAAAGCAGAAAACATGGCAGCAGATGCTCGGCAGCCTCAAAACCGGCGATCGGGTCACCACCACCGGCGGCATTCGAGGAGTCATTACTTCCATCAAAGATGACGCCATCCAGCTTCGCATTCCTCCTGATAATCTCCGGATCGAAGTAGTGAAAAGCGCAATTGCTTCCGTGACCCAGGAAGACGCAAAGTAGAGACCTTCCATGAAAACCAATCTCAAGACGAAGACCATCGGCATCATCGCTGTTCTGGTCATCTTCATTCTCGGCATCTTCGGCATTCCCCACGGGGTTTCAGGATCGGCCCTGAAGCAGTCTCTGCTGAACCGCATCCATCTTGGCCTCGATCTCAAGGGCGGTATGCACCTGATCCTCCAGGTCAAGGTCGATGAAGCCATCAGCGCCGAGACGGACACTGATGTCGCCGCCATTCAGAGCGACCTCCAGAAGAACGGAATCGCCGGCGCCACCGTCTCCAAGCCCGATGCAAATCGCGCGGACTTTATCCAGGTTTCCGGCGTTCCCGCCGACCATAACAACGACGTACGTTCGCTGCTCGAGAACACTTACAGCACACGGTTCGATGTCGCCCCCGGCGTGGGTAACTCCTGGACCCTGACGATGAAACCGACGGAGGAGAGTGCGGCGAAACAGCGCGCACTCGATCAGGCCATCGAGGTTATCCAGAGTCGCACCAACACCCTCGGGGTCAGCGAGCCCATCATCGAGCCCTATCAACTCGGCAGCTATCAGATCCTTGTCGAGCTTCCCGGCGTCGACGACCTCGGCCGTGTGAAGGACGTCATTCAATCCACCGCCCGCCTCGAAGCCCACGAAGTCACCGGTGGACCCTGGAGCGATCAGCAATCTGCTCTGCAGTCCATGGGCGGGTACCTGCCAGCCGATTCCGAGTTGGTCCAGAGCGTTCCCGGCGCTTCCGCCAACGGCAGCGTCGGAGAATATTACGAACTGAAAAAGATTCCCATCTGGGGCGGCACCGATGTGCGCGATGCACAGCCAGGCCACAATCCCAACACCAATGAACCCGAGGTCGACTTCTACCTCACCAGTGCGGCGGGCGATCGATTCGCTACCTGGACGGGCGCAAACATCGGGAAGAGCATGGCCATCGTCCTCGACAACCGCGTCCAGGAAGTCGCCATCATCAAGGGTCAGATTCGCGATCAGGGGAATATCTCCGGCGGCGGCATTTCTGAGCAGCGCGTGAAAGACCTCTCCATGCTGCTGCGCACCGGCGCCCTGCCTGCATCCATCGAATTCATGCAGGAAACCACCGTCGGTCCCTCCCTCGGGGCCGACTCCATTCACCAGGGCGTCGTCGCCTCCGTTGTCGGCATGCTTGCGGTGATGATCTTCATGCTGATCTATTACAAGGGCGCCGGTATCAACGCCGACCTGGCCCTCTTCCTCAATCTCGTTATCCTGCTCGGATTCATGGGCTATTCCGGCGCAACCCTCACCTTGCCCGGCATCGCCGGTGTCATCCTCACCATCGGCATGGGCGTCGACTCCAACGTCCTCATCTTCGAGCGCATTCGCGAAGAACTACGCGCCGGCAAGTCACCTTCAGCCGCCGTCGATCAGGGCTTCGGTCATGCGTGGACCACCATCGTCGATACCCACGTGACCACCATCGTCTCGGCGGCCATCCTCTTCATCTTTGGTACGGGCCCCGTCAAAGGCTTTGCGGTGACCCTTACCTTCGGTCTGCTCGCCAATCTGTTTACGGCGGTCTTCGTCTCGCGCGTCATCTTCGACACCCACCTCAGCCACAAACTGCACGGCGAACCGATATCGATTTGAGCAGTAAGGCTCGAGAGATTTTTCTATAGGCGGAATCTTCGTGGAACTGTTTCATGATCCAAAAATCGACTGGCTTGGAAAGAAGTGGTACTTCCTCGGCTTCTCTCTGATCTTCAGCGTCGCGGGACTACTCTCCATCTTCTTCTGGCACGGTCTGCCGCTCGACGTCGACTTCCGCGGCGGCACTGTCGTCCGCGTCAAGTTTGCCTCCTCACCCGATGCCGACCGCATTCGTTCGGCGGTTGACAGGGCCGGCCTCAAGGATGCCCGCATTCAGCAGCCTTATGGCCCAGCGGCCAACAACGAAGTCCTTGTGACTCTTTCCCGCAGCGCGACCAGCGAGTCCGCGATCGATCAGGGCCGCGCCACCATCGTCAACACTCTGACTCAGAATTATTCGAGCGGCGGCGCGCAGAACCAGGGCAAGCTCGACCTCGATAACGTCAGCGGCTCCTCTCTTTCTTCCTGGCTCGAACAGAACGATCCGGAACATCTGGGCAACAGCCCGGACTCCCAGTCGCGTTATGAGGCTCAGGCCAACGCTGTCGTGCATTTCCGCGACAACGATCACAGCGGCGTGATCGACTCCGTCGACAGCCTCCACGCGGTGGTCGATCCGGCCGTCCTCACCGCACTCGAACAGAATGCCTGGCTGTCCGGCTTTTCCGTGCGCAGCGTTGACATCGTGGGCGCTCAGGTCGGTAAAGTCCTCCAGCACCAGGCCGAACTTGCCACTCTCTACTCTCTGGCTGGGATGCTTGTCTATCTCTGGTTCCGCTTCGAGCTCATCTACGGCGTAGCGGCCGTCGTGGCTTGCTTCCACGACACCATCATCACCGTCGGCGCATTCAGCCTCAGCAATCAGGAAATCTCCCTCACCGTCATCGCCGCGATCCTCACCCTGATCGGCTACTCGATGAACGACACCATCGTCGTCTTTGACCGTATCCGCGAGAACCTCCGCCTCAGCCGCCGCGAACCGCTCGCGGACCTGGTCAATCGCAGCATCAACCAGACCCTGAGCCGAACCGTCCTGACTTCCGGCCTAACCTTCCTCACCGTGCTCTCCCTCTTCATTTTCGGCGGCGAGGTGCTGCGCGGGTTCTCCTTCGCGCTGGTGATCGGCATCCTCATCGGAACCTACTCCTCCATCGCGGTAGCCGCTCCGATGCTGGTTGCATACCAGGATTGGCGTGCCAGCCGCGGCCGCGCCGCGACTCTCCCCGCTGCGAAGAAAGCCAGGGTATGATGCTGCCATCCCTCGCGGGCTCCGGAAACCTGCATCCTATTGAGGGCAGATCCGCCCCCGAGCGGGGGCCGCTGCATCCAATCGCGGAGTTGTGTTATAGAAAAGAACCGGCTCAGTCGGCCGGCGAGGCGTCCGCTACCGGGCAATCGGTAAAGCGCAATGGGCTGCAGTTGCAGGTGAATTCTGGCTTGGTTTCCTCCGCGCCTCCCCAACGCGTCGAAAACCAGGTCGCCGGGAACAAATGGAGACCCCTGCGGTGTCTATAAGAGGTGTCAACTACTGAAAGGTCCGAGGTCGGCCATGGCAATGTTTGAAGACATCCTGCTGGAATCCGGGCACCAGATCAAAACGAAGAGCCGCTACTATACCGTTGTTGGGCTCATTCTGAATGGTTCGGTTCTTGCGGCCCTCATCCTCTATCCGCTGATTTATCCTGAGGCGCTTCCCAAGGCCATGATGGCCACCCTGCTGGTCGCTCCCCCGCCCCCGCCGCCTCCTCCTCCGCCTCCGCCCCCCGCTGTACACGTTCAGAGAGTGGTCTCGGAGATGCTGAACAATCAGCTCACAGCCCCAACCAGAATCCCTCATGAAATCAAGATGGTGAAGGAAGAGTCTGCGCCTCCCTCCACCGGCGTTGCCGGCATGGAAGGCATGGGCGGCTCGGCCGGCGGCGTGATGGGCGGAGTCCTTGGCAGCCTCGGCACCGGGCCGGCCCCCAAGGTTCAGGCAGCCCCTCCCAAGAAGGTCACCGTTTCCTCGGGCGTTATGCAGGGCAATCGCATCGGCGGCGAAAATCCCTCCTATCCCGCTATCGCAAAAGCAGCAAGAATTCAGGGAACTGTTGTTCTGCAGGCAACGATTTCCAAGGGTGGAACGATCGAAAACCTGCGGGTCATTAGTGGTCCCCCTATGCTTCAGGCGGCTGCCACCGAGGCGGTGCGGAGTTGGCGCTATAAGCCCTACCTCCTCAATGGCGAACCCGTGGAGGTTGAAACTCAGGTCAACGTAGTCTTTAGTCTTGGCAGCTGATGTATCTGCCCCGGTCCGGCCCTGCCTCTCCGTGGATGTTGCTCCCAATTTTCCGGCCTTCCCGCCACGTATGCTGCGGGCGGGTATTCCGTTAGCGCTCTTTGGCTTCTACCGCACCATCGCCTCAGGAGGAAAGATTCAGTGATTCTCGCTCAGATCCACAATCTCGTTGCCAACCCGGCGTCCCTCGGCTTCTTTCAGGAAGGCCAGACGGTCGGATTCAGTCCGATCGACCTCTGGAACAACATGGGCTGGCTTGCCCGCGGCGTCGTGTTCGTTCTGTTCATCATGTCCATCTGGTCCCTCGCCGTTATGATCGACCGCTACCTCTATTTCAACGCCGCGCGCAAACAGTCGCGTGAGTTCGCCCCCCGCGTTGCCGGCGCTCTTAAGGAAGGCAAGCTCGACGAAGCCGTCAAAGTTGCCGACCGCAATAAGAAGTCGCACCTCGCTGAAGTCGTCACCGCGGGGCTGCAGGAGTTCCGCAACTACGGCGGAGGCGGTGCTGTCAGCGTCGAGCAGATTGAGTCTTCCAAGCGCGCTCTCGAGCGGGCGGAAGCCATTGTTCACGCAAAGCTGAAAAGAGGCCTCGGTTCCCTCGCGACCATCGGTTCTACCGCTCCCTTCGTCGGGTTGTTCGGGACCGTCGCCGGTATCCTCAAGGCCTTTCAGGAAATCGCCACCCAGAAGACCCCCGGTATCGGTGCGGTCGCCGGCGGTATTTCTGAAGCTCTGGTCACCACTGCCTTTGGACTGTTTGTCGCCATCCCGGCCGTGTGGCTCTTCAACTACTTCACCAACCGCGTGGAGGCCTTCGACGTCGAAATGGATAACTCCTCCAGCGAGCTGATCGACTACTTCATCAAGCAGAGCAACAGCCGCAGGTAATCGAGCAGTTGCCCCACCGCCGCCATGCGGTGTGAGGGGGCGCGGTGCAAGTGAGCGAGAATCTTTGAGCCGGGAGTAGCCTCACCGCTCTCCCGGCGCCTGATTGCCGCCCCTGCCCTAAGAATCCGATCGGAGCGAAAGCCCATGGCAATTGCAGTAAGAAACGAAGGAACCAAGGTTAACGCCAACATCAACGTCACCCCCATGGTCGACGTGATGCTCGTGCTGTTGATCATTTTCATGGTCATTACGCCCATGCTCCAGAACAAGGTGAACGTCGATCTGGCACAGAGCGCGAACGCCACTCCCATGGATGACGCCAATAAGGAAGATTCCGTTGTGGTCGCTATTACGCGCGACAGCCGTGTGTACCTCGGTCAGAACCAGACGGCCATTGCCAACCTGGGCCCCGAGGTCCGTGACGAGCTCGAAAACAAGACCAGCAAGATTGTTTACTTTCGCGCCGATGCCCGCGCTCACTACGGCACAGTGATGGATGCCATCGACGCCGTGCGTACCGCTGGCGTTGAGGAAGTGGGAATGCTGACAGAACAGCAGCAGCCGACCTCAACATCAACTCGGCCCCCAAGCGCAGGCGGGCAGTAACCAACGCGTTAGAAGAGTGGAAGAAACGAGGATTTGAAATATGTCCATGAGTGTAGGTGGAGCCGGCGCCCTCAATGCCGAACCGAACGTAACTCCCCTCATCGACGTGCTGCTGGTGCTCCTGATCATCTTCATGGTCATTGTCCCGGTCACGCCGCGCGGGCTGGACGCGCTGGTTCCGCAGCCCCCCAAGAACCCAAATCAGCAGCAGCAAAATGACCGCACCATCGTGATCGAGGTCGCGGCTGGTGGCGGAGGCGTTCCGACCTACACGATCAATCAGCAGCCCGTGGCCAAGACCGACCTCGAAAGCAAGCTCAACGAGATTTTTTCTTCCCGCGCTGAGAAGGTTATGTTCGTTAAGGGAGATCCAAATCTGGACTTCCAGGCTGTCGCAACCGTCATCGACGTCGGCCATGCGGTTGGCGTCGACCACATCGGGCTCATTACGCCGAAGATCGCGGCCGGTCAGTAAGCCGGTCGTAAGTTCCCTGAGGGTGGGGCTGTTGCACTCCGGTTACCTTGCCTCGGGCTATGGAAGAAGTACAATCGCTCTCGGCAGCGCTTCACTGCGTGGCTGTTAGGCTCCTGGCGAGCTGAAGGAGAAGATAGACAGAATGAACCGCATCGCACGCTTACCGGTGCTGGCCGCCGCCACTATCCTTCTGGTGGCTTCTGCGACCGGCTGCAAACGCCTGGAGGCCCGCAATCAGCTCAATAAGGGAGTTCAGGCATACAAACAGGCCAAGTATGAAGAGGCCATCGACCACTTCCAGCGAGCCGTCAACCTCGATCCCACCTACCCCATGACCCGGCTTTATCTCGCTACCGCTTACGCGCAGCAGGTTGTGCCTGGCCTCGATACTCCTGAAAACGAGAAGACCGCCCAGATGGCCATCAATGGCTTCCTGCAGGTCCTCCAGGAGCATCCTGACGACATTACCAGCCTCAAGCAGATTGCCGCCCTTAATTACGATCTGAAAAAGTTTGGCCCGGCTCGCGACTGGCAGCTCAAAGTCCTGGCTGCTGACCCGAAAGACGCTGAAGCCGCTTATACCATCGGCGTTGTCGACTGGACGCAGGCCTACCAGAACGCCGTCCACGCCCTCCAGGGCGCCGGGCTCCAGGACGACGGCCAGGGCAATGCCAAAATGCCCAAACCCGTTTGTAAAGCCATCCAGGATCAGAACACACAGCTGGTGACAGATGGCCTGACCTACCTGCAGAAAGCCGTTGACCTGCGCTCGAACTACGACGACGCCATGCAGTATCTGAATCTCATGTACCGGCGCAAGGCCGATCTCGATTGTGGCAACGATGCCGCGCGAAAGGCCGATCTGGCATCCGCTGGCGACTGGGTACAGAAAGCCATGGGCGCTCGTAAGGCGAACGAGGAGAAAGCCAATGAGAAGGCCAACGGCGGCGTTGTGATGAACTGAGCCCGCCATCCAGCAACCAAGCAAAAGCCCTCGCTCGATGCGGGGGCTTTTGCATTTCCGCTGTACCCTGCACTCCGAACGCTGTACCCTTTTTTTGGTGTTTCGAAAAGTTCTCATCGCCAATCGCGGCGAGATCGCTCTGCGCATCCTTCGAGCCTGCCGCGAACTGGGTATCTCTACCGTCGCTGTCTATTCCGACGCCGACCGCGCCGCACCTCACGTCCTTGAGGCCGGTGAAGCCTACCGCCTCGGTCCTGCCCCTGCTCCCGAATCCTATCTCCGCGGCGACCTGATCCTCGAAATCGCCGGCCGCACGAATGCCGACGCCATTCACCCCGGCTACGGCTTCCTCTCTGAGAACGCCGACTTTGCCCAGGCCTGCGAGCACAGCGGTGTCAAGTTCATTGGCCCACCCTCTTCGGCCATGCGCATCCTCGGCTCCAAAACCAACGCTCGCCAGGCGGCGGACGAATCGGGTATGCCCCGCACCCCAGGCTGTGTTCATGGCCTCGCCTCGCCGGAAGAGGCGGCTGATGTTGCGGCAGGCGTAGGTTATCCCGTCATGCTGAAGGCCGCTGCAGGCGGCGGTGGTAAGGGCATGCGCGCCGTTTATCGTTCTGAGGATCTGCCATCAGCCTTCGCCTCTGCCAGCAGTGAAGCTGAACGCGCCTTCGGCTCCGGCGAAGTCTACCTCGAAAAACTCATCGAGCGACCTCGCCACATCGAAATACAGGTCCTTGCCGACGAGCACGGCCACTGCGTCTCCCTTGGCGAGCGCGAATGCTCCGTCCAGCGCCGTCATCAGAAAGTTATTGAAGAGGCTCCCTCCGCCGTCGTCGACGCCGATCTCCGCCGCCGCATGGGTGAGGCCGCGGTTCGCCTGGCACTGGCTGCCGGCTACACCAATGCCGGCACCATCGAGTTCCTTCTCGACGACCAGAAAAACTTCTACTTCCTCGAAATGAACACCCGGCTCCAGGTCGAACACCCCGTCACCGAACTGGTCACAGGCCACGACCTCGTTCATCTCCAGATCCATATCGCCCAGGGTGAACCTCTACCCTTCACGCAAAAGGATGTCCAGCTACGCGGTCATGCAATCGAGTGCCGTGTTTACGCGGAGGACCCCGCCAACGGCTTCATGCCCTCACCAGGTCGCATCACCCGCCTGCTCCAGCCCGGCGGTCCCGGCATCCGTGAAGACAGTGGCATCTATGAAGGATGGGTCGTCCCCGTCGACTACGATCCGATGCTGTCGAAACTCATCGCATATGCCCCTACTCGCGAGATCGCCATCGCCCGCATGCTCCGCGCCCTCGATGAATACGTCATCGGCGGTATCCGGACCAACCTCGCCCTCTTCCGTCGCATTCTCAACGATCCCGATTTCCGTGCCGCCCGCATCGATACCAGCTATCTCGACCGTCTTCTCGTTGACTCACCTCTGCCCGCTGCCGACCCCGCCGACGGCTCTGCCGCCATCCCCGCCGTCGCCGCGGCGGCTCTGTTCGAAGCGACAAAGAGTATCGCCAACGGGTCCGCGCTTCACAATGGTTCCTCCGCCAGTTCGTGGAAGACCATTGCCCGCCGCGAAGCGGTCGGCAGTATCGACTGAGGAATGCCGCGCTGATGACCTTCCATCTTGAAATCGACGGCCGTGCCCGCCAGGTCGAAGTCGTCCCTGCGGGTTCTCCTGGCCAGTGGCGAATTCGTGTCGACGGTCAGCCGGTGGAAGCTGACGCTCATCTCTTCCGTCCCGGGGTTCTCTCCCTCCTCATTGCCGGTCAGTCGTTTCGCATCGTTCTGGATGCCGACCTCAACGATCCCGCACTCCATCTCGGTCCGCAGCGCATCCCCTATCGCATCGACGATCCTCGCTCTCTGCGCTCGCGTCGCCGTCACGCCCGCGCCGACGGTCCCATCACGCTCAAAGCCTCGATGCCCGGTCGCGTCGTCCGCCTGCTCGTTGAAAAAGGCGATGCCGTCGCCATCCATCAGGGCGTCCTCGTCCTTGAAGCCATGAAGATGCAGAATGAGATCAAGTCGCAGAAAGATGGCCACGTCCGCGAAATACGCGTCTCTCCCGGCGACACGGTCGCCGTCGGCGACGTCCTCGCCATCATCGAATAGGAAGTCCTTCTAATCCCTGGTCTCTGCCTCACTGCTGCTGTTGCGACTGCTGAATCTGCAGCAGCGGCTCGGCAGGCGGCGGGGGAGCCTGCGCCTTCTCCACCAGCATCGACCAGTCCTCAGGAATCGGCAGCTCGCGGTCCAGATCGGGCGCCGTATCTGAAGCCGTTACCTGCACAGCCACGTACAGCTCGCTGTCCGTCCGCCCACGGAACAATCCCCTCGTGGGCGGAACATCCGCGTAATCCCGTCCAAGCGCGGTCCGAATATGCCGGTCGCGTGCCACGAGCGCATTCGTCGGATCAAAGCCCACCCAACCCAGGGCGGGCAGGAATGCCTCCATCCACGCATGGGTCGCGCTCGAGGTAGACCGGTCGTGGTCCTCGCTCCCGTGGTAGAGATACCCGCTCACATACCGGCACGGGATCCCCACATTCCGCACCAGCGCAATCATGATGTGCGCAAAATCCTGGCAAACGCCCTGTCGCGTTCGCAGCGCCTCATCGATCGGCGAATCCACCCGTGTCGACTTCTTTTCATAACTGAAGCAGTCGTATAACCGTGTATTGATCTCATGGAGCAACTTCAGCGGATCATCGCGCCGCACCACCTCCAGTTCTCTGGCCAGATCCAGCAGCGGCTGCGACGGAACGGCAAATTCGCTGGGCAACAGCATCTCCCAGTAGTCTCCTTCTGACACCAACGCGTCCAGTTCCTTCCATGCATCCGGACCCAGCGAGTCCGGAATCGTCGCCAGGGGCTGGTGTTCCAGCACCGCCTCGGCCACGGTAACCAGTTGGGCGTGCCGCCCTGGAATATCAAAGTGGTGAATGTGATTTCCCAGATGATCGCGATACGTGAATACACGGCAGCGCGGGCTCACCGACAGCGTGAAGGACAGGCAGCGCTGATTGCTGTCGCTCCTCGGGTGCATTCGCACTTCCATCGTGCTCTCGCTCACGGAGCGGGTATAGAGGAACTTCGTCAGGTGCCGAACAAAATAGTAGTGCATCGTCAGACCGCCAGTGCCGCTTCCACCGAGTACTGGATGTACACGGTATAGATCAGATCGTGAATCTCTCTGCACTGCTCCAGAATGTTTCGCAGATATCGGACCGGGTCCTGCGCCAGGATTTCGCCGATCTGACCGAAGCTCAGCGTCGCCTTCAGCCTTCCCGCCACCCGCATCAGTTCACCCCCGCGCTGCGTGCGCGTGTGCTGCTGGATCGCCTCCAGCGCGTTGTGGAGCGCATCCACCGCGTAGCGTACCGAGTGGGGAAAATCCGGATCGAGCAGCAGAAATTCCAGGATGCGCTCATGCGACAAATCGGCCGTGTGTACCCGGCAAAATGCCTCAAAGGCCGTACAGATACGCAGCAACCCTACCCATTCCAGATATTCGCTCGCGTCGTCCGAGTCCTCGCCCAGAAAAACCTCGCGCTCATACACATTCAGCAGGGTCGTCAGCGACCAGGCCCGCTCCAGGTATCGCCCGACTCGCAAAACATGCCAACCCTCGCCGTGGCTCAGCGTCGTATCCGTCACGCCTTGAAAGAGATGCACCCCGTCAATAATCGTCGGCAAGAACTCCGCCAAATTCCTCTCCGAGGGCGACGCTGTCCGTAACCGGCTGATCTCGTGAAACAGGCCGTTCAGCCGCTGCCACTGCTCCGTGCTCATCTCGTCGCGGATCTGCCGTGCATTCTCGCGGGCCCCAAAGATGCACGCGGTGATCGAAGCATGTTTCGTCGTGTCGAAGCAAAGCGCGTGCACCAGTGCCGTCACTCCCAGCCAGCGCGCCGGCTCCCCGTTGCCATCGTGCTCGTCATGCCAGCCCAGTCCCTGCGCCGATCCCACCGCCGAGAGCACCCGCTGCCACCGCCGCTCGGCACTGATCCGCGAGCGATCCAGCATCAGCCCCATGTTGATGTCGATCAGGCGCGCGGTATGCTCCGCCCGCTCCAGATACCGGCTCGTCCAGTACAAGCTGTCAGCTACGCGCGATAGCATAAGGTCCCCCCGGGCGCTGAACGCCGAACGCTGCTCTCATCCCCCCAGCACCCACGTGTCCTTACTTCCGCCGCCCTGCGAAGAATTCACTACCAGCGAGCCTTGCCGCAGCGCCACCCGGGTCAGTCCGCCCGGGACAATCGTCACCTTGTCGCCAAACAAAATGTACGGCCGCAAATCCACATGCCGCGGCCCAATCGATCCATCCTCCAGCAGGCATGGAGCCCGGGAAAACAGCAGCGTCGGTTGCGCGATGTAGTTCCGGGGATCGGCATCGATCCTGCGCTTGAACTCCTCCCGCTCCGCCGAAGAGCTCTGCGGTCCGACCAGCATTCCGTATCCACCCGACTCGCCCACCGCTTTTACCACCAGCTTTTCCAGGTTCTCCTTCACGTGCGACCGCTGTTTCGGGTCGGTCAGCAGATACGTCTCCACGTTATTCAGAATCGGGTCCTCATCCAGGTAGTACTTGATGATCGCCGGCACATAAGCGTAAAGCGCCTTATCGTCCGCGATGCCCGTCCCAAACGCATTCGCCAGCGTCACGTTTCCCGCGCGATACGCATTAAAAAGTCCCGCCGCACCCAGAATCGAATCTCCGCGAAACGCCAGCGGATCGATAAAGTCGTCGTCTACCCGCCGGTAGATCACATCAACCCGCTTCAAACCTGCCGTGGTCCGCATGTAAACCAGGTTGTCGTGGATGACCAGGTCGCGGCCCTCCACCAGTTCCACCCCCATCTGCCGGGCCAGCCACGTGTGCTCGAAATACGCTGAGTTGTATACTCCTGGCGTCAGGACCACGATCGTCGGTTCCGGGCGCCCTTCCGGCGCGAGCGACCGCAATGTTGCCAGCAAAGCCTGCGGGTAATGGTCGATAGGCCGCACGCCATAATCGCGAAAAAGGCTTGGCAGCGTCCGCTTCATGATTCGCCGGTTGGTCAACATGTAGCTCACGCCGCTGGGCACCCGCAAATTGTCTTCGAGCACCACGAATTCACCGCTCTCCAGCCGCAGCAAATCTGTGCCGGCGATCGCTACATATACGTTGCGCGGTACCCGCAGCCCGCGCATCTGCCGCCGGAATTGCTGGCAGCTGTAAACCACCTCACGCGGCACCACGCCCTGAGCCAGAATCTTCTGGTCGTTGTAAACATCGTGCAGAAACAGGTTCAGAGCTGTGATCCGCTGCGTCAGCCCGCGCTCAATCCGGTCCCACTCTTCACCCGTCACCAGCCGCGGGATCAGATCGTACGGAAAAATCCGCTCCGTCCCCTCATCCCGCCCATAAACCGTAAACGTGATTCCCTGCATCAGGAACGACGCGTCGGCCGACTGCTTCCTCCGCCGAATCTCTTCCGGCGGCAGCGTCGTCAGTTCATGGAACAGCGCCTGGTAGTGCGGGCGAATTGCCCCATCCCCATCGAACATCTCGTCGAAGGCGGCGTCCATAAAGTATTGGCGGAGCAGCGGGTGTTCGTGCGCTCCCCGCACAGGCGTCGTTGTCATACCAGTCCGTTACTCGGATGCCCGATTTCACAAATCAGTCAGGCTCAACCGTCGAGGTCTTCGGTTTCGGACAGGGAAACACCCACGCTTCAACAGGGAAACGTACATGGTTTGTATCACGGGCGGTAGCCGCCCGCAAAGACGCAGCAGCGAGAGTCCCGATCAAGCAGCCCTTTTCCCTACCGCCCACTGGCTGCTGTCTGCCTGTAAACAATCCCGCCCTTCATCACAAACCCCACCCGCTCCACCGCCGTAATATCCTCCAACGGATTCCCCGGCACAGCCACGACATCCGCGTAATATCCCGGCTTCAGTTTCCCAATCTCCCCCGACCAACGCATAATCTGCGCCCCGTTCAGATAATCCGCCTGGAGAACGGCAGCCGGGGTCATCCCATGTCTGACCATCAGTTCAAACTCCTTCGCCTGCGTTCCGTGCGGAAACGGCCCCACATCCGACCCCACCGCCATCGGCACGCCCGCCGCCACCTGCCGCTTGAATTCATGAATCTTGTAGTCCACCATCTCCTTCTCCCGCGCGGCAGCAGCCGGTGTCGCCGCATGCTCCGCGAAGTACTCGAAAATCGTGAATGTCGGCACCGCCGGAATATGCCTCTCCTTCATCAGCTGCATCGTCTGGTCGCTCAACTGGCTCGCGTGGTCTATCGACGCTACGCCGGCTTCCACGGCGTACAGCGTCCCCGGCTCACCGTTCGCATGCACGCCAACATTCATCCCCAGCCGCGCGGCCTCCTCCACCCCCGCCTTTAGCTCCGCGACCGTGTATTGATACGGCGTGTGCAATAGTCCAAACTCCGGATCGTCCGTCGCTCCCCTCAACCGCTCCGGACCCGGCGGCGCCTCCGACTCCGCGCCCGTCTCATACATCTTCACGAACGTCGAACCCTGCTTTTGCTGCTTCCGGATCGTCTCCACAATTTGTTCTGCATCGTTCGCGTAGTCCGCGTTCCCCGGTACATGCGCGGCCGGATTATAGTGAACCGCATCCTCGTGGCCGCCCAAAATGCTGATCGCGTTTCCACTGATCCGCAATCGCGGCCCCGGAATCAGTCCCGCATCAATCGCCCGCATTACCGCCGTGTCCGCCGACCCCGCGCCCTCCGTCCCCATATCGCGCTCCGCCGTGAACCCCGCCATCAGATCGGCCCTGGCCGCCAACTCCGCCAGAATCGTTCGTTGCGGCACCGATTCCTCCACGGTCTGCAAGTCCTCCGCGCCGGGATGCAAAAACAAATGCACGTGCACGTCGATCAGCCCCGGCATCAGCGTCGTATCGCCCAAATCGATCGTCTCTGCTCCCGCAGGATGCTCGACCGAGGTCCCCGCCGCGACAATCCGATTGCCTTCCACCAGAACCTCGCCGGGCGCGACAATTTTCCCCGCTTCTACATCGAACAGCCGCGCCGCACGCAACACAACCCGATGCGTCGCTGTCTGCGCTCCAGGCGCCACCCCTTGTGCAAACGCCATCGAGCCAATACCAGCTATCACCACGACCAGCCAGCCATATCTCTTCATTCGTGCGTCCTCAAATCCCCAGAATCTAATCCCTAAACTCTAAACTTGGTCCCGCCATTCCCTATACCCTATCTTCTGAACCCTGTGTCTACGCTATCCTTGCCTCCGATACCTATGGACTCTCCCGCTATCGTTATCCGCGACCTTACTCGCCGCTTCGGCACCTTCACTGCCGTCGACAACATCTCGCTCAACGTTACTGCGGGCCAGTTTTTCGGATTCCTCGGCCCGAACGGCGCCGGGAAATCGACCACCATTAAAATGCTCACCGGCCTCCTTGCCCCGACCTCGGGTCACATCGAACTGCTCGGCCTCGACTTCGCCTCGCATCCTCTCGACGTCAAACGCCAGATCGGCGTCGTTCCCGAAGGCCTCGCCCTCTTCGGCCGTCTCACTGCATCCGAGTATCTCCGCTTTGTTGGCCGCATGTACGGCCTCGACCGCGAAACCACCAATCGCCGTACTGAAGAGCTGCTCGACTTCATGAACCTCGCCAGCGAACCGAAAAAACTCGTCACGGACTTTTCGCACGGCATGCAGAAGAAGCTCGCCCTCGCCGCCGCCGTCATCCACGGTCCGCGCATCCTCTTTCTCGACGAGCCCTTCGAGGGCGTGGACGCCATCGCGGCCGGCACTCTGAAATCCATGCTCCAGCGTATGACCGAACGGGGCGCCACCATCTTCCTCACCTCGCATGTGCTCGAAATTGTTGAGCGCCTCTGCAGCCACGTCGCTATCATTCATCAGGGTCGCCTGGTCGCCAATGGCTCCCTCGACGACCTCCGCGCCGGGGTCGCCGCCACCCTGACCGGTCCCCAGCCAGAAGAGAAACTTACCCTTGAGGAGCTCTTCCTTCGGATCGTTGGCGGTCCCGGCTCGCAGGCCTCCGAAGAACCCCTGCAGGAGCTTTCGTGGCTGGCGTAGAAACACCCTCATCCCGCCCGCCTGCTCGCGGGGGATTCCTCTCGCCTCTCGCCCGCCGCCAGTACGCTGCCATCGCCTGGGTGCAGAGCCGCATATTTGTCAACTCACTGCGTACCCGGCGAGGCGGCTTCGAATTCGGCGCAAAGATTCTTGTCTTCCTCATTTTTTGCCTCATCGCCGCCGGCCCTGCTTTCGGCCTGGGCTTCGGCGCATTCGTCGCCGTATCCCGTGATCATGTATTGGGAATTTCCGTTCTCCTTTGGGTACTCTTCCTCTCCTGGCAGTTCTTCGCAGCGCTCGCGCCGGCCCTCGGCGGTCAGAATCCCGAACTCGGCCAGCTGCTCCGCTATCCCGTCAGCTTCAGTTCGTGGATCGTGCTCTACCTGGTCTACGGTCTCGCTGCTCCGTCGACCATCATCGGCATCGTCTGGGCTCTCGCTATCGGCATCGGCATCAGCGTCGCCCGCCCCGGCCTCGTCCTCTGGACCGCCCTTACCCTGGCCCTCTTCGTGCTCTTCAACCTTCTGCTCTCACGTACCATCCTTGCCTGGATCGAACGCTGGCTCGCGCAGCGCCGCACCCGCGAAATTGTCACCGGCGTGTTGCTGTTTCTAGCGCTCGGTGCTCAGGTTCTGAATCCTGCGTGGCATCAGAACTACCGCAACCGTCCTTTCGCCAACCTCAAAAAGCAGACCATCGATCGGTTAGGCGCTCGCGCCCTCGAGGCGCAGAAATTCCTCCCGCCCGGCCTCGCCGTAAACGCCATCGACCTCGAAGCTCACGGGCGTCCCCGTTCAGCTTCCGAAGATATCCTCTGGCTTGGCGTCTACACGCTTGGCGCCGGTGGATTGCTGGCTCTCCGCCTTCGCCGCGAAAGCCGCGGCGAGAATCTTAGCGAGGCGCCTCGTGCTTCCTCGGCCCGCAAACCTCGCCGGCCACCCATTCTCGATTTCTCGGGCCCCATCGCAGCGGTCTTTGAAAAAGATCTGCGCTACCTCATGCGAAGCGGTCCCATGCTCTATAACCTCGCCGCTCCACTGGTTATGGTCTTCGTCTTCGGCGGCGCCCTGCGCGGCGGGCATTACTCCAGCATCCGCGGAGAATACGCTCTGCCCATCGGCATGGTCTGGGCATTCCTCGGCCTCGCCCGCCTCATCTGCAACAACCTTGGCATGGAAGGCGACGGCATCCAGTTCTACTTTCTTTCCCCTACGCCCCTGCGCACAGTGGTTCTCGGCAAGAATTACCTGCACCTCGTCCTGTTCATGCTCGAGGCCATTCTGATCTCCACTGTTGTTGTCTACCGTTTTGGACTGCCCGCGCCCAGCATCGCCGCGGCAACCGTCGCATGGTTGCTTTTTGCGGTTCCGGCCAACTTCGCGGTCGGCAATCTGCTTTCCATCACCATGCCTTACCGGGTCAACCTGGCACGGATTCGCCGCGAAAACGGCGCTCTCGGCAATGGTCTCACCAGCATGGCCACTCAATTCGGGGTGGTGGCTATCGGCGCCCTCGTTCTGGCTCCGTGCGCTATCTTCGGTGAGCCCTGGCTCGCAACGCCCATTTTTCTGGTGCTTGCAATGATTAGTTCGTTCGGCTACCTGCGGATGCTGGGCAGTGTCGACCGCATGGTGCAGTCCCGTATGGACTCCCTCACCCTCGAGATCATGAAAACCACCTGAAAGGACATCGCGGGATGGCCGGGGCCGCGTAGCTTTTTAATCCCTGAACCCTAAACCCTGCCTTTTCACACCAGCTCAAGACCGGCAAAGAAATAGCCAATCTCGAACTTCGCGGTGTCCTCGGCATCCGAGCCGTGAATCGCGTTCTCCTCGATCGATCCCGCGTACTTTTTGCGAATCGTTCCCTCTTCCGCGTTCGCTGGATTCGTCGCGCCCATGAGCTTGCGCAGATCGGCAATTGCGTTGTCCTTCTCCAGCACTAACGCGACGATCGGCCCCGACGACATGAATTCCGTCAGCGATCCGAAAAACGGGCGCTCTTTGTGAACGTGGTAGAACCCTTCGGCCTGCGGCCTTGAGATAAACAGCTTCTTAATCGCCACAATTTTGAACCCGGACTTCTCGATGTCTGCGAGAATCGCCCCCGCATGGCCCTTCCGAATCGCATCCGGCTTAATAATGCTGAAAGTACGCTGTGACATAGCTCCCCTGGTAGTGCGTAATCGCTAACCCTGATTCCTAAATCTGTCTTATTTCCCTACCACCCGCGCCACCGTCTCTCCAATCGCGGCCGGCGTTTCCACCACGTGGATCCCCGCCGCCGTCAGGGCCTTCATCTTTTCGGCAGCCGTTCCCTGTCCGCCGGAAATGATCGCCCCGGCATGCCCCATGCGCCGGCCCGGAGGCGCTGTCTGCCCAGCGATGAATCCCACCACCGGCTTCTTCACATGCTTCTTCACGTAGTCGGCCGCAGTCTCTTCCGCAGTCCCGCCAATCTCGCCGATCAGGATAATCGCCTCGGTCTCCGGATCCTCGTTCAGCAGCTTCAGCGCGTCCACGTGCGTGGTGCCCACAATCGGATCGCCGCCAATGCCAATCGCTGTCGACTGTCCAATCCCGCGCTGCGTCAGCTGATACACCGCTTCGTAGGTCAGCGTGCCCGAGCGCGACACAATCCCGATCGACCCTTCTTTGTGGATCCGCCCCGGCATGATCCCGATCTTCGCCTTACCTGGCGAAATCACGCCCGGACAATTCGGCCCAATCAGTCTGGAGCTGGAATGCTTCAACACGCTCCACACCTTCACCATGTCGTTGATCGGAATTCCTTCCGTGATGCAGATGATCAGCGGCATGCCGGCATCGTTCGCTTCCAGAATCGCGTCCGCGGCAAATGGCGGTGGCACAAAAATCACCGTAGCGTTCGCACCCGTCTTGTCGACGGCCTCATGCACCGTGTCAAAAACAGGCCAGCCTTCATGCGTTGTCCCGCCCTTGCCTGGCGTCACGCCACCAACTACCTTCGTCCCGTATTCCGCGCAGCCCTTCGCGTGGAACGTGCCTTCACGGCCTGTGATTCCCTGCACGATAAGGCGAGTGTTCTTGTCCACTAAAACAGCCATCGCTACGCGGCTCCCTTCGCGGCCGCAACCACCTTCTGCGCCGCATCCTGCATCGTGTCGCCCACAATGAACTTCAACCCGGAATCCTTCAGAATCTTCCGTCCCTCTTCCACGTTCGTCCCTTCCAGTCGCAGCACCACGGGTACCTTCACCTTCAGGTTCTTTGCTGCCTGCACCACGCCCTGCGCCAGCGTGTCCACGCGCAGGATCCCGCCGAATATGTTGATGAACACCGCCTGCACATTCTTGTCAGACAGCAGAATTTCGAAGGCGTGCTCGATCTGCTGCTGGTTGGCGCCGCCGCCCACGTCCAGAAAATTCGCCGGGCTTCCGCCCGCGTACTGAATGATGTCCATGGTCGCCATCGCCAGCCCCGCGCCGTTCACCATGCACGCAATGTTGCCATCCAGCTTGATGTAGTTCAGCGCATACTTCGACGCTTCCACCTCAAGCGGATCTTCTTCCGCCACATCGCGCAGTTCCTTCAGATCCTTATGCCGGAACATCGCGTTGTCGTCGAAGTTGATCTTGCAGTCGAGCGCAAACAGCTTGTCGTCCTTTGTCGTGATGAACGGGTTGATCTCCAGCAGCGACGCGTCCGTATCGATATAAACCTTGTACAGCCCCATCATGAACTTCACCGCATCCGCAATCTGCGTTGGCTTCAGACCCAGCGCAAACGCCAGCTCCCGCGCCTGGTACGGCTGGAAACCCACGCCCGGATCGATGTATGCCTTATAGATCGCCTTCGGATCCTTCGCCGCGACCTCTTCGATCTCCATGCCGCCGGCCTGCGATGCCATAAACACCAGCTTTGCCGCGGCGCGATCCAGTACGACTCCCAGGTACAGCTCCCGGTCGATCGCCGCTGTCTCTTCGATCAGCAGCCTCTGTACCTTCTGTCCCAGCGGACCGGTTTGATGCGTCACCAGCTGCATGCCCAGAATCTGCTCGGCATACAGCTGTGCCTCATCAATCGTCCTGGCCACTTTCACGCCGCCGCCCTTGCCGCGGCCGCCGGCATGTATCTGCGCCTTGACTACCACACCCTTCGCGCCGCCGCTGAAGAGCCGCTTCGCGACCTCCAGCGCTTCATCCAGCGTGTTGGCGACTTCCCCATGAGGAACCGCTACGCCATACTTCGTCAGAATGTCTTTTGCCTGATACTCGTGAATTTTCATAAATGGTTTTCAGCAATAACAAGACTCGTTGCCTGATGCGGAGATATGCCTGCGGATCTGGTTACGCCCGGCTGCTCCGCTGCCTGCGCTGTGAAATCCACGCCAAAGCAGAATTATCAGTGTAGCGAAGGCATCTGGCTGCGAGCAAACCTGTTTACTCCCTCAACTCAAACTCGCTAAATCGCGTCCTGAAATTCCTCACCAGTGCGCTACACTGGCGCTCACTCTTCCTCCCCCGGGCCCGAGTTGCTCCATCGACTGTCGTTTTTGGCATTCGCACACGCTTGTCAGTTCTATCAGGAGGGAAAAATGAATCTCAGCAAGAGTCTGTTTGCCGAATTCTTCGGCACCGCATGGCTCGTGTTCGGCGGATGCGGCGCAGCAGTTCTGGCCGCCGGTTTTCCAGGTCTGGGCATTGGATTCGTCGGCGTCGCCCTGGCGTTCGGTCTCACCGTCCTTACCATGTGCTACGCCATTGGCCACATCTCCGGATGTCACCTCAACCCCGCTGTCTCCGTCGGCCTCGTCGTCGGCCGCCGCTTCTCCGCCGCTCACCTCGTGCCCTACATCATCGCCCAGCTTTGCGGCGGATTCGTGGGCGCCGCCACGCTCTTCGTCATCGCTCGCGGTAAGCCCGGCTTCGTGCTCGGCAACTTTGCCGCCAACGGTTATGCCGAACACTCTCCCGGGCTCTACAGTATGCAGTCGTGCTTCGTGGCAGAGATGGTTCTGACATTCTTCTTCCTCTTCATCATTCTCGGTTCCACCGACGTCCGCGCACCCAAGGGCTTCGCTCCCATCGCCATCGGACTCGGCTTAACCCTCATCCACCTCATCGGCATTCCAGTAACCAATCTGTCGGTCAACCCCGCGCGCAGCACCGGGCCGGCGCTATTCGTCCGCGGATGGGCTCTCTCGCAGCTCTGGCTCTTCTGGCTCGCACCCATCCTTGGTGCGGTTCTCGCAGGGCTCGTCTATCGCGTTTTCTTCGCTGAGAAACGAACCGCCGCATCGCAGGCTGTCCCCGCCAGGCCGGAGTTTGAGCCCCTCCCGGGTACCGCTGCCGGCGACTAGTCAGAGTTCCTGCGGAGGCGGCACGTCCCCCACGGCGCCGCCTCCTCCACATGCCTCGCCAGTAGCATGGATCAACCGCATGTCTGCATTGCAAGCTCTGCTCCAACAGATCGCTGAAGAGCACCGGCCCCTCACTCGCGAAGAGGCACGTAATGCGCTCAACGCCATCCTTACCGGCGAGCCCGGCACCGTCAGCGACCTCGAAATCAGTGCGCTTCTCTCCACCATCGCCGCCCGCGGCGAAACCATCGACGAACTCACCGGCTTCGTCCAGGCCATGCGCGCACTTTCCGTTCCCATCCCTCTCACTGCCGACGAGCGTGCCGCTCTC
The DNA here is from genome assembly GCA_036490815.1 of Acidobacteriaceae bacterium. Lineage (GTDB taxonomy): Bacteria > Acidobacteriota > Terriglobia > Terriglobales > Acidobacteriaceae > Palsa-343. Next base: position 337,898 of record DASXDF010000045.1, read on the forward strand.
GTCGATACGTGCGGAACCGGCGGCGATGGCCTCGGCACGTTCAATATCTCCACCGGCGCCGCGCTGGTCGCAGCCGCCGCCGGCGCCAAACTCGCCAAGCATGGCAATCGCGGCATTACCTCGAAGTGCGGATCAGCCGATGTTCTTGAGGCGATGGGTGTCCCCGTTGCCCTGACTCCCGAGCTATCGGCTGATTGTCTCCGTGCCACGGGCTTTACCTTCCTCTATGCGCCTGCCCTGCATCCGGCCCTGAAGCGCGTGCAGCCCATCCGCCGCGCCCTTGGATTCCGCACTATCTTCAATCTTGCCGGTCCGCTCTCCAACCCTGCTGGCGCCCCCGCTCAGATCATGGGCGTCTATTCTCCGACCAAGCTCGAAGTCGTGGCCGGCGTCATGGCGCAGCTGGGCATTCGTTTCGGGCGCGTCGTCCATGCCCGCAATGGAATCGACGAAATCGCGCTCTCCCCAACCGATACCATTGTCATCCGCGCGTTATCTGACCACGGCCCCCCCCATCCTTTCTCCACCCTCGTCTATCCGGAAGACGTTGGACTGGGCAGCGCGGAACTGGCAGAACTCCAGGGCGGCGATACTCCCGAAAGCAATGCAGCCATTCTCGAAGCGATTCTGAACGGCGCCGAAACCGGGCCCAAGCGGGACGTGGTTCTTCTCAATGCTGCCGCTGCTCTTGAAGCGGTCGGCATCGCCGCCGATCTCCGCGAAGGAGTCGCTCGTGGCGCCGAAGCTATCGATTCCGGAGCCGCCCGCGCGACCCTTGAGGCTCTGCGCAATTTTGCCCGCACCCTGGGGCCGGCGGCCGGCTGATCAGATTCTGAAGCTGGCTCCCGGTCATCGTTGGAGCCGCTTCCCGTTTCATCCCGTAACCGTTCGCGCCTTGATTCTTGGTTCGTCTACGGCCAGCACATTGGAATCGCCACTGCCCAGAACCCCGTCATCATCGCCGCAGCCAGCATCAGCCTGCCTCGCCGGGACAGTCTCACTCTTCTCAGTTCCTTCATCGCGCCCCTCGCCTCTCATCCACATCTCGAGCCATCTTCCCATCCCACACCCCACCCAATACCACTCACCGCGTCCTGAAGTGAAAAACCACGCCGAACACCAGACGCACGCTGCTCTGGTGGAAATCCATCGTTCCTCCCTTGAAGTGCATAATGTCTTCGTCGATCTCGGCGAGCCGTACCGATGTATCCTGGTTCATAACCAGATCCACTCCACCGCCCCACGCCTCCGCAAATGCACTCGCTGATCCTGCCGCTCGCTGGCTCGCCACTCCATCGGCCTGCGCCCTCCCAATCAGAAAATGCCCAAATGGCAGGAAGTGCCCCAGCAGCAGAGTCGAAACCTGCGGTCCTCCCAGAAAGGTCGTCAGGTTCAGACCCTGATTGCTTCCTGCTCCAGGTGCCCACACGCGAGCCCCGTCGCCTGCCACCCCGAAATGTTCCGTCAGGTGGTAGACCATCGACCCGTTCCCCCCATCGGCGGTAAAGCATCCACACTTCAGTGGCGACGAGGTCGAACGGATCGACGTATACCCTCCCTCCACATCGGCTACGTGCCACATCGGGCCATGAAATTTTGGAATCGTCCGGCTGTTGACGAACGCTGCCGCTTCCCCGCCGGTGCCGGCAAGACCCACTGCCGCCAACTCCTCAGCTTCCGGCTCAGCCATGCTCCAATCATTCGGTCCATTGGAGGAAACCCTCCGCACCTGCCCCCAGCCCACTGCTGCAACCAGCAGGAACGCCACAAAAACCGGCGTCTCCACGATCAAACCGATGTTCAAACAGGCGCGCGTCCGACTTGCAGGCACCTTCCTGCTCTTGTTCCCCAACGACCCCGCGGCCCGTCTCATGGCCTGTCGCCTCAGCATGAAATTGCCGTAGTGTGCCATGCGAATGGCCCAACGATTCATCGCTGCCGTGAACCGCCCTCTTTTGTCCTTGCTTGCCCTGTCCTCAGCCTGGTGCGTTACTCGCGACGGTAATCATCACGGAACAGCCATCGGGGTGCAGGTCACTATTACTCCCGCCTGCGCGCTCCGAGCAATCGCTCGAAGGGCAAGGTCCAGGAGTCGTGCAATTTCGTTGAAGGGCTGGATATCTGAATCAGCGAAGCTGGATCGAATCTCTAAACTCCAACCGTGTTCCCCTGGCTCGCCGGCGCGATGTGTGTCAGCAGCATCTCCAACGCTGCTGTGTCCGTATCCGCATCCGGGGTCAGTGCCACGTCGTTGTAACTCTTCGCGCCCTGCTCCTGCGCCAGCCGCTTCGTGAAGACCCGAAACCGCAGGTACAGCTGCGCCATCCTGAAGTGCTTGTAGAGCAAATCAGTCCAATAGCGCAGATAAAACCGTACGAAGTGCTCCCTGGCCATGGTCGGCCGCCGATCCAACCTGTACTTGCGCCGCAAATATCCTCCCTGCAGAGGATCGATCTTCTCGTACACGATGCAGAAGTGAAACCACAGCAGCAGCACCATCATGTTGTCCAGTGCAATTCCAGTCGCCGCCGCCCGCCGCAACACCGTCTCCATATGTTCCAGCGTGTAGAACTCCTTCCACGTATCCTGATACAGCTTCGCCCACTGCTCTGCCGTCATCGTCGAGTGCCGCGTAGTCACGTGCTCCAGATCGTATTTATTCAGGTCCGGATCCAGGAACGCGCCAGCCTTGTGCAGCTTCTGATGGTCCTCCGACCCTGGCAGTGCCGTCAGGCAGTGCGGCTCCAGCAGGTCGATCGCCAACTCTTTCTGAATGATCCGAATATCATGCAGAACGCTCTCCGGCGTCTCGCCCGGAAATCCAACAATGTACCCCGCGAACACAATCGCGCCCGCCTTCTTCCAACCCAGCAGCATCTTCCGATATTCCGCAATCTTGTTTTGCTTTTTGTGCGCGCTCACCAGGCTTGCCGGATTAATGCTCTCGAGCCCGATAAACACCCGCCGCACTCCGGCGCGCCCCGCTTTCTCGATAAAACCCGGCAGCCGGTGGCACATCGTGTCCACCTGCAGCATGAACTTGATGTTCAGCCCCTCCTGCTCCCGCATCTCGATCAACCGGTCGAAAATCTTCTCCCAGTCTGGGTTCCGTGAGAAATTGTCGTCCGTAATGAAAAACCGTCCCACGCCCTGTTTCAGGTTGTCGCGTACGATCCGCTCCACTTCGCCGACAGTCCGCCGCCGCGACTTCCGTCCCTGAACATTGATGATGGTGCAAAACGAGCACTGAAACGGACAGCCTCGTCCCGCGTCGAAGCTGGTGTATTTCCCAATCGTATTTCTGATTGTTTTCGCGGGGAGCATTGGTGCCGGCGCTCCTTCAAGGGAGGGAAGATCGCTCAGGTGGTTGTAGAGCGGCTTCAGCTGTCCCGACCAGGCATCGCGCAGCACCTGATCGAGCCGTCTCTCCTCCGCCTCGCCCGCAAACAGGGAGATGCCCAGGTTCATCGCTTCCTGCAGCTCCGGCGCCACGCCGCCCAACATCGACAGGCTGCCCGACACATGGAAGCCGCCCATGCAGACCTGCACACCGGCCACCCGCAGCGGCAATGCAATATCCATCGCTCGCGGAAACTGGTTTGACTGCACCCCCACCAGAATCACCAGGCCTTGCCCATCTTTCAGCTCGCGCGCCAGCTGCTGCGTGCGGATCCGCGTATTGTCCTCGTCCATCGAACGAATGACGACTTCCACCTGGTCGCCAAGCACTTTCCTCTGCCTGGAGTCCTGCACCAGACCGTGCATGACCGCTAAAGAATTTGAAGGGACCGCCGACCGGAACCACTGAATCACGTACCCGTCATCGTCGTAATGCGATGGCTTGATCAGCACGATTGGAAAGCGGCTGGGTCCCGCAGCCCGGCTTCCAATCCCGTAGCGTGCTTTGATCTCGTCCAGCTGTCGCTGATCGATTCTGCCTTCCACGCCCGGCCCCCGCGACTTCCAGCGAACGTATTCTAGCAGCGGTTCACGTGATTCCATCCTCGCCAACTTCAACAGGTGCCGTCAATCTAACGTGATGCAGACGAAGATCGCTATCAGAACCCCAGCATCCTCGCCGGCGCCGCTAAAGCCCTCATTCCAAAGCTCTCCAGCCTCCCTCTGAAGTAGCATTGTTCCCTGTTCGCGCCGCGGTTACGCTTGCGTTAATCTCCCCGTCCAGGCGGATAGCATGCGCGCGGTCAGAAATTTCCTGAGCTGGATGTTCGCTCTGGGAGCAATCCTCTTTCTGCGGTCCTCGCTCTTTTCACTCCTCGACATTGCTTCCTGGCCGGGCGCTCATCTGCCGCCCAACCTCCTCAACGCCGGCATTCGCGTTGCGCTTCCCCTTCTCGGCCTGGTGTACGGCCTCGCCTGCTGGTCGTTCTGGATGGCCAAACCTTCCGCGCGCGCCTGGGGACTCGCAGCCAGCGGCACCAATGCCGCTCTAGGCTGCCTTTTCCTTTACATGGATCGCCGTTTCCTCACCGAGCCGACCACCGCCTTCCTCAATCCCGACGCCCTCCTTCTCGGGATCGGCATCGCCGGCATCATTGCGTTTCGACGCCGCGACCTCATCACAGTTGAACGATCCAGCCAGCCCCTCCCTGGCGACGGTACCAACGCCATCGTGAATCGCGCCATCTGGATTCTCGGAGCAGGCGGCTTCCTCTCCGCGATGACCTGGTGGTGGCGCTGGGCCGAATCGAACGGCCTGGTCTGGATCCGCAGCTCTTTCTTCCACGACCTGTTTCTGTTCCTTCTGCTCGAGCTGCTCATGGTCGCCATCCACGAATTCGGCCATGCCTCTGCGGCGGCCGCGCTCGACATGAAGCTCCGCGCCTTTATCGTGGGCCCCTTCCAGTGGCGCATCCGCGAAGGCCGATGGGAGTTTCGCTTTATCCTCTCCGGCTTCCTTGCCATTGGCGGCGCTACCGCCGTGGCGCCCCGAGATCCCAATCGTCCCCTGTGGCGCGACATCTGCATGGTTGCGGCTGGTCCGTTCACCAGCCTGGCATCGGGTCTCGCCGTGCTGGCGGTCACCCTGACCGCGCCCGGGCATCCCCGGCAACAGGACTGGCTCCCCCTCACCTTCTTCTGTACCCTCTCCCTGTTCACTGCCGTGCTCAACCTCATTCCATTCCGCACTCAAGCCTTCTATTCCGACGGCGCAAGAATCGTTCAGCTTATCTCCCCCGGACCCTGGGTCGACCTGCACCGCGCCTTTTCCGCAGCTGCCGCCACCACCGTCACCCACCTGCGCCCGCGCGACTACGACATCGAAGCCATCCTTCGCGCCGGCTGCTCCATCTCCGTCGGACAACAGGCGCTCCACCTGCGCCTTCTCGCCGCTTCCTGCTATCTCGATCGTGGCTGCATCGCCGATGCCTGCAAATCGCTCGCAGAAGCCGAAGCTGTCTATCGCGAATCCGCGTCTGATATTCCTGCGGAATTGCACACGCCCTTTATCTTCGGGAAGGCCTGTCTCGAACACGACGTCGAAGGCACGCGCCTCTGGTGGGAGCGTATGCAGGCCAAAAAGCCTACCCGCCACAATGCGGACTACTGGATTGCCAGAAGCGCTTTTCTCTGGAGCGAGCAACGGCTCCCGGAAGCACGCGAAGCCTGGGAAAAAGGCAACGCGCTCGTGCAGCAACTACCCCATACGGGTGCCTACGAAACCGACAGGGATCAATTTGCGCTTCTGCAAAAGGAACTGGGTCTGGCCACAGCAGTAGCCGGATAGATCGCTAGTCGCCCGCCGGCTCCCCGCTCCTGTACAGACACTCTTCAAGAGAACCTTCCGGCGCTCGCTCGCCAAACGCATCCCGAATGCCACCACCAACGTTGGCGACCTTCCACGCCGCTGGAGCCGGCAATTGCAGCGATTCGCTTTCTTTGCGCTTCCATCGGCGCAGCAGCCCATGCAGTGGCACCCGCGTGGCCATCAGCGCCGCGCCAAAGACCGCCTTCAGAAAGTCGGGCGCTGCTCCGTTCTTCCAGAGTGTGCACATGGGCGCAATCGCCCCACCGCGATCCGGGTGATAGGTGCGCTCATCCCATCGTTTCCGGCCTTCCGGATGCCCCGGGTAGTCCGCAATCACATGCGTAAAGTTCTGGTAGAAACGCCAGCAAAGTGGCATCGCATATTGCGGCATGATGACCACGGTGCTTTGCCTTCCTTCACGAACCTCGCTCACAAACTCTGAAAAATCCGCCGCATTCGTCAGATTGAGCCATGCGTTCGGCTCGCATCCGTGACGATCTCCGCCCGAGATCAATACCTGATTCCACTCGGCGGCCAGCTTCAATACTCCGCGATTTTCCGCGTGGCTCCGCATACCGTTCAGTTCGAAGGCATGGATGTAACGGTTGCCGAATTCAAGAAAACGCGTCAGTTCATAGGTAAACTGCTCCGCCGGTATGTCGAAGAAGTTCCACAGCGGATGATTGAAAACTACCAGCACATCCGGTATGCGGCTCATCTCAGCGAACAACCCGAAAATCTGCGACTGCTCCGCTTTCGCTGTAGCCTCGTGCATTGCCGACATCAGTGACCGTGCCGCCTTCGACGGCAGGTTGTGAATCCCGAAATGAAACACCGCGCGGCCGAACGGTACGGTCCACTCCGTCGAGATCGGTGTATCCCCAAATGCCGGATCCTCCCGCAGCAATACGCAAGCGTCGATGCTGTTGTGATCGGTGAGCGATACCATCGGCTTCAAACCCATCTGCTCAATCTGCCCCGCCTCTACCTCCTGAGCGAGCCGCTCACACAAAGGGGGAGTCCAGTACGCGCGATCCAGGTCGAGCGGGATTCCCGTCACCTGCAGGCAACGCTCCTGCTGGTTCGCGTACCAGCGCCGCGCCCCCGTCCGCCGTCTCAGAAAGGTCGCGATGAATCCAAGGCTTTCCTGCGAGTGCCGGGTGTGTCCATGCAGGGAGACTCCGCTTCGATAGGGAAGCACGCTATCCCTGTCCCTGGGGAGCTGCAACAACTGGTTGTGCACTCGGCCTCCGCCATCCGCTTCGATCGCGGGATGTTTTTTCACTTGCCCTGAACGTTTTCGCCCTGGTCGGACGATGTTACTCCAGGAACTCCTGAATCGCGCGCATGCAGGGGAAGGATGAAGTGGGTCAATTATAGGACCTGCCGCTACCTTACGGTAATCGACTCGGGTTCGGAAATGAAGATTTGCAAAACTATTCAATTGACGCCACGCTGAACCGAAAGGCATCATTAGGAATCTTGCACCCCGTAACCCGCCTTTCTCATTCGGCCTTCAAATACATGCTGGCTGCGGCTCTTGTATTGCCCGGCTCTCTGGCTGCCGCTCAAAAAGTTAACGCCGCGATTACGAATGTGTCAGATGCTGCGGTAGCCAACGGTTCTGACGCCACCAGCCGCCTCAGCGTCGATGAGATCGTACAGAAACTAGCCGACGGCGAAAAGAAGCGCGCTCTCGATCTCAAGGGTTATACCGAAGAACGTCGCTACTCGGTCAGTTACAAGGGCTTTCCCGCCAACCTCGCCGCAACCATTGTTGTCGAAGCTACGTACGCCGCCCCTGGGAATAAGCAATTTCAAATCGTCTCGCAGACAGGATCGAAGATGCTGGCCGACCACGTCCTGAAAAAGCTTCTTGAGGCGGAAGAGGAAGCTGCTGCCAATCCCAGCCAGACTGCGCCCACGACGGCGAATTACGACTTTACTCTCGTCGCTCAGCAGATCGTCGATGGTCGTCCGTGCTACGTGCTGCAGGTCCAGCCCAGAACCAACTCCAAACTCCTCTATCGCGGAACCATCTGGGTCGATGCCGACGACTTTGCCGTTGCCAAAATTGAAGCCCAGCCGGCCCGCAACCCCTCATTCTGGATTCGCGATACGAAGATCCATCACGTGAATGCCAAGACCGGAGAATTCTGGCTGCCCGAGCGCAATCAGAGCGAAACCGATGTGCGCATGGGCGGTCGCGCCACGCTCACTATCGACTACGGCTCCTACAAAATGGCTTCCGATTCCCGGGCACAGCAAGCTGCTCTGCAGGCCCCGGCCCCAGCCCCATCAGGGAAGTAACTTCCGCAGCGTTCCGAGAATCATTCTCCGCTTCAGGCTCGGCCCCTTCACCGGCCCATCCGTCTCCACTTTCGGCCGCGGATTCTCGATAGCCTGCGTATAGTACTGCCGCAACTGATCCGTCGAGCCTTGCCAGCTGTGCCGCTCTACGTCCGCCCGTGCCTGCGTCCGCACGCTGGCGCGCTCTTCGGGATTGGCCAGCGCCCGCTTCACAGTGTTCACCAGACCATGCCGGTCCTCAGGCTCAAACAGAAATCCTGTCACTCCATCTGCCACCGCGTCCGGGATGCCGCCTGCCCGGCATGCCACTACCGGGCACCCTGCCGCCATCGCCTCCATCAGCACCAAACCCAGCGTCTCCGTCTTCGACGGCATCACGAACACATCTCCCGATGCATACGCTGACGCCAGGGTCTCACCGCGCATATATCCGGCGAAATACGTTGCCGTCCCGCGGAAATGCCGCTCCAGTTCCTGCCGCATCGGACCATCGCCAACAATAGCCAGTCTCACGTCAGGCATTGCGCGGAGCGCCTCTCGCAGGCTGCCAACATCTTTCTCGGCAGAAAGTCTGCCCACGTAAAGCAGCAGAGGCTTCTCCGGCTCTCCCGCACTCAGCCTCAATCGCATCTCCGCGGAACATTTTGACGGATGAAACTGTTCCGCATCCACTGCTCTGGCCCACAAGGCCAGCCGGTCGATAGCATGATTCCGCAGCTCGTCCATCATCTGTGTCGACGTGCACAGATTCAGGTCTGCGCGCAGATGCCGTGCTCGCATCAGCTTCCATGTAGGACCTTCGAAAAACCCCAGCTTGTAGTAGTGCAGGTATGCGGGGAGATTCGTGTGATACGAAATCACGATTGGGATATGCAGCACTTTGCCGTAATAAATCCCGCCTATTCCCAGCAGCGACGGCTCGAACAGATGAAAAACGTCGGGTCGAAAATCGAGCAGCCGATTCCGCATCGAAGCCCGCGGCGCGGCCACCCGCAGCTCCGGATAAAAAGGAAAGGGAAGAGAGGGCAGGCTCACCACCTCTGCTCCGCATAGCTCCGCAGGCCCACCACTCGGCGCAAAGATCAGTACTTCATCACCGCGTGCCCTCAGTGTCTCGACTGTCTTCGTCACCATCGTGACGATCCCATCGACCTTGGGGAGAAATGTCTCCGTGACGATGGCAATTTTCATTCGCAGCAAATCCTCATCTGAACGCTAAGGATATCTGCTGCAACTAACTTTGTGACGTTCGATTTTACCCATCTACAGGGTTCCAGTTTCGATTTCAGCCCGGGCTTTCCCGCTTCCTGCTGGCTACTTCCTGCTCCCTGCTCCCTCGTCCTTCACGCCGGCAATTTCTCCGCAGCAGGGAACTGATGTTGTTGCCGCCCAACATCCCCGTCATACTTCATCGTCGTCTTGAACAGTTCATACCGGCCGTCTGCCGACCACGCCCGCACCCGATCCTCCAGTGCCTTCCGCTCCGATTCCGTCATCGGCTTAAAGTTCGCCGCCAGCGCCAGATTCTGCTCCAGCACCTCCAGCGAATCCATGCCGCTGATGGTCGTCGCCACCGGCAAACTCATCGCGTAGCGCAAGCCCTCTTCCGCTGTGATCGCCCCATGCGTCACCATCTCGCCGCTCCCGCCCAGACTCTTCATTCCCAGCACCGCGATCCCGCGCCGGTTTGCCTCCGGAAGCACTCGCTGCTGGAAACTCCGGAACCGCGCATCGAATGCGTTCAGCGGCATCTGGACCGTGTCGAAAGGGAAGTCGTGGCTCAGCATCTTCAGATGAATGTCAGGATGCTTGTGCCCGGTGAATCCCACCCACCGCACCTTTCCCTGCTGCTTTGCCTGCGCCAACGCCTCAATCGCGCCGTCCGGTCGAAAAATCAAGTCAGGATCGTTGTAGTAGACCACCTCGTGAATCTGCCACACATCCAGATGATCCGTTCCCAGCCGACGCAGCGACTCCTCCAGTTGCTGCATCGCCACGCTCTTGTCGCGCCCATGCGTGCACACCTTCGTCATCACGATCACTTGATCCCGCTTGCCCTTCAGCGCGGTGCCCAGCCGCTCCTCCGCCAGGCCTTCCTTGTATTCCCAGGCGTTGTCGAAAAAGTTGATCCCGCAGTCGATCGCGCGTCCCACCAGCGCATTCGCTTCCTGCTGATCCTTCGTCGCGCCCAGATGGAAACCTCCCACGCCTAGAATCGAAACCTGCTCTCCCGTCTTCCCAAACGCCCGTCGAGGCACCGTATACGAAGGCATCGTCTCTCCCTGATCTTCTCGATTCGTCCGGCTCGCCGCACTGGCTTCTCGCCCGGCAAGAGCTCCTGCCCCGCTCAACGCGGCCGACCGTAAAAACGTTCTGCGCGAAACGTCGAAGGCCCCACTGCTCACGCCGTTACCTGCGGCCATGGATGGCCCTCGTTCTGTGTCGCCTTCAGCATTTCCTTCACTTCCACTGATTGCTCGTCGATCGGGAAGTTGTGCGCCAGTCGCGCCTCCGGATTGTCGAATTTCAGCGAAGTCTTGTACGGCTCAAACCGCCCATCCCCCGCCGCCTGCTTTACCTGTTCGCGGATTTTCTGCATCTCCGCATCCGCCAGTGGCGTGAATCCCTGCGCGATCTTCAGATTCTGCTCGAGCACCTCCAGCGTCTCCATCCCCGTGATCGTCGTCGTCACCGGTAGGCTCATCGCATAACGAAGAGCTTGCTCCGCCGTGATCGCGCCCTTCTTCACCATGTCGCCGTTCCCGCCGATCGGCTTCATCCCCAGCGCCGCTATGCCGCGTTTGTTCAACTCCGGCAACACCAGTTGCTCGAAACTCAGAAAATGCGAGTCAAAAGGATTCAGTGGCATCTGCACCGCGTCCCATTCGAACCCCACGTTCAGCATCGCCAGATGCATTTCTGGCCGCTTGTGTCCGGTGAACCCGACGAACCGCACTTTCCCCTGCTCCCTTGCTTTGCGCAGCGCTTCCGCCGCGCCTCCCGGCCGAATAAACAGTTCAGGATCGTTCTCAAACGCCACCCCGTGGATCTGCCACAGATCCAAATGGTCCGTTCCGAGCCGCGTCAGGGATTCCTCCAGCATCTGCATCGCGAGCATGCCATCGCGTCCGTGCGTGCACACCTTCGTCATCAGGAAAACCCCGTCGCGCTTCCCCTTCAGCGCCGCGCCCATCCACGCTTCGGACTTACCCCGGTGATATTCCCAGCAGTTGTCGAAGAAGGTCACTCCGCCATCAATCGCCCCGTGCACAATTCTGATCGCCGTTTTTTCGTCCGCGGCCTGGCCGATGTGATGTCCACCCAGTCCCAGCGCCGAGATCTTCACGTCCGCGTGCTTCCCAAAGGGCCGCATCGGAATCGCGGCCGAAGAATTTGCCATACCCACCCCTCAATCGGGTAGATGCCACGCCCCTCGCCGCAGATTGCCTCGCCGCACGCGGTCATTTAGCGCCGCAACAGCCGCCAAGTGTGGCGCCGCGCTTCTCGTTCCAGCCTGCCTATACTGGACGGGGCCGATTTCCATGCTTCCAGTCGGCCCATAAGAAAAGAGGGAATCGTGGCCACGACCAGCACAATCTTTGTTCGGCTTTCTGCCGGCTTCATCGTTTTACTAGCCGCGTCCGCGCTCGCCCAATCCCGAGCCGTCCCGGCGCCCATCGAGGTCAACTCCGGTTGGCAACTCCAGGACTCGACGAAAGTCTCCGACGCTGGTGCAGTCGTCTCCGCAAAGAGTTATCAGCCCACCGGCTGGCTCGCCGCCACCGTCCCCGGCACTGTCCTCACCAGCCTCGTCAACGACAAGATCTATCCCGAGCCCACCTACGGAGAGAACAATCGCGAGACCACTATCCCCGAGTCCCTCAACAAAACTCCCTGGTGGTACCGCACCGCCTTCACCGTCCCACGCGAATTCGCCCACCGCCAGGTCTGGATCCATTTCGACGGCGCGAACTACTCCTCCGAAGTCTGGGTCAACGGCACCCAGGTTGGAACCATCACCGGCGCCTTCATCCGCGGCCGCTTCGATATCAGCAAACTCGTCAAGCCTGGCGACACCGCTGTCGTCGCCGTCAAAGTCTCGCCGCAACCCCATCCCGGTGTCCCGCACGAGCACAACATCGCGAACGGAGTCGGCAAGAACGGCGGCATCACCGCACTCGATGGCCCTACCTTTCTCTCCACCATCGGCTGGGACTGGCTCAACGCCGTCCGCGATCGCGATACCGGCCTCTGGCAAAAAGTCTGGCTCTCCGCTTCCGGTCCCGTCCTCGTTGAAGATCCCCTCGTCATCACCGACCTGCCGCTGCCCAAAACCGACACCGCCGACATCACCGTAAAAGCCACTCTCAACAACACCTCCAATAAACCTCAGGCCGGCACCCTTGAAGGCGACTTCGGCGATGTCACGTTTTCGCAGAAGGTCACCATCCCCGCGAAGACCGCGCAGGACATCACCGTCGATCCCAAATCCACATCCGCCCTCCACCTCACCAACCCAAAACTCTGGTGGCCCAACGGCTACGGCCCGCAAAATCTCTACACCCTTCACCTCCACTTTGTGCAACACAACGCCGACTCCGACGCGCACGACACCACCTTCGGCATCCGCAAAATCACGTATGAATCTCCGGGCGTCGACGCCCTCACCATCTCTGTCAACGGTGTTCGGGTCTTCATCCGCGGCGGTGACTGGGGCCTCGACGAAGCTCTCAAGCGGATCCCGCGCGCTCGCCTCGATGCCGAGATCCACATGCACGCCCTCGCCAACATGAACATGATCCGCAACTGGGTCGGCCAATCGACCGGCGAAGATTTCTACGAGCTCTGCGACAAGTACGGCATCCTCCTCTGGGACGAATTCTTCCAGCCCAACCCGAGCGATGGTCCCAACCCCGACAACCTCCCCGTCTACCTGGCCAACGTCCACGACAAAATTGTCCGCTATCGCAATCACCCTTCCATTGCCCTCTGGTGCGCGCGCAACGAAGGCTTCCCGCCGCCCGAAATCGATGCCGCCCTCCGCAAAATGATTCCCGAACTCGATCCCGCGCGCCTCTATCAGCCCAGTTCCACGTCTGGCCGCGGCGTGCACTCCGGCGGCCCCTACTACTGGCGTGAGCCGCGCGCTTTCTACGTCTTCGACGCGCCCTTCAAAACCGAAACCGGCAGCATGTCCGTTCCCACCCTCGAATCCATCCACGGCATGATGCCCGAGAAGGATTGGGAAACCATCAACGACGACTGGGGAGCGCACGACTTCGCCAAAGGCGCGGCGCATGGCGACACCTACCCTTACGTTCTCGCCGGCCGCTACGGCCGCGTCGCCAACCTGGCGGATTTCGTCCGCAAGGCGCAGATGATGAACTACGAGGCCTACCGCGCCATGTACGAGGCGCGCAACAAACTTCTCTTCGCCCCCGCCACCGGCGTAATCACCTGGATGAGCAATCCCGCGCAGCCCAGCTTCGTCTGGCAGCTCTACCACTACGACCTCGAGCCCAACGCGTCACTGTTCGCTGTCAAGTCCGCCTCCGAGCAGGTTCATATCCAGATGGACGAGGATGACTTCCACCTTCGCGTCATCAATAACCTTCCCACCGCCATCTCCGGCGACACCGCGCACGTCACCATCTACACCGGCTGGAATAGCCTCCGTCCCGCACTACAAAAGGACATCCCGGTCAGCGGACCTGCTGACACCGCCATCGACCTCGGTCCCACACCCATGCCCGCAGGCCTTGGCCCGCTGTACATTGCCACGCTCGAACTCCGTGACGCACAAGGCAGCATCATCTCGCGCAATCTTTATTGGGAGCCGAACCCCGAACAGGGCGATGACCTCACGCCCCTCGACTGGATTCCCACGGCCAAGCTTCAGGGCACCATCACCCGTCACGATTCGAGCGATCGTCTCGGCCTTGAAGTCACCTTGAAGAATCCCGGCAGCTCCATCGCCCTGATGGCGCACCTGCAACTCCGCCGGAAATCGAGCGGCGATCGCGTGCTTCCTGTTTTCTATTCAGATAACTACGTCTGGCTCGCGCCCGGCGAAAGCCGCACGATCAACATCGACGCCGCGCTGGCCGACCTTAAAGGAGACACGCCGCTGGTCGTCCTCGATGGCTGGAACGTCGACATCGATCCCGTCACCAATGCCGACAGCGCCCTCGCCCCCAACGTCGACGCCCAGGTGAGCCACTGGCCCGTAACCGGACTGCCGATGATCACCTCAGGCCTGTCCATGCCCCACGGCTCGCAGTAACGGGCTGTGCTTTTCTGAACGCTGAAGGCTGGGTGCCCCGTTCAAGCCGTGTTCTGGCTTGAACGGGCCCTGATTTTCAGAACAGCGTCTGCTTCGCCACCGGCTCCAGCAGTGCCGCGGAATTGTTCTTCACATTGCCGACCGCACAATCCACCCGCCACGCATGCATCAGCGCCGACTCAAACGGCCGCAGCAAATCCACCGGTGGGCGTCCCGCATCGCCCGGCCGCAGCCAGCGCTCATAATCGCGCGGCTGCAGGATCGCCGGCATCCGCTCGTGCACCGGGGCCGTCAGCTCATTCGCCTCTGTAGTGATAATCGCAAAGCTCTCCAGCACCGTCTTGGGATCCGTGCTCTTCCAGCGATCCCACAAGCCGGCAAAGGCCAGCGGCTCATCGCCCTTCAGCGCGATGGCCCATGGCTGCTTTGTCTTCGCGCTGAATTTCTGCCACTCATAAAATCCATCCGCCGGAACCAGGCACCGCCGCCGCTCCAAAGGCTCCCGCCAGATCGGCTTCTTCATCAGGCTCTCCGCCTTCGCGTTGATCGTGCTCACACCCAGCCTTTTCGGATCCTCCGCCCAGTAGGGAATCAGCCCCCAGTACATCGCCCGGATCTCCCGCTCCCCGCTGTCTCGATCCTCCACAATCACCGGCTGAAACGTCGTCGGCGCCGCGTTGTAGTCCGGCAAAATTTCGAACGACGGCGGCACGCCCACCTTGAACGCATCCGCAATGCGCTGCTTGTCCGACCGGCGATAGTAGCGTCCGCACATCTCTGCTCCGATTGTAGAAAACCGGCGGATCGCGCCACTCTCTGCGCTACACTGGCACGCGTTGCCGTGGGGGTCGGTCTGTCCCTCACCAAATCGTCGCAAGGAGATCCACGATGCGTTCGTTGCTATGGATTGCGCTGATGACCGCCGCTGCCGCCTCAGCCCAGGTGCAGGCGCCCCCAGGCGTCCAGTGGCCGGACATTACCCAGGAACAGTCCTACACCTGGCACCTGGCATCCAGCCAGGAACTCACCGGGGCCAATACCGACTACAGAACCGTCACTCCAGGCCAAACCCTCACCCTCCTCGATGACGACGGTCCCGGAGTCATCTCGCACGTCTGGTTCACCATCAACGATGGCGAGCCCTACCATCTCAAGCGCATCGTGCTGCGCATGTATTGGGATGGAGAAGAATCCCCCAGCGTCGAAACTCCCATCGGCGATTTCTTCGGGCTCGGACTCGGCGAATATTTCTCCTGGAATTCCGCGCTGCTCTCCGTCGGCAGCACCAAGGCGATGAATTCGTTCTTCCCCATGCCCTTTCAGCATCACGCCCGCATCACCGTCACCAACGAGGGCAAGATGACCCTCTCCAACCTTTATTACAACATCGATTACCGGAAGTACACGCACCCTCTGCCCTCCTCAACGCTCTACTTCCACGCCCAGTATCGACAGGCGCAGCCCAACCACGGCTGGACCAATCAGTGGTACGAAAACGGCGATCCGATCATCAATTACAAGCGCAACCTCGACGGCAAAGATAACTACGTCTGGTTCGAGGCCCAGGGGCGCGGCCAGTTTGTCGGCGTCACCATGTCGATCCTGCAGAACCAGGATGGCTGGTGGGGCGAAGGCGATCCCATGTTCTTTATCGATGGCCAATCGCCTCCCATCGTGGGAACCGGCTCGGAAGATTATTTCCTCGGCGCCTGGGACTTTGGCGGTGCCGCCTTCTCCTACCCCCTCTACGGCGCGCCGCTCATCGGCAAGGAACTCGCGGGCGAGCGCTGGTCCGTCTACCGATTCCATCTCGATTCGCCGATCACCTTCACCAAATCCATGAAGGCCACGATCGAGCACGGTCACGCGAATGCCCGCTCCGACAACTTTTATTCAGTGGCCTATTGGTACCAGACGGAACCGCACGCGGCCTTTCCGCCGCTGCCTTCCATGGACGACCGCATCCCCACCCTGGAGGTCGTCGGCGGCCCCGGCAACGCATCCCCGGGGAAACCAGACACCAGGCTCACTCCGAAATAACCTCGAGTGCGCGTTGAGCCGAATGATCGCGCGCGACAAGGAAAGCCCTTTCCGCGTCGTAGTATGGAGTGGTGATCCGTTTCGCGCGGAGGGATGTGTGAGCGGTTGAAACAGGCGGTCTTGAAAACCGCTGTGCCCGTAAGGGTACCGGGGGTTCGAATCCCTCTCCCTCCGCCACCGCAATCTCTGTTTCGGATGCCGCTGGATTGCGCCGGCATCTGCATCCGTGAGCGCACAAGTCCTCGTGAGGCTTCCTTTAGAAGAAGAAACTTTAAGGATCGCCCCTGAAGTGGCCCCCATTTTCGCCGCTACCTCAGGAACGGGTTATCTGGCCCCTCAAAGGTCGAATTGCCCCCTAATCCCCGCCGTTCCTCCCACAATAGTGGTAGTTCGACCCAGCCTACCGACCCGGGCTTGGCATGCAAATTGCGCACAAAAGGCGTGGCAGGAGAGTAAATATTTCCTCTGCCCCAATCCCCCTGCAATATTAACCATCTTAAAATGTGCCGGTTACTGGTTGGCCATCCAATTGCCGATACATGCATCCTAAGAGTCCAATAGCCGGATGGCTCTCCTTAAAGCCGCCGGCGGAAAGTTCAGGCCACCCAGGATGGAGAAGCTCTCAGCAAAAGTCGAGAACTGGTCGGTTGTGGACAATCTCATCTTTCACGGCTTCCGTAAGCTTGAGCCGGGAATGCGCCTCACAGGTTATATCAAGGGCCACGCGGACATCCCTAACGGTGTCATTTTCACTTCTGTCATCCAGAATGTCGATCAGATCAAAGGCCTCGTCGAGACCACGAATACCGTCTACGAGCTTGGGCAAGTTAATGAAGTTTATGAGCACTGGAACTCGGAACAGCACTTGCAGGTTCCCGAACCAGTGCGAATCCCCAGTTTTGTTTCGGAATCGCGCAGGCCCGCTAACACCTACCCCGCTGTCGGATCCATGCCCGCTTTTCGTCGCGGATAAACCTCAACAAGCTCCCCGCATCAGCCCTCCCCCCCTCCCCCGCGAGAGGGGGTTTGCTTTTAGTCCGCCTTCTTTTCCGCAGCCGCCGGAGCCGGGGTCTTGCCCAGCACCCATTTGTCGTACCAGTCGAACCACCGCTGGTAGCGGTCCTTGATGAAACTCGGCCGCGTGAATCCGTGGAACTGCCCCGGATACACGATCAGTTCCGCCGGAACGTTGAGGCTCTTCAGCGCCTGATACATCTGCTCGCCGCCGTTCACCGGCACGTTGAAATCCTTATCTCCACCCATGAACAACGTCGGCGTATGGATCCGATCGGCGTGAAACAGCGGATACCCGACCTGAATGTACTTCTGCGGATCCTTCCACGGCGGCCCTAGTTCGTTGTCATATTGCAGGATGTACTCGTCGATGCCGTACAGTCCCGCGGGATTGCCCATGCCCGCGCCGCTGCTGGCCGCCTTGAATCGCGTCGTGCTGGCGATCGTGTAGTCGGTCAGGATCCCTCCGTAGCTCCATCCCCCAACCCCCATCCGATCCGGATCGACTACCCCTTCCATCACCACCTCATCCACCGTGGCCAGCAGGTCCTGGATTTCGTGATCGCCCCAGTCCGCCGCAATCACTTTTTGATAGGCGTTGCCGCGCCCTGAACTACCACGGTAATTCACATTCAGCTCTGCATATCCGTGAGCCGCAAATAGCTGCCGGTGGAGATTGAATCCATGATTGTCCTGCCCATTCGGCCCGCCATGGATGAACAGCAGCATCGGCGCCTTCGTCCCCGCCGCAGCATCCAGGGGCAGCGTCAGCAGCCCATGGACTTCCGTGCCGTCCTTGGTCGTCGCCTTCACATCGCGAGTCTCGGCGAGTCTGAGGCTGGCCAGCACTTCATCGTTGTGGTGTGTCAGCCGCCGCAGGCTGCCGTTTTCCAGCGCGTACACTTCCCCAGGTTGCGCATCAGTCGTCCACACCACAGCCGCATGGCCGGCGACCTCATTCATTCCTGTCGTTGAGCCGGGGTCGGCAACAATGCGCCGCACCTGCCCGCTCGCGATATCCACGCTCGCCGGATACTCGTTGCGATCATCTTCGACGATTACATCGATCGATTTTCCATCCGGCTCGAAGAAAGGCGATGAGACGGAACGGTCCAGCGCCTTTGTCAAAATCCGCGGAGCCGCGCTTCCATCCGCCGGCACAATGCCCAGCTTTTCCTGGCTGTACTGCCACAACTTAATTTCGTCGCCCTCAGTAAACGCGATCCATTTGCTGTCCGGGCTCCACGCGATCCTTCCGCCATCCGGTCCATCGAACGTCGTCAATCTCTTTGGCGTTGAGTTTGCCTTTGCCTCAACCACCCATACGTCAGTGTTGATGGAGCGATCCGGATCCGTATCGTGATTGCTCACATAAGCGATGTGGGTCCCATCCGGCGACCATATCGCATTGCTCTCGTCAAAATTCTTATCCGTCGTCAGCTTCTCGAGCTTGTGCGTCGCAACGTCCCACAAAAACAGCTGTGTGTGCTCGTTGTTCTTCAGAAAACCTTCCACGTCCTCCTTGAAGTGGTAACGGTCCAGCACGATTGGCTTCGGCTTCTCCTTTTCCTTGTCGCCGCCCTTCGCCTTTTCCGCCGCCTCTGCCTCATCATCCGGCGTAATGGAAAGCAACACCCTCTTCGCATCCGGCGCCCAGGCGTATGCCGAGAGATGTCCCTTCACATCCGTCAACTGGTGCGCCTCGCCGCCCCGCCGATCCAGCACCCATACCTGCGAACCCTTCCCCTTCCCAGGGCGGTTCGCTGTGAATGACAAATACTCACCGTCCGGACTCCATCGCGGCGCGCCCGACGATGTCAGATCGTCGGACTCCTCATCCACATCGCCCGCCCACGTCAGGCGAATGTCCTGCTTGCCGTCCCACGAAACCATCCATAGATCCGTGACCCTCTTATCGGCTGTCGGCTCGACGGTCGAAACGGTGTAGGCCACCCAGTGTCCATCCGGTGAGATAACCGGACCAGCCACGTCGTGAAACCGAAACAGGTCATCAAGCGTTATGGCGTGCTGCCCAGGCTGTGTTGTGGGAGCCGTTGTGGCCTGTGCAGCCGCGCTGTGACCGGCCAGAAGGAGACTAAACACACCAGAGGCGGAGAGTGCGAATCGAACACGCTGTGAGAGCATGTGCGCAAGTATATAAAACCGTCCGCTGAGAGGCGGCTCAGGTCCCCCACCTCGCGACTTCCGCCCCGCCTGTGACGCCAGTACTCCGCTTAGTGCCTTATACCCTGGGCAACAAATTGCGCCAGGCCCAGAGTAAAAACTACCTGTCCTGCACCCATACGCCAGGCCATGCCACTGTTGACTCGGAGGTTATGAGTGGCCCTTGAATTGCAATATTTTCTCTCGTTGAGAACCAGCCACGGGCTTGAACAGTCGAACGCGACCGGTGGCGGCAAACGTCAGGTCACGAAACCATGGACAAGCCGATCGTCAGAATCGAGAATTGGTCCGTCGTCAGCAGCGTGCTTCTTCGGGGCTATCGCAAACTCGAGCAGGGTGCCCGCCTCACCGGCGACGTAATGGGCCATACCAACCTCCGCAACGGCTCCATCTACACTTCCGCCATCCTCAGTATCGACCTTGGCAACCGTCTCGTGGAGACCCACAACAGTCTCTACCTGCTCGGCGCCGTCAGCGAGGACTATGCCCGCTGGATGTGGGAGCAGGAAAAGGCCCGCGCCGCCGCTTAACCTCTGCGTCTGGCGCGAGCCCAGACTTGCTGCAAGATGTGAGATTCGAAGCACCGGGCGAGGCTTCCGTTTACGGGCTATTGACCACCAGCTGCCCCATGCTGCTCCTTCAGGTTCTGCAGCAGCGCATCGATCTGCTCCTCCCTTTCGAGCTTCGCGAATCTGTCCTCGACCGAATCGCCATCCATCAGCTCGCGCGAAGCCGCATTCCGCGCTTCGGCGCCGGCAATCCGCGTCTTCATCCGCGTTATGCTCGAGTCGCCTTCCTTCTTCGCTATCACCTCCCGCGCCTGCTGCGCCCGACCCACCACGCGAGCGCGCCGGCTCTCCGCAATCATCAGTTCCGTGCGGCTGCGCGTTTCCGCCAGCTTCTGCTGCAAATTCCGCAAAGCATTCTTCAGCGTCTCCACTTCCGTTTTCTGATCCTCGAGCTGCTGCGCAAAACCTGCCGCCATTCCCTTAGCACTCAGCGAGCGCTCCAGCGCCGCGCGCGCCAGCCCATCGTCCGCCTTGCGCACCGCCAGTTGTGCCTTGCGCTTCCACTCCGTCTCACCGTCTTCGTGCTCCTTCCGCTTCTTCTCCAGCAGATGTTCATCCGCCAGCGCAATCGCCACCTGGGTCTTTACCTGCATCAGTTGATTCTCCATATCGAGGACAAGCTGTTTCAGCAGCTTCTCCGGATCTTCGGCCTTATCGATCAGATCGTTCAAATTCGCCCGAAGCAATGTGCTTACGCGTTCGAGAAGTGCCATAACATTTCCCTCCTTCAGGAAAATGGGCGGCGGAGCCTTCCGGCACTCCGCCGCTGTTTTTTTAGTTCCAGTTACTTGCCTTCGACGATGGGCCCCGTCGCTGCCGCTCCGTTGCCGTTTCCGCGAGGCCGCATGCTCGAGATGTTCGACATCAGCTCGCGCAGATCCATCCCGGAGAGCGCTTCAAACAGTGCCGGCACCTGCGCCGCGATCTTCGCCATGTCTCCGGTGATCTTGTTCGTCCCGGCAGCATCGCCGCCAGTTGAAATAACCGTAATCCGATCCACCTTCGACAACGGCTCCGACATCGCGCGCACCACATCCGGCAGGTTCGAAATCAGGCGGTCGACGACCGCAGCCTGGCTCCACTCCTGATAAGCCTCAGCCTTCACGTTCATCGCCTTCGCTTCCGCCTCACCTTTCTGGAAGATGATCGAGGCTTCGGCTTCACCCTGCGTCCTGATGGCGGACGCACGGCCCTCGGCTTCCATCGTCAACCTCGTCTTCTCCGCAGCGGCCAGGACTTCAACCCGCTGCCGATTGACCTCGGCCTCCTTGAGCACCGTCGCAATGAGCTCCTTCTCATGGCGCAGAATTTCTGCCTCCTGCACCTTGATTTGCTGCTCTTTCTCGATCTGCTGCACCTTCACCTGCTCCGCCACCACCTGCTGCTGGGTGATGTTGGTTTGCAGCTCGTACGCCTTGTCCGCAGAAGCTTGCTGCTTGCGGCTTTGTTCGGCAAACTGCGCTTTCGAAATATCCAGGTCGCGCTGTGCCGCTGCCTGTTTGGCCAGCGACTGCGTCTCCGCCAGCACGCGCTCCTGATCCGCCGCTGCTTTCGCTACCGCCGCCTCCCGCGTCGCATTCGCCCGCCGGATCGCTGTGTCGCGCTCTGCCTCAGCCGCTGCAATATCCGCATCGCGCCGCATCCGCACGACATCGGGGCGCCCCATGTTCAGGATGTACTCGTTCTTGTCGCGCACTTCCTTGATGGTGAAGGACACGACCTCGAGCCCCATCTTGCTCATGTCATCGGCGCACGTGCCACGCATTCTGTCGGCGACCATTTCGGGTTCTTTCACGATTTGCTCCACCGTGAGCTGCCCGATGATGCCGCGCAGGTGGCCTTCCATCACCAGCCGGATCAGGCCCTCCCGCTGCGGCGGCGTCTTCGTCAAAAACTGCTCCGCCGCGGTCAGGATCGACTCCTGATCGCTGCGCACTTTGATTTGCGCAACGGCTTCCACCGTCACGGCGACGCCTTGCTTGGTGTAGAGGTCCTGCTGCGGAGCCACGTCAAACGACATCAGTTCGAGCGACAGCTCGCGGCAGCTCTCGACCATCGGGAAAATGATGGTCCCGTGGCCCTTGATCACTCGGGGACCGCGGAATCCAAACACGATCAGCGCCTCGTTCGGCCCTGCCTTGCGAAACATCCTGGCCAGCATCCCCATCAAAATGATGAAGGCCAGCAGACTCAATCCAACAATCACAATCACTGTGTTCGTCATAACGCCCGATCCTTTCCATCGGGACCGTTACATCTTTGGGTTGTGGTTTCCGGCAGCTGCGGAGGAAACACTGCCGGAGGCCTCGCTCACTTCGCCCGATAACTCATCCCACGGGCGCACGTATGCGGTGCCTTGTTCATAGCGCATCACCACCACTTCGGTTCCGCGTGCAAGCGCTACGCCTGCTTCACTGCGCGCGGGTGCAAAACGGCGGCTGCCGTTCTGCGAAAACTGAATCTCTCCAACTCCCCCTTCGCGAACCGGTCCCGTCACCAGGCCCAGAACGCCAACAACGTCCGTCTCCGCCGCGGTCAGCTCATGCTCGTGCGGCAACAGCACCTTCACCAGAAACCAGAACAAAATTGCTCCGCCCGCCACGCCGGTTACTGTTGCCAATGCCAGAATCACAAACATCCCGAAGCTGCCGGCGCGCTCGAGCAGATACCCGCATCCCCCGAACCAGCACAGAAACGCCGCCAGCGTGAAGCCGTTCACCGGGCTGACGCTCGATTTTGTAACCGCTCCGCGCACATTGGGGACATGCACATGCCCGTGCCCTGCACCATGGCCCGGATGCAGATGCAGATGTCCGAAATGGATGTGGGTAAACGCTCCCAGTGCCGACAAAACCGTCAACGAAAGTCCCAACGTGAAACAAATCAAATAAAACGTCGTCATCGCCTGGCCTTCTTTCCCCTGCCATCCCGACCGGACCCAGGTGCCCCATTCAAGCCCTCCCCTGGCTTGAGTGGGCTTGCCCCAGAACCCAGCACTTCAAACAACCGATCCACCAACCCCGGCGTATCGATCACTGCCTCTAACAGCAGCAAACACCGCCGCGAATCCGCATGCCGCGCCAACGCCAGCAGAGCCTGTCGCACTTCCGGATCGCGCCGGAACCGCTCCGCCCCGCTGACCAGCCACAGGTCCAGCTTGTCTTCAAGGCCGCGCGCGTCGCTCATCAGCTCCGCGTGGTAGCCCTCCGGGTCATCCACGAGATACCCAGGATGCACTTTGAAGAATTTCGCCAGCACCTGCCGCGTCGTGTTGGTCAGGTGCGGGCGCGTGCCGCTCTCGATCTGCGACAGATAACTCTGGCTCAGCGCCTTCCCGGTCTCCGCCTTGAGCGCCCGCACCATTTCCTGTTGCGAGATCGCGCGGCCGAGGCCCCGAAGCTCGCCTTCGGCCTCGCGCAGGTATTTGAATTTTTCTCCGAGCTTCATAGTCGTTATTGCAGATCGCAATTACTGTATCGCAATCTGCAATAGAGTCAAGCAAAATCGAAAGCGGGCCGTTGTTGTGACTTCAAAGAATGGGGAAACCCCTTACCTTTAAGGGCTTACACTTTAGGATTGACAGAGGTGCGCGACCGTCCTTTTGCCGGTCTATTCGATCCCAGCCTCCACCACAGCGGCGAGTCTATTCGGAGCCACCTGCAAATAACTAGCCGTCACCAGGTCCCGCACCTCATCCCAGTCCACCTTGCCTCGATCGAGCCGAAGGCCCACCCATCCTCGCGGCCCGATGTACGCGGGCAAATAAAACTTTTTCGGATGAGACTCGGTGAGCTTCTTGTTCTCCCCGGGAAACGAGCGCGCACACACCGACACGATCCCGTCCCCATGATGATCGTTCAGAAAATATGCGAACGTTTTCTTGCGCACCGTGAACGTTGCGTGCGATCCGTGATCGGCGCGCTCCGCCTTCGGCAACGCCAGACAAATTGCCGAAACCTGCCTGAGCGATGGATTGTCGCCTTTTGTCATCATGGCTCCTTGCTGTGCCGGACGCCTGCACCATCGAAATGGTCGAAGCATCCAAATATTTATGACGGAGTTCAGCGCAACGCATCCCCCCATCTCCACCGAAGAACTCTCCTATCGCAAACGTGTGTCGATACTCGATACCAACATGGCTTATGTCGACGTCGGCGAGGGCGACCCCATTGTCTTCCTGCATGGCAATCCCACGCCTTCTTATTTGTGGAGAAACATCATCCCCTATGCCCTGCCCTTTGGCCGATGACTCGCCCCCGACTACGTCGGCATGGGCAATTCCGGACCCGCGCCCAACGGATCCTATCGCTTTGTCGATCATCAGCGCTATCTCGACGCCTGGTTCGATGCCATGGCGATCACCGACAATGTCATCCTCGTCGTTCACGACTGGGGATCGGCGCTCGGCTTTCACTGGGCTCATCGCCATCCGGAGCGTGTCAAAGCCATCGTCTATATGGAAGGCATCGTTCGGCCCTTCTATTCGTGGGACGAATGGCCACAAGCCACGCGCGTCTTCTTTCAGCGTCAGCGTACCGCCGAGGGTGAAGACCTCATCCTCGAAAAAAATCTCTTCATTGAGTACCTGCTCCCCCTCCGCAATATCTCTACCGAGGCCATCGAGGTTTACCGCCGTCACTACAGAAATCCTGGCCTTTCCCGCATGCCCATGCTGGCATGGACGCGCGAACTGCCAATCGAAGGCAGTCCCACCGATGTGACGGAGATCGTCGATGCCTACGCTCGCTGGTTCCAGACATCGAACATTCCCAAACTTTTCATCGATGCGGATCCCGCAGGGTTTCTCATCGGCGCGCAGCGTGAATTTTGCCGCGCCTGGCCCAACCAGCAAATCGTCCAGGTCAAGGGCGCGCATTTCGTTCAGGAGGAGTCGCCCAAGGAGGTTGGCGAGGCCATCGCGCGCTTCATTGCCAAAGTCCTCGCCGGGCAAACGCCATAGAGCGCCCACCGCGCCGAGCCGGTTCGTACCATGGAAAAGCTATCAACTGCGAATCACGGGCTACGAGGTAACAGCGATTTTCAGTGCGGCGGCATAATCCACCGCCGGCTTGTACCCTGTGGGCAGCGTCACGCGCAATCCATCGGCTGTTTGCCGCCACTTGAGTTTCTCGCCTGTCCCCAGCAACTCCACCCGCTCCACTTTGCCGGGCTGGGTCGTGCTCGCCGTTCCCAGCGAAGCAATTACAAACTCAACCGCCGGCCATCCCAAAGCAATCGCATAGACCGTTTTGCCATCCTTGCTGCGCGTGAACCGAATATCCTTCTCGCCCAGCTGGCTGATGCTGTTTCCCTGAAACGAGCCAGCCTTGATCGCATTCGGCCCCTCGCCGAACAGCTTCCACGGACGCGTCTCGTAAATCGCTTCGCCGTTCACGCTCATCCAGTCCGTGATTCGATCGACAATCGCCATCTCCTTGCTGTCGATCGTGCCGTCCGGCTTCCCCGGTACATTCAGGATGAACGTGCCGTTCTTGCTCACCGTGTCGATCATCCAGTGAATGACATCGCGCGGCGGTAGATACCCGCCATACTCGCCTGGCTTGTCGTAGAGCGCGCGATCGTAATGCCAGTCGCCCAAACACGTCTCCGACTGCCACGCGTGCTCCATGATCTTGTTCGTGAGCCCGCGCTCCCAGTCCACCACGGCCGCCTTCACCCAGGGCTCCGGCACCTCTTTGATAGTGAGGACGCCATCGACCTTGCCGCCGTGCGCCCGTTGGCTGCGGTTGTAGTAGTAGGCGCCCAGATTCATTCCCGCCCATCCCATCGGGAAGCGCGGATTGTCGAAGTACAGCAGGTCAGGATCGTGCTGATCGATCAGGTCCTTCGTCCGGTCATAAAAATTCTTCACGAACGATGCATCCGGCAACGCATTGAACGGATGCTTTGGTCCATAGATCTGCTGCGGATCGTACCCCTCCCACCATTGCCCCTTACCGTCAACCAGCGTCTTAACGCCGTCATATGGCACGCCCGCCTGCGGACCACTCTTGTCCGCCCCGTGCGCTGTCTGGAACCACCACCAGTTCCGCGCCTGATGCACCGTCACGCCCAGTCGCAACCCGGCGTCTCGTGCCGCCTTCGCCCAGGTACCCACCACATCGCGATGCGGCCCCACATTCACTGAATTCCATAGATGGTGCCGCGAACTCCACGCATCCATCCCATCGTGATGGTTGGCCAGCGTGACAAAAATCTTTGCGCCGGCCTTCTTGTAGCGCGCGATCAGTTCCTCCGGCTGCCAGTTCAGCAGCGTCCACTGCGCGCACAGGTCTTTAAATCCGAATCGCGACGGCGGCCCATAGTGTTCCAGCTGATATTTGTTTTGCCGATGCCCCTCGATATACATCTGCCGTCCGTACCAGTCGCCCGCCTCCGGCACGCATTGCGGACTCCAGTGCGCCCAGATCCCGAACTTCGCGTCGCGATACCACTCCGGCACTTCGTACTCCAGCAGCGATTCCCATGTCGGCTTGAATGGACCTTCTCCCGCCAGGTTCGGCAGCGGAGATATCAGCGGCACCCCATCCCATGACCCGCCCGGTATCGGCAGCTCGGGCGGCTCTCCCCAATCGGTCGGCTTCCAGTCCGCTTCATTCAGTTTTTCGCTGACGATCTTCCCACCCTCAAGCGCGTAGAACACGCGCTCGCTCGCAGGCGTGTTGCAATACTGCGCGTAGGTCTGGGTGATGGCGCCAAAGCCGGCGGCATCGGCCACGCTGGCTTGTGGCGCTTTCGTTTCGGGCGGAAGTTCCTGCGCCGCAATCGCCGCCTCAGCCGCGTGCGCTTCACTCCCGGCCGACCCGCTCACCGCCGTCCCTGCCGCCGCAGCCGCCGCCAACTTACAGAATTCTCTCCGCCGCATCGAATGCCTCCACATAAAAGCAAAACGCAGTATAAGCGCTGCACTGTCCGTGCGCCGCAGACGAAAGCGTGCCGCGTGTTCAAGAATTGTGGGATAGGAGACTACCCAGCTTCTGGATCATCGGGTTCTGCTGGACGCTGAACGCTCGTACTTATTCGTCGTAATGCAGCAGACTGTATACGTCGTATTCCTTGAAGCGATCCCGCCCCTTCAGGAAATCCAGCTCAATCGCGAATCCCAGACCCGCAATCTCCCCGCCCAGCTGCCGCACCAGCTTGATGGTCGCCTCCATCGTGCCGCCGGTGGCGAGCAAATCGTCCACCAGTACGACGCGCTGTCCCGGCTCGATCGCATCCACGTGAATCTCCAGCGAGTCCGACCCATATTCGAGGTCGTAGGTGACGCGCGCCGTTGGCCCGGGAAGCTTTTTCGGCTTCCGCACGGGCACAAACCCCGCATTCAACCGATACGCCAACGCAGGACCAAAAATAAACCCACGCGCCTCGATCCCCAGCACCAGGTCGATTTCCTTGTCGATGTAGTACTGTGCCAGCGCGTCGATCAGCGTTGCGAACCCCTTCGGGTCCTTCAGCAACGTCGTAATGTCGTAGAACAAAATGCCTGGCTTGGGAAAATCCGGAACCGTCCGGACCAGCGCCTTCAGGGGCTCACAATCGGTGGCACATGGGGTCATAATCTCTTTACCAGGCTCCTTCAATCCGAAACGGGCCGAGGCCCTCGCCTTCCTTGTCGTCGAGCTCGTGGCTGATCACCGCGTCCACGCGGCTGCCTCGTGATCCTTTGCGCAGCGCCTGTTCCATCTCCGCCAGCGTCTCTGCGTCGCCAGAGGCTACCACTTCCACGTGCCCATCCTCGGTGTTGCGCACCCACCCCACCAATTCCAGCGCGGCGGCTTCGCGGTGCACAAACCAGCGGAACCCCACGCCCTGCACGCGGCCTTTTACAAGGTAGTGGCGAACCATAGGAAAGCACGGCCAGTGTTTCAGATAGACCCGCGCGAGCGCAAGATAACCCATTCACCTCGCAGTTCGCCTGGATCACAGCTTACTCAGTCAGGCTCGCTTGAGAGGCATTGTCATGTGTCCGCCGCACGACTGGTGCGCCAAGCGGTCCCGCTGGATGCGTAGTCCCCCGCAACCCGGCTTGGCGATACGGGTTCCGATCAGCATCCGGCATGGTGCGGCCCCGTCCCCAGTCGTCCGGCCGCACCTATAATCAGGAGTGTCTACTGCGGGGTTAACGAACGGCTCCCGCGCTCGGAAGCAGACACTCGCCCGACGCGGCCGTCTATGCAGCGTGCTGTCCGATCCACGATTCTGGCCCCCCACCCGCCGCCCCCCCGGCCGACTGCGGTGCTTGCCTGCGTCCTGGCTTTCGTCCTGCTTTGCCCGTGGAGGCTTACACCCGCGACATTCGCCGCCGCTCAATATTCCGGTGCCCGCTCTTCCGCCTTTGCTCACGCCGAACGCCTCCGCGAAGCCCTTGAGGGGCGCCCCGAACAGCAACGTACCCGCCTCCAATACGACCGTGTCCTCGCCGCCTATCGCGGCATCTACCACAGCGATCCCGCGTCACCTAAAGCCGACGCCTCGATCGCGGCCGTTGCCGATCTCCTCGCCGAGGAAGGCCGCGTCTTCCAGGATGAGAAAGCCCTCCACGATGCCATCGGCCAATATGAGTTTCTTCGCCGCCAGTATCCTGGCAGCCGGTACCGCTTCAGCGCCCTCCTCACCGAAGCTGAAATCTATCAGCGCGACCTCGCTGATCCACAACAGGCAAAGGCGACCTATCAGAACTTCCTTCACCTCTATCCGCAAAATGCTCTGGGTATGGAGGCGCGCGTCGAGTTAAAGAATATTCACCGCGACGAACTCGCGGCCGCCCGCTCGCAACCTCCGCCGCGATCCTCGCGCTCTACCGCGCGCCGAGCCTCCTCTCCACTTCCCGTGTCGCAGCCGCCAACGCGAGCCGCCGCAGCAGAACCAACCCGTACCACGTATCCCACCATCGACGAGAGCAACATCCCACCTGCAACCGATGGCTCTGCAGCACCCGCGCTCGAGCCGGCGGCCGGCAACATAGACGCCCGCACCATGAACGCGCCTCCGCCTCCGCGCCGCAGCCGATTGCCTCTCATCACTGGTATTCGCCACTGGTCTACGCCCGACTACACCCGCGTCGCCATCGACCTCCAGCAGGAAGTTCGCTACCAGGCCGCCCGCGTCTCCAATCCCGATCGCATCTTCTTCGACCTTTCCGGAACCCGTCTTTCCCCCGAACTCTCCGGCCGAGCCGTCGAAGTCACCGACGATGGGTTCCTCACCCGCATCCGCGCCGCCCAAACCTCCACCAACACCACGCGCATCGTGCTCGATGTATCGAGCCTCAGCGACTACTCCGCCTTCTTCCTGCAGAATCCGCCGCGCCTCGTCATCGACGTGCATGGCAGCAAGCGACCAATCCCGCCACCACAGCAAATCGCCACCGCCGCGTTACCGCCAGCTGTCACTCCTCCAACCTTCGCGCGACCTTCGCCCCCGACGCGATCCAGTCCACCCGTAACTACACCTCAGGATTCTGACAGCGGTTCAGCGCTCACCGACGTTCCGAAACTCAGCCGTCAACCTACGCAGGTCCGCGCCACTCGCCATCCCACGACGGCTCCCGTCGTTGCCTCTGTTCCAGGATTCACCCCATCGAGGCAACCAACGCAGCCACCGCGGTCCACGCGCAACCCGCGGCCCACGACACGCTCGAACGACGACGTTCCCCCCGCGGAAGCCGGTGCGCCCGGCATCTCCGCTCCTGAACCGGCGCCCACCTCGCAGCACACGCCTAATTCCATGGTTCGCGCCCTCGGACTCAAGATCAATCGCATCGTGATTGACGCCGGGCACGGCGGACACGACTCTGGCACCCTCGGCCCCGGGGGACTTCAGGAAAAAGACGTCGTCCTCGACGTTGCTCTCCGCCTCGGCCGCCTCCTGAAACAGCGTCTCGGCGCCGACGTCATCTACACGCGCAGCGACGATACTTTTATCCCGCTTGAAACCCGTACCGCCATCGCCAATCAGGCGCAGGCCGACCTCTTCATCTCCGTTCACGCAAACTCCAGCCCCGACGCAAGCGCTCGCGGGGTCGAAGTCTACTACCTCAACTTCACTTCTTCCGCCGATGCTCTCGAAGTCGCTGCTCGCGAAAATGCTTCTTCCGACGAATCCATCCACCAGCTCTCCGACCTGGTAAAGAAGATCGCCCTCCAGGACAAAATCAACGAATCGCGAGCCTTTGCCGACGACGTCGACTCCAGCCTTTACGCTGGCCTCGACCAGGGCAATCCCGGCCTTAAAGATCGCGGCGTAAAAAAGGCTCCCTTCGTCGTCCTGATCGGCGCCAACATGCCTTCGATCCTTGCCGAAATTTCCTTCCTCACGAATCCCGACGATGCCGATGAGCTCCACCAGCCCCAATATCGCCAGCGCATCGCCGAGGCGCTCTATCGCGGCGTCTCCCGTTACGTCTCCAGCCTCAACGGAATCCGCGTCGCCCAGGCCACATCGCGGCCTTCCAGCACCGAATAGCAGAAACACTCCCCGCAGAAACCTTTCTTCCGGGAGCGGTGTCAGTCCAACTATCATCAGAGAAGCGCGGCCCCTGCCCCAACTCCTATGTCCCTCGCCAAAATCCTCGTCGTCCCGATCCTCCTTACTTCCGCGCTCTCGATCGCCGCGCTTGAGCCGCCTCTTGTCAACGTTTTGCCGCAATCGTTCGCTGGCTTTTCCCAGTCCGCGGCGCCGCCCAGCACGCCCAACGCTGCCGACGCCGCCGTCCTCCAGGAATACGGTTTGAAACAGTCCGCGACGGCGACCTATATCTCCGGCACGCAACACCTTTCTGTCCGCGCGTGGTACTTCGCCGATGCCACCGGAGCCTTCGGCGCTTTCACATTCTTCCGCGAACCCGGCATGCACACGGTGGCTATTGGCCACGACGCATCCGCTTCCGCCGACCACTACCTCTTCTGGACGGGAACGACCGTCGTCGACGCCACCTTTGCGCATCCTTCCGCCGACGAAAAATCCGCGCTCGCTGCACTCGCCGCCGCGATCCCGCAGGTGGGCGGTGCCGCCGGTATCCCGCCGAGCCTGCCGCATTATCTGCCCGCCGCGCAGCTGGATGCGTCCACGGTGAAGTACGCCATCGGCCCTGCTGCCTACGCGCGCAACGGCGGACAGCTCCCCGCCGCGGCCATCGACTTCAGCCAGGACACCGAAGTCATCACCGCGCAGTACGGGTCGCAGGACACGCTCACGCTGCTTCTCTATCCCACGCCGCAGATTGCCGGCGCTCATCTCAAAACGCTCGACGCGCTGGCAAAATCTTCGGGCTTTTTCACGCGGCGCTCCGGACCTCTGGTCGCCATCGTCAGCGGCAGCGCCTCTTCGCAAAAAGCGCAGCAGCTTCTGGCCGCGGTGCACTTCAACGACTACGTCACCATCAATCATCCCGAGGGGTACGTGCCCGAAGGAGCGAAGCTCTACCGCCTGCTGATGGGGATCACGATGCTCGTTGTTGTTCTCTTCAGCGCTGCGTTGCTTCTTGGAATTTTTCTTGGCGGCGGCCGCGCGATCGTCCGCAAGCTGCTCGGGAAACCCGTATCCACTGTCTCCGAGGAGGAATTCATCTCCCTCCACCTCAGTTAGTGATCAGAGGAATACTGCCAAAATCGTAGTCATTTCGGGTCCTTCGGCCGCTTAAAACCCGCGC
Organism: Acidobacteriaceae bacterium; assembly: GCA_036490815.1. Classification (GTDB taxonomy): domain Bacteria; phylum Acidobacteriota; class Terriglobia; order Terriglobales; family Acidobacteriaceae; genus Palsa-343. The sequence continues at coordinate 369,739 of DASXDF010000045.1, forward strand.
CATTTGCGCCTATTCACCAGAATCAAAAGGGATTAAGCAGCAATCAAGTTCGGGCTTGGCGAACATCAGGCGAAGCTGGGCCTGAGGCGTTGATTCGAACAAATCATTATTTTTCAGTAGGTTGCAACACGCCTGGAATTGGTCTTGACACCCTTTCTGGCCGCCCATACTATTGCGCCAGAAAGTTCTGATGGCTTGCCTCCGTTGGAACTATTCTCCCAAAAGGAAAGGCTGCCCTGTTGCCGGGCGGCCTTTTCTTATTCAGGATCCGCTTTTCCCGCTGGCGTTTCCGCGCTTCCCGTCGCTCCCGTCGCTCCCGTCGAATCGCTCCATTCCGCTCCGCAATTTTCGCAAAACCACCTGTTCTCCGGCTCAATACTCTCCAACACCGGGTCCGGTGTGCCACACCTCGGGCATCTCGGCGGGACAAAATCTTCCACTTTCACCTTCGATTGATCGATGACCTCCTGCGGGATCGGCCGCGCGATGATTGCGCGCGCTTCGTCCAACTGATCCGCCGCCACCATCACGCAAAGCTTTCTCACGTCCAGCGAGTTCTGGGAGTGGGGTCCCTCGACCCAGCTTTCGATGCGCGCTCGTCGCAACACCTCCGCAACCTGCCATGCTTCTTCACGATCCGCGCACTCACACAGCATCGTCTTCCACGTGTATTCGACAGGATGCTCTTCATTGCCCTCTCCAGATTCCTCTGCGGGCTTCTCGAACTCGCGGTTCTGCTCTGCGACCGCCTGTTTCCATCGTCCGAAAATCGGCCTGTGGTCGGGCTCCGCATTCGTACTCGGTCGTTGCGGCTCCGCCAGTCGCCGCTTCTTCATCTCATCGCGCAGCACCTGCTGCGCTGTCTCCGTCAAATTCCCACAGTCCTCTGCCAGCTCGAGTACCTCTTCATCGCTCTTCTCTCCATAGAGACGCGTCAGCCTCTGCCACTCCGCTCCTGGATCGCTCTGCATCCGCAGCAGTATATCGGTGGGAATATCGATCGCACCACGCTTTACGCTCTCCAACTGGAACGATAAAATTGAAGTTGGATTACTGCCCACCGTGCCGATCCTCGTGGCAGGGCGTCCTTAAGCCGACGTAGCTCAGTTGGTAGAGCAGCCGATTCGTAATCGGCAGGTCACCGGTTCAAGTCCGGTCGTCGGCTCCATTTGCAGAATGCTGCCCTCTGCCGTTCACTGGCTCGCAAAAATTATTTGCCCTGAAGTCCCACAAGGCATTCACCTTCCGGTCCGAGGGCCAGCTTAAGCGCTGCCTCCCGGGCGATGAATCAGGAACATTCCGGCGCCCAAACATCCTTTGCGGCAGAATTGCGCTCTTAACTACGCAGTAAACCCAGGTGCTGTCTACCATCGAGGAGAGCTCACGCTTGTTTAAATGGGCTGGAATTTTTATCCTGCTTTTCGTACCCCCGGCTGTTTTGGCTCAGGCTTCGCCCGCCACAGTCGGTGGAACCGCCACTCTTTGGGCTGGCGGCGAGATCTCATCCTTCAATCCCGACTTCGCCTGCTCCAGCAATACGCCCTTCGGCTGCAAGAGCCAGCTGGTCGGCCCTGCCGCGTTTTTTGACATGAACGTGAAACCCAAATGGGGCGTCGAGGGCGAGGCGCGCTGGCTGCACTGGAATGGAACTGGTGGGCAGATTGAATCCAACTACTTAGGCGGCGGTCGGTACAGAGTTGCCCGTTACGGCCGCCTCGACGGCTGGGTTAAATTGCTCGTGGGAGCCGGCCTCATCACCACCCCTGGTTACCCCGCTGCAGGCAGCCTGAAAGGCAGCTACTTTACCTACGTTCCGGGAGGAACCGTGCAGTTCCGGCTGACTCACAGGATCGCTATTCGCGGCGATTATGAATACCAGGTCTGGCCGTCGTTCGCCGGGCCGCCAACGTACAACAGCAACGGAGTCCTCGTACAGCACGCTGATGGCCTGACGCCCAACGGCTTCAGTCTCGGAGTTACTTACAAGTTCCTTGGACCGTAGTCTCGCGCCTTCTTCTCGGTGAGTTTCCCGGCACGCTGTACACTCGATACGCAAAAAATTTCTGTTTCTGCGCATTCGATTGTTCGCGCCCGGGGTAGCCGTGAAATCTCGCTTCGCGTTTATTCTTCTCTCCTGTCTCCTGCCCTCCTTTTCCCCGCTGCACGCTGATGTCCGGCTCCCGCACCTGTTCAGCGATCACGCCGTCCTCCAGCGAGACCGCCCCATTCACATCTGGGGATGGGCCAGTCCCGGTGTCCACCTCAGCGCAAAACTGCACGCTCAAGCCGTCCCGGCCGTAGCCGACGCGACGGGCGCTTTCAGCCTCTGGTTCGCTCCCGAGTCTGCCGGCGGCCCGTACACCCTCACCATCTCCGGCGATGGCCCCGACCTTACCCTCTCCGATCTCCTCATTGGCGATGTGTGGTTTGCTTCCGGCCAGTCCAACATGGAGATGCCCATGCGGGGCTTCCCCGGCAACGCCGTCCTCAAAGACGGCGACCAGGAGATCGCTGCCGCTACCAATCCAAAACTTCGCCTTCTCGTCGTCGATAAAAAGGGCTCGGCCTATCCGCTGAACGACCTCCCTGACACCTGGACGCTCTGCACTCCCGAAACCGCCGCCAACTTTTCCGCCGTTGCGTATTTCTTCGGCCGCGAAATCGCCGCCAAAGAAAACGTCCCCGTCGGCCTCATCGACTCCACCTGGGGTGGCACACCTGCCGACTCCTGGGTTTCCATGGATACGCTCGGCACCCACCCCGATCTGCTGCCCGCCTTCGCCGCCCGCGCCCATTTCGCCGACGAACAGATCAATCTCAAAGAGACGATGGCGGCGGAAAAAATCCAGGACGATGCGGCCCGCGCCGCCGGCAAGCCCGTTCAAGGGCATTGGCACCCCGACGAAACCTCCTGGTCGCCTGCCGGCCTCTACAACGGCATGGTCGCTCCCTTCGTGCCGATGTCTCTTCGTGGGTTCATCTGGTATCAGGGAGAAACCAACTCCGCGCATGACCGCGCCCCCTATTACGGTGCCCTCTTTACCGCGCTCATTCGCGACTGGCGCATGCAGTTCTCCCAGGGCAATCTGCCTTTCTTCTTCGTTCAGATTTCCAGCTTCGATTCGCCCGCCGAAGACTGGGGCAGAGTCCGCGACGCGCAGCGCCGTACCCTTGGGCTCACCAACACCGGGATGGCCGTCACTCTCGACATCGGCTCGCCCCACAATGTCCATCCGCCTGATAAGCAGACCGTCGGCCATCGCCTCGCCCTCGCCGCCCGCCACATTACCTACGGTGAAGACATCGCCTTCGCGTCGCCGCTCTTCCGCCAGGCCACCGCGGAACTTCAGCCCGATGGCACAACCTCGCTGCGAGCCTGGTTCGATCACGCCCACGGACTCACCGCGCACGACCAGCCCATCGATGCTTTCGAAGTTGCCGGCGAAGACCACCACTTCGTCCCGGCACAAGCCCGTATCGACGGCGAGACGGTTATCGTCTCCGCCTCCGCAATACCTCACCCGATGTATGTTCGATATGGCTGGATGGGCGTCGTGACCAACAATCTGTTCAACGCCGCTGGTCTGCCCGCTTCCACTTTTACTTCGGAAACCTGGCCAGCCGACTAACCGAGGACCACACAGTAATCAGCAAATCCGCGGCAGCTGTTCACCAAACATCACATCCACCACTCGCGTGCCGCCCACACCCGTCTTCATCAGCACCATTCCTGCGGGCTGCTCGATCACTTCGCCAATCACGGTGCTTTCGGCGCCCAGCGGATGTGCTTTCATCGCCGCTAGCATGGGTTCGGCAATCTCCGGCGCGACGATAGCCACGAGTTTTCCTTCATTGGCCACGTACAGGGGATCGAGCCCCAGCATCTCGCAGGCCCCGCGCACGGAATCGCGCACTGGAATCTCGTTCTCGCGCAGGATCATGCCGACGCGCGACCGCCCGGCAATCTCGTTCAGCACCGTGGCCACGCCGCCGCGTGTCGGATCCCGCATCACGCGAAATCCATCCACTGCGCCGCCCGCCGCATCGAGCATCGCGTCCACTAATCCGTTCAGCGCCGCGCAGTCGCTCTCCAGCGCGCTTTCAAACTCGAGCCCCTCGCGCTGCGACAAGATCGTGATCCCGTGATCCCCCACATATCCGCTGAGGAGAATCTTGTCTCCCGGACGCGCGCGATCCGCCGACATGCGCGTGCCGCGATCGACCACGCCAATCCCGGTGGTCGTGATGAAAACCCTGTCGCCCTTGCCGCGATTCACGACCTTCGTGTCGCCCGTGACCAGCTGCACGCCCGCACTCTGCGCGGCTGTCGCCATCGAATCCACCACGCGCTCCAGCTCCGTCGCCGGCAATCCTTCTTCCAAAATGAAAGCCGCGGACAGATACAGCGGCTTCGCGCCACCCATCGCCAAGTCGTTCACCGTGCCGTTCACCGCGAGCGATCCAATGTCGCCACCGGGGAAAAAGATTGGTGTCACCACAAACGAATCCGTCGTGAACGCCAGCCGCGTGCCGCCAATTTCCAGCACCGCCTGGTCGTCCATCTTCTCCAGCGTCGAATTGCGAAAGCGGCTGACAAAGACCTTCTCGATCAGCTCGGCGGAGAGCTTGCCTCCGCTGCCATGCCCCAGCACGATCTGCGGATGCTCGAAAATCGGCAGCGGGCACACGCCAAACGGCCCCAGCGCGGCGGCTGCTTCTTCGCGTTCGTCCACCTTGCCCGCGCTCATTGTTATTGGTTCCCCAGCATCACCAGATCCGCATTCTTCAAGTGCCGCCCGTACGCGTAGTAGGCCGCGCACGCGCCTTCCGCCGAAACCATGGTCGCACCCAGCGGATGCTGCGGCGTGCAGTCGGTCCCAAACGCCGGGCAATCATGCGGCTTTTTGATTCCCTGCAAAATCTGCCCCGAGATGCACACCGCGGGCTCCATCGTGTCGATGGCCTGCACCTCGAAGCGGTACTCTGCATCAAGCTCCCGAAATTCGTCACGCAATCGAAAACCGCTTTGTGGAATCATGCCCACACCGCGCCACTTGCGGTCGCTCACCTCAAATACTTTTGCGATCAGCTCCTGCGCCGGGCGATTGCCGCCCCGCGCCAGCACGCGCGAATACTGGTTTTCGACCTCAGCCTTCCCCTGCTCCAGCTGGTCGATCACCATCAGCACGCCTTCCAGAATGTCCAGCGGCTCAAAACCTGTAACAACGATCGGCACATGAAAGCGCTTCGCCAGCGGCTCGTACTCGCTGTACCCAACCACGGCACACACATGCCCCGGTCCCAGATAGCCCTGCACGCGATTCAACGGCGAGCTCAGAATCGCCTCGATTGCAGGCGGCACCAGAACGTGCGACACCAGCAGCGACACATTTGTGAGCCCCAGCTGCCGGGCCTGCCACGCCAGCATCGCATTTGCAGGAGCCGTCGTTTCAAATCCGATCGCGAAGAACACGACCTGCTTCTCAGGATTCGCCTTCGCAATCTTCAGGCAATCGAGCGGCGAATACACCACCCGCACATCCCCGCCGAGCGACTTGATGCTGAACAGATCGCCATCCGACCCCGGCACGCGCAGCATATCGCCGAAGGAGCAGAAGATCACCTCCGGCCGCCGCCCAATTGCGTGCGCCTTGTCGATCATCTCCAGCGGAGTCACGCATACCGGGCATCCCGGCCCGTGCACCAGCTCGATTCCTTTCGGCAGCAGGTGATCGATCCCGTTCTTCACAATGGAGTGCGTTTGTCCGCCGCAGACTTCCATGATCACCCACGGCTTCGTCTGCACGCGCTTGATGCGCTCCACGAGCTTCGCTGCGATGTCCCCGTCGCGATACTCGTCGAGATACTTCATGAGACACCTTCGGTTCGCTCGCCGACCTCGGGGATCTCCAGTTCACCGAGCTGATCCAGCTCCGCCAGCGCTTCGTAGGTCCGCCGCGCTTCTTCTTCATCCACGCGGCTGATCGCGAATCCCACATGCACCAGCACGTATTCACCCACCTGCGTCTCCGGCACATAATCGAGGCAGGCCTCGCGTGTGACGCCACCAAACTGCACGCGCGCCATATGCAGCCCTTCACGCGTAACAATTTCCACTACTTTTCCAGGAATCGCCAGACACATATGCAGATCTCCCGTCACCCGCCATTGATGGGGAGCGGGCCGCCCGGAGAATCATGATAGTCCTCGCACTACGGCACCGGCCGGTGATATCCGTCACATCGCGCCCGGCTGAGTCCATCCCTTCGCCCGCTCCACCGCCTCGCGCCACTTGCCGTAACGCCGCTCCATCTGCGCTCGCTCGCCCTTTGCTTCAAATATTCTGCCTGCGCGCGTTTCTGCAATTTCATCCACGCTGTTCCAGAACCCCACTGCCAGTCCTGCCAGATACGCCGCGCCCTGCGCCGTCGACTCGAGTGAAGCCGGCCGGTGAACCGGTATCCCCAGCAGGTCTGCCTGAAACTGCATCAGCAAATCGTTCGCCGCCGCTCCGCCATCCACGCGCAGTTCGCGGCAGGGAATCCCGGTATCCGCGTCCATTGCGCGCAGCACATCCGCTACCTGGAACGCGATGCTTTCAACCGCCGCGCGCGCAATGTGCCCGATCCCCGTGTCGCGCCCGATGCCGATCATCATCCCCGCCGCATAGGGATCCCAGTGCGGCGCGCCCAGCCCGGTGAAGGCCGGCACAAACACCACACCGCCCGCATCCTCCACACTTGCCGCAAGGTCTTCCACCTCCGGCGCGGAGGAGACGAACCGCATCTTGTCGCGCAGCCACTGCACCACCGCGCCGCCAATAAAGATGCTCCCTTCGAGCGCATATTCCGGCTTGCGCGCCGTGCTGCACGCCAGTGTGGTCACCAACCGCTGGCTCGACAAGCGAAACGTCCCGCCTATGTTTTCGAGCAGAAAACATCCCGTTCCATAGGTGCACTTCGCATCGCCCGGCTTGGTGCACAGCTGGCCGAACAGCGCCGACTGCTGATCGCCCGCAATCCCGGCGATCGATACGTCACGCGGCCCCAGCGGCGTCGTCACGCGACCTACTTCTTCGCTCGACCACGCTACGTCGGGCATCATGCTTGCTGGAATCCCGAAGATGCGCAGCAAGTCTTCGTCCCACTGATCTTCGACGACGTTGTAGAGCAGCGTGCGCGACGCATTGGTCCGATCCGTAACGTGGCGCTCGCCGCTGGTCAGGTTCCAGATGAGCCAGCTGTCGACGGTGCCGAACGCCAGCTTTCCCTGTTCTGCGCGGGAACGGGCGCCGCCGACGTTGTCGAGGATCCACGCAATCTTTGTTGCCGAAAAATAAGGATCGAGCAGCAGGCCGGTCTTCTGTCGGATCGTCTCTTCGACCCCGTCATCACGCAGGCGCGAACACATCGGCGCGGTCCGCCGATCCTGCCAGACAATCGCGTTCGCCACCGGCTTGCCGGTCTGGCGATCCCACACGATGGTCGTTTCGCGCTGATTCGTAATTCCCAGCGCGGCGATGTCGTGCGGGGCTACACCGGCCTTACCGAGGACTTCAACGGCCGCGCTCAGCTGGGACGTGAGAATGTCGAGCGGATCGTGTTCCACCCAACCGGCGGCTGGAAAAATCTGTGGGAACTCATGCTGCGCTACACCGGCGATTTGCCCCTGCTTGTCGAAGAGAATCGCTCGCGAGCTGGTCGTGCCCTGATCGAGCGCGAGAATAAAGGTCATGGCGTCACCCGCAACAGGATAGCGGAGCGGGAAGCCGGAAGCGGGAAGCTAAGAGCCGGCAGCCAGAAGCTGCTTCACCACTTCTGCCGCACTCTTCAGCGCAGCATCCAGTTGGCCTGCATCCTTGCCGCCGGCTTCGGCCATGTCCGGGCGGCCGCCGCCCGATCCGCCGACCCTCTTCGCGATTTGCGCGATGATTTTGCCGGCCTGGATTTTGGCGATGAGGTCCTTCGTGACGCCGACGATCAGCGCGACTTTGCCTTCTTCCTGTGCGCCGCCCATCACGACGACGCCGGAGCCGAGTTTGTTGCGGAGGTTGTCGACCAGCGTCCGCATTTGTCCACGGTCGAGCCCGTCCACGCGCTGCGCCAGCACCTTGACGCCGGCCACATCGACGGCCTGATCCGTCGCACCCGACACGCGCGACGCCGCCGAGTTCATCCGCGCCTCATCGAGCTCGCGGCGGAGCTTCTTCAGCTCGTCTTCCTGGGCGGAGAGGCGCTGCCGCAGCGCGTCCGCCGGAGCCATCTCACCCGGCCCCAGCTGCGACGCGATCTGCGCGACTTGAAAATCACGGCGAAATTCGTTCAGTGCGCCGAGGCCAGTCACGGCCTCCACGCGCCGCACGCCCGACGACACGGACCCTTCGCCCAGCAGCTTGACCACGCCAATCTCGCCGGTCGCGCCCGTGTGCGTGCCTCCGCAAAGCTCGGTCGAAAAGTCGCCGATGCGCACCACGCGCACCTTTTCGCCATACTTCTCGCCGAACAGCGCCATCGCGTGATATTCGTTCACCGCTACGTCGATGGGAACATCTTCGAGCGTGACCACCTGGGTGTTGCCCAGCGTCTGCTGATTAATAATGTCCTCGATGTTCTGCAGTTCCTCGTCGGCAATCGCCGCGAAGTGCGAAAAATCGAAGCGCAGACGATTCGGCTCGACCAGCGATCCAGCCTGTTTCACATGCGTGCCCAGCACTTCGCGCAGCGCCGCGTGGAGCAGGTGCGTCGCCGTATGGTTGCGCCGCGTGGCGTTGCGGAAATTCGCATCGACCACCGTGTCGACTTTGTCGCCGAGCTTCACCGGTTGCCGCAGAATCGCGCGATGGGCGAAGACGCCCTGCACGGGTTTCGTGCAACCGCTCACATCGGCAACGACGGAGTTGTGATCGTCGGAGTAGAGCCAGCCGGTGTCGCCCATCTGGCCGCCTGAATCGGCGTAGAAGCTCGTTCGGTCGAGGACGATCTCGACCGCATCGCCGGCGCTGGCCGCGGGAACACCCTGGCCGTCTTTCACGATGGCCAGGACCTCGGCTCCATCGACGCGCAGTTGCCGATAGCCTTCGAAGTTCGTTTTGGGCAAGTCGCGAAACGCCGGGCTTGCGGACTTTTGGCTGCCACCCTTCCAGGAAGCGCGGGCACGGGCTTGCTCTTCGGCGCGCGCCGCCTCAAATCCAAGGCGATCGAATTCGATCCCGGCATCGCGAGCCGCATCCTCCATAAAATCGAGCGGTAGTCCGTACGTTTCGTAAAGATGGAATGCCGCTTTCCCATCCAGCTTTGCCGCGCCGATCGCCTCGTCCAGCCGCACAGCACCAATCTCCAGCACCCGAGCAAACTGTTCTTCCTCAGCTCGGACCACCTTCGCTATGCGATCCGCGCTCTCCTTCAGCTCCGGATACGCATCCTGCATATCGTCGCGCACCGCGTAGACCATCTGGAACATAAACGGCTTTTCCTGGCCCAGGAGGCGTCCGTGTCGAATCCCTCGCCGCAGGATCTTGCGCAGGACGTAGCCACGGCCTTCATTCGAAGGAAGGACGCCATCATTAATCAAAAACGTCGAAGCCCGCGCATGATCTGCAATGATCCGCAAGCTCGCCGCACCTCGGTCGTCGGGGCCTGGAGCCCGGACCCCGGAGCCCATTAACTCTGCCGCGCGCTCAATCAACGGCACAAATAAATCTGTCTCGAAATTGCTCACCACTCCCTGCAACACCGCAGCCACACGCTCCAGACCCATCCCCGTATCAATCGAGGGCTTGGGGAGCGGCGTTAACTTGTAGCCGAGAACGTTCCCTTTGGCGTCCGTCTCGGCGGAGCGGTCGAATTGCATAAAAACCAGGTTCCAGATCTCGACGTACCGCGCGTCGTCTTCGCCAAACGGCCGGTCGACGCCCGGAGTCTCCGCAGCCTCCATGCCCATGTCGTAAAAAATTTCCGAGCACGGCCCGCACGGGCCCGTCTCGCCCATCTGCCAGAAGTTATCTTTGCGCCCGTAGGTGAAGATGCGCTCCTTCGGAACGCCAACATCCGTCCACAGGCGCTCCGCTTCATCGTCCCGCGGCACTTCGGCGTCGCCCTCAAAAATCGTTACGTACAGCTTGTCCTTCGAAATCCCAAGCCACTCGGGCGAGGTGACCAGCTCCCAGCCAAAGGCAATCGCATCTTTTTTGAAGTAGTCGCCGAAGCTGAAGTTCCCGAGCATTTCGAAAAACGTGTGGTGGCGCCGGGTGAACCCCACATTTTCGAGGTCGTTGTGCTTGCCGCCCGCGCGCACGCATTTCTGCGAGGTTGTCGCGCGCCGGTAGTCGCGCTTCTCGAGGCCCAGAAACACATCTTTGAACTGGTTCATGCCCGCGTTGGTAAACAGCAGCGTGGGATCATTGGCAGGCACCAGCGACGAGGAGTGCACGCGCCGGTGCTCCTTCGTCTCAAAGAACTTCAAAAACATTTCGCGGATCCTGGATCCACTCCAATCGGACCCCGACTTACTCGAACTCGTACCGGAAGGCATAGATTCTCAGTTTACCGGAGGCATCCGATCGAAACTTTCCCGGAGAAGGTGAGGCAGTTCGGTCCTGGACGCGAATGCTGGATTGTTGTACGCCGGCGACGTTGATGATGGAGGCGAAGACAAATGGGAGGGAGGCGACGAGTGCGGTAACTCGTGACGCGAATGCCTGGCTGTTGATCACGGCTACTCAGACAGGGAAGAGTGGGGAAGAAAGAGGCGACCGCCGACTGCTCTCGAAATGGATACGAAAAAAGGACGTTCCCAGAGAATTTGAACAAGCCAAACAGGATTGAGACCGAAGAGGGGGGGCCGCAAGCGAATCTGCTTGCATCCGACCCTAAGAACCTGCTCAAAAGGACCATGAACCTCTCCGTCAATCCGCCGCTTCTACCCATGCTCGCCAAACGCGTCGACCAGTTTCCCGCCGAAGCCACCTGGCTCTTCGAGCCAAAGTGGGACGGATTCCGCACCCTCATCTTTAAGGATGGCGACGAGATCCTGATCCAGAGCCGCGACGAGAAACCGCTCAACCGCTATTTTCCCGACCTTCTTGACCCGCTCCGCGCGCAACTGCCCGCCCGCTGCGTCCTCGACGGAGAGCTGGTCATCGCGCGGAACGGCCATCTCGATTTCGACGCGCTGCAGCTGCGCCTTCATCCTGCAGCCTCACGCGTGAAGCTGCTCGCCGAGCAAACGCCGGCCTCCGTCGTGTTCTTCGACCTGCTCTGCGAAGGCGAGCGCGACCTGTGCAGCGAGCCCTTCGAGAAACGCCGCGCGGCACTCGAGTCGCTGCTGGCTACAGCCAGGCAGCCGATCCACATCACCCCCGCGACGCGGGATCGCAACCTCGCGCTTGACTGGTTCAGCCGCTTCGAAGGCGCGGGCCTCGATGGCGTCGTCGCTAAGCCTATCCACGGCGTCTACGAGCCCGACAAGCGTGTGATGCTCAAGATCAAGCACGAGCGCGACTGCGACTGCGTGGTCGGTGGTTTCCGCTGGTACAAGGAAAGCAAAGGCACGGCCGTCGGATCACTGCTGCTTGGCCTCTACGACGACGCGGGCACTCTCGACCACGTTGGCGTCTGTGCCAGCTTCACGAAAGAAAAGCGGCGCGAGCTCGTCGACTTCCTCGAGCCGTGGCGCAAAAACGCCCTCGACCACCACCCCTGGAAAAACTGGGCCGGCTCCGATGCGCAAACCGTCGACGGCGAACATCGCAGGCCTGGTGGCCAAAGCCGCTGGAGCCAGGGCAAAGACCTTTCATGGGAGCCGCTGCGCCCGGAGCTCGTCGTCGAAGTCGCCTACGAGCACATGCAGAACGGCCGCTTCCGCCACATGGCTCACTTCCGCCGCTGGCGCGACGACAAGAAGCCAACGGACTGCACCTACGCGCAGCTCGAAGTGGTCCCGCCGCACGAGCTGATGTCCATCTTTCCCGGCAATCGCTAATTGCTATGAGGGCTTCGCGTGCTTCTTCGCCGGTCCCGTCCACGACGGCGCCTCGTCGGGTTCGGGCTTCTCGTCCGCCGGACGAAGCTCTTCGGGCACGTGGCGGAGGTTCACGCGGATGCGCGTCCAGGTCGACGACCGCCCGCGCATGGAGTCGATCAGAACATCGTCGACCGCGAGCAACTGCGCCGCTTCCGGATGCCGTGTCTTCCACCGCTCGAGGCCGGCCAAAGCCTCGTCTTTGCTGGCCGAATTAGCGACGACGATCAGCGGCGCCTTCTCCCGCGGCTTCTTCGCTGGTGCCTTTTCGGCGCCTGCCTTCTTAGCCCGCGAAGGAGCCACACGCGCTCCTTCGCCTTCCATCTTGCGGAAGTGCGGCGGCCATGGCGCATCGCCGAGGCCTTCAGCCTCGTCCTTCGCCGCAAGCTCGAGCAGCCCCTCGAGCGAGCCCGCTGCGGAATCCATCGCCGCGTGCGGATCGCCAGTCTTCGCGAATCGCGCCGGCATGGTCAGCACCGTGAACTCTGCCGGATCGCAGTCCGGCACCTCGTTCCAGTCGAGCGGGGCTGAAACCCGCGCGTCCGGCACCGGCCGCACTGAGTACGCCGATGCCGTGGTGCGGTCCTTTGCATTCTGGTTGTAGTCGAGGAAAACTCCGTGACGTTCTTCTTTCCACCATTTCGACGTGGCCAGCGCCGGCACGCGCCGCTCGACCGCGCGCGACAAGGCCAGCGCCGCACGCCGCACCTCGGTGAAATTCCACCGCGGCTCGATGCGCACGTTGATATGCATGCCGCGCGACCCGCTCGTCTTCGGCCAGCCGCGCAATTCCGCCTCCTCAAGCGCCGCCTTCACCTCCACGGCGACGCGCTGCACATCGGCCCACGTCACACCCGGCCCAGGATCCAGATCCACTCGCATCTCGTCAGGATGATCGAGGTCGCCCGACCGCACCGGATGCGGGTGCAGCTCAATGCATCCCAGGTTGACGATCCACGCCAGCCCTGCGGGATCGTCGACGACCAGTTCCTCGGCGGTGCGTCCTGAAGGAAAGGACAAGGTCACCGTCCGCAGCCACGCGGGATGATCGGTGGGCGCGCGCTTCTGGTAGAAGGCCTCGGCCTCCGCACCGTTCACGAAGCGCTTCAGCACCAGGGGCCGATCGCGAATCCCCTGCAGCGCTCCCGGCGCAACCGCCAGGTAATAGCGCACCAGATCGAGCTTGGTAAGCTCAACCTGCCGCGAAAAATAGAGCTTCTCCGGATGCGTGATACGCACCTCGCGCCCATCGATGGTGAGCAGTTCGGCTGCGTCCTGTCCTTTGGACTCGCTCATCGGCATTGTGGCTTCCAGTTTGGTTTGCGGTTGTTTGGATGCGCCTCAGCGCAGATTCACAAAGCCGCCATCGAGCGGATAGTTCGCGCCCGTCACAAACGTGGCCTCGTCCGAACACAGCCACACCGCGAGGCTCGCCACCTCTTCTGGCTCGGCCATGCGCCCAATGGGCTGCGCTTTGCCCAGCTTCTCCATCATTTCGGCTTCGCGCCCCGGATAGTTCTTCGCTACGAAGCCATCGACAAAGGGCGTGTGTACGCGGGCCGGAGAGATGGCATTGCAGCGGATATGGTCGTCCAGATAGTCGCGGGCGACGGAGTAGGTCATCGCCAGAACCGCGCCCTTGCTGGTCGAATAGGCAAACCGGTCCGGCAAGCCGGCGCTCGCAGCGATGGAGGCCATGTTCAGAATCACGCCGCCGCCCTGCTGCTTCATGTGCTCGATGGTGGCCCGAATCGAAAGAAAGATGCCTCGCACGTTGATGCGCATGATGCGGTCAAAGTCGTCTTCGCCGGTGCTGCTGACCGTGCCTACGTGCGCCACGCCTGCGCAGTTCACCAGCAACTGGACGGGCCCGCGCTCGAAAATCGACTCGAAGGCCTTCCTGACGCTTCGCGCCTCGGAGACATCGCAACCGCGGGCTTCGGCCTTTCCGCCTCCGGCATTGATTTCTTTGGCAGCTGCAGCGGCCCCATCGTCATTACGATCGAGGATGAACACCCGCGACCCATGGGCAGCAAAGGCCCTTGCAATGGCCAGCCCAATGCCGCTCGCGCCGCCTGTAATAATGGCTGTCTTGCCGTTCAGGAGACGCGCGGCCTGCGTTATCTGGTTAGTCATGGGTTTTCACGGCCCTGGATGCACAACGAGAATTGTAGTGCTCCCGATGGGAAAGAGCGTCCACAATGCGGTACGACAGTCTCACCCGACAACGCCATCATCACAAAAGGACCATGCTGCTTGACTGATCTTTCAATTACCAGCGTCCGCGTCATCGACCTTCGTTTTCCGACTTCACGAGAGAACATTGGATCCGACGCGGTCAACAAGGATCCGGACTACTCGGCGGCGTACTGCATTCTCGAGACCGACCAGGGACTGCGGGGCTTTGGGCTTACCTTCACCTGCGGCCACGGTACGGACATCGTGTGCGACGCAGTGCGTTATCTTGCCCGTTATACGACCGGCCGTACGCTTCGGTCGATCACTGACGACTTCAACGCGTTCAACCGGGAGCTAACCTGCGATACGCAGTTCCGGTGGCTTGGTCCTGAGAAGGGGGTCATCCATCTGGCCACGGCCGCGCTCATCAACGCGGTGTGGGATCTCTACGCGCGCGCTGAAGGCAAGCCGCTGTGGAAGCTGCTGGCCGATATGTCTCCGGAGCAGATCGCCAGCCTTGTCGACTTCCATTACATCAACGACGCGCTCAGCCGCGACGAGGCCATCGCGCTCCTTCACGAACGTCGCGCCGGGCTGCAAAAACGTCTCGAGCTGCTCCAGACCCAGGGCCTTCCCGCTTACACCACTTCGGTGGGCTGGATCGGCTTTAGCGACGAGAAGATCGCGCGCCTGTGCGATGAAGCGCTGGCCGACGGGTGGACGCACTTCAAGTTGAAAGTCGGCGGCGACCCGGCCGACGATCATCGCCGAGCCCGCATGGTACGCGCAAAGATTGGCTCGTCGAATCGCCTGATGATGGACGCCAATCAGAAATGGGACGTCGAGGAAGCGATTCTGCGCACACGCGAGCTCGAGCAGTACGATCCATGGTGGATGGAAGAGCCCACCAGCCCCGACGATGTTCTGGGCCACGCGCGGATCCGCCGCGAAGTGCCGGGCGTGCGCATCGCTACCGGCGAACATTGCCAGAATCGCATCCTGTTTAAGCAGTTCATGCAGGCCGAGGCTATCGATGTTTGCCAGATCGACAGCTGCCGCCTGGCAGGCGTCAACGAAAACATCGCAGTCATTCTGCTCGCAGCGAAGTTTGGTATTCCAGTCTGTCCGCACGCCGGCGGCGTAGGACTCTGCGAATACGTGCAGCATCTGGCTGCCTTCGACTATCTCTGTGTGTCCGCTTCACTTGAAAATCGTGTCGTCGAGTTCGTCGATCATCTGCACGAGCATTTCGTCGATCCGGTGCGGGTTCGCAATGGCCATTACCTGCTTCCGGAGAGGCCGGGGTACAGTGCCGAAATCTTTCCAGAAACTCTGCGTGACTACAGTTACCCCGACGGCCCTGTCTGGAGGCGTCAATGAAGCTGGTTTGCTTCGAATTTTTCACCGAAGGCGCTCCGCGTCCCGGTCTGTTGCTGGACGACGCGATTCTCGACCTGACTCCTCTCGGCGTTCCGGACACCGTCAGTTGCATTGCCGTTGGCATGACCGCGCTGCGTCAGGCTCTGGAAATGCCGAACGCTTCTCTCATTGCGCGGGATGGGGTTCGGCTGCGCGCGCCCATACCTCATCCGCAGCGCATCTTCTGCGTTGGGCTGAATTACCGGGACCACGCCATCGAATCCAAAATGGAGATGCCGAAGGTCCCGACCATCTTTCTCAAATTGCCGTCAGCCGTTATTGGTCCTGAAGAACCGGTCCGCATCCCATCGCTGACGAAACAGCCTGATTACGAAGTGGAATTTGCGGTCGTCATTGGCAAGCAAGGCCGCAACATCGCGAAAGAAAACTGGCGCGAGTACGTTTTCGGCTACACCATTCTCAACGATGTGAGTGCGCGGGATGTGCAGCTGGCGACGTCGCAGTGGACGCTGGGCAAGAGCTTTGACACGTTTTGCCCCATTGGTCCTGCGATTGTCACCGATGACGAGATCGACGATCCGCACAGTCTGAACATTCAGCTTTCGATTGGTGGCGAGGTCCTGCAGCACTCCAACACGCGCGAACTGATCTTCAAGGCGCCGGAACTGATCGCGTACATCTCCTCCATCACCGCGCTCGAGCCTGGCGACATCATCAGTACCGGCACACCTGCGGGCGTTGGTCTCGGACGGACGCCGCAGCGGTGGCTCCAGCCTGGCGAAACAATGGTTGCCGAAGTGGAAGGCCTGGGACAGCTGATCAACCCAGTCGTGACAGGCGAGTGATGGAATCGCCTCGTCCCGTGGCGGCGCGGAGCAGCGGCTCCGCTTCTGCGAATCTCACCGAGCCGCGTTACATCTGGCCGTTGATCCTCGTCACAAGCCTTTTCTTTCTCTGGGCGGTTGGCGTCAACATCAACGACATTCTCATCCCGCATTTGCGCGGCGCGTTTCATCTCACCGACTTCCAGTCCTCGTTTGTGCAGTTCGCGTTTTTTGGCGGCTACTTTTTGGCGGCATGGCCGGCGGGCTGGATTGTCGAGCGCCTCGGCTATCAGCGTGGCATCGTCTCCGGCCTCGTGATCTGCGCCCTTGGCGCCTTGCTCTTTATCCCCGCTGCCTATGTGCACGTCTACTCGGCATTTCTGCTGTGCCTTTTCATCATGGCTTGCGGACAGGCTTTTCTCGAAGTCTGCGCGAATCCTTACGTCACATTTCTGGGGCCGCCCGAGACCTCCGAGCGCCGCCTGAATCTCGCACAGTCGTTCAACGCGCTGGGAGCCGTGGCGACGCCGATTTTCGGTTCAGCGCTGATTCTTGCTCGCGCGCACCAGTTGGCAGACAGCGGCAACACTCCGGCCGCGGAGGCTGCTGTGGTGCGCCTGCCTTACCTGATCATCGTCGCGATTTTTCTCGGCATGGCGGTGCTCATCGGCTTCTCGCACCTGCCGAAAATCGCCGAGGAACCGGCGGACGTCGACCCAACTGCGGCTCGTCATGTTCTGCATTTCCCGCATCTCCTCAAGGGCGTTGCAGCGCAGTTCTTTTACGTCGGCGCCCAGGTCGGCGTGGCGAGCTTTGTGATTCGGTTCGTCGAATTCAGCCGGCCTGGCACGACCGACGTTCAGGCGGCGAACTACCTCAAGCTGCATCTGCTCGCGTTCATGATTGGCCGCTTCGGCGGTTCTGTTCTGATGAAGCGCTTTGCGCCTGCCGCGATGCTCGCGACCTTCGCAGTCGGGTCACTGGTATCTGTCGCTCTTGTGCTCACCAGCCGCGGACCTGCGGCGCTTGCGGGCATTGTGCTGCTTGGATTCTTCCACTCCATTATGTTTCCCACCATTTTCGCTCTCAGCATTCGGCACCTCGGACCCGCTACGCGTAAAGGCTCGTCGCTACTGGTGATGTCCATCATCGGCGGTGCGATTTGCCCGCCCATCATGGGGCGCATTTCCGACGCGACGAACATCCAAATGGCGTTCATCGTTCCGCTGATCTGCTACTGCTTCGTTCTCTACTTCGGGCTGCGCGGCTATCGGCCGGAAGAATCGCAGGTGCTGGCAACAAATCCAGGTTAAGCGGTCAGTCTGCGCGCAGCGCTTCGATGGGATTGACCCGCGCGGCTCGACGCGCGGGCAGATAGGCCGCGAGCATGCCGCTCAGAAACAGCAGCAAGGCGGCGCCGGCCAGCGTCCAGCCATCGTGCGCCTGCACTCCATAGAGAAAGCCGCGGACCAGTCGGCCTGAAGCCAGCGCCAGACCGAGGCCAACGGCTACCCCCACCAGCAGCATGGTGCCGGCCTGGCGCATGACCAGCCACAGCAAGTTGCCACGCTGCGCGCCCAGCGCGATGCGTACGCCCATCTCGCGCGTTCGTTGCGTGACGACGTAGGCAAGCAATCCATAGAGGCCGCCGACGCAGAGCATCAGCGCGGCTCCGCCGAAGACTTCCAGCAGATGCGCCGCCAGGCGCTGGCTGCCAAATGAATCCTCCACGATCTGGTCCATGGTGGTGAACGTCGAGTTCGCGAGCTCCGGGCTCGCCTGCTTCAGCAAATCACGCAGCTCCGGAATCATGACGGCCGTCGGCTCCTGGGTCCGCACAGCGAGGTCCATGGCAATGGTGGACGGCTGATAGATCCCGCTGTCCGGCGTGATCTGGCAAAGGCATAACTCGATCTCGGGCTGCGAGGGCTCTGCCACTGTCTTTTGGCGCTCGTTGTCGAGCACGCCGACAATCTTCGCCGGGACGCCCTTGCGGAGGTTCCACACTGTCATTCCCAGCAGAGAATTGGGATCGTGCTTGTTCGGCGCATACTCGGCGGCGAACGCGGGGTTCACCACGACCACCCCCGCCGAGGTGGGGGTGTCCTCGTTGGTGAAGAAGCGTCCGGCGAGCATCTTCATTCCGAAGATCTTCTGCATGTCGGGGCTCGCCGTCTTCATCCCCGCCATGATGCTGTTGCCATTCATGCGCAGCGTGAACATGATATTGAAAGTCTGGCCCAGCGGCACCTCGCTCATGAGCCCCGCCGAAGAGACTCCGTGGAGATGTTGTGCCCGCTCCAGCAGCGGCTGGTAGAGGCTCGAAACCACGCTTTTGTTCACGTAGCGGTACGACGGAATGGACAGGTTCGCGACAACGATGTGATCGGTTCGGTAGCCCAGCGGGACGTGGCGCAGCGTGTAGATGGTGCGCAACAGCAAGCCGCACGCGACAAGAAGAGTGAGAGACATGGCCACTTCGACCGCCACCAGGCCGCTGCGCAGACGGTTATGTTTCCGCCCCGCGCCCGTCTGTTGTCCGCCCTGCTTCAATGCCGGCTCGATGGGCGCGCGCACAGCAACCAGCGCAGGCCATGCCGATGAAACGACTGCTGAAAGCAGCGTTAGCCCGCAGAGAACACCCAGAATGGTGAAGTCGACGTGCGTCGAAAAATCGAGGTTCAGGTGGATGGGGGCGACGGCTCCGGTCAGTCGAATCGCACCCAACGCGAGGCCAATGCCCAGCAGCGCCGCACAACTGCTCAGGACCAGACCTTCGACAACCATTTGCTGCAGCACGCGTCCACGGCTTGCGCCGAGAGCACCGCGCATGGCGATCTCTCGTTGCCGCGCCATGCTCCGCGCCAGCAGAAGGTTGGTCACATTCACGCTGGCAATCAACCACAGCACGCCCGCGGCCGCAAGCAGCGCCAACAGCGCCTTCTTCACATCTGCGTCGACAAGCGACTGCCCATACCGTTCGACCAGAATATTGTTATGGTCCGCGCGATCCTCCGCGTCTTCATACTGGGCCGCTACCCGCTTCTGGATGGCCGCCATTTCCGTCATCGCCTGCGCTGGTTGCACTCCGCGACGGAGCCGCGCGATCACGTCGTAGTGATCCGACTTGTAGTCCCGTCCCTGGTCCCGCGATCCAAGCTGGTTCACCGTCCACACCTGTCCCGCAAAACCATGGCCGAGCGGATAAACGAATCCCGGCCGCATCACGCCCAGCACCGTGTACGGCACATCGTTCACCCGCACCACGCGGCCGATAATCCCCTTATCTGCTCCGAACGCCGCCTCCCATACAGCATGGCTCAGCACAATGCCGTCCGCATTTTTGCCCGCACCAAAACTCGGCTGTTCGTCGACGAATCCCCGGCCCAATGCCGGCTTTGCGCCCAGCATCCCGAACAGGTTCGAACTGACCTTCTGCCCATCCACCTGCAACGACGCACCTTTGCCTTCCAGATACGTCCGCCCTCCCAATCCGGAGCTGAACGCGATGTTTTCAAACGAGTGGCTCTCCGCCTTCCATTGGGCGATGTCCAGCCACGGCGCATTCCATATCTCTTTTGCCGACTTCCCTTCCTCCTCCACGGACACGAGCCGGGCAGCATCCTTATAAGGCAGCGGCCGCAGCAGCACGTGATCAACCACGGTGAACATGGCGGCCGCCGCGCCAATGCCGACGGCGAGTGTGCCGATGACGGTTGCGGCAAATCCGGGCGAGCGCCGCATCTGCCGCAGCGCGTATTTCAAGTCCTGTACCAGCCGTTCCATACTCACCCACCCCCAGGTTTCTCGCGTTACATCTTTGGCCAGAGGCAAATTGCCCATCTCCAACTCCGCTGCGGCGCGTGCCTCTTCCGACGATTCGCCGCGCGCCACGCGATCGGCAATCGCCATCTGCAAATGCGTGGCGAGCTCTTCGTCCAGATCGGATTTTCGGGTTCCAAATCCCTGCCAAAAGCTCATGGCGTTTCTCTTCTGCGATTCGGTTCTACGTTTCCATAATCGAGGCGATTGCAGCGACCATGGTGTCCCACTTTGAGCGGTCGTTGGCCAGCTGCCGCCGGCCTTCCGCGGTGATCCGGTAGATGCGCGCTCTCTGATTTTGCTCCGTCTGCCGCCAGTCGGCGGCGATCCACTTCTGGCGTTCCATGCGATGGAGCGCCGGGTAAAGCGATCCGGTTTCGACCTGCAGGACGTCGGCCGAGCGGCTGCGCAGAGCCTGGGTGATGCCGTAACCGTGCTGCGGCCCCCACTGCAGGGTTTTGAGGATCAGCATGTCGAGCGTGCCCTGCAACAGCTCAATGCGATTGCGGTAATTTTCGCGGTCCGATTTCATGGATGTAGGCAATCTACCTCCATGGCAGTAGATTGTCTACTGCCTGCCACGGCCGCGAAGGCTGCGCTATAGTCCAGAGGAACCCCAGATCTCAATTTTTTGAGGAACGCATGAACCGATCCCGCCGTCGTTTCCTGGTTCATTCTTCTGCCGGACTTCTCTCTGCCGCGGTTGCTGGCAGCATGGTGCCCGACCTCGATGCCCAACAAACAGCGGCTCCAACGCCGGGAACGCCACCGGCCTTTGGAACGGCTCCTGCGGTTGGCCCGGAGGTCTCTGCGGCGACATTCGCCGACGCGGAGAAGCTGGTGCGCGTGGAGATGACGGAGAAGGACCGCGTGCAGGCGGCGTCCAACTGGCGCGAATCGATGGCGCCTCTTTATGAAATGCGGACGGGGCCGCGCAAAGTCACACTCGAGCCCAGCCTGCAGCCGTGGTCGCGGGTGCAGGCGATTCAGCCGGGGCAGCAGGGTGGACCGGAGCGGGACCGCTTTATTCGCGACAATGCCGATCCTGCACCGCTGCCTGCGAGCGACGAAGACATTGCGTTTTCGCCGGTCCATCGTTTGTCGCGATGGATCGAGAAGCGTCAGCTCACGTCGGTGCGCCTGACGAAGATTTACCTTGAACGGCTGCGCCGGTTCGATCCCAAGCTGCGTTGCGTGATCACGCTGACGTCGGAGCATGGTCTGGACCAGGCGACTCGCGCCGATGCTGCAATCGCCGCGGGGCATTATCGGGGACCGCTCCACGGCATTCCATGGGGTGGCAAAGATTTGCTCGACACGGCGGGCATTCCGACGACCTATGGAGCCGAACCGTTTCGTAACCGCGTTCCTAGCAAGAATGCTGCGGTGGTTGATCGGCTCGATCAGGCGGGCGCGGTTTTGGTTGCCAAGCTGAGCATGGGTGCGCTGGCGCTGAACGATATCTGGTTCGGCGGGCAGACGATGAATCCCTGGCTGCTGGAAGAAGGATCGTCGGGGTCGAGCGCGGGACCGGGTGCAGCGACCGCCGCGGGACTGGTCGCGTTCGCGATTGGCAGCGAGACGGGTGGCAGCATTGTTGGACCGAGCATGCGGTGTGGCGTTTGCGGGCTGCGGCCCACGTTTGGTCGCGTGCCACGGACGGGCGCGATGACCCTGTGCTGGTCGCTCGACAAGCTGGGGCCCATGACGCGGAGTGTTGAAGACGCGCTGCTGGTTTTGCAGGCGATTACCGGGCCTGATTTCGGCGACTTCGATTCGGTTCCGAGCAAACTCGACTTCGATGCCGGAGCCAAGGTTGGTGGCTTGAAAGTCGGCTATATCGCGAAGTGGATGCAGGAATCGCCGGCTACCGGGGTGGATCGCGCGGCGCTGGCAACGCTGCCGAAGTTGGGCATGACGCCCGTCGAGATTTCGCTGCCGGACTGGCCCTACGATTCGCTCGACATCATCCTGTTTGCGGAATCGGCCGCCTCGTTTGAAGAAATCACGCTCAACCACCAGGTCGACGAGCTGCGCGCGCAGGTGGCCGACGCCTGGCCGAACACATTTCGCCAGTCGCGCTTCCTCTCCGCCGTCGATTTCGTGCAGGCAGATCGCTTCCGCCGCAAGATCGCCAACGAGATGGCGCGCATCTTCTCCGAGGTCGATTTGCTGCTGGTCCCCTCGCTGCGCGACGAGATGCTGACGCTGACCAACTTCACCGGGCATCCGTCGCTGACGGTGCGGGCGGGGTTCATTGAAGTTTCGGAAGCGCGCAGTGACTGGGCGCCGGATCCAGCCCATCCCTTGCCGAAGTTCTCGCCGCCGCGACGCGTGCCGCACGGCGTGACGCTGATTGCGAAGCCTTTTGAAGAAGGGGTGCTGGGTTCGGCGGGACTGGCCCTGGAATGCGCCTTCGGAGTAGCCGCAGAACGGCCGCCAGGCTTCTAAGCTGTGAAATTTCGCGTGAGGACAGCGATTTGGTGGACCTGGTCGGGATCGAACCGACGACCTCTTCCATGCCATGGAATGAGTCCCAGGCCAAAATATAGACGGCAAAGGACTTATAAACCGGCAGAGTCGGCAAAACCGGCCCAATGGGCGGTATTTGCGACAAAGATGCGACAAACTCTTGCCAAGCGGTGCACCGGGCTGAACCCGTGGGGGGAGCAGCCCAATTTCCATCTCTCAGAACGTGCCACTCGAATCGAAGGATGCTCTCATGCCCCAACCTCGTTACCCTATAGAGAAGATGATCGAACAGGACTACAGCAATATACGGACAGAGATTGTCGCGCTTCTCCACGCGGCGCGAATCGCATCGGCCCGCAGTGTCAATGCCCTGATGACGGC
Organism: Acidobacteriaceae bacterium; assembly: GCA_036490815.1. Classification (GTDB taxonomy): domain Bacteria; phylum Acidobacteriota; class Terriglobia; order Terriglobales; family Acidobacteriaceae; genus Palsa-343. Next base: position 392,814 of record DASXDF010000045.1, read on the forward strand.
AAGCTACTGGGAAATCGGGCGGCGAATTGTCCAATTCGAACAACAGGGAGAGGAGCGCGCAGAGTACGGCGAAGCCTTGGTCGGCCAACTCGCAGTCGATCTGACCCGGCAATTTGGCCGGGGGTTCAGTCAGCCGAACCTCTGGAAGATGCGTGCCTTTTACCTGGCTTGGCCTGACAAACAGATTCTCTCGACACTGTCGAGAGAATCTTCAAAGTCATCTTCTTCCAAAGACTTAGCTCTGCTGCCGTCGGATGTTGAGGCGTCCGCAGCGGCGTTCCCGTTGCCCTGGTCTTCTTACGTTCGCCTGCTGTCGGTGAAAAGAATCGAAGCACGAGCGTTCTACGAATCCGAAGCGCTCCGGTCTGGCTGGTCCATGAGGCAACTCAATCGGCAAATCGAAAGCCAACTCTATGAGCGCATTGCCCTGTCCCGGAACAAAGCCGCAATGCTGGAAAAGGCTGAAAAGGCAGAGCCGAGCGATACGATAACGCCGGAAGAGGCCATCAAAGATCCGTTCGTCCTCGAATTCCTTGATCTCAAAGATGAATACTCCGAATCTGAACTCGAAGATGCCCTGATCCAACATCTGGCTGACTTCTTATTGGAACTAGGCGATGACTTTGCGTTTCTGGGGCGTCAACGGCGTTTACGGTTAGACGACACATGGTTCCGTATTGATCTCCTTTTCTTCCATCGCCGTCTGCGCTGTCTGGTCATCATTGACCTCAAGGTGGGCACTTTCGGATACGCGGACGCGGGCCAGATGCACCTCTATCTGAATTACGCTCGCGAGAATTGGATGAAAGAAGGCGAAAACCCTCCCGTCGGCCTAATTCTTTGCGCCGGGAAGGGTGCAGCCGAAGCCCGCTATGCACTCGACAATCTGCCGAACAAGGTGCTCGCCGCGGAATATCAGACGGTGCTGCCGAATGAAAAGTTGATCGTGGAGGAACTGGAAAGGTCGACACAACAGCTTGAAGAACGTCGGCTAAGGCCAAACAATGGTGGCGAATCGCGTCCGTCGGTCAAGAAAAGCCGCTCAAAACCAATGTGAACTCAAGGAGACCGCCGGAGTCGACTCGACGTTCGTGTATTGACTCTCGTCAACCATGTGGGCGAATACAATACGAAGGAGGGTGCAAATGGGGGAAGGAGGCTCCAGTACCCACGAAGGAGATCGTTATGAAGTCCCACACTACTCCAAAAAGACTGCTAAAGCAGTTCTCTTATAAGCACCCCGTTGAGCAGTCCGATTGGCTCTGGCAGTACAGCAAAGGAAAGAAGCCCAACGGTAGAAAGTCGCCAACGTCGGCGACCCGCATTGACGGCTTCTATGCCGATCCAAATGATTCAGCGATCGAGGTCGAAGTCGAGACCCTGCTAGCTCAGGAGATCGAGCAACCGGTCAATGACTTCATGGATGAGGTCTGCGAGCCAGGGTTCGTACTGACTGACGAGCGGAAGCTGGCGCTCACCCGTTATATTTTTATGCTGTTCCAGCGCTCGCAGGCTCGGCGCTCCGGCCAGGGGCCGATGGCGGCGGTTAGCTCTCACGCCTTCACCGCCTTCTTGAACAACCCGAAACAGCTTGCAACGGTCGCAGCGCATTGGAACATGGAAGCAATGGCCCAGCGGCGTAGTTTTAGCGACGGACCAATCACGCCGGAGCATGTGGCTGAGGGTGTGAAGCGCATGATGCGTGTGCACGACACGCCCGACGCTCTCCAGCGCAGCTACGTCGAGGGCATAAAGAACCAGATGTCCCACGTTGATCCACCGCTTCTGGCTAGTGAATGGCGCTGGGTCCGTACAACGCCGGACGACCCGTTCATGCTCGGCGACTCGCCGGTCATCACGTTTGCACGCGCCGTCGATGGAAAGTTGGACTACGGCATGGGTTTCCACGAACCGAACGTTGAGGTTGCTCTGCCTATGTCGCCGACCGCCTGCCTGCACCTGCTTCCTGCCGTATCGACTCGCAGGCCAGCGCAGATGCCGACCACGCGGGAGGTCAACTGGGGGCAGGCGGGCTATGCGTTCGAGCACTGCTTCTGCAATGCCGACTTCGCCCATCTGGACGCGATCATGCAGGAGAACGGCGGCGCGTTCGAGATGGGCACGAAGACATATCGGCTGCCTCACGAGAACTACAATAACCACGTCTGTGACATCCTGATGGGCATCCGCAAGCCGCAAAAGTGGTGATCAAGGGAGAACATCTCGGCCGCGCAGCCGGCGAGCGGGGGCCGGAGAGGGGGCGGGATGAGGGCCGGGAGAAACCAAAGCGGTTTCTCCCGGCGCGGCGCTGGAGCGGCGGTGCCGCTCCAGAAGAAAGCCCCGGACGAATCCGGGGCTGAAAAAGCATGGGGCGTTGCCGCCCCCATGCTGTTAGGCCGCTTTCTGTTTCTTGACGGCGCTCTTTTTCGGAGCAGCCTTGACGACGGTGGACGGCGTCTCCTTGGGTTTGTTCGTGTTCTTCAGTTTGGAAGACTTCGGAGGCGGTGGAGCGAATGCCGCCTCCGCCTCGGAGAGAGGATCGGGTTCGTCTTCAGGGGGAATGCCGACGTGATCGGTGAGCGCGAGACGCAGAGCGAAGCCGGTTAGCTTCTCATCTGCGGTGTTGTCGAGTGCGGCGAGTACGATTTCCTCGTCGGTCTGCTGCTGGTTCTCATCGTTCCCGGCGAAGTGGCTGGCCACTTCCTCCAGGAAGCTGTAGGGGTCGATGTGAACGAGTAAGCGGAGAAAGATACGAAGCTGCGCGGCGGTAAACATGGTCGGAGCCTTGTCGAGGATGCGGTCGAAGGTTGCGGTGCGGGCTTTGCTCAACTTCTCCCGGCGCTTCTGCTCGGCCTCAAACTCCTTCTGTTGGCGTTCATACTCCGCTTTGCGTTCCTCATCGCGACGCTGTTGTCCGGCGTCATGCTCCGTCCTGCGCTGCTCGAAGTCCGCTTGACGCTGCTCGGCCTCTTCCTCTGTCTCCTCTTCGGTTGCTGGCGTCATTACAGGGGCCGGGTTATCGGCTTCCTGTTTGGCACGACGGGCGGCAGTGTCAGGGTCATGCACCGGGCAGTGGTTATCGGTGCAAACGATGATGGTCTTTCCGGCGTGGCGTCCAAAGACGATCAATGCGGATTTGGTGTTGGGGCATGGCGGCTCGGCGTCCGGGTTGTCGGGCGTATCGAGTTCGCGGTAGGAGTGCTTGGTGAGAATACCGGGGCGCTGTTCCTTGGCGGGTCGCCACGTCGTCTCGATCTGAACAAGATGAGGCCGTGCGGCCAACTCGCCGTCGATATGCGCTGCGACTTTGGTTTGATAGCAGAGCCCGTCTAGGCACTGGTCGCCCTGAACATCGGCGAAGAGTGATGTGTTGTGTCCGCTGCGGCGGGGGCAGGTCACGCAAGCTCCGGCAGTGGGGTTGAGGCCGATGTCTTCGAGGTCGAACGGAGCATCGGCAAGGGCGAGATAGAGGTTGGTTTCGATCCAAGCGGTAACGTGCTTGGCGGGTAACAGATGCGGCTCTTTATCGTTCCAGTCTTTACGCCAGCACTGCTCGAAGGCGGCGGCTTGATGCTCCTGCGGCAGACGGGCGATGAGGTTGGCGTGACTTGCGGTAATGCGTTCTTCAACAAACGCCTGGGCAACATCGGGGATGAGTTGCAAGAGGGACAGACGAGCATAGATGTGCGATGCACTCTTGCCCGATTTCAAGACAAGCGCGGCTACGTCGTAACCGGGCATGTCGAGCAAGCGTTGGAAGCCCTGCGCCTCTTCGTAGGGATGCACGTCGACGCGTTGAGAATTTTCAACGAGCTGCCATTCCATCGCGGCTGCGTCGTCCAGTTCGACGATACGGGCCGGAATGGAAAACAACTCCGCAAGCAGCGAGGCACGGAACCGTCGTGCGCCCGCAACGATCTCAAAGCCGTTTGCGTTGGGCCGGACTGTGATGGGCTGGATGAGTCCGTTTTGCCGGATGCTTTCGGCAAGCTCTTCCAGCTTCGACTGCTCAAAGGTTTGGCGTGGGTTAGTGGTGGATTCATGAATCTGGTCGATGGCGATGAATTGGAATGCGCTGCTGTCCTGCATGATGCCCTCCTTTGGGCGTGGTTGTGCTGTGAGGTTGTAGAGCGAACACGATTCCCTGTCTCCGCTCCGGTGGGCGGGGAACTTGGGCTAACCGCGTATGTGTTTGTGCGGGTCGAAGGCTTCGGCGAAGCCTTGCAAGCGAAGGTTGTTGTCCCACGTCGCAGCGAATCGCTGGTGCTGTTCGTGCAACTGGATGAGGTGGACGTAGTGGTCGCGGACGATATTGCGGCTCCACTGCTCAACGCCGATGTAATCGTCACGGTAGTAGAAAGGATTTAGGTGCGCTCCTCCTGCTAGTCCAAGCTCGAAACACATCTCCGGTTTGCATAGTGCGTCGCCATATTGCGCGACAGACAATGCGGGCAAACCGCACGGGCCTGACTCGTCGGTCGCCTCGATCACCAATGCCAGATGAGGCGGGTTTTCGATCTTGAGGTACAGGCCGTGGTGCCAACCTCCGGCCTGTTTGAGGATTGCGAGGATCGTTTTCATTACGCCACCTGCGCCAGTTCCGCATCGGGCATGGCCGACTGTTCTTCGGTCGGCGGGTGCAATGCGGCGAGGATGACGCCGGAGGTCTGCTGAATCACTTCCAAGCTCTCGGCCAGCAAGGAAGCGTTGCCGTGGTACAGGTGGATGTAATCAGCGGAGGCGCTTCCGGCTTTCAGGCCAACGGCTTTGCCAACAATGAAAGCGATGGCTTCGGCCTCCGTCTCCTTCACGGTCTTGGTGGTTGTGGTGCGCCGTTCCGTCGAGTGCAACATCTCGTGCGCCAGTTCGTGAACAAGAGTCGAAAACTCCTCAGCCTTCGACTGGCCGGGTAGCACGGCTATCCTGCCGCCGTAGCTCGCGCCCAGAGCGGGCGCAATGCGCTCAGTAAAGACAAGCTCGATTCCTTGATGCTCGATGAACGCCAGCAAGCGGTCGCGGTTCGCGCCTACGTCGCCGCTGACTTCTTGCATGGCGGGAAGCTCCGCGCCTTCGGTCTGTGAGACATCGAAGACATAGGTGCTGCGAAAGCCAACTATTTTGCGAGTGTTCTGCCGGGTGATGTCCTTCTCGGCTTCGGCGTCGGGCTTGCGCTGGATGCCAACGATAGGGGCAAGAATGCGGATGCCCTTCTCGCCTTTCTTCACACTGCGCCCAAAGTCCTTCCATTTCCAGAACCCGGCGACGCGGGTAGCGTCCGGCCTCTGCCGTGCGATTTCCAGGACGTTGCCGAAGCTGTAGCGGTGAAAGCGGCTCATGGCGTCGAGGTAGGCGGTCAACGCATCGCTGCGTCCTGCCTCCAACTGCTCAATGAGGCACTTCACGTTGGCGGCGATTACTTCTTTCGCCGTCTGAGGCTGTTGCTGCTGTCTTTCAGGGTTTTCGGTCGTTGGGCGATTGCGGCGGGTGGCTGCTACGGTGTTGGCTGGGCCATTGCTGGCGGTGGACGCGCTGTTGCTGTTGTGGTTGCTGTGATATTCCATTGTTTTTGCCTCTGTCTGCCCGGTGGGCGTTTTTTGTTTCTCACAGCGCAGCGAGACAAAAAACGATCCACTGGCAGACAGAGCAGAACGAGGTAGTGAGGGTGGGGAGGCCGGAGTGGTGGGCGTGGCAAGTGCCAAACACGCACTCTCGTTTGGCGCGCGGCCAGCGCTTATCCGAACGGACTCCACGAGGCCCGCTCCATGGGCCGTCCACCCTTGCGTACCGAAGTGGGGCCAAGCCGCGCGTCAGCGCCACATAGGGCTTGCTGTTGTTTTTGCTGTTGCTTTTGGAGAATCAGGGTCGGCACTGCGGGCAAGACACGCTCGGTGGGTAGAAGAAGCCGCGTGCGGCTGGAACCAGGGAGGAACCCTCGTCCCTACTATCAAAGATTTATGCTTTCCAGTCCTTTCGATGGACTCAAAGATATGGGCCAATGTACGCGAACACCCTTCCTTACTCGTCTCAAGGAAGAGGCCATTCTTGAGTTGTTACGAAGTTACCGGGTCTACCGCCAACGGGTTCCATCCGGGGTGGGATTTGCGATGATGTCGCCTTCTGCGATCTCGATTTTGTTGCGGATTCCGGGGCGGGAAGGCAAACTGCTAGGAAGGCAAATGGGAAAAGCTATTCGATACAAGCCTTAGCTGGCTATCGAGAGAGTGGCTCTCAGATGACTTGCTTGAACGACAAAGAAGTCACTTGCACGATGTTCACTCGACGATGTGTGACACTCGGTTGATGACTTCTGCGATGTCGCAGCTCCGATATTGAGCACCTATAGGAGAAGCCCTTCGCTGTGTATCGGCAAATGCCCCGCACCGAGATTCTTGACGCACTCGCTCATCTCCGCGAGTTGCATCGGCAGGTCAGGCCGTCGAACGACCGCGAACGCTATGCCTTCGAACGTCGCGAACTGGTCACGAAAAACCTGTTCTCGAACCTGCGTCGTACCGGGGACCATCCCACGCTGAGCATGTTGCTTGAGATCGCAGATATATTCTCGTTGACGATCGAAGGCGCGCACCGGCTGTTTGGATATGATCTGGACGGGATTCGGGAATACGACCTTCGATTGAATGGTGGACGAACCCATATCGTCGAATCGTATGCCTTCGAGCGGGATCTTCTGGTGGATCTGCCTTTGGAACTGGCTTCGTCCGAGGCGTTCGCATCGGACGGCACGCTTCGGGAACTGGTGAGGACTTGGCAGCGCGACGTTCCCATGCGCGCGTTGAAAGGTCCGGCTTGGCGCCGTCCAGGAGCTTTTTATGTACATGTCGGCACGGAGGACAGCCTGGGGTCTAGCCTACCTCCGGGAGCGATGGCTCTTGTCGAGCCGATCGAAGAGGAAGAAACACGACAACCCAATCCTCGATCCATCTATCTGCTTCAATTCGGAAACGGATATCGATGCAGTCGATGCGTGGTCGCACGGGGCAGGCTGCAGCTATTGAACTCGGAGCGATCCTATTCCGGTCCGCAGGAATTCGCTTATCCAAAGTCGGTACGGATTGCCGGCCGCATCCGCATGTTTGCCGTGCCATTGCCGCTGCCTGAGTATTCCCAACTTTCGTTCGTCCGCTACGAGGGCAACGCAGACCTCGTTCTGCCCTGGGAACATCGCACGCGGGACAGTTTGCTCGCCACTAAGCACAGACGTTTTCGTCGATCCCAGGACGAAGAGCAGCATGTCCGAGAGTTCCTTCAATCGGAGTTGCAGACGAAATTCAGTGATCGTACATGGCGGCGCTACCGCAGTCCTGGTCCATCCGAGCCGCATGTCCCAGCCCTTCTGCACCTGACCTTGACGCACTTCGCACGTTACACGGACTCTCTTCAGGCTGGCGGATACATGATTCGGGACTCAAGCCGCTTTTCGCTCGAAACGTTGCTTACGGCGAAGCGTTATGGCGAGCTATCGACCTCGCGACCAATGGCGAGCGTTCCCATGCCGACGGAGGTGTGGGAGACGAGACGAAGTGAATTCGTCGAGTGGCCGCCCTTGCTGGCTGTGAAGTTTCCCCAACTGCGTCTTTGGGAAGACCGCGTGATTCGGCTGGCGCAGGGGAGTCCGATCCGGGGTCTGCATCCGCAAATCGCACCTGGCTCCTGGATGCTCTTGGAGAAGCTGCCGGGGATTCCCGACACACGGAGCGACGGGAGCAAGAGGGGATGGTCGCGGCCCCTCTATATCTTCCGCAGGGGGGTGGAGATTGTTTGCGGCTACCTCGATCGAGAGGGAAACCGTTTCGCGTTGTTGTCCAACAACGATGAGGGGAGCTCGAAGGTGATCCTCCACCCGGACGAACTTCGCGATGTAAGCCGTGTCTGCGGTGTCGCAGTCCCCATTTAGGCATCGCGAATCGTTCAACGTGACCGCACCGTAAGTTTGGCCAAAAGAGACTGTTTCTCTGCACAGAGAGTGCGGCACTTCGTGCGTGTAAGTCCCGCCCCATCATGAGTCGGAGTAAGTTTGGCCAAACAACCACTTTCCGCTTGCAAGGCGAACCCACAGGGGTAAGCTCGTCTTCATCGCTGCTCCCGGCGCAGCCCTAACTGTCATGAGGAGAACTCATGGTCACCGACAACTCCCATCTTCGAACCATCGTGAACGAAGATGGTGCGGCTGTATTGGACACGAAACAAGGAACCATCTCGACGTTGAATTCGACCGGAGCCTACATCTGGCAAGCGTTGGAGCGGGGCGAGCGTGAAGAGGAGATCGTCGATGGACTCGCTCGTGATACAGGCTCGCCACCGGACGCAATCCGGCAGGACGTGAGCGACTTTCTTGCGGCATTGCGAGAGCGCAGGATGTTGTCGCGCTAAGAGTGGGGGAGAGAACAAGATGCCGAAAGAACTGGATCTGGACACCGTCGATTACCGCGTTGTACTGGTCGATCCCGTATCGCAGGGAGTTCTGACGCGGGACGAGGACAGATCATTTCGCGTCTTGCGGGTTTCCATTCCAACAAGGACACGGGCAGTGCGACAGGTGCGAACAGAGCTACAACGCTCGTGGGGTATCGCGGTTGTGATTCTGGACTTCTTGTCTGCCGGGCACAGCACCTCCCCATGCGTCGTCGCGGAACTCCTGACGGCGAGCATTCCGGCTGGCTTCCGTGTGGTGTCCGCAGGGGAACTTGCGAGCGAAGAGCTTACTGAACAAGAGCGCACACACCTGAACAAGGTGCTTGGAAATGACGTAACGAGTCCTTTCTCCCGCATTGGCTGGATTGACGAAGCGATTGCCTGGGTAGAGGGTGCGACGGGACAGCGGCTTCATTCCAAGGCATCTGTTGAACAACACAGCGCGGGCGGTGCCTTCACGCTGCTGCGGTTCCCGATGGCAAATGGATACACCTATTGGCTCAAGGCGACCGGCGTTCCAAACGCCAACGAGCGAGCACTCACGGCTCTGCTGTCGAGACTCTGCGGAAACTGCCTTCCCCGTTTGGTGGCGGAGAAATCCGATTGGAATGCCTGGTTGATGTTGGAAGAAGCTTGTGGCGTTTCGGATCTACCTACGGAACCGGACACTCTGATGTGGTTGCTCGGACAGGCCGTGGAGTCTCTCGCGGAGCTTCAACTCAAGACAGTTGGACTCGATCAAATGTTGATCGACGCGGGTGCCTTTGACCAACGTTTGGATGTCTTACGAACGGATGCGGACGTGCTCTTTGCGTATGTGACCGAGGCGATGTCCTTTCAGACTTCCACCAGAGTGCCGCGTATCGAGACGAGCAGGCTGCAAGAAATCCGCAAGCTGTTTGAGGAAGCGTGCCGTCGTGCCAAGTGTTTCGAGATGCCGTCGACCCTTCTGCATGGCGACATGAACCTGGGCAACCTTGTCTTTACAAGCGGGCGTTGCCAGTTCATCGACTGGTGCGAAGGATACGTCGGACATCCATTTGTCACCTTCCAACACCTCCTGCTTCTGAACCCTATAGAGAATCCAATCGTCCGGGCATCGGTCGATGATGTGTTGAAAGGCATCTACCGGACTGCCATGCGCACGGTGTGTGATTCCCGGCAGATGGAAGAGGGGCTTGCGTCCATGCCTCTTCTGGCCGCCGCATCTGCCCTCTATGGACGGGGCGACTGGCTGCGTAGCGACGCACGAAATGCTCCGAGCCGCTACGCGTATGCGCGGACTATTGCCCGGCACATGGATCACGCAGCGCGGGAGCTGCCGTTGCTAGAGGCGCTATGCGTTTGATGTAGGCAGCATGGCAGTACGACGGAGAGACTTATGAAACGACGCGTTCTGGAAAGCTGGCTACTCTTGCTCTATTTCGACTGGCTCATGCGCTTCCAGGGGTTTTCGCGTGTCCACGCCGTCGTGCGTGAACAAGAAATCCGGCCCAGAGCAACAAGGCGGGCAGAAGCGGACGATTTGTCTCATGCAACGGATCTCGCGTGCGTCTTCTACTTCAAACGAGTTCTATGCCTACAGCGTTCAGCCGCATTGGCGGTTTTGCTGCGGCGTCACGGTCGGAGTGCAGAGATGGTGATCGGGGCTCAGCTGTTTCCTTTCCTATCCCACGCATGGGTTGAGGTGGAAGGCCGGGTTATCAACGACAAGCCCGCTGTGACGCAACTGTTTCAGGTGTTGGAGCGCTGCTGAGCGAGGTCACAATGAGCATACTTTTGGGGAAGTTGGAAGAACGGGGTGCCCTGGCGACCGAAGCGGCGTTGCTCCAATTCTCGCGTGCGACAGAACGTTACGCGACAGGGCCGAGTGCGTTGTATATAAGTGGCAGATTGGGTATGGGCTTCCAACCATACGTGAGCCATGAGCGCTCCGTAACGGATGTGAGTTCCGCTGTGGACATTTATGGCAACGCCCTGAGCTTTGATGGCCGCCTGGACAACTATCGAGAGCTTGCGGCGGAACTAGGGGTTGACGCCTCCAGCGCCACGGATTCGCGCATTGTTCTTACCGCATTCCATCGATGGGGGGAGGACTGTTTCCGACGCTTGACCGGAGATTGGGCGCTCGTGCTCTGGGCACCGAGCCATGAGCTGCTGTACCTGGCCAGAGACCACGCGGGGGCTCGAACGCTACATTTTAGGATCGACGGCGACGCGGTCGAATGGGGCACCTATCTCGATACATTCCTAGCGGAGAATACGGGCTTGGCGATTTCAAAGTCCTATGTTGCTTGCTACCTCAGTGGTATCCAACTACGAAATCTCACGCCCTATGACTCGATCATGTCTGTGCCGCCTGCTCACTACGTCATCGTCGGACGGGGTGAAGTCAGAACGAGAGCGCATTGGTCTGCCGCGCAAATTCCAGAAGCTACCTGCAAATCGGACAAGGATTACGAAGACTCGTTTCTCGCTCTGCTCAAACAATCGGTCCGCCGCCGCGCCAACGCCACAGAGAGCGTTCTTGCCGAACTGAGCGGCGGCGTAGATTCGACCGCCATTGTCTGCGTGTCGGATAGTTTGCGCCGAGCCGAGCAGGCGGGTGCGGCATTGCTGGATACGGTCTCCTATTGCGACGATGCAGAACTGTCGCTCGATGACAAACGGTACTTCTCGATTGCGGAGGCAGAGAGGGGAAAGGTCGGCACACATCTGGACATGGCTATTTCGCAGAGAACGTTCCTGCCGCACAGCGCCGCCATGGGACGCTACCTCGTTCCCGGTGCAGACAGCTTATCGGTGACTCGCGAAGAGCAGTTCCTCCAAGCAGTTTGGTCCAAGGGGTATCGCAGCCTCCTTTCTGGGATTGGAGGAGACGAACTGCTTGGTGGTGTTCCTGATCCAAAGCCAGAGCTTGCCGATCATTTAGTTTCCGGCGATATACCCAAATTTCTTCGACAGTCCCTCGCGTGGTCGTTGATCGACAGAAGCCCGCTCATAAAAACTCTCTCGTACTCCGTCGCACATGTTGCCCGAGTCTATTGCACTTCTCCCTCTCTCCCAACGGGGTCGTCCTGGCTATCTCCGACCCTCATAGAGTGTGCGCAAGAGACAGCGCAGAAGCACGCATTCAGGCAGAGATGGAGGTATACACCGCGGCAGTTGAGCAACGAAGACACATGGTGGGCCGTCATGGAGACGTTGCCGCACCTGTTTCCACGCATTGTCGCACGACCTGAATATCGGTATCCGTACCTGGATAAGGATCTCGTGAACTTCCTGATGGCGATTCCCCGCGAGCAACTGTTGCGTCCGAATCGTCGCCGATCCTTGATGCGGCGCGCGCTAGCGGGCATCGTGCCGCACGAGGTGCTGGAAAGGAAATCAAAGGCGTTTCAGCTTCGTGGTGTGCTACAGGCTCTTCAAAGGGCTCGACCATCGCTCGAAGAACTGTTTCAACGATCCCGTCTCGTTGAAGAGGGTTGCATCAACCCCGACTTGTTCCGATCCGCTTTCAGGAAAGCGTGCGAGGGAGAGGCTTCCCAGACGCGTACCTTGATTCGAGCCATCGCGATGGAACTTTGGTTGCAGTCGGAGAAGACTGCTTTGGGAGCGATGACGATGCCGTTCACTCTGGGTTCGGCCGCATGATTGGCGGCCTTCAAGTTCCGCCGGTACAGCCTGTACGTTGGACTGCGCTTACGGAAATTTCAACACCAAGGAGAAATACTATGAGCTACACCAAACCGAGCATCATCGCCACGCATGCAGCCCTCTCCGTCGTCAAGAGCGACAAGGGGGATCTCGTATTCGAGTCCAACCAGATCCAACTCACCTCGGGTGCGGCCTATCAGTCTGCTGAATAGGCCGCACAAGACTTGGCAATTTCCTTCCCAGCCTTGCCCTCTCCGGAAGATGTTCTTCCGGCGGGGGCAAGGCTGGTTTTTTGGGTTCGGTTGTTGCGAACGGTTCGTAAAGCACTAGCGACTCGCCTGGGTCTTCATTGCCTCCCACTGTTCGTACCGGGCACGCTTCGCAGGATCGGAGTCCTCTTCGCCTTTCAACCAGAATCTAAACCAGTCCACGTTGCCCTGTTGTGATTCAAGTCGTTCCAAGGGGCGCTGGTGGATATGCGTGCCCGATGGGAAATAGATCAAATCGACTGGCTTTTGTTGCAATCGTAAGGAGGAATACAGTTCCCATTCCTGCAATACGGACGGTGGCCCAATTGCTTCGATGCGAACAGGCGTTCGTACTCGGTCCAGGTTGAATCCCGGAGCTACGTCGGTCCATTGCCGGAGCGAGTTGCCTACAGGACTTTGCCCACGAACCTTATCCATCTGCTTCTGTAACGGATAGAATTCGACTGCAAAGAGCATGTATTGCATGTAGCTGTTGTCCAACCCGTCGGCGATGGTCGCTGCCGCAAAGAGGCTTGGCATTTTAATCAGCGCATTGATGGCGTACCAGCAGGTTAAGCTGAAGCCAACGACACCAACCCTCTTGCGATCTACTAAGCCGTCATTGGATAGCCTTTCAATGGCACTGACGTAGGCTTCGAGATGAATTTGAGGATCTTGCTCAGAAACCGTGTCGGGTTGCTTCTTGATCTGGAGCACGACGAATCCGGCATCGGCGAGATGACGGGCCGCGAAGGCTGTGGGATAGAGCCCGTCGGTCACAAACTCTCCGGCGTTGTAGCTGTACAGTTGGATGACCAGCGGGTATCGCACCCCCGGCGCGTAGTTGACTGGCTTGATGAGAATGCCCGACCAGGCACGGTCGTCCTTATCCTTCCATTGATAAAGCGACGCTTGTCCGAACTGCATCTGACGGAGTTGTGGATTAGGGTTCCACAACTCGCGTTCGTGACCATCGTTGTCGCTCGCCCAAATCGTAGGCGGCTCATTCAGGCCCTGACGGACGAACAGCTTTAGACTGCCTTTCGCTGACTGGGTGTCGTCGACGCCTGCTTCCAGCCCGTTCCTACTTATCTCCACCGCGGCAGTCGATAGCAAATCCCATCGGGTGTTCCGAAAGATATAGGTACGAATCAGTTGCCCTCCGGTACTGGTGCGTAAAAGCACATTGATTTCGTTTGCCCGCTCGCCGTAGACGATGTCTTGAAGGCGCGGGCTGTCTGATCGGCTCTTACCATCCTCAAAATAGAGGCAGCTTGGCTTTAGAGAGGCGATGTCAACAACTGCCGCGCCGCAGGGATGTCCATCGGACGCATCACTATCGCCGGAAGCAACCGGAAGGAATGTGTTTGTGACCACGACCTGTTTGCCGTCAGGAGACCACGCAATTCGATTGCGGTCTGCCGTGTAACCAAGGTTCCGAGCATTCGGGGCACGCAACAGTGCTTTCTCGGTCCCGGTTTTCAAGTCGATGAGGGTGTATTCGAGAGGTCTAAGAATGTTGTCCGCGCGTAGCCGCCGAGGATCGCTCGTGTTCGTGAGGCGAAGCTGCTCCGCACCGGGCGCAGGCGCGTAGGCGTTCCAGATTCCCGGCACAGACTGTGCGGGTTCGAGGTCAACGAGCGTTTGCGCCGTGGGGGAGGCGTTGAACGGATACAAGGCTGATAGAACGGGAATGTCCAGCAAGCTATAGTGCGGGACCAAGCGTATCGGCTGGCCCTTCCTGTCCACGTTCAACACGTAGATGTGAAACAGTGCAGGTTCCCGCGAGGCCAGGTCATCCGGAAAAAGTATTTCTTGCAAGCGTGCTCCCGTAAGATCTACCGCGTCACGATTGAGCGACTGCCCTGGATCGATCAAATGGGTAGCAGGGTCGCCGGCATTGAAGACGACAGTTCTTCCGATTACGTCAAAGTGGTCAACACTTCTGTTGGGAGGGGTGAGATAGACGAGTTTGGTGGCGGCGACTCCAGCGGTACACAGTTGGTAGTATCCGTGAATATTCTCGGCGCGGAAGAAGACGAGGGCACTATTGGATGACCACCGAACATCTTTAATGACGGGGGCGTAGGCATTCATTTCGATGTGGTGCGGGTACGATTGAACCGATGCGATCACCCGCGCCTTCGGTGAAGACATCGTTGGTGTGGAGAGAAAGTTCGATACGTCCCGAAGATCGAAGACCAGGACTTGAGATTCAACAAGGTCCGTCTCCAAGATGCCTCTCGTCGCGACGATGGCGACGAACCGGCCATTCGGGGAAGGCCACGCGACTTCACTTCCGGGAACTGAAGGCTCTGCCAGAGGAGAACTTATCCGCCTCATGGCAATGTCGTCCGCCACAGTGAAGGCGTGTCGCTGGGCTTGGACGCAGGTTGGGTTAAGGGCCCCTAGAAGGGCGATTGCATACAGGGGAAATCGCATGGAAGTGCTCCGATTCGACGGAAGGAAATGTGCCTGGAAAGGACTAGAACGTTAGCCGGAGAGCAAACTGCATCGAACGCGGGCCGCCTTGCTGATATTGAGAAGCCATTGTCCCGAGGCTGGCGTTGAGAGTTTGCGTTGCTTGCCCGAAGGTCGCGTCAGAATAAGTGGGGTCCACGTAGCCGAAGATCGGATGGTTCAAGAGGTTGAACGTCTCAGCACGAAAGTGCAGGGCGATTTCGTTGTGTAGGGGGAAATCCCGTCGGACAGAAAGGTTTACCTGGGTCGCTCCAAAACCGCGCACGAAGTTGCGAGGCGCGTTCCCCTCTACCCCGGTGGTTGGGAGACTGAATGCTGCCGGATTGATGATCTTTCCCCCTGCATACTGAGGACTGTAGAGGTAGATCGGGACGTTTGGGATGATATTCAGACCGCTGTTGTATTGAGCGCCTGTTGCGGGATTGGTCTGGGTAGTCCCGCCAAGCGTGATCGGATAGGCGGTACGCGCAACCAGCCGCAAGTCCACTCCCCAGTTGTCGGCGAGAGTTGCAAGAGCTTTCGGCCCAGAGACGATTGGCAATTCCCAGCTCAATCCGCTCTGAAGATTATGTCTCACATCGAAGTCTGCGTTGCCACGTTGCAGTGCAAGAGCTGCGGACTGGGAACCAAGGTCGATGGTATGCGACCACGTATAGGACGTGAGGACCTGAAGCCCTTTTGCGACAGAACGCTGGAATTGCACCTGGAGCCCTTGATAGTTCGATGTGACACCGGTAGCAAAGTATTGGATCAGCCCGAAATTCGGGTTGAGCGCCGAGATGGAGCGTTGCTGTAGCCCCATCAACCGCCGACCAGCGGCAGCAACATACGAGACCGTTAGAGACTGACGGGGACCCAGGGCTTGTTGCAGGCTTACATTCCACTCCAAGGTATACGGCAGTTGTAAATGCTCCGGGTACGCCGTGACGACACCACTGGTGTACGGTGCGGTTGTCGCGATAGGAACATTCAATTGCGCAGGAGTATAGGGCAGCTGTGCGCCGCTACGAAGTGCGGAGGCTCGGAACCCCAGTCCGTTGAATCCAACGGAGGCGATCTCGTTCGCGGAGTCGAAGAAGACTCCTCCTCCCGCACGAACGACTGTTTCTGCACCCGGCTTGTCGTGGGCTGTCCAAGCGATACCCATGCGTGGAGCGAAGTTATACCAGGAGGTGTTCCATAGCGAGGTGCCACGCGGAGCGACTGTCAATGTTGAGGGCTGATTGATGTCACCGCGCAGTGTGAAGGCATCGTCGCCATGTTGCTCGGTCGGGGGCGGATTGACTTCCCAGCGAAGGCCGTAGGAAAGGTGAAGCCGGGTCTGGAGCTGCCACTCATCCTGGGCGTACAAGGCCAGTTGGTGAAAGAGAGGAGTGGATTGGAGGAAGGAAAATACGTAGGGGATGGACGGGTGGCCGGCGAGCACGCTGCCGGGCGTCAGAAAGATTGCATACGGTTCGATTTGCGGTGGCGCGACCAACGACTTGATGTGCCGAAAGTCGACGCCGAACTTGAAATTGTGGTGCCCGTTGAGAAGCGAAACCGAATCGACAAGGTTCCATTGCCTCCCAAGGTTACGGGAATTGTAGATTGCAATGAGCGGGGCACCTATACCGGCAATGTTGATGTCGATAACAGGCACGACTTGAGCATACGAACCCGCTCCCATGGCTGCGGATAGGTCGGTGGCTGTCGCTCCTCCGAAGCTATCGCTTTCACTCTTCTCGGAAGAATTTGAGCGCGCATATCCGAGCCTGAACTCATTGTTCCAGCGAGCGGAGAACATGCTGTTCGCACCGAATGTGTAGGTTTGAGCATTGATTGCTGTCGTCGATCTCGCAAAATACGGTCGCGAGTCCGTTGAGCTGGGTGTATCACCTATGCGAAGGAAGATTGCCAATTTGGAATTTACGTTGTGATCGATTCTGATGCTGGTCGAGTTGATGGTGCTAGGCAGGGAGAACGACTTGATGAACTGTGCGAGGCTAGGGCTAGACGATGTCCCATAGTCGATCCCGTTCGGTATCGGAAAGGCGTTGAGGATGGGCTGCATCGCCGGAATCGCTTGTTGCCTCATGAACATGTCGGGGACATACTGAATCGTCGCGGCGATCGGCTGTGTCAGGCGCAAACCCTCATAGGAAACGAAGAAGAAGGTGCGGTCGAGTCCGCTGTAGAGTTTTGGCAGGACAACGGGACCTCCGAGTGTTCCACCGAAGTCACTCTGGCGAAGCGCTGGGGTTGGCAGGCCGTAATGATCGTTGAACCAGTTGTTGGCGTCGAAGTAGTTGTTGCGGAGATATTCGTAGGCGCTACCGTGGAATTGATCGCTTCCAGAGCGCGTCGCCATAGAGAACTGTCCACCCGGCGAGCGTCCGAACTCTGCCGCATAAGTCGAGCTTTGGATGCGGAACTCTTGCAACGCATCGACAGGAACCAATGTCTGGGTAGTTCCAAGCGCAGTCGTCGCTCCCAGGGCTCCTCCCGTTGATGCGGCCCCAGTCCCGCCGCCATTGCCAGAGCTGATATTGGCAGTGACACCATCCACGGTGTAGTAGTTCGACTGGGCACGCTGTCCGTTGACACTGAAGTCTCCACCGCCCCCGACAATCTGGTTTTGCGCGTATTGAGGCGTCTGATTGACCACGCCAGGCGCCAATGAGATGAGGTCTTGAAAACTCCGCCCGTTGAGGGGCATATTTTCGACGAACTTCCGATCCACGACCGTGCTGACCGATGCGTCGGTCGTATTGATAGCGGACGAGCCAGCGTCTACCGTGACGCTCTCGGAAGTCGCCCCCACTGGCAGAACGAAATTTAGCGCAACGGCACTTTGGACGTTCAAGACGAGATCGGCTTTGATGATGGTTTTGAATCCCGGCTTTGAGACCTGTACGTGGTAATGGCCGGGCGGCAAGATCGGAACGAGGTACATTCCTGAGCCGTTTGTTCTCGCCGAATAGATCACCCCCGTTGCGTCGTTGGCGATCTCAACATCGGCATCAAGGATGAGCTTGCCCGTCGGGTCCGTCACCCCACCGCTGATCGTGGCATTCGTGGATTGGCATAAGGCAATGGACGGGAGAAGGCCGATACAAAGGAGTAGAAACCAGCGTTTCATTGAGCAGCGCTCCGAAGAAGGAAGAGTGAATTGGGTACACTCCGTCTACGGATGGTCGCCCAAAGGTGTACCAATGCTTTCGCTTAATTAAAGATGATTCAGTATCAAGGATGATTCGGCTGAATCTGGAGGTACGCTCGGAGGAGCTGCTTGCCCGTGGGCTTTGTGCTCCCGCCTGGAGGCTCCACGGTCACAAAGACCATGTTCATACGCGCCAAGGTCGTTGCATCGTTGCACCGTAGTACCCATCGCTTGTGGCTATCGTCCTGATAGAACAAGCCGAGACTCGTGGGCTGCCTATCGGTGCCGCTTCCCCATGCCTGGAACACAACCGATTGTTTGAGGCCAGCTTGCTTTTCGAGGTCGAACCCATAGAACACCAGTGACCGATCTTTGGTATAGAAGATGCGGCCGAATGGTTTTGCTGTCTTCCCGTTCTCGTTCGTATCAAAGATGTCGGCGATGTACAGATTGCGCGCGCCGATCAGGTCTCGTATGTCCCGGTCGTGCGCAAGAAAGTCTTTGTCAAGATCTAGGATGCGGTCTTTATCACTGAGGGCTGTATTCGTTTCGTCGAGAGCGGTGTTGAGTTCGCGAACCTTGGCCTCAAGGGATGTACCCCGTTCGGCCTGTTGGTCTGCGTTTGCCTGAGTAGATACGACCTTGTTACGGAGCGATTGAACGTCTGCCTGCGCAGCGGCGAGTTGTAGGCCGAGGGCGTCTTTCTCTGAGGCAAGCTGCTGCTGTTGTACGTGGTCGGCTTCAAGCTGGTGTTGAAGTGTAGGATCAGAAGACTTTGGTTGCGCAGCCCTGTCTTTGGCAACGGCTAACTGCTGTTGGAGCTTCGTCACCTCCTGCTGCGCCCGTTCCATCGCCTGCCTCATAGCCTCAGTCGAGCCCGTGGCCGACGTGGATGCCGAAGGCGTGGCGGCAGGGGCGCTTGGACTTGAGAGGGCCGGGGGCTGGGATTTCTGGCGGAACAGATGCACAGAGGCGAATGCAACGGCCACGAGAGCACAGGCGGCAAGAGCCCCGCCAAGTATCCGCCACGACGGCTTCTGAGTCGCTGGTGGCTCCTTCGGAGTATGCGCCATACCCAATTGGCCCATCAGACGCCGCTCTGCTTCCGCGATGGCGCTCTCCGATTCTCTGGGCAGAGCATTGAGTTCGGCTGCGGCGCTGGCCGCCATCGCCGGTATCACATTCGCGGTGATGTGCTTATATTGCTCAAATGTGCTCCGGCAGGTGTCGCAGTACGCGAGGTGTACCTGCAACAACGACCACTCTTCGTCTGAGAGTTCCCCGGAATAGAAGAGTGCGACCAGAGCAACGAACTCGTCATGAAATTGAGGGTTCACCGGCTCAGTTCCCTTGGGGTACAATTTGCCATCCATTCTCTCACCCTAGCCGCGCTTCTGGGGGAAGAGATGAGAACGCAGGCGGTCCAACGCCCGGTAATAGTGGTGCCTGACATTTCCGACCGTTTGCCCGTTTCTCTCCGCGATCTCACGAAGACTATACCCTTCGAAAAAGTGAAGCTCCAAGGTTTCCTGTTGCACTGGGGTGAGTTGTTCGTTCAGACGATCTCGAATCGCTTTCCCATCAAGCGTTTCTGGCGAAGGTTGAGTTGCAGTCGAGGGCATCCGCTGTTCGTCGAATTCTTCCGCGCTGTAGTGCTGCCGAAAATCCAGGTAGCGCCGCCGGTCGATCGCACGATGGTACGTCACCTGCATGATCCAGGAAGACCCGGAGCCCTTCTGGGCGTCGAAATGCTGTGATCGCTCCGAGAGATATAGGAAAACTTCCTGGCGGAGATCGTCCGCTTCAGACTCGTCTTTGAGGATTCGCCAGGCGACATGGAACACCGCGCGGGCATGCCGACGGAAAAGAAGTCCAAGTGCATCCTTAGATCCCTCGCCAACCTGCGAAAGCAACTGCTCGTCGCTTGGCTCAGACATGGAGAAATTACTCGCCGGATCGGCGTGCGAATGACGCCTATCATCTGCCCCCGCACCAGCATCGGAGGCGTCGGCTAGTCCTTTTGGGAAGTAGGCGCCAGCTTCGGAACTCATAAGGCCTCATGCAGCTAGGAGAACGGAGTGGACAGAAACTCTGGAGGATACCGGCGTTGCCCGTGCGCACCTTCCGCGCAATAAGCACTATAGTGCCAGCCTATGTAGGCACTATAGTGCCTCTTAATTATGCCGTCAATGTCGACCATGAAGGAGTGGCAGATTTCCAAAAACCGGAATCATTGACTCTGGAACAGGCAATCGGCCGAGTATTGCTCAATTTGCGTTCGGAAAGAGACCTCAACCAAGTTGATGTCGCGGTTGCGACAAACTTCGGCTTGAGATCCATAAGAACGATGGAGCAGGGTAGGCAAAGCATGACCATCCGGTCATTGGACGCGCTCGCGATGTTCTATCGCATTCCCATTGAAGAGGTCATCATCCGAGCGAAGCGATTACGCGATAAGACTCTGTAGTTGATACGAATCGGAGCTAACGCCTTCTATATCGGCACTATAGTGCCTTACGCGCAAGGTCAGGTCAGAAAAGATTGAGCCTGTGCCCAGGAGCAAAAACCAACGACCGACAACTCTTGAGCAAGCCTTTGGTCAGGTCCTCTTGGCGCGTCGGGAGAAAAAGGGGTTCTCTCAGATGGACCTTGCTGTCGCCGCCGGATACAGCTTGCGCTACATGGGGGACGTTGAACGGGGTGCAAAGAGCGCGACAATGCGCACCATGAACGACCTCGCAACGCTCCTCGATGTGTCACTAGGAACGCTTGTCGTCGAGGCGGAAGAGCTGCTCAATGGAAAGCCGAAACCCACGAAAAAATCACTCCATCGGCTCAAGGGGCAGTAGTTCACGAAATCCGCCGAATCAAGAAGAGGGCATTTCAGGATGGGAACATGGAGGCGATGGCTCCATTCCAAGACTCTTGCCCCGAGGGACTAGCGTTTACGGGAAGTGCAGACGGCGCGACATAGAGCGGCTACCTACACATGGCTGAGACGAAAGGATGACAGTCGAGTTATAGCGCCAATCGGGGGGCTTGCATTAGGGATTGACGTGAACGAGATGAATCTTCACCCTAAGCCTGCGGGCGAGGTTGACTAGATCGGCGGGCACCTCTCGCTCGACGACCAGATTCGCAATGACGCCCCCGTCGTCCGGGTCTCTCTCCTGTTGCGCGGCGAGCACAACTCGATACTTCAGGCATTGGTAAAGGCCCCGCTTCAAGTCGTCGTCCGAGGAGATCAGGGACTTTACCTCTACAACGTATGAAACGGTTTCCGTCGCAAAAAAGACATCAATGCTGTCGCCCGATAAAAGCTCCTGTTCTGTGCGTCGAGCTTTGATTTGGCGCGGGGAAAGCCCCAGACACCCGGGGTTATCCAACACGTATTGCTTGAGCCTTTTGTGATGAACGCTTTCGCCACCGTCAGAACCGCCACCCCAATCTCCCGGCTTTCCATCTCGTTCGTGGAATTGCTCCAAGCCGGCATCTAATGCTGATACAGGAAGATGACCGAACAGGCTCTTGAAAACCTGTTGCCATTGACCGTAGGCATAAACCTCTTGCCACAGTTTGAGAATGAGAGCAGTCCTCTTCTCTCGCGGCATCCGTTCCGCTGTACCCGGTTCTGCATTCAAGTAGCCGTCGAGATAGGAAAAGCATCCTCTGCTGGGTAACCCCGTATCTTGATTGACCACCAAGAGGTTGATGAGGGGCGCGGACGGAAACTGCTCTAGGATTCGATCCATAAGCGTGCCGGCGACGGCTCCAATGTGTGTCGGGAATATCTTTGTATTTCGGAGTCCTAACCGGCGAGGCAGCATTCGAGCGATCTCGCCGTAGTTGACTGTGGCCCGCTTTTGAATCCGATCGAGCAGCAGTATCATCGTAGGCTCGATACCCTCTCTTCGCAGCAGGTCAACTGTGTACGACATGGGCATCACCAATGGACTAACATTGCTAGCCTAGCAGTGAAAAATGGGCTCGACGAGGTATCTGACGATGGAACGACAGACACAAGATCTGCCGACCTGGGTTTTGGTTTTCGTTTCGCCTACCAGAGTGCTGTTTGAGGGTTTGAAGAGCATCAATATCCAACGTTGGACAACAATCTTTTTCACGTTGAATCTTGCGTTGCTGTTCAGCCTGCCCCTCATACGCAGACACCTATCTTTCTGGCATGGGCTATTCGCAGTGGTCTGGATTCTCCCGTTTTCACGGATTATTGAGATCGGATATGCGTTTTACAACGATACACTTGACCAGCTGAAAAGGGTTCCTCTCAGAACGGAGCTTGACCGGGTTCAGCGCTTCAAGTTGCTCGGACGCAGTTATATCGAAGTGACGATCTGCTATGCGTCTCTGTACCTGTCATTACCGTGGTGCCGGTTCAACAGTCCACCTTCCAGCGGGTTTGATGCGCTCTATTTCAGTTGGGTCACAATCACGACTACGGGATATGGCGATATTCTGCCGCAGAATGTCTTGGCTCGACTTCTTTGCATGACAGAAATTGCCATAGGCCTGATGCTCTTGGTGTTCGCTGTCGGAACCTACTTTTCTTTTGAAGACAAGCGTTCAGAGAGCGATGGATAGATGCGTAGTGATTTGTTAACGTAAAAGAACAAGGAACCGCTTAAGGCCGTGAGGGAGTATCGTCCTCGCGGGTGTCGCAGAAAGAGATGGCCCAATCAACCTGGAGGCCTCTTAGCATTTCCAGCGTGCCCGTACCGCTGTGTCATCGCGGAAAAACTCACCGAAGTTATCGTCCAACAGTGCTTGCTTTACGGTCAGCCTCAGAACTGTCTCCAATTTGTCGTACAGAGAATCGTGCTCATTCGTTGGCAATACGTTCCCTAGTCCATGCAGAAAGCTCTCAGCATGGACCAGTTTTGAGCGTAGCTTATATGCCTTATCCAACTCGTCCACTGTCAAAACGATGTTGAAATGCGCTGCAAGCTGGGGGACCCGTTTCTTAAACTGGACCGTAACCCCACTACCGATATTGATGAGTGCCTCCAAGCCCGCAACGACAAACATCCAGCGCACGTCCAGATATGGCGAGCGCATCGCGTATTCATGGTTCCAGAATGCGCGGTGAATGCGGGCGTGCATGAGTTTGTCTTTGGCATTCCAAGGCATTAGCTTCCGCAGGGTTTCCCCGTCCTCCACCGTGAACCAGTCGCGTTGACCGCTGCTCAGGAAGACATCGGGACTTGCGCCTCGGTACTGAATTGCGTAGACCGCAGAGCCTTCCAAGCCATAGTGCATGATTTGGGCGCAGTAACGGTCTCCAATGCTTGTTGGATGGACAAGTCGGGAAAGGGAGACAGCGGCGTGCAACACATCGAGGCCGTCGAAACGAGTTTGCTGACGTTCAGGAACGCGCATGACGAAAGCGTACAGATGGCGGTCATGGCTAACATTATCAATCTTGTAATGAGCTGGCTCACAAGCGGTCTGCACATGCTTGGCGGTTTCTTCGTCTAGCCTTTCGATCCAAATGTCATCGCCGAGGTCAAAACGATCGCTGTCCCCAACGATGAGCGGTGAACTACTCATCTCCTGAAGCTGCGAAGGGCCAAGACCTATATGCAACATGACATAGCAGCCTCTTGGCAGCGCCACGAAATCCGAGGATGCTGGTAGAACTTCTGTTGCCGCCATCTGCATACGCTCCGTTCTTCTTGTTGGCGCTTACTAGCTGTCGAATAGACTCACTTGTTTGTTTGAGATGTCGGACTTCTCAACGAGGCTGGCGCTCATTTCGTCCGCTGGCAGTATGCGGAGAAGATGAAGAGGGGGTCTCTCTGTGGCCTCTAAATACTCCGCATAATCGCGCGGTTCCAAGAGGGTCGTCATGCGGTCGTGGATTGACTGCACGAGTTCGTTCGGCTCCCCAGTGATGACGGCAAACGTGGGTTCCCACTGATTTGTCTTTAGATTCTTCCAGAGCTTCCAGATACCGGCCATGCCGAACGGTTCCTGGCCGAGAATGACGATCTCATATTTCGGTTTCCTTTTCCCTTTGTCGGCCTGCTGCCATTCAAAGATGGAATCGGCGGGGACGATGCAGCGGCGTTCCTGAAACGACTCCTTCCAGAACCTCGCAGTCTCAATACCTTCGGAACGTGCGTTGAAGAGAAGTCGGTCGGGGAGTTTGAATCCCCACCGCATGAGTTCGATCCGACGCTCACCGTTCTGATTGAGGGCAACCACAGGCTGCATTGACCCCGGCGCAATGTCGTCCTCGGTGCCGAGGTCGAGTTCTTCGAGACCGGCCTCCACTTCGAAGGTGTCTGCGATGCGCTGCTTGTCGGATTTTCGACGATAGCGGCCACACATGCGCCTAGTGTATGCCTGGCAAAGGGGAAAATTGAACTTTATAAGGCCATTAGTTACAGAGATTTAGCTCTATACTGCACAACCCTTGAGGCAACGGTTACTTGCAAGGCCGACATGAATAGGCGAACATAAGGCGAATATAGCGATGCCCTCGACCGCCACAATTCGTCTCCAGATTGAAACCACACTTGCAAACCGGGTGCCTGCCGCGCTGACGCTCAAGATCAAGCAGGCCCCGGAACTCTTCCCGACAGGTATCGGCGAAGTGGATGCGGTCCTGGGCGGAGGCCTTCCTCGTGGGAGCATTACCGAAGTCGCGGGCGCGGCATCGACGGGCAAGACATCCTTCGGACTCTCCGCTATCGCCGCCATCACGCAGTCCGGAGCTGCCTGTGCCTGGGTCGATGTAAGCGACGCATTCTCGCCGGAATCCGCAGCCGCGGCGAACATTGTTTTGAAACGGCTGCTATGGCTCCGCATGTCGGCAGAGCGCAAGCAACGCGTTACAGACAAGCCGTGGTCGCGTCTGGAACAAGCATTGAAGGCAACAGATTTGCTGCTTCAGGCCGGAGGCTTCGCCGCCATCGTGCTCGATATGAGCGATGTGCTACCGCAACACACGATGCGTATTCCACTGGCGACGTGGTATCGCTTCCGTCTTGCAGCCGAACAGGCCCGCACTGCTCTCATCTTTCTCAGCCAAGCTCCATGCGCCAGCAGTTGCGCAGCGCTCGCTCTGCGCTGTGAACCGGCTAGGATTCAACCCTTCAGGGAAAAAGGCGAAACGGCTCTATTCGAGCGCCAGCAATACACCCTAGTCCGGGAGCGCAATCGCAACGAGATCTCTTCGCTTCTTCGTAAGAGACCACCCACGCGGGCCGAATGGCACGCCGAAAGTTTGTGGATGCGTGTGCAGTGATGTACGCCGTTCTCCATCCCCCGAGCTTTGCTGCACAGGTGGCCGCGCAACAGCGCCCGGACCTGCGAAAGCGCCCCTTTGTGCTGATTGACGGTGAGCCACCAGCAGATGCCGTCTTTGCCGCTAATAAGGCGGCTCGATTGCTTGGCGTCGAAGTCGGCATGACCCGTTTGCAAGCGGAAGCCTTTCCTGAAGTCGTCTCTGTCCTTCGCGCACGGGAGGACGAAGTTTCCGCGCATACGATCCTTCACACTATCGCCTGCATGTTTTCCCCGCGTATCGAGCAAGTCGAGGCGCATCCCGGCACCTACGCACTCGACATACAGGGCATGAATGGCCTGTATGGCGACGCCGCACAACTGGCCAGCAAGTTGCGTCAACGCATTATGGCGGCAGGCTTCCTCGCCAATATTGCTGTCGCGCAGAACTTTGATGCTGCCGTGTGTCTGTCGCTGGGCAGAACAGGTGTCTCCGTGGTGCCACCTGGTTATGAGGCGAATGCTATCCGAGATCTTCCTCTCCAGGTATTGCATCTCGCGGCGGAGCATGAGAATAAATTTCAGTCGTGGGGCATTCGCACCTGCGGAGAGTTGGCCACACTCTCTGAGACCGATTTGATTGCCCGCATCGGCCAAGCGGGAAAAAGACTCCATTCCCTCAGTCGTGGCGAGTGGCCGCATCTGATGTTTCCCATTGAGGCGAGCTTCGAGGACGGCCTAGTCGAACGTATGGAGCTGGACTTTCCCGTAGCGATGCTGGAGCCGCTGTTGTTCGTGCTCTCGCGGATGACGGATGCGTTGTTGGACCGGGTAAGGTCGAAGGCGCGGGCGATCGCGTCGCTACGTGTTGTGCTCAAACTCGAAGGGGGCAAGCGGCATGAGCGAGTTGTCCGGCCAGCGCTGCCGCTGGAGGACACGCCGACGCTGCTGAAACTGCTGCAACTTGATCTGGAGACACATCCACCAAGCGCCGCTATTGTCAGCCTGGAGCTGTGCGCACAGTCTGCTGCACCTTACCGCGCACAGCACGGTTTGTTTCTCCCACAGGCGCCGGAGCCTGGAAGACTGGAGGTGTTGCTTGCGCGCCTGCGGAAACTGCTCGGTGAGGAGGGCGTCGGTTCGGTCGAGCTGAAAGACGATCATCGACCGAATGCCTTCCGCATGATTCCATTCGCTCCGCCACCACCTGCAAAGCGTGCGAGACCATCTGTGTCGGTGCCAACGGCTCTTCGCGTCTGCCGTCCGCCACAGACTGTCGGGGTTCTACTCACCGGCAACGCGCCAACGCGGGTCTTCTGGGACGGGCAGAGGTATGCCGTCCGCGAGATAGCCGGGCCGTGGCGCGTCAGCGGGCAGTGGTGGTCGGAGGCCAACTGGTGTCGCGAGGAGTGGGATGTCCGGCTCGCCAGCGACACTGCCGAGCGTGTGTGCCGGCTTGCATTCGATCCGCGCTCTCGATGCTGGTATGTACAGGGGACGTATGACTGAGTACGTCGAACTGCACACTCGCTCTGCCTTCAGCTTCCTGGAGGGAGCGTCCCTGCCTGAGTTCCTGATTCAGCGTGCTGCCGATCTGGAGATGCCAGCGATGGCGCTGCTGGACCGCAACGGCGTATACGGAGCGCCGCGCCTTCACATGGAAGGACTGAAGCTAGGTGTGCGGGCGCATATCGGCGCTGAGATCGCAGTGAGCGACTTTGGTCAGCGGTTGCGCCCCGCTGCGTATTTACCGCATCAGCATCCCATCGAACCTGCGCGGCTATCGCTGTTGGCGGAGTCACGCATTGGCTATCAAAACCTCTGCCGTCTTATCACTCGTTTCAAGTTGCGCGAAAGCAAGAAGGCCGAAGGTTCGGCATTTGTCAGCGACTTCGAGGAGTACGGCAACGGTTTAGTATGCCTTACCGGCGGTAGTGAAGGGCCACTCGCCTCAGCACTAGCGACTGGGGGCTATGACGCAGCGCAGAAGACTGTCGAACGGCTGATAGCACTCTTTGGTCCACGGAATGTCTACGTCGAAATTCAGCGCCACTTTGACCGAGAAGAAGAGCATCGCAACCGGGCGGCCATCCGCATCGCGCGGTCTCTGAATCTGCCTCTGCTCGCCACGGGAGGAGTGAACTACGCGACAGAGTATGAGCGCGAAGTTCTCGATATATTCACCTGTATTCGCCACAAGACAACACTCGATACTGCGGGACGGCTTCTGACGAGGAACACGGAGCGCTATCTGCGCTCTGCGCGTGAGATGCAGCAGCTTTTCTACGACTACCCGGATGCCATCTCCAATACACAAGAGCTATCATCCCGTCTGCAATTCGCGATGACCGGGCTGGGCTATCAGTTTCCTGCGTACCCCGTTCCAGACGGACAGACGATGGACTCGTTTCTCCGCAAGCGTGTGGAGGAAGGCATACGCAGGCGTTACCTCCCGAAGAATGATCCGGGCCTATATGCCAAAGCAACACAGCAGGCAGAGCGGGAACTGCGGTTAATCGAGCGATTGGGGCTCGCGGGATACTTCCTCATCGTTTGGGACATCGTTCATTTCTGTAAAGACAACGGCATTCTGGTTCAAGGCCGCGGCTCTGCCGCGAATAGCGTCGTTTGCTACGCGCTAGAAATTACCATCGTCGATTCCGTTGGCTTGGACCTCCTGTTTGAGCGGTTTCTCTCGGAAGAGCGCGGCGAGTGGCCGGACATTGACCTTGACTTGCCCAGCGAGACAGACCGCGAGCGAGCGATTCAGTACGTATATCAGCGCTATGGGGAACTGGGTGCGGCCATTACCGCAAATGTCACCACGTATCGCAGCCGGTCAGCATCCCGCGAAGCAGGCAAGGCACTCGGCTTCGATAAAAAAACAGCAGGACGCCTCGCGGGACTGGTCAGTGCATGGGAGTGGAAGGGACCGAGCGATGGCCTAGCGAATACCTTCCAAGCTGCCGGCTTCGACATGCGGAACGCGCGCATCCTGAAGTATCTGGAGATGTGCGGGCGGATGCAGAACCTGCCGCGCAATCTCAGCCAGCACTCAGGCGGCATGGTCATCTGCCAAGGACACCTCGATTCAGTTGTCCCGATTGAACGGGCGTCGATGGCCGGGCGAACGGTTGTGCAATGGGA
This sequence comes from Acidobacteriaceae bacterium, assembly GCA_036490815.1. Classification (GTDB taxonomy): domain Bacteria; phylum Acidobacteriota; class Terriglobia; order Terriglobales; family Acidobacteriaceae; genus Palsa-343. The sequence goes on from DASXDF010000045.1 coordinate 421,167, forward strand.
CAAAGACGATTGTTCCGATATGAAGATCATCAAAGTTGATCTTCTGGGCTTAGGAATGTTGGCCGTCCTCAAGGATACGGCGTATCTGGTGCCGCAGCATTACGGTGTACCGCTCGACTACGCACAGCTCCCACAGGATGGTGCCGTCTACGAAAGCATTCAGATAGCTGACACTGTTGGGCTGTTTCAGATAGAGAGCCGTGCTCAGATGTCCGCGCTCCCGCGCACTAAGCCCAAGTGTTTTGCCGATCTGTCGATGCAAGTGGCAATCATTCGTCCTGGCCCGGTGACGGGCAAGTTTGTAAACCCATACATCGAACGCAGGCTCGGTAGGCAGCCTATCACCTACCTGCACCCGCTATTCGAGCCATTCCTCCGCAGAACGCTTGGCGTACCTCTCTATCAAGAGCAGGTGATGAAGATAGGCATGGTCGCCGCAAACCTTACGGGTGGAGAAGCGGAAGAGCTGCGCAAAGCGATGGGTGGAAAGCGATCTCAGGCCATCATCGCCGGAATGACAGCTCGACTTCACGAAGGTATGACAGCTAACGGGATCACGCCGGAGGTGCAGATGGAGATTATGCGGGTGCTCGCGACGGTGAAAGAGTTCATGTTCCCGGAATCGCACGCACACAGTTTCGCATCGATTGCGTATTCGAGTGCATATACGAGATTTCACTACCTCGCAGCGTACACCTGCGCGTTGCTCAACAATCAGCCGATGGGGTTCTACTCACCGTCAACGATACTCAACGACGCGAAACGCCACGGACTGAAGGGTCTGCCGATCGATGTGCAGCACTCAGAATGGTTCTGCACGCTCGAAGAGCTGAAAGAAGCAGACCTTGGCAGATACACAGGTCCGTTCGCCGTCAGAGTCGGCTTCAAATATGTACGAGGATTGCGGCGAGAGATAGGAGCCGCGATTGCAGAATCCCGAGAGATTAATGGACCGTTCGCGTCTGAGTACGATCTTCAGCGCCGCGTGCCCTCAATACGGAGGACAGAGCTAACGTTGCTGGCGAAAGTAGGCGCATTCAACTGGACAGGAGAGAAGCATCACCGCCGCGCTGCTCTCTGGCGTGCGGAGCGAGCCGGACAGAGTATAGGACCTCTCTTTGCGACGATTCCAGATGAGCATGAACTAGAGAACCCAGCACCGCTGCTGCCGATGACGACAGAAGAACGCTTGGTCGCCGACTTCGATGGCACCGGGCTCACGATGGGACCACACCTCATGGCCTATCACCGAGAGGACATGAACAAGAAAGGGGTCGTCCCGGCTGGGAAGCTGAGAGCAATGCCGGATGGCATCTACACCCGCATCGCTGGAGTCGTGATCGCCCGCCAGCGCCCCGGTACAGCCAGCGGTTTTGTCTTCCTCAGCCTGGAGGATGAGACAGGTATCTCGAATGCGATCATCAATCCTCATATATACGAGCGGAACAGAGTTGCGGTGACACGCGGGAAATTCTTGCAGGTCGAAGGCGCGCTTCAGAATCAGGACGGCGTCGTTTCCGTGAAGGCGTCAGCCGTTCGCGTTCTGAGCCTCAGTGAGATTGATGTGCGATCACATGATTTTCATTGACATCTCAAGTCAAGGTAAGACTTGAGGGATAGGAACGTGCCGCTGAGGTGGGAGCCGGAGGACGCACCAGCGGCCGCAGCTAGGGAGGAGACTTCCTCCCTGCGAAACGCTTGCTTCGATGTGTCTCTACAATGACCGCATGGCGACTTGGCGAATGGCGATGCGTGAAGGCTATCGGGGCGAAGATATGTTCAAAGAGAAATGCTTTGACAATCGCGTAGCGGCAATTACCTACCATCCCATCCATAAAACGGATCTAGAACCGTACAGTCCAAAGAAACGGCCTCCACGGTGGAAAGAACTCGCTGCTTCTCAAAAAGGAAGTATCAGCAAGTTCGCATGGCAAATTCGAGCTGGAGACACGTTGTACGTACGCGATTCAGCCCAGCCCAACCTTCTGATCGGGTGTGGACGAGTTCTCGGCGACGATGGGGAATTAGCTTATGTGTATGACGAGCATTCGCCGATTCGAACCGAGAGCGGCGAGATCTGGAGGCACCTGCTGCGAGTGGACTGGGAATATCCTTTTCAGAAGATTCCCTATAAGGATCGCTCAGCGAACACAACGGTGCTGGCGCTCGATGAGGCGGAACTCGCAGAGTTTCGCCGAGCTGCCAAACGTCTCGACCATAGGAACCACGGTCTCTCAAACGCAGACATTGACCTAGCCGACGGCTTGGAAACGGCTTATCCCCGAGCGACGCCTGCGACCGTCCGGATGATTTTGCCGAGACATCGCACCTTGTCAAAAACGTTTCAACGCTGGCTCATGCAACGACACCGAGTTACAGGACGCTCGGAACGTCGGCAGATTGACATGCAGTTCGAGCTTGGACCGGTGTCGGCGATGGCAGAGTTCAAGATCGCCTACGATGGGAATACGAAGGCCGCCGTTCGAGAGGCTCTCGGGCAGATTCTCGAATACAACCACTATCCCGGACGCAACCTTACAGAAGCATGGTTTCTTATTCTCGACCAGAGACCTTGCGACGATGACCGCAGCTTCGTGGAGTCGCTGCGAACGAGCTGGCTATGCCCGATCTATCTCGGCTGGCAACAGGGCGGGGATTTCAGTTTTTACCCGAAATCCCCGCTCGGCTAACGTCAAAGCCGCAGAATCTGAGACCAGCGTTCACCGATAGGTGCGTCTGAAAATGCCCCGAGACTAGACGTAGAACTTCAACGGCTGTTTTTCCGCGTCCCGAGCAGAACCCATCGTCAGCACGTCTCCGACCTTATTCGCAAAACGAATAGTGACGGGAAGACCGTCATTGTAGTTGCAAGCGTTGTAGTTGATCTTGGTTAGGCCCATGATGTCGGCGAGCACAGTGCGTATGTCGGGGAGCTCCCCCGAACTGCGCAGAATCGTGACCGATAACGGGTTTGGTGTTTCCGGGCCAATATAGGTATCGAGCCGGGGTACGAAGCCATTCGTCCACAATAAGGCATTACGGTCATTAAGGATTATTGCGGTTCCCCGCATCACAGGATAATCACCGTCACGAAACAGTTTTGACTCGCCATGAGTCTCCTTAATGCGAACTCCCACGACATTTGTGCCTTCCGGCGCGGCCTCCTCGAAGGCATTCCATTCGTCGTCGCTGAAAGTGGTGCGTCCGTGGATAAAGAACTCTTTCGGTGGCTCACCGTGCTTGTCCTTGAATGTTTCTAGGACTTTGGCAATCAGCTTTTTCGCTTCGGGAGCCTTGAGATGGAACTCGTAATCACCAGTTTTCCATGGGCCATTCGCTCCTCGAAAGACGACCGCATCGCCCTCATTGAGAAACATCTGTGCGGCGCAACACGCGTGCTGTTGCGGATCGTTCGGGATCATCTTGAAGACTAGCCCGATGTAACAAACGCCGGGTCTCACATGCGCCAACTTCCACGGGGGTTCTGCCTGGGTCTTGTAGTAAAGCCCCGTCGCCATATTCCACGCTACGGTCGCTGGATCTTGCAGTCCACGGATCGGATAGCCCGCACGATTAAGGAACTTGTCGGGTGCCAGCGTTGTCTCGCGGATGAGCTGTGATGTGTGTCCGAGTTTGAGTAGACGCGCTTTCACCTGCCGATGAAAATCCGGCACATCGTCGAAAATTTCCTCTGCGGTCTGGTCGATGACATCGCGAAAGAGCGGAAGATCAGACTTCTCCCTTTTCCCCTTCGAGAACTCACCCATTGTTAGATCAAGCCCGGAACGTCGCGCGAGCGGCTTGCAACGCTCAAAAATTAGTTCAGGGAGAACGAATATCCAGACATCGACTGTCTTCTCCTCGTTCTTGTCATAACGCTCTATCTCATTCACATAGAGGTCCACTGCTTTTCGCACCGCTTCGTGCTGATTAAGTGTGCGCGTGGCTTCGTCGAGTGCCTTAAGATCGATGGTGCGCTGCACGAACTCTCCAGGACTAACGATCAGCCCGAATGCTTCCTCCAAGCCTGGGAAATTTGAGAGATGCAGCCGGTTAGCTTTGTCGGTCTTCTTCGGGGGAGGAACAGGTACAAAACCACCGAGCGCGATAGCCCAATTCAGAAAATACGACAAGCCATCTTTTGTCCCGACGACCCCAATCGAAACCTCGCGTGAACGAGCCAGAACAGCATGAGGCCCGTACAGGAAAAGACCGTCCTTTGGATGATCGCAGGTCTGTCCGTGGCCGAAAGACAACTCCGGTTCCTCGATATGTATGACTTCCAGATGTTGTTCAGGCAGATCCATCAGTCCTCATCCTCCGGGTTGAACATCCCTAGCGTGGAATCGTCAGACTCCTCTGCATCATCTCCCATCGCGTCCGATATGGCGGTGCTCACCGGCGACGTAAACGGCATCGGTCTAGGGTCGAGAACGATGGCGCACACCTCGGAAAGGGGCACTGAAATTTGCGGCGTATCAGCGGACAACAGCCCGACAAAAGCCATCAATCGACCGTGCCATGCTTTATTGCGCCAGCCTTTGCAAATCGTCCGCCGCAAACGGTGTTGAGTTCCACTGTCTCCGATGACGGAACCTGCACGATTACTCGCAACCAGTTCCAAGAACAAGACACGCGCCTTGAGTTTGAAGTGGGGGAAGGGCCAAAAGGAAGGCGTTGCGGACATACCATATTGCCAAACCTTGCCACCTGCTCCATTTCGCAACATGGAGGACCGTCGTTGACCTTGCTGGCCCCACGAAATTCTCTTACCCAACGGCATTTGTGACTCGCCGACGTGAAACGCCGTTTGCGAAGAGAAGAGATGCTCATACAGACCCTTTGACCGACAGAAGTTCTCCCATGCACGGCGGAACATGGACGACACGAGGTTCTGTACCTCGCGCGGCTTTATGTTTGGTGACTGACTGCCGGATTCGAGCAAGTCCATCAACTTATGCTCGGAATGGATCTCAAAGATGGCGACGTTAGCGAAATCGCGCTCGATCTCCTCCGGCGAGGCGAACGAAAAGAAGCCACGTTGATAGACTTCGGCAGGTGTCACGCTCTCACGGCAAGCTCGTTCCATCAACTCAAGATTGATTGGTCCCGGCGGGTGGTAGTAATGGATCACGTCGGGGAGGCCGGCGACACGAAGCCAGTTCGAGGTCAGAACTTCTGGCGCTTTCTCGACCCTGATCGCAAGTCGCTTTCGATAATGCTCCCAGTTCGGATTGATCGCGGCTCCGCCTGTAGCACGCGGAACGTCCTGCTTCTCAAGCGCGTCTAGCAGGTCATGGAGGCCACTGGCCCAACTGCCTAAAAAGTCAATCCATTGAAGTTCACCGATGCCAAACAGCTTCTTATAAGGTTCAAGGCGGAGTGGGATGATGAAGCGTGGGTCTTTCAACTCCTTCACTAGGTCGGACGCGATACCGATTTCTTCCTGAACGCCGATCTTATTGAGCGTGGCATCCCGGCAGCATAGGAGCATTTTCACTGCCTTGTTTTGCAGCGTTTCGGTAATCTGCCTGCGCCAACGATCTCCAGGCTCTAGAGTGAGAATGTCCGCAAAGACCGTGTACCCTGCGGCCTCAAGACGCGGGGCTAGCCAGAGCACAAATTCATCGTCTTCGGGCGTGGCTTTACTTATGAACACGACCTCCCGCATTCCTTTACTAGCACCCACAACCGTATTGACACTTCCTTGCGTATCGCTCAAGCCTGCGTCACTCCCGGAGCTTCCTGTTGAATATTGTCCACGTTCCCGTGCCCAACCAATGGAGGAAGTTTTGCTTCCGCCGCTAAAACTGCCTTTAGGTCGATGACGTGTATGGTGCTGAGGTATATGGTTATGTTTCTCTGCGCGAGAATGATCTCAAGTTCATTGCCAGTGAGGTTCTCGACCATATCGCGGATGATTTCTCTCGCCCCGTTTGTGTGGCGGTACATGGCCGAGTGATTTGGGCAGAGCGCGAGATAGTTCTGGAAGTGACGCTTCCTCAGTCCCGGCAAGAACTCGACGGTTTCGAAGAATTCGCTGCCGTCGTCGAGCTTGAAGGGCAACGGTCCCTTGCATATCTGGCACGTCATCTCGCCGTCTTCATTCCGGTAATGCTCCCGCAGATATGTGTCGGCCTGCTCTTTGACCTCATCTCTACCAATAGAGACGGAACGCTCGCGGATTTCACTTTCCTTATCAGGAGCCTTATCAGCTTGTTCGCTCACGTTGTCGGCGCGGCGTTTGGGACTGGCAAGATCGCGGTCGGGTACAGCCGACTTGCCGCTGTTTTCATACTCGGCAAGAATCTTCTCCTGTTCCGACTCCGGCAGATCATTGAAGCGCCGGGCGCGCTCTGCGGCGGCGGCATCTGCGAATCCGAGGCTCTTTGCGGCTTCGTCCTTTTGAAGCCCTTGGGAGGACTGCCGCACCACCGTCTCGCCGAACTGGACGGGCTTGAGCCACCGAAACCCGGGATCGAATGGGAACCCCTCCGGGAGCAACTCCCGTAATGCGTCTGCGGGCCGGACAAACCCGCCGCCATTCTGCGGAACCCAACTCGCCGCCCGAAGTTGGTGAACAAGCCGGGAGTCTGCAACGCGGGGACTGTGCGCTGAGTTGTTGCGGAACATTGCCTGTAAGTAGTCGGGATAAGCCGGGAGCGACGTAAGCGTGCGCCAAATCAGCCGCGAGAGTTCAAGAGATGGCGTCTTGAGCAATTCGTCGAGCTTGGGTATGAAATAGTCCCGATTGATTCCATACGCCGTCCAGCTACCTCCAGCAGAAAAGAGATGGTTCCGGTCGGGGTTTTTGTAACAGCTGTCTTCCTTGATTTCCAGCCGAGCCCTGACACCTGCGGCCTGTGCGAACTTGACGAACCGCTTGGCTTCGATCCCGCACTCGCGGTAGCGGGCATGAATTATTTCCGGCTCATGATCCTGCTTGAGCGCCTTGTAATAAGCAGACAGACAGGTATCCATGTAGGGCTGGTCGAGGTAAATGTCTACTGGCCGATACCACGTTTCGTTTTCGGCCTGAAAGATGTAGAAGTCGCCGAAGATGGTTGCCGTATCCGGCTTCTCCTCGGTGAGCGCGATAAAACGCTTCAAGTCGTCAAGATAGCTAGCGTCATCGGGCAATTCCGATTCTTTGGTGTAGCGACGCTTGAGGATGATTTCGATTTCTTCGGCTTTACCGATTTCGCGCACGCCTATCTGGGACAAGAAGCTCTTGGCGCTGTCCTGTTGCTTCTTGCTTGTGCCGGACGTGTAGACGGCCTTGTCCACGACGGGTATGTCGCCACTTGTATTTTCCGTGGCGAAAAAAGCGCGGTCGGCCCTGCTCAAAGTCCCGTCCGCAAGGCGCACGATGCACAGAGAGGTGAGGTAAGACTTAAGGCTCACCTCGTCGTACATGAGCGCATAAAACTCCTGCATCCAAGATTGGTCTTTGCACTTGAGCCAGGAGAGGAACTTCTCGTCGGGCTTTGTCGGGAACAATCCATCTTCTTCGCGCGCTTTCTGGCGCAAGGTTTCGATGAGGCGGTCAAGTCCCCAATCGCGGATGCTCAATCCCGTCAGAAAATTGTCGATGCGGCTGCTTCTCTGCGTCGCACCGATGGCCCATAGGGGCGTCGCGTCGTCGTAATCCACGAGAAACTCAATGTCGTCTTCGGAAAGTAGTTCCTTGAGAGAGGCCCTTGCCTGAATAAGGCGGTTCGCGGGCGCATGTTCGCGTGCATACGTCGGCGTCAGCGGTTGGGATTTCATTTCCTCGATGATCGCCGCGCGGATGCCCTTGTAGCGCGGCGAAATCTGGTCCTGCGGATTCGGGAGCACGGAAAGAAACTCTGTGTTCAAGAGGCCAAGTTCCTTGATTCGATGTAATGTCTGCGCGGCCAGCGTCGCAATTTGCTCGTACAGCGGAGTGTTGGCTTCCGAATCTTTGATGCTGGCGCGGCTCATGGCCGGAACAAACGGGCCGTGAAGATGGAATCTCAAGCCGGACGTTTCATTCACCGCCGGGAAGAACACGGCCACATTGCCCGGCTCTGCGGGAATAATCTTCATCTGCTCGGACAGCTGTTTCCGCTGATCGAACTGAGGCATGGCCGGAAGAAGGTCCAATGGAAAGGCGACTGCGACACGTTGCTTCTCAAGGCCGGGAACGGCTTGGTCAAACTTGAGGAAATGGGAGCTTGAGGTCGTCCTGCCGTCTGTTTGTTTCAGGACTTCAAAGTGAAAGTCCGAGTGCTTGTGGCGCAAGACTTGTCCGGGGGCGTCCGTCCCGATCCGCCACTTGACCGATTGAAGGTTGGACAGGAACAAGAGGGTCTTTTCATCCAGTCCATTCAGCCCCGCCCCGATTTCCGCGTAGGCTTCTTGGGGCGGCTTCTTCGGATTGTTGAATGGGAACTCGAACCGGGTCCGGTGTCCGAGCGACGTATCGCTGGCAATCTGCTCCGGGAGAACCTGTTGGACGATCTGAAAAGCGAAGTCTCCGGACAGAATGGCCGGGACCTGCGTGTAGACGAACACGGATTTGAAGCCGACGCCGAATTTTCCAATCTTGTCCTTTGATTTTGCCTTTGTGCTGTCATGGATGCCGGTAATAGACGTGACATCCTCGATGGTGAACATGCGCCCGTCATGCTCACAGATGACCCGGTCGGCCATGAGAGTGAACGAAACTTCCGTCGCGCCTGCATCCTCGGCATTTTGGAGAAGCTCATAAACGAAGTGAGCGCGGTCGGGGTAAAAGTCCTCGAAAATATCGAGATTGATCTCGCCCCGATTGGCCTCAAGCCCGTCTATGAACTTGCGGCGGCGCTCAATCAACCGCTGGAAATCCGAGTTGTGATTCTGTTCGCCAGTCATCCGACGCTCCCTTACGCTGTAGCAAACGTCCCTACCAAGCCGTCCAGAGTGGAATTGGCCCTGATCCCGTCGTCAGGGATGAGCAGATAAGCCCACGGTTTGGTGCCGCCGCCAGGCGCGTACTGCGTCGCCGTCTTGCACCACTTCGTCGCGGCGGCGGCTTTGGCTTTTACGTCCACGTCGTCGAGTTCATTCTGTGCCTTCACTTCGCAGATGAGCATCTTCGTCTTCGTCTCGACGACGAAATCAGGCTCGTAGGCTTCGCCGGAACGGTAGTCGATGCGGAACTGGTTGCGGGCGGGTTTTATCCATTTCTCGGTAGAGGCGTCGCCGTCGATGACGAGGGCGAGCCGCCGCTCAGGGTCCGTATCGAACTTCTGGAGCGGATAACAGCATTTCGTAAAACCGCCGAAAACGTGCTTGCGCGTGTTGGACAGCGGCGCGATAGCTTGCTTGAAATCGCGCACGCGCTGGCCCGTGGGCACGTTCATGGCCTGCGCCTGAAGCAACATGAACCCGCGCGTGACGGTGACTTCATAATCATTCTCGCTCAGCGGTGTCTCGCGGTAATGGTTCATCATCTGCGCGAAGATGAAGTCGGCAAGCTGGCGACCGTGCCGAAGGAGCACGTTCTCGACCTCAGGCTCTGAGACAAGGTAGGACTTCACGCGTGCGACGAGTTGCCCCGCGAGCTTGTAGAGCAAGGCGGCATGGGCGTCGTAGTCGATCTCGTTGCGCTCAATGAGGTAGCGTACGAGATAGTCCTCTGCGCGGGTCTCACGAGGATCGTCCAGCGTGCGCGCAAGGTAGACGCGGGCTTGGGTGCGAATGTCTTCAATGATGATGCCGTCCTCAATCGGCCTCATATTGATGGTCGAAAGGTTTTCGAGGTCGAAATCTTCGAACGTGAACGTGACCAGCTTCTTCGGCAAAACTACGATTTGGGGAATCGAAATAGTACGGTTGGCGACGGTGTCCGCGACGGTCTTCACGATCTCGTCGATGCGCGGCGCTTCAATTATGCCTTCAAGAGTTCCCTGCACTGGGCGTACAAGCTCCTGCACCTCGTCGGCAATTTGCTTTTGAACGGCCTCGTCACGGAGCCCCTCGGCGCTCCCGAGCTTGCGTTCGTAACGCTTGATGACTTCAAGGGTGACTTCGGCGGCCTTTCCTTCCTGGGCGGAGTTTAGGGCAAAGCCAGTGAGTCCCGAGGGAACGAAGCCGGGAATTTCAGGCTTCGCCCCGGTCACGATCATTTCCACGACGGACGGCGCGATGACGAGCGTTGAGCCGGTCGGGGAGATGTCGCCACCCTCTCCTATTTCAAGCGTCTTCATGACGATGGAACCGGGCTCGCGAGCCTTGGCAATGATGTCGTCAAAACGCTCGTGGGCGATGACGGTGAGCCGGTCAACAGCGGCAAAATCATCATCGCCGCCTTTGGACACGCGCCTGCCGAACGGGAGACGTAATCCGCGTCCCAATGTCTGCTCCGTCAGGATTTCGGACGCCGAGGCGCGGAGCGGAACAATGGTATAGAGGTTAGTGACATCCCAGCCTTCCTTGAGCTTGTTGACGTGAATGACAATCTCCGTGCGCCCATCTTTTTCAAGAGCCACAAGTCGCTCTGTCGCCTCTTCGCTTTCTTCGCCTCGCAGGGCTGAGTGAACTTCCGCAACTTTTCCTTTGAATCGTGCTTTGAAGAAGTCTTCAGATTCAATGAAGTCACGTAGTCGCTTGGCTTCTGTGGTGTCTGAAGCAACGACAAGAATGAAGGGCGTAACCTTCGGTGCGCCGGTTGTGCGATGATAGCGGTCCAGCTCCACGGCCACATGGTCGTGATAATGGACGGCATCTTCCAGCTTGATGCGTTCCAGCTCTTTCTCGCCCACGGATTTCGGATCGAAGTCTTTGCGGGTAGCGACGGCAGGCTCTTTGACAAAACCGTCCGCCATAGCTTGGCCAAGTGTGTAGTTGTAAATTACATTCTTGAATGGAACAGACCGCGTACCGACGGTCTTGGGCGTGGCCGTCAGTTCGAGGCCGAGAATGGGCTTGAGACCGTCGATGGCGGTGGCCCCGGCACTGGCGCGGTAACGATGGGCTTCGTCCATCAGCAACACAAGGTCGTCGAGCTTAGAGAGGTATCGGTAGTAACTCTCGCCGATAGTCTCCTGGAGGCGCTTCATGCGCGGCTTTCCGCGCGGACTCTCCTCCTTGTTAATCTTGTCGACGTTGAAGATATTGATATGAATGTCCGAGTCAAAAAGGGTCGTTGAACGACCCGACTCGAACCGAACTCCGACACCGCTTTCGTAGTTGTCACCAGTGATGATGAGCGGCAGATTGGCTGCGAACTCGGCAATGCCTTTGAAGACGTATTTCGGACTTTCGGGCGAGAAGTCGGAGATCAACTTCTCATAGATGGTCGTGTTCGGGGCCAGAACAAAGAAGTGTCGGCTTTTCCCCGTGACATAGAGATAGGTAATGAACGCGCCCATAAGGCGCGTCTTACCGACGCCCGTCGCCAACGCGAAGCAAAGCGAGGGAAACTCACGCTCGAAGTCTTCGACGCTTGGATAGAAGTCGCGGATGGCGGTAAGCGCGGCGGCAGTATCGCCCCCCTTGGAGAGCGCTACCTTGCTCGCAACATCGGCGAGAATTTCGAGGGAATCGGACTGTGGCTTACGAAGGGAAAGCCTTTGGCTGATAATACGGACGATCCGGTCGCTCACTTACCGACCTCCTGGGAAAAAAGGTCGTTCTGCAAGGCATCTTTGCCGCTGCTTCGCTTCTTGGGGGCGTTGACTGTCGGAGCGGTATTGTCCGGCGCGTCTGGGTCGCGCGGCGCTTCGGGCAGATTGGCGACGTTGAGGCTGTAATCGTCATGGCCCCACTCGCATTTGCGGAGCACGGTCTGCGGGATTTTCTTGATGGTGAGGTTGGGAAATGAGTCAGCATTGGCGCGGAACGCTTTACAACAGACGAGCAACGTGCGCTCCTCTCCGACTTCCTCGGAAATCGCAGCGAGTTGCTGGTGGGTTAGGTTCTGCGTCGTAACGTAGATGAAGTCCGTCTCCGACGAGCGTCCCTGCATCCAATAGTGGATTTCGTCGGGCTGATAAATGAAGCCCATGAGCTTGCACACAGCTTGCGAGAGTTTCGCCGCGTCAAACGCCTTCGAGATAACCCAATTTCCCCACTCATCCTTTTCCAGTAGTGACGGCGCGAGGTGGTAATAGCGAAATCCGCCGCCACCCTTCCAGTCAACCGTCTCTGTCACGCCGCCTAGATCCGTTCCATCAATTACCTTGCTTAACCTGGGGATGATATGTGTGTAGGCGTGTTCTCCAAGTTCCACCATTATCCAACGACGCTTCATCTTTTGAGCAACCGCCCCGGTCGTACCAGAACCAGCAAATGAGTCTAGGATTAGATCTCCCTCTTTGGTCGCAATCGTGATGATTTGCTTGAGCAGCCGCTCCGGTTTCGGTGTCCCGAAAGCTTCTTGGTCGGGATACAGAGCGAGAATCTCTTTCTTCGATTCTTCCGTATCGCCGCAATCTGCGGCGGACCACCATGTCATCGGAACAAGCCCCTCCTCTTCACCTCTAAACAGCTTGATCCTCGGTCTTCCGTCTCCGCCCTTGGGAAAGTAGACTCGCTTTTCAGTCTCATATTTTTTGTATTCGGGCTCTGTAGCTCCCCAGCATCGGCCTTTAGGCGGGTCTAGCCTTTTGCCAGTGGGTGTCAGAATTTTGTACATCTGATTTTCTCGAAAACCTTGCGCTGAAAATGGTATTGAGCGCCAAGGACCGCGTGGATCATTGTCAGGGTTGCTGAAACCAGCATCGTTCGCGGGCAGCTTATTGCGGTACGCCTTCCATTCAGGAGCGGGGATTTTTGCGTATATGAGAATGTGGTCATGGGAGGAACCAATTGCAGCCCGATTTTCACGGGATGTCCGTTTCTGCCAAACGATATTAGCAATGAAATTGGATCGCCCAAATACTTCATCGCAAAGCACTTTCAAATAATGAGCCTCATTGTCATCGATCGTTATCCAAAGACTTCCATCTTTCGACAGCAGCCGATGCAGAAGTTCTAGCCGATCACGAATCAGAGATAGCCATATTGAATGTTCAATCCCGTCATCGTAGTGCTCAAAAGCTGAACCTGTGTTGTAGGGCGGGTCAATGAACACGCATTTCACTTTGCCCGTGAATTCCTGCTCCAGCGCCTTCAGCGCGAGCAGGTTATCCCCGTGGATGAGGATGTTGTCGAAGATGTCGTGGTCCGTGACGCGGACCTTCGCGTGGTACGACTTGTCCGAATCCTCAAGGAGGATGCGCGGCTCAAGGCGGGGGCGTTCGTCCTTGCCTATCCATGTTAATTCGAGGCGTTGCTTGCGGTTACTCAAATGGTGTCTCCGTCACGCTTGTAGTTGGATAGAGCAAATTCATACTCATAACACCTCCCATCGGATTGTAAAGAGTGGAGTCAAAGAGGGTTCGAGCTTCAGGCTCTCCTGAATCTTGTCTAGCATGACTTCGACATCGGCGCGGATTTTCGCGCGCCGGTCGAAGAACTCCGCTTTCAGCTTGTCGCGTTTGCCTTCCAGGGAGCTGATGCGGCGCTTCTCGGCAACCTTTTCGGCCATAGGAAGAGTCGAGCCGCGCATGGCCTTCTTTGCTGCTTTAATCTCCGCTTCAGCTGTTTTGATTTCCGTCTCGAAGGCGCGCTCCAGATCCTCGGCGTAGTGGTCTAGGTTTTCGCTTTCAACATCAAGCCACTCGGCGTTCTGCTTTTCTGCCTCGTCGAGCAGATCTTTGCGCCGTCCGGTTTCACAGCTTTGCAGCGCGTCCTCGGGCGGCGTGCCTCCCGGCGGTTCGTTGTGTGCCGGAACCCTGAACAGGCGCTCGAAGGTTTCAGGGTGAACGGTGTTTCCATCGTCGGCGACTCCCGAAATGACGAGGTGTTCACGTGTAAGAGCAGGCGTTTTTATATTGAGTTTGGCTACGCGCGCCCATCCGGCCTTGCCGCGTAGCAGCTCGACATCGGCGAGGCGTCCATTGTGATAGGCAGATAGGTCGAAGCGGAGGCAGGAGGTTGCGTCGAACTGGCGGTCCTTTGCCCTCTTGACGACATCCGTTGCCAGCGTGCCTTCAAGCAGGCGAAAAAACTTCCAGCCCTTTTCGTCGGCAAGTGGCCATTCGGTTGTATAGGTATCGCCGCGATAGTCGAAGCGGCGCTCGTTGTTTGCGTGAAAGCGGGCGTCGGGTAGTTCCGCCCGCGCGACATAGAGAAGCTGTTTTTCTAAGTCCGAGAGTTGGCTCTTGATCTCATCCTTGCGGGACTTAAGCCGGTCGATAACCTTTTCATCGACGGATTCGAGAAGGCGCTTTCGTGCGTCGAGGATCTGTTCGTCGATCTGCTCCTGAAGGTCCTCTTGGAGCTTGTCAAACTCCGCGTCGATCTCGGTTTCGGTGCGTGCGCTCTGCACAATCTGAAAGATACGGCGTTCGATATCGACGCCGCGCTCGATGACGCCGAGCACCTCGTCGCTTGCGCCGAATACGCCTTTGAACAGGGTAAATTTTTGATCGAGAAGCTGGTGGATTCGCTGTTCGGCATGGTTCTTGAGGTTGAGAAAGTTGACGACGGTCACGTCGATCTTCTGGCCGTACCGGTGACACCGCCCGATGCGCTGCTCTACGCGCTGGGGGTTCCACGGCAGGTCAAAATTGACCAAGAGCGAGCAGAACTGAAGGTTGATGCCCTCCGCGCCGGATTCCGTCGCGATGAGGATGGTTTTGCGGTCGCGAAATGCCTCGACGACGGCGGCCTTCATGTCCGCCGTCTTCGAACCTGACACGGCATCACTGCCTTTGTGCCGTGTCAGCCAATCCCGGTAGATCACTTTGCTCTGCGGATCGCTGTTCTGTCCGTTGAGAAGAACGATTTCGTCTGCATAGCCTGCGTCCGTGAGAAGCTGTACCAGGTATCGCTGAGTGCGGACGGATTCGGTGAAAATGACGGCCTTGCGCTCGCCGCCCTTCTTGACGATTTCATCAAGCACGCCGGGAAGCGCCTTGACGAGCTTATTGCCTTTCTCGTTCTCGCCGATGGCAAGGGCAAGCTTGCGGTATTCCTCAAGCTCGGCTATTTCGGCTTTGAGCTTGGGGAGGTCAATGGGCACCTCAGCGTCGCCGCTCTCACTTTCTTCAAGCTCCTCGTCTTGCTCTTCGATCACATCGTAATCGGCGATAGTTTCTGCCGTCGGCGGTTGCATTTGCGTGAGCCGGTCAATGATCTTTTTGAGCGTATCGGCGATGGCGAAGGTTGATGAGCCGAGTATCTTACGCACGACCATCGTGATGAGTTGGTTTGGCTTGTTGCCGAAGGCAATCGTGTCTTGGCGTTGGAGGTAGGCGGAAACATCGGCGTAGAGTTTCAGCTCGTTCTGCGAGGGCGCATATTCCATCGTCACCGGACTGCGCTCGGTGTACCGAATCAGCCCCGCCTGCTGAACTTGGCGACGCAATGTGCGCTTACAGATCGGCTCCAGCCGCTTTCGAAGAAATATATGACCGTTTCGCGCACCCGGACCCGCAACGTACTGGCTGCGGAAAGATTCCTCGTCGCCGAAGTGACGCTCGTCGATTACCGAGACGAGGCCGTAGAGTTCCATCAGGGAGTTTTGCAAGGGCGTGGCCGTCAACAGAATCTTGAAGAATGGACGTGTTGCATCGCTCAGCCGCTTCGCGCGCGACGCACCGTCGTTCTTGTAGACGTTGCGGAGACGGTGTGCTTCGTCAAAGATCACCAAGTCCCATTGACCTGCGCGAACTTCGTCTGCTCTGAGCGCTGCGAATTCGTAGGACGTGATCACGACGCGGTCAACGTGCTCGAAGGGACGGGCAATACCTTTCTTGCGCAAGTCGTTATAGCTATTGCGTTCGACAATCACGGAGGGAAGAGAGAACTTGTCGTAAAGCTCCTGGCTCCACTGTTTTCGTAGCGACGCGGGCACGACAAGCAGGATGCGACGCTTGCGTTCGGCCCAACGCTGCGCAATCACGAGACTCGCCTCGATGGTTTTGCCAAGACCGACTTCATCGGCAAGCAGAACTCCCTTGGTCAGTGGAGAGGCGAGCGCAAAGAGAGCCGCATCCACCTGATGCGGGTTCATATCCACTCGCGCAGTCGAGAGCGATTGCGCGAGTGCGTCCTCGCCTGTGCCCTCCAGCGTGATGCGGTGTGCGAAGAAGGTGCCCTGCTGGGGAGAATAGTGCCCGCCGGCGAGCATTGCGTCGGCAGATTGTTTTGGCTCGATATCCGAGCCATCGTCGGAAACGGCCGTGTCAGCAGCGGAGCTAGCCTGTATCCAAGTCGAGATCGTCGTGCGATCAAACCGCCATGATCCGCCTACCTTCACACCGGGGATCTTTGCCGCTGCAGCCAGCTTATAAACCGTTTTCTCGTTAATTTTCAGGAGATCGGCGACCTCCCGAATGGTGAGAATATTTTCCAACATGCCTCACTGTAGCACGCGGAAACGATGTTTGTAGAGAAAATTAGAGAAAATAGAGGAATCAAGGGATCGGCAAGGTGGTGGCTCCGGCGGCTATCAAGCTGTGCTAAACGAACTGTTTGGGTCTGCGAAATAGGATGTTTACATTCCTAGCGTTTGTGAGTTGAATGCAGGTTCAACCATTTGTAGAGCAGAGCTCTTACTGATGTCTTTTACGAGCTGAGACCCAAGTTTCTCAGTGCTGTCGGTAAATATGGTCGCGTCATGGGACGCACGCGACACTGACACGTAAGCGAAGCGGCTGTTGATGAGTTCCGGGTGAACGTCGGTGTCGATATTGACTAGGACACGCTCTGCGGTAAGTCCCTGTGAGCTGTGCGAGGTCACAGCGTAGCCGTGGTCGAAGTGCCTCATCTTGTTGGCATCGAAGCTGACCGCTTTGCCGTTGTCCATCTTTACGGAGACCTGGCCGTCTTTGTCGATGCGCTGCACGGTGCCAAGGTCGCGGTTGGCAACGCCCAGCTCCTTGGAGGGCGCAGTGAAGCTCAAACGGTCGCCAACAGCAAACTCCCGTTCCAGCTCGCGGTAGACGGTCACGCCGTATAGCCGTGTAGGGTTGTAGGTGGCCGTTGTTCCGTCCTCTTTCTGAACGGTTAGCAGGTTGTCTTTGGGCTGGGTTGCAATGACCTTTGTATAGCTTTGCTTTTCAATGCCGATGTCCTGACTGCCGCGCGGATAGTAGAGTACGTCATTCACGGCATAGCGAGCGGCCCAGGTACGATCCGCTCCGGTCATATCAGACCGCGGGGCCAGCACGCGAAACGTTCGTTCTTCGAGTTGCACTGTGCCGAGGGCCTGCAATTCGGAACGCACGGCCTGATTGATCTGACGACGCGAGGCATTGTCGGGCGAGACGACGATGGTGTTGTCCGGGTTGGCGGCGTAGCTTCGTGCAATCGCCGCGATACGCTGCTGTGTATCGGCAATCTCCGTAACGCGCCCCTGTTGTTCCAACAGGGCGACGCCCTCTGCGACTTCGCCGCGCGACAGATGCTCGACCGCTCTAAGCAGTTCCGGGGCTGCTCGTTGACGCACGATCTGGTCGAGCTGAGTGGTCTTCATCCCGGCGTTGACCAACTGCTCGAACGGCTTTCCGGCTTCGACACCCTGATGCTGCCTGGTATCTCCGATCAGCAACACACGGTCGCCGGATTCGAGTTTGGCGAGGAAGTCACGGACCTGTTTCGTGCTGGCGAGACTGGATTCGTCCACCATGTAAAGATGACGGTCGGGGTTCGGGTGGCCGGGACGGACGAGGAAACCCTGTAGGGTGTCGGCAGAGATACCGGCGGCGCGGAGCTGGTTGGCGGCGCGGGATGTCGGGGCGAAGCCTTCGACGACATAGCCGCGTTTTTCGGCTGCTTCACGAACCGATTTCAAAAGGGTCGTTTTTCCGACACCAGCCCGTCCCTCCAGCCCTTGCACGACATCGCGAGAGGTCAGAATCTCCTCGGCGGCAGACCGCTGTCCGGCATTGAGATGCTGCTGTTCTTCGGTATGGCCGACGGCAGCTTGTATGGACATCATCTGCTCGGCGCGACCCTGCCCCTGTTGCATCCGGCGTAGGATTTCTTTCTCGGCGCGGATCGTTTCGGCGGTCGTGAAGCTCCGGCCTGAGTCGTGCTTCTGTCCGGGCACAAGCTGGAACTCACCCGTAGCAATGCGAGCCTCAAACCCGGCGCGAACTTCCGAGTACGTTGTTTCACTCATACCGCGTCGCAAAGCATCGCGGTAAAGCTCGCGTTCGTCGGTGACGGCCTCGCGCTCAAAGCTGCGGTCGCGGGCATAGGTGACAGCCTGCCGTGCAACCTGTTGCGAACTCTCCCGGTCATGCTCGGACGCATATTCCTGACCACGCCTCTGTGCTTCCATCACAACTTTGTCGGCCTGGTTGCCGAACTCGGCGGCGATCTGCCGATGAGCGGCCAGCACCTCGGCGGGCGAGTGAATTTCTTTGCTGTCACGGGTAGAGTGCGCGGCGATCTGCGCGGCCTCCGGCCCCTGATAGCCGGTCTTTTCCAGATGCTCGCGTATCTGCTGGCTGCGGGGGCTGGACGCGTCAAGGTACTCCTGGGAGTAGCCTCTGATCTCCGGTGCGCCACTGCGTCCCGGTTCAATTTCGTAGCCGAGGTTGCGGAGGCGATAGGTCAGTTCCGATTGATAGACGGCGGTGGCAAATTGCTGTGATTCAAATAGGCCGCGCTCCTGCAAGGCCCGCGTCTGTCCGTTATCGCGGACGGCGACATTGAAGATGACGGCGTGGGTGTGGAGCTGCGGCGCGGCGTAGCCGTCCACAGGTCGCGCGGTGTCATGCTCGAATTTCGCGGCGATGAACTCGCCGGTAGTTTCGGCGGCGTGATTGCCGCCGATGCGGGCTTGCGTGTACCTTTCCAGTTCGCTCAAAGCGACGTTCACCGCTTCCCGGTGTGCGTCCCGCACCCGGTCATCCCCGCCGACGAGCGCGGTGAGTGAAACCGACTTGGGCGCGGAAAATGTGGCGTCCCAACCGGCACGATGTTCTACCGGCGCAACTGCCTTCCCGTCCGCGCCTTCGTACTCCTGGACGACGCGATGACGTACAAGCTGCTCGGCCGTATGAGGGTGTTGGCCGTCCGCGAGCCGCGCAAAGTGTTCCTCGCTCACGGCACCTGCGAGGTCCAACTTTTCAGCCAGCTTGCCATGCCACTCGCCCAAAGTCCGGTCGTCTTGCTTCCAATAATTCTGTTCGGCAGACATGAACTCCTTGGCGTGGTAGGTCTGCGCCTGCGATGCGGAAAGCGATTTGGAGATCGTCAACATGGTTAATCTCCCAGCGAGAATCCTGTCTCGACCGGCTCGTCTTCGCTATCGCCTGGAACGGTGGTTGCCGTTATATCAGCAGACTTCGGCGGTTTCTTCGTCAGCGTTTTTGGATCGAAGGTAAGGTCATCGTCGTCCAGCGGACGCGGCACAAACGCGGGCTGCGTGGCGGGGATGTCGTGATAGGCAAACGAGAATCTGGCGACGTGGTTTCCCAATTTTAGAAAAGCGTGCCTGTCAGGGAGACCGGAGATTTCCGAGTCCAGCACCAAGGGCTCGACCTGGCGTTCCACGCTGAAATTGTTGCCCGCCCGTAAGCCGGTGGAGTGTGTCTCCCGCAGCCGCTCGATCTCAACTTTGCCAATAGCGTTCGACACCCACTCGGCGGCCTTGGGCTCCGTGATTTTCAGGAATATCTTGGTGGCCGGCTGCGATAGCATCACCTCGGCGAGATGACCGTAGATCATCTCAAGCTGGGCCTTGCCCTGAAAGCCAAGGATGAGCGGATTCTTTGCCTTTCTGTTCTCTGTGATCGCGGTATGAAGTTGCGGCAGACGTTGCAGACTCGCCAGTTCGTCCAGCACGAACCAGACGGGATGCTGGCTCTCTTTCGGTTCATTCAAGAGACGCAATACGAGCAAATCAATCCAGAGGCTATGAAGCGGACGCAGGGCCTCGCGTTCGCTGGGCTTCGACGTAAGGAAGATCCATCCTTTGCGTTCTTCCGCCCATTCGGTCGCGGTCCAATGACTCGTGGCCTTCTCTTTCCGTGGAAGCATTCGCAGGCTGTCCGCGATCAAACCGAGTGAGGCCAGGACGCCGTTGCGCTGCTGCTGCGCTCCCTTCGCAATCATCATCGCCATCTCCGTGTTCTGGACGCGGCGGTCTACCTCGTCGGGGTTCGCCATCCACTCGACCAACTCCTGCGGCGTTGGTCCGAAGGTCAGCAGATGGGCGAAGATTTTCTGCGGCGTCTCGGTGAAAAACTCACCCTTCTTATCGGTGGTCGGTTGGTACAGGGACGCGGCAATGGCTCTGGCCTCGGCACGGCGGCGCAGCTCTTCGGATGGCCCCCAATAGGGGCAACGCGCATCGAGCGGATTCAAAATGATGTCGCCGCGGCTGGGGTCATAGAATCGCTGCACGAACTCGCAAGCAGGGTCGTACACGATGGCAGAATGGCCGCGCTCTTTGATCTGTACGAGGAGCTGCATGACCAGCCTGGACTTGCCCGCGCCGGTATCGCCCATGATCTCGATGTGCTGTCCTTCGGCGCGTTGCGGGATACGCATGAGGTGCTTCGATTCGGTGGTTTTGAAGCCGACGCCATCGCCCTTGACGGCTTTATTGAAACCGCTCGGAGAGACCAAAACCGGCCCTTTTAGGAGTCGCCCGTACTTCATCTCTTTGAGCCGTCGAATATCTTTACGGACAGCGAACGGGAGCTGGAAAAGAAACGCGGCAAGCCCTGATAAGAGAGGAATACGGAAGATGCCCACGAACGCATCCCCGTCGTAAACGAAGCGGCGAAGGTAGTCATGGAGCGGTCGATTCATGTAACCGACCTTCGCTCCCCGATACAGAAAAACAACTCCTGCCGCATGAGCTGCCGGGGAGAGTTCGAGCGGAATCGGCTTGCCGATCGGCTGTGGCGTAGAGCCTGGCCGCACGTCGGCCTCGGTAACAGGCCGGACGTGATGCTGGCGGTCAGCTACCGTCACAAGCTGGTATTCGTTGCTCTGGCGTATCGTGCCGAGGACGCCCGTTTCGACGTAACAGGAGAGATAGTAGCGTTGTAGCGGACTCATTGCGAAAGCAAGATGGACATAGACGCAGAGACCGGCGACGGCGAGTGCAACGAAGACGGCTCCGAAGCTATATACGGGATAGTGAGGCGGACGGACGATGGTCTCTTTCCGCCCCCATTGTGTGTCGGTCATGGCTGTTCCGATGCCCCTTCTGCATAGCTGGCGAGCATGTCTGCCGCCGCCTTGCGTTTGTTGGTTTTGACATACCTGAGCATGTCCTTGAACTGCTCCGGCGCCATCTTTTCTCCCCGCAGCAACGGCTCCAGGGTGTTGACGAGCAGGAGACGAATTGCCTGCAGCTCGGTGAATGCGGCGACTGTCTGGGGGCTGCGCTGTTCCCGGATGGCGGCCAGCAGTTCATCCCGAACCCACTCACTGAGCCATTGCCCGCGACTCTCTGCGATCTGTTCGACCTGGGCGTACTCCGCCTCGGTTAGCTTGGTGCTCACTGTCTTGTGACGGCTGATGCGAGCGGGGCGATAAAGAGAGTCCGGTTGCGAAACCTGGTGCGCGCCAGCCATATCAAAGCTCCTTTCCGCAGGTAGCCATATAGCTACGGCAGTGCGGCAAGCTGCCGCGTTTCAACGAGTCTCTATATGGCTACAAAAGTAGCCATACGTCTCCCTGTGAGGGATGGAGTGTCAACATTCTTCCGGTGCGCAGCACCGTAGTGGCCCTGCCACTGATGTAGCGGCGGGATCATGCCTTCGATCCCGCAACCGCTGCTGGCGTTTGTGCTGGCGATAATGCTGTGGATGCCGGCTTCTTTACAGGCGGCTCCGCTGCATCATTAGCTGGCGTTCTTCGGATGCGAAGCGTCGAAGAGGCCTGCTTCGCTTGCGGCGTCTTCAGGAAGTCCTGGAAGTCGCGATCTTTCGAGAAGACGTAGGCGAGCGCCTGTTCCACGACATCATCGGCGGATGCGTGGATGAAAGCGGCGTACTGATCGACCTGCGTTGCGGTTGAGTCAGTAAGCCGGATAGAGGCGCTCACCTGTCGGGTTTGGACGACTTCGAGTAGTGGCATTGCTGTTCTCCTTTGGGTGATGAATTCAGGCAATCTTGTCGCGGACGATCATGCGCTGCGCGGTGGCTGCAATCTCCCGCGCGCGAGCGGAGCAAAGTGCTGCGGGTATCTCCGGCTGTCTGCGGCTCTCAAGCATCGCGATTACGTCGGCAATGGATGCCCCTTCCATCAGCCAGAGACGGGCTGAAGCCATATCGACGGTGCGCTGGGCATAGTAGGTGGGATTGGGCTTATCGGAGCGCCGCGAAGACAACTCCAAGGTGAGCGTCACGGCATCTCTGCCGTGGGCAAGCTCACGCGAAACCCAAGCCCAATCATGCTCGGAGTTGGTCTGCATATCGCGACGGATCGGCTGCTGCGGGACAGGCGGGATCATGCAGGCTTCGCGCAAGACATACAGATGAAAATCATCCGGCTGGTAGGTCGCGTCCGAAAGGTATTGGACAGTGACAAGCTGCGCGGGATCGTATTTGCAATTCCTGAATCCCGGAATGCGGAGAACCCGGTTGCAGTCGGTGCAGGAGATGTCGCCATGAAAGGCCATCGCGAGGAGCTTGAGAGTCATCTCCTGCGTATAGAAGTCGAAGTCCTCCACACGCCACAACACCTGATATTTCCCCGCCGATGTAGAGACGATGACGTTCGGCTCCGGTACAAGCTCCGAGGTCCGGAGCGCAGCCAGCCGGGCCTCTCCGTTCAGGTCAATGTCGATATAGAGATGGCGAATGGAAGCGATGCAATCCTTAGTGCGCTTCCGGCTGCCGGAGAGAAGCGGATTTGCAGCCACATAGAGGTTCGCTCCATTACGGTTTTCATGAGCGAGCCAGCCCCGGTAACGAGGTGCGAGCGCACGTTCCAAAGGAACGATCCGTTGCTGTGTCTTTGCGGTGCTCTCGTTGCGAAGCAAGAGAGCGATGGTGTCACCCGGAGCGAAGCAACGGGTGAGAAAGTCTTGGGCAACTTCGTTCATGGAACCACCTCCATTCATGTGTCTGCGAGCGAGATGCCACGGGCCTTTAGCAGCCGAAGAGGTCCGGCTCGATGCCGGACTCTCCGGAGAGGAGGAAGGGCCTATGCGGCATCTTCCTCGGTGGATTCATCCTCGTCTTCCGCCGCCGCTTTCTGAGCCCGATCCAGCTTGAGAATCGAGTTCACCCGGATCTCCCAGATGGTCACTTCGGTGTTGGTCTTCGTGCTGTCGTACTTCCGGCTACGCAGCTCGCCCTCGACCTGAATATGAGCGCCCTTCTTGAGCGTGGCGGCGAACTCTCCGAGCTTGCCGAAAACTACGCAACGGTGCCATTCGGTGTGCTCGATGTACTTGCCGTCCTTCTTGTAGGAGGACTTGGTTGCCAGCGAGAGAGTGGTAAGGCTGCGGTCGTTGTTGGTGCGAACTTCTGCATCAGCGCCGGTGAATCCGATGAGGGTGACTTTGTTTGAGTACATGGTGGTGATCTCCGTTTCGTTGAATTTCCCGTATCCTGCTCGGGTCACACTTGGCAAAGCCAGCGAGTGGGCCCGGCTCCCAAGTGCCAAGGAGTGCTTTCTTGGCGGGGCCCGAAAGAAGTTTGCGCGGTGTTTTTTGCCGCGGCCCTCAAACTTCCTTTGGGAGGAACCGAGACCCTGAAAGGGCGCTGTAAGCGAAGCAGAACGACGCCGTGCCGCAGGGCGCCGGTTTGGCCCCGAAGCGTGACCCCGAGCAGAGGACGGGATACGAGGCGGAAGGCTCCCCAATGCCCCGAAGTCAGACTCTTGATCTCGGCGCTTGAAGTTCGCCCGAACCGCAGCTATCTTCCGAGCGGCAAAGGCTCCATCGAAGGACGGCATCGAGTACCCTCCGCTGCGTTCACGGTAGCTCTCAGCCGCTATGCTGGGCGCTTTCAGAGACGAGTTGGGCTGTGCAGCCGATTTGGCAGCATGACGGTACATCGAAGTGACCTCGATTCGGGTTCGGTTCTCTAGCTGTATGCCTGGGGCTCAGGCGGCGGAAGCACGATAGATGTCCTCCGTCTGGAAGCTCTGGTCTGCATGGGTATATCCGGTCACGGTAATCAGCTCGCGCACTCGGCGACGGCCCGTGACATCGCGCTCGCAGTACAGAACGAAGTCAATTGCTTCCGCTGTCTCGGAGCGGATGAATGCGTGATTGAGATTGGCTCGCGCACTCAGGGCCAAATCCGAGAGCCTGTTCAGGGCGTCCCATGCGGACTTTGCATGGATGGTGGAGAGCGTCCCACCATGCCCCGTATTCATCGCTTGCAGCAGGTCATAGCCGCACTCATCGCGTATCTCGCCCATAATGATGCGGTCGGGACGGTGACGCAGAGCGGCGGCCAATAGCTGGCTGGGAGTGATGCCAACCTGGCCGGGAATCGCCTCGACAGCCTCCCAACGGACGGCATTGGGATGCGATACTTTTAGCTCTGCCGGTTGTTCAATGACAACGAGACGCTCCTGCTGCGGAACATGGTCGAGCAGAGCCTTCATCAGAGTCGTCTTCCCCGAGCTGGTTCCGCCGCTGATGATCCCATTCTTTCGTTCGTTGATAAAGCCGATTACCTTATCTCGGACCGGCTCTGGCAAGCTACCAGCCGCGATCAGCTCATCGGAGGTGTACCAGCGGTTGAATTTGCGGATGGTCAGGGTTGGGCCGTTGATCGAAGACGGGGCACCCACGACCGCCACACGCGAGCCATCCGGTAAGCGCGTATTGAGGATCGGATTCTGGGTGGTAAGGTCTTGTCCAAGGATGCGAGCGACACGCTCAATGGCAGCCTGCAGCCGGTCGTTCGAATATGGCGTCGCCAAGGGGATATGCTCGATGACGCCGTTCCGATCCGCATAAACTCCGGTGGTGCCATTGACCATCAGATCGGAGATGGATGGATCAAGCAGGAGCGCTCGCAACTCCTCGGGAAAGAACGGCAGTATAAGGTGGTAGCTCATCGCGTCGCTCCTGCGGCTGGTGTAACAGGGAGTGCCGCCGATGGTCCGGTGGTTCCGGGCGCGATGGGATCGACGGAAAGCCTGTTCTCGTGGAACTCAGTGATGGTCAATCCAAGCGGATTGATCGTCTCGAACTGCGGGAAGATACGCGCCTGGTCGCTCACCTGTTTGGGGTTCAGATAGTAGGTGACACTCAGCATCCAATGCTCCGTGCGAGGCTCGCGGGAATTCTGTGGCGAGTAGAGCCTGTCAATCGCTACAAGGGCTGTCCCACGGGCGATGTGTGCGCCCTGAACCGTCTCCTCGGACATAGAGGTAATCGTGACGTTCTTCACCTGTACGTCGCTGGTTTCGATCTGTCCAGCGACCACCTGCGAGACGAGATGATTGGCGTTGTCAGCCGTCATCAACTGCGAGGCAAGTGTCTGCGATAGGAAGTAGTAGTTGAGGGGGTACTTCTTTGCGATAGTGTCCCGGCCAATCGTATAGCGGTAGTTGGCCCACTCAGTGAGATAGGTCCGTACTTCCCCCTCACGTGGGCTGTAGTTGAGGTCGCTATATTGGATCGCCTGGGCGCGGCTCATCTCATCGATGCGAACATAGCGGTTCACAACTGGTCGATGGGCGAGTGACCAGCCAGACCAGATCGATCCACAGAGGAGAACTGTCTCGCAAATGATGATGAGACGATATGCCTTCCGCTCGGCATAGTGGGAGGCATAGACCTCATTCCCGATGTGGTCGGCGAGCAACGACTGCTCCGGCGTTAAGGACTGCTCAATGGGTGCTGTGTGTGTGGACATGATGCTGTTCACCCCTTTCCGCGACTGCATGAAAAACGACGTAGGCATAGATGATGCCTCCGACAAGGCATACCGTTAGAAACATCAGAAAGAGATAGCGAAGAGGCCTCGCCAGCCCCAACCGTTTCAGCGCAAGAACATCCATCAGATACCAGAACATTTATGCTCCTCCTGCAACGGCTGCCGTCGAAGCCAACTTCCCGACGGCATTTCCGATACTTCCTGCCATGCCAGCGGCACCGCCGAAGATGGCCTGGGTCATGCTCGGAATGAACAGCATATTAATGATGAACGCAACGAAAACCATTAAGCAAGGGATCAAATTGGCGATCCACATATCCATCGAATAGTTGCCATTGAAGGTCTGCTGGAGGAAGGCGTTCATGAATCCGGCCCACACATAGATGAAGGCGGCGGCCACAGCCCGAATCATGGCGAAGCTGATGAGTACATCGAGGAACTGGAAGAACTTTGCTTTGAAGGCCTGTGTCATGAGCAATGGGACAAAGACAGGTCCAAAGAGCGCAGTCACGCCGTAGAGGATGAACGCGCTGCAATTGATGAGGAATAAGATGGCCGATGCCAGGCCGAGCATGATCTGTACGAGTACGTAGCAGAGGATCTGGACCGGCGCTGTGAAAGATGGCATGGACGTCCCATCGCCAGCGTTCTTGAGCAGTTGGAGTAACTGGTCAAGCGAGTGCTGATCGAATGCCGCGACCATCGCCTGTGCAATGTAGCTGAAGAAGTGATTGATGCCAAAGCTGGCACCGGGAAAGGGATTCACCCAATAGTTCAGCAGCAAACTGCACACAATAAGCTTGAGCAGGAAGTGGGTAAGGTCGCCGGCCCGTACAGGATGGTGATGCAGCCGGAACGTCATCGTGCTGGTGTTCCAGTTGATGACCATGTTCACAAGGGTGAAGAGAGAGATGCAGCTCAGCTCCGTCCAACCGAGTTGGGTCAATGCGCCGCCATTCTGCGTGGTGAGGTTGGTCAGGTTGTTGGTGAACTGGTAGAGCCAGTCCATGCCCGACGACGCGGACGGCAGTGCTTGTGCGAGGATGGCGATGCTCATATCAGTCTCCGGGAAATCAGGGGATATAGCTCTTCCAGGTCTTGCCTTCGTTACCAGCGGCAGAATTGTGCCGCTTCTTGTCCTGCTCTACCTGTTTGCGGAACGCCTCGTCGCGTCTTCTTTGCTCCTCGGCGTCGTGCTGTTGCTGCTGAAGAATGGCGGCGGCTCTATGGGCCTCGTGACTCTGGTAAGCCACGGCGCTGCCGATGGCCGTCAGCGCCGCAAGAATCGCAAGCAGTAGTTTGGTGTTGATCGCTTTCAGCATTGCGTCTCCGAATCAGGGAAGATAGGTCTGCCAAGTGTTGCTTTCGTTCGCCGCACTCACGTTATTGGTCGAGCGTTGCTGCTGAACGAACGCAGCGGTATTCAGGTCTTGTGCTGCGGCGTTCCGCTGCTGCATGTTCGCGACGGTCATCTGTGACGCGAGGCAGGCTTGCAAGACCCCCTGCGACTGCATCTCGGACATCTTCTGTGCTTCCGCCGCATTCAGGAGATTGAGCTGTTCGACCTCAGTGTTGGTGCCATCGCTGCTGTCGAGTTGCTGCGAGACGAGCGTGTTGTTCGCGGTAACGTTCTGTGTCCGCGCACCTCTGTACTGGCCGACAGCCGTAAGGCAGTCGGGAGAGATGGAGTCCGACGCCTCGATCATGGCAAGTTGCGAGAGCTGGGCACTCCCCGGGGTCTGTCCTTGCAGGTAGGTGGTCGTGTTTCCGCTAACCTTGATGGTCCCGGCTGTCCACGCCGTGGACGACGCGCTGGGCGAATTCGTATTGAGCGCAATACTCATGCCGCTCGTCTCACCAAAGATATTGCCGACGTTGGCGTTCTTCATGGCATTGAGCGTCGTCTGCCACTGCTGCTTGAGGGAAAAGTGCGTAACGTTGTTCTTGAGCATCTTGTATTGCGTCTCCAGCGTCGTGAGCTGAGACACAAGACTGGCGTAGCTTGTTGGGTCGAAGACAATATCGCCGATCCCGAAGAGAGCGAAGCTGGGTGTGGCGGTCAACAACAGCAGGCCGCCTGTGATGAGGTACTTGTTGCGTCGATTCATGCTGATCTTCATAACGCCTCCTTGGGGTGTGAAAGGTTAAAAGCATTGCTGGCAGGTTGGGTCCAACCTGTCCAGGGAAAAGTGCCGGATATTGTTCACGATCCGGCATGGAAACTCCGTCACGGCATCCACGGTCTGGACACACCAATCGAGGGCGCTGGCAACAGAGCTGCGTCCGACAGGCGAGATGAGAAAAATGAGGGCCAGCGTGTATGCACCGAATGACAGGAATCTGCTGCGCCTCGTAATCGTGAGTGTGTTCATTTGCGTAACCTCCTACTCTTCATCCGCGAGCTGGCGGGCGATTTGCGGAACCATCGCAACCCACGCGGGACCAGTCCGCTCGATAGCTTCCGCAATGGTGTAGTCCTGCTCCACAAGCCAATCGGCACGATTAAGAACGAGGGCAACCGCGACTTTTTCGCCGGTAGACTGCACAGCCCACGCGTCGTGACCGCCGCGCTTGGCATCTTGCGCTTTGCGGAGTAGATGGTCGTATCTCGGATTGTTCTCGTTCATACAATTGCCTCTCGGAAAAACGTTCACATGGTGGGATCGACGCGATGCTCCGCGTAGGACGGGATGAGTATGTCCCGCCCTACGTACACGCGGGCGCGTGAACCTTCTTTGAGCGTGATGACAGGCAAGCGATTGAGGAAGTGATTGAGGATCTGTTCGCCCTCCTGAGAAGTTTGTTCTGAGATCCCATTGCGTATCTGCGTCGAAGGCGTGAAGACGCTGCCGTTATTACCGATCTGTGCCAAGCCACCCAGACCACCCACGGCTGCCGCCGCGCCGAAAGCCATCAAATACCCGTGGTCCACCTTCGTCGCGAGACCGGTAGTACCAAGTGGGTCAAGGCCGATGTATTTGTCGAAGTCGAGTGAGAAACCATCGGGGCATACCGCGCGATGGAAGGTGACGAACATTTTTCGCTGCTGCGCATTCCCGACGCTCTGCACCGTGCCGATCAGCCGCGTTCCTTGGGGCATGAGAAGCTGCTGATGGTCATGCGAGTAGTAGTCGGTTGTCAGCATGACCAGGATCGGGCCGCTCAACCCGCCGTCGATATGGTTGGTGACAACCCCTTCAAAGACCGTGCCCTCGAAGACGCGATAGAGATGACCCTGATAGTTATCGAAGTCGTATCCAGCCATCGGGTCAGCCTTGGCGTCAGCTTTTGATTGCATCCCTCCCGGCCTGCCGCGCGCGCCATCGGGAGAGGTCCCGACCATCTCCGTAGCTGTCTGGGGGCGTGCCTCCTCACGCTCCCCCAGAGCAGCCGTTGCCGCCTGCGAGGGGAGGGCGGCGACGGGCGCTGACGCGGCACCCGTATGGGCAAAGTCGATGGCGACGGTATCGCTATTGATAGCGTCCTGCGCCTGCTTCTCCTTCGCAAGCTGCTTTTGCTTGGCCTCTGCCTGAGCCTGCGAGATATTCGACGTGTGCTGCGGTGCGTTCGGGCTGTTGCCATAGATGGCATCGCGCTGTGCCGCCGTCATCGGTTGCGTCCCGGACATCTCCGGACCGGGGACACTCTGTTCCGCCTGGAGCTGCTGCATCGCTGCGGCTAATTCCTGCTGATGCTGCCGCTCTTCCGCGTCCCGCTGCGCCTGCATCTGTTGTTGGGTCGAAAAGCTGTTCACTTGTTGGGCGTTCGGGGACGCGGGACGCATGGTCATCGCGGTTGTCGATGCCGCCTTCTTGTTGCCGCTCAAGAGGCTCGATACGTTGGCAACGCCGATGAGGGCAATAATGACCACCAGAACGATCACCACAGGCATACCCTTTTTGAGGGGCGACTTCGCTTCTGGCTGCTCCGGGACGGTTGCGGGCGGATTCTGATTCAGCTCGGTCATGGCTATTTCCTTTCTCCCGCACGATGAAACTCCACCTTCTGTTTGCCAATGGCGAGATAACCGTTGTCCAACTGCTTAGGCACGGTATAAAGACCAGCGTTGAAATCGAAGTTGATGAGCGAGCCCTTGCCGTCTTTCAGCTCATAGAGGGCCGGAGTTTCCTGAAACTGGCCGCGCAGATAGGTGAACTTGTCATCTCGCCAAATCTGCTGGAGGCCGAGAGCTTTGCCCTTAGATTGGTCCCATGTGTAGTCGAAGTGGAGATTGCCCGGATATTGGCTCCGATACTGCTCGGCTTTGGTCTCTTCAGCCTTCAGTTCGGCTGCCTGCGCTGCCTTGGCAGTCGCGGCCTCCTGCTTGGCTTTGTCCAACTCAGCAGCGGGCACGAAGACAGGAAGCTGTGCCAGGCGGTCTTTTGTCGCCTTGTCGCTGGGAGCAAGGAAGACCTTGGAATCGAAGTGGGCATCGGGCTCACTGGAGATTTCATGGAGTTGCAGGGTGTACTCGTTGCCATGGTCGGAGACGATGTGGATGTCCGTCGATCCATTCGCGACCTTGGGTTTCACGCTGATGAAGCGGCTGGCAACATGGCCTCCATCGAAGACCCAGTCCACGGTGTCACCTGCAAAGACGTTGGCGACCTTCTCTTCGGCGGGAAGCACAATCAGCGTCGATTGCAGTAAGCCGGCGCGGATCACAGGAGGCGTGTCCGCCTCGGACACGGTGACGGTACGGGGGGCATTGGGTTGCAGAGGATGAGTATCGGCGGCCTGGGACGCGGCAGAGGCCAGCGCGAGTCCGGCGGAGACGACGATGGGGATAAGTGGTTTCATGGCACGGGCCTTTCTGGGTTGGGAATGGGTCACACAGTCTCACCCTGGGCAAAGCGATCGATGCCCTCAGTGAGTCCATACTTTTCGATTAGCTTCGACCGCCGCACCCGGTCTTTTGGCTTGGTGGAGAACGTGGCGTAGCTGCGTTTATCGAGGTTCAACGTGACAACCTTGGTGATGCCGTCGCGCCGCATGTAAAGCGCCTCGCGGTCTTGGAGGCTCTCAAACAGAGCGATCTGTTGTTCGTTCATCTTGAACAACTCCGCGTAGCGCTTCCTGTTGAAGGTCGCGTCTTTCAGGAACAGGAACGATGTGCAGGAGTTCACGATGCTGTCAGCGTTCGCACCCAGGTCGTCGGCGGACTGCCCGATCATGGTGACGCCGCCAAGATTTTTACGAACCGTCTTGATGGAAGCGAGCGCACCGTCAAGGAGCTGCTTGTTCTTCATCGAAGAGAAGATCTCTTCGATAAGGATGTGCTTGGGAACGCCCAGATTGGCGGGGTTGTAGAGAACATCGTTGATCCGCCGTAGCAGCCACACCATCAGCGGCTCGATCAGGTCGGCGTATTGCTCGTTGTTCACTCCCTGGAAGTCGAAGCACTGAAGACGCGAGAGCGAGAGACTGTCTTCGACATTGTCGAAGACGGCGTTGTAAATGCCTTTGCCAACCCACTTCGACAGGTAGCGGTCGAGCTTCTTCGGCAGAAAGAGATTCGACAGGCGGCGATTCTCCGGGTCGAGCAGGTACATATCCTGCACGGCCTTATGGATCACATCGTCGTCTTCCGGCTCCAACTCCGCGCCGCCGTTGGTGAGCAGGAGCTTGATAAACGAGTACAGGAACTTGATGTTGCTTTCGGTCGGCTCCAGCGCAAACGGATTCACTCTCGGACCGTCTTTGCCGACGCGGTCAACGCGCCCGCCGTACAGCTCCACGACGCTCTCGTAGCTGCCGCCGATGTCAAAAATATAGGTAAAGCCACCATATTTCTGCTCCAGCGCGATAGCTGCGTTAGCGTGTACGGACTTGCCTGATCCCGTAGGACCGATGATGAGCATGACCCGCACGCCATCCACATACACGTCCTGAAAAAATGGTGTCCGGGTGCGTGTCTCGAAGACATTCAGGTACTCGCTATCAAGGTCTTCCGAGTAAGGATGGCCGATGTGTGGAGCGAACACAGAGGAAAGCCGCGCGTGATGGTCTTCAGCCAGCCACAGCGGGAAGACGTTGAATTTGTGGTTGCCGGGGAACATCGCGTAGAACGCCGATAGGTTGCCAAGCGTCTCCTCCATCACCTGAGCGCGGGCATCGACGAAGATCCGATGCACTGCGGGGACGGTGTTACGCAACTGCTCCTGGCTGCGTGCTGCTAAGAGCAAACACAGGGAGTATTCGCCCTGGGCCTTCTTATCTAGCGAGCGGATGACATCGCTAAGGTCATCGACACTGTTGTTGGCAGCCTTCGCACCAGCCCCGGTTTCGAGCGAGGCGGTATCGCGCCCGCTCATCACTCGTGTCAAGACTCCAACCTTGAAGAATGAGATGAACTTCTCTTGAGCGTCGATCTCGCTGCGGGCCGCTGTCGTCGATTTGGGTCGCCATGATGAGCAGAAGACACTATCGCAGTCGAGCGTGAGCAGGCCGGAGAAGAGGCAAGGCCTCGACGCCTCCGGCGTCATCTTGAGGGAGAACGTCTGCACATGGCGCTTGCCCACCTGGAGGTAATCGCTATGCCATGCAACCGGACTCTTCACGATCTGGCGGTCCACGCCGGTATCGCTGCGGAGATGGTCGTGCTCGGCCCATTCCTCAAGGTTGAATAGGTAGCTGAAGAACTGGAAGGCATCGGCTTTACCTAGCAGCCGCAAGCCAAGCGTGCTGCCGAGATGACTCTGAAGAATGGTCGCCGTCTTATCAAGCTCCGCGAGCATTCGCGATGTGTCGGCGGCGTTTTCCTGCGGTTTTTGCTCGAACGCTTTAACCTTCGACGGCTCCAGCGTGAGGCACCAGTGAAGGTCAATACGGCGAAATGCCGCTGTCTTTTCGAGATGGGTAAGGCGGTCTGTTACGAACACCTCTGTGGCAGGATTCGCGTACATGGTCTGCCTGGGAAGATTGAAACCAGACATGACACGGGTGTACTGATAGAGGCATGACCCCTCGGGCAGGCCGCGCAAGGCCCCTTCGATGGAGCGCATTCGCGAGTCCAACTCCAGATCGGTCAAGCCCTCTTCATCGATCCCGGTGAGCGCGAACAGGCATCCGTAACCGCCGCCCTTAAGGACGAAGATGCTCGGGCCGACGAAGCGTGCAATCGGAACGATGCTGCACGCGGCTCCGGCCTTCGCAAACCACGGCGTATGTTTCGATTGCTCAGTGTTTGCGCGGGTCATAGTAGCTCTTTTGGGTGAGGCTCAGGCCCCACAGTTGGAACATCTTTGGGTGTTTGCGGACGATCAACCACGCTGCAACAGCAAGCGCGGGAAAGGCCACCATCGCCAACAGGCGAAATCCAACGAGGAAAACCGTTACGCAGACGAATACGATCGCCATCCATGCTGTAAGATCGAGACCAAGCTTGGCTCTCGGTCGATTCAGCGCTTGATTGATTGGTAACGGCTCTCCCCGCTTGGTCATGTCGATGTACCTCCTACATCGACTGCCCGGTCAGAGAGCCGATCCAACCAGCTCCCCAGCCGAGCACTCCGGCACCGAACAGCGCACCGAAGAGTCCTGGGATGGCATCTTGAAAACGCCCACTCATCATGCGGATTCCGGCGAAGATCAGACCGCCGAAGCAGATGACCGCACCCGCAAAAATCGCGAAAGTTTTGAAGGTCGTCATAAGCGTTGTAGCCCCGGAGAAGTCCATCGTTCCCTGGGCATGAGCAATGCTTGTGACTGTGAGCGCGGCGAGCGCCGGCCACATCACACGCGTGGCGCGGAACAGTTTGCGTTTCGAATAGGGACGGGCCAGTCGCCTGGCAAGACGGGCTGTGCTGCGGGAGATCACTACGTGGCTGCTGCGTATCATCGGCACCTCCATCGACTGGTCTCAGTCGGGAATATGCCGTGATGATTAGGCTCGGGCTACCGCCACGTCTAATACGAAATAGTTATCGGGTGATAGCTCCGAAGTATCACCTCCTTCTATCTCCCGTGAATGCTTGAACTTTCAGCCGAGAAGGGTCATCTGAACCGGCTCATCTTTCACACGTTGAGGAGCACGTTTGCCGGCCGAAAGCGAGGCTTGTACGGACGCTGAGGCTTTGCTCGGTGTCGTCTCTTTGCTGTTTTGAGGAATCTGCTTGAGAAGCCGCTTGACCAGGATAGGAACGGTCTTGGGATGGTTGACTTTGTGATAGATCAAGGCCGTATCCACGGTCCAGTCCACGCCGACAATCGGTCGAGTCGTGAGTTCTTCATCGAGCGTCGTCCCCTCTCGGATCAACGCGAAGCCGTGGCCGCCTTTGACCAACGTCTGCATCTCGGAAGGGTGCGACGCCCACGAATACTCTTCAATCTGCACGCCGCTGTCTCTGAGAAGCTCCAGCAGACGATCGTGAGCATCAGGGTGTCGTTGCGGGTGATAGAGCACGGTGAGATTGCCCTGCAAATCAGAGGTCTGTAAGGAGGCCTTCGCGGCAAGCGGATCGTCTCGCCGCAGGCAGACAACCAGCCGGTCTCGCCGCACCTCTTCGATGCGGAGATCCGGATGCCGCAGGGGCAGCGTGACAAATGCGGCATCGACCTTTCCCGACAGAACTTCCTCCGCCAGATGCGCTGTATCTCCATGGGTGGGGCGCACAGGACATACGGGAAGGATCTCTTTGTGAAGGTCGCAGAAGGTTCGAAATACAGCCTCATCCACCAACGGAGTACATCCGAACCGGACGGAGCGAACATCTCCGCGTTCAATTGCTATGAGCGCATCGAGGACTTCATCGCGCGTCTCCAGCAGGAACTTGGCTAAGACCTTGAATGCGACTCCAGTATCCGTGGGCCGGATACGTCCGCCCTTCATCTTGCGGAAGAGACGGACCGAAGCGTTCTCCTGGAACTGTCGGGCCTGAACGCTGAGATTGGGTTGCGCGGTACGCAACTCCTCCGCAGCGGCTCGGAATCCCTGTCTCTCCAGGATCGTCAGCAAATATCTGAAATGGCGAAGCTCGGCCCATTCATACATAACCCACCGCTCGACAAGAAGTAGTTAAGTAGTGCTCTCGACTCGACTCCAAACGAGCGGATAACCGCATCTCCGCCTGTGGAAATTCTGTCAATCAAAATCCCGGTTATCAACAGAAAAGTCGATTTTGGCCATAATTACTCCACGCGGCTAAATGCCTGTTTTCGACGCGGTTGCCCCGAGGTGATACGTGAAACGTATCACCCGATAAATGGAAAGTATTAGACAGGACTCTTCTGTCGAGAGAGGCTAGGCACATTTCCCGGTATCTTCCGATACCGTCATTCCATGTTTGGAGATGCTGTATGGCTTTCGCGGCAAGCGTTCAGCAAATGCCTTCCAGGGACGTGCTTCTGACCGTTGAGGACGTTGCTCAACGACTGAACGTCACGAAGGATTGGGTCTGGGATCACTCCTCACGCAAGGCTCCTTATCTCCCTGTCATCCGCATGAGCGACGGCGTACTCCGCTATCGCTTGAGCGAGGTTGAAGAGTTCGTCAGCGAACGGGAACGCCTCTCTGCGATTCGACGGAAACACCGCTAAACAAGCCGAAACCGCAGTAAAATAGAGGTGCCCGCTTGTTCCCCCCACAGATCTGAGGAACCAATGGGTAAGTCGTATCAAAAGGGCTGGGTCTCGATTCGCGGCAAGAAGTGGTACGGGTACTTTCGCCGTACCGCTTTGGATGCAGAGACCAACGAACCGAAGACAGTCTCGATTCCCGTCGCGCTTGGTCTGAAGTCGGAGATGACCAAGACTCAAGCGAGACAGAAGCTGGAAAGCGAGATTGTCAGACTTACCGGGCAAACCGTCGAAGACGGAACCGTAAAGAACGGGACCGTGACCTTCGGATGGTTTGTTCGCAACCGTTATCTGCCACTGAAAGAGGCGGACTGGAGAGAAGAGACGGCCAAGATCAAGAAGTATTTGATTCAGGCCGATCTCGTGGATGAGTTTGAAGCGATCCGATTGGAGAACTTCGACAAGTTCACTCTACAGAATCATCTCAATCGGCTGGCCAAAACCCATTCCAAGGACAGAGTCTTGCAGATTCGCTCTTACATGCGGGCCATCTTCGCCGAGGCAGTCGATCAGGACTTCCTTTCGAAAGATCCTGCTCGTATGGTCAAACCTCCGGCGAACCTTCGTGAGGTCGATAAAACGACTTTAACGTGGGATCAGTTGCGGGCAGCTTTAGCGAAGCTTGGCGAGTTGAGCCTGCGGGACTGGATTCTGATCAAGCTCGACATGTCGAATGCGCTTCGGCCCAGCGAGTTGTTCCCGCTGCGCTGGCGGTGCTTCGATGAAGGGAAGCACGTTCTTGATATTCAGGAGACAGTCTACAAAGGCAAGGTTCGTCCGTATGGCAAGACGAAAGGAAGTCTGGCAAAGGTTCCTGTCGCCAGGGTACTGGCGGAGGAACTGGTGGAATGGCGATTCCAACTGAAGAAGGAAGGCAAGGACGCATCACCGGACGCGTTCCTGTTCCCAGGACGGTTTGGCGGTCCGATGGATTCGAGCAACTACCGCAAGCGAGTCCTGCACAAACTGGCCGAAGAACTGGGTCTGCCGAAGCTGACGTTCCAGGTCATCCGCCGCACGATCGCCACCCTTGGCAAGACCAAAGGTCATGTCAAGGATATTCAGGGCATCATGCGGCACACGAAGGCTTCGACGACGACGGATGTCTATATGCAGTCGTTGGAGCCGGAGGTTCGTACCGCCATCAACTCGATCTACGACGAGTTGGTGGGCAACGGTACGGATGGACCTGCGCCGGACGCGCCACGCACGGCATCAGGAAGTTCTCGCTCGGAGAGAGAGAATCCTGTCGTTGCAGAGGCACAGGTGAGTTCCGAGAGGGCTCCCAGCGCGACTGTAGAACGTGCGGAGACAACCGAAGCGAAGCCGGTTCTTGGTGTGGTTTTGGAATTTGCGACAAGGATGCGACAAAGTCGCGGAAGGGAGGTGCTTCTAAATGATTGAAATAATTGGTGGACCTGATCGGGATCGAACCGATGACCTCTTCCATGCCATGGAAGCGCGCTCCCAGCTGCGCCACAGGCCCACGGGAAGGACTATCCTATTTTGATGGAGCAGGTACGATTCGTCAATGAAACGGAAGCCAGGGTCCCCGCACTTTCGTGTATCGATCGCAGCGGTTTGGAGCCGGTCTGGCAACCGCGGGCAAAAAAGCTGCATCGTCCTGGTCATATGTCCTTGATTCGCGTCTCGATGGCGCTGCTGACAGCAACGTTCACCTTGTCTGTTGTGGCGCAGAGTCCTGCCGCTGCGGCGGACTCCGTTCCCGTTTCCAGCACGCTGCGCCCGGCGCTGGCGCAGGTAGGCCAGGCGCTCGGCGGCATTTCTGTGAAGCGCTGGAAGGCGCCGAATGAAGTGAAGTCGGCAGCCGATCAGGATGCTACTTCGATCCAGCGCGATTTGAACGGCACACTGGCGAATCTTCTGCAGCAGGCGGATGCTGCTCCAGGTTCGGTGCCCGCGGCGTTTGCGGTGTACCGGAATGTGGACGCGTTGTACGACACGCTGCTGCGGGTGGTACTGACGGCGAACCTGGCTGCGCCGGACAACGAAGTGAATGCGCTGCAGGGCGCGTTGAGCAGTCTCGAAAGCGCGCGGGGATCGCTGGGGGATTCGATCCTGAACGCGAGCCAGGCGCAGCAGACGGAGCTGGTTCGGGTAAGGACGGCTTTGGCGCGGGCAGCTGCGGCACCCCCACCGGCGACCAAAACCACGGTGGTGGACGATGGTCCGGCAGAATCCGCGAGGAAGAAGAAGCCTCCGACGAAGAAGTCCAGTTCGTCGAAGCCATCCACTTCCACACCGCAGTAACCCTTTCACAATCAACTCCTGATTTCCGGGAACCCTGCGCCCTGCTTCCGTGTCTAACGGAGCAGGTGAGCGAGGCAGTTGTCCTGGAATAAGACCCGGCACGACGAACCAGCGTGCCGGGTTCCGGGAAAGTCTGACGGGTGGTACACAATTCCTGTTAGGCTGAGGGGAGCGTTGGATGCAGGCGGGTACGGCCTTGGGAAATCTGGCAGGCGTGATCGGCATTCGTCCCGAAGAAGCTGCGGTGGTTGAGCAGCTGAAGGCGGGGTCCGAGGATGCGTTTGCGTGGTTGATTGCCCGGTACCAGCAGCCGTTGTACAGCCTCATTTATCGCATCCTCCCGAATCCCGGCGACGCCGCGGACATCACCCAGGAAGTGTTTGTTAAGGTCTTTCGAGGCATCGGCCATTTCCATGGCGAGGCCAGTTTGCGGACGTGGATTTACCGCATCGCGCTGCATGAAGCGTTGAACCAGCGTCGCTGGTGGTCGCGTCATCAGCGGCAGCAGGTGACGATTGAGCCGGACAACGACGATCAGTATCCATCCGCCGGCGAGAGCCTGGTAGACCCGCACGATTCGCCGTTCGACGCGGCGGCGCACGCTGAAGTTGCAGCGCGCGTGGAAGCCGCGTTGCGCGAGGTGCCGGAGCCGTTCCGAACCGTCGTGGTATTGCGCGACATTGAGGGGTTTGGCTACGAAGAGATTGCCGAGATCCTGAACGCGAACCTGGGAACCGTGAAATCGCGGCTGATGCGCGGCCGCGCTCATCTGAAGAACCTGCTGGCGCCGTACATGGAAGCCGCCAGCCGCAAGCCTTCGCGCCCTTCGAGTGTGAACCGCGCCTGCTCCGCTGAGGAGGCTGTATGAGTTCGTGCAGCACAGCTCGTGCGCAATTTTCCAATTACCTGGACGGCGATCTGAGCGGTGTCGCGATGCAGTCGGTAGCCGCGCACCTGAGCCTTTGCGGGAAGTGCAGGACTGAATTCGAGCAATGGCGCGGGATGCAGCAGTCACTGGCGGGGCTGGGCCCGGCGCGTCCGCCGGCCGATCTGGCGCTGCGGATCCGCGTGGCGCTTTCGCAGGAAGCGTCGAAGACGCCGCAAAACTTGCTGGCGGGCTGGAGAGTGCGCTGGCAGAATACTGTGGCTCCTTTCCTGTTGCAGGCTTCGGCGGGACTGGCAAGTTCGCTGGTGCTGGTCACCTCCATGGCGTTTCTGATCGGAGCGTTTGCCCAGCCGGCGCCGGCTTCGGCGACGGATGGAATGGCCACGAGCCCACGTTTCCTCTATTCAACGGTGGAGGGGAACGCGGGAACCGTGTCGGGTAAGGGCGGTCCGCTCACGGTTGAGGTGTATGTCGACACGCAGGGACGCGTCTACGATTACGACATTGTTTCGGGATCCAGCGACGCGACGACGCGCGCGGAGCTTGCGACGCTGCTGCTTTCAAGCAAGTTCGAGCCAGCGATGTGGTTCGGACAGCCGGTGCGGGGTGTGGCGTTGTTGTCGTTTGCCGGCGTCTCGGTTCAAGGGTAAACACGGCCCTCAGCGATCGGCAGTCAGCGGTCGGCAGGAATCGGGTGTGCTGTCAGCGACCAACCAGAAGCGGCCGGTGCCTTCAATCCCTCTCCCCTTTCCCCAATGCTGTGGATCCTGTTTGTTTTGTTGAATTTCTGTAGTAATAGCTTTTTTTAAGTACTCCCGTGAGGTCGGAGTCTCTGGCATTTGCAGCCGGGAATGCAGCATTCGCGGTCATGAATCGCAGGTTGTGGTTCATGGCTTCCTCCTCTCAGTCGTTTTTGGCGGCGGACCGGTTCGGCCGGGAGCGACGGACTCTGCCAGGGACGACACCAAAAGGGCCACCAACCCCCTCCCTCCCTCTCCCCTTTCCCCAATGCTGTAGATCCTGTTTGTTTTGTTGAATTTCTGTAGTAATGGCTTTTTTTAAGTACCCCCGCGAGGTCGGAGTCTCTGGCATTCGCAGCCGGGAATGCAGCATTGGCCATCATGAATCGCAGGTTTGTTGTTCACGGCTTCCTCCTCTCTGAAGGCGTTTGAGCGCGGACCGGTTCTGCCGGGAACTGACGGGTTCCGCCAAGGGGCGACGCAAAAAGGCCACCCGTTGGGTGGCCTTTTTGCTTTCTTTCTTCCTATTTTTAGAATACCAAATCCAGCTTGAAAACCCGCCAAATTTCTTCAGGCGTTTCTGTGTTTAACCTATTTAGAATCAGCACTTATTACTTTGGATTTTTGGTCTGGAGCTTGACAAATTCCAGAGAAAGCGGCGTTTTGCCAGAATTCCGTGGGAACCGGGGCCGGATGAGCGGCGTAAGAGACTGTGCCGGGACATACCAGGCTTGACATACTAGTTTGAGAACAGTATATAAAGCGCCTATGGGCAATCAGGATGAACATCGCGATTTATTTCCGGGTGCGTTGGAGCTGATGATTCTGCAGACGCTGCGCCGCCGGCCGTTGCATGGGTATGCATTGGCGCAACACATCAAGGCGGTCTCCGATGAGCTGCTGCAGATTGAGGAAGGGTCTCTGTATCCGGCGCTGCAGAGAATGCTGAAGGCGGGATGGTTGGAGTCGGAGATGGGAATGTCGGCGCGAAACCGTCCGGTGCGGATTTATAAGGTGACGGCGGCGGGGGCGAGGCGGCTGGAGTCGGAGATCTCGAGTTTCGAGCGGATGTTTGCGGGGATCAACCGGGTGCTGGCGGTGGAGTAGCCCACTCAAGCCAAAGAAGGGCTTGCATGGGGCACCCGGGGACTGGCCGTCCAGGCGGGCGCGCTTCGCGCGAAAGCGTGGCGTTCACGAGGGAGAGGTGACTGGAGATGTCGACGCGGGGGCGGCGGTATCGGGAGCTGGCGGAGTCGATGCGAGAGCATCTCGCGGAGCGCGTCGAGGATCTGGTAGGCGAGGGCATGTCGCGCCGAGATGCAGAGTTCCAGGCGCGGCGTGAGTTTGGGAACGTGACACGGATCGAGGAGCAGAGCCGGGAAGTCTGGCAGTGGCCGCGAGTGGAGAGCCTGTGGGCGGATGTGAAGTTTGCATTGCGGCAAATGCGGCGGCGTCCGGGATTTGCAGCGGTGGTGATGGTGACGCTTGCGCTGGGGATTGGCGCGAACACGGCGGTGTTCACGCTGGTTTACGGAATCCTGATGCGGTCGTTGCCGGTGGCGGATCCGGGACAGCTGGTTCGCATCGGGGACAGGGATACCTGCTGCTACTGGGACAGCGTTCAGAGTGCGGACGGTGATTTCGATCTGTTCTCGTATGACGCTTACGAACAGATGAAAGAGGGGGCGCCGGAGTTCGAGCAACTGGCGGTGGTGCAGGCGGGGGGCGAGTCTTTCAGCGCGCGGCGAGGATCGCGGCCCAGCGTACCGATGCGGGCAGAGTACGTTTCAGGAAACTACTTCACGACTTTGGGAGTGGGCGCGTCGGCGGGACGGCCTCTGAGTGAGAGCGACGACCAGGCCGGTGCAGCGCCGGTGCTGGTGCTGAGTTATCAGGCATGGCAGACGCTGTTTGGCAGCGACCCAGGTGTTGTGGGATCGACGGTGAACGTCGATGGGCATGCGTTCACCGTGGCTGGTATCGCGCCGGCAGGTTTTTTCGGAGACCGGGTGGCTCCATTTCCTGCAGACGCATGGCTGCCGCTGGCGACGGAACCGGTGATGGAAGGAGCCAACTCGGCGCTGCTCGACAAGGACGAAGACTGGCTTTATCCGCTGGGGCGTTTGCGGGCGGGAGTTAACCGCAGGGCGCTCGAGGCAAAGCTGTCGGGAGTGCTGCGCCGGTGGTTGTACTCGCGACCAAGATATGCGGCCAGGGGTGGGGCGGCGCTGATTCCAAAGCAGCACGTGGTGCTGGCGGATGCAGGTGGCGGCATCCAGAAGCTGCAGCAGCAAACGGGGAAAGGGCTGCGGATGCTGATTGTGCTTTCCGCGGTGGTGCTGCTGATTGCGTGTGCGAACGTGGCTAGCCTGCTGCTGGCGCGCAGCGCGACGCGGCGGGGAGAGATTGCGGCGCGGATGGCGCTGGGTGCGGGGCGAGTACGGGTAGTGCGGCAGATGCTGACTGAATCCGTGTTGCTGAGTGGATTCGGGGGGGCGGCAGGGCTGGTGGTGGCGTACCTGGGTTCGCATGCGATGTTGAAGCTGGCATTTCCGGCGGCAAAACACGTGACGGTGGGTGCCAGTCCGTCGTGGCCGGTTCTGGCATTTGCGCTGGGCGTGTCGTTGGTGACGGGCATTGCGTTTGGAGTGGCGCCGGCCTGGGCTTCGGCGCAGGCGGTGCCGGCCGAGGCATTGCGGGGCGCGGGGCGAGCGACGCGGGACCGCTCGTCGACGCCGCAGAGAGTGCTGGTGGTCCTGCAGGTGGCGTGGTCGGTGGTACTGCTGGCGGGGGCGTTTGCGACGACGAAGTCGCTGAGCAATCTGGAGGATCAGGATTTCGGGATCGTGACAGCGAATCGGTACGTCGTGCAGTTCGATCCGAAGGCGGCCGGATATTCGACGGCACAATTGCCGGCGCTTTACCGCGAGATTGAGGATCGCTTTGGCGCGCTGCCGGGAGCGACGCACGTGAGCCTGGCGCGGTATCTGCCGCTGGGAGGCAACATGTGGGGGTCGTGCGTGATTCGTGAGGGAGGGACTCAGCCGGGGCCGGCGGATCACTGCTTTTCGATGTGGGATCGGGTGGGGGCGGGATTTCTCGACACGCTCGGCGTGCCGGTGATGCGGGGGCGCGGGTTCACGGCAGACGACACGCAGTCATCGAGAGCGGTTGCGCTGGTGAATGAGTCCCTGGCGCGGCAATTCTTTCCGGGAGAAGACCCGATCGGCCAGCATTTCGGGGTCAATCTTGCGCAGGACTCGGGGCGGCTGGAAATTGTGGGAGTCTTTCCGGATTTCACGATGGCGAATTCGCATGGGGATAATCGGCCGCTGTTT
This sequence comes from Acidobacteriaceae bacterium, assembly GCA_036490815.1. Lineage (GTDB taxonomy): Bacteria > Acidobacteriota > Terriglobia > Terriglobales > Acidobacteriaceae > Palsa-343. The sequence continues at coordinate 463,852 of DASXDF010000045.1, forward strand.
TTGCGGCCGGCAACGCAGCAGATGAGCGGGTTGGGAAGTGCAGGACAGGATGCGGGCGAGGCGAGCTCGATGTATTTGGGATGTTTGGTAACAGCATTTGCTCATCCAGTGCCGGATGCGGAGAACCTGATGCGAAAGACGCTGGCGTCGATCGATCCAAACCTCACGGTGTTCGGGTTCCAGACTTATGACGCGCAGGTGGCGGCGAACTTTACGCAGGAGAGACTGCTGGCCCGGCTCACGCTGGCATTCGGCGGGCTGGCTCTGGTGCTGGCGTCAGTTGGAATCTACGGCGTGATGTCGTATTTCGTGGCGCGGCGTAGAAGCGAGATTGGCGTGCGCATGGCGCTGGGGGCAACGCGAGCGAGCGCAGTAGCGATGGTGATGCGCGGCGCGGGCTTACAGGTGCTGGCCGGATTGGCGCTGGGAATTCCTGCGGCGCTTTATGGAGGGCGGCTGGTAGAGAGCCTTCTGTACAAGGTGAGCGGATACGATCCAGTGGCGCTGGTGGTGGCGGTGATGCTGCTGGGGGTGAGCGCGGCGCTGGCGTCGGGAGTACCGGCGATGCGGGCAGCGAGTGTGAATCCGATGGAGGCGTTGAGGAGCGAGTGAGGACTGGCCGCTCCAGGCGGGCGCGCTTCACGCAAAAGTACGGCGTTCACGAAGAGAGGCGGGTGGAGATGATTTGGCGGGGGCGGCGGTATCGGGAGATGGCGGAGTCGATGTGGGAGCACATCGATGAACGGGTTGCGGAGTTGATGGATGAGGGATTGCCGCGGGCTGAGGCGGAGTTTCGAGCGAGAAAGGAATTTGGGAATATGACGCTGATGGAGCAACGGAGCCGGGAAGTTTGGCAGTGGCCACGGATGGAATCTGTATGGGCGGATGTGCGGCTGGCGCTGCGGCGTTTGGGGAACGCTCCTGGATTTGCGGCGACGGCGCTGCTGACGCTGGCGATTGGGATTGGCGCGAACACGGCGGTATTCAGCGTGGTGAACACTGTGTTGGTGAAACCGCTGGCGTATCCAAAGGCGGAACAGTTGGTGGCGCTGCGCCTGGATGCTCCGGGAGCGGCGGGGCTGGCGGATTTTTCGAGCGGGTTGCGGTTGTCGAGCTCGATGTACTTTACGTTTGCCGAACAGAACCGGACCTTCGAAACGGTGGGGATCTGGGGACGGAATACCGCGAATGTGACGGGAGTGGCGCGGCCGGAAGAGGTGCACGCGATCAGTGTCAGCGATGGAGTGCTGGAGACGCTGGACGTTCCCGCGGCGGTGGGGCGATGGCTGTCGCATGAGGATCAGGATCCGCACCGGGCGGGGCCGGTGATGCTGAGCTACGGATACTGGCAGCGGCGATTCGGCGGAGACCGCGGAGTGATTGGGCGAACCATCCAGGTGGATGCGCAGACGAGGGAGATTGTGGGGGTGATGCCGCGGGGGTTCCGGATGGTGGACGGGGACTTCGACCTGCTGGTGCCGATGGCGCTCGATCGCAACAAGCAGATTCTGGCGGGATTTGGCAATCGCGGCATCGCGCGGATGAAGCCGGGGGTGACGCTGGCCCAGGCGAATGCGGATGTGGCGCGCATGATTCCAATCTGGATGGATTCGTGGACGAACGAGCCGGGGACGAATCCGCACTGGTACGAGGTGTGGCGGATTACTCCACACCTGGTTTCCCTGAAGCAGGACGTGATTGGGAATGTGGGCAGCGTGCTGTGGGTGGTGATGGCGACGATTGGCGTGGTGATGCTGATTGCGTGCACGAACGTGGCGAATCTGTTGCTGGTGCGGGCAGAGGCGCGGCAGATGGAGCTTTCGATTCGAGCGGCGCTGGGTGCGGGGCGATGGAGGATTGCGCGCGAGCTGCTGGTGGAAAGTGTGCTGCTGGGGCTGGCGGGCGGAGTGCTGGCGGTGGGCGTGGCGTATGGAGGATTGCGGCTGCTGCTGGCGATGGGTCCGACGAATCTGCCGCGGCTCCAGGAAATTTCACTCGATGGATGGTCGCTGGGGTTTGCGTTTGTGCTGGCGGTAATGGCAGGGCTGTTCCTGGGATCGATTCCGGTGCTGCGGTATGCGCGGGGCGCTGGCGCGGTTATGGTGAGCAGCGGCGGGGGACGCACGGCGAGTGTGAGCCGGGAACGGCATCGCGCGCGCAATGGGCTGGTGGTGGCGCAGGTGGCGATGTCACTCGTGTTGCTGGTGAGCGCAGCGCTGATGATCCGGACGTTCGCACATCTGCGCAACGTGGATCCTGGATTCGTGGACGCCGAGCATGTCGAGACGATGCGGATTGCGATTCCTGAATTGATGGTGAAGGATCCGGCGATGGTGGCGCGGGTGCAGAACGACATTGTCGACACGCTGGCCGGGATTCCGGGCGTGCGGTCGGTGGGATTTGCGAGTGCAGCGCCGATGGAGGGGATTGAGCCGAACTGGAACCTGATTTTCAAGGAAGGACAAGCGAATCAGACGGACGATCATCCACCGATGCGGCTGTTCAATTATGTTTCGCCGCAATATTTCCGCACGATGGGAACGCGGGTGATTGCGGGACGCGATTACACCTGGGCGGACATTCACGGGCCGGATCTGAATGTGATTCTGTCGGAGAGCCTGGCGCGTGAGTTGTGGGGCAGTCCGCAGGCGGCGATTGGGAAGAGGATTCGGGAATTCCACCCGTGGCACGAGGTGGTGGGAGTGGTGGCGGATGTGCATGAGAACGGCATCGATCAGCCGCCGCCGCCGACCGTGTACTGGCCGGCCAGAGGCGGTGATTACAAGGGCGACGACGCGATTGATTTTGCGCGGGCGGTAACGTTTGTGGTGCGCAGCGATCGGGCGGGGCGCGAGGACTTTACGAATGAATTGGAGCGCGCGGTGTGGCGGGTGAACGCGAATCTGCCGGTGGCGTCGGTACGGACGTTGGGAGAGATTTACGACCAGTCGCTGGCGCGGACTTCGTTCACTCTGACGATGCTGGCGATTGCAGGATCGATGGCGCTGGTGCTGGGGGTGATTGGAATCTACGGAGTGGTGTCGTACGGAGTATCGCAGCGGCGGCGGGAGGTAGGGATTCGGCTGGCGCTGGGGGCTCCGCGAGGCGAGGTGCGGTGGATGTTTGTGCGGTCGGCACTGGTGCTGACGGGGATAGGAGTGGCAATTGGGCTGGGAGGGGCGGCGGGACTGACGCAGCTGATGAAGTCGCTGCTGTTCGGAGTGAGCCCGATGGATCCCGTAACGTTTGTGTCGATCCCGCTGGTGCTGGTGGCGTGCGCGGTGCTGGCGAGTTATTTGCCGGCGCGACGGGCGGCGCGAGTGGATCCGATGGAAGCCTTGCGGAGCGAGTAGCCGATAGGGAATAGGCAGTAGGGATTAGACGGGTACCGTTCGCCCACTCAAGCCAACTACAGGCTTGAGTGGGCCACCCCGGCATCCTGTTTTATTTGACGCGGGTGGGTGAGGCGGAGCTAAGGGTGGAGAGCAGGTTGCTCGCGGGGGCGGGGGCCTGGACGGAGCCGGAGAAGATGTCGGTTCCGGAGACCGGCTTGCCGTAAATCTTGGTGTTCGAGGTGGAGTCGGGACCGAGGGAGGTTCCGGAGAGCGAGATGCCGGCGAAGACACCCTGGGAGCGGGAGTAGGAGAGCATCTCGGCAGACATAGAGGCGTTGGTGGAGGCTTCGGCGGTGCGGCCGACGGGGCCGGCGGCGACGCTGGCGTCACTGCCGAGTTTGGCTTTGCCATTCATGACGGCGCGCGCGCCCTGGTCGTTCATAACGAGGATGACGAAGTCGGTGGCCTGGCCGCCGGCCTGAAAGCCGATGCTGCCGCCGCTGGACTGCATCATGATGGGAGCGCTCCACGACCCGTCGAAATTATTGCCGCTGCGGCAGGTCATGATGCCACGGCCGTATTGTGCAGCGAGGATGAAGCCGCCTTTCTTGACCGAGGGAAGAATGATGACGCAGTAGGCCTTGTTGAGGAGGTCGTGGGAGATGCCGCTGGGGCTGTCGAGGAGTTCTTTCAGGACGTCGCCGGAGGCGGTGATGCGGGCGGTATCGGCGTCTTCGTCGGCAGCACGGGCGACGATGGGAGCGAGGAGGAACAGGACGGCAGCGGCCGCGCTGCCAATGCTCAGCATGCGATTGCGATGTTGGATCATGACGTTCTCCTTACAGATGACAGGGTACAAGGTTACAGGTTAAAGGCGAGCCGGGAGCTGGGCGCCTGGAGCGTGGGATGGGTTGCGCGCGCATTCTCCTTAGGGCAGGTACTGGGCCGGGATCTGGTCGGTAGCGTTTTCGGCTTGCCACAGGACTTCGATGATGTGCCAGCTTTGTCCGTCGTAGACGGCCTGGATGGAGTTGATGCCGCGGGCGAGGGGCTTGCCGGCGAGGGCCGTGGTGTAGGTGCTCCAGAGGTGGGCGATGTGGCCGAAGGCCTCGGTCTGGACTTTGATCTGATGCTCGGTGACGGCCGCGTCGCCATTTTTCGCGACGGCGGCGATCCAGTCATCGAGGGTGAGAACGCGGGGACCGTGGGGGCCGGTGGGAATGAGGCGCGCTTCAGGAAGGAGAAGTTGCTTCATGCAGGCGCGGTCTTTGTTGGCGGGACCGGTGATGGCGCTGTCGAGAGCAACCACAAGCTGATCGAGGGTGGCAGTGGGCGGACAGGATGTCTCCGGGGCAACCGCGGGAGTTTGAGCGCGGAGCATGACGGGCGTGAGGGACGTGAGGACGAGCAGGACGAGGAGTCGGCGCATGGTGGGAGTGTAGTGGAAAGGCGAGCTGTCGGCGGTCGGCAATCTGTAAAAGCCGCGAGCGGTTGATGCAGAGAGGGCGGGCGTTCAGACCACGAGTTCTTTGGCGAACTCGTGGAGGGCCATGCCGTAGAAATCCTGCACAAGGCCGGTGGGGACGTAGCCGTTCTTTCGATAGAAGGCGATGGCGCGGCTGAGAGGCTCGGTCGTGTCGAGCGTGACGCGACGGCAGCCGCGCGAGCGCAGAAGGGATTCTGCCGCTGCCAGTAGTTGGGCGGCGACGCCGTGGCCCTGGTTTGCGGCGCGCACAGCCATGCCGCGGAGATGGCCCTCGGTGCGTTGAACGTCTGCAGCGATGGTTCCGATGACAGCACCCTCGGGCGCGGTAGCGACGAGGATGGTCATGCTCGCGAAACGGCGGTGGAGGGTTTCCGGCGTAAGAACGGTGTCGGCGAACGCAGCAGGGGTGTAGGCGCTGCGGAACGGTGTGAACGCTTCGTGGAGACAGGCGAGGATGGCCGTCGTGTCGTGAGGAGTGGCTTCGCGGATCGTGCAGGGCGAGGTCATGGAAGCGGCGGCAGCGAAGGCCACTCAAGCCACGAGAGGGCTTGCATGGGGTACCCGAGACATCTCGTCGAGGATGGATTGAGTGGCGGCGACCGGATTGGCGGCCTGGGTGATGGGGCGGCCGATGACGAGGTAGCTGGCTCCGGCGGCGAGAGCGGTGGAGGGAGTTGCGATGCGTTTCTGGTCGGCGACCTCGCTGCCCGCTGGACGGATACCGGGGATGACGAGGGTGGCCGCGGGGAAACGCTGGCGGAGGGCGGAGACTTCTTCCGCGCTGGCGACGAAGCCCGTGATCCCGGCTGCAGAGGCGGTGTCGGCGAGGCGAAGGACCTGGTTCTCTGGTGAGTGATCGATGCCGATGGCGGCGAGCTGCAGCTGATCCATGCTGGTGAGCACGGTGACGGCGAGCAGCTGGGGCGGATTCGGGACGCAGGCAGCGGCCTCGGCGGCAGCTTCGAGCATGGCGGGTCCACCGGCGGCGTGGACGGTGAGGAGTTCCGCGCCAGAGGCGGCGATGGTGCGGACCGCTCCGGCAACGGTGTTGGGGATGTCGTGCAGCTTAAGGTCGAGGAAGACGGAGAAGCCGCGGCGGCTGAGCTCGTGGACGACGGAGGGGCCTTCGGCGCAGTAAAGCTCGAGTCCGACCTTGAACCAACGGACGAGGCCCTTGAGCTGGTCGGCGAGGGTGAGGGCCGGAGCGGCGCTGGGGTAGTCGAGGGCGACGATCAGGCGCGGGTCCATAAGAACAGGGTATAGGGGATAGGGAACAGGGGATAGCCGGTAGCCAGTAGGCAATAGCCGATAGGGAACAGGGAGAAGTGAGGCGCGCGCGGGCGTTGCGTTCTGAAACGGTACGCGTCTTTGACGGATGCCGGAGCGGGAAGCGCATTGCGGGAGGGAGTCGAAAAACCCATCAAGTTGCTTCTGATTCCGCCGATGATCCGGATGGAAGGGTTTCTGCGGGCAGCGGAAGAGGCACGGAATGGGCTCGGTGCGATGGTTGTGGGCAGCGGTGGCGGTGCTGCCGTTGTGTGCGATGGGCGGATGCAAAGTAGGGTCGAGCGCGGGAGCCGCGGTGGCGAGCCCGGTCGACAACGGGGCGATCGCGGACAACAGCATCGCGGGGACGGTGACGTTCAGGGGGAGTCCGCTGGCCGGGGCGACGGTAACGCTGTTCATGGCGAACAACAACACAGTTGCGCAGACGGCGACGACGGATGCGAGCGGCAACTACAGTTTTTCCGGCGTATCGGCGACGGGGGATGTGGCGGGGGAGTATCAGATTTGGACGCAAAAGGCCGGGTATGGGTTTTATCCGGCCTTGGTTGGCAGCGGAGCCGGGACCAGCAACGCGAAGGTGATGCGGTGGGACTTCACCGGGCAGTTTGAGGGAAATGGCGTTACGGACACCGGAATCTATTTCACGGTAATCGACTATGTTTCGCGGGCGGGTGCGCCGCTGGCGGGGGCGGATTTTACGGCGTACGACGGGAGCAATCCGCTGGTGAGTTTGGCGGCGACCGGACAGCGGACGAGCTATGCGGACGGCGACGACGCTTCAGAGGCAAAGGGCGTGGTCTGGGCTTCGAGGTCGGGAGGAGCGTCCGGCGCTGCGCGGTTCACGGATAACGGCGACGGATCTGTAACAGACACGGTGACAGGTGTGGTGTGGCTGAAGGATGCGGGATGTTTGCCGGTGGGAACGTGGGCGGCAGCGGTTGCGGAGGCGAACGGGTTGGCGGCCGGCGCGTGCGGGCTGACGGATGGATCGAAGGCGGGCGACTGGAGGCTGCCGAATCTGAACGAACTGGCGAGTGTGGTGGATGTATCGGCGGCACATCCTGCGCTGACGGTGGGATTTCCGTTTGCGCGAGTGTCGACGGGAATCTACTGGACGTCGACGAGTTATTTTGGCGGGGCGCTGGGATCGCCGAACGCATGGGCGATCCGGATGGATGATGGGGCGTACGTCAACGATGGGATCGAAAACCTGAAGGTTGCAAGCAACAGCGTTTGGGCAGTGCGCGACGCTGGCGGCGGCCTCGTGAAGCTGGCGGCCACCGGCTACTACGATGAGCCGTCGCAACTGGTGACAGGGGACGATGGAGCGATCCGGGCCGGCGTGGGGCTGACGTATCCGCGGTGGATCGACAACGGGAATGGAACTGTAACCGACACGGTTACAGGTTTGCGGTGGATGAAGGAGGCCAACTGCATCGCGGACACATGGGCGAACGCGGTGGCGGAAGTCAAGGCACTGGGCAATGGGCAGTGCGGGCTCGCGGATGGATCGTCGCCGGGGGACTGGCGGATGCCGAACCGGAATGAGATGGAGAGCCTCGGGGATCGGATGAACGGCAACGAAGCCGACGCGATGAACGCGAATTATGTGTGGAAGAGCGATGCTGCGTTGTATCAGGCGCCGGTGTTCGGAACCTTTATGGTGAGCCAGTATTACTGGACGTCGACGACGGATGCGGCATTGACGAGTGCAGCGTGGGCGGTGTTCAGCTGCGATTTTGGGGTATACGACGTGCCGAAGGCGAACGTGGGGGTTGGGCTGGCGGTGCGGTGATGCGGGTTGACAGGGATCAGCAGTCAGGGGTCGGTAGTCAGGGATCAGTAGTCAGCGATCAGTAAAGAACAGAGCGACCGGGAAACACTGCGGTAATGCTGATGGATCGCTTGTGGAGCGCGATAGGCGCCAGGTGACAGGAGTGGGACTCCTAACGGAAAAGTAATTACCCAAAAGAGCAATCCTGTTTCGTTTTGATTCCGAGTGTAATGTTCGCGGGGACGAGTGCCGAAGCAGAAGTGAGAGGGACCAATCCTGTGAAGCCGATGAGTAGTGCGATCGAAACCCGGCTGGATTTTATTCGATCGAGCGGAAGACCAACCAGCGACAGCGGATCTGCGACGGCCGTTGCGAACGATAAGCAACCTGCTGCAGTGCAGCAGCTGGCGATAGAAAAAGGGATGAGAGAGCCGGCGCGTACTTTAGCGGGGCTGGACGATGCCGGCAGCGAGAGTGCATTTCCGGCGCCCGAGGATCGGCCGCGGTCGGTAGCGGAGCTGGGCATTCGGCGATCGATTGTTGAAGACCTCACGGTAAAAACGCTGTATCTGACGGGAACGGTGTCGGCGCGGGAGCTGGCGCGGCAGATGCGGTTGAGCGTGAACGTCGCGGACGAGCTGGTAAGCCGGATGCGGACGGCGCAGCTTTGCCAGGTGACGGGCATGGCCGGGAACCTGCCGACGGTGGCGCTGACGGATCAGGGAAGAAAGCGGGGTCTCGAGCTGCTGGCGCAGAGCCAGTATGCGGGCGCGGCGCCGGTCTCGCTCGAAAGCTATGTATCGCAGGTGCGCAAGCAGAGCGTCCGCAAGCTGGTGGTGCGGAAGCCGGATGTGGAGCGGGCGTTCGGCGATCTGATTATCGATCCGAAGCTATTGGGACAGATTGGGACGGGGCTGAACTCGGGCGCGTCGATTTTTGTGCACGGCCCGGCAGGTGTGGGCAAGACGGCGATTGCGGAAACCATGTCGCGAGTGCTGGCTGAGGACGATGTCTGGATCCCGTACGCAGTGGAAGTGGATGGGCAGATGATCGCGGTGTACGATCCGATGATTCACAAGCAGGTGAGCGTGGATGCGGACACGCATGATGAGCGGTGGGTGCGGTGCCAGAGGCCATCGGTACTGGTGGGCGGCGAGTTGACGATCGACATGCTGGACCTGCAGTTCAACACGAGCACGAAGTACTACACCGGGCCGGTGCAGATGAAGGCGAACAACGGGGTGCTGATTCTCGACGACTTTGGGCGGCAGCGGGTACGGCCGGAGGAGTTGTTGAACCGGTGGGTGGTGCCGCTGGATCGCGGCATCGATTTTCTGACGATGGCGGGCGGCAGGAAGATTGAGATTCCGTTTGAGATGCTGGTGGTGTTTTCGACCAATCTGGATCCAGCGGATCTGGTGGATGCGGCGTTTTTGCGACGGATGCAGACGAAGATCCGCGTGGACACGGCGACAGACGATCAGTTCCGGCAGATCTTCAGGCGAGTGGCATCGCGGCGGGGGCTTTCAGTGGATGAAGGTGCGCTGGGCGATCTGATTGGAGCGATCCGCGACGGCTTGCAACAGGAGCTGCGGGCGTGCCAGCCGCGGGATCTGGTGAATCAGGTGTGCTGGGCGGCGCAGTATGAGGATCGGCGGCCGCTTCTGGATCGGGCGTCGCTGCTGGGCGCGGTCGAAGCATACTTTTTGACCAGCAAGGCTTAGGGCACGGACGGGGAGCAGGGAGCAGGAGACAGGTTACAGGCGCAGGTTACGGGGCGCAGCTTAGAATGAAGCGCAGGGATGCGGTTTTTTTGTGCCGTCGCTGCGCTTTTTCTTTTTGTGGGTGCGAGCGGGCGCGCCTTCGGAACGGGCCGCTAGAGCCGGGCACCTGGGACAAGGAGCCGGGCACCGAGCTCCGGGCACACCGGACCGACGCAGACAGCACCGACAAGTTCTAAACCGCAGACCGCGCCTTCGAGCGACGCACCGTCGAATCAAAGTCCGCAGGGCAATTCAACAACGCTGACGGTGCGGACGAATCTGGTGGAGGTGCCTGTTCTGGTGAAAGCGAAGGACGGGCAGGTGGTGTTTGCGCTGACCGCAAATGATTTTGTGGTTACGGATGATGGGGTGGCGCAGCAGATTCGGCTGGAGGAGGACACGGATCGGCAGCCGCTGGCGCTGGCGATCGTGGTGGAGACGGGCGGGGCGGGAGCGCGACATCTGGCGGACTACCAGGCACTGGACGCGATTCTGGATTCGCTGGTGGGGAACGTGGAGCATCGGGTAGCGCTGATCGGGTTCGACAGCAGAGCGCATTTGGTCCAGGCGTTCACGCACAACACTGAGGTTGTATCGGAACGGCTGTCGCAGCTGAACCCCGGAGACAACGGGGCGGCGATTCTGGATGGGATTGCGCGGGCAGTGGATCAGCTGCGGGCGCAGCCGCCGCAGTTTCGGCGCGCGATTCTGCTGTTGAGCGAGACGCGGGATCAGAGCAGCACGACGACGCTGAATGAAGCACTGCGGCTGATCAGCGACGCGAACATCACGATGTATAGCTTTGGGTTTTCGAGCACGGGCGCGGCGGTGTCGCATGAGGCGTCGAAGTTCGACCGGTCTGGCGAGCCAGGTCCGCAGCACGGATGTTTCAGCCGGGACGGGACCGATCCGGTGAGCATGGCGGAGTATCAGGGGCACTACAGCAAGCAGGTGCTGGACTGCATCAGCGATCTGGCGCCGCCGCTGCGCTTGGCGACGATGGCGTGGATCGCGGCGAGTCAGGGGCTGAGGAAGAACACGGCTGAATCGATTGCGGGGCTGACGGGCGGGGAGTTTTTCCATTTCCATGACGCAAGGATTTGAAGGCGGGTCTGATTCGCATAGCGAACGATGTGCCGAATTACTATGTGCTGAGTTTTCGGCCTTCGTCGGCGACGCCGGGGCTGCACGGCCTGAAAGTGGAGATGAAGAACCGGCCGGGGATGACGATGAGGGCTCGGAGCGAGTACTGGATTGACTCGGCGGAGTGAGGGTTCGGTTGAGCCAGCCATGAAAGCCGGAGTGTTTCGGATGGCTTGATTCCGCGAGCTGAGGCCTGACACTTTCCCATTGGCCTTCTTGATCGAGATGTTGGCTCGTTCGGGAGGGTCGAGTCAAGAGTCGGGGGCCTCCCACCCTTTCTCCTCGATCGAGCGTGAGGATAAAGGATGGGGCACCCGGACGGACTAACATCGTAGGGGATGCGGTCGCATAAATACTCGTTCACGATTGCGATGACAGGGATCAGCCGCGCATTGTTGATGCGGGATCGGCTGCTGGGTCGCGTGCGTCCCATCGTGGATGGGTGCGCGGGCTGCGCCGAGGTCGAACGGCACCGCATTGCGAGTGGAAAGAATGTTCTGGACGCGGTTTGGGTGCGGCCGGCGGCAGGGCGGGTGCGGGCGGTGGTGCTGGTCTGTCACGGAATCGGCGAGACGGTGGGGCACTGGGTGCCGGTGCAGGAACTGCTGGCGGCGAACGGGGCGGCGTCGCTGGTCTTCGACTACTCGGGATACGGGCGGAGCACGGGGCGGATCGATGCGGCGCAATGCGAGCGCGACGCGATTGCGGCGTTCGAGTATCTGGAAGGGCTGGCGGCGGGGGCGGGACTGGGTGGGGAGATTGCAGTGCTGGGGTTTTCGCTGGGAAGCGGAGTTGCAGCGGCGGTGATGGGGAGGGTGCGGGCGAGCCGGCTGGTGTTGTGCGCGGGGTTCACGTCGTTTCGGGCGGCGGCGCACTCGCTGGGGATGCCGCTGGTACTGGGTCCGCTGGTGCCGCGGCTGTGGCATGCAGAGGAATCGCTGGCGGGGTGCACGATTCCGATTCTGGTGGTCCACGGCGAGCGGGACAAGGCGTTTCCAGTGGAGATGGCGGCGGAACTGGCGGCGTGCTGCGGGGGGGAGACGATGATCGTTCCGAATTTGCGGCACGCGGAACCGTATTATCGGCCGCAGGTGAACTATTGGGGGCCGATTGTGGCGTGGATGGAGAAGAGACAGCGGTCAGCGGACAGGGGAGGGCCAATCAGCGGGTAGTGAAACAGCGTACAGCGGTTAGCGTATAGCCGATCCAATGGAGCGGACAGGACGGAGATCGAGAGCGGAGTTGCTGGGCGATAACTCAACGGACCCCAGTCCACAAAAAGCGCGTTCGCCACGAGGGCGGTGGATGGGGTCCGGAAACCAGGAAGAGAACGGGCTAGTTGCGGGGCGACTCGAGGCCTTCGGGCATGAGAAGCTGGGCAACTTCAGCCTGAGGGCCGATGAGTTCGACTTTGACGGGGGCCAGGCCCTGGTCGCTGAAGCCGAGGGCGGAGGCGGCAGCCCGGGAAAGGTCGATGACACGGGTCTCAGGCACGGGGCCGCGATCGTTGACAGTAACGACGACCGATTTATGATTCCTGAGGTTCGTGACTCGGAGCACGGAGCCGAGAGGCAGGGTGCGATGGGCGCAGGTGAGTTGGTTTTCGTCGTACGGCTCGCCGCTGGCGGTGGTGCGGCCCTGAAAGAACTTGCCATACCAGGAAGCAACGCCGAGCTGGTACCAGTGATGGTGGCTGACGATGATCTGGGGGTTAAGGTGGGTGACCGGCGAAGCGGCCTGAGCGCCGGCAACGCCCAAAATGGTGGCGAGAAGTGCGCCGGCAAACCGAAGAGAGTGACGAGGTCGGACTTTATCTGAAGTTGCGATAGCGGGCATATTCCTCCTCCTGAAATTGTAGGGTCCTGATGGAGGTAAGTCAAACAAGCAGAACCATTTAATTCGATACTTCGCTTGCATACTCAGGCTCGTTGTGATAGTCCGGAAAGCGGTTTACGGACGGCCTGAAAAAGTAATGATCCTTCCCGAAAGCGATCGAACTGCAACTGCCCGGACGAAAGACCTGCAAAGTACGATGGCAGAAAGGGGCCACATGCTGCCCAGAGAACCAAGGAGAATCGAAGCTTGCGCTCCAAGACTAACGTTGTCAAGCACTTAACGGAGTCGGCAATAACCCCGGGAGCACTTACCGTCGCGGGTTACGACCCTTCGTCGGGGGCGGGGATCACGGCCGATCTGGAAGTCTTTACAGCTCATGGTGTTCCTGGGGTATCGGCCGTTACAGCGTTGACGGTTCAATCCAGCAGGCTGGTTACCCGTGTGGAGCCGGTCAGCGCTCGTTTATTGAAGGAAACACTGGACTTACTGGCAGATGACCAGGAAATTGGCGGGGTCAAGATTGGGATGCTTGCCAACGATGAGCTGGTCGCAGTGGTGACCGGATTTCTGCGCCAACGGGGGATTCGGAGGGACCGAATTGTGCTGGATCCGGTCATAAAGGCCAGTTCGGGAGCGGAATTACTTTCAGCGGACGGGGTGCGGAGGGTCCGGGAAGAGCTGCTGCGGGTGGTGGGTTGGGTGACGCCGAATGTGGTGGAGGCGGGAATTTTGGCTGGTGTACAGGGTGTGGATCGGGCAGGAGTGCCGGGGGTAGCGAGGCACATTGCGGAACTGGGATCGGTCCTGGGCTCGGGATTGAATGTAGTGGTCACGGGGGGACATCTGGAAACGCCGGATGATTTTCTGCTGACTGCGGAGGGCGAGGAGGTCTGGTTTCCGGGGCAGCGGGTAGAGGCTCGGGGGATTCACGGGACGCATGGGACGGGGTGCGTGTTTTCGTCGGCGCTGCTTTGCCGGTTGATGCGGGGGGATGGGAAGGTGGAGGCGGTACGGCGGGCGAAAGAATTTGTGGTGAGTCGACTCCAGGGGATTAGCCAATAGCCAATAGCCGACAGCCAGTAGCCAATAGCCAATAGCCAATACGGACGAGCCAGGAGGCCAAATCTGGCTGCAAGAGTGGGTGGCGGGTTCGTTCTGAAGAAGAGGACAATTTCGATGAAGGTTTTGGTGGCCGTGGTGCTGACGGTATTGAGTGTGGAGGTTGGAATGGCGGAGAAGCCCGGACCGGTAAGCGCGGCGGATGCGGCGCAGGTGACGCAGGGGAACAACGCCTTCGCGGTGGACATATACGGGCGGCTGCGAGTGCAGAAGGGAAATCTGTTCTTCTCGCCGGAGAGCATCTCGACCGCGTTTGCGATGGCCGATGCCGGCGCCCGCGGGCAGACGGCGGCGGAGATGGCGCGGGTTTTCCATTTCACGCTGCCGCAGGAGCGGCTGCATCCGGCGATGGGGGCGTTGCTCGCGGGGATGAATGCAGAGCATGAGGGCTACGAACTGCGGGTCGCCGACGCGCTATGGGCGCAGCAGGACGCGCAGTTGCTGCCGGGCTATTTGAGCCTGATGAAGGCTGATTATGGCGCGGGCGTGAATCGGGTGGACTTCAGGACGGCGGCGGAGGCGGCGCGGGGAACGATCAACGACTGGGTGGCGAAGGAGACGAAAGATCGAATTCAGAACCTGATCGGAAGAGGAGTGCTGACACCGGCTACGCGGCTGGTGCTGACGAACGCGATCTACTTCAAGGGAACGTGGCGGAGTCCGTTTGTGAAGGGAGCAACGACGGAGGACGGGGAGTTTCATCTGTCGGCGAAACAAACGGCGAAGGCTCCGCTGATGCACCGGACGGGCGGCTACCGGTACTACGACGGTGGGACGTTTCAGGAGCTGGAGATTCCGTACGCGAGTGGCGATCCGGACGATGCGCTGGCTATGGTGGTGGTGCTGCCGAAGGAGACGGACGGACTGGATGCACTGGAGCGGAAGTTCACCGCGGCGGCTGCGCAGGAGTGGGTGGGGAAGCTGGCGCCGGTCGAGAAGGTGATGGTGACGCTGCCGCGGTTTACGATGACGCAACAGTTTGAGCTGAGCGGCACGCTGGCGACGATGGGAATGCCGCATGCGTTCGAGCCATCGGCCGATTTTTCGGGGATGACGGGGAAGCCGGAGTTCTATATCTCGGCGGCAATTCACAAGGCATTCATCGATGTGAACGAGCAGGGGACGGAAGCTGCTGCGGCGACCTCGACCGTGATGGTGGCGGCGGCCATGCGGAGGTCGGTGCCGGAGCCTCCGCCGGTGGAGTTTCGCGCGGACCACCCGTTCCTGTTCATGATTCGCGACGGGAAGACGGGCGGAATTTTGTTTCTGGGCCGGGTGGAGGATCCCAGGGAGTAGGCTGCTGGATCAGGAAAAGGCTTTGGCGGCTGCTTCGGCGACTGCCTGATCCTGTGCGCCAAGGCCTCCACTGACGCCGACGGCTCCGACGACCTGATCGCCGCGTTTGAGTGGGATGCCTCCGGCGAAAATCATGACCTTGCCATTGTTGGAGGCATGGATGCCGAAGAACTGGTCACCACTCTGCGAATTTTCACCGAGGGTTTTGGTTTCGATGTCGAAGGCGCGCGAAGTGAAGGCCTTCTTCTGGGCGATGTCGATGGAGCCGATCCAGGCGCCTTCCAGACGTTCGAAGGCGATGAGGTTGGCTCCGGCGTCGACGACAGCGATGTTCATGGGAACGCCGATTTCGTCGGCTTTTTTCTGGCCAGCGTGAATGACTTTGCGCGCCTCTTCAAGCGAGACGCCGAGGGATTTTCCCGCCATGTTGACGGTCTCCTTTACGGTTTGAAATTTGGAATTGGAATGGAGCGAGTGTAACGCAACTGTTGTGTGGGATGTGGTCTGGATTCCCTGTGTCGAGACGGTCTGAGAGTCTGAGATGGGGTATGGTCTCCCACCCTTTCTCCTCGATAAGGCATGAGGAGAAAGGATGGGGCACCCGGGATTTGTGGATGGGGCGGGAACCCGGGATGGGGTGGGACTCTGGGTTAATGTGTCTGGGACAGAAGCTAGATCGTGGTCCAGTCGAGGATGACTTTGCCGGTTTGGCCGCCGATCATGGCTTCGAATCCTTTTTCGTAATCCTTGTAGCTGAAGCGGTGGGTGATGACGGGGGAGATGTCGACGCCGGCGGTGGCGAGCACGGACATCTTGTACCAGGTCTCATACATTTCGCGGCCGTAGATGCCGCGGATGGTGAGCATGTTGAAGATGACTTTGCGCCAGTCGGTTTCCATGGGTTTGGCCGGGATACCGAGGACGGCGATGCGGCCGCCATGGCACATGTTGTCGATCATCTCCGTGAAGCCGGCGGGCGAGCCGGACATTTCCAGGCCGACGTCGAAGCCTTCCTGCATGCCGAGTTGTTTCTGAACCTGAGCGACGGAAGTGGTGCGGGGATCGACGGCGATGGTCGCTCCCATTTTGCGGGCGAGGTCGAGGCGGAAGGGGTTGAGGTCGGTGGCGACAATGTAGCGCGCGCCTGCGTGGCGAACGATGGGGATGGCCATGAGGCCGATGGGGCCGGCGCCGGAGATGAGCACATCTT
The DNA here is from genome assembly GCA_036490815.1 of Acidobacteriaceae bacterium. Taxonomy (GTDB): domain Bacteria; phylum Acidobacteriota; class Terriglobia; order Terriglobales; family Acidobacteriaceae; genus Palsa-343. The sequence goes on from DASXDF010000045.1 coordinate 480,101, forward strand.
CGCCGAGGACGGGGAAGGCGAGCGCGGTGTGCACCGCGTTGCCAAACGGGTCAAAGATGGCGGCAATTTCTTCCGAAACGCCGGGGTGGTGGCGCCAGATGTTGGTCATGGGCAGCGTGATGTATTCGGCAAAAGCGCCGGGGCGGTTGACGCCGACGCCGGAGGTATTGGCGCAGAGATGGCGGCGGCCGGCGAGGCAATTGCGGCAGCGGCCGCAGGTGACGTGACCTTCGCCGGAGACGAGGTCGCCGATGTGAAAATCAGAAACGTTCGACCCGACGGCGGCAATTTCCCCGACAAACTCATGGCCGATGACCATGGGGACGGGGATGGTTTGCTGGGCCCACTCGTCCCACTGATAAATGTGGACGTCGGTGCCGCAGATGCCGGTGCGGCGGACGCGGATGAGGACGTCGTTGATACCGTATTCGGGCTCGGGTACATCCTGGAGCCAGAGGCCGCGTTCGGCGCGCGCCTTAACGAGTGCTCGCATGGTTCTCCTGAAAGAAAGTGCCTTTATGAGGGTAAAGGATTTCGAGGTTGTCGACGAAATGTGGGCGCCTTGCGCGGTTATCTTGACGGGCGCGGATGCGGGGCTGAGAATACCGGCACGATGCCAATCCAAAAATGTGGGACCTTATGCGTGCTCGCAGCGAGCGCGCTTTTTATTTTGCTGGGAATGATGGGGACTGGGGCGAGAGCTCAGTCGACGGCAGCCCAGGCGGAGAAGGATGCGAAGCGGGCGCTGGATGCTGCGTCGGTGACGGCCTTCGACGCGTCGATGACGTATGTGAGCCAGGACGTGATTGCGAAACCGGTGAACGGCTCTGCGCACGAGATCACCTACACGATCACCGGACCGGGCGCGGGAGTGAAGAGCTCGGTTGAGTATCGCGTGTACGACAATCCGGCGGAGGCGGCGAAGCATGCCGATCCGGACATGGCGCAGCAGCAGCTGGAATCGGATGAGTTCGACATGCCGCGGGGACGGTTTCGGGCGTACCACTCGAATTTGACGGGATCGGCGCTGGCACAGGATGTGCCGCAGACGTTTCACTGCAAAGCGCTGAACGGGCACACAGCGTGGTCGCGTTGCTATTACTATGGCGGCGGAAAGTCGGACATTGTGGTGGTGGGGACGACGACGTCGGCGACGGCGAATGAGGCGATTTTGATTACGGCGATGGGGGCGCAGTCTTTGGCGACGCTGAAGCCTTAGGGAAATTGAGGCTGGAGCTCAGCGCAGCGGCCAGAGTGTCATGATCGGGTTCGTCGACCAGCAGATGAACGTGTTCCCGCATCACCACAAAGCCATACACACGCAGTCCGTAACTGCGGCGTACTCGCTCGAGCGCCTTCTCGAAGATGCAGCGGCTGGCCTCGTGCATCAATGAGCGCCGCCGGTGATAACAGCAGAACGTAACGAAGTGGATTTGCCCGTCTCGCTGATAGCGTTGGAGGCGCGACGGCGTGTTTTTGATCTCCCCACTCAAGCCAAAGGCGGGCTTGAATGGGCCACCGGGATTTTCATCCGGCCCAGTAGCTGCGGTCTAACGTGCGGTACTGGATCGCTTCGGCGATGTGGGGGACGGTGAGGTTTTCGACGCCTTCGAGGTCGGCGATGGTGCGGGCGACTTTGAGGATGCGGTCGTGGGCGCGGGCGGTAAGTCCCTGCTGGACCATGGCGCGCTCGAGGAGTTTTTCGGCGTCTGGGGAGAGCTCGCAGTGGGCGCGAATCTGGCGCGTACCCATTTGCGCGTTGGAGAAGACTTTTTCTCTTGCGGAGGCGAAGCGCTTGCTCTGGTGTTCGCGCGCGGCGAGAACGCGGGCGCGAATGGTCGCGGAGTTCTCAATGGCGGCGGCTCCGCGCAGCTCTTTGTACTGGACGGCGGGAACTTCGATGTGGATGTCGATGCGATCGAGAAGCGGGCCGGAGATTTTGGCGACGTAGCGCTGGATGATGGGCGGTGTGCAATGGCAGTCGCGGGACTTGTCGTTGAAGTAGCCGCAGGGGCAGGGATTCATAGCTGCGGCGAGCATGAAGGCGGCGGGGAAGGTGAGCGACATGCTGGCGCGCGCGATGGTGACGTGGCGGTCTTCGAGGGGCTGGCGCATGACTTCGAGCACGTTGCGCGGGAACTCGGGCAGCTCGTCGAGGAAGAGGACGCCGTTGTGGGCGAGGGAGACTTCGCCAGGGCGGGGGATGGCGCCGCCGCCGATCAACCCTGCGTCCGAAATGGTGTGATGCGGAGCGCGGAAGGGGCGCTGAGTGACGAGTCCGGCCTCGGCGTCGAGGATGCCGGCGACAGAATGAATTTTGGTGGTCTCGAGGGCTTCTTCGAACGTGAGCGGCGCGAGGATGGAGGGGAAGCGGCGGGCGAGCATGGTTTTGCCCGAGCCTGGTGGGCCGATCATTAATATGTTGTGCCCGCCGGCAGCGGCGACTTCCAGGGCGCGCTTGGCGGTTTGCTGACCGCGGACGTCGGCGAAGTCGAGGGGGAAATGCTGCAACTCGCCGAGAACCTCGGCCGCCTCGACGCGGAACGCCGGTGTTTGGATGCCGCCTGTGCTGGCTTGATTGAGAAGGTCGCGGACCTGAAGCAGTGATTCAGTGGGGTAGACGTTGACGCCATCAACGACGGCAGCTTCGCGAGCGTTGGCTTTGGGGATGACGAGATTTTTGATTCCCCGCGCGCGGGCTGCGACAGCAACGGGCAACATGCCGGGGACAGGGCGGAGGGCGCCATCGAGGCCGAGCTCACCGATAAGGAGGAAATCGTCGAGGGCGTTTTGCTGATGGAGCGCGCCGTAAGCGCCGAGGATGCCGACGGCCATGGGGAGGTCGAAGCCGGAGCCTTCTTTTTTAATGTCGGCGGGGGCGAGGTTGATGGTGATGTGGGTGGGGGGCAGGTCGAAGCCGGAGTTGCGGATGGCGGCGCGGACGCGGTCACGGGATTCGCGGACGGCAGCATCGGGGAGGCCGACGGTGTTGAAGTGGTCTTCCTGGGTTTTCATCGCCGAGAAGTCGACTTCGACGTCGATGATGCTGGCGTCGATGCCGTACACGGCGGCACTGTGGGCAGTGAACAGCATGGGGGATTCTGCCCCGGAGTGTAGCAGCGGGGGGACGGGATTTTCGGTGATGGCGGGAGTTGGATCGGAGAGTGGGGGCACGGAGGTAATGGTTGAGAAGGGAGAGGGAGATAAGATCGTTCACGGAGTTTGCGATGTTGAGCCTGGAAAGTCCTGATTGGAGTAAGCTGCGGCACGCTTATGGTTTCGCCCCTGATATCCCCGAGCTGCTGCGTCGTTTGGAGGGTTTCCCGGATGCAGAGGGCGACCGTGAGCCGTGGTTTTCAATCTGGAGCGCTCTGGCACACCAGGGTGATGTTTATCCCGCTTCCTTTGCGGCCGTCCCGCACATCGTGCGCGTGCTTTCGTCTGCCCCGGAACGCGCTCCTGCAGTGTTTTCTCAGTTCCCAGCATGGGTTGAAATTTGCCGTGCTCGAAATGGCGTTACCGTTCCTGCGGATCTTGCTCCCACATACGCTGAGGCTCTGAGGCAGCTTCCCGTGCTGGTGGGCAAGGCTGCGGATCGCGCCTGGGACGCGGATCTGCTCCGTTGTGCAATGGCTGCGCTTGCCGCGGCCAAGGGTTTTCCGGAAGTAGCAGAGGCGGCGATGGAACTGTCTCCGGCGATTGCGCCAAGAGTGCTGAAGCTGGTTTTCGAGGAGTGAGCAATACCGATTTTTTGACGGAGTTGAGGTCGTGTTTTCCCCAAACAGTCCGGGACGGAGTTGGAGAAGAGTACTTTGGGATGGTGCATGGTACTCAACTGCATTGATCTTCGAACGTGTGAAGACGAAGCTTCTTGCTGTGGGGTGAACCTGGCGGACGCTGTTTTTGCTCTTGGTTTTGCGATTCTAACTGGACTCCGTCATTGAACCAGCGTGAGGCAACGTCACGCAGTGTGAGGCAGCGTAAGGCGGCGTGAGGCAGCCGGCGCTCACATTGAGGAGTCCAACAGATTGAGGAGAGTGCGATGAAAGCCAGAAATGCGATTTTGATGGCGGGCGCTTCGGTGGCGGGCATGGGCTTGCTGAGTGCGGGAACGGCGGCTGCCGTGGTCTATGGGCAGATCGGGCGGCGCAGGGCGCGCCGGCTGGCGGGCAAGGTGGTGCTGATCACCGGTGCGTCGCGCGGGCTCGGTCTCGCGATGGCCGAGGAGTTTGGGCGGCGTGGAGCGAAGCTGGTGCTCTCGGCGCGCGATCCGTGGGAACTGGAGCGGGCGCGGCAGTCGCTGGTGGAGCGCGGCGCGGTCGAGGATGCCGAGCAGGTGCTGGTGGTCCCCGCGGATCTGCGACAGGAGGAAGATGCGCGGCGGCTGGTGGAGCGGGCGACGGAGCGCTTTGGACGCGTCGATGTGCTGGTGAACAATGCGGGCGTGATCACGGTGGGCCCGGTGGAGAATCAGCGGGTCGAGGATTTCCATGAAGTGATGGAGACGAACTTCTTCTCCGCCGTGCATTGCTCGCTGAGCGTGCTGCCGCAGATGCTGCTACGGAGGAATGGGACGATTGTGAACATCGCATCGGTGGGAGGCAAGGTCGCGGTGCCGCATATGCTCCCGTACACGGCGAGCAAGTTTGCCGAGGTGGGATTTTCTGAAGGGTTGCACGCGGAACTGCGGTCGAAGGGCGTGCATGTGCTGACAGTGTGTCCAGGGCTGATGCGGACGGGGTCGCATGTGAGCGCACAGTTTTCAGGGGACGCGGAGCGGGAGTATCGGTGGTTTAGTCTGGCGGCGAATCTGCCGGGAATTTCGACGAGTGCAGCATGGGCGGCGAAGCAGATTGTGCGGGCGGTGATTGCGCAGAGGACGGAGATCGCGATTACTCCGCATGCGATGCTGGCGGCCCGGCTGGGGAACCTGGCGCCGGAGGTGGTGGGGCTGGCGATGAGCACGGTGAATCGACTGCTGCCGGCGCCGCTTGGGGAGACGGCGGCCGCGCAGCGGGGGGCGAATGTGCGGGGCATGGAGATGCTGCCGGCGGCGACGATCGGGGACGCTGCTGCGCGGCGATACAACCAGAGCTGGTGAGGCTGAAGGGAGTTCTCTGCGCCGGCAGGGGCCAAAGCCCAGCCAGTTTGGGTCGTTTTTCGGCCCCGACTGAAGTTCAAGCCCTGCTACGAACCTCCGTCCTATTACGGGATCGAAAGCCACACGCACACCGTGTTGAAGGCCAGGGTTGACTGAACCGTTTACGGCACGAGCGAGGTGAGGCAGTGGTGGTAGAACGACGTCCGCCGTGGCGGAGCTTCTCCCAAAATCGGAAGAGCGGTACCTTTGGCACGATGCGAGTGTCAAATCATATGGAAGCGGGGTGGAAGAGGAGCTAGCTTCTTGCTATGGGGTGAACCTGGCCGTCGGGGTTGGGTAGGCGGAAGAACGGGTACAAAAAGCGTCCCTGTCTGATAACAAAAAAGTATCCTTGTCTGGTGCAATAAGCGCCCCAGTGTGACGCAAATAAATATTCCTGTCTGGTACAAAAAAGCGTCCCTGGGCCGCAGCTGTGAGGTTGGGCGCTCTTGGAAAGCACTGATCGAGTTGGTTGTCCCTGTGTGCGGGTTGCGGTCTGAGTGGCGGCTCGAAAAGCGGCTGGAAGAAAGGCCGTCCGTCATCGGCTAAAGCCGTGCTCCCTTTTTCAAAACTTGTTTTTTTCGCAGGGACTGACGCCCGGTTTCGCTTTCTCTCGCTCAAAGGCCCGACTGAAGCCGGGCCTTGATATGGACCTGAGCGTTGCTCGGCGAAGATCTGTGATCTCCCACCCTTTCTCCTCGATGAGGCATGAGGAGAAAGGATGGCGCACCCGGCATCTGGTTATCCCACCCGGCTTGTTTGTTTTCCGTCAGGCGCGGTACATGCGGGCGGTGATCTGGCGCAGGACTTCTTCGAAGGCGGGGTCGTTGTTCAACAGCGCGAAGGTGGGTTCGGCGGAGATGTTGAGCACCATGTAGTCATGGTTGGCGATGGCGGCTTTGAGGTAGGTGACAGCGTCCTGTTTTCTGCCGAGCAGGGCGCAGGTGCGGGCCAGTTCGAGGCCGGAGGCCTGGCCGCTGTCGAAATAGTCCTGCTGCACGACGCGCATGGCCTCGAGCATGCCATGTTCGCCGCCGGCGGCGAACCCGCGCTGCGCGGCTTTGGCAATGGCGAGCATCTGCGCATCGTTCGAAAGTGTGGCAAGGCGTTTGGTCTGGTCGATGAAGGTGCGATAGTCCTTCAGGGAGAAGGCAATGCCGGCGAGGTAGCGGGGTGCGGAGAAAAATTCGGGCTCGGCCTGCTCGATTTCTCTCAGTTTCTGAATGGCGGCGGTCTGGTCGCCGTTCCAGAAGCGGATAAGGGCCTGGTCGGAGAGGATGGAGCGGGATGCAGGATTCAGTTGCTGCGCGTTATCGATTTCCACCATGGCCTCCTGATAACGGCCAAGGGTAAGCAGCGAAGTGGCGTACCAGTGGTGGGCTTCTTCGTCGCGCGGATCGAGTTGAAGAGCGCGCTGATATTCGCTGAGCGCGGCGGGTACTTTCCACTCCCAGTAGAAGAGAGGGAAGGCGAGGGCGCGGTGAGCTTCGGCGAGTGAATCGTCGAGGGCTTCGGCTTTACGGGCGGCAGCAATGGCGCGGGGGAAAGCCTCAGAGCGCGGCATGGAGCTGAACTCCGGCATGATGTCGTAACACTCGGCGAGGCCGGCATAGGCCTGGGCGTATTCCGAATCGTGGATGACGGCCTGGGTGAAGGCGTCGATGGCCTGACGCAGGCTGTCCTCGGTGCGGCGGCTCCAGTAGTAGCGGCCTTTGAGGTAGAACTCACGGGCCGCGGCATCGGGGATGTGGTGGGGGGCGGTGCCGCGCGCGGTTTCGTAGGAAGGGCGGACGGATCGGCGAACGAATTGGAAGCCGAAGAATGCCACGGCGGAGACAACGATGAGCAGCGCGAGGATCCAAAGGATGGTGGCGCTGGGGGAAGCGGTGGCTGGAATCGGCACTGCTGCTTGGGGGGATGGGATTTCGGGCGCGGGGGGTGGAAGGGGTCCGGGCCGCGGTTCGGCGGCGAGAGGCGGTTCGTCGGATTTGCCGTTAGCGGCCGCGGCGGAGTTCAGCCACGAGGTAAGCTCGTGCGACCAGGCGAAGACGCCGCCGCGTTCTCCGGGCAGGCGGTGCACGGGAAGGCCGCGTTCTTTTTCCCAGCGTTTAACGGTGCGTTCGTCCCGTCCAAAGAACGCAGCAATTTCTTTCCAGGAGTCAATTCGGCGATTCTCTGCGGTGCTCCCCACCGTCCGGGACGTCATATGGGCTTCAACCTAAGCCACAAGCCTGTGTTTTATCCCTGTATCGGGGCCGAGGTGGAACCAGTATAGCGAGGGCTGGGCGATGGAAAAGCTGAATTTCCATGAACAAGGGAGGGTTTTTCGTCCTTTTATGTCCTGAAATGTCCCATGGCCGGCGACCTTGAGTGACGGAGGGACAGATGGGGCGAGGTGAGGGACGAGCGGGAGGGGGCGAAGGGATGTCACGACTTGCCACCTGTTGACCTTGCGTGTCTCTATGCGGGCGGCGGGGGATCGTGACAAGGTTGCGTTGCACCTTGAAGCGGCGGCTGACAGCGAGCATGGCCGCCGCGAATTTTTTCAGAACGGGTGCGAAAACACATCTGGCGTGTGGTCAAATTTCCGGTTCTCTCCTTTGACGGCATGCGGTGGCGAGACTGGGTTGCCGATGGGAGAGAACATCCATGCACATATTGCGCGAGGTTCCGTGGGCGATCGCCATGATCGCTTTGTTGATGACCTGTTGCTGGCCGGCGCCGAGGGTGGTGCGGGCGGAGTCGGTGTGGAGACGGCTGCAGACTCGGCGGCCTGACCGGGCAGAGCGGGACTGAAGGCAGGACGGGACGCGAACAACGCAGGCGCACAGCAACAGACAGCTGAAGGAAGCATGGGGACACAGGGCCACGGATGAAGAGACTGCATCGCTCACTCGTTATCGTTCCCGCCGTAGCAATTCTGATGGCAGGTTGCTCTTCCGCTTCGAAAGGCGCTGCGGGATCCTCGGACGGATCGGGCGGTGCGAGTGCAGCATCAGGAGCGAAGGCGGGTGGGGTGACTTATGTCAGCTCGGCACCGCTGTCGAACCAGCTGACGACGGGCACGATCACGGATCCATCGCTGAACAACATGGTGGCGGCGACGCTGACGATCCCATCGGGATGGAAGCTGGAGGGGATTTATCCCGTGCTGCCGTGCACGCCGGCGCCTTCTCCGGTATTTCGGATGTATTCAGCGGACGGCCTGATGCAGTACCGGATGGAACCGGTGATCGGATGGAGATGGAATCCGAAGTACAAGCTGGACCAGCGCGGCTGTTCGAATATTTCCGGGGTGATCTCGGCGGCGGATTTCCTGCAGTATTACGTGGGAACGATGGAAGGCGGGGTTCGTGTGGTGGGGACGATGCCGGTTGCGGCGGTTTATTCGCAATGGGCGCAGGGGCTGGCGGCGCAGGCCAACCAGAACATCAACCGGCTGCCGCAGATCATGCGGACCACGAACACGGCGGACACGGCGGCGCTGCGGGTGGAAGTGGTGAATGGATCGTTTGTGGTGGAGGAGCGGCTGCGGGTGGGCGTGGAGTGTTCGGTGAACAACAATCCTGGCCCGTCGAATGGGGGAAGCTGCTGGGCGCGCGTGGATGTGCTGACGGCTCCTGAAGGAAAGCTGGACGCGCTGGTGCAGGTGGTGGACAGCAACAATTTACCGAAGGCTGTACCTGCCGCGGACTGGAAGCAGTTGGTGTTCCAGCGGCTGGCGGAGAAGATCCAACAGGAAGCGGACGCGCGGATGGCGGCTGCGAACGCGAGGGATGCGGCTTTCAGCCAGATGATGAACAGCGCGTTCCAGCAGAGCATGCAGCGTTCGGCGTCAGAACATGCGGCATTCATGCAGCAGCAGGAGTCGTCGTTCGAGAGCTCGATGAATAACGCGAACGCAGCGATGAATGCGCGATCGACCGCGGCATCGGACTGGGTGGATTACGCGCTGGATCAGCAGACGGTGTCGGGACCGGGCGGAGACGCGAAGGTATCGAGCCAGTATTCGCTGACGTGGACGAATGGCACGCAGTGGTATCAGACGAACGATCCAAACGCGAATCCGAATGGTGTGCTGCAGGGAAACTGGACGCAGGCAACGCCGGTGCATGGCAACGGAGAACCGAAGTAAATCTTTTTCAAAAGGAACGAGGCTCTTGGATGAAGACGCTGGGACGCAGGTTCACGCTCATTCCCGTGGTTGCGCTTTTGATTGCGGGCTGTTCTTCCACATCGAAACCGGAATCGTCGGGACCTTCGGCCTCGCCGGACAGCGCGGGCGGCGGAGCATCGGCGGCGAGTGGGAAAGCGGGAGGGGCGACGTACGTCAGCGCCGCGCCGCTGTCGGGCTCGACAACGACGGGCTCGATTACCGATCCTTCGCTGAACAACATCGATGCGATGGCGCTGACGATCCCGTCGGGATGGAAGCTGCAGGGCATCGTGATGGTGAGTCCGTGCACTTCGCTGCCCTCGCCGGTTTATCGGGCCTATTCCTCCGATGGGCTGATGCAGTCCCGGATGGAACCGCTGGTGGGGTGGCGGTGGGCAGCGCGGCCGAACCCGGCGGGCAATCAGGGCTGTCTTTCCTTCTCAAAGACAGTGTCAGCTTCGGATTTGCTGCAGTATTACGTGGGGACGATTGAGGGCGGAGTGCATGTAGTGGGTCCGACCCAGGTACAAGCGTCGGTACAGCAACAGGCTGAGAGGCTGGCCGCGAATGCAAATGCACAGAATGCGCATCTGATGCAGGCGGTACAAAGCAACAACACGGCGGACACGGCAGCTCTGCGGATTGAAGTGGTGAACGGGAGCTTTGTGGTCGAAGAGCGGCTGACGGCGATGGTGGAGTGCTCGGTGCGCAGTGCGGGAGCGTTAGCGGGGGGCGCGTGCTGGGCGCGTGTGGATGTGCTGACGGCGCCGCAAGGCAAGCTGGACGCGTTGATGCAGGTAGTGGACAGCAAGAATCTGCCCAATCCAGTTCCCACGCAGCAATGGGAACAGGCCTTTATGGCGCGGCAGCAGCGGCAGGGGGACCAGATGCTGGCTGCGTTGGCGGCGCAGGAAAAGCAGGAGAGCCAGATGATCTATCAGCAGTTCCAGCAGATCATGGCGCGCTCGGCTGCGGAGCACCAGGCGTTTATGCAGCAGCAGGAGTCATCGTTCGAGAGCGCGATGAACAACGCGAATGCGTCGATGAATGCGCAGTCGACGGCGGCGTCGGACTGGGTGGACTACGCGCTGGATCAGCAGACGGTGTCGGGTCCTGGCGGTACGGCAAAGGTTTCGAGCGAATATTCGCAGACCTGGTCGAACGGCAGCCAGTGGTACCAGACGAACGATCCGAATTCGAATCCGAACGGTGTGCTGAAGGGGAACTGGACACTGACGACCAAGGTGCACGGTAACGGACAGCCGGAGTGACAGAAGCGCTGACTGAGGCATTGCTGGCCATGGCGGAGCGCCTGTATTTGCAGGCGCTGGCGCGGGGAGAGACTCGGCTCAGCGACTATCATGAAGGAAGCGGGGTTTCCAAAGCTGGTGAATGGGGATTTTCCGCAAAGGAGAAGAAGTGGCTGACCTGATGAGGACGTCGAATCCGACGCTGAACGACAAGGTATTTCGTGGGTTTTCAGGAGCGGTCGGGGAGACGATGACGCTGGAGGGCACGGTCAACAAGACTGGCATCCTTCTGGTGTGTACGGTAGCGACGGCGGCGTGGACGTGGCATCTGGCGATGAATCCGGACACGTTGCCGCTGGACTATTTGCTGTTGCTGGTGGGCGTGATTGGCGGATTGATTTTCGCGCTGATTACGACGTTTAAGAAGACGTGGTCGCCGGTGACGGCGCCGATTTATGCGCTGCTGGAGGGTCTGGTGCTGGGCGGGATCTCCGCGTCGTTTGAGCAGCGGTATCCGGGAATCGCGATTGAGTCGGTGGCGCTGACATTCGGGACCATGTTCGTGTTGCTGTTGGCTTACAAGTCGGGAATGATCAAGGTGACGCAGAAATTCCGGCTGGGCGTGATTGCGGCGACGGGCGCGATTTTTCTGTTTTATATGGTGGAGCTGGTGCTGGGATTTTTCGGGATCCACTTCACGTCGGTGAATGGATCAGGACTGCTGGGAATCGGGATCAGCCTGGTGATTGTGTGCGTGGCGTCGCTGAACCTGGTGCTGGATTTTGATTTCATCGAGAGCGGCGTGGCGGCGGGCGCTCCAAAGTATATGGAGTGGTACGGCGCGTTCGGGCTGATGGTAACGCTGATCTGGCTGTACCTGGAGATGCTTCGGCTGATGGCGAAGCTCCGGGGGAGACGATAGGGATTAGAGTTTAGAGTTTGGGATTTAGGAATCAGGAAGCGCGCGCTTTGGCCCGCGCTTTTGTTTTCAGGGGTGAAATCCTTATAACGTTTTGGATTGGGTCGGCCGCTTTGCGACCGATTCCCTCCGCGCGGAGCGCATTGATGGCGCATGCTGTCCGTTTCGCTACGGGGGTCCTTCGGCTGCGCGCCAGGACGCGTTATGCACCGCTGGCGAGTTTCTCCCCGGCGCTTCGCTCAGGATGACGTTGGCTTTTTAGCGGTGTTTGGCGAGGGGATGAGTGGCGATGGCGCCCTGGCCTTCCCGGATGGTCACGATCTGATCGGCGTTGATGTTGCTGAGGTGGTCGGTGGCGCCGGACGGCCAGTGGACCTCGATGGTGTCGGCTTTGGTTGAGGAGGCGAGGCCGAAGGAGAGGACGAGTTCGCTCGCGGAGAGGTAGCTCGATCCGCTGTGGAGCGTTTGCTTCTGGAGGGCGGCGCCCGACTTGACGGAGACGACCGCGCCGATGCCGTCGCGATTCGACTTGGTGCCGATGAGCTTGACGCGCAGCGCGTGATTCGTGGATCCCTCATTCAGGAAAAGTGAGGCGGGACCGGCGTTGGTGGTGATTGCGATGTCGGGCGCGCCGTCGTTGTTGATGTCGCCATGGGCTGCGCCGCGGGCGACGCGCGGCGCGTCGAAGGACTGGCCCATGGAGGCGGCCACGTCTTCAAATCCTTTGCCGGCGAGGTTGTGGTAGAGGTGAGGCGGTTCGGAGAAACGGATGCGCTGCTGGATACGCTCGATGGAATCGTCGAGATGGCCGTCGGCGACGTAGAAGTCGGGCCAGCCATCGAGGTCGTAGTCGAAGAAGAAGCAACCGAAGCCGAGGGTGAGGAGGCTGGAACGGCCGACCGCGGACGAGGGCGCGGTATCGACGAAGAGACCATTGCGCTCGTTGTGGTAAAGGGCGACCATCTGATTCGAAAAATTGGTGACGAGCAGACTGGGATAGCCGGAGCGATCGTAGTCGGCGGCGTCGATGCCCATGCCGGCGCGTGCGACGCCGTCGTCGCTGTAGGCGATGCCGGCAGCGACTCCCTGTTCTGTGAAGGTGCCGTTGCGGTTGTTCATGTAGAGCTTGTTCGGCTGGGTGTCGTTGGAGATGGCGATGTCGGGCCAGCCATCCTGATTGGCGTCGAGAATAGCGACGCCGAGACTTTTGGAGCCGGTGTCGTAGAGGCCGGCTTTCTTCGTCACGTCAGTGAAGGTGCCGTTGCCGTTGTTATGCCAGAGGCGCGCCGACTGGCCGGGGTAGGCTTCCGGCGTGCAGTAGGATTTCGCTTTGCCATCCATGCTGCAGTAGCGATCGGCGGCGGGGGACCACTGGACGTAGTTGGTGACGAGCAGATCGAGGTGACCGTCGCGGTCGTAATCAACCCAGGCGGCGCTGGCGCTGAGCTCGGGCGGAGTGGTCAGTCCGGCTTTTTTCGTAACGTTGGTGAATGTGCCATTGCCATTGTTACGAAATAAATGATTCTGACCATACGCTGTTACAAACAGGTCGTCGTGGCCATCGTTGTCGTAGTCGCCGACGGCGACGCCCATGCCGTACATGGGGATGGCGAGGCCGGCTTTCCGGGTGACGTCGGTAAAGGTGCCGTCGTGGTTGTTGTGGTAGAGCGCGGGGGTGGTGGCGTGGCCGGGATGGCCGGGCCATGCGGTTCCATTGACGAGGAAGATGTCCTGCCAGCCGTCGTTGTCGTAGTCGATGAAGGCGACGCCAGGGCCCAGGGTCTCCGGCAGGAATTTTTTGCCGAAGGCGCCGTTGTTGTGGGTGAAGTGGATGCCGGCTTTCTGGGTGATGTCGGCGAACTGGATGCGCTGGGCGGGCGCGGGAGCTGATGATCCAAAGACGGCAGGAAGCGGGAATGAAGTGACAGCGGCGAGGATCGCAATGCAGGAAAGGGTACGAAGGGAAAGCATCCAGAAGATATGGTAACGGGTGGGGAGGTGGGAGGGCACTCTCTCACCGCTTCAAATCCTGTCGGCCGCTGCTCGACCGATTCCCCTCCGCCCTGATTTTTGGGATGACGAGCACCCTCGTGTTACGTGGGGGGGCCATTTGACTCCGCGCGGATCGGGCGGCCGCGCTCCGCTCAGGATGACATTTGATGCTTACCGCTGCAACGGACGTTTAGTGGGCGGGTTGGAAGAGGGCGAAGACGGCTCCCTGGGGGTCGGCGACGACGGAGTAGTGGAGCTGGCCTTCGACGGTGGTGGCAGGGACGATGATGCTTCCGCCGAGTTCTTTGACTTTGGCGGTTTGGGCGGCGCAGTCGGCGCACTGGATGTAGGCAAGCCAATGGGGCATGACGCTGGGCGGAAGGTTGCGCGGCTCGGGAAATCCGCCGATGTACTGATCGCCGTTGACGATGTGGAGGTAGCCGTTCATGTCCTTGTCTTTGCCAGGGAGGAGCTTCCAGCCGAAGACGGTGCCGTAGAACTTTGCTGAGCGATCGCGGTCGGGAGTTTGGAGATCGGCCCAGCAGAAGGCGTCGTTTTCGCCATAGATGCCGACACCTCTGTGGTTGCCGGGCTGGAAGATGGCGACAACGGCGCCGACCGGATCCTGCAGGACGGCCATGCGGCCGACGTTGGGTATATCGAAGGCGGGAGACATGGCGCTGCCGCCGTGTTCGAGTGAATGGGCGACGGTCGCGTCGGCGCTGTCGACGGAGATGTATATCAGCCAGTTGGGAGGGATGCCGAGTTGCCGGTCTTCCGGCTTCATGGCGTAGGCGCCGGCGGCATCGCGGCCGTTGAGTTGGAACATGGTGTAGACCATGTCGGGGCCCATGGGGAAATCCTGCGCATCCCAGCCGAGGAGGGAGGAGTAGAACTGTTTGGCGGCGGCGGGGTCGGAGGTGGAGAGCTCGAACCAGACGAAGTTGCCGGCGGGATGCTGGTCAATATTGGGCATGGCGGGAATTGTAGGACTTTCGGAGGAGGACGGGGGTTAAATTCAGGCAGCTAAAAAACGGCCAGCGAGGAAGCGGGTCAGAGAAACGCCGGTCGGCCGAGATGCGGTCAGCGAGGTGGGGCGTTAGTCTGGGAACGAGGATGGCGGCGAAAACAAAAGCGGTGCGGCTGACGGCGCGGCAGCTGGAGCGGATTGCGCGGGCGCTGGCGGATCCGCGGCGTTATCAGATTCTGGAGCAGATCGGAAAAAGTGGCGGCACCCTTTCGTGTACGGCGATGCGGGAGTGCCAGCCGGTGACGGCGGCGACCTTGTCGCACCACATGAAGGAGCTGGAGACGGCGGGGCTGATCCGGATCGCGCGCGAGGGGAAATTCGCGACGCTGGAGCTGGATCGTGGCGTCTGGCAGGCCTATCTGGATCATTTGAACAGGATTTAACAGCAGGCCTGAACCTTTTCGAGGGGCTGCCTCATCTCTTTGACGGTTAGACAAATATCGAACTATCGAATTGAACCGGAGGAGCAGAGATGAGCAGGCTGAGCAAAAAAGTTGCGGTGGTGACAGGCGCTTCAAAGGGCATTGGTGCAGGGATTGCGAAGGGACTTGCGGCAGAAGGCGCAGCTGTGGTGGTGAACTACGCGAGCAGCAAAGAGGGCGCCGACAAGGTGGTCGCGGAGATCAAAGCCAAAGGCGGCACGGCGATCGCGGTGCAGGGCGATGTGGCGAAGCAGGCCGATGTGGAGCGCATCTTTGCCGAGACGAAGAAGGCGTTTGGGCGGCTGGATGTGCTGGTGAACAACGCGGGCGTTTACGAATTTGTGCCGATTGGAGATGTGACGGAGAAGCACTTCCACCGCATCTTCGATACCAACGTCCTGGGACCGATTCTCGCGACCCGCGAGGCGGTGAAGTATTTCGACGAGGGTGGATCGGTGATCAATGTGGGCTCAGTGGCGAGCACATCGGGCCCGGCAACGAGTGTTGTTTACTCTGCGACCAAAGGCGCGCTGGACACGGTGACGCGAGTGCTGGCGAACGAACTGGGGCCGAGGAAGATTCGGGTGAACTCGATCAACCCGGGGCCGGTGGAGACCGAGGGCGTGCACACAGCGGGCATCCTGGGAAGCGATTTTCTGAATGGCGCGATTGCGCAAACACCGCTGGGCCGGATCGGGCAGCCGGAAGATTTCGGACCGATTGCGGCGTTCCTGGCCTCGGATGAATCAGGATGGCTGACGGGCGAGACGCTGTTGGCGAGTGGTGGGCTGCGGTAAGGCAGGGGGTAGGGAATAGCCAGTAGGGAGCAGGAAAGCTAAGAGCAGGGAGCGGGCAGCGGACACAGGGATCAAAACAACCGGGCACACAGGTGCGGCGCTTCGCTCAGGATGATGGGGTGGGGTGTTTGCGGAGGAGGACGCGGCAGTCGTTGCGCCAGTGTTCGTCGACGGCGATGAGTTCCCAGGGGACGGTGGGGGCGAAGGCGCGGAAGACGGTTTCGTTTGCCGGGTGGATGTGGAGGGCGGGGGCGACGCAGGTGAGGAGCGGATCTTCCGGCGAGAGCTCAACGCCTGATCGCTGTAGGCCGGGGAAGTAGCCGCGGCGGGCAATTTCTCCGGCGCGATGGAGCATGCGAATGCGGATCCAGTAGTCGAGGGCCTGGAGGGGCAGGTGAAGGTCGTCGTCGGCTTTGAGCTCGAGGATGGCGAGCCGGCCCTGGCTGGTGACGGTGACGAGATCGAGCAGGGTGCGACTCGCCGATGCTGAAGCGAAGAGCTGCGAGTAGACGGGGCCGGCTCCGAGCGCGGGATCAAGAAGCGACAGGTCGCGGCGGAGCACGGATTCGAGCCAGCGTTCAGGTTGGAGACGGAACAGCGGATCGCTGGTAGCGGCGGCGGCGTGACGGCCGTGAAAGAGGCGATCGGTAAGGTCGCGGAAGAGGTCTTCCGTGGTTTCGTCGAGGGCGGTTTCGCTGGAGCCCGCGCCAAAGAAAATCTCGTCCTTCCGCATGAAGGAACCGGGGACGAGGCCGTGACGGATGCGTGCGTACTCGAGGCCGTGGAGGGAGAAGCTGATTTCGGTAGCGCCGCGCGGGCGGATTTCTGTAGCGGCGAGCAGGCCGGATCCGAGCAGAGATTTGAGATGGGCGATGGCGGTGGCGGAACGCTCGAGCGCTGCCTGCGGATCGAAGGCGTGGGGAAGCTGGATGGCGAGATTACCGTCGTTGCCGATGGCGGTTTGGGTGAGCTCGGCGGAAGAGTCGAGCTCATAGAGTTCCCATTGCGCGAGGGCGGTGTTCATCCACGCGAGGCGGGCGCGGGTGGTGGTGGCGAAGCCCTGCGGGACGACGATGCGGAGTCCGTGGAAGAGGCGGCGTCCGTTGGCGTGCTCGCGGCAGTAGTCGAGCCAGAGGATGCCGAGGGTGAGGACGCCGTCGATGATGGCGGGTGGTTCCTCCGGACCGACGCCGATGATGGCCCAGGCACTTTGACCTTTGCTGAGGATGCCGCGCGCGTAGGCGGGACCGAAGCTGTGCTCGAGATCCATGGCGGAGCGGAACCCGTCGCTGATCCAGCCGGTGAAGTGGGTAGCCAGGGTCTGCTCGAGGGTGCGGAGGTAGCGGCGGCGTGCGGTGTCGCGCGCGGTGGGCGTGCGGAAGTCCGGATCGGGGACGAGGGTGAGGGTTTGCGCCTTGCTATGGCCGAAGCGGTGGGTTTCGAGGCGGAGCGTATCGCGGCGCGGCTGGATGGCGGAGATGGTGCGGACGGTATTGCGTTCGTCGGACCAGAGGTGGAGCAGGCAGCGGCCGTGGTCTGCGGTAATGGAGCAGTGGGCGAGGCGGAGGTCGAAGAGGAGGCGGCCATCTTCAAGGACGGCGGCTTGAGGATGGTCGGCGAGGAACTCTTCGACGGAGTGGGCGAGGGCTTCGGGAGCGGTCGTGGGAGCGGGGGAAGGCATGTGTTTCGATGGTCCGCGCCAGCCGCGGCGTGGGGCAAGCGAAAAGCTACCAGCCTTTAGCCTTTCGTAATTCAGTGATGTGCGCGACGTGGTGGCGGGAATGCCAGGCGTAGAGGGCCACGGCTTCGGCGAGGGACTGGCGGCCGTTGTCAGGATGGGTATAGCCGCGCTGCCATTGATCGCCGGAGAGCGAGCGGAGCAGCAGCACCCAGCGGCCGTGGAGAGCTTCGATGAGCTGGAGGGAGATGTCGATGGGGGCGGAGCGGGCGTCGGGCAGCTCGGCCCAGACTTTTTCGTCGTAGGGCTTGATGGTGGGCCAGTCCTCAGTGATGGCGAGGCGCATGCGGATGCAGGCATTCATGTGGCTGTCGGCAATGTGGTGGACGAGCTGGCGAACGGTCCACCCGCCGTCGCGATAAGGGGTTTCAAGCTGCGCGTCGCTGAGGCGATCGACGGCGGCGCGCAGATTTTCCGGCAGCGCGGCGAGGGTCGCAATGTGGGCGGGGTGGTCGGTGAGATTGACTTCGGCGCGGCGGAATTTTCCGATGGGGAAGCGGGGATCGGCGGAGGGGGGTGCGGCGGCTGTGCTCATACTCCGCAAGGTACACCGCGAGCCAGGACGGGACAAGGAGAGGTTTGCGGACCGCGTCGGGCAGACGTTCAGTTACGGGGGCGCGGGGTACGCTCCCGTTGCGTCTTAGGCGTGGTGATTCGGCGTGCCGTTGTGGATGCGATGATGACGATGGTGATGATGATGCGTCGCGGCAAACGCTGAGGCTGTAAACGCGAGCATGCAGCAAAGCAGGAGGAGTTTCTTCATAGTTATGAGAATGGCACGAAAGGGTGGCGACTGTCCGCAGAAATCTGATTAAGAATCAAGGTAGACATACAACGAACGGGTTACTGTAAGACAAGGGCGCAGGCGCGCAGAAGAGGGCCACGAGTGGAGCACAAGCGGTATTTCTTTGAGAAGTTCGGGATTACGGAGCGGCTGCTGGAGCGATGCCTGGGCGAGGCGTTGTCGGCGGGCGGGGATTATGCCGATCTGTACTTTGAGTCGGTAGCGGCGACGTCGCTGGGGCTGGATGAACAGATTGTGAAGTCGGCGAGCCAGGGCGTGAGCGCGGGTTGCGGTGTGCGGGTGGTGAGCGGCGAGCGGACCGGCTATGCCTACACCGACGAGTTATCGGCGGAGCGGTTGCTGCGCGCGGCGCGGACGGCGGCGCTGATTGCGAATGGGCCGGCGAAGCAGCCGGTACAGGGATTTACGGAGACGGATGCGCCGAGCTTGTATCCGGCGGCGGGCGCGGAGCTGGATGCGGATCTGGCGGCGAAACTGGAGCTGGTGCGAAGAGCGGATCGCGCGGCGCGGCAGTACGATCCACGCATCACGCAGGTGCGGGCGAGCTATGCCGATGAGTTGCGGCGGATTCTGATTGCGGCTTCAGATGGAACCTACGCGAGCGACACGCAGCCGCTGGCGCGGATGAGCGTGTTCGTGATCGCCAAGGATGCGGAGCGCACGTCGAAGGGCAGCTCGGGCGGCGGCGGGCGCGTGGAGATTGGCTACTTCACCGGGGCGAAGGGGCCGGAGTATTTTGCGGAAGAAGCAGCACGGACAGCGATTTTGCAGCTGGGCGCGGTAGCGGCGCCGGCGGGCGAAATGGAAGTGGTGCTGGGCCCGGGATGGCCCGGGGTTCTGCTGCATGAGGCGGTGGGGCATGGGCTCGAAGCGGACTTCAACCGGAAGAAGACGTCAGCGTTTGCGGGGCTGATTGGCCGGCCGGTAGCGAGCAGCAAGGTGACGGTGGTGGACAACGGGCGGATGCCGTCGCGGCGGGGATCGCTGAACGTGGACGATGAGGGATCGGCAACCCAGGAGACGGTGCTGATCGAGAACGGCGTGCTGAAGGGATATTTAAGCGACAAGCTGAGCGCGCGGTTGATGGGGATCGCGAGCACGGGCAACGGACGGCGCGAGAGCTACCAGCAGATTCCGATGCCGCGCATGACGAACACGTATATGTTGGCCGGCGACGATGCGCCGGAAGATATTATCCGCAGCGTGAAGCGCGGGCTGTACGCGGTGAACTTTGGTGGCGGGCAGGTAGACATCACGAGCGGGAAGTTTGTGTTCTCGGCATTGGAGGCTTACCTGATCGAAGATGGGAAGGTGACGGCGCCGGTGCGGGATGCGACGCTGATCGGGAACGGGCCGGAGGCGTTGAAGCATGTGTCGATGGTAGGGAACGATCTGGCGCTCGATGAGGGGATCGGGACCTGCGGCAAGGATGGTCAGAGCGTGCCGGTGGGCGTGGGGATGCCGACGGTGAAGCTGGACCGGATGACGGTGGGGGGCACGGGGCGGTAGACGGAAAATGAGAATCGTGGACGTCAAGCAATTCGTATCTACCTCAGATGGTTCCCGCCGATACGCATGGATAACTATTTCGGCAGACGAGGCCCTGAAGTTAGCGGAGCCTCGCCTTCGTTGCCCGGAGTGCAAGGGCGCGATCGGCTTGTTCAGGCGATCGGAGGACCATGCGATGCCAAATCGCGGGGAGCACAAGAAGAGGAATCTGGGTTGCTCGCTGGGAGATTGCTTTGACGGCGTCCACCGACGGGCCGTCAGTCCGATAGAGCCGGATGAAGAAAGCGTTCACGCTTAAGGGCGACCATGGGAAAGAAATTATGCGCATTATCTCGGCCGGCACACTTAGTAACCATGACGTCTGAGGAAATCAGAAACAGAAAGCCGAGTGACGAGGAGCGGCAGGCGCTGCTTCGGATCGCCGCGCGCCAAGCTGCAGGGGACGATTCCGACATTGACTACAGCGATGCACCACCGCTGACCAACGAGCAGTTGGCGAGGATGGTCCCGCTGCGCGATTTGAGGCGGAAGAATCGGAGCGTGGATCGATGAGCACAGCGGTAGATACGAAAACCAATCTGCAGGAGCTGGCGGAGTTTGTGGTGGCGCGGGCGCGGTTGAATGGGGCGTCGGAAGCCGAGGTAACGATCCGGCAGGGCGATGAATTTTCGACCACGGTGCGGATGGGCGAGGTAGAGACGCTGAAGGAGTCCGGCTCGCGCGGGGTGGGTTTGCGGGTGCTGGTGAAGGCCGAAAACGGATATCGCGTGGCGAGCACGTCGTCGAGCGACTTTACTGCGGATGGCATTGAGCACCTGGTGGAAGGCGCGGTGGGACTGGCGCAGGTGACCTCGGTGGATCCATTTGCGGGACTCGCGGAGGTGAGCGAGTTTGGGCAGCTGAACGGGGATCTGGAGCTGTATCACGAAGATGTTTACTCGCTTCCGATTGAGGAGCGGATTGCGTGGGCGCGGCGAGCCGAGGTTGCGGCGATGGCGGCGGATACGCGGCTGGTGAACAGCGATGGGGCGAGCTTCGATGTCGCAACGGGAAGCAGAATTTTCGCCAACTCGCAGGGATTTGTTGGTGAGTACCGGTCGTCGTATTGTTCGATAGCGGTGAGCCCGATTGCGCAGGGCGCGAACGGCGAGATGCAGCGCGATTACTGGTGGTCGCAAGCGCGGTCGTTTAAGAATCTTGATCAGCCGGAGGCGGTGGGGCGCGAGGCGGCGCGGCGGACGCTGCGGATGCTGGATGCACGCCGCGTGCCGACCCAGCAGGCTCCGGTAATTTTCTCGCCGGAGGTGGCGCGGGGGATTGTGGGCGCTGTGTTTGACGCAGCGGCGGGCGATGCGATTTATCGCGGCGCGTCGATTTTTGCGGGCAAGCTGGGCGAAGAGATTGCTGCGTCGTCGTTGACCGTGGTCGATGATGGGACGATTCCGGGAGGATTTGGGACGTCGCCGTTCGATGCAGAGGGGCTGCCGAGCCGGCGGACGGTGATTGTCGAGCGGGGCGTGCTGAAAAACTACATCCTGAATACCTATGCGGGAAGGAAGCTGGGGATGAAGAGCACGGGAAATGCGGGCCGCGGGCTGGCGGGTAATCCGTATCTGGATTCGGGAAATTTATTTCTCGAGGCAGGGACGCAAACGCCGGAGGAAATTATTCGAGGCGTGGAACGCGGTTTGTATGTGACGCGGATGCTGGGGCAGGGCGTGAATCTGGTGACGGGAGACTATTCGCGGGGCGCGGCGGGGCTGTGGATCGAGAATGGCGAGCTGACGTATCCGGTACACGAGATCACGATCGCCGGAAATTTGAAAGACATGCTGCGGAATATCAGCGCAATCGGGAACGATCTGGTGTTTCGCGGAGCGACGGCGGCGCCAACGCTGCGGATGGATGGGATGACAATCGCGGGAGCATAGAGCCCAGGGAACAGGTCACAGGTTGCAGGGAACAGGTTGCGAGTTGCAGGGTGGTATATGCGACGGCGGAAGCAGCCTGTTGCGGACGCTCACGGGGTTCAATCGATGTTTCCGATCCAAATACCGTTTAACGCAGCGGAGCCGAGGTGGGAAGAAATTCCCGCGGCGGCGGGCGTGTTTGCGTTGTTTGGGGAGGATGCGCGGGCGGAGCCGTACATCAGCCGCACGCCCAACCTGCGGCGTCGGATCAAGCGGCTATTGGACGCACGGCCGGATCAGACGAAGCGCCTGCAGCTGGCCGGGCGGGTGGCGCGGATCGAGTTTGCGCTGACGGGTTCAGACTTTGAGGCGTTGCTGCGGCTGTATGAGGCTTCATTGGGGGCTTTCGGCGAGCGGGCGCGGAAGCGGCTGCATCTGCGGCCTCCCGCGCTGTTGCGGATGACGGTGGAGAATGCGTACCCGCGGGTGTATGTAACCAATCGCGTCACAAAAGCGGCGATGGAGGATCTATATGGTCCATTTCCGTCCCGTATCGCTGCGGAGCGGTTCTGTGAAGACATGCTGGACCTGTTCAAGCTGCGGCGGTGTGTAGAAGAGCTGAATCCAGATCCGGCATTTCCGGGATGTGTGTATTCGGAGATGAAGAAGTGTTTGGCGCCTTGCTTTAAGGGGTGCACGGACGAGCGCTATGCGGACGAGGCGGCGGCGGTGCGGGCATTTTTGCGGACGCGCGGGACGAGTCGAGCAGAGGAACTCAAAAAGGAGCGGGACGAGGCGTCTGGGTTGATGGAATTTGAGCGGGCCGCGGAACTGCATGCGCAGTTGACCAGGGCGGAGGCGGTCTCCGCAGAAACGCCGGAGGCAGTGCGGGCGCTGGCGCATCTGGATGGCGTGATGGTGCAGGCGGCCGCAGAGGCGGAGTGCGTGGCGTTGTTCATTCTGGCGAAAGGTTCGCTATATGGTCCGGCGTTGTATTCGGTGGCGGGAATGCGGCATGCGAACGAGGCGGCGGGGTCGAGTTCGTTGTATGTGCAGCCGGTCGGCACGATGGCAGCAATTCCGCTGGAAGGCCAGGCGGTGACCCTGGCGACGCGCGATGAGCTGGAGCAGCGGCTGGAAACTGCGCTGGCGGAAGTGGCTCCTGCGGCTGAGGTGCGAGGGTCACGCGGAACGAGGAGGGGCGGCGAGGCGGCGGACTATTTGTGTTTGTTCAGCCGTTGGTATTACCGGCCCCAGGCGAAGCGGATTGGGGAGATTGTGTTTGCCGGGGACGATGGGAAGACTCCGCCGAAGGCTCTGCTGCGGGCGATCTCAAGGGTGTATGTAAAGCAGGGAATTGGAAGCAGGGAGCAGAAAAAAGCCGAGGATCACGAGGATCCCCGGCGTTTGGGAGGCATACAAGCTGATATGCCGAAGTGACGGCTGAGCGATCGCCGAAGACGCATGGGCCGCCGTTATTTTTCGGTTGCGAGAACCGCGACGCCATAGGCCGGCAGGTCGAGAGTGCTGACTGCAGTACTCTCGCCGCCGATGAGGTTATGCATGGGAGATGGCAGCGAGACCTGCGCTGGCTCTGTGTTGTGGTTGATGAGGATGAGGACGGATTTTCCCTGGTCTGAGCCGGTACTCGTGCGGCGGCAGACTTCGACGCCCTCGGGAACTCCGGGGAGGATGGACTGCACGCCGGCTTGCTGGAGGAGTTTGGCGGTGAATTTACTAAGGGTTTCCGAATCGAGCCAGGCGCCGATGTAGGTGATGCTGCCTTTGCCGACCTGACGGGTGATGGCGGCGGGCTGATCGTCAAGCCAGCCATTGCTCTTGCCGTAGGTCATCAGGACTTTGGTTTCGGGTGACTGGACGCTGAGCTGTTCGGCCCAGATGCTGGCAGTGCCCGCGCCATCGTCGCCGGTTATGGGAACGTTTTTATCGAGCGCATAAAACTGATCGACGCGGCCGCCGAGGAATGACTCGAGCGGACCGGGCTGACGTTGGGGCTGAAGGGCGTTGTATTCGTCCTTCATGGCGGAGCGAGGGCCGAGAACGAGGTGGCCGCCGCTGCGGACATAGGCGATAAGGCGATCGGCGGTGGTCTGGGAGATGACGTTGAGGCCAGGAAGCTCGACGACTTTGTAGTGGTCGAGGGGCTTGTTGATGCTGATGACGTCGACGGACTGCGATTGCTCGCGGAGCGGACGGTAGAAGGCAAGCATTTCGCCGACGGGATCGAAGCCAGCGCTGTGGCGCTGGAAGGTGATAGCCCAGCGGCTGTCGTAGTCGTTGACGAGGGCGACGTCGGCATGGGGTGAAGTGCCGGCAAGAGCAGAGCCGGCTTTGGCGAATTCGTCGCCAACCTGACGGACCTCATCGTAAACGGGAACGGGGGTGCCGTCGGCGCCGACGAGCACGCCGTGGTATTCCTCCTGACCGTTGGGAGCGCTGCGCCACTGCCAGTACTCGACCGCATCAGAGCCGTGGCCGATGGCCTGCCAGGCCATGTCGCGCACCTGGCCGCGCAGGAGCGGCGCGTTGGTACGTTGCCAGTTGACGAAGGCGGGCTCGGTTTCCATGACCCAGAAGTTTTTGTTTTTGTAGCCGCGGGTCAGATCGTGGACAGCGCCGTTGGCAACGTAGTCGTAGCTGCCGACGACATAATCGTCCCAGGCGGCGATGTCGAGGACGGAATGGACGGTGTATTCGTCAAAGCCGTCAAACCAGCCCATGGTGTTGGTGGTGATGAACTGGCGTTTGTCGGCATGGGGACGGATGACGGAAATCTGGTTGAGGGAATAGCTCTTCCAGGTGTCGGTCACGAAGCGCTTCCATTCCAGCAGCAGGGCGGGATTTTCGTTGCGTTCGCGGGCGGGAATTTCGTCGAAGGTATCGTAAGTCTGCGACCAGTAGGCAGTGGCCCAGCGGCGATTGAGTTCGGCAACGGTTCCGTATTTTTTCTGAAGCCATGCATGGAATTGCTGGCGGGCGGAAGGGCCGAAATCAGGCGAGGCGTATTCGTTGTCGAGCTGCCAGCCGACCACGTCGGGATTGTGCCCGAAGTGAATGGCCATTTGTTCAGCGATGTCGCGTGCGAACTGGCGATATTTGGGATCGCTGAAAGAGAATTGCTGGCGATTGCCGTGCTCGTCGCGGCGATCTTCGTTATCGGTGCGCAGGGTCTCAGGATATTTTGTGGTGAGCCAGGCTGGAGGCGCGGCGGTGGGAGTGCCCAGTACCACGCAGATGTGGTGTTTGGCGGCAAGGGCGATGGCGCGATCGAGCCAGGCGAAATCGTAATGGCCTTCGGTGGGCTCCATGGTGCTCCACGCAAACTCGCCGACGCGGACGAGATTGATATGCGCGGCTTCCATGAGCGCGAGGTCTTTATCCCATTGCGACTCGGGCCATTGCTCGGGATACCACGCGGCGCCGAGAAGGATGGGCGGCTGATCGGAGTAGTTGGTGGCCTGAGCGTGGAGGCGCGGGCTGGTGAGGAGGAAAACGGTGAGCAGCAGGATGAAAACGTTTGCAATGGGACGACGGGCAGTGCGCATTTTGATCGATCCCTCGGAGTGCATGCGAAGCGGTTGATTGCGTATTTGGACAGATGAAGGCCGAAGACGCGCCAACACAGCAATCTAATCGGCGGGAAGAGCAGAAGCAAGGCCACGTTTTCACCGGCGCGGAGTTAGCGCGACGACGAGGCTGGACGGGGGACGAGGCAGAGGCGCGCGGAGAGGATGACGAGCGCGATCCACAGCAGGTCAGCGCCGAGCAGATGGGTCATCTGCATCCAGGTGGGCGCGAGCAGCGCAACGTCGGCGAGGCCAAGCAGATATTGGAGAGCGAGGAGCGCGAGAACCCCGATGGCGAGTCTGCGCTGCGCTGGGATAGGCAAGCTGCGGGCGATAAGCCAAACAATGAAAGCGCCGGCGATGAGGCTGATGGCAGGATGGAGCCAGCGAATTTCGAGGAGCCAGGAATTGCCTGGGGAGAAATCCTGCGCGATGGCGGCGAAAAGATTATGCGCGGGGTAGAGCGTGTCGCCGAGGGCAGCGAGGGAGCCGGTGACGCCGACGATCAGAGTCGCGATGAGGCCGGTGAGGGCGAGGCGCGGCGAGCGGACGGCCACGGTTCCGCGCATGACCGCGTTGCGGCGGGAGAGGAAGTGCGCGGTGAGGGTGAGTGCGGCGACAAGGAGCAGCGTATTGGTGAGGTGCAGGCCGAGATAAACGGCGCGGGAGGGAGAACGATCCTGTGCGGTATGACCGAGGAGAACGAGGAGCGCTCCCAGCAGCGCTTCGTTGAGGGTGAGGACGAGGACGGAGACGGCGAAGGCGCGGGCGAGATGACGACGGGGGACGACGGCGAAGGTCCAGAAGAGGAGCGCGAGCACGCAGAGAAGGTCGATGCCGCTGGTGGCGCGGTGGGCGAGCTCGATGAAGGTGGCGAGGGCAGCGTGATGCTGCAGGATGGTTCCGTTGCAAAGGGGCCAGTGGTCGCCGCATCCGGCGCCGGAGCCGGTGGCGCGGACGGCGGATCCCCAGACGATGACGGCGACGTTATAAGCGAGGACGCCCCAGGCGAAGCGACGCAGCGCGGCGGGAGGGTGAGTGGCCGGGATGGCGGGAATGGCGGCGGAGGTGGTCACGCGGAGGTCCGAAATTCAATTCTAGTCCGCCTCTGAAACTTTGGAGCAGGGCGCGTAAAGTGAAACCTGGCGGAGGCTGGGCTTCTCTAAAAAAGTATGGAACTCAGAGCGAAGAACAGCGGGAACGATACGGATGTGCTGATCGTCGGAGCAGGGCCGGTGGGCCTGTTTGTTGCCAACGAGTGTGCGCGGCGAGGATTGCGATGGCGGCTGATCGAGGAGAAGGCGAGCCAGTCAGAGCATTCGAAAGCGCTGGCGATTTTTCCCCGGACGCTGGAAATCTTCGACATGGCGGGCGTGGTGGGGCCATTTCTGGAGAGAGCCAATCGGGTAACAACGGTGGCCATGACCTCGCATGACCGGAATTTGACGGAGCTGCGATTTGAGCCCGAGGAGACGCCGTACCCGTTTGTTGCGATGGTGCCGCAGGATGTGACTGAAAGCCTGATGGTGAAGGCGCTGGCGGAGAAGGGGGGCACGGTCGAATATGAGACGGTGTTTGTGTCGGCCGAAGAGAGCGGCGATGGGGTGACGGCGCAGCTGAATCGCAGGGGAGAGGCGGAAACACTGGCGGCATCGTTCGTAGTGGGATGCGACGGGGCGCGGAGCAAGGTAAGGCAAGGGCTCGGTGTGCCGCTGGAAGGCGGAGATTATCGGGACGAATTCATGCTGGCCGATATGGAAACGAATGAGTTTCGGCCGGCGAGCGAGATGCTGCTGTGCCCGAGCGAATACGGACCGGTGGCGCTGTTTCCCATGAGCGCGACGCGATGGCGGCTGGTGGCGACGATCGCGCAGCCGGAGGGAGAGGCTCCGGATATTGAACTGGTGCAGAAGATTCTGCGGGAACGCGCGCCTGCGGGCATTGAGGTGCGAACGCTGCACTGGAGCAGTTATTTTCGGATCCACCATCGGCATGCAGCGCGCCTGCGCGTGGGGAAGATGTTCATCGCGGGGGATGCGGCACATATTCACAGCCCATTTGGCGGGCAGGGAATGAACACGGGACTGCACGACGCCTGGAATCTGGTGTGGAAGCTGGATTTTTACCTGCGCGGTCACGGCAACGAGCAGATTCTGGACAGCTACGCAGCGGAGCGGCTACCGGTCATCCGGGGCGTGATTGAGACGACCGACCTGATGACGAAAGCGATGGGGACGACGAATAAAGTGGCCCAGCTGATGCGCGATGCGGTGATCCCGCCGGTCTCGCATCTGGCGGCGTTCCAGCATGCCTTTGTACAGAGACTCTCCGGGCTCGGCGTTGCGTACCATGGCAGCCCGATCGTCGATGGAGGGGGCAAACGGTACTTCGACGATTCGCTGCGCGGCGGGAACGGAATCCGGAGCCGGTTTTTATTGTTATTGGGCATCGACACCGATGCGGCGACGAGCGAAGCGGCGCAGAAGTTCTGTGACGGCGAAGTAGTGGAAGTAAGGAAGTCGCAGGGTCATGGGATAAGACTGGTGCGGCCGGATGGCTATGTGGCCTGCACGGCGCGCAGGACCGACGGCGTTCGCGCGTGGGAAGCGATGGGAGCTTTGCTGGCAAAGCAGACAAGGTAGAAGCTGCGGTGCGTGGAAATCGCTTTCGTCGCGGATTGCGTAGCCTATAGACACGATGACGGCTCTCGCTGCGACAAAGGTAATGGGGCTTGGCGCCCTGCTGGTCCTGGTCTGTGTTGCCCGGCCAGCGCATGCGGTGGAATTGAAGGTGAGCCGTGCGGCGCTGCAGCGGACGCTGGAACAGGAGCTGTTTGGCGGACCCGACGGCCGCTACTATCTGAAGGGCAGCGCGAAGTCGAGCTGCGCCGTGTATGCGGAGAAGCCGGAGGTAAGCTTCACGGCCGATCGTGTCGAGGTAAAGGTGAAGGTCCACGCGAAGCTGGGCACGGCGGTGACGGGGCGATGCATCGGCTTGAGTCTGGCGCCGTCGGCGGAGGTCTCCCTGGTGCCGGATGCGGAGGGGGAGACGATTGGGTTTCGCGATGCGCGGATTGAGCACGTGAGCGAATCGAAGGAACTGAATTTTCTGCTGATGCCGTTTCTGAATCATCAGATTCCCTCGAGCATGAAGGTGAATGCGGCCGAGATGCTGCGCAAGGCGCTGGAGGGGTCGACAGCAACGAGCGGATACAAGGTATCGCTGGACCGGCTCAGGATTCACTCGATGACGCTGGAAGGCGACTCGATGGTGGTGGATGTGGATGGGGACATCAGCGTGAACTGAGGGATGGGATGGGGCGAGACTCGGCAGAGAGACGCATCCTGAGCTCGACGCAGCTGCGGCGCGAGATTCACTGGCGGAATCTTGAGCGCGGCGCGGAGGAGGAGCGGGAAGTTTCGTACGGCGCGTCGCAGAGCGTGATTTTTTCAGGCGATGAGGAGACGCACGGAAATTTTCTGCCGGCCGCTTATGCGCGGATTCTGGCGAATCCTGACTGGGCGCGGCGGCTGACGAAGAGCTATACGGCGAGCCGGTTTGTTCCGCGGGCCGGGGATCGGAGGCGCTACGAGCTGGAGTGCGCGAGCAGCAGCGATGCGCTGCTGATGAATGTCTTTTGTTATCCGGGCGTGCTGCGGAATGCGGGGGTGTGCGCGCTGCTGGGAATCGAGACGGGCTTGAAGCCCGAGTTTGGCTTTCGGCCGATGATGCCGCTGAAGAGCGGGCGCGTGGACCGCACCGAGATGGACATGCGACTGGGCGATCTGCTGGTGGAGGCAAAACTGACGGAGGGAGATTTCCAGCGGGCACCGGTGCGGTTGGTGGAGCGTTATCGGGATCTCGAAGATGTCTTCGATGTGGAGCGGTTGCCGGTTGTGGACGGAGTGGTGCGGTCGTATCAGCTGATTCGGTGTGTGCTGGCGGCGCACGCAACGGGCGGAGGGTTTGTGGTGCTGTGCGATGGGCGGCGGCCGGACCTGGTGGAGCGCTGGTTTGAGGTTCTGCAGGCGGTAATGGATGCAGGGCTGCGGACGCGAATGGGTTTGGTGACGTGGCAGGAGATTGGCGCGGCGCTCCCGGCGAAGGTGCAGCGGTTTCTCGAGGAGAAGTACGGAATCGGCGCGTAATAGTTGGGCCTGAGGCCCGTTGCGATCGAGTCAGGACGGACGGCGTCAGTCGCTGATATGTTTCTCAATGCGCCGGTCGGGAATGAGCCACATAATCGCGACGAGGACGTAGAGACAGCAGGCGGCGAGCGGCCGGACAAACGCCAGCGAAATGGCGACGGCATAGAGCGCCACGCTGGTGAGGCCTTTGCGATCGCGGCCGACGGCGAGGGCGAGGGTGGAGTCTTTGGGGTGATGGCGAATGAGGAGCTGTTCGAGGATGTAGTAGGCGAAGCCGGCGCAGAGAAGTACCGTTCCATAGAGCGCTACGGGAGCAGGGGCATTGACGTTCACACTCACCCAGGCCGTGGCGAAGGGGATGAGCGACAACCAGAACAGAAGGTGAAGGTTGGCCCAGAGAATGCCGCCGCTGACGCGTTCTGAGGCGTGGAGCAGGTGGTGGTGGTTGTTCCAGTAAATGCCGACGTAGACGAAGCTGACGACGTACGTGAGAAAGACAGGAAGAACGAGGCGCAGGGCGGCGAAGGTGCTTTGGGAAGGCACTTTCATCTCGAGCACCATGATGGTGATGATGACGGCGAAGACTCCGTCGCTGAAGGCTTCGAGGCGGCCCTTACCCATGGTGGGGAGTTCCAGAAAGGAATTTTGGTGGAGCTAGTCGGGCTCGAACCGACGACCTCCTCGTTGCGAACGAGGCGCTCTCCCAGGCTGAGCTATAGCCCCACGGCGGGAAAAGACTTTCTAATTTTACGGTATGCGGCCCCGGTGCGCCAACGTTGGGGGGAGCCGGAGCCGTGACCGAAGGACCGCGTGGCAGCACCGGGTTAGCGAGAGTCGACGGAGCTGCGCACGGCAGCGATAAGGGAGGAGCGCAGCGCGGTGAGGTGCTGGGCGGGAATTTCGCCCTGGGCGAAGTCAGCAGAGCCGCCGCCGCGCAGTCCGTGCTGAGATAGCGCCTCTTTAAGAAGGCGGCCGCAATCGAAGTTGAAGCTGAGGCTCCGCGCAAAGACGACGGAGGCCGGCTCCGTGGCTTCGGTGGAGAACAGGATGATGGTGGAGGGAGCGGCTTTGGTGAGCCGCGAGGCGAGGAGCCTGCAGTATTCAGGGTCGCGGTCTTTCCACACCCGGTCGACGATGCGCACGCCGTTATCGATGGGAACTTCGACGGCGAGGCGCGAGGCGTGGTAGTCGGCTAGCTCTTCGCGGAGGCGCTGGCGCTCCTTGGTGGAGGTTTTGGATTCGTTTTTCAGGCGTTCAACAGCGGCCGGCATATCGGCAGGCAAGGTGGAAAGCGTGGAGGTGAGCTGGGCCAGGATGGCGGCGTCAGCCCGGGCGCTGTGCACGGCGCGAAGGCCGCAGACGAACTCGACGCGGACGCCCCGGCTGACTTTTTCTGTGCCGCGCAGGAGGAGGCCGCCAATCTGCCCGGTGGAACGGACGTGGGTTCCGCCGCAGGCATTGCGGTCGATGCCGTCGATCTCGATGAGGCGGATGTCGCCTGCCCGCTCGGGGAGTTTGCGCAGTTCTCCGGCGGCGAGCATGGCTTCGGCTTCGGCGCGCGTAACTTTGCGCGTAGAGACGGGGCGGTCTTCCGCGATGATCTCGTTCGAGAGGCGCTCGATGTGTTCGAGGCGGTGGGCGACGGGGCCACCGGCGAGGTCGATGGTGGAGACGGTGTCGCCGAGGTGGAAGGAGAGGGTGGGCGCGTTGAGCTCGCGAAGGAAGATGGCGGAGAGCAGATGCTGACCGGTGTGCTGCTGCATATGGTCGAAGCGGCGGGGCCAGTCGAGGTGGCCTTCAACGTGGACGCCGAGGGCGAGGGGCTTGCGGACGAAGTGCCAGACCTGACCCTGGTCGTCTTCTTCGACGGAGTCGACGGGAATATCGATGGCCGCGCCGCCAGGCGAGATGGCGCGAAAGAAGCCGGTATCAAAAGGCTGACCGCCGCTGGTGGGATAAAAGGCGGTAAGATCGAGGGCGATTTGCCAAACGGCTTCGCCTTCGGTTCGGGAATGCTCACGGACGTCGGCAACAGCAGCGGGGAAAGATTTGAGAAACGAATCGTTGTAATACAGCCGCTCGGATGCGGTCATTGATTAACTCCACTTCCTGGCGCCGGGGTTCGGCCAGGGGAAAAACGGGCGGGTTGGGGGGCAGGCCCGATTTAGTGTAATGCGAGAGCATCCAACTGTCTCGAACAATTCGGCCCCTCTCTATTACGTATGTTGCCTGTTTTTCTGACCTGGACGATTGCCGTGGCCAGCATAGTGCTGATGCTGACGCGCCCGCGCGGCTGGCCGGAGTGGGTATGGATCGGCGGCGGCGCGGTGTTGCTGGTGGCGACGCGGTTGCTGCCCGCAAGGGGAGCTCTGCACGCCATCGGCGAGGGCGTCGACGTCTATTTGTTTTTGATGGGCATGATGATTCTTGCAGAGGTGGCGCGCGAAGAGGGGGTCTTCGACTGGGTTGCGGATATTGCGGTGCATCACGCGCGCGGGTCGGCGAGCCGGTTGTTCGTCTGGGTTTACCTGGCAGGAATTGTGGTGACGGCGCTGCTCTCGAACGACGCGACGGCGGTGGTATTGACGCCGGCCGTACTGGCGGCGGTGCGGAGAGCGAAGGTGGAACCGCAGCCCCACCTGCTGGCATGCGCGCTGATTGCGAACGCGGCGAGTTTTCTGCTGCCGATTGCGAATCCTGCCAACCTGGTGGTTTTTGGAACGCAGATGCCGCCGCTGGGCCAGTGGATGCGGTTGTTTGTGTTGCCGTCGGTAGCCTCGATCGCTGCGACGTTCGTTTGCCTGCGGCTTTTGTCGCGGAAGGCGCTGGCCGGTGCAGCGGCGCCGGTCGAAGAGGCATATCGACTGGATGCGGCGGGATGGCTGGCTGTGGTGGGAGTCGGTGTGGCGTGCCTGACGCTGCTGGTTTCGTCGGCGATGGACGTGCGCCTGGGCGCGCCGACCTGCGCTGCCGGCGTGCTGGCACTGTTGCTGGTGGCATTGCGGGATCGAGGCGCGCCCGTGAGAGCGGTGCGGAACGTTGCCTGGGGCGTGCTGCCGCTGGTGGCGGGGCTCTTCATGATTGTGGAGGCGCTGAACCGGGCAGGCCTGATGCGGCTGACGAAGGCCGGGCTTGCGTGGCTGGCGGCTGCGCCCGATGGAGCGGGAAAATTTGCTGGTGGGTTTGGTATCGCGCTGCTCTCGAACGCGATGAACAATTTGCCGGCGGGTTTGGCTGCGGGAACAGCGCTGCGCGAGATGGGACAGCACGGTTTGCTGGCGCACGCCGTGCTGATCGGGGTGGATCTGGGGCCGAACCTGTCCGTGACCGGCTCACTGGCGACGATTCTTTGGCTGATCGCACTGCGCAGAGAGAACGCGGAGATTACAGGCTGGGAATTTTTGAAGATTGGCATGGTGGCGATGCCGGTGGCTTTGGGGCTGGCGCTGCTGGCGCTGCGATGAGGCAGGGAACAGGGAATAGTGAGTAGCCGGTGGCCGCTAGCCAGTCCCACACGCAACGCCGGCGATTTATAATCGGCGCTGCCCAATATGGAAAACACCGACTGCATTTTAGAGGGACGGCAGGTGCTGGAGATCAGCGAGATCATGGGCATTTTGCCCCACCGCTACCCATTTTTGCTGATCGACCGGGTGATTGAGATCGAGCGCAAGAAGCGCATCGTCTCGATCAAAAACGTAACGATCAACGAGCCGTTTTTTCAGGGACACTTTCCTGGGTATCCGATTATGCCGGGCGCCCTGGTGGTGGAAGCGATTGCGCAGACCGGCGGCGTGCTGCTGATGCCGGAGGTTCCGGATCGCGATAAAAAGCTGATGGTGTTTACGGGCATCGAGCGAGCGAAGTTTCGCAAGCCGGTGGTGCCGGGCGATCAGCTGCGGATTGAGGTGACGGTACTGGCGTGGAAGCCGCGCGTGGCCAAAATGGAAGGCCGGGCGACGGTGGACGGGAAACTGGCGTGCGAGGCGACGGTGATGTGCGCGTTGGTTCCGCGGGTGCCGGAGGCGCAGAGCGGAGGGGCGGAAACGGAGCCGGCGCTGGTGGGCGGAGCGGTGAATCACGAGTGAGCGTTCACCCAACTGCGATTGTGGCGCCCACGGCGGTGGTTCCGGAATCGTGCACGATCGGGCCGTGGTCGACCGTGGGACCGCATGTGGTGCTGGGAGAAGAGTGCGAGCTTCTCTCGCATGTGGTTCTCGAGGGGCATCTGACGGCGGGCGCGAGAAATCGATTTTCGCCGTTCGCTTGCGTGGGGATAGCGCCGCAGGATCTGAAATACAAGGGTGAAGAAACCGGCCTGACGCTGGGCGACGACAACGTCATTCGCGAATGCGTGACGATTTCGCGAGGCACGGTGGGTGGCGGCGGCATGACGCGGATCGGGAGCGGTTGCCTGCTGATGGCGTACGTCCACATCGGGCACGACAGCGTCATCGGCGACCACTGCATTCTGGCGAACAACGCGACGCTGGCCGGGCACGTTACGGTGGAAGATTATGTAACCGTCGGTGCGTTTTCTCCGATTCACCAGTTCTGCCGGGTAGGCAAGCATGCGTATATCGGTGGAGGGACGGTGGTGACGCAGGACGTGCTGCCGTTTTCGCTGACATCGGCCACGCGGGAGGCGCAGGCATACGGGATGAACAAGATCGGCCTTGTGCGGAAGGGGTTCGATCGCCCGCGGCTGCGGGCGCTGCATCATGCATTCCGGCTGCTGCTGTCGTCGAAGATGAACACGGCGCAGGCGGTGGAGATGCTGCGCGCCGAAGGAGGGGAAACGGACGATGTGCGATATCTTCTGGAGTTCGTGGAGGGGTCGAAGAGGGGTGTGATTCAGTAAGAAACGGAGCGTGGGGCGCCGCGTCGATTCACGGGGGATTCACCGGATTTGTGGAAAACAGAAATGGTTGTGTGAATTGAGGTTACGGACGCGTATGACCGGTGACCTTCCGACTAAGTCGCTGAAGTAGCAATGGATACCAGGAACTTTCGTGTTTTTCAGGGAAGAACACGGAAGATCCGCGCGGTCAGGGCTGAGGGAGCCCAAAATCTTCCACAGAAATTTCCACAGAGGGACAGTGACCGATTTCAGGTCAGTTGACGCGATTACCGGGGCGGCCTTTCCCTGAGAGGGAAAAGCCGCCACTGCGGGCAGAGGCCGAACTACTTGTGAGGCTGCGGCGTGGTGGTCCGGGGCGTGGTACCGGGCGTCGCGCGCGGAGCAGGAGCGGAGGGAACGTTAGGCTGGGCAGGGATGCCGGACTTGGTGTTGTAAGCCTCGAGGACAGCCTTGGTGATGTCGGTGGACTGGGCAGCCCAGAGGACATTGCTGTTCTGCTGGCTGGCATCGAGAACCAGATTGAAGCCCTGACCCTGGACGTAGCTGATCATGACCGTACCGACCTTGTTCGCGACCTGGTTGAAGGTCTCCTGACCATCCTGCTGCTCGCTGGACTGAAGGTCCTGGGCGGAGCGCTGGAGGGTTTTGGTCTTGTCGTCGATGATGCGCATCTTCGTCTGACGGTCAGCGTCGGAGAGGGTTGTGCCGCCATCCTGCAGCTGCTTTTTCAGGGTTTCGATTTCCTGATTGGCGGTCTGCAGCTTCGCCTCCTGGGGCTCGTACTTTTTACGGAGGTCGGCGATATCGCGCTGAAATTCATTGGTCTGGGTAACGGCGCCGGAGAACTGGATGATGGCAATTTTGGTGGCGCCGGTAATGGCAACCGGAGCGGTAGGGGCCGGGTCCGAGGCTGGGTTAGCAGCCGGAGCAGCGGCCTGGGCAATGGCGGCGGCGCCCATTCCGGACGCGAGCACGCAAACGAGAGACAACGAACGCTTCATGGAATTCAAAAACTCCTTCGGTTTCCTGGTGGCTTGGCCCGCATTGCTCGCTCTCAAAAAAAATCTGTTTTTCGAACTTACCAGAGCGGGTCCGAGCGTCGAAATCTCGCCCGAAAATGCAAAGAGGCGGACAGAGAAAAATTCTCAGGAACTGGGCAAATTATAGGGCTGGGAGGGGGAGCAGTCAACGTTCCTGTTTAACAGGAGAAGGCGGTCGACTAAAGTCTGGTCAGGTAAGTTTCGGTCAGCTGGGAACCGGTCAGTTACCGACCGCTTCTTCGCTGACCGCATTTCCGCTGACCGCTTCTAAGCTGTCCAGCCTTTAGCCGCCTTTAGAAGGTGGTAGCCACCGTCAGGCGGAAGGTTTTGCTGGGCTCGCGCAGGACATAGAGGCCGTTGTAGAACTGTTGGGCCTCAGCATAGGAATAGTCACCCGCTCCACCGGCCGGGAACATGCTGCGGGTGATGAGGTTCTGGCGTGAGAAGGTGGTGAAGAGCTTGAGCGGGTTGACCGCGTAGTAGACACGGAACGGCGCGTTGATGATGGGCATCATGACATCGAGCTCGCCGCCGGCCGAATCGCGCGGAACGTAGTTGGTGCCGCGGATGGGGTTGATAGTGTGGCTGAACTGAATCTGCTGGCCGCCCTGGCAGGTGCCATTGACGTAATTGGGGCAACCGTAGAGGGGTGAATCGAGGGCGTCGATGCCTTCAGGGCTCTGGCGCAGCTGGCTGTTGCGCAGGGCCATGTCCATGCCGAAATCGTTGAAGAAGTTAAAGCCGACGGTGCGCCCGTAGATGGGGATCATGTACTGGAGGTTGGAGGTGAAGGTGGCGTCCCCTCCGATGGTCGCGACGCCGTAGACCGGCAGCGGAATCTGGATGGGACCGAGGTTGGGATTGGTGGGATCGCGCGGGACGGTGGAGCCGTCGGGATTGAGGAGGTCGAACATCACGCGCGTGGGCACGAATCCATAGGGGGTAATGGTGCGGACGTCAAAACCGCGAATGTCCGATTCACCGCCGGCGGAGGGACGGTCGAAGGGCGGAGCCACGTCGCCGCTGAAGCCGGTGATGTAGATGGCCTGCAGACGAACGCCGAGGGTATTGCGGCCGTTGGGATTGAACCACAGGCCCTTCATCGGAGTGAAGCGCTTGTATTCAACGACCGGGCGCACATAGCGCACGCTGCCCCAGATGCCGGCAAACTGAACGGTTGCGGCGAGGGACTGGCCGGTGTGGGGGAGATAGTTGCTCGAGATATTGCTGGAGTTGTAGCTGAACATCGCCGAGCTGGTGACGATGCCCTCGAGCGCGTTTTCGCCCTGAATACCGCTGCGGAAAGCGAGGGTCTGGAACAGGTTGCTGGACGCCTGGCTGAAGGCCCGGACCGAGGAGCTATCCCAGGAGTACGTAGCGCCGACGCGGGAGAAGCCGAACAGGCTGAAATGCCGGAGCGGGTAGCTGACGGAGAGATTGAAACCCTTCGATCCCTGGTTGTAGTTCTGCAGCAGAGAGGAGACCGCGGCGGTCTCGTTGTTATTGCCGCTGAGGGAATAGCTCTTGGAGGCGTTGTAGTCGGTCTTGCGGTTGAAGACCTGGAAGCCAATGTTGAGCGGTTTGTTGCGGAAGTAGGGCTCGTTGAAGGCGAAGAGCAGATTGCGCGCCAGGCTGCCGGCG
Source organism: Acidobacteriaceae bacterium (assembly GCA_036490815.1). GTDB lineage: Bacteria > Acidobacteriota > Terriglobia > Terriglobales > Acidobacteriaceae > Palsa-343. Next base: position 517,046 of record DASXDF010000045.1, read on the forward strand.
TTGGCCTGAACACTGAGGGTTTCACCCAGGCCGAGGAAGTTATTGGTCTGGTAGTTGAGGCCGAGGAAGGCGCCGGAGAGGCCGCTGACGCCGCCGTTGAGGCCGATGGAGTTCTTGCCTTTCTCCTGCACTTTGAGGAGCAGATCGACGGTGCCGGCTTCGGTGTTCTGATGCGTCTCTGAATCCTGTTCGACCTTGAGCGGGTTAAAGTAGTCGAGCTGATTGAGGCGCAGCAGGCTCATCTCCCACAGGTGGCTGTTGTAGACCTGGCCTTCCTGGAGGAGGAGCTCGCGGCGGATGACGAAGTCGCGGGTGACACTGTTGCCCTGGAACTCGATTCTCGAAACGGTGAACTGTTTGCCTTCGTCGATGTCGATGTTCCAGGTGACGGTTTGTTTGGCGTCGTCGAAGGTTGGAGTGGGCAGCGGGCTGAAATTGATGTAGCCGTTCTGGCTGTAGGCCTTGCGGAGGTTATCGAGGTCTTTCTGGAACATCGTCAGATTGAAGATGGCGCCGTCTTTCTGACTAAAGATGGCGCGCAGCGCTTTGGGATTGATATTGCCCTTAACGCCGGTAAAGTTGATGGCGGCCAGGCGGTAGCGCTCGCCCTCCTCGATGTTCATGTGGATGTCGATGCGCTTGCCCTTGCGTGGGCGGAAGGTAAAGAACGAGAGGCCGGATTCGTTGCGGATTTTGGTTTCCGCCGCGCCGGTGGGGCCGCCGCGCAGGTAGCCGCGATCGCGATAGGCCTGGCGGACACGTTCAGTGTCCTCGTCGAGCTTACTGGCGTCGTAGGTGCGGGCGAACAGGTTCTCGAGAATGAGCGAGTGGGGCACGCCGATGGGCCGCAGGTTGCGCATGGCTGAGCGCAGGGTGCGCGAATTGACGTGCTGGTTGCCGCTGAAAGTGATCTTGCCGACCTTAACGGTCGGACCTTCTTTAATGATGAAGTTCAGCTGGACCGAAGCCGGAGGGATGGTCTTGACCTCGGGGCGCACGGAGGCGAACTGGTGGCCGTGCTCGGCAAGCATTTCTTTAATGGTGGTAACGGCTTTGGCGATGCGGGCCGGGTCGTATTGGCTCTCCTGGGAGAGGCCGACCTTGTCTTTCTTAAAGCGGTCGAGCACGTCGGACTGGGTGACGGAGTTCAGACCCTTGTAAGAAATGTCGCGAATGGTGGGTTTCTCGCGGACATAGACGTCGAGAATAATGCCCTGGGGAGTGTTTTCTCTCTCGATGCGGACGTCTTCGAAGTAGCCGGTGTTCCAGAGGGAGTTGAAGTCTCGCTCAACGGTGAGTGGGTCGTAGGCATCGTTGACATGGCTGAAGAGGCGCGCGAGAACCGTCTCTTTGGGGATGCGGCGGCTGCCGATGACGCGAATCTCGATGATCTTCTGCGCGGCGTCGCTGGAGGCGGCAGGTTGCGTGGCCTCCTGGGCGATGAGCGGCGCGACCGGCAGAAGGGGGGCCAGGAAGAGAACCAGAACCAGGGAGCGCCTCAGGAGCCGGCGCAGATTCCTGCATGGTACGTGCGGGGAGCCAGCGCTCCAGAAGTTCACGGAAAAAATATGCACACCCTCACTGCTCAAAATCGGGCCGTTCTTTGGGAAAAGGCGATTATATCAGCGCGATTCGCGCGCACGACGGGGTGGGATGAGCGTAGAAGGCCGTAGACGGCAGCAGAGCAGGCGATGAATTCCGGCGGCGTTCTCAATTGCGACATCATTCCAATTTCCCATCCCGCAGGACTGCGCCTGCTGAGGATGCACTGGGGAGAAATTGCGATCAGTTTATCGAAGATCAGTGGGCATTTGGTGCGACGAAGAAGAGCGGCGAACGTCAACGAGGACGGAATAAAAAACGGGTCCGCCGCCGAGGTCGTTGAGGCGCTGCGAGGTGAGGAGGTTAACGTTGTGGCCGCCTGTAGAGAGCTTGTTCCAGTTTAGCCGTCCCGCGACGACGCCGGGACGGACACTGCCGTTGACGTGGGCACGGAATGAAAGGCTGCCGCGGTCGTTGAAGACGTCGACTGAGTCGCCGTCGATGATGCCGCGAGTGGTTGCGTCGTCGACGTGAATCTCGAGCACGCCGTTGAATGCGGATTCCATCTTCCGATGTCCGGGCAAATTCGGGAAGGTGGAGTTCATGTAGTTGTCGGCCTTGCGAGGCAGGAATTCGAGAGGATAGCGATCGCTGGCCTCGGTGTGGCGCGACTCCGGCGCGGGAACGAAGGCGGGCAGAGGGTCGATGCCCTGGGATGCAAGGGTAGATGAATAAAACTCAATGCGTCCTGAAGGGGTTTGGAACGGGCCTTCGGCGAAGGGGAGAAATCGTCCGTCCTTGCGGTCGTCTTCGAAGCGAAGGCGCTGGGCGCCGCCGGCAGCGTGAAGCGACTCGGCGGTGATGCCGGCGAGCCAGGGATGCTGGTTCTCCGGATCTTCGGACCGCAAAGCCTGGGCGATGAGTTCGTCGGGAGTGTCGCGGAAGCAGGGCTCGGTGAATCCCATGCGCTGGGCGAGCTGAGAAAAGAGCCAGACGTTGGAACGCGCCTCGCCGAGAGGCTCGATGGCCTGCTCAGAAAGCTGGACGTAGTAGTGGCCGTAGGCGCCCTGAACGTCTTTGTGCTCGAGGAAGGTAGTGGCGGGCAGGAGGATGTCGGCGTAGTCGGCCGTATCGGTGAAGAACTGCTCGTGGACCACGGTAAAGAGGTCGGGGCGCGCAAGGCCGCGGAGAACCGAGCCTTGATCGGGCGCGATGGCCGCGGGGTTGGAGTTGTAAACGAAAAGCGCGTGGACACCAGGGCCGTCGTCTGGCTTGCTCCCGAGTTCGGTCAGCGCATTGCCGAGCACCGACATATTCACCACCCGGGCGTCGCGGCCGAGCGGGCTGGCCTGCATCAGGTCGGGGCGTTGCAGAGCCGCGCTGTCCCACTTGAACGCGCCGCTGGTCGAAAGCTGCAGTCCGCCGCCGTAGTGCTTCCACGCGCCGGTGAGGGCGGGGAGCATGGCGATGGCGCGGGTCGCTGCACCGCCGTTATCGCTGCGCTGCACGCCGTAGTTGACGCGGATGACCGCAGGCGTGGTGGTCGCGTAGTCATGGGCGAGGCGCTCGATGTCGGCCACGGCGATGCCGGTGAGAGAGGCCACGTACGCCGGAGGATATTCAGCGGCGCGCTCGCGGAGCTGATCGAAGCCGCAGGTCCAGCGGGCGACGTAGTCCCGGTCGAAAAGGCCGTCGCGGAGGATGATATGCATCATGCCGAGCGCGAGGGCGGAATCGGTTCCCGGATTGATGGGGATATGCCAGTCCGCGGCGCGGGCGGTGCGCGTGGCGTAGGGATCGATGACGATCAGCTTTGCGCCGTTGCGGCGGGCTTCTTCAACGAAGGGCCAGAGGTGGACATTGTTGCCGTGGATGTTCGCGGCCCAGGCGATGATCAGCTTCGCGTGCGCGAACGCCTCGGTGTCGGTGCCGAGCTTACGCCCGTAAACGGAAACAAGCGCCTGCCCACCGGTTTCAGAGCAAATGGTGCGGTCCAGCTGCGAAGCGCCGAGCCGGTAGAAGAAGCGGCGATCCATGGAGCCGTACCCGAGTTGGCCGATGGTGCCGGCGTAGGAGTAGGGCAGGATCGATTCGGGGCCATGTTCGCGTGCGATGGCGGCGAGGCGCGCGGCGGTGGTATCGAGAGCCTCATCCCAGGAGATGCGCTCGAAGGCTTCGGCCTCGCGTCCGTGGGGAAGGGAGGCTTTGGGGACGCCGGCGCGGCGGCGCATGGGGTAGAGAAGGCGATCAGGCGAGTAGACGCGGTCGAGGTATTTGGCGACTTTGCCGCACAGAAAGCCCCGGGTGACGGGGTGATCCGGATCGCCACGAAGTTTGGTGGCGCGTCCGGTTTCATCGATGGTGACCAGCACCCCGCAGGAGTCGGGGCAGTCATGCGAGCAGACAGCATGGACGGTCCTGGAGGGCATACCAACAGGGTACAGGGTATGAGGGGCAGGGTACAGGGCGATGGGCTCCGGGCACCGGGCCCAGGGACTAGCGATTAGCGTGCGGTGTTGCGCGTCGGTTGGTTCGCGAGAATGCGCAGATCACGAAACAGCGCGTCAGGACTGCGGAAGCGCTTGCCCTTCCCGCTGTCGGCCGCCTTCATCGCCTTAATTGTCGTTGCGTTTGGAACGTTCGTCTTCATCGCTGTCATTTTCATCGTAAGCTCTTTGCCGCCGATTCCTCCGAGATTACCGCCGCCGACGCCACCGGAGCCAACGGCAGCGTGAACAGGAACGTAGCCCCGTTGCCGAGCTCGCTTTCGACGCGGATGGTTCCGTGGTGCGCGAGGACGATGTGCTTGACGATGGCGAGGCCGAGGCCGGTGCCGCCAGACTCGCGGGAGCGCGCTTTGTCGACGCGATAGAAGCGCTCGAAGATGCGGTTGAGGTGCTCTTCCGCCATGCCCTGGCCAAAGTCCTGGACGTAAAACTCGACGGCGTCTTCGAGAGGGCGCGCGCCGACGACGACGCGGCCGCCGGAAGCGCCATACTTCATGGCATTTTCGATGAGGTTGCCGAAGACCTGGGTCATGGAATCGACGTCGGCAAGAACCATGGCGTCGGTGGACTCACCCACTTCGAGGGCTATGCCCGATTCGACAACGAGGCCGGCCAGCAGCTCGATGGAATCCGAGACGAGGTTCGAGGCGCGCACCGGCTGGACACGCGGCTTGTGCTCGCCGGATTCGACCTGGGCGAGGGCCAGCAGATCTTCGGTGAGGCGATTCACGCGGCGGGCGTTCTTAAGGATGATGCCCATGAACTCGCGCGCGTGGCCGGTCAGATCCAGCTCGTCTTCGAGGAGGGTTTCGACGTAGCCGGAGATGGAGGTGAGCGGGGTGCGCAGCTCGTGGGAGACGTTGGCGATGAAGTCGCGGCGGGTTTTCTCGGCACGCTCGATCTCGGTGACGTCGTGGAGAACCGCGACAGCGCCGCCATCGGGCGTGGGCGCGGCGCTGACTTCGAAGGCGCGGCCGGGGACAACGGAGATGGCGCGGCCCATGCCAATACGGCGTTCCCGCAGGGCGGCATCGACGCAGCTGAGGATGTCAGGATCGCGGATGCTGACGACCAGCGACTTGCCGACGCGGACGGCGCCTGGGGCGATACGCTGCATCACTGCATTGGTCCAGCTGACCTGGCCGGCGGAGTTGACGGCGACGACGGCCTCCTGCATGGAGTCAAGGAGGGCGGTGAGTTCGCGCTGCTTGGCTTCGAGAGCCTGGAAGGAACCCTGGAGGCGGCTGGCGGTGGCGTCGAGGGCGCGGGCGACTTCTCCAATTTCGTCGCTGTCGTCTTCTTCAATGCGGGCGGAGAAATCGCCCCCGGCGATGCGTGTGGAGAAGTCGACGATGTTGCGGAGCCGGGAGGCGATGCGATGCGCGATCCAGGCTGAAATGAGAGTGGCCAGGACGAGAGAAATGAGGGACGCGGTGAAGAGGTCGCGGCGCAGGATGTGCAGCGCCGCGGATTGTTGCATGGGGCCGAGCGAGGCAACGCGGGCCTCTTCATGGAGGGAATGCGTGACGATGTTGCGGAAGGAAAGATCGAGGATAGCCGTGGCGATGCACAGCACGAGGACAAAGGAGAAGAGCAGCTTGGAGAAGACTCTGCCGGTCACGGTGCGATCCAGGTACAGCGTTCAGAGTACAGCGTTGCAGTTCGGCCGGGTGCTCAGCCAGCTCATCGGTTGCGATCCGGACCGGCGCGTCCTACATTCTGCTCTGGTCATCGGCGGAAGGCCCGTACAGGCCGGGGATGGGCACATCGAGCAATCGCAGGAAGACGCCGAGCTGGCCGCGATGGTGGATGAGGTGATTCATAAAGACGCGGCGCAGTGCCATGACGCGAGGGAAGGCGCCCATGACACGATCGCCCAGTTTGATCGTCCACAAGTCAGAGAGCTGGTCTTCGCGGAGATCGACGAGCGCCGCTCTGGCGGCGGCGGTGGAGGTGTCGAAGTGCTCGATGAGCTCGCTTGCGGTGGCGGCCATGTAAGGGGTGAAGCCGGGCGGGCGCACCAGCGTGTCGGTCGTGATGATGGTGGCGCAGCGCGCGGGCAGATCGGCGATGTGCGAAGCGAGACGGCCGAGGGTCATCGACTTTTCGTGCGGTTTCCAGGAAAAGCTATGGTCGGGGACGCGCTCGAGGATCCTGCGGGTGCCAGGCATTTCCTCGTCGAATTCCAGCAGATACAGCTCCGGGATGGTCATGGGCTACTTTCTGTGCCCGAAGGGTGATCTAGCCGGCTGCCCGCTCATTGGCTCGCGGAATCTCGAAGCGATAGCCTGCTCCGCGCACGGTCTTAAGATAGCGCGGATTCTCGGGGTCGGTTTCGATCTTTTCGCGGATGCGGCGGACATAGACGTCGACCGAGCGCGGCGTGACGAAGCGCGCATCGCCCCAGACGGCGTCGAGGAGGTGGTCGCGGCTGAAGACGCGGCCAGGATGACGGGCGAGGTAATCGAGAAGACGAAACTCGGTCGCGGTGGTGGTGGTCAGGTTGCCGCGGACGCGCAGTTGCATGGCGCTGGCATCGATTTCCACGTCTTCAAAGGCGATTGCGGACGGCGTGGAGGGCCGCTCGAAGCGGCGCAGAACGGCTTTGACGCGGGCCAGCAGCTCGCGCGGAGCAAACGGCTTGGTGATGTAGTCGTCCGCGCCCAGCTCGAGGCCGAGGACGCGGTCATTCTCGCCGGCCCGCGCGGTGACGAAGATGATGGGAACGCCGCTCAAAGCGGGATGATTCCGCAAACGCCGGCAGACGTCGAGGCCATCGCCGCCGGGAACCATGATGTCGAGGAGGAAAAGGGCAGGCGCCTGGCGCTCGGCATCCGGAATGAGACTCGCGGGTGTGGCGTAAATGCGGGCCGGAAAACCAGCGGCCTCCAGGTGATGTTGCATCAGGCGGGCGATGTCGGCGTCATCCTCAAGCACGAAAACGGTCTGGCTCAAGCGAAAGGGTTCCTTTCCTGCGCGAGCCCGCAAGGGGTGGCGCATTCCGCCCTCAGCCTAATCTTTGCGGGGCAAAGAGATTGCAAAAGTTCTGTTAATTCGGACAGCCGGGGAAGGAAGGAAAGTTTTCTTCCGAGACAGCAGGGGATACAACTTTCGCGGCGGTGATTGGCGTTTTGTCCATGCGGATCGTGTGACTTGCGACCATTGTTGCGGTTATACTTCGGTAACGCAGTCGTCAGAATTGCCCCAGGGTCCAAAACGACGGACGCGAAGACTCTCTCCGGCCCAGGGTTCCTGCAGGTGAACAGGATTCGTGTCGAACCCGACCATATTGTGCATTGACGACGAAGCGTTGGGACTTGAAATCCGCAAAGCTGTACTGGAGCGAGCCGGCTATCGGGTGCTGACAGCGGTTGATGGCGCAGCCGGGTTGATCTTGTTTCGCGGACATGCGATCGACGGAGTGGTGCTGGACTACTACATGCCGGAGATGGATGGCGGCGCGGTGGCGGAAACCATGCGTCGCGAGCGGCCGAGCATTCCGATCATGCTGCTCTCTGCCTATATCAATTTGCCGGCCAATGTCGTGAATCTGGTCGATGTGACGCTGCTGAAGGGCGAAGGGCCGCGGGAGCTGCTGGAGAAGCTGCGGCGGATGCTGGGAACGGGGGGACCGTCCGGAGCCAGTGACGGAGAGGCGTCAGGAGGCACAGCGTGAAGCTGCCCGAGTTCAATCGAACTTTGCGGCAACTGGTGGCTTTGCCGATCGTGCTGCTGGTGCTGATGGCAGGTTTTCTGGTTTGGCAGATTCTGGCGGCGACACAGGCGCAGAGGGAACTGGATCACAGCGATCTGGTGACGGCGCAGCTGCAGGAATTGCAGAGTCTGTTTATCGATCAGGAGACGGGGCTGCGGGGATTTCAGCTGACCAGCGATCCAACGATGCTGGATCCATGGAAAGCAGCGGCCCGTCCGATCCAGATCCATTTTTCGAATTTGCGCGGCCTGGTGGCCGGCGATGAGTATCAGCTCAGATCGGTGGGCGATCTGGAGGTTCGCTACAGCCAGTGGGTGGGATTCGCGAATGCGGTGCTGAATCAGGATCCAGCGTCATTGAACGCGGCCGGCATGAATCAGCGCGGCAAGGTAATGATGGACGGCCTTCGCGCAGCCACTGCGGCCATGCTGCGGCACGAGGAGAATCTGCGCGCGGGGCGGTCGCACCATGCGCGCTGGCTGCAGCGGCGCGAGCTGGTTTCGCTGCTGCTGTCGGCGGTGGTGGTCGGGATCTTCCTGGCTCTGTTTACGCGGCATCACGTGCATGCGGTTTCGGCAAGTTATCTGCGGCGCATTGCTGAGATCACGCAGCGTTCCGACGAGCTTGCCGAAAGCCAGCAGTGGTTTCAGACCACGCTGGAGTCGATCGGGGACGCGGTGATCGCCTGCAACAATCGCGGCGCGGTGAGCTTTATGAACGCCGTTGCGGAGCGGCTGACCGGCTGGTCGATGGCCGACGCCAGAGGAAAGCCGCTGGCAAGGGTGTTTCGTATCGTCAACGAGCAGACGCGGGAGACTTGCGAGAATCCGGTTGAAAAGGTGCGCCGGCTGAAGCAGGTGATCGGGCTGGCCAATCACACGGTGCTGGTTGCGCGCGACGGGCACGAATATGTGATCGACGACAGCGCTGCGCCGATTATGCGCGGCGACAGCAAGATGACTGGCGTGGTGCTGGTGTTCCGCGACGTGACGGAAGAGCGCAGGGTGCAAACGGCACTGGTGGCTTCAGAAAAGCTGGCAGTGGCGGGACGGCTGGCGGCGAGCATCGCGCACGAGATTCACAACCCGCTGGACTCGGTGGCCAATCTGCATTTCCTGCTTGAGGAGGAGGCCAATCCTGAAAAGCGCGCGGAGTATTTGCGGCTGGCGCAACAGGAGCTGGGGCGGACCATGCAGATCAGCCGCACCATGCTGAGTCTCTATCGCGAGCCGAGGGCGCCCATCCGGATCGATCTGCGTGAGCTGATCGAAGGGGTACTGCTGCTGCTGGATCGGCGGCTGCAGCATCAGGGCATTCAGCTGGAGACCGATATTGCCGGCGAGCTGATGGTGGAAGGATTCCCGGCAGAGCTGCGGCAGGTGTTCACGAACCTGATCGTGAATGCGATCGAGGCAGCGGGGCCGAAGGGCCGGGTGCAGATTCGCATGCAGCGCGCCGAATCGGGAGAACTGCAGGGGGCAGGGGCCATGATTGAAGTTGCGGATAGTGGTCCAGGCATTGCGCCAGAGGCGGCAAAGAAGCTTTTCCAGCCGTTTTTCACCACGAAGGGCGCAGAGGGCACCGGGCTCGGCCTGTGGGTAAGCATGGGCATCGTGCAGAAGCACGGAGGCGCGATCAGCCTGGTTGAGAACAGCAGCCAGGAGTTGTCTGGCGCCTGCATTCGCGTCTTTCTGCCCGCGCGCACGCTGGCGGAGGCCGGACAGCCCGCAGCCTGATCCGGTGTCTCAACCGTAAAAATTCTGAAAGAGATTGCGCACGGTCGCGTAGCATTCGCAGGCCGCGGCTTTGAGCTTTGCGTAGTCGAGGATCTCAATCTGCCCGCGGCGGTAGGAGATGAGCTTGCGCCGCCGCAGCGCGCCCGCGGCCAGGGTGACAGTGGTGCGCCGCGCGCCCAGAATGTCGGCCAGCAGTCCCTGATTGAGCATGATGCTGGTGGTCCCGCTGAGGTCGTGCGCGGTGAGCAGCCAGCGCGCCAGCCGTTCTTCGGCATCGTGCAGCCGGTTGCAGGCGGTGAGCTGCGAAAGGATCATGCTGCGGCGTTGCGCGCATTTCATTACGAGCAGGCGCAGCGGCTCGGAGCGCTCGACTTCTTTCAGCAGCTCAACAAACGGCATGCGGAAGGCTTTGACCCGCGTTTGAACGACGCAGCGCGCCGGACCCGTGGGTTCGCCACCCAGAAGGTGATAGCAGGGAACGACGCCTTCGCTGCTGGTGAGCCCAATTTCGGAGCTGCGGCCGTCGGCCATGGAAACCATTTTGGAAGCGAGGCCGGATGTGATGAAAAACGCGTAACGAGGGACTTGTTCGGCTTCGTAGAGAACGGTTCCTGCCGGGAGAGAAAACTCTTCCAGTCGGGAACGGAAGGTACTTCGATACGGCTGCGGAAGCGACTCCAGAAATAAGTTATCGATACTTTGGCCCATATTCTCCCGTCTGCTTCAGAAGCCAAGACAATGTGTGCCGAATCCGGCAAAAAGTCGTTGTCGCTGAAGAAAAGACCTGGGGACTTTAGATTTGCGGATTATATGAACTAAAGCCGAATTTTTATGTTCGCTATCAGACAGATATGTTCGGTATTAGACCGACTCCGTCGAGCGAAACCGGCTATCTTTCCGCCAGTCCTGAGGCCATATTTTGGGATGCATTTTAGGGGTATGGTTTTCCCCCGAAACTGTCGATAAAGACCACTTTCGCCGAATGGCGGTGTTTGACGTATTGCAGCGATCCCGATGGGAGTGCGCGAACCAGATCGAAATTCATTGGAGCGAGGCAACGCGCAGACATGAACGGCAAGCCTGAGTTGCTGTGTGTGGGGCATGATTTCGTCCTGAACCGGACCCGGCGACTCATCCTGGAAAAATGCTTCGATGTGAAGACGGCAAACTCCGTACCGGAAGCGATGGGGCTTCTCTCCGCACAGCGCTTCGATTTGGTACTGGTGTGCTACTCGCTGACCAATGAGGAGTGCCGCGCGATGGTGGAGTTTATCCACGCCCTTGCATCGCCCACAAAAATTCTCGCGCTGGCCGAGGGGTGCGATCGCCTGCCGCTGGGCACCGGGGACGAAGAGTTTGTCTCCGCCGGACCGGCGGAGCTGGTGAAGAAAGCCGCAGCCATGGTGGGCATTTCTCCCAGCGGTTCGGCCCGGTGTGCGCCGGATGAACCCATCGAGGAAGAAGAGCAAAAAGCCGGGTAGACGTCCGGTCTAGTGCACGTGGCCGTGGTGGTGGTCGTGTTCCTGGTCTTCTACCGCAACCAGGCATCCGTGGGCCACTTCACAGATCACATGCTCAAACTGCAGAGTGGTGTGATGGATGCGGAAGCGCTCGCGGAGCACGCCGTTGATCCGTTCCAGAATCAGGTTGCTCTCTGACGGCGGAATGTCGGCGATGGTGACATGGCTGGAGAGGGCGTGCATGTTCGAACCCAGGCTCCAGCAATGCAGATCGTGCACATCTTCGACGCCTTCAATGGTGGCGAGGGTTTCGCGAATTTCGACCAGGGAGATGCCGCGGGGCGTCCCTTCAAGCAGGATGTTGAGCGTCTCGCGCACGATGGCAATCGACGACCACAGGATGAGCGCGGCGATGGCGAGCGAGAGCGCGGGGTCGATCCAGGTGCGCCCGGTCAGCAGGATCGCGAAGCCGCCCACGATGACCGCGGCGGTCGACAGCGTATCGCCGAGCATGTGGATGAATACGCTGCGGATGTTGACGTCGTGGCTCACGCGCCACAGCATCGCGGCGATGAGGCCGTTCATCAGAACGCCGGCAGCGGCGACGAACATCATGATGCGCGGCTGCACCGTCGTAGGGGTGCTGAAGCGATGGAGGGCTTCGAGGGCGATCCAGCCGGAGATGACGATCAGGGTGAGCGCATTGAGGAACGCGGCCAGAACGCCGGCGCGCTGGTAGCCAAAGGTCTTTTTGTCGGTCGCGGGACGGGTCTGGAACCAGACCGCGACAAAAGAGAGCACGATGGCCAGGGCGTCGGAGGCGTTGTGTCCGGCTTCGGAAACCAGGGCCAGCGAGTGGGCGTGCAGCCCGGCGATGAGCGTGAGCCCAACGTAGGCGATGGTAGCGATGAGGGAAAGGCGCAGCACCCGCTGCATGGCCGCTGTGCTGGCGCCATGAACATGCATACAGGTTCAGTTTATCGCGGCGCTGCTCAGCGATGCGGCGAAACTCATTTCCATAAGATCGCGACGGTTTTCTGGAGGACGAGTCCGGCAACGAGAGCGATGAGAAAGCTGATGAGAGATCCGAGCAGCAGGTAGTCCACGCGCGCTCTTTCTTCGAGTTCGCGCGGGCGAATCAGTCCTTGGCGGCGAAGAAGAACGCCAGCGCTCCAGGGTTGCCGCCCATGACGATCAGAACGACAATGGCTCGCTCCACCTGGCCGATCATCCTGCCATGCGTGTAACCCTCATTGGTGAGGACGGCGGGTGAAGGGAATTCCGCCGGCCTTTTCCAGAAGGCCGCGCGCACGAGATAGCTTCCGTCCCGCTCCGCATAAATGAAAAGCGCCGCGCAGATGAAAATGGCCGAAGCCTGAGCCTCATCGAAGCGCGTGAACCGGAGCGGTGCTGAGCGATGACAATGTGTAACCGTTTCAATGCTGACAATGGGCATGTCACTGGATTTTGATGCTTGGATACCGCTCCGCTTTGGTGACTCTACCGAACGGGAGCCGAGCTGCGGGATTTGCCTCGTTGCAGTATGGGGCGCGTGGGCACGGACTCGGCGGTGGTGCGGAGCCCGCTCCAGTTTTCTGCCACGACGATACTGTTTTCCGGGCGGTGGATGTCGTAGCGGACGGAGCAGGGAAAGCTGAGGCGCAGCTCCGCGGGGTTTACGAAGTCGCGCAGCGCGGTCACCTCCTGGGAGCACTCGTAGGCGACCCCGCCAATTTCGTATTTGTAGAGGATGAAGCTGATTTCCCGGGGATGATCGGGTTCGGCCGGGGTTTCGATCTCGGAGATATCGAGGATGGTGCCGTCGATGATGCGGCCGGAGCGAACCAGCTGCGCGCGGCGCTCGCGCTCAATTTCTTCGGCGGTGGGTCGCCGGCGCAGGACGAGCCATGCGGTTACGCCGCCGACGCATACAACCGCGCCTGCAATCGTCCCGATCACGCGGGGATCGTGCAGAGAGAGGCCGAACATCTCGATTGCTCCGATGAGAGGGGCTGACAGCGCCGACAGTTGCAGGATAGCTCAGATGGAGTGGATTTGCGCCTGAGAAAACAGCGCTTTACGCGCACCAGGAGTAACTATCGGCTGCGTTATACTCGCTGAAGACATGTCGAAACGCAGGTTTGATAAAACGGCCGCTTCGGGCGGTCGTTTTTCCGTCAGTGCGCAGGGAGCCAGAGGGGCCGGTCGCGGTTCTGAGGCGCCGGGCAGGGTTCGTATACGCTCGACGACCGTGATTTGTGTGCGGCGCGGGACGAGCGTGGTCATGGCGGCCGATGGCCAGGTGACCATGGGCGAAGCGGTCTTCAAACACACAGCGCGGAAGATTCGCCGACTCTATCAGGACAAGATTCTGGCCGGCTTTGCCGGATCGACGGCGGACGCGTTTTCGCTCTTCAGCCGCTTTGAGAACAAGCTGGAACAGTATGCCGGGAACCTGGGACGGTCGGCCGTGGAACTGGCGAAGGACTGGCGCACCGACAAGATGCTGCGCAGCCTCGAAGCGCTGCTGGTGGTGGCGGACCTGAGCCAGACGTTTTTGATCAGCGGATCGGGCGACGTGATTGAGCCGGATGAGGGGATTGCGGCGATCGGCAGCGGCGGATCGTATGCGCTGGCGGCGGCGCGGGCGCTGATGGAGAACACGGAGATGAGCGCGCGCGATATGGCCGAGAAGGCGCTGAAGATCGCAGGGCAAATCTGCATTTACACCAACGACCGGATCACGATTGAAGAGCTGACGGGAGCAGTCAGTAGCTAAGAGCTAAAGAACGGTCAGCTAAGAAGCGGTTGGCTGAAAGACAGTCAGCAAACGACGGGGAGCAGGATTCGATGGCAATTTATTTACCGGGCACCGCGGAAGACCAGGAGCTGTCGCTCGAAGAGCTGACGCCCAGGGAGATTGTCGCGGAGCTGGACAAGTATGTGGTGGGGCAGAAGGCGGCAAAGCGCGCTGTGGCAGTTGCGTTGCGGAATCGCATGCGCCGGCAAAAACTGACGCCCGATCTCGCGGACGAGATCATGCCCAAGAACATCATCATGATCGGACCCACGGGCGTGGGCAAAACAGAAATAGCGCGGCGGCTGGCCAAGCTGACCAATTCACCGTTCCTGAAGATTGAAGCCTCAAAGTTCACCGAAGTCGGCTACGTGGGGCGCGACGTCGACTCCATTGTGCGCGATCTGGTGGAGATTGCCATCGACATGGTGAGGGAGGAGAAGCTCGAAGAGGTTGAGGATCGCGCGGAGATGAACGCGGAGGAGCGGCTGCTGGATGTGCTGCTGCCCGCTCCCGCGCAGCCCGCGGCTGGATCGACGCCGGCGGGGACTCCGCCGACTATCGAGGGCAACGCCATTGCGCTACCGCCTCCGGCCGGTGGCGCCGGCGACTCGCACCATCGCACGCGCGAGAAACTGCGCCAGCAGTTCCGCGAAGGCAAGCTCGACGAACGCATGGTGGAGATCGATGTGCGCGAGAGAAATTCTCCGTCCTTCGAGATCATCTCCAACCAGGGCGTGGAGGAGATGGACGTCAACCTGAAGGACATGCTGCCGAACATCTTTGGGCAGCGGACCCGCAAGCGGAAGATGAAGGTCTCGGACGCGTTCGAATACCTGGTGCAGGAAGAAGAAGGCCGCCTGATCGATATGGATCAGGTGACGCGGCTGGCCGTGGAGCGGGTGGAAACATCCGGCATCGTTTTCCTCGACGAGATCGACAAGATTGCCGGGCGCGAGGGCGGGCACGGCCCCGACGTTTCGCGCGAAGGTGTGCAGCGCGACATTCTGCCCATCGTCGAAGGCACAACGGTGAACACGCGCTACGGCATGGTGCGGACGGATTTCATCCTCTTCATCGCGGCGGGGGCGTTCCATGTATCGAAGCCCAGCGATTTAATTCCCGAACTGCAGGGGCGTTTTCCGATCCGCGTGGAGTTGCAGTCGCTCACAGTAGAAGATTTCGTGCGGATTCTGACCGAGCCGAAGTCGTCGCTGGTGCGGCAATACACGGCGCTGCTTGAGACCGAAGGGCTGAAGCTGGAGTTCACGCCGGAATCCATCGAAGAGATGGCGCAGTTCGCGTTCAAGGTGAACGAGGGCACGGAGAATATCGGCGCGCGGCGTCTGCATACCATCATGGAGAAGGTGTTGGACGAGATCAGCTTCTCTGCGCCGGACCTCACGCGCACACCGCCCAAGGGAGAGCCGAAGAATCAGAGCACGGTCGTCGAACTGGCCGCGGTGGGCGAAGGAACGAAGGCGCCGCTGCCGGTGATCGAGCGCGAGACCGCGAACGGGACGGAGAAGGTGATGGTGATCGATCCCGAATACGTGCGCCAGATGGTGGCGGACATTGTGAAGAACCAGGATCTGTCGCGGTACATTCTCTAGGAAGCTATAAAGCGGGCCGCTAGAAAGCGGTCGGCCTGTCAGACTTGAGAGGTGGCCAACGACTTCGGCTTTCCGCTGACCGTTCTTCCGCTGCCCGCTTTTTAGCTGGTCCCCTACAATCGGAACGTGGCGACGACCGTTCGTTCATTTTCAAAAATCAATCTGGGGTTGGCCATCGGGCCGACCCGCGCCGACGGCTTTCATGCGCTCACGAGCTGCTATCAGACACTCGAGGCGCATGACCTGGTCACCGTCGAGGCGCGGACGGCGACGGAAACAAGCCTGCGGCTGACCAGCAACGACGACCGGGTTCCCACGGACAATGGCAATACGGCCTGGAAGATGGTGGAGCGTGCGCTTGATGCGCTGGGAGTTCCGGCCGAAGTGCATATTCATATTGAGAAGCGGCTGCCGGTGCAGGGCGGGATCGGGGCTGGGTCGGCAAACGCCGTTGCGGCGCTGATTGCACTGGAGCTGGAGTTGGAACGGGCCGGGATTGCCCCGCTTCCGGGCCAGGAAAAGCTGCGCATGGGAGCGCTCGTGGGGTCCGATGTGCCGTTGTTTTTGATTGGCGGGGCGGTGCTCGGGGTGGGACGCGGCGAGCAGGTCTCCCCGCTCGCGGATATTCCCGCGACGGAATGTGTGCTGGCGCTGCCGGAGGTGGGGGTCTCAACCCCGCAGGCTTACCGGGACTGGGACGAAATGCAGGTTACAGGGAGCAGTTTACAGGGGGCAGGCGCCGGAAACACGACGCCGGGCATCGTTCATCCGGCTCCTGGAGCAAGTGCTGCATTGACCGCAGATACCGGCTCCGATAGACTAACTACGTTGAGTCGAGCTCTCGCCTCGGTGTTGAGTCCGAGGCCTCCGGAGGAAACGTCTGCCGGGGTTGGCGCGCACTCCTCCGGTGTCTTCGCTTTTAGCGAAGGCCTGGCCGGGAAGACGGTGAATCCGCTTCTTGCGCTTGTCCGAACCGGGATCGAAAACGACTTTGAAGAGGTCGTCTTCCGGCAGTATCCCTCTCTCGGAAATATCAAGCGCATTCTGGCGGGCTCCGGCAACCCTGAGGATGCGGCTGTCTATGCGGCGCTCTCCGGCTCCGGATCGGCCCTGTTCGGGCTGTACGGAACGGCGGCCGCGGCGGATGCGGCAGAGGTTCGGCTGGGCGAAGCGGGTATTCGATCGTTGCGGACGAGGACGCTGCCGCGCGAAGAATACTGGCGCACGATGATGGAGTGAACGAGCGAGTTAGCAGGTTAGCGAGTCAGCAAGTCAGCGGGAGTAAGTCGAGAGCGGGATTCGCAGGAAGTTTTTCGTACTGGGCGATCGACTAATGGTAGGTCAAGTGCCTTTGGAGCACTTTGTCCAGGTTCGAATCCTGGTCGCCCAGCCAGAATTTGTAATGGGGCCCGGCAAAAGATCGCCGCAACGATAGCAGGATGCCACGCAAACCAGCCTGGAGGATCTTGTGATGACGGACACGATTGAAGCAGTGGAGGCGGCCACGCCGAATCTGGCGGGGGCTCAGGCAGACGGAAACGCAAAAGGAAAGCCGCAGGCGCGGCGTTCACGGGTATCGAACGAAGACCGGCGATTCAAGGTGTTCTCGGGCACGGCGAATCGGGAGCTGGCGGAGGCGATCTGCAAGCACATCGGGGTCACGCTGGGCGAGACCCGGATGACGCGGTTTGCGGATGGCGAAGTTTATTTTCAGTTGCTGGAAAACGTGCGCGGTGCGGATGTTTTTGTGGTGCAGCCGACCTGCTGGCCGGTGGATCAGCACCTGATCGAGTTGTTGATCATGATCGATGCGCTGAAGCGCGCGTCGGCGGGAAGGATCACCGTGGTGGTGCCGTATTACGGATATGCGCGACAGGATCGCAAAGATCGCCCTCGCGTGGCGATCTCGTCGAAGCTGGTCGCGGATCTGATGACCACGGCCGGTGCGCATCGGGCGCTGTTTATGGATCTGCATGCGGCGCAGATTCAGGGCTTCTTCAATATTCCGGTCGACCACCTGTTCGCCAGCCCGGTGATGATCGGATATTTTCGCGAGCTCAACCTGCCCGATCTGACCGTGGTTTCGCCGGACGCCGGCGGCGTGGAGCGCGCCCGTTTCATCGCCACCAAGCTCGGTGTACCTATGGCCATCGTCGATAAGCGGCGCACCGACATCAATGTGACGGAAGTGATGAACGTGATCGGCGATGTGCGCGGACGGACGTGCCTGATCGTCGACGACATTATCGATACAGCGGGAACGCTGGTGAAGACCGTCGATACGCTGCTGGAAAAGGGCGCGACGCGGGTGTATGCAGGCGCTTCGCATCCGGTGCTGTCGGGCGAAGCGGTTCATCGCATCACCAATTCGAAACTCGAGCAGCTGGTGGTGACAGATTCGATCCCGTTGCGCGATGAGGCGCAGGCATTGAAGGAGTCGGGCAAGATCAAAGTGCTTTCGGTGGCGGGCCTGCTGGGCGCGGCCATCCTGAGCATTCACATGGAGACGAGCGTGAGCTCGTTGTTCAGCTAAAGGGCAGCCGGTAGCCAGGGGCTAAGCTGCAAAACAATAATGGCGGCTTGTTGCGAGACGAGACGTACAGAAGGGAGCGGGATCGCCAGAGCGAGCAGGAAGCCGGAAGCGAATGGCTGACAGCAAAGAGCTGGTTCACCGTGCCCGAAGGAGAAGGACATGATTAGTCAGGAAACCGTTACCGCCGTGCCCCGCGAGGGCAAGTTCAACAAGAATGCAGCACGCCGCGTACGTGTGAGGGGCAAAGTGCCCGCCGTGGTGTATGGAGCGGCTGAGCCGGCTGTTGCCGTGGAAGTGGATCCGAAACAGATCCAGAAGATTCTGCATTCGGAAACCGGACACAACTCGATTTTCGATCTGGCCGTAGGCAGTGCAACGGCAAAGGTGATGA
This sequence comes from Acidobacteriaceae bacterium, assembly GCA_036490815.1. Lineage (GTDB taxonomy): Bacteria > Acidobacteriota > Terriglobia > Terriglobales > Acidobacteriaceae > Palsa-343. The sequence continues at coordinate 535,340 of DASXDF010000045.1, forward strand.
TTGTCGACTGGCAGTACGAGCCGATCAAGGGCAAGCTGATCCACATCGATTTCAAGCGCATTGCGCTCGACAAGCCGATACGTGTGGAAGTGCCGATCCAGTTGACCGGCGTTCCCATCGGCGTGAAGACGGAGGGCGGCATTCTGGACCAGATGCTGCGCGAAGTGGAAATCGAGTGCCTGCCGGGCGATATTCCGAACAGCATTACCGTGGATGTTTCGAGCCTGACCTTTGGCACGGTGCTGCGCGTTTCCGATCTTCCGCATACGGGCAAGCTCAAGTTCCTGACGGCGGAAGACAAGCCGGTTGCGCACGTGGTTTCGATCAAGGAAGAAGTGGTGGCAACGCCGGACGCCGAGGCTGCAGCAGCCACAGCCACTCCTGCAGAGCCGGAAGTGGTGAAGAAGGGCAAGCAGGATGCCGCGGAAGGCGCGGCTGCTGCGCCGGCCGCCGAGAAGGGCGACAAGGGCGGCAAGAAGTAAGTGTCGGGCGGCGTGTTTTTGGTGGTCGGGCTTGGGAATCCTGGCATCGAGTACCAGTTCACGCCGCACAACGCGGGGTTTCTGGCGATTGACAGGATCGCCGGTGAGCACAACGTGGAAGTGGTCAACCGCCGCTGCCGCGCGCTCACGGCCAGGGTGCAGATGGCGGGCCGGGAAGTGATCCTGGCCAAGCCGGAGACCTGGATGAACCTGAGCGGGCTTTCGGTTGGGGATCTGGTGGACGAACTGGACACCGAGCTTCCCGGAAACCTGCTGGTGCTGTACGACGAGTTGGATTTGCCACTGGGGAAGTTACGGATTCGGGAGCGTGGCAGCCCGGCAGGCCATAACGGAGCCCGTTCGGTCTCCGGCGGGCTGGGGACGGATGAGTGGTGGCGAATCCGGATCGGGGTTGGACCCGAGCCGGGAGTGAAGGAAGAAGCTTTTCGGCGCGGTAAAGATTATTTGCTGACGCCGATGGGCAAAAGAGATTTGACGGCGATCGATCCCGTGCTCGATCGGGTAGCGCGCGCCGTGGAGACTGTGGTGGCCAAAGGCATTACGGTCGCCATGAATGAGTTCAACCGCCGCGATCCGGAAGAATCAGGAAACGGTTCGGCGGAGAAGTAGACAGATGGAAGCGAATTTTGTTGCCGGACCTGAAGGTCCGGAAGGAAGAAGCAAAGATGATCCAACGTTTCTATGAAGTGATGTTTATCGTGCGGCCCGACGTGGCTGACGAAGATGTGGACAAGCTGATCGCCGCGCTGACACAGACGGTGACCAATGGCGGCGGGGCGGTGCGCTCGGCTGAAAAGTGGGGCAAGCGAAAGCTGGCGTACACGGTGCGGAAGTTCAACGACGGCAATTATGTGCTGCTCACGGTCGACGCCGATGGCACCTTGATTGCCGAGCTGGAGCGCCGCCTGCGCGTCTCAGAACCGGTGATTAAGTTCATCACCGTGCGCATGGATGAAGAAGAGAAGCGCCTGGCGAAGGTCAGGGCGATCCGCGCGACCAAGAAGAAGGTGAGCGCGATGCCGGTGGCGCCGCCGCCCGCCGCAGTGGAAACGCCTGCTGCTCCTGCTCCCGCGGCTGCTCCGGCGGCTCCAGAACCGGCGCCTGCAGCGGAGACTACGGAAACAGCGACTCAGGCCAGCGCCTAAACGCGTTCGGTACGCTTTTGGATTTTTTGAGATTGAGGCTCCCTGCCGTGAGTGGCGGAGCCGGAGGAATGAAAAATGGCAGACGAAGCAACGACATCAACACCCTCTTCGCGACCGGACGGACCCTCAGGACGGCCTTCGGGCCCTGGCGGACGCGGTCCTGGCGGGCCGGGCGGTCCTGGCGGACGGAAATTTTTCCGCCGCAAGAAGGTCTGCAAGTTCTGCACCGAGAAGATTGACGCGATCCCCTACCGCGACGTGCGGCTGCTGCAGGGATTCGTGGCCGAGCGCGGCAAGATTGTGCCGCGGCGCCTGACCGGCGTGTGCACCACGCACCAACGGCGGCTGACGAAGGCAATTAAGCAGGCGCGGAATATCGCTCTGCTGCCGTTTGCAGCTCGGTTCTAGTTTTACTCGGGGTCGATCGCGCCTGAACCCGCGAATCGCCGCCCGCTACTGCGCTCTGAGCTCTGTGCTCTGAGCCCTGGAGATAAGCAATGGAAGTGATTCTCAGAGAAGACGTCTCGAATCTCGGCCACCGCGGCGATGTAGTGAAGGTCGCCGACGGTTACGCCCGCAACTACCTGCTGCCGAAGAAGCTCGCCAAAGAGGCGACGGTGGCCAACCGCTCCGAGATCGAGCAGATGAAGGCTTCGGCGGTGCGCCGTTCCGCGAAGGAAAAGGCGGAGGCCGAGCAGCTGGTGACGCAGCTCAACACGGTCGCGCTGGTTTTTGTTCGCAAGGTCGGCGAGGGCGATCATCTGTTCGGATCGGTCACCTCGGGCGACATCGCGCAGGGGCTCACGGACAAGGGCTTCAACATCGATCGCCGCAAAGTGCAGCTGGACGAGCCGCTGAAGTCGACCGGAGAGTTTCACGTCCCGGTCAAGCTGCATCGCGAAGTGACAGCGCACATCAGCGTAACTGTAAAGGGCGAGGAGACGGCGGCCGAGTAGGCCGTCGGATCTACTGTTCGATGAATGCGGAGCCGCGCGAGCTGGAAGAGCGCTTCACGCAGCCGGAAGTCCGACGCGACCGTGGTCAGGTCGAGGCCCTGCTGGGTGACACTTTTGTCATGATCAGCCTGTCCGGCCGGACATGCGATCGGGCGCTAATCCTCGACCTGCTGGCCAACGAGCCGGCGGCACGAATCGAAATGACAGACCTGGCCCAGCAAACGCTGGCTCCCGGCGTTGCTCTCGTCACGTATCGCGAGATTCGGCGTGAGGATCCAGCCCAGCCCGGGCTCGCCTCGCGCCGCAGTTCCCTCTGGATTCTGCGCGATGGCCGCTGGCAGATGATTTTCCACCAGGGCACGCGGATCGAAGCGCCGATTGATGACTCCGCTCGCCCATAAACGCGGGGTGAGAAGATAGAGGAACAACCGTTCCCTGGTTCTCATCCATGCTGAAGGCCATTTCGTCGCACGTATTTCTCAACCATCGGCTGCATCCTGGGCTGCTGGACGTCTTTGCCCGCGCCGGGGCGCAGGGCGTGGAGTTGTTTGCCGCGCGCCAGCACTTCGACTACACCAGCCGTCCGCATATTCGCGAGATGGCGGAGTGGTTCAGCGCGAATCCTGTTGAAGCTTTTTCGATGCACGCGCCGCTCTACTCCGATGCGGAGATGGGACGCGGCGGCGGGCCAGCGGTCAACGTCATCCATCCGGAGAAGAGCCGCCGCATCGATGCGATGGACGAGATCAAGCGCGCGCTCGAAGTGGCGGAGCAGCTGCCTTTCCGGTTTCTGATTCTGCATCTCGGGGAGCGCGAAGATACGTGGGGACCGCGGGCGCTGGAGCATTCGATCAGCGGTCTGGAGCATCTGCGCGCCTTTGCCAGCCCGCTTGGCGTCAAGGTGCTGGTGGAGAATCTGAACAGCGATGTGGCGCGGCCGGCGCATCTGGTGGAGATCCTGATTTCTGGTCATTTTCGGGACATCGGCGTGTGCCTCGATGTGGGCCATGCGAATCTGGGCGACGGTGTGCCGGCAGCCCTGTCCGAACTCAACGCGCATATTCGCTCCGCGCATCTGCACGACAACAAGGGCGACAAGGACGCGCACCTCTGGCCTGGCGACGGGACGATCGACTGGGACGACACGCTGGGTGGTTTGAAAGCGGCGCCGCAAACACCGGCCGGGATGCTGGAGATTCACTACTCGCTGGGCGAATCCGTCGAAGTGGTTGGCGAAAAGGCAAAGCGGGCGTTTGAAAAGATGGATGCGGCAGAGAAGAAGTAAGAGGCGGTTATGGCAGACGAAACTGCGGAAGTTGTAACGGAGACGGCGACAAAGGCTCCTCTTTCGACGATTGCGCACATCGGCGAGCACGAAGGGCAGGCGGTAACACTGCACGGGTGGCTGTATAACCTGCGCGAGAGCGGAAAGCTGCTGTTTCCCATCTTCCGCGACGGGAGCGGAACGATTCAGGGGATTGTGCCGAAGGCGGCGGTGACGCCGGAAGTCTTTGAGACGATCAAAGGGTTGACCCAGGAGTCGTCGGTGATCGTCACCGGCAAAGTGCGCGCCGACAAACGTGCGCCCGGCGGTTACGAATTAGACGTCGAAAACATTGAGGTCCTGCAGAAAGTTCCCGCCGACGATCCGTTCCCCATTTCCCTGAAGGAACACGGCCCCGATTTTCTGATGGAGCATCGGCACCTGTGGATCCGCACCCCGCGACAGGCGGCCATCCTGCGCATTCGTGCGGAGATCATCAAAGCGGCCCGGGATTTCCTTGACGACAACGGATTCGTTCTGACCGATCCGCCGATTCTGACGCCCGCAGCCTGCGAGGGCACCAGCACGCTCTTCCCCGTGGAGTATTTTGGCGACGAGGCGTACCTGACCCAGAGCGGCCAGCTTTATATCGAGAGCACAGCGCTCGCGCTCGGCAAGGTCTACTCCTTCGGACCGACGTTTCGCGCGGAAAAATCGAAGACCCGCCGCCATCTGACCGAATTCTGGATGGTCGAGCCCGAATGGGCCTTCGCCAATCTCGACGACCTGATGGGCCTGGCCGAAAACTTCATCAGCGCCATCGTCGCGAAGGTTCTGGAGAAGCGCGCTGCGGAGCTGAAGACCATCGGCCGCGACATGGCGAAACTTGAGGCGATCAAGCCTCCGTTCCCGCGGCTGCGCTATGACGAAGCCGCGGCAATGCTGAACGACGCGCATGCGAAGGGTTTGATGGAGCAGCCGTTTGAGTACGGCAACGACTTTGGGTCGCCTGATGAGACGTATATCTCATCGCAGTTTGATCGCCCTGTGATGGTGCATCGTTATCCTGCCGCCGTGAAAGCGTTTTACATGGAGCCCGATCCCGACGATCCGAAGTACGCGCTGTGCGTCGACGTGCTGGCGCCGGAAGGCTACGGCGAAGTGATCGGCGGATCGCAGCGTATCCACTCCTACGACCTGCTGAAAAAGCGCATTGAGGATCACCAGTTGCCAATCGATGCCTTCCAGTGGTATCTCGATCTGCGGCGGTACGGTTCGGTTCCGCATTCGGGTTTTGGCATGGGCATCGAGCGCGCAGTGGCATGGATTTGCGGACTCGATCACGTGCGGGAGACGATCCCCTTTGCCCGAACGCTGAATCGCATCTACCCATAACTCTCTTATGCCAAGACCGACGGAAACATCTTTGCAGCCCGGATCGCCGGCTGCTGTCCTTGCTCCTGCGCCCGTTTATGGCGGCGTGCAGACGTTGCCTCCACGCAAGATCAAAGTCATCGGTGTGCCGCTCGATCTGGGCGCGTCGCGCCGCGGCGTCGATATGGGACCCTCCGCGGTGCGCGTGGCCGGCCTTGAGGCGCGGCTGGAGGCGCTGGGGCATGAGGTACGCGACGGCGGCAACATCAGCGTGGCGATTGCGGAGACGAAATCGTCCGGCGACCAGAGCGCGCGCTATCTGAAGGAAATTACGGAAACCTGCACGCGCGCGGCGGAAATGGTGTTGAAGACGCTGGGCGAGGGGATGACGCCGGTGATTCTGGGCGGGGACCATTCGGTTGCGGCGGGCAGCGTCTCTGGCGTAGCGGAGTTTTACCGCAAGCAGAACCAGAAAATCGGGCTGATCTGGATTGACGCGCATGCAGATATGAACACGCCGGCCAGTTCGCCGAGCGGCAACGTGCATGGGATGCCGTTTGCGGCGCTGGTGGGCCTCGAGCCGAGTCCACTGGCGAACATTCTGGGATGGGCGCCGAAAATCCAGCCGGAGAACGCGGTGCTGATCGGGGTGCGCGACATTGATCCTGCGGAAAAGGAAAACATCCGCCGTGCCGGCATCAGCGAGGTGTACACCATGCGCGACATCGACGAACGCGGAATGCGCGCAGTGATGGAAGAGGCTCTGCGCGCGGCTGGACGTGGGACCGCAGGCTATCACGTGTCGCTCGATATGGACTGGATCGACCCGGAAGATGCGCCGGGGGTGGGCACGCCGGTGCGCGGCGGCGCGACCTATCGCGAGGCGCATCTGGCGATGGAGATCATCGCGGATCACGGCCGGATGGTGGCGCTCGAAGTGGTTGAGGTGAATCCGGTCATCGATGAGCACAACCGCACCGCCGATCTGGCGGTGGAATTGATCTCATCGGCGTTTGGGAAGAAGATTTTGTAGCCGTAGTGGTTACTTATTGGATTCGGCAGACCGCAACGGCCTCGTTTTTATACGGACAATCGAGGCCTGCGATGCCAGGACCCTGCACAACGATCCAGTTGACGCCAAATTCCTGCTGGAGTCGCAAAAAATCCTGCCTCTGAAAATGCCGCCATCCGGCCGCAGCCTGAGTCTGCTGCTGCCAAACCGCGGCGATGTCCGGGACCTGGGTCGCGACGGCCGCATCCTTCACCGCATCGGCCAGTTCGCTGCGCTCAGCCAGCGCTCGAAAGCTGTGATAATCCTCGCCGGGGATCTCCATGTAATACGGATCGAGCGCGAAGTAAGCATCGACAGGGGTATTCCCGCGCACCCATGCAAAAGCGCGCAGCCACGGATTGTGCGAGGCGACACCCGGCAGTTCGATGTGTTCGGTCCCCGCAAACAGCGACCGCTGCGCGACAAACATGCCCACAGCAAGAGGCAGAAAGAGCGCAACCCAGCGCCAAATATGGCCGCGGAGGAGCTTCTCTCCAATCAGTCCGCCGCCGAGCAGCGCCATAAAGATGTAGACCAGATGCAGATAACGCATGGGCTGCATGGGGGTCAGGCGGATGAGCGCAGGCGTAAGCAACACAACACAGGCGGCCGCGAGCTGGAATACCGCGAAGAAGGCGCCGCTTCCCGCCAGCCGCGCCAGGGTCGAACGATCGGCGCGGCGGGCATAGCGAGTCATGGCCCACAGGATGAAAATGGGCGCAATCGCCCCCAGCCACTCATACCAGGTCCAGCGGCCGATGAAGTAGTAGTCGCGCGTGTCAAGCGCCTGGCGCCATGCGGCGGAAGGACCTTCGAAGATCCACACCGGCGCGATGCCAAAGGCCATGGCGGCGGGATGGGGTTGGTCGAGAGCGCTCCGGGTCCGGGCGCCGGCAATCCATAGCATGGTGCAATACGAGACGCCAAAGACGCCCATGATGGGATGCATCACGACCGCCACAACAAGGAGAAGACAAGCCGGGACGAAGCGGCGATCCAAAACCAAAAGAACCGCCCACAGGATGAGGGCGGTCGCGATGGCGCGCGGATGCAGGTACTGGTCGAAGATGTAGAGCGCGGTTCCCGCAACGGGAAGGGTGAAAAGCACGCCGACCAGGGCGACGCCGGCCCACTGTCCAGCCGCCGTGGAAAAGCAGCGCCGCGCGAGCGCCCAGCAGGCCCACAACAGGCAAAACGCGGTCAGGCACTGGCCCAGCATCTCCGATAGCGGTACGGGGATATGGGTAATGCTCACCCACCCGGCCATGAGCCGGTCAAAAACACTAGCCTGCATTTGCCGCGTGAACAGCTGAAAGTCGTGGGGGTAAAGGGCGGGATGTAACCGCCGTAAGATGGCGGAGAGGTAAACGGCATCATCCTCTACTCCGGGGTGGTATCCTTCCACGAGCAGTGCTGCAGCGCTAAACGAGAACAGCAGGATGAAGTTTTTGTATTGACCACAACTTTTCAAGGTCTTTTCGCGTCTTTCAAGAACACCATGGAATCCCGCAACAGGGAGCCCCTTCCCTTGACCGGGAAAGGGGACAAAGCGAAATTGTGCGAAGCGGTTCCATGCGCGCCGGCGCTGGCTCTCATCATTCCCACCCTCCGCGAATCCATCAATATTCGGCCGCTGCTCAGCCGCGTGCGTGCTGCGCTGGATCCTTACGATCTTTCGTATGAAGTGATTGTAGTAGACGACGAGAGCCGTGACGGCATTGAGGAGATTGTGGCAGAGTTGGCACGCGAAGATCCGCGCATTCGCCTGATTGTGCGTACGGGGGAGCGCGGCCTGGCCGGAGCCGTACTGCGCGGCTGGGATGAAACCGATGCTGACATGCTGGCGGTGATGGATGCGGATTTGCAGCATCCGCCGGAATTGCTGCCGAAGCTCTGGGCGGAGCTCCACGCCGGAGCCGACTTAGTAATTGGCAGCCGGTATGCGTGCGGCGGCTGCATGCGCGGATGGAAGCTGATGCGGAAGCTGATTTCACGAGCCGCTATCTGGATGACGATTCCGGTACAAAGAGCCGGCATGCGCGCCCGCGATCCTATGTCGGGATTCTTCATGCTGCGCCGCTCGTGCATTGATCGGATCGAGCTGCAGAAATCAGGCTTCAAAATTCTGCTGGAAATTCTGGCCCGCGCCGAGATTCATTCCGTGGTCGAAGTGCCGTTCACCTTCGGCCGCCGCTACGCGGGCGCCAGCAAGGCCAATCTGCGCGTGGCTGTCGATTATGTGGGTCTGCTGATGCGTTTGTATCGTCAGAAGGGCCGCACGCCGACCTACGCCGAGCGCGAAATTGCACGTGCCTCCCTGCGCCGTGGGCAGGAAGCCATCGGCGGCTGATTCTCGAATCATTTTTCTGAATTCAGGCGGCTGTAATCCTCAGGCCGCGGTGCGTTAGTCTGCCTGAAGAGGGCTTTCATGAGCGTGCCGATGTCCGATACTGCTTCGTCTGTTGTGATTCATCCCTGGAATCCGGCCGGTGCCGGAACGGTGGATGAGAAGTCTCTTGCAACATGGGTCGAGAACGGGCTGGCTCGGCATCGTCAGGCGATTGACTGCCTGCTCGCGGTGGAGGGCCCGCGGACGCTCGAGAACACGCTGCGCGCTTACGACGATGCGGTTGCCGAGCTGTCGGCGGTCGGTTCGCTGACCGGCCTGATGCACAGCGTCTATCCAGACAAGCCGGTGCGCGATACGGCACAGGCACTGTTACAGAAGATTTCGCAGGCGGGCGTGGAGCTGTCACTCAACCGCGATGTCTATCAGGCGCTGGACAAAATCGACGCCACTGGCGCGGATGCCGCGACGAAACATTATCTTGACCGCACTCTGCTGCAGTATCGGCTGGCCGGCGTGGATAAAGACGATGCCACGCGGGAGAAGATCAGGGAGCTGCAGGATCAGGCAACAATGGCTTCGCTGAATTTTGGGCGCAATGTGCAGGAGGGCGGCAATACCGTCACCATCGGCGATGCGAAAGAGCTGGAAGGCCTGCCGCCGGATTTTCTTGAGGCGCACCAGCCTGGCGAAGACGAAAAAATCACGCTGACCACGGGTTTTCCGGATTATCTGCCGGTGATGACGTTCGCGAAGTCGTCCGAGCTGCGGCGCAAGATGTTTCTCGCGTACAACACGCGGGCCTTTCCTGCGAACCGGCAGCTGTTGCTCGATCTGCTGCGCATCCGGCAGGAGGTTGCTACGATTTTGGGGTTTGCGCACTGGGCCGATCTGGCGACGGTGGATCAGATGATGGAGTCGGCTGCGAACATGCAGGCCTTCCTCGACGATCTGGATCGCGCAACCCGGGCCGGAGCGGAGAAGGAATACGGGATGATCCTGGAGTTTGCGCGCACGCGCGAGCCTGGCCTGGCGCAGATCGACGCGGCGAGCCGTGCCTATTGGGTGGAACAGTACCGGCGTTCGGCCTTTGATTTCGATTCGCAGTCGGTACGTCCTTATTTTCCCTATGCGCGCGTCGAGCCCGGCGTGCTGGCAACGGCGGAGAAGCTTTTCCAGGTCAGGTTCAAGCGCATTGAGAATCCGGATGTCTGGCATGAGTCGGTGAGCGCGTGGGAGGTTTGGGACGGAACGGATCTGGCCGGGCGTTTTTATCTCGACATGCATCCGCGCGAGGGGAAGGACAAGTGGTTCTCCGCGCATCCGCTCATTCCCGGCGTTCGCGATCGGCAGCTGCCGGAGGCGGCGCTGATCTGCAATTTTCCCGAGGAGAAGGACGGCAATCCGGGGCTGCTGCAGTACTCCGACGTGGTGACGTTCTTCCACGAATTCGGCCACCTGATGCACGCGCTGTTGGGCGGACGCCAGGCGTGGGCGGGGATCAGCGGCATTGCCACCGAGGGCGACTTCGTCGAGGTGCCGTCGCAGATGCTGGAGGAATTTTTCCGTGATCCGCAGCTGTTGGCGACCTTCGCGCTGCACTATGAAACCAACGAACCGATTCCGGCGGAGTTGGTGTTGCGCATGAATCGCGCGGGTGCGTTCGGACGCGCGGACTGGGTGCGCAGCCAGCTGTTCTACACGACCTATTCGCTCGAGACGCACCGTCTCGATCCCGCAACGCTCGATCTGGACGCGCTGTTTCGCACGCTCTACGAGCGGTTCCTGCCCTACGAGTGGATCGAGGGCAACCGCATGTATGCGAGCTTCACGCACCTCACCGGCTACTCGTCGAATTACTACACCTACCTCTACGACAAGGTGATTGCACTGGACTTCTTCGCGCAGTTTCCGCGCCACGCGCTGCTCGATTCACCCGCGGCGATGCGCTATCGCAGGACGGTACTGGAGCCGGGTGGATCGATGCCGGGCAAGGAAATCGTCGAGCGCTTCCTGGGCCGCAGCCAGTCGAGCGAGGCCTTCACGCAGTGGATTGGCGAGGAGTTCGAGCCGGTCGGCGCGGGCTCTGTAGTGGGAGTCGATCAGGTAAGCTGAATCGCGAAATGAACTGAGGGTCTACGATGGCGCGTGCGAAGTCGCTGCTTCCTCTGCTGTTGCTTTGTCTTTTCTCCGGAGCCTGGGCTCAGCAGGCGGTTATCACCGTCGATCATGGGCCGAATGCCGAGGCGCAGCAGAGCAAGCACTACGTAGTCCTGGTCTCGCTCGATGGCTTCCGCTACGACTACGCCAAAAAATATGGAGCGAAGCATCTGCTGGCCATCGCCGCCCACGGGGCGAGCGTGCCCGAGGGAATGATTCCGTCGTATCCCTCGCTGACGTTTCCGAATCACTACACGCTGGTGACGGGGCTTTATCCCGAGCATCACGGCATCGTGGGGAATCAGTTTTACGATCCTGCGCGCAAGGAGCGGTATTCCTATACCGATCCGAAAACCAACAGCGACGGCACCTGGTATGGCGGTACGCCGCTGTGGTCGCTGGCGGAAAAGCAGGGCATGCGCAGCGCTTGTTTCTTCTGGCCGGGATCGGAGGCGGAGATCGCCGGCGAGCGGCCGGCTTACTATCTCCACTTCGACAACAAATTTCCGGACGAAAAGCGCATCGATCAGGTGATTGCGTGGCTCAAAATGCCGGCGGAACAGCGCCCCCATTTCATCACGCTCTACTACTCCAACGTGGATCACGCGGGGCATGAGTACGGGCCGGACAGCCCGCAGACGGCCGAGGCCGTGAAACACATCGATGAGCTGATGGGAACGCTGGATGAGGATCTGAAGGCCCTGCATATGCCGATCGATCTGATCATCGTTTCCGATCACGGCATGGAGAGGATTCAGGGTGGCTGGATCGATCTGGACAAATATGCGCCCATGGATGGGCTGATCACGACCAGTGAATTTTTGTATGCGCCGACAGAAGAGGCGGCGAACGCGACGTATCAGAAGCTGAAGGCGGCCGATGCGGCGTTCATGGTGTATCGCCGGGCGAATGTGCCGGCGGAACTGCACTTCAACGGCAATGCGCGCGAGGGCGATCCGATCATTGTGGCGCGCGGACCGTATGCGATTCGGGCGAGGGCGCCAACGGATCGCGAGGATAAAGCGCCGACTGCCGGCAATCACGGATTCGATCCGTACATGATGCCGGATATGAAGGCGATTTTCTACGCGGAGGGGCCGGACATTCGCTCGGGCGTGAAATTGAAATCGTTTGAGAACGTGAATGTGTATCCACTTGTGGTTAAGATTCTCGAGCTCGATGCTCCGCCGGTGGATGGCAGCCTGGGCGTGCTGTCGGGTGTACTGGCAACGCAGCCCCAATGATCTTTTGACCAGCGCTGAATTCTAGCCGTTGAGATAGCCGCTGCTGGAGGGTCCTATCTGGGGCACGCCGCGGAGGATGGTTCCGATGATCCCGCTGCGGTTCGAGAGCACGGCAAGGTCCGCCGAACGGCCGGGGGCGACAACGCCGATTTCTTCGTCGAGCCCGGTCATGCGCGCCGGATTGCGGGTTGCCAGGGTCAGGGTGTCGGTGAAACTGGCCCCGGTGAACCGAGCGAAATTGAGCAGCGCGCGATCGAGTGTGAGGGTGCTGCCGGCCAGCGTATCGTTGCCGATCACACAGCGGCCATTCTTCACGCGGACTTCCATCTCGCCGAGCCGATAAGCGCCGTCGGGCATGCCGGTTCCGGCCATCGCATCGGTGACGAGGATGGCGCGGTCTACACCTTTGATCTTCCAGAAAATGCGGACGACGGCGGGATCGACATGCAGACCGTCGCAGATAATTTCCGCGAACAGGCGATCGTTGCCGAGCACCTCGCCCAGCAAGCCTGGATCGCGATGATCGAAGCGGCGCATGGCGTTGAAGGTGTGCGTCGCGGACACGGCGCCGGCTATCACGCCCGCGCGAGCAGCGTCGCCATTGGCATCGCTGTGGCCAAGGCTCACGCGGACGCCCAGCCTGGAGGCATGCGCGATCGTCTCCTCGGCATTGGGCAGCTCCGGAGCGATGGTCATCACGCGAATGTTGCCTTCCGCAGCTTCCCACAGGCGGTCGAACAGCGCGATGGAAGGCGTGAGCAGCTGGCTTTCTGCATGAGCGCCGCGCTTGTGCGGGGAAAGGAACGGACCTTCAAGGTGAATGCCGACCACGCGTGCGCCATCGAGCGGCGTTTGCATCAATTTCGCGATGCCGTTCAGCGAGCGGAGCAAGGGATCGAGTGGAGCAGTAACGGTTGTCGCACAATACGCGCCCACCCCGCGCCGCGCCAGGAACATGCCGATATGGTTGAGCGCTGATTCGGTCGCCTCCATCACATCGTGGCCGCCGGAGCCATGGATGTGCATGTCGAACAGGGCCGGGATCAGCGTGGATTCGGGCAGCTCGACATGTCGGCCCTCAGGCAGCTCCGCATTGGACTGAGAGGAAACATCGGTGATGATGCCGTCGTCAATGACCAGAACGGGCCGTTCGACGATATGGTCAGGCGTGTAAAGACGATTCGCAGTCAGTACCGTGCGCACAGTCCAGAGTAACGCGAGCGCGTCAGTTCTGAGAATCGGAACGATGGCTCGACGGTGGCGAGGGAACCGCAACGCCAGGAGCTTTGCGTGCGTGGGGCGCGATGCGCGCGCGGCCTGGGCTCGATGGGCGGGCGGATCGGCCGGGCTGGCCCGCGGGAACCGGAGCGGATGCGGGCGCGGCAGGATGCACGGCTGACGCAGCGCCGATGCCCTGGCCGGCTAATACCAGCGGCGGCTGTGCCGATCCCTGGCCGGACTTGATGTGGCGGGAGTGGCTGACCGATCCGGCGACCACGACAAATCCCAGAAGGCATGCGGTCATCAGGCCCAGCGCTCGCGCCGGGAACACACCGACTCGGGAAAACAGGGGACGCGCAAACAGGGGCCGGCGTGGCGGTGTGGTTTCCATCCGCGTGCGCTCCGCAGCGAGGCGCGTGAGGATGCGGCCTTCAAGGCCTGAGGAGGGCGTAGCGGAGCTGATGCTGCGCAGGGCAGCGTCGATCGCAGCCTGTCCGGGGCCCATAGCGTCGTTCATCTTTTCGGAGTTCATCGCGGAATCCCTTCTTTATCGAGCAGAAGAGCCAGCTCTTTGCGGGCGCGAAAGATGCGCGAGCGAATGGAAGATTCCGTCGTGCCCAGGGCGGCAGCGATTTCAGCGGTAGTCAACTCTTCGACGGCAGACAGAAGCAGAGCTTCACGCTCGCGCGCGGGCAAACGGTCAATCAACTCGAGGATGCGGCCGTGTTCCTGCGAGGAGATCACGGTGTCGACGGCGGCCCGATCGGCTGAGGGCAGGGCGCGAGCGTGGTCAGCAATGTCCTCGCCTTCGGGGCGGGTTTTAGCGCGGCGCTTCTTATCGAGGACGATGTTCCAGACGATGCGGACCAGCCAGACGCGGTAGTCGCGAATTTCGCCCAGCCGCGATTCATGCCGCAGCACGCGCAGAAACGTCTCCTGCACGGCGTCCTCGGCTTCGGCGGCATTGCGCGTGACGGAAAACGCTACGCGGTAAAGCGCTGTCGAGTATTCGGCCACCAGCGCGGCGATCGTCCGGGTCGTGTCCACAGTTTCTTCACGAGCAGGCGCCACCCAGGAGGCGAGCTGACCTTCAAAACAACTCATCCTTACTTTGTCCTGGCCCGCGGACCGGGTTCGATCCGGCTTGCGGGAAAATCCTATACGTCTGCCCTAAAGACGGAGGATACCGCGTTTTCGCTCATGTTTCCGCTCATGGATGAGCTGAGCTGGGCAGTCGCGGGATTCTTTTGCGATTTCCGCGAAATAATGAGACATGCGGCGCCAGCGCTGGTTTGAAATTCACGACCAACCATGGTTTCCAGCGTTTTTCCGCGACCTGGTGACAGAGGCGCTGGAGACCCTGTGGAACCAGAACCGCACGTATTATCCGATCGCAGAGCGGCTGCGCGCGGCGGTGCGGCGTTCGGGCTCCGAGCGCATCGTGGACCTGTGCTCGGGCGGCGGAGGCCCGTGGCTGGGTCTGTATCCGGAAGTGGCCGATGGCGACGCACTCACGATTTGTCTGACCGACTTTTATCCCAACGCCCGCCTGAACGGAGGGTCGCGCGGCGGATTCAGCTCCTGGCCGGAGCCCGTCGATGCGCGGCATGTGCCACCTGAGTTGCGCGGCTTCCGCACGATTTTCTCGGCGTTTCACCACTTCGATCCCGAAGCGGCACGGGCGCTGCTGGCCGATGCGTTCGAGCAGCGGGAAGGAATTGCTGTCTTCGAAGGGGCGCGGCCGAATGCGTGGACTGTGGTGGCGTTGACGGCTGTGCCGTTGCTGGCCTTTCGATCGGCGCTGGTGGCACGGCCGTTTCGCTGGGACCGCTTCTTCTGGAACTGTGTGCTGCCCGTGGTGCCCGCGGTGCTATGGGTCGACGGCGTGCTCTCGTGCCTGCGCAGCTATTCGCTCGAAGACATGCGGGAGCTGACGGCTGGGTTGTCGGCGCCGGACTACGCCTGGCAGATCGGGGACGAGGGGGGTGGACCTGTGCCGATCCGGTATCTGATTGGAGGCCCGGTTGAGGCGGTTCTATTGGCTGCGCAGCGCGGCCAGGGGGTTGATGCGTGAGGCTCGCCGGGCGGGCAGGTATCCGGCAAGCAACGCCACGGCGATCAGAAGCAGCAGCATCGCCGCGTAGGTTTTCGAGTCCCAGGGCGACGTGGCATAGAGGAGCGAAGCGATCAGGCGCGCGGCGGCGATCGATCCTGCGGTTCCGAGCACGATGCCGGTGACAGCAAGACGCAATGTTTTAAAGAGCACATCGCGTTGGACGCGGCCGCGCGTCGAACCGAGCGCCATGCGGACGCCGATGTCCCGCGTTTGCCGCGTGACGGAATACGAGATGACGCCGTAGATGCCGAGCGCGGCGAGCAGCGCGCCGAGGCCGGCGAAGATGGTGACGAGCAGCACGAAGAAGCGGCGCGGTGAAACGGAGCGGTCGACCAGCGATGTGAGCGGGCGGAATTCCGTGGCCGGCTGGCCCGGATCGACGGCATGCAGCGCGTTCAGGACGCTGAGATAGACCGCGGAAGGATCGAGCCGGGTGCGCACGACCAGCGTGGCGCCTTCGACGTCGGTGTTCTGGGTGATGGGAACGTAGAGTTCGGGGCTGGACGTCTCTTCGAGACTGCTTTCGTGAACGTCGGCGACCACGCCGATGACACGGACGGGATTTTTCTCCGGGCCATAGGCCATTTTTCCGACAGCGTCTTCGCCGGGCCACTCGCGGCGCGCAGAAGCTTCGTTGATGAGGATGACGTGCTGGGTGTCGCTGGTGTCCTGCCAACTGAAATCGCGGCCTGCGACCAGGCGCATGCCCATGGTGCCGATGTAACCAGGCGTGGCGAGATAGACAAAGACGCTGTCGTTCCGGTCTTTCGGATAACTGCGCCCGACCGCATCGAGGCCCCAGCTGCGGTTGCGGTCCAGAGGCAGCATATCGACAATGCCGGCGGATTCAATTCCAGGCACGGTGCTGACATGGTCGATCATCGCGTGCAGCATCGTGACACGCGCGGCGAGCTCCGGTGGTTTGCCAGCCGGCAGCAGATCCACCGTCATGGCGGCGGCGTGGTCGGGACGAAAGCCGGGATCGACCTCGAGGACCCGGAGGAAGCTGCGCAGCAGCAGGCCGGCGCCGACCAGCAGCACGCAGGCAAGCGCGACTTCAGATACGACGAGCGCGGAACGGAAGCGCTCGTGGCTGCGGCCGGAGGCTATGCCGCCGGAGCTTTCCTTCATTGCGCTCTGGAGATGAGCGCCGGAGATTTTGAGGGCAGGGGCGAGACCGAAGAGAAGGCCGATGACCAGGGCGATGAGAAACGTCCAGGCAAGCGCGGCGCTATCGACACGAATGGTGCTGAGCAGCGGCAACACGATGGATTGCTGGTGGGCGAGGTAGAAGACGATGCCCCAGGCAAAGACCAGGCCCAGCACGGCTCCGCCAAGGGAGAGGACGAGGCTTTCGGTGAGAAGCTGGCGGACGATGCGGCCTCGCCCCGCGCCCAGCGCGCCGCGCATCGCAAACTCTTTGGCTCGCGACGCGGCGCGCGCCAGCTGAAGATTGGAGAGGTTGACGCCGACAATGAGCAGGATGATGCCGACCGCCGACCAAAGCACGACGAGGGAGCGGCGAAGTTTTCCATCCACATGGTCTTTCAGGGTGGTGAGCGTGGATGCGTAATCTTCGTACCAGTCCTGGTGCAGCGATTTGAGATGAGGGAAGAGGCTGTCGGCTTCCGCCTGGGCCTGGGCCACGGTGACGCCGGGTTTGAGGCGGCCGACGACGGCGAAAGTGTTGCCCCATCCGCGCCAGAAATCCATGACCGCGGGCACGAAGAGGTCGACTTTCATGCCGGGGGCGAAGACGGTGCGGAAATCGAAGCTGGCGGGAAGGACGCCCACCACGGTGACGGGCGCTCCGTTAACAGTGATGGCTTTGCCCACGATGGCCGGATCGCCGGCGAATTGGTTTTTCCAGAAGAAGTAGCTGAGCAGAGCGGCGGGACGGCCGCCTTTAAGCGATTCTTCTCTGGAAAAATTACGCCCGAGAACCGGATCGACGCCGAGGGTGGGGAAAAAATTGTCGGCAACCTCGACGGCGGCCACCTGTTTGGGAACGCCCGCGCCGGTGAGTTTGTACGCCTGCGAACCATAAAAGGTCTGATAGCTGGTGAGGGCCTCAAACGACTGGTTGTTGCGCTGGTATTCCTGAAATGCATCGACGGTGTAGGTTTCGCCGGAGAGGCCGGCGGCGGCGCGGGTTTTCTCCTCGAGATTTTTGCCGCCTTTGAACCACACCAGCCTTTGTGAATCCGCAAACGGCAAGGGGCGGAGCAGGAGGCCGTCGACCACGCTGAAGACAGCGACGTTGACGCCGACGCCGAGAGCGAGAACGAGAATTGCCACCACGGCAAATCCGCGGTCGCGGGCGAAGGTGCGGAAGGCGTGGCGTACATCCTGGACGCAGTCGGTCCAGTAATCGCGGACTTGCCTCTGGCGCTCCATGTCTCCTCCCATACGCTCGCCGATTTGCTGTACGGCATGCAGGTCCCCGAACTGGCGCTCGGCTTCGCGGAGAGCCGTGTCCGCGGGCCAGCCTTGATTCATCAGGTCCTCGGCTTTGGCTTCGAGGTGGAAGCGCAGTTCGTCTTTCACGTCGGCTGCGGGATCTGCGCCGAAGAAGCGCGCATAGCGCCGCCACAGGGGAACGCGCCTCATGCCGGCTCCTCGGGCGCGCGGGGCGTGGTGGCGCCGAGCACTTTGCCGACAGCTGCGGCGTAAGCTTCCCAGTTGCGGGATTCCTGCTGCAGGCGTTTTCGGCCGGCGGCGGTGAGGCGGTAGAACTTGGCCTTGCGATTGTTTTCCGAAAGCCCCCATTCGGCTTCGACGAGGTCTTTCTCTTCGAGTCGCCACAGGGCGGGGTAGAGGGTGCCTTCTTCGACGAGCAGGGCATCGTCACTTCGATGGCGGATGAAGCTGGTGATGGCGTAGCCGTGAATCGGGCCCCACACCAGCGCTTTCAGGATGAGGACGTCGAGGGTGCCGCGAAAGAGGTCGAGTTTGGAGGATGCCATGTGCTCCCCTGTGGTTTCATGGGAAGTCTCGCACGGTTCCCCTGTGAATGCAAGGGGACGGCTGGGAGCGATCAATGACTTCAGAACCGCGTCAATCGCAGAGTCAGGCTGTGATTGCAAAAGCCGGTGCAGACAAATGTGAGCAGCCGCGCATCCAAGTCGCACTGAACATCAATTTAGTGGGACGCCAGACTGGCGTATCCACCTGAAAGAGGAGCGTGGGCTCATGCTGATCATTCTTATCATCGTTCTGATTGTGGTTCTGGGTGGCGGCGGGGGGTACTACGGCCACAGTCGCTGGGGATACGGGGGCGGCGCCGGTATAGGTCTGGGCACCATCCTGCTGATCCTGCTGGTGGTTTACCTGCTGGGCGGCTTCCGCTAAGGCCTCAGGGCTTCGGCCCGTGACCTCCGATCAGAAATACTCCCCCATCGGTGAGGGGCGCCCACCCATTGTGAGCGCCGCTCAGACGAAGTCGCGTTTGCGGGATTGAACGTAGAAAGTGACGCCGATCATGACTGCGATGGCGGCGAGTTCGACCGCGAGGATGATGGTGGCGGTGGGAGTCCAGGAGATCTGGCGGCCGGTCATGGAGGAGCCTATGCCGTGCAGCCGGACGATGGACCAGCCAACCGCGTTGAGGCCGAGACCGCCGAACTGCGCGGCGCCGATCATCCAGCCCTGGGATTCGGTGGTGACTGACACGGCGGCGATGAGGCAGGTGGTGGCCAGGACTTCGACCGACATGAGAATGACGAAGGGGATAAGCCCATGCGGAAACCAGGGCGTGCCGAGGATGACGGCGATCATCCCGAGGAGCATGGCGATCCACACCACAAGAAACAACAACAGGCTGCCGATCAGTTTCGAGGTTGTGTACTCGAGATAGCTGATGGGCAGCGTCATGACGAAGGGCAGCGTCTGCTGCTTTCTCTCATTGACCATGGTGGAAGTGAGGATTGCACCTACCCCGATGAGGACGGTGGCCATCACGATGATGCCGAGAATGATCGCGAGCTGTGCGCCTTTGGCAGCGGCCATGGCGGCCAGTGTGGCGCCGCCCACGAGCAGCGAAGCGATGATCATGGCGCGGGAGAGATACCAGTCTTTGTAAATAAGGCGGCAGACGATGGCAGTGTTCATGCGACCACGCTTTCTGTGCTTTCCCTGCGGCTTTGCACGTTGGCGATGAAGATTTCTTCGAGCGTCATGGCGTCGACGGCCTGGACGGCGGCTCCCGCATCCTGGCAGGCGGCGACCATGGCGGGATCGAACTGGTTGATGGTGAGGACGGGCAGCCGGCTGCTGCCTCCCACTTCGACGATCCCCGGCAGGCGCGGCAGAATCGCATCGGGCGGCAGCATCAGGCGGACGCGGCGCCAGCGGTCGAGGAAGATTTCTTTATTGGCGGAGTCGATGATGCGTCCGCGATCGATGAAGGTGATCTGATCGCAGATCTGCTCGACGTCGAGCGTGTTCTGCGAGGAGAAGAAGATGGTGCGCTGTTCATCGATGAGGACGGCCATGAGCTCGGCGAGGACTTCGCGTCGCGCTACCGGATCGAGTCCGGTGGTGGGCTCATCGAGGACCAGCAGGCGCGGGCGGCGCGCAAGAGCAAGGAGCAAAGCGGCTTTTACCCGCTGGCCATGGGAGAGGCCTTTGATTTTCTGCTCCGGCTTCAGGTCGAAGCGATGCAGGAGCTTGTCCGCGTAGCGCTGTTCCCAGCCGGGGTAGATGGAGCGAATAAACTCCATGTGCCAGCCCAGGGTGGCGGTTCCGTAGAGGCGCATGTCTTCGGATACGAAGCCGATGTCGCGCTTGGCCGTGGCCTGATCGGCGGGCATGGAGCGGCCCAATACCTCGACCGTTCCACGGTCCTGATGAACCAGGCCCATGAGGATGCGGATGGTGGTGGATTTGCCCGCGCCGTTGGCGCCGACGAATCCCATGATGCTGCCGGTGGGCAGTTCCAGATCGATGTCGTCGAGGGTGAAGTGCGGGTAGCGTTTGCTCACTGATGTGAATTGAACGGAGAGGTGGTTCATGCGTTCTCCTTCGCCGGGATGTCGGTGTTGAGTCGAGCCGATACTTCGCGCAGGCGGTCAGCCAGATCGTCTTCGGTGAGCCCGAGCAGGTTGCCGATGCGCGCGGCGTGCTCGAGATGGTCTTCCAGCTCGCGGTCGTAGAGGCGCGGCGCGAGGCCTGGGTCCGGAGCGATGATCGATCCCTTGCCGTGTTGCGTCACGATCACGCCCTCCCGTTCCAGCTCCAGATAGGCGCGTTTGACGGTGATAACGCTGACGCGCAGCGCCACTGCCATTGCGCGGATCGAGGGAATTTCTTCTCCAGGAGGCCAGTCGCCGACTCCCACCTTTTGCTTCACCTGCTCCATGATCTGCAGGTACATGGGGCGACCGTCCGATTGCGAGATGACGAAGGAACTGTCCATCTGAATATACTGAGTATATACAGATAAGGCTCGATGTCAAGCGGCCAGTGAATAGCGAGTAGGCGAGAAACGGCCCGCGAGTAGGAGCCGCTTTCTCACCGTCTATTCGGCGCGCAGGGCGGTCATGGGGTCGGATTTGGCAGCTTTCCTGGCTGGAAACCAGGACGCCAGAAATGCGACCCCAACAACGAAGATGGCGACGGCGGCGAAGGTGAGCGGATCAGCGGGGCTGACGTTGTAGATAAGGCTTTTCAAAATGCGCGCCAGCAGCAGCGCGAGGCAGAGGCCGGCTACCGTGCCGGTAAACACCAGGCCCGCGCCCTGGGCGAGGACAAGGCGCAGCAGATCGAGACGCTGGGCGCCCAGCGCGAGACGTAGTCCAAACTCCGACGTGCGCTGGCTGACCGTATACGAGATGACGCCGTAGATGCCGATGGCTGCGAGCAGGATGGCGAGCCCGGCAAACAATCCAACCAGGATGAAGGCCATGCGTGGCGTGGCAACGGATTCCTCGACGATCTGATCCATCAACTGCATGTGGGCGACGGCGAGCGACGGATCGAGATGATGAACCGCGTTGCGAACAGCGTCGCTGAGCACCTGTGGATCGGATGAGGAACGAACCACCAGAGCCATATCGCGGAAAGGCACCTGTTGATGCGGCCACCAGAAGCCGGGCTCGGCCCCAGGACTGCCGGGCTTGTCTTTCACGTCGCCCACGACGCCCACAATCGTGAGCCAGTCTTTTTCTTTGGGGTGATCCTCGAACGTGATCCGCTTGCCGATTGCGTCTTCACCCGGCCAGTATTTGGCGGCGAGGGCTTGATTGATCACGATGACGGCGGGGGCGTCCTTTTTATCGGCATCGGTGAAGAAGCGGCCGTTGAGCAGCGGAGTGCCCAGCGCGCGAAAATAGCCAGGCGTGGCGACGTGGTAGCGCGCGTGAAACTCCTCATGAGGCGGAGGCTGTTTGCCCTGGATGTCGAAGCCGGTGTTTTCATCCCAGCCATTCCAGGGCAGATCGCTGCCGGCGCCGGCGGCCCCAATGCCAGGAGTGGCATCGAGGTTGGCGGTGAGTTGCTGGAAAAAGGCGGTAGCGCCCGGATCCTTATAGTCCGTGGCCGGAAGCGAGAGGATGGCGGTGAGAACGTGATCCTGGCGGAAGCCCGGATTGACGTGGAGAAGATTGAGCAGGCTGCGGAGCATGAGGCCGGCTCCGATGAGCAGGACGCAGGCGAGTGTCACCTCTGAAACGACCAGGGCGCTGCGCAGGCGTTGCTGGCTGCGGCTGCCGGTGTTGGTTCTGCCGCCCTCATGCAGCCCCTGGCGGGGATCGGTGCGGGAAGCCTGAAGCGCAGGAGCGAGTCCGAAGAGAAGGCCGGTGACGACGCTGACGAGAAAGGTGAAGGCGAAGACCGGGGCGCTGATGTGGATGTCGTGGGCGCGGGGAAAGTCGCTGGGCAGCAGCGAGACGATGGCCGTAACGCCGCCGGCAGCGAGGCCGAGGCCGAGAAGGCCGCCGGCGGCGGCAATGAGGAGACTTTCGGTCAGCAGCTGACGGATGAGCCGCGAGCGGGGCGCGCCGAGGGCCAGACGCACGGCGAGCTCGCGGCGGCGGCTGGCGGCACGGGCCAGCAGCAGATTGGCGGCGTTGGCGCACGCGATGAGCAGCACCATGCCCACAGCACCGAGCAACACGAGCAGCATCGTGCGGCTGGCGCCTACCACTTCCTGTGCGAGCGGAACTACCAGCACATGCCAGCGATTGGGATTGGCGGCGCTCTCGCGATTGATCTCGGTCATGACGGCGTCGAGCTCCTGTTGAGCCTGGGCAGAGGAGACGCCGTCTTTGAGCCGGGCAATACCTTCGAGATAGTGGCTGCCGCGCTGGGTGGGGTTGCCTTCAAACCAGAATGGCGACCAGATGTCGACCTCGTGGCCGTAGGCGATGGGATGGTATTCGTTGCCGGGATGCTCGGTGCCCGGGGGCATAACGCCGACCACGGTGAAGGGCATCGCGTTGAGCGTGATCTTACTGCCGATGACGGAGGGAGATGCGGCGAAGCGCGTGCGCCAGAGGCGGTCGCTGATGATGACCTCGCGCGCGCTGTTGGGGATCTCGTTGGCCTGGGTAAATTCGTGACCCAGTTGCGGGGACAGGCCGAGAACCTTGAAGAAGCCGGAGGTAATTCCGAATCCGTTCAGCATCTGAGGCTGGCCGGAATTGCCGGACAGCTGCATATCGGATCGCGTAAAAGCAGCGAGCGCGGAGAAGGAGCGGCTGCGCGCGCGATAGTCGCGAAAGTCGAAGGGGTTGAGCGGGAACCGCGGATAGGTGGGGCTGGTGAGAAAGATGCGGACGATGCGATCGGGGTGCGCATAGGGCAAGGAGCGGACGAGAACGTTGTCGACGACGCTGAAGATGGCGCTGTTGGCTCCGATGCTGAGGGCCAGGGTGAGGATCATGACGATGGCGAATGTGGGATTCGCCACAAGCTGACGCAGCGCGTAGGTTGCATCCTGCAGAGAGGTTTCGAGGAAGCTGGTGCCGCGTGCCTGGCGGCAATCTTCCTGAACCTGCGCATGGCCGCCCAGCGCCAGGCGCGCGCGGCGCTTCGCTTCCTGCTCGTTCATGCCGGATCTCCTCAGCTTTTCTGTTTCTTTCTCGAAGTGAAAGCGCAGCTCGTCGTCCAGCTCTTCTTCCATCGCATTGCGATGGAAGAGGGCGCGGAGGCGGTAGCGCAGGTCGCTGATCAGGCGGTCGAACATGAAAGCCTCAGACGCTCTCGATGACCTGAGTGACGGCGGCAGCCAGTTTGCGCCACGTGTCTGTTTCTTTTTCCAGCTGTTTTTTGCCGCTGGCGGTCAGCTCGTAGAACTTCGCGCGGCGATTGTTGTCGGAGGTTCCCCACTTTGCTCGGATCCAGCCTCGGCGTTCGAGGCGATGGAGCGCGGGGTAGAGCGAGCCCTGCTGGATGCGCAGCACGTCGCTCGAAACCTGCTGCACCCGTTCGGAGATAGCCCATCCGTGCTGAGCGCCGATGGTGAGGGTGCGGAGGATAAGCAGATCGAGCGTGCCCTGCGGAAGGTCGATACGGTCAGGAGGCAACTGTTCCCCTTTCACTTCTACAAGAAAATAACCTGACTGTTGTAGAAGTGCAAGGGGAGAGTGACGAGCTCCGGCCGGCTCGAGCGCCCGCAGCTCGTCTCTCGGAATCCGGAGCTAGGAAGAACGGAGGATTTTCGCCGGGAGCTGAGGGTCTGCCTGCGCTCGAGCGGGCGGGCGTTTGGCGTGTTTGGCCTCGTACATCGCGGAATCGGCGCGGGTGAGAAGCAGATCGCGCGTGGCGCCATCCTCAGGATAAAGCGCAAGGCCCCAGCTGGCCGAGGCGCGCAGCAGACAGCCGCCGATCGCGAAGGGTTGGTTGAAGCAGGACTCGATACGGAGAGCGATCTCCTGCATATCGCTGCGGCTTTCGACCCTGTGCACGAGGACCGCAAACTCGTCGCCGCCCACCCGGGCCAGCCAGTCGTCGGGACGCAGCTGGCGCTTCATCCGCTGCGCCGCTTCCTGTAGAAAGCGATCGCCGACCTGATGACCATAGACATCGTTGATCTGCTTGAAGCCGTCGAGGTCGATATAAATGAGGCCAAAGAGCTTGTTGTGGAGGCGGGCGCTTTCGATGAGGGCGTCGAAATGGGTATCGAGAGAGAAGCGATTGTGCATGTTGGTGAGCAGATCGAACTCGGAGCGGCGGAGCAGGTCGGAGCGAACGCGGCGGGTCTCGATGGCCACGGTAGCCAGTCCCACAGCCCGCGAAAAGGCTTCTGCCTCCACCGCAATCGGCCTGGCGAGCGGGTAAAAGGCGGCACAGATGGATCCGAACGAAGGCCCGGAGGCCGGGGCGACGAGGTGTTCGACCGTGCGCAGCGCGTGCAGCGACTGCGGAACGGTGCCGACCAGCGTGCCATCGGCAAGCCGGAACCAGCAGGGAGCGCCCTCAAAGCGAAAAGAAAGCAGTTCCGTGATGCTGAGCAGGATTTCCGGAAGCGGACGGCTCCCGTTGATATCTTCGAGGATTCTGCCGCGGCGCCGTTCGATATCGGCGAGGGCAGCGGTTTGGCGACGCACGCGACGCTCGATGCGCCATCCCCGCAACCCGACTGCAACGACGATGAGAAGCAGGAAGCCGACGAGGATAACCAGATTGTGCACGTTGAGCGGCGAGGGCCGGGCCAGGAGGGTGATGTCGCCGGAAGTCCGCATGAGGAGGTTCAAAGGGACCTGCGCGTCGAAAGGGTTGGAGTCGCCCATGGCGCAGATGCCCACGATCGCGACAGTCGATCCCAGAGGAACCTTCTTCATGGGCGGAAGCACGGGGGTAGCGACGGCGAAAACCGTGCCGGAAGGGTGACGGAGAACGGCGGAGAAGAGACGCCCGGCGGACCATAGAACGTACTGGTCCTGCGTGCTCTCGCGGACCTGCATGACGACACGGCCCTGGACGCTGATCAGGTCGAAGATAGAGCGGCTTTGGGTGAGCTCGTCCCAGTTGGCGGCGTGGGGCAACAGCGGTGCATAGATGTGCCGATCGCGGAATTCTCCATGGGTCAGGGTCAGGAACCCGCCCTGGACATCGGGAATGCCGGTTGCATCGACGACTTCGCCGATGGGCAGGTCATCGCGGGTCACGGTGGCGATCCACAGACTGCGCACGCCCTGTTGCAGGACGAGACCGGCGCCGGGCTGGTACCAGGTCACCGTTCCCTCGACCCGAACTCTCCGGGTGCGATCGTCCACGTGATACGCGGTGAGGATCGCATCCATCGGAGTGGGGGGAAGAGACCAGGGGCTGGCGGAAGCGCGGTGGAGGATGCGGATACTCTGCAAAGAGGCAATGTGAAACAGGACGCCGGTCTGCTGCATCTTGCCGTCGAACCTGCCCGACGCGGGTCCGGTGATTTCGACCTCAGCATCGAGCAGGCTGCGGAGTGCTCCGATGTCGTCGGTGTCGAGGACGGCGTCGATTTCGCCTCCTTCCGCGTGCAGTTGCAGCCAGGCGTTGCGGGTACTGACGTTCAGGACATCGGCGGCGCGGACCTGGGCACGAACGGTGGCCAGCCGGCAGTCGTAGCGGCCATGAATCAAATCGTCAAAGGTGACGGGCACAGGCCTGGGCAGCGGACTGCGCCCGAGGCGAATGATGGAGTCGGCAAGAACGTAGGGCCGGAAGCTTTCCCGGGCAGTCCCGCGGATCCGGATGCGATCGCCGGGCTCCAACTGGACATCGACTTGCGGAAAAATGTAGATGCCCAGGTCGCCATCCTGCACGAAGAGGGTCTTTTCATAGGCGCGAAAGTAGGTGACGGTGGCGTCGAACTCGGCGGTGGGATGAAGGCTGGCTTCAGCGTTGGTGAGAGCATGAACGGCGCGCAGTGAGGAGAGCTGCGGAGGCGAGGCTGCACCGAGGGCCGCTGTGCAGCCAAGCAGGAGGACGATTACGGTACTCAGCCTCTTCATCGGTTTCCGAACGCACGGGATCGCCGCTGCGGTTGCTCCGGATTCCTTATCGGCAGTCCGCCGCCGAAACGAGAGGGTGTGGGTGATCAGGCCGGGCCGTTAACGCAGGCGCCGCAGACTCTCAACGGAAGGCACGAAGTAATACGAGCCGGTGAGCGGTTGCGTATAGCGAGTGAGCGCATCGCGCTTCCCGGTTACCAGGCCTGCCATGCTCGCCAGCATTTTCGCAAGCCGCTGCTGGTCGGCGCTGAATCCGACGAACACGGTGCCATGGTCCTCGATCGTTCCATAGGGCATGTTGCGGCGAAAGATATGGCCAAATTCGTCCTGATCGGTGCGTGCCACGTGCGAGTCGGCCGGCTTGTTCTCAAGCTCGATACTGTCGGGCTTGGTGCGGCCCATGATCTGTTCCTGCTGTTGGACCGGCAGAGCTTCCCACGCAGTCGTCTGGTGCCTCCACTTTTGCAGCAGCAGCACGGAACCGGCAGCGCCGGGAACTCCTTCGGGAAGGAGCGCATACGCGGGCGCGTCGAGCAGCGTAGGATTTTCCGAGCCATCGACGAAGCCGGTCAGATCGCGATCGTGCCGGTAAGGCCAGCACCAAGTCTCCTCGCCTAACCCGCCGAGGCCGGTGAGGTCATGGACGACCGAGCGCGCCATATCGAAGAGAACGTCATACGCGCTTCCCGAGAGCCATACCACAGCATCGTGCTGCGTGGCGGGCATTGAGAAACCTTCGGCACCCTCAATCGCCTGGTTAAAGCCCTCCATCCCGGGAGGGGCGTCCTCGGGAACCAGCGCGCGGAACAACTCGGGGCGAAAGCCGATGACGAAATTGACGCCGCCCGTGGTGGTGCGCGGTTCACGAATCGAGGAGATGGTGGAGGCGAAGTCCATGCCCTTCTTCGCGTCGAGAATGTCGAATTCCAGATACGCATGCGACGACGTTCCAAGCGCAAAGATTCCTGCCTGAGGCGTATACATGCGCGGATTATAGCGGGGACTCTCCGGAGCGATAAGCCGCGCGAGCCGCGGAGATCAGTCGCGAACGCTGAGAACCGGGCAGGGCGCGTGGCGCATGATCTCGTACGCGTGCGACCAGAACGGCGCGTTGTAGAGGCCGCGATGCGGTTTCAAACCCAGGATGATCGCGTCGGCGTAATTGTGGCAGGCGAAGTCCGTGAGGCAGGGCATGGGCTTGCCGCGCAGCAGATGCAGCCGGACGCTTCCGTGCTCCTTGCTGTCGAGTTGGGCGTCGATTTTGGCCCGCAGCTCGTTCATCAGGCGCGGATGCTCAGCGTTGCCGCTGGTGCATATGTGCAGGACGTCGAGCTCCGTGTGCCACTGCTCCACGGCGGTGAGCGCAAAAGGAAGCGCAGCCAGCGATTCATGGGAGAGGTCGGTAGCGAAGAGCACTTTCTTCAGTCGCAGCTGCTGGCCGGCCCCAGGAGCGCGTGGCCCGACCACCAGCACGGGACAGCGCACGGAGTGGAAGATCTGCTGGGCGACGGAGCCGAGGATGAGCCGGGGAATACCGCTGCGGCCATGGGTGCCGACGATCAGCATGTCGATGTGATGGCCGTTCACAAAGCCGTTGGCCACGTCGGAAATCTCGCCCTGCTCGACCCAGCGCTCGACCTTGACGCCGTCGAGCTGATGGCTGCCGGTGAGGCGGGCGACATACTGCTCGCTGTCACGGCCCGCGGCCTCGTCGATGGCCGGCATCATCTCCGGAACGAACGAATATTTCGAGGGGCGGACCAGATGCAGGAGATGCAGCGTGGCTCCGAAATGGCGGGCGATGGCCATCGCATGTTCGACGGCCCGTTCGGAGCACTCGCTGAAGTCGGTGGCGACCGCGACATTGTGAATCGCCACGGAGGAAAGCTGCTGGACGGTCATAAAAGTCTCCTTCCCGGGGGAAGGGGCACAGGAACCACGCTCGTCGAGTCCCGGAGACTCAGATTCGGATCATTCCGGGAAGTCGCGGAGAATCAGGGCCGCGGCTCCTGCGCTCGTTCGCTTGCCGCCGGTCTCCCGTGAGCGGCAATGCAGGCTGAGTGCCGGCGCTTTATCCGCGCGGTGTGGTCTTCTGCGGAAGGGGCTTCGCGGGTGGAACCGGCGGAGCGGAAACCTGATTCGGATGCTCGCGCTTGTGGCGTGCCACCGCTTTGGCAATATCCGCAGTGGTAAGCCGCGAGTGATTCTGAGGGTGCAGCACGTCGTTCGTGGCCGGAGCCATGGTTCCAGGAACAGTCATAAATCCTCCATGGGATAGAAATCCCAACATCAGCGGGTCGCTCGGGAGGCGCTAGTCGATTGGGAAGCGGAGCACTGCCGGGTCACAAGCCTTCTTGAGGGAAGTGGCTCGCGGCGCTCGGCCGGCGACCCGAGCAGGTGGCTCGATTCGCCCATAGCGAGTCCGCGCGGTGAGGCGTTGACTAAGAAAAGTATAGTCCCCGGCCGTCAGCAAAATTGTGATGGCGAGCACTCCCTGCGAAGCGGCAGGCCGCATGCTGCGATGATGGATGCATGGCGCTGAACCTCCAGGAGCAGCTGGGACAAATTGACATCTACGTTTTCGACCAGATCCTGCGAGGGAACATCGGCCCGGGCATGCGGATTCTCGATGCCGGATGCGGGCATGGGCGGAACCTGGTGCATTTGTTGCGCGAGGGGTGCGAGATTTTTGCGCTCGATCTGGATGCCGCCGGTGTGGAGCACGTGCGCAAGCTGGCAGCCTCCCTCGAACGCGGCCTTCCCGCAGCGAATTTCCGGGTAGGGGCCATCGAGCAGATGCCGTTCCCGGATGCATTGGCCGATGTGGTGATCTGCAATGCGGTACTTCACTTCGCTCGGGACGAAGAGCATTTCCGCGCGATGCTGTTGGAGCTGTGGCGCGTGCTCCGCCCTGGCGGAATGTTGTTCTGCCGGCTGGGCTCGCGGATCGGCATGGACTTCGAACGAGTGCCGGGAGGGCGCTTCCTGATCGGAGACGGCTCGGAGTGGTTCCTGGTGGACGAGGAATTTTTGTTGGACCTTACCGAAGAACTGGACGCGGTGCTGGTCGATCCGCTGAAGACGACGATCGTGCAGGATTATCGCTGCATGACGACCTGGGTTCTGAGGAAGCGGCGCTGACCTGGTGCAAGCTCTCCATGCGGGCACGGATCGGCTCAGAGCATACCGCAAGCGGCTTGAGCAGCGTTTGGTATAACGGTTGCCGGAAATCGGCGTTGCGGGAGAGATGCGTGAAAAAACGTGGGATGGATGTGCGGAGCGTGTTTTCGGCGGGCTTGATTGCGGCGATGGCCGGAGCTTTTCTGTTGAGCGCGGCTGGTTTTAACGCCGAAGCGCAGAAGAAAGCGAAGGCGGCCCCGGCGCCGGGCGAGATCACCGTTGTGTCACCCGAGAGCGAAGGCTTCTCGACCGAGCGCCTCGGCAATCTCCACAAGCTCATCCAGGATGAGATTGACCAGAAGGAACTGGCTGGAGCAATCACGATCCTCGCGCGGCATGGGAAGGTCGTGGATTACCGGACGTACGGGCAGAAAGATCTGGCCACAGGCGCGGCGATGACGAAGGACACGATTTTCCGCGACTACTCCATGACCAAGCCGGTGACGGGCGTGGCGATGATGATCCTGTATGAGGAGGGCAAGTGGCTGCCGCAGGATCCGATCGCGGAGTACGCGCCGGCGCTGGCGCACCTGAAAGTTTTCTCGGGCGTGAATACCGAGGGCAAGCCGATCCTGGTCGATCCGGTGCATCCGCCAACGATGGCGGAGCTGATGTCGCACTCGGCGGGGTTTTCCTACGGCAACGGCAAAACCGTAGTGGATGCCTTGTATCAGGAGCAGCACCTGATGCAGTCGGCCAATCTGGAGGAGATGGTCGACAAGCTGGGCAAGCTTCCGTTGAACTATCAGCCGGGCAAGGGATGGATGTACTCGCTGTCGATGGATGTGGAGGGGTACATCGTGGAGCGGCTCTCAGGGCAGACGCTGCCCGACTTTATGCGCGACCACATTTTCACGCCGCTGGGCATGAAGGATGCGGGCTTTTTTGTGCCGGCGGAAAAGCGTGCCCGCTTCGCGACGAATTATCGAGCAGACGACAAGCAGATGCTGGTGATGACGCAGGCCGGCAGTCCGCCGACGGATTACACCGTCGATCCGACGCTGCCTTCGGGGGGCGGAGGTCTGGTGTCGACCGCGGAAGACTACTACCGCTTTGCGCAGATGCTGGCCAATGGCGGCGAGCTGGATGGGAAGCGCGTGCTGTCGCCGGCGACGGTGAAGCTGATGACGTCGAATCACCTGGGCGCGAATCTGCTGACCGGTGAGTTCGGGATTGGGCAGCACGTGATGCGGCCAGGGTTTGGCTATGGATTTAACTGCGCCGTGGTGTTCGATCCAGGCGCTGCGGCGTTGCCGGTTGGGAAAGGGACGTTTTTCTGGGACGGCGCGGCGGGCACATGGTTCTGGGTCGATCCGACGAACGATGTGGTGTTTGTGGGGATGATCCAGCGCATGGGCGGACACGACAATCACACGCTGGTCTACAAGAGCCATGCCGCGGTGTATGGAGCGCTGGTGGATCCTTTGAAGGCAGGGAGCACGGAGTAGCCGGCAGGAAATAGCGAAGCGCTCGGCGCCGCGATTCGCGAAGGCGCCGAGGATCAAAGCAGGTCAGTCGTGGTGCAGGATCTGCGACAGGTCGAGCCGCAGCGTGCGCCGCGCCGGCAGCAGCGCCGACAACAGAATGACGCCGAGCAGCAGAGCGACGGCTGCGATGTAGCTGGCCGCATCGAGATTGCTGACGCCATAGAGCGCGACGCGGAGCAGCCTGGACGCGGCTGCGGCAAAGCCGCCGCCGAGCAGCAGGCCGATAGCAACGGGCGAAGCAAATTGCCGCAGGACGGAAGCGACAATGCGCGCCGGCTCCGCGCCCAGTGCAATGCGGATGGCAAATTCTTTGGTGCGCTGCGAAATGCTGAAAACCACCAGCCCGATAATGCCAATGGCAGCGAGCATACCCGCCACCAGACCGATGAGGGTTACAACGGCCGATATCTGCTCCACCTGCAGAACGTTGTCGTGATAGAGCCGCTCGAGTTGGCGGATCTCCGGAAAGACGCGTGGATCAAGGCTTTCGCTGATGGCTTTGATAGCGGGCGGAGCGAGAGCCGGATCGCCGGCGATGCGGGCGATCACGACCATGCCGGGCATGTTGTCCTGCTGAGCGGGCCAGTATTGTTCGACAGCGTCATCATCGCTGAGAGCGTTAATGTGCGCATCGCCGGCGACTCCGACGACAAATTCCTTGCCGCCATCGGAGAGGCGCTGGCCGATGGGATTTTGATCTGGCCATTGTTGGCGGGCCCACGACTGGCTCACGATGACCGCATTCTTTTCGCTGGGATAAAAGGTGCGCCCGAGGAGAATCGGAATTTCCATGGTTTTGAAAAAGCCGGGCTCGACCCAGTTCGGATACAGAGGAAGCCTGTGGCCATGGAAGGTGAGGTCTTCACGGGAGACGGCGTGGCCGAGCGGCGGCAGCAGGACCAGCGAGACCGATCGCACGCCGGGTACCGCGAGCATTCGAGTCTGCATCTGGGTGAGGTAGGCCTGCGCGCGAGCGGGCGTATAGCCGTGGTGTCCGAGTTGCGGGTCGATGGTGAGCAACTGCTGATAGTCGAATCCTGGATCGGTGGTGAGCGCGTGGTGCGCGGCGTGCAGCAGAAGTGCGGCGACGATCAGCAGCACGCAGCTGGCGGTGACCTGTGCGCCGATCAGAATCTGCCGGGCTATGGTCTTGCGCTGGCGCTGGCGGGCGATCTGCAGAGCGGGGGTAAGGCCAAAGAATAAGGATGCGGCCAGCATCACGCCGGCGGTAAACAGCAACACGCGCCAGTCCGGTGTCGCCTTCAACCACCCAGGCGCATCGCTCTTGACCAGAACGACGCGCAGCACTGCCCACGACAGGGCCAGACCGGCGGCCGATCCCATGGCCGCCAGCAGCAAGCTTTCTGTGCACAGCTGCCGGAAGATGCGGGCGCGGTTGGCGCCGATGGCGATGCGAATCCCAATCTCATGTTCACGCGAAACGGCGCGAGCCAGCAGCAGGCCGCCAAGGTTCGCGCACGCAACCGCGAGAATCAGCAGCGTCAGAACGCCGACCATCATGGCTACGCGGTACATCTCCGGCTGCATCACCTGCATATGGCCGCCCGGCGAGCTCTGCACGTATTCCCGCTCCCAGATATCCTGCGGATGCTCGCGCCGTAATTCCGCTGCGAGAGTTCCCAGATCCTGCTCGGCCATTTTTGCGCTGACGCCCGGTGCCAGGCGTCCCCACATCCTCACACTGGAGTCGCCGAAGTCGGTGAGCAGGTGACTGCCTTCGATGAAATACGGCTGTTGCGGCATCGACAGCCAGATGTCAGGATTCTGGCCGCCAAGGCTGGCGAAGTCCCACCGAGTGACGCCGACGATGGCCGCCGGCTTTCGATTGAGGTGGACGACGCGCCCGATGACGGAAGGATCGCCGCCAAAACGGCGCTGCCACAGTCCATAGCTGAGGACCGCGACAGCATTTTCAGCGGGATTGTTATCGCGCAACGGATCGAAGAGACGGCCAAGTGCAGCCGGAGTTCCCAGCTCGGAGAAGTAGTTCGGCGTCACGAAAGAAGCGCTCGTCGGCTGCGCGTCGTCGTCCATCTGCATCGGAGGCACGCCCAGCACCGCCATCCCGGCGGAGAGAGTCTTCGCGTGGTCGCGGTAAAAAATGAACGCCGGATACGCCATCTCACTGGAGTAGGCGTCGGGCGCTCGCCGTTCCAGCCGCACGATCGTGTCAGGATCGCGCACGGGCAGCGGCTTGAGGGCAACCATGTTGAAGAAGCTGAACGCGCCCACATTCACGCCGATGCCGATGGCGAGCACGAGGACCGCCATCAACGTGAAGCCAGGCGCCCTGGCCAGCAGCCGCGCCCCGAAGCGAAGGTCCTGCACGATCCGGTCGAGCCAGGTCCAGCCCCAGGCCTCGCGGGACTGCTCGCGAATGCGCGTGGTATTGCCAAAATTGTTGTTGCCCTGGCGCGCGGCCATTTCGCGGTGGAACGCGATGTCGCTCTCCATCTCGGCATCGAACCGGCGGCGAAAGAGCAGATAACGGATGCGGCGGAAAAGCTCGCCCATGACGGGCCTCCTGGGGCAGTACGTCTATGCGGTGCGCAGGATTTCCTGGATGGCCTGCGTGAGACGGTCGTAGGTGGAAAGCTCGGTTTTCAGCTGCTTTCGCCCCTCCGGCGTCAGCCGGTAGAAACGCACCTTGCGATTGGTTTCTGAGATACCCCACTCTGCAGTGACGCAGCCTTTGACCAACATTTTCTGCAGCGTCGGATAGAGCAGGCCTTCTTCAACCGCGAGCACCTCGCTTGAAAGCACATGGATGCGCTGGGCGATGGCATAGCCGTGCAGAGAACCCGAATGCAGCACGCGGAGGATGAGCATGGGCAGGGCGCCGGGAGGCATTCCGTCTTTAGGCCTATCGATCATAGGCATAACTTAGTTATGTGTAGATAGGATGTCAAGCGCGCATACCCCGAGGTCGCTGACGAAGGCATCGTGGGACGGGAAGTGGCCTGCCAGGTGCGATCTCGGCCCTGTATGAGAAGTGATGGCGGTCACAGTGCGACTGGAATGGTCCGGGATTAAATAGGACCTGATAAGTCGGATATTGGGGAGATTCGCTGTGATGAGGATTCAGAAGAGGTTACGGTTCGAGCTGGTGGCCTGGCTGTTGGCGATGGCGCTCTTGTTCGTGGGATGCGGCGGCGCGTTCGGCCAGCAGACCGCCGCGTTCTCGGGGACGGTGACCGATGTTTCGGGCGCGGTGATTCCGGGTGCAGCCGTGGTGGTGAAGCCGGAAAACGGCGCCAGCGAAGTGCGGGCGATCGCGGACGGCGAAGGTGCCTTCCGGTTTGCATCGCTGGCGCCGGGAAATTACACGCTGCACGTGTGCGCGCAGGGATTTGCGCCGACCGAACAGACGGTGGCCGTGGGAGCTCAGCCGCTCGAATTGCACGTTGCGTTGAACATTGGCCAGGCGACCGAAACGGTTGCGGTGAGCGCGACCAGCGCGGCCCTTGCGACCAGCGATACCTCGGCAGGCGGCACGCTGGATGCGAAACAGATGCAGGCGGTGCCCCTGAACGGCCGCAGCTTTACCGATGCGCTGGCCATTGAGCCAGGAGTGACGCCGGCGAGTTCGGCTCCAGCAAACTCCATCGTGATGAGCGGCGTGGCCTCGACTCCTCCGTCGGGCGAACTGGATTCAGGCGCGCTCTCGATTGGCGGTCAACGGGAGACGGCGAACAGTTTTCGCGTGAACGGAGCCGATGCGCAGGAAGACGTGAACATGGGCGTGGCCATTGTGCCGACGCTCGATTCGATTGCGGAACTGAACGTGGTGACGGGCAACGAGGCTCCGGAATACGGCACGGCAAGCGGCGGCCAGGTCGCGGTAGTGACGAAGAGCGGGTCCAATGACTGGCACGGGTCGACGTTCGAGTTTTTGCGGAACACGAACCTGGATGCGCGGAATTATTTCTCGCAGGATCGGGCGGGATTTCATCAGAATCAGTTCGGCGCGACGCTGGGCGGCCCGGTGCGCAGGGACAAGCTGTTCTTCTTTGCGGATTATCAGGGAACGCGGCTGGCGGAAGGAATCGACACCGGACTGATCTCGGTGCCGACGGCGGCAGCGCGCGGCGGGGATTTCTCCGGAGTAGCCAGCTCGCTGACAGGGAAGGTGAGCGGGCCCTATCTGGCGAGCCAGCTGTCGCAGAAGCTTGGATATCAAGTAACAGCGGGTGAGCCTTATTACGTGACCGGCTGTACGAATTCGTCACAATGCGTGTTACCTGATGCCAGAATTCCCGCAGTGGCCTGGTCGAACGCGGCGCGGCATCTGCTGAACTACGTGCCGCAGGCGAATGCCGGGGGCAACACGTTCTCGACGTCAGCGGCGGAACAGTCCATCCGGGATGACAAAGGCGCGCTGCGTCTGGACTGGAACACGCGGATCGGATCGATCGCAAGCTACTACTTCCTCGACGACTATCGGGTCAATAATCCATATCCGACAGGCGAGGGCGGTGCGAGTGTGCCGGGATTCGGAGCGCTCAATTTTGGGCGCGCGCAGTTGCTGGCGCTGAGCGATACGAAGACTCTGGGTGCGAACAGCGTGAATCTGGCACGCGTGAGCTACATGCGGAACGCGGCGAATGTCGGCGTGCCGCAGGGCGGAGTGGGGCCGACGGTGGCGTCGCAGGGATTTCAGGGAATCGTCGCACTCGATCCGAAGACGGAGGGCGTGGAGAACGTAATCTTCAACGACTTCACCATGGGCGTGGATGTGACGGCGCTGTTCCAGGCGGAAAACATCCTCGAAGCCAGCGACGATTTCTCGCATGTGATGGGCCGGCACAATCTGAAGTTCGGCGCGGACGTGCATGAAGACCAGATCAACAATCACCCGGGCGTGTATTTCAACGGCAGCTTCGCTTTCACAGGGAATGAGACGGGCGTGGACTTCGCCGATTTTCTGCTGGGCGTGGATTCGAATTACACGCAGGGCGACGGCCAGGATTTCTACAATCAGAATCAGCTGGCCGGGGCGTACGCGCAGGATTCGTGGCAGGTGCGGCCGACGCTCACGCTGAATTACGGGCTGCGCTGGGACATGCTTCCGCCGTGGCATGAAAAATACAACCAGCTGCAGACGCTGGTTCCAGGCGAGCAGAGTGTTGTGTTCCCGAATGCGCCGACAGGCATTGTGTTTCCCGGCGATCCGGGAGTGCCGCGCACGTTGGCGCCGGTGCGGTACACGGATTTCGGACCGCGCGTCGGCCTTGCGTGGAGCCCCGCATTTTTGGGAGCGGGGAAGACCAGCCTGCGTGCCAGCTGGGGGCAGTTCTACACGCCAATCGAGGGCTTGTCGCCGGCGATCATGAGCGGGAATCCGCCGTATGGAATTACGTACACGAGCGCGGTGCCGACGCTGTTTGATACGCCGTGGACGGCAGCCGCCGATGGGGCCAGTCTCGATGCCAACGGCCAGCCGCGCTTTCCGCTGCCCAAGGTTCCTTATGGCGCGTCGCGGTCGCACCCCATCGGAAGTGTGAACTGGACGGAGTACGAGCCCTTCACCGGAATCCCGGCGGTCGCGCCCACCAACGTCACGCCCTATGCGGAGGACTATATGGTTTCCGCGGAGCGTGAGTTGGGGCGCGGCACGGTGTTCGACGTGAGCTATGCCGGAACCCAGGCGCATCATCTGCTGACGCTGCTGGAGGCGAATCCTGGCGATCCTTTTTTGTGTTTGGGGCTGAGCCAGGTTTCTGAAGTCGCGGCCGGTTCGGCGACGTGCGGACCGTTTGGCGAGAGCGGAACCTACACGCGCGCCAATGGCGATGTAGTGCAGGGGACGCGGACGCGCTTCTCGCCGGCATTTGGCAGCGTGACCTGGCAGAAGACGATTGGCAATTCGCACGACAACGCGCTCGAGGTGAGCCTGAAGCGCGATGCGGGCGCGTTCGGATTCAACGTGGCGTACACGTGGAGCCAGTCGATCGATCAGAGTTCGAGTTTGGCCGATCCGGTCGATCCGGTGAATCCCGGAGTCAGCCGCGGGCTCTCCGCGTTCGACATGACGCAGGATTTTGTGGCGAATTATCACTACCGCGTGCCCGTGGGGATTTTCGGCAGCGCGCTGCCCAAGGCGCTTGGGAGCGGGTGGGAGCTATTTGGGCTGACGCGGATGACGACGGGATTCCCCGTCACGCTGATCAACAACAACGACACATCGCTTCTGGGGACGCAGCCCAACGGCGTGAACAATGTCGGCGCGGACCAGCTGAACTTTGCGCCTGGGTCGCTGCAATTGCAGGGGCGTCCGGGGGCGGGTCCGGGATTCAACACATCTCTATTGAGCCTGCCGGCGCTGGGCGATTTCGGCGATGCGCGGCGGCGGTTCTTCCACGGGCCCGGGTCGGACAACACGGACTTTGCGGTGGAGAAGTCGACGACGGTGCTGGATGGCAGGGAACTGCAAATTCGCGCCGAGGCCTTCAACGTCTTCAATCACGCGCAGTTCTTCGGGCCGGGATCGGTGGAAGGGAATATCGGCAGCGCAACCTTCGGGCAGATTGTGTCAGCGGCCGCGCCACGGCTGATGCAGGTGAGCGCGCGACTGCGGTGGTAGGGAGCTGATGTTTTTCCAGAAGCAACCTAGGAACCGCCCAAATTTGTCACCGTCATCCGGCGCAAAGATGGACAGCTCCATTCTCAGCGAGACAGTCAACGAGTCGTTTGGAGGGCAGATCGAGTCAACCCAGCACTGCGCATGCGTTCAGACACGCGGACGATGACGAGACAAATCATGGCATTGATCAGATCATTGACCGGATGGCCTGCGAGCGTTGCGATCACGACGCCGAATGCCTGGGGCAGATTGACCCACCAGCACATGAGCGCCCACAGAAAAAGGAGAACGAGAAAGAACAGTACAAGACCGCTGACGCTGATGGCTACCGCATAACTGATCTGCGCAAGAGATTGCAGAGGGATCCGATTGCGCCGGCGGCCTTTTGCCAGTGTGACAGACGCTATGAAAACAGCAGCCGCGGGGAGCGTCCAGCGGAAACCAGTGTGCGGATAGCAAAGGAACGAAATCGCCGCCACGAGAGCAAAGAGCAAGGAAAAGCGTGCGTGGTCGTCTCGCCAGCCGAAGCGCAGCAGGAGAAATACTGGAACAGCGCAGATCGGCGCGAGAACGAGCAGGCCAACCGTGTAGACGCTGTTCCGGTCAGGCTGATTTCCCAGGATACCGTGGGCCCAAAGCATCGCTATGGTCTGACTGCATGCGAAAGCCGATGCGAACGCCATCATAAAGCGGACGCCACCGTGCGCAGCGTTGCCCAGAACCGCGCGCCAGAACCAAAGAGTTCCCCGAGATCGAGAAAGTTCGAGAAGGTCGCCGACTTGCGAGGCGGCGCGGGCCGGGGTGGTAACGCAGGAGAGAAGCCGTTCTGCGATGCGCGTGCCTTTCATGCCTGCTCCTTAAGCAGATCAAGACCTTCGAGAAGCCGTCGATAGGCAGACTGAGCGCGAACGATGGCAGCTTTGCCCTGAGCAGTGACAGTGAAGAAGCGCCGGGCGCGGCCACCGCGCTCCGCCGTGGGCGTGCCCATCCTGGAGCGCAGAAGCCCTTTGTCTTCGAGGCGGTCAAGCGTTGTATAAAGGGCGCCGGTAGAGGGTTCACGACCCGTGCAGAGGCTGATTTCATCACGGATGGGGACACCATACGCGTTGCTTTCACAGCGCAGTACCGCCAGAAGCACAATCTGTTCCCATTCGCCGAGGTTGAGGCCAACATTCATTTCCTCTACTTTGTAGTTCAGTTCTGCATAATCTGTCAACTACAAAGTAGAGGAAATTAGTGCGACCAGTGCTTCACGGCAGCCGCGAGGTGTAGAGGAAAACGGCTTTACCTCGGGAAGGGGAGATGATACTTTGCAGAGACTCTCGACCAATCCCTTTTCGCGAACTGGAGAATTGCCGTGCTTTGTCCTCGTTGCAGCGCTGAGTCTTCGCCGGATCAAAAATTCTGCACGAATTGCGGAGCCACTTTAGGAGCCGCTGCGCCCGCGCAGACTGTTGCGGTGGCCGCCGCACCCGCGCCCGCTGCGCCGTCAACTCCGCAAGCTGTTCCGCCGCCCCCATCCGCGGCGCTGCACGCGATTCCTGACGGCGGATTGACGATTGAAGATGTGGCTGCGTGGCTGCAGAGCGCCGGCTACGTCGCGAAGCTGGTGACGGCCGAGAACGGCAAACGCCACATCGTGAGCAATACGCAGGGCACGCCGTTCAACATCTTTATGGGCGACTGCAAGGGCGAGCGCTGCGCTTCGATCGATTTGGCCGCGGGATTTTCGACGGGTGGCAAATTCGACATCGCGCAGCTGAACGACTGGAACAACAACAATCGCTGGTGCCGGTCGTATTACGACGACGTGAGGGATCCGTGGCTTGAAATGGATATCGATTTGTGGCCGGGCGGCACGTACGAATCGCTGAACGATCAGTTTGGGACGTGGAACAACACACTCGCACGTTTCATGAATAAGTACAGTTTGAAATAGCGGCCGCGCCGCTGGCTTGCCCGCTCAGGATTTGGCAGGTTCCTGCTTCGCGCTTTCCTGGCGGAGCGCGTGGACCACGACGCGGAGCATCTCTTCTTCCGGCGCTGGCTTGCCGGTCCAGATTTCAAATTGCCGCGCGCCCTGGTGGACGAACATCTCGACACCGGTGATGACGGGCAGGCCCTTTTCGCGCGCCATGCGGATCAGCGGCGTATCGATGGGGTTGTAGACCAGGTCGAAGACGAGACGCGTGTTTAGTTCCTTCGGCTCGAGCAGGCTGGCCGGCTTGACGCCGCGCATCCCGACCGGCGTCGTATTAATGATGACGTCGAAATTCGACTTGGCGATCTGTTCGCGGCGGATGGTCTTTGCCTTTGCCTGGCGCGCCAGCTTCTTCGCAGTCTCGGCAGTGCGGTTCCAGACGAAAACTTCAGCACCCTTGTCGACGAGGCCGAAGACGGCAGCGCGTCCTGCGCCGCCCGCACCGAGGACCAGGATCTTTGCGCCGCGCAACGGAAGTCGCCGCTCCAGTGGCCGGACGACAGCCGCGACGTCGGTATTGAAGCCGTACAGCTTGCCATCCTGCGAGCGGACCACCGTGTTGCAGGCGCCGATTTTTTCCGACAGCACATCGGTCTTGGCGAGATGCTTGATGATCTCGGTCTTGAAGGGCATGGTGATGGCGAGCCCGTGCAGCGGAACCTCGCGCGTGAGGGTGAGCAGATCGCTGAGGCGTGTGGTTTGCAGCGGCAGAAAGACGCCGTTCACGGTCTCGCGGCGGAAGGCCATGTTGTGCATCAGGGGCGAGAGCGAGTGGCGCACGGGGTTGCCGGCGACACCGTAGACCTTGGTCGATGCGTCGATCTGGTCGATGCGCCAGGTCTCGCGCAGCGTGCGCGCTTCAATTTGTCCAGGGCCGGTTTCTTCGCCCGCATGCGCGGCCGCAAAGGTAAACACAGAGCCGGAGCGAAGTCCCAGAACGCGGCTGATGGTGCCCTGTTCGCCCATGGAGATGCCGATGATGTTCGCTTCGTCGCGACGCTTCTCGAGGAAGCGCATCATGGTCACGTTGTCGGAGAGCGTCTTCGCGGTCGCAACAATTTTTACGAATTCCGGCTGGTAGGGCAGGATGCGATCGAAGGTGGCGTCGAGATTCTTCGTGCTCTCGAAGTCGTGATGGCTGATGATGAGCGCGGCGCCGTAAGAGCGCAGCTTCTTCATTTGGGCTGGCTTGGTGTGCTCAGCGGTCTGCAGTTCAATGTCGATGAGATGGCAACCGACCTGCGCAGCCTTTTCCAGAATTTCAAGTTCGGCGTTGATGGTGCCCTTGAATTTTCCGCCCGTGGCGGAGCGCCGGCAGGTCGCAATTGCCGTGACCTCGCCGCGCTCATAGAGAAACTGCTTGAGCCTGGGAAGAATCGCCACGGGATTCGCGAGATAGTCGAGACGAAACTCCACAAAATGATTTTCGCGGACAATCTCCTCTGCGTTCTGCATCATGTCGGCGGGGGTAGAGCCGGTGATGGCAACGCAGATTTTTCCGATGCGCGAGCGGATGAAATGAGTCGAGACGACCGCCGGTCCATCATGGACCGAGGCGCCGTTCGAGGGCGCAGAACCGCCGCGCCCTGGCACGCTGGCCTGGGGCGTCGACCGCTTCGCTCCGTCCGATTTTGGCCCGCCGTTCCGTGGGGGTGCGGTGCGTGGGGCCGCCGTGGCTGCTTTCATACCCGCAATTGACGCATATTAAAGAGGTTTGCCGCGCGATGCAACTGTTAACGCACGCCTTTTGCTGCCATCGTAGTGTACTCGGACCGCTATAAGGGCAAAAATCCTGCTTTATCTGCCCGATTTGAACCGTTCGCGTCACTCCCGCCGGAGGCTATGCCGAAGTCATTATTTATCAATGAGAAAGGTCATCGCAGGACCCGACAGGGGGATCAAAAGAAACCGGGTCGCCCGTCCCCACTGCGGCTTGTGATCCGAACCCGTAAAATGGCAACCGGCGTATGAAGAAGATTCGAGTGGGCATTCTGTTTGGTGGGCGCAGCGGGGAGCATGAAGTTTCACTGCTTTCGGCTGCTTCGGTTCTTGCAGCCATCGACCGCAAAAAGTACGAAGTGGTGCCTATCGGCATCACGAAAGAGGGCCGCTGGGTGGCAGCCGGCCACGCGGAACGACTGCTGGGGAACGGCGGATCGGGCAAGCAGTTGCGCGCCGGCGATCCTGACGCGACTCAACCGGCAGCGGTGCTGCGCAAAGGCGCGTCGGTATTAGTGCCTCCGGTGCCGTCAGAAGCGCTGGTGCCGTTCGAGCGCGAAGCCGGCGCAGTGGCGACGTCGAGCCCGGAACAGGTGCTCAGCGTCGACGTTATCTTCCCGGTTCTGCACGGCACGTTTGGCGAGGATGGAACGATTCAGGGGTTGTTCGAGCTGGCCGGCATGGCGTACGTGGGATCGGGTGTGCTGGGCTCGGCGGCCGGGATGGATAAGGACACGATGAAGCGGCTCTTCCAGTCGGTGAAGCTGCCCATTGTGAAGTGGGTAACATTTTTGCGCGGCGAGTGGGAGAAGAGTCCGAAGAAGATTCGCGCGCGGATTGAGGCGGCGCTGAAGTATCCGGTGTTTGTGAAGCCGGCCAATCTGGGGTCGTCGGTGGGCATCAGCAAGGTGCACAACGCGAAGGAACTCGGGCCGGCGATCGAACTGGCGGCCCAGTTCGATCGCAAGATCGTGGTGGAGCAGGGCGTGGGCGGCAAGGGCAAGGCGCGCGAGCTGGAAGTCGCGGTGCTGGGCAACGATGAGCCCGAAGCGTCGGTCGTTGGCGAAGTGGTTCCCGGTAAGGAGTTTTACGACTACGAGGCGAAGTATCTGAGCGAGGGCTCGGATCTGATTGTGCCGGCGAAGCTGACGAAGCAGCAGACGAAGCAGGTGCGGGCCATGGCGGTCGCAGCCTTCCAGGCCTGCGATTGTGCCGGCCTGGCGCGGGTGGATTTTCTGATGGAGCCAGGGCGGACAGGAAAATCGGCAGGCCGGATATGGGTGAACGAGATCAACACTCTGCCCGGATTTACGTCCATCAGTATGTACCCGCGACTGTGGGCGGCATCGGGCCTGCCTTACCCGGAGCTGATCGACCGCCTGATCGCGCTGGCGATGGAGCGGCGCACGGACAAGGACCGTAACAAATACAGCTTGTAGTTTCGCAGCTGGGAACTGGTGGAGTTTAGCCGTGGGAACCGCAGGCGCATCTCAGGTGTCAGAATAAGAGGAGAGGTGTGGATGAACGCTGCGGGTCGGACGATTGAAAGGAGTCACGCTCGATGACCCTGATGGATGCTCCTGCATTTAATGCGCGCCAGGCAAAGAACCGGCGCACGCTCGCGATCGGCGGAGTGGT
Organism: Acidobacteriaceae bacterium; assembly: GCA_036490815.1. Lineage (GTDB taxonomy): Bacteria > Acidobacteriota > Terriglobia > Terriglobales > Acidobacteriaceae > Palsa-343. Next base: position 578,267 of record DASXDF010000045.1, read on the forward strand.
TCTCTTTGCTGTCGTTTTCTTCGGGACGATTTTCTGGATGCTGGAAATTCCGTGGGCGCTCTGGCACTGGCCGTCCGATCACCGGGTGAATCAGTTCATGGCGAGCGTGGAGAGCGGCGACATGAACAAGGCGTATGGCGAATGGAATAACGATCCGAACTGGCAGCAGCATCCGCAGCAATATCAGCCGTACGACATGACGGCGTTTCTGAAAGACTGGGGTCCCGCGAACGAGGACTACGGCGCCATCAAGAGCCACACCATCTTCATCTCGCACCGCGTGGGGAACGGCGTGGTGATGGGACTCTACATTAATGGAGTGAAGAAGCCGCTGTTCCTGCGCGTGGATGGCAAGGCGAAGACGATTGGGTTCTCACCGGTGGAGTTGAGCAGGGAGCCTTGAGAACAGGGCTCAGGTTGCAGGTTGCAGGGCTCAGGTTGCAGGGAGCAGGGTGCGGTAAAGGCGGTCGGTGGGCGCTCCCTGAGTCAACGAGCCCCTGTTGAAAGACCGGGGCTGATGCCGAGATCAGGCTTCTGAACCCTGCGTTCCAGGATTCGTACTCTGTAGCGCCTTCTCCAGGCTCGCCCCATCTTCCACATTCACGCAGGTCTGGCTGCGGTCGATCTGGCGCATCAGCCCGATCAGAACCTTCCCCGGTCCCACCTCAACAAATATGGTTGGCTCCTGGGCGATCAGCAGCCGCATGGAGTCGACCCATCGGACCGTTCCTGTGACCTGGCGGATGAGCGCATCGCGCAGTCGATCCGGATCCGTGACGAGCGCGGCATCGACGTTGACCGCGATCGGGACGCGGGGCGTAGAGAAGGGCAGCCCGCGCAGCAACTCGGCCAGTCGATCCTGCGCCGGCTGCATGAGCGCACAGTGGAAGGGCGCGCTGACCTGGAGCATGATGACGCGCTTGGCTCCGCGCTCCCTGCATAGCTCGGCGGCGCGCTCAACGGCAGTCACTTCACCCGAAATCACGGTCTGCTCCGGCGAATTGAAGTTGGCTGCGGAAACAATCTTCTCTGTTTCAGCGGCAGCAGTGGCGCAGGCCCGCGCTGTCTCTTCCGAAGAAAGCCCCAGCACAGCCGCCATCGCGCCCTGTCCAGCAGGCACCGCCTCCTGCATAAAGCGGCCGCGAAGCCGCACGGTCCGTACCGCGTCGGCAAAATCGAGCGAGCCGGCTGCGACGTTGGCTGCATACTCGCCCAGCGAGTGGCCGGCGACCCAGGCCGGCGCAATTCCCTTTTCCGCGAGCACCCGCAGCGCCGCGACCGAGACCGTGCAGATCGCCGGCTGCTGAAATTCGGTCAGCTTCAGCTGATCTTCAGGGCCCTCAAAGCACAACTGCGAGAGGGAAAAGCCCAGCGCCTCGTCTGCTTCTTCAAAGGTCTGCCGTGCGATGGAAAATTGATTGGCTAAATCCCGGCCCATGCCGGCGTACTGCGAATTTTGTCCCGGAAAAACAAAGGCGAGCTTCGTCATGTCTCTCGAAAGATTAGCAGTCGCGCGATTCACCGCAACGGCGAGCAGCCACCGCTATCGCACTCCATATCAATTTAGAAAATGATTAACTTTCTGGCAGGCTGGCGCGTCTATAAGCCAGAGGCGCGCGGGGCGCCGCATCCAATGCTGACGCCCCTTGCTGCCCTCCATGAAAGCCCCGGTGGTTCGTGGGTCCGCCGGGGCTTTTCTTTTATGCCAAACGGCTAGGCGGAGGCAGCCAGATGTGCCGTAGGGCGCACCCCGCTGCTGGCGACCGCCGGTGAACTGTGATGGGTGAGCCGATGCACGAAGTGATACGGCGGCCAGGGGCCCGACAGCTGCATCTGGCAGTCCTTCATGAGCACGCTCGCGCTGGAATACTTATTTTGATAGCGCTCGATGCCGCCTGAATCGATCAGGTGTGCGATGTCCAGCAGCATCTTGCCTGACTCCACGCGTTTGCAGCTGACTTCTTCTGCCAGCGGCAAAAACATGCGGTGCATCTGGACAGTGACGGCGCGGGCTTTGGTCTGGCGCTCCCGCTGGAGTGCCGCGTTCTCACGAAGATTCGACAGATATGCCTTGCCCACGGTCGGCACGGGCTCGGCGGAATAACGGCGAACCTGCTCGCGGCAACAATCGTCGAGCATCACCTTCAGGTGCATCTCGGCCTTGCCGCGCAAACGTTCAATATTTGTGATGAATTGCCGCTGGTTGGAGCGAATCGACCGGCGCAATGCTTCGTCGTCGGCAAAAACGGTTCCAAAACGGAAAGGAAGAACAGTGGAGGTTTTGAAGCAGTCCGAGATCACTCGAGCGTGCTCAACTCCGGCTTGCTGATTGAAATTTTGAGAGGGCGAATATTCGCTGACGATAACGGCTAAATCACTGGCTGGGTAAAGGAAGATCTGGTTTCCCTGGATTCCCGTAACTGCTTCCATTGGAATTGGCTTTCGGTGACGAAGCAGTTCGGGAAAGGCCTGTCGTTCGGTGATGCAGTAGGCATACCACGCCATATTAGGTCGCTCCGCATGCTGGTTTAGGAAAGGGGTTGGAACAACAGCGTCTTGGGGATGGACATGGCTTATTTCTTGTGGACTTGCTTGAACTGGAACGTATGCTAGTCCCGCATGTAAACGTATGGCAACAGCCGTACGGCGCAAGACGGCAGGGGTGAGCGCGGCAATTCAAAGTCGTTTTCACATAGTGAAAAATTTGTTCACGATGCAAACTATGCGGTTAAAGCGCTCACTTTCTTCGTCGAAAGGACTAGAATTACCGCTCAATTGTGACAAGGTCCTCTGGGCGATCAATATCCAGTTCGCCCTCTGGCCAGGGAATACCCTGGGCTTCAGTCGAATGCGCCCGGATCAGGTCCCGTGCTCCCCGGTCCCCCTGGCTGGCGAGCAATGCCGGAAATAGCCGTGACCGAAACACAGCCGGAACCCCCGCTTTGTGTCCATAGACGGAGGCTGTGATTCCCGGATTGTCGCTGGCTGTATGCAGGATCAACAACTGCCGCAGGTGATCGGCTGTCAGCCTGGGCTGGTCGCAGACCAGGAGCAACACAGCTTCCGGGAGTGGATCCGCCTTCCGGAGCTCTTCCATGCCGGCTCGAAGGGATGACCCCATTCCCTCCCGCCAGCTTTCGTTGACGATCACCTGGACTGCCAGGTCTTGCAGCTCCGGCTGCATTTGTTGGGCGTTGAATCCCAGGACGACGTAGACGGGAGCGCATCCGGCCTCTACGGCGATGCGGGCGGTGCGTCGCAACAGCGACTCGCCTTCGATGCGGAGGAGTTGTTTAGGCCGGCCAAGCCGGGTGGAAGCACCGGCGGCCAGAATGACCGCTGCGCAGCGAAAATCAGGCATGAAGGGCGGGCGCCGAAGACAGCTTCCGCGCCTCGCGGCCAGCGAAGACTGCCTGGAGTTCCGCCGCGATGGCCAGAGCAATCGCCGCGGGAGAATGGCCGCCGAGGTCGAGACCGACGGGGGTATGGAGACGCGCCAGGCATTCGGCAGGCGTCAGTTCAAGGGCGGGCGCGACATCGCTGAGGAGTCGATCGGTCCGCCGCCTCGGACCGAGGATGCCGATATATTTCATTTGCTGAACCAGCAGTACCTGCAGCACTTTGCGATCCTGCTCATAGCTGTGGGTCATGATGACGGCAGCCTGCTCGGGCGCCACCTGCGCCAGCGCCGCGTCCAGGTTTTGGACGACGGCCGCATGCGGAAACCGTTCCGGCCGCGCGAGGTTCGAGCGATCGTCTGCCACGGTGACGTGCCAGCCCAGCATTGCGGTGAATTCGAGAAGGGGCAGAGTGTCGTCGCCTGCGCCGAAAATGATCAGAGCCGGCGGCGGCGCGATGAACTCAACAAAATACTCGCCCACATGCGACGACTTGCCGGACCGGAGCGCTTCGCCGGCCATGGCGGTCAGGTCAGGATCCGTGTCGCGCGTGTACAGAGCCTTGCCCGCACCGTTCAGGATCAGCGCCGTTCCGGGGGCATCTTTGCTCACGCTGGTGACGATGACTGATTCGGTCCGCTCTTCGACGCTGCGCTCCAATGCGGCAAGGGTCTGGCTGGCGGCCTCACCGCGTTCGAGCAGGACCACGACCGTCCCACCGCAGCCGAGGCCGTAGGGCATATCGCCATCGTCGTCAAAAAAACTGGAGTAGCGCTGGAGCGATGGTCCCTGCCCGGTGAGCCACCAGGCTTTCTTCGCTACTTCGGCTTCGAGGCAGCCGCCGCTGATCGTCCCAGCTCGCTGTCCCGATGCGGTGAGCAGCATGCGTGCTCCGGGACGGCGGTAGGCGGAACCTTCAATGGCGGCGACGGTGGCGAGGCATATTTCTTCGCCTGCCGCGCTTGCGCGCCTGCCCAGGTCGAGGATTTGTTTCAGCTCCGACATTCTTATGCCGTCAACATCGGCTGCCCAGCCATTAATTCTTCGATTCGAACCGGGAGCCTGCGCACCCGACCGCCGGTCGCGTGATAGACGGCCATGGTCACCGCTGAAGCGATGCCGGCCAGGCCGATTTCGCCGATCCCGCGCGCACCATATTCGTTCAGGTGAAGATCAGGATACTCCACAAAAATGCAGTCGAGCTGCGGGATGTCGGCGTTGGTGGAGACGATGTAATCGGCAAAATTATTGTTCAGCGGCTTGGCATTGCGCTTGTCGTAAATCGTCTCCTCAAACATTGCCATGCCGATGCCCATCACTACGGCGCCGAGGATCTGGTTGCGGCCGGTGCGGTGGTTGATGATCCTCCCCGCATCGATGACGGTGAGCGCGCGATTGACGCGCAGGCGTGCGATGCCCGGGTCCCACGCAACCTCGACGAACTGCGCGCCGAAGGAGTGCGCGGAAAATTGATGCGATGTTGCGGGATCGGGTGCGGTGCGCGACTCGGCTTCGAGAGCCGCGAGCCGGTGGTGGGCCAGCACTTCCTGGAAAGGCATGCCGCTCGCCGGCGGCTGATCGGCGGCGTGGATGCGGCCTGCGGTCATGATGAGCTTCGGAGGATCTCCTCCCGCGCTCATGCGTTTGAAGGGCGAGGACGGGATGGTTTGCGCCGCGGCGATCACCCGGTCAATAGCGCCTTTGGTTGCTGCCGTCACCGCCGGCAACACCGTCGCCGTCACGGTGGAGCCGCCGGAGGTGGGACCGTCGGGCAGCGAGCTGTCGCCGAGGACCACTTCAATTTTTTCGATGGGAATGCCGGTTTTTTCCGAAACAACCTGCGCAAAGACGGTATAGGTTCCGGTGCCGATGTCCTGGGTCGCGCAGGTGGCGCGCGCGGTGCCGTCAGCGTGGAGGCGGACGCGGACTGTTGCCGATCCGCGGCCGGCGTGCCACGTTGCCGTCGCCATACCCATGCCGAGAATTTCATCGCCCTGCTTCATGGAGCCAACCTGCGGGGTGCGCTTCGACCAGCCAAATTTCTCCGCGCCAATTTGATAGCACTCGCGCAGATGCTTGCTAGAGAAGGGCCGGTTCGGCGTGAAGCTCTCGTCCTGCTCAGCATAATTTTTCAGGCGTAGTTCCAGCGGATCCATGTCCAGTTTGATGGCCAACTCATCCATCGCGGATTCGAGCGGGAAGAGGCCGGGCACGATGCCAGGGCCGCGCATCGGCGTGGGCGTACCAATGTTCATGGGGATCAGCGTCTGATTCGCAGTGAGGTTTTCGCAGCTGTACAGCATGGTTGTGACGCCGGTGCAGGCCTCGACGTAGGTATCGACCATGGACGTTGGCTGCAGCACGTCGTGCTGGACTGAGACCAGCTTGCCTTCGTGCGTGGCTCCGATGCGCATGCGCTGCTGCGTGAGCGGCCGATGCCCGACGGTGGTGAACATCAGCGAGCGCGGCACCACGACCTTGACCGGGCGGTTGACGCGCCTGGCGCCCATCGCGGCCAGCAACGAGTGCGGCCACGGAAACAGCTTGCCGCCGAATCCTGATCCAATAAACGGGGACAGCACCTGCACCTGATCGACGGGAATGCCGAGCATTTCGGAGAGCACGTGCTGATGATTCACAACGCCCTGCGACGACTCGTACAGAATCACCTTGCCGCCCTCCCACTTCGCGATGGTGCCGTGCATTTCCATCGGGTTGTGGGTTTCGACGGGCAGGATGTAGGTTTCGTCGATTTTGACCGCGGCGCTGTCGAAGGCCTCATCGGCCTTGCCGCGGACGTAATGAATGCGGGGTGGACCTTCGGGCGGAGGCGCGCCGCCAATCTCAACGACGTTGGGATGGGTTTCGTAGTCGACCTCCACTTTGGAGGCCGCATCCTGCGCCTGCTCGAAGGTATTGGCGATGACGAGGGCCACATATTGGCCGTAGTAGTAAACCTTGTCGTCCTCGAAGGGCGGCCGCACTTCGCCGGCGCGGCTGCTCTGCTCGAGCTGACTCGCGGGACGAAACAGCTGATCGGTATTGCCATGGTGAAGGACGGCAAGGACGCCAGGCATACTCTCAGAAACAGCCGTATCGATATTGACGATGCGCGCGTTGCCCACGGTGCTGGCGACGGGGACGCCAAAGGCGATGTTGTCGAACGGATTGTCCGCCGCGTACTTTGCGGCTCCCGTCACTTTCAGCGATCCGTCAATGCGCTGGATGGGCGCGCCGATAACCGATGTGCTCATAGCTGTCTCCTCAGGCGGCGTGCGTCGTGTCGGTGAGCGTTCGCAGCAGGGCGCGTTTGGCCAGCTCGACTTTGAAGGCGTTGTACTGGAGTGGCCTGGCGTCGGCCATGGCGGAATCCGCCGCGCGGCGGAAGACTTCCGGGCTGGCCGGCTGTCCTTCGAGAGCCTTTTCCGCTTCACGCGACCGCCACGGTTTGGTTCCGACGCCACCGAAGGCAATGCGCGCGCGGGAGATGTGGCCGTCGCTCACGTTGATGACGACAGCCGACGACGCCAGGGCAAATTCATACTGCTGGCGATCGCGGAGCTTGAGATAAACCGAACGTGTGTCGTTGGCGAGCGGCGGCAGCGTGACATGAGTGATCAGTTCGCCGGGTTGAAGGACGTTTTCACGGTCCGGCGTGCTGCCGGGGACAAGATAGAACTCGTCGATGCGGATGGCGCGCTCTCCCTTCGGCCCCTGCGTATGCACCGTGGCCTCGAGCGCCATCATGGCAACGGCCATATCCGACGGATGCGTTGCGACGCAGTGCTCGCTGCCACCGAGGACCGCATGGATACGGTTGAAGCCATCTTGCGCGGCGCATCCGGAACCCGGCTTGCGTTTGTTGCACGGGTAGTTGGTGTCGCGGAAGTAATAGCAGCGCGTCTTTTGCAGAAGATTGCCGCCGGTGGTGGCCATGTTGCGCAGTTGTGGCGAGGCACCGGAGAGCAGCGCTTCCGACAGCACAACGTATTGCCGCCGGACCGTCGCGTGATTCGCCAAATCGCTGTTGCGCACCATGGCGCCGATCCGGAGCCCGCCTCCGGGCAGCGGTTCGACGCGATCCAACGGCAGGGCGTTGATGTCGACGACGGACGCCGGCTGGAGCACATTGAGCTTCATCAGGTCGACCAGCGTCGTGCCGCCGGCGATGAACGCGCCTCCCGCGGTTGCGCCGGCCCGGACCGCGCCTTCGACCGTCCGCGCCTGACTGTAACGAAAGACCTGCATGGGATGTGTCTCCTTGCTCGGCTCAGGCTGTCTTGTTGCCGCGGGCCTGCTGCACCGCCGCAACAATGTTGTTGTAGGCGCCGCAGCGGCAGATGTTGCCGCTCATGGCTGCGCGCACCGCGTTGTCGTCGGACCCAATGGGCTCGTGGAGAAGCGCTGAGGCGGACATGATTTGTCCCGGTGTGCAGTAGCCGCACTGGAATCCATCGTGCTCGAGAAAGGCCTGCTGCACCGGATGCAGCTGGCCATTTTGCGCGAGGCCTTCGATGGTGGTGATCTTGTCGCCCTGGTGCATGATGGCAAAACTCAGGCACGAATTAACGCGGCGGCCGTTGACGTGGACGGTGCATGCACCACACTGCCCGTGGTCGCAGCCCTTCTTGGTTCCAAAAAGCTGGAGGTGATCGCGCAGTGCGTCGAGCAGTGTGACACGCGGCTCCAGCCGCACGCGATATTCCTTGCCATTGATGTTCAGCGTGACAGGAACAGCGCCCCGGACGCCGGCTGCTGGGTCTTTCTCTGCTGTCTCGGTGTCGACGGCGTGGGCCAGCGGTGAGGCGGTGGCAGCGACGCCGGCTGCGCCCAGTTGAGCGAGAAACGAGCGGCGCGAAAATCGGCCGAAGGCAGGCTCGTGGGAACCTGACTCGCGAGTTTCGTCCTCTCGCACGTCCTGGGTCGCTCGATTGTCCTGGTCCGATGGGTTGGCGTCGTCTAAGAGGGGCTTCTTAGGTTGGTCCATTCCGGCTCCTACGTTTCGTTGGATGTCTTTTACGGGCGGAACGAAGCGAAAAGCGTTGTGAAGGCCTCAAAAGCCCGCGAGAAAAACTGGCTTTTCCCTGACGATCGCTGTTTACGGTTGTGCGACATTTTGCGCGGCGGGTGGGGTCGTTTTCTTTTTGCGCCGGCTCAAAACGAATTCGTTATCGCGGGTGCGCTGCTTCGCCGCCGCTTTGTCGATCCTGCGCCAGAAGGCGACGAAATAATCCACTGCGGAGATGATGGAGACCGCAGCCGTGTAGTAGATGCCGACTGCGGCAAACAGATGGACCGGTATGACGAACCAGCCGACATGCCACGCGTACCAGCCATGATCGAGGGTAGCGGCCACGACGGAAACAATCTGGATGACCGTTTTGAGCTTACCCACGTCGCTGGCCTCGATGGTGAAACCCTCGGTGGAGGCGATGGAGCGGAGGCCGCTGACCAGAAATTCGCGGCCGATGACGACCACCACGATCCACGGCTTCACCACGTGGGGATTGAACCCGATGAGCGCGACGTACGCTGAGGTGATGAGCAGCTTGTCGGCGATGGGATCGAGCAGCATGCCCATGGTCGTGATCTGGCCGCGATGACGCGCAAGATAGCCGTCGACGCCGTCGGTGATGGACAGGAAAATGAAAAAGAGGGAGGCGACGACTTCCTGCTCACCATGCCAGTGGCCGTGTGGAAAATGCGGCGACAGCATCCAGATGAGCACTGGAATGCCGAAAATGCGGCCCATCGTGATGGAGTTGGGGAGGTTCACGCGGGTTGCGCCCCTGCTGCCATTATGCACCAGCAATGGGGGGCTCTGTCGTGGGGGCGGCGGGTTTCCTGGAGTACCAATTCCGGGTAACAACAACCGCTGGAACGTTGGTACCGCTGCCGCTTTTTTCAGCGTCCAGGTGGCCGGTACTTCTTGTTGACTCCCAAAAAGAACCATGGAGCGGGGTCGGTCCTTTGGCTATAGTGAAACAGGACCCTCCTATGAATCGGAACTCAGGCGAATCGGCGGTCGACAGGCTCATCGCGCTGGCGCAGCAAAAGCCGGCCCGGTCCGGTCCCGGCGCCCTGGACGAGCCGACTGAGCTGGAGACGGTTCCCCTCGGCATGCCGTCGGCCAGAGAGCTGGAGCACAACCCTATGTGGAAAGCGCTGCTGCAATTGCGGGCGTTTCTGCCCTACATCGCACGTTTTGTAGAGATGAGCAGCGGGACGCAGCAGCACCAGCAGTCCACTTCGCTGTCGACCGAAGTTCGCAATGAGATGCGGCAAAGCGTTGGTGCGCTGGAAAGTTCGCATCGCGACCTGCGCCTGGCGGTACTGGACCAAACCGTCGAGTTGAAGCGGATTGAAGAAACCATGACGCGGACCCGCGAGGCGACGGAGCGGAATGCGCTGGAAGTATCGGAGCTGGGCGACGACGTCCGCTCGATGCGGTCGCTGGTAAAAATGGCGGTCGGCATTCTGGTACTGCTGTTCGTGACGCTGATCGGGCTGGTGATCTTCCTGCTGTTTAAAGTCAAGCCGCATTAATCCTGACTCAGGCAACGGCGATCGCCTCCATCGCCTCTTCTCCTGGATGGAGGAGATATGGCCGATCCTTTGAGGAAGTCCGAAGAATCCCCTGAAAGTTCAGGCGACGCAGCGGGGAACGACCGCCAGCTACCGACGGAGACGGAAACCCACGGTATGGAACGTGAACCCCAGACCACCCTTGGCGAGGATATTCGCGCGCGCATCAAGCACGTGCACAAAGGCGACGTGGGAATGCCCGGAACCAACGAGGAAGTATTTCAGGGATCGAAGGAGCGAGAGCTGCTTTAGCCCGGCTCGATATGAGCCGGCCTTCGCCCGGTTTTTCCTGAGATCATAGCGCTATACTGCGCGAAGAAACGTTGAGAATTATCGAGGTGACCCTGGAATGTCAGCATTAAGCCTGCAGGAAGCAGAATTGCCCATCACCGTGGACGACTTCAGCGCGCTGGAAGAGCGGGTGGTGCGCGCCGTGGAAGTGGTGAAGCGCGAGCGCGCGGGGCGGACAGAAGCCGAGCAGAATGTTTCCCGGCTGCAGAGCCTGCTGGACGCGCAGTCGGGACTGCTGGAGCAGGCCAAAGACCAGTTGAAAACCCTGGAGCGTGAGCGCGAACACGTAAAGCAACGCGTGGAGCGGCTGTTGAAGCAGATTGACGAGATTGCCTGATGCCGGAAGACAACGCCATCACCGTGGACATTTACGACCAGACCTACCGCCTGAACGGCAACGACCGCGAATACGTGGAGCGCCTGGCCGCGACGGTGGACGCCAAGATGCGGGCCGTCTCTGCCCAGGGACGGACGGTGGACTCACTGCGCGTGGCGGTGCTGGCGGCGCTGAATCTGGCCGATGAGCTGGCGCGGCTCGAGGAACGCTACGCCGCGGTGACCAGCAGCGGCGACTCGGTGGCGTCGATCCGCAGCCGGGCGCACTCACTCAGCGGATTACTGGACGAAGTGCTGAGCGAAGAGCGTAAGGCGGGCTAACGGAGAGAGCAGGGCGCGCCGTTCGTCCCTCAAAGGGCTCGGTTCACCACTGGTTATGGAGCGAGCCGGCGGGCGGGTGCTATAGTTCCCGGACTATTGCATCCCGAGGATCCGCACAATGAAGAAAGCCGCCTTTCTCCTGCTGCTCAGCCTTCCGTTGCTCGCCCAGGCCCAGAACAAGAAGCCGCCCACCACGCTGCGCGGCGTTCTGCTGGAACAACTGCACACAACCCACGACGACGAGGACTGGTTTGTCCCCGCAAAGATCGCGGTCGCGGGGCTGACGGCCGAACAGGCCAACTGGACTCCGGGCAAGGGCAATCATTCCGTCGGCCAGCTCGCCTATCACCTGTGGTTCTGGGACGCTCGGTCGCTGGAGCGCTTCAACGGCGTGAAATCGGCCGCCTTCAGCGGCAATAACGACGAGACCTTCGACAACTTCAACCCGGCGCAGTGGGACGATTTGCAAAGGAAGCTTGACCAGGTGATGACGGACTGGGAGAAAGCGGTTGAGACGGCCGACGACGCCAAGCTGGCGGCGAATGCGTCGCTGGTCGCGCACGTTGGGGCGCACAACGCCTATCACCTTGGCCAGATTCTCTACGTCCGCAAGCTGCAGGGCGTGTGGGATCCGAGCAAAGGCGTGAAATAACGCCGCATCGGCGAAGGGCAGCTCCGCCCTGGGTGGCGGAACAGCCCTTCCCACTGGTGCGGCGCTATTGGGGTGCGTCGGCCAGCTTGCCTTCGATGGTGCGTACTTCGACGGCGCCGAGGCCGGCATCTTTCAGGCCTGGTTCGATCTTGGAGCGGTCGCCTGCCGTCACAATCACCAGCTGATCGGGATGCAGATACATTTTTGCGACGCGGGCCACATCAGCCTCGGTGATGGCATCGTACTTCGCCGGCAACTGCGCGTAATAATCCAGCGGCCGATTGAAGAGGAAGACGTCGCTGGTTGCGGCGGCGATGGCGGTCGTGGTCTGGAAGCGGCCCGGCAGCGAGCGCATGGACGCTTCTTTGGCTGCAGCCAGCTCCTCAGGGGTCGACGGGTGATCGGGGAAGTTGCGAATCTGCGCCATCAGATCTTTCGCAGCGGGCGCGGTGACGTCGGTACGGACCAGGGCGCCGGCAAAAAATTCGCCGCCATCGCGGTAGCTCAACATGCGTGAAGAAGCTCCATAGGTGTAGCCGTGCTGTTCGCGGAGGTCCATGTTGATGCGGCTGGCGAAGCTGCCGCCGAGCGTGTAGTTCATCACGCTGAGCGCGTCCTCATCCGGCGAGCCCTGCGGCACGCCCAGGCCAAACGCGAACAACGCCGACTGGGGCGCGCCAGGTTTGTCGATGATGACGATGTGGGTGGGCTGCGATGCGGGAGCAGCCGGAATCGCAGCGGGCTCCGCCGTGTGCGCCGTCCATTGGCCGAAATATTTCCGAGCCAGTTCTTCAGCCTGCGCGCGCGTCACATCGCCGGCGAGGATCAGCGCAGAGTCCGCCGGGCCGTAGTGATCCGCATAGAAGCCGGAAATATCGGCGGGGGTGATGGCCGTGATGCTTTCCGTGGTGCCGCCCGCGGTCATGCCATACGGACTGTCGCCGAACACCAGCTGCGGTCCGACGCGGAGAGCCATGCTGGCGACGTTGTCCGATTGCTGCGCGATGCTCACCAGACGCTGCTTGCGATCGCGCTCGACGTCATCGGCGCGGAAGGCGGGATGCTCGACCACGTCGGCCAGAAGGCTCATGCCTTCGTCGGCGTGCCAGGTGATGAGGCTCATGGCGAGCTGCGCGGAATCCATCGTGGCCTGCGGCAGAATCTGCGTGCCGATGCGTTCCTGATCGGAGGAGAGCTTCTTGACATCGCGGGAAGTGGTGCCGTCGCCGATGACCGCGGCGGTCAGCGTCGCAAGCCCGCTCTTGCCCGGCTGGTTGTTGGCGTTGCCGGCGCGTGTAACAAAGTCGGCCGTGAGGACGGGAAGCGCATGGTCTTCGACCAGCAACACCTTCAGTCCATTGTCCAGGCTGAATTCTGTGGGAACGGGAAGATGCAGCGCGGGCGCTGGCCCGGCGACCGGCCTGGTCTTTCTCCAGTCCTGCGACTTCTCGAACTCAGGAGTGTAGGGATTAGTGATCTTCACGTTTGCGTCGGTGTCGGCCGGGCTGCGCGGCACATCCTGCAGTTCTTTTTTGCCGGGCACGCAGTAAACCACCACAGCGGAATTCTTCGTCATGTATTTATTGGCCGCTGCTTTGGCGCTGGCCAGAGTTACCGCCTCGGTCATGGCCACGTCTTTGGGCAGGTAGCCAGGATCGCCGGTGTACTGGTTGTACATATCGAGTGTGTCGGCGACGCCGCCAAAGCCGCCCAGCCGCTGCAAGCCGCCGATCTTCTGCGTGAGCTCGATGGCTTTGTAGGCTTCCAGCTCTTCAGCGGTCGGGCCATCCTGTTGAAGCTTGCCCAGGATGGTCCAGAACGACGCTTCAAGATCCTCGAGCTTCACGCCCGGTTTCGCGGTGATAGCGCATTGCGCCCAGCCAGTCAGCTTTTCAGCATCGACGCCGCAGGTGACCGACTGCGCGGTCTGCGCCTTGTAGACCAGAGCATTATCCAGACGGCTGACTTTTGCTTCGCCCAGCGCGTACATCGCGGCATGTAAGTTGTAGGCTTCCGGAGTGAACACGGCCGGCGTGAGCCACGCAACGGTGAACTGCGGCAACTGCACGGTATCAGTGACGGTGGAGCGGCGCTGGGAAGTGATGGGCGGCGTGACGACGTGGACCGGCGCGACTTTCGGTCCGGCGGGGATGGGGCCGAAGTATTTCGTCAGCAAGGTGCGAAGTTGCTGCGGGTCGAAGTCGCCGGCAATGGCGATGGACGCATTGTTGGGCGTGTAGAACTGCTGGTGAAAGTCGCGGACATCAGCGATGCGGGCCGACTCGATATCTGCATGGCTGCCGATGACGTCGCCGTAGTAGGGATGGTCTTTGGGGAAGAGCTGGTGCATGACCGCCTCCTCCTCGACGTCGTAAGGCTGGCCCTCGCCCTGGCGGCGTTCGTTGCGGACCACATCGCGCTGGTTGGTGAGTTTCTCGCGGTCAAGGCCCTCCATCAAAAAGCCCATCCGGTCGCTTTCGAGCCACATGGCCAGCTCCAGCTGATTGCTGGGCATGGTCTCGAAGTAGTTGGTGCGATCGAAGTTGGTGGTGCCATTGACGTCGGTCGCGCCGGCGCCCTGCACTTCCTTGATGTGGGCCTTCTCGCCGACGTGCTCGGAGCCCTCGAACATCATGTGCTCGAACAGGTGGGCAAAGCCGGTGCGGCCCGGGCGCTCGTTCAGCGGCCCTACGTGATACCAGAGGTCGACGGCCACCAGCGGCAGGCGGTGATCCTCATGCGTGATGACGGTGAGGCCGTTGGGCAGCGTGAATTTTTCGTACTTGATCACCGGCAGCTTATGCTGCGTTTGGGCGAGAGCGGCGGCTCCGCTGATGGTGAGTGCCAGGACAAAACAGAAAATTTTTGAAGATGGGATTTTCACGCAGATTCTCCTCGGAAGCCAAAGCGGACAGCGCCGCGAAACGACGGTCGGAAGTTCTTCAGCGCATGGTAAATGGCGGCAGCTATAAAACTCCACATCGATGCCACGAACGGTCCGCCGGGGCGATCAGCCTGCTGCCCCTGAACCCAAATCTCGAAAGGGTTTCGTTTCGGGCACTTCCGCCGGAACTGTGCCGAAATGACCGACTAACCCATTCGAGGGAGTTCCACCCGCTTGCAATGTTGCCGACCTTGCCGTTAGCATCCACTCATAAGACCGGCCTGCAAAGCAGGTGAGGGCGGTCAACGCTGGATGAACCTACATTCATTGAACAGGGAGCTCGACTCGACAAATCGGTTCGGTGTGCAGTGTCCGCCAGTCCGGAATGCCTAAAGAACCGCGGAGAGTTCCCACCGTCTTAGGACGGGTTCACCAGCGCATCGCCCCACGGCCCAGCGGGCCGGTTTTTACCTTTCCACGCTGATCGACGCGTGCACCCTCTCCTCTTCCATTTCGGCCATATCGCGATTCCCACATACGGCGTTTGCACCGCGGTGGCATTGCTGTTGGCGCTCGCGGTTTCTATGTTCACGGCGAAGCGCGCCGGCCTCAATCCCGAAAAAATCTGGAATCTCGAACTGCTCGCGATCCTGACCGCGCTGTTCGCCTCGCGCCTGCTCATGATTTTCGGCCACCCGCTTTTGTTCTGGAAGCATCCCTTCTGGCTGCTGGGCCTGGTCACTCTGCCGAGTCTCTGGTTTGCACTGGGTGGTGTGCTTGTAGCGGTGCTGGCTGCCTTGCTCTATGCCCTCGCCGAGGGCTTGCCGTTGCTCAGGACGGCCGACGCGATCGCTCCGGCGGTGCCGCTCGCCTTCTGCCTTAACCGCATTGGCGCTTATTGCGGAGGATCGGCGTGGGGCACTCCGACGCAACTGCCCTGGGGAGTCGTTTATCGCAGTCCGGTAGCGTACCTCTGGTATCGCGTGCCGCTCGGGATCCGGCTGCATCCGGAGCAGCTCTACGACGCGGCCGCTTCGCTGCTGCTCTTCGTGTTGCTGTGGTGGATGAGCCGGCCCGGCCGGACAGAACGCGCGGGCGAGATTGTGGGCGCATGGCTGTTTCTCTATGGCGTCATCCGTTTCTTCCTCGAATTTCTCCGCGGCGACCCTGCGCGCCAGCCGTTGTTCGGTGGTGCGGTCACTCTCGCCCAGGCGTTGTCAATCGCGGCGGTTCTCTTGGGCAGCGCGCTGTGGCTCAGGCGAGAATCGCCCGGAATCAAACCCTGAAACCACGATCGCCCGCCCGGCCGCTGCATATACTGATCGCAATGAAGCGGCGACTGCAGATTTATTTCCTGATGATGGCGGCAACGCTGCCTTTGTGTGCGCAATTGCCCGCGGGCATGCCGCAGCCGGTGTTCCTGTGGCCGCACGCCGCGCCCGGCGCACTGGGCCAAACCGAAGCCGATAAGCCGCGCCTCTACCCGTTTCTTCCGCAAACGCGCTCCACCAGCACCGCGGTTCTCGTTATCCCTGGCGGAGGCTATGAACACGTTGCCATCGGGCATGAGGGTGTCCAGATTGCCGCATGGCTGAACCTCCAGGGCGTTCCCGCCTTCGTTCTCGACTACCGCGTCGCGCCCTACCACTACCCCGTGCCCATTGAAGACGGGCAGCGCGCAATGCGCCTCATCCGCGCGCATGCAGCTGAGTACGGCATCGATCCGCACCGCATTGGGGTGTGGGGATTCTCCGCCGGCGGGCATCTCGCCTCGACGCTCGGCACTCACTGCGACGCGGATACGGCTCCAGTAAACTCCCCCGATGCCATCGATGCGCAGAGCTGCCGCCCTGACTTCATGGTTCTTTCCTATCCCGTCATCAGCATGACTCTCCCCGAAGCGCATGCCGGATCGCGTATGAATCTGCTCGGACCCAATGTGGATCCTGCGCTCGAGCGCCGCTACTCGAATCAATTCGCAGTGACGTCAGAAACTCCCGCGACGTTCCTGTTTGCGACCACTAACGATCCAACGGTGCCCGTGGCAAACAGCGAGGATTTCTATCGCGCACTCCAGCAGGCGCATGTTCCGGCTGAGGTGCACATCTACGACTTCGCCAATCACGGCTGTGGCTTGTGCGGCTCCATCCTGCCACTCGCGACCTGGCCACAGTTGTTGCGCAACTGGCTGGTGCAGCGCGGATGGGTGCCCGCCGCAGCGCCCGCACCTCCGGCTCCGGCGCCCAACATGCCTTCCTGGATTCCGGGTCTCGACGGGCCGGGGAAGTACACGCAATAAATAACCATGGTGACTACGTATACGGTTCCCGCAGAAGCAGCGAAACAGCGTCTGGATGCCTGGCTTGCCGGCCAGCTCACTGGAGTGAGCCGCGAGCGGGTGCAGTTGCTGATCGAGCAGGAAAAAGTTCGCCTCGACGGCACATCCCCGCGCGCTTCGTATCGACTGCGCGGTGGAGAGCAAATCGAAGTGCTGGGCGATCCGGTTCTGCCGCCGCTGAAAGCCTTTGCCGAGGACATTCCGTTGACCGTTGTTTATGAAGACGCGGAGCTTTCCGTGATCGACAAACCGGCGGGCATGACGGTGCATGCCGGTGGCGGCGCCGTGGAAGGCGAAGGCGGCACGCTGGTCAACGCACTGCTGCACCGCTACAAATCCCTCTCTTCGGTCGGTGGCGATCAGCGTCCGGGTATCGTCCATCGGCTCGACAAACAAACCAGCGGGCTGATCGTGGTAGCGCGCACCGATGCGGCGCACGCGCGCCTGGCGGCGATGTTTGCCGAGCGCCAAATGAAGAAGACCTATATCGCGCTGGTCCACGGCCATCTCAAACAGGATCGCGGAACCATCGACGCGCCCATTGCGCGCGATCTGTTGCGGCGCACGCGCATGACGACACGCCGCCAGAGTGGCGCCCGTACCGCTGTCTCCCACTACACGGCGCTCCGCCGGGTGAGCTCCCGCTTCGGCAAATACTCACTGGTCTCGGTGCGGATCGAAACCGGCCGCACGCATCAGATTCGCGTGCACCTTGCCTCCATCGGGCATCCTGTCGTGGGCGACACACTCTACGGCGCGCCTGCACGGCTGCTGGTGGCGCCTTCACGGCAGACACGTGATCCTGAACCGGAAAGCCTGGCGCTTAAGCGGAATTTCCTGCACGCTGCGGAACTGGAGTTCGCGCACCCTCGTACCGGTAAGCCCGTCCACCTGACATCCGCGCTGCCGCGGGAACTGGAAACCCTGCTGCGCGAGATCGAGTCCGGCCAGATCGAAGAAGAAGGTTCTTAGTCGTGCCATGACGCTGGCGACGTCACCGCTTCTTCTGCCCCTGCGCGCTCGACTCTACAGGAAGTCGTACTGACAAGCCGCCGCAGGAAGCCGGGCTTCAGTCCGCGCTTTTGTATCAGGGCACGACTTCAGTCGTGCCGAAAAGGCCCACAAGATGAACCGGGCTTTAGCCCCTGCGGCCCATCGAGAGCTCCGAAACTTCGCGATACCTTGACCGTCTACAATTCATAGTGTAGATAATCATAGTATGGCAAAACCAAGCGATTTGGTGCAGGGCACCCTCGACCTCCTCATCCTCAGGACCATTGCACCCGACCCCATGCACGGCTGGGCGATTGCGAAGCGCATCCAGCAAATCTCTCAGGAAGTGCTGCAGGTGCAGCAGGGGTCGCTGTATCCGGCGCTGCACCGGCTGGAGCAGCAGGGCTGGATCCGCGCGAAGTGGGCAGAGAGCGAAACCGGACGCCAGGCGAAATTCTATTCGCTGACCGCCGCCGGAAAAAAGCAGCTCGAAGAAGAGACGGCGAACTGGAACAGGTTATCCGCGGCGATCGATCTTGTGATCGCAGGCGCTTAAGGAGAGTCAGCGATGCGCGCACTGGAAAAGATAAGGATGCGGTTACAAATGCTGCTGCACCGCGGCCGGGAATCCGATCGGCTGAATACGGAGCTGGAATTCCATATCGAGCAACAAATCGCCGAGAACAAGGGCGCCGGCATGAATGCGGAAGAGGCGCGCCAGGCGGCCCTGCGTACCTTTGGCAATCCCGTCGCACTGGGCGAACAGGCGCGTGAAAGCTGGAGCTGGAACGGCCTCGATGCTTTGGCGCGCGACATCCGCATCGGCACGCGCACGCTGCTGCGCTCCCCAGGTTTTGCGGTCACGGCGATCCTGGTCATGGCGCTTGGCATCGGCGCCAACGTCGCGCTGTTCACGCTGGTGCGGTCGGTGCTGCTGCGGCCGCTGCCGTTTTTTGGAGCTAACCAGCTGGTCGGAGTCTTTGAGGCTCAGTCTGACGGCAGCGTCCACGACAACATTGTTGCCGGCGGTTCTTTCGCGGTTTGGCAACAGCATGCGCGCAGCTTCAGTAACCTCGCGATCACCCAGCCGATGACCTACAACCTGGCCGGCGCCGGCGATCAGCTGCCGGAAGTAGTCAAGGCGCAGGCCGCGAGCTGGACGATCTTTCCGCTGCTCGGCGTGCAGCCGGCTCGGGGACGATTTTTTGCTGCCGCGGACGATCGGCCTGGCGCGAATGCGACTGTGGTTATGACCTGGGGGTTGTGGAAGCGCCGTTTCGCAGGCGATCCCACCATCGTCGGCAAGAACGTCCGGATCGACGACAAATCCTACACCGTCGTCGGTATTCTCCCCAGCTGGTTCACTTGGCCCGATCCCAGAGTCGAGTTGTGGACGCCGCTCTACCATGAGCGATCTCCGGCTCTGATGCAGATGTTCGAAGCGCACAATTTCGAGGTAGTCGGACGGCTCAAGCCGGCCGTGACCATCCAGCAAGCGAGCGCCGAGCTGAACGCGCTGCAGCGCCAGATTCGGCGCGAGCATCCGGATGGGCCGGTGAACGACGCCGTCAATCTGCGCTCTTTGGTGGATGCGGAAACTTACGACGTTAAGACGGGCCTGTATGCACTGCTGGGCGCGACCGGATGTCTGCTGCTCATCGCTTGCCTCAACATTGCGAATCTCCTGGTGGCGCGTTCGGCATCGCGCAGCAAAGAGGCGGCGATTCGCACCGCGCTCGGGGGCACTCGCCTGCGGCTGATCCGCGAGCAGGTTGTCGAGAGTACGCTGCTTGCTGTCGCCGGCGGCCTGCTGGGGCTGCTGATCGCCAGCGGCATCCTGCAATGGTTGATTCATATGCGCGAAGACATCCCTCGCGTGGACGCGATCCATATGGATGGCGTGGTGATCCTGTTTGCGATGGCCGCTATTCTGGGCTGCGGCTTGCTGGCCGGCCTCATCCCCGCAATGAGCTCGCGGGACGCGCGGGTTCTCACGGCGCTGCAGGAATCGTCACGCTCTTACAGTGGTGGGCGAGGCCGCGCTCGCCTGCGGCAGTTGCTGCTCGCGCTCGAGGTGGGCCTGACGGTCGTGCTGCTGGTGGGCGCAGGCCTGCTGCTGCGCAGTTACAGCGCGCTTCGCGCTGCGGACCTGGGCTTCGCTCAACGCAATATCCTGACCATGGAAGTGAATCTGCCGAAAACCAGCTATTCCACGGGTGATCGGCGGCTCGCCTTCGATGAGCAGTTGCTGAGCCGCGTGCGCGCGCTGCCGGGTGTGCAGGCCGCCGGGCTCACGACCGTCATCCCCGGTGAAGGTTATGGACGCAACGACGTTTTTACCATCCGCGAGCACCCGCCCTTGCCGCGTGGACAGGTGCTGAGTTCGCTGACCCGTTTTGTCGATCCAGGCTACTTCGGCGCCATGCAGATTCCGTTGATTGAGGGACGCAGTTTTGAACCTGGCGACCGCCTCGACAGGGCGCAGGTGGTAGAGGTGAATCAGGAACTGGTCCGCGAGTATTTTGCGAACGAAGATCCCATCGGGCGCCACATTGAGGCGGACATGGTTTTTCCAGGAGAGGCTCTGCGCGTTGTCGGTGTCGTTGGCAATACACGCGACGAAATCACCCACGATCCGTTCCCGGCAATCTACTACCCGATGCTGAGCGGCGATCAGCGTGGCGTTGCTCTCGTGATGCGCAGCTTCCACGATCCGTCGAGCATCGCTCTCTCCGCACAGAAAGCGATTGCCTCGCTCGACCCGCAGCTCCCCGTTTCGAACGTGTTGACCATGGAGCAGATCCTGGGGCAGTCGAGTCTGGACGCGCGCTTTGATGCGACGCTGCTGCTGGCGTTTGCGGTGTTGTCGCTGCTGCTCGCCATGGTTGGTTTGTTCGGCGCGCTGTCGTTTATGGTGGCGCAGCGTACCACGGAGATCGGCGTCCGCATCGCCCTGGGTGCGCGGCGCGAACAGATCATGCGCCAGATGCTGCGTGACGGATTGAAGCCGGCGCTGTGGGGCCTGGTGATTGGCCTCGGCACCAGTGTGGGCGTAACCCGGCTCATCGCGTCGCTGCTGTTTGGCACCAAGCCGCTCGACCCAGCCATCTTCGCGCTGGTCTCCATGACGCTCCTGTTGGTGGCCGCCGTGGCATGCGCGCTGCCCGCCTGGCGCGCCTCGCGGCTCGATCCCATGCAGGCGCTGCGCGCGGAGTAGCGCGAATCCTCACGACCGGCGCAAAATCGGAAGCGAGGACCGTTCCCGATGCATGTGCTTTACACAGCGGCTGTCGCGGGGCGCAGGCGGCAAAGGCGACCGGACGAACACCCGAACAGCTTTTCGGCGCCGGATACGCACCGTGTTTCGGCAGCGCGATGGAGTACATGGCGTTGAGCAGGACCAGGCCAGTTTGTGATGCGCCGGGTGCGGCCGGATTTGCGGCTTCCTCGCAGGGCGTCGGCGCTTTGTCATCGTCGCTTCACATTGCGGATAAGCTGTGGGGGCCGCCGTTGCGATAGACTGAGCCGGTTTGGTGTGAGAAGAGTCGTCTACCGGATTGCCGGCATCAGAAACCTTATGAGGACAATGACATGGAACTGGGAATGATCGGGCTGGGACGGATGGGAGCCTTCATGGTGCAGCGCCTGATGAAGGGCGGTCATCAGTGCGTGGTATTTGACGTTCACCCGGAGCCCGTTGAAGCGCTGGTGAAGCAGGGAGCGGTGGGCAGCACGGAGCTGGCGGACTTTGTAAAGAAGATGAAGACGCCGCGCGCGATCTGGATGATGGTGCCGGCGGCGGTGGTGGATTCGACCCTGGACAAGCTGACCCCGCTGCTGGAGAAGGACGATGTGGTGATCGACGGCGGCAATTCCCATTACCATGACGATCTGCATCGCGCTGCGCGGTTGAAGGAGAAAAGCATCCACTACGTGGACGCGGGGACCAGCGGTGGCGTGTGGGGAGCGGAGCGCGGCTACTGCCTGATGATTGGCGGGGAGCAGGAGGTGGTGAAGCGGCTGGATCCGATTTTCGCTACGCTGGCGCCGGGGGTTGCCGCAGCGCCGCCTACGCCGGGGCGGAACAAGCCGGGGAGCACCGCGGAGAAGGGCTATCTGCATTGCGGGCCGAACGGGGCCGGGCATTTTGTGAAGATGGTGCACAACGGGATTGAATATGGGCTGATGGCGTCGTATGCGGAGGGGCTGAACGTGCTGAAGCATGCGAATGCGGGCAAGCAGGTGCGGGAGTCGGATGCGGAAACGGCGCCGATGCGGCATCCGGAGCACTACCTCTATGACCTGGAACTGGACGAGATTACCGAGGTATGGCGGCGGGGCAGCGTGATTGCTTCGTGGCTGCTGGATCTGACGGCGATTGCTTTGCTGAATAATCCTGACCTGCCGGACTATTCGGGGCGAGTGTCGGATTCCGGCGAGGGGCGGTGGACGATCAACGCGGCGATCGATGAGTCCGTTCCGGCGCCGATTTTGAGCGCGGCGTTGTATGAGCGTTTCAGCTCGCATGGCGCGGACGACTACGCGGACAAGGTGCTTTCGGCGCTGCGCTTCCAGTTTGGCGGACACAAGGAAAAGACGGCGGAAGGAAAGGTCGGCTGATGGCTGCTGCGAAATCCGATGCTCTTGTGCTGTTCGGGGTGACGGGCGATCTGGCCCACAAAATGATCTTCCCGGCGCTTTACGCGCTGACGAAGAAGGGCGCGCTGGACATGCCGGTGATCGGCGTGGCGTTTCCAAAGTGGAACCGCGAGCGGCTGCGCAAGCGAGCGACGGACAGCATCGAGAAATCGGGTGTGACCGCTGACCGGAAGGCGCTGCAGCACCTTTTGTCGCGACTCGAATATGTGAGCGGGGACTACAAAGATCCGGCGACGTATACGGCGATCAAAACAGCGCTGAGTGCGGCCAGGCGGCCGGCGCATTATCTGGCGATCCCTCCGTCGTTGTTTGGGACGGTGATTGAAGGACTGGGTGCGGCGGGCCTCGAGAAAAATGCGCGCGTGATTGTGGAGAAGCCGTTTGGGCGTGATCTGGCATCGGCGCGTGAGTTGAACCGTGTGGCGCACAAGGTATTCCCGGAAGACTCGATTTTCCGGATCGATCACTACCTGGGGAAGGAGGCGATCATGAACATTTTGTATTTTCGGTTCGCCAATTCTTTTCTGGAGCCAATCTGGAATCGGAACTACATTGCGAGCGTGCAGATTACGATGGCGGAGGATTTTGGCGTGGGCAAGCGCGGCGCGTTTTACGAGACCGCCGGTTGCCTGCGCGATGTGATCGAGAACCACCTGTTCCAGGTGGTGGCGCTGCTGGCGATGGAGCCTCCGTCGGGGCAGCATTTCCATGCAGTGCATGAAGAGAAGGCGAGAATCTTTAAAGCCATGCGGCCGTTGAAGCCTGCCGATATGGTGCGCGGGCAATACGACGGCTATCGCAAAGAGCCTGATGTGGCGCGGAATTCCGATGTGGAGACGTACTGCGCGATCCGTCTGATGATCGACTCATGGCGGTGGGAGGGCGTGCCCTGGTACCTGCGCTCGGGCAAGTATCTGAAGACGACGGCGACTGAGGTGCTGCTGGAGCTGAAGGCTCCGCCGCAGAAGCTGTTTGACGATTCAGAGCCTGCCCACGGGAGAACGAATTATGTGCGGTTCCGGATTTCGCCCGACTCGGCTCTGGCGCTGGCGGCGCGGGTGAAGGTGCCGGGGCAGGAGTACATCGGCAAACAGGAGGAGCTGTTTCTGTGCGAGGAACTGGCGGGCGCGGAGACACCTTACGAGCGGCTGTTGGGCGAGGCCATGGTGGGCAACAGCGCACTGTTCACGCGCGAGGATGCAGTGGAGGCGGCGTGGGCGGTCGTCGATCCGGTGCTGAAGCATCATCCGCGGGTGCGGCCGTACAAGCGCGGGTCGTGGGGCCCCAGGTTGGCCGATGCGCTGATTGCTCCTGACAGCCGCTGGCACGATCCTGCGGCAGAGCCGGTGAAGAAGAAGTAGCGACTCAGTTTGGCGTAGGGTCGGAGACGGCGTCGATGACGACGACTTCGACCGAGCCTCGGGACGGTTCGAGTTTGAGGCCCAGTTGTTCGCTGAGCGCGGTGAAGAGCGAAGGGCCGGTGGCGTCGGGGTCCGGGGCGGTGTCCAGGTGCTGCGGCTGCCACTGGAGTGTCCAGTCATATTTGCCGGCGAGTCCGGTTTTGTCGATGACCATACGGCCGTCGAGTTCAGGCTGCCGGCCGAGCGTGGCGGCAAGCGTGGACAGAGGGGCGTCGGTCGAGGTCATTGTGCCCCGATTGCGACTGGTGTTGGTGGATACGCCGCTGTTCGGTTGAGTCGACGCTGTGGCAGGCGTTCCCTGCGGATCTGGGGCGGGCGGTGTCGGTGTTTGTGGCGGCGTGGGCTGGAGCCTGGAGCCGCCTTTCTCAAGGACGAGGTTGAAGACGGGCAACTCGCGCGTGGCGATTTCGACTTTGAGCGCGAAACGGTCAGCCAGGAGCGCCTGCAGCATCAGGTGCATGGCGCGGTTACGGTCGTCCTGTGAAAGCTTTTCTAGTTGCGCGTATTCGTCGTCGCCGATCCTGGCGTTGATGTCCCAGCGGGAATCGAGCAGGTTGTCGGGGCCACCAGTGAGCTGCGCAGTGGAGTGCGCGTCAAAGGCATCGTGGATGAGGTCGCGGAGAGTGGTGTTTTCGGTGCGATAGCTGTTGTCGTTGCGCCAGATGTGGGTGTGGAAGGAACGGCCCAGATCGCGGCTGGACGGCTTGATGGTTGCGACCTCGAAGGCGGGAAGGGTTTCACCTTTGTTGGGAGCGATGAGCTGAGCGTGGAGGGCGAATGGGAGAAGAACGGCGGCACCGGCAATCGCATGGGCCGTGAGCCGCTTCCATTGCGTGGAACGAACAGGGCGAGTGCTGTGCGGCGATGTAAGCATGGGCGCGGTTGAGGCTGGCGTCGTTGCGTAACCCTGTTTCGAAAGACGTTTGTGGAAGGAATTCGCTCGCGGATCTAACCGGAGGAGGGCGCGAGCTGCGCACCGGCGAGAGGATCTCGGAGGTGATCCTGGAGCCGGTCGAGGAATTGTTCCTGGCCGCGAAAGATTTTCTTGCGGGCGGAAGGCAGGTCGAACCACGCGCCACGATCGGCTTCGGGGATTTCGATTTGGCGGCCGGTGCGCGGGGGCCACTCGACGAGACAGGTGTTGGAGACCAGGGCAGCGGGGTCAAAGTCGCCTTCGACAGCCCACGCCGTGACCTGTTTACCGGCGGGCTGGGTGATGACGCCGAGAGGGGTGAAATCGCCTTCGACGGGAGCGCCGGTTTCTTCCTGGAATTCGCGGCGAGCGGCTTCAAGCGCCGGTTCGTCTGCGGCGTACTCGCCCTTAGGGATGGACCACTTGTCTTTTTTTGCCCAGAAGGGCCCGCCGGGATGGATGAGGAAGACTTCCGGCCCGGGCGAAGAGCGGCGATAGAGGAGGATGCCGGCGGAGCGTTTGGTCATGGGGCTAGGGCTATTATCGATGGTTCCGAGCCCGATGGAAAATGGCAGCTGCCAGCGGCGTGCTGTTCGCTCCGGGCTGCGCAACCGCCTGTCGATTCGCCCTGAGCGGTTCAGGCGAACCATGCTTCACGGAATTGCCGGCTGATTCGGCAGCCGATGGTCCTGCTGAAAATTGTGCATGGCAACCGCGCCCCAGACAGCAAAGCCCACCGTTGCAGCGATGCCAATGCCCGTCGCAACCCAGAACCCGTGCGAGGGTCCGGTGCGCAGATCGACGACGTCGGCATACGGGATCGTCACAGGCTGCGGATCGTTGAACAGCTGGAGTGTGAACGAGTCGGTGTTGACGGCAAGAATGCGTCCTGCCAACTCCACTCCGTTGCTCTGTTCCACGCCCACCACGTTGCCGATGCCGCGTTTGAGAATGCGCGCGTGCACGGCGGCCGCGTCGAGCGGTTTGGCTTTCGCATAGGCTCCGGGAGGAACAAGGAAGAGAACAACCAGGAGAGAGGCAACAACGGCAGAAGACTTACTGAATAGAGGACCCATACGCCAGCTCCGGCGCGGAATCGATTTTCAAATATTCAAGTCGTTCCGTGCTATCCACCAAGACGAGCGACTTAGAAAATAGTTTCGCGCTACTTACCCAGTGGTTTACGCGCAAAGTAGTAAAGTGAGCCCGCCAGCATCACGAACATCGCCACTGAAACCCAGTCGTGCGACAACAATGTCCGGGGGAGCTGTAGCGGATTTCCATGCCGGGTGGCCGATTCCCAAACCTTCATGCCCACGCCGAGCAAGCCCACCATGCCGCCCGCGGCAATCAGCCCGCTGGCGTAGAGCGACCCGGGACTAATCTCGCTCTCCTCAGTCGCCTCGCCCGCTTTTTCCGCCGCGCGATCCACCATCCACCGCACCATGCCGCCGGCAAAAATCGCGAAAGTTGTTGCTATCGATAAGTACGATCCCACTGCGAACGTGAGCGATCGTACCCCCATCAACTCGATGGCAATTACCAGAAAAACACCCAGCAGCACCAAACCCCATGGGAGTTTCTGCTGCAGGATTCCATTGATCACCGTCGCCATCAGGCGCGCCTGGGGAGCGGCCGCTTTCTCGCTGCCGATGCCTTCGATCCATTGCACGTCAATCGTTTTCGTCTGCGGATCGTACAGATACTTTCCGTCTGCCAGCTCATGCGAACCGAGCGCGTTCAGCAGGATGTAATGACTTCCCTCGAGCATGGGCGCTGATTCGTTCGCGCCCGTAACGCGAAATTCCTTTCGCGTAAACGCTCCCTGGTTTTGTATGCCGTCGTGGGGTGCGGAAATATCCCACGTTTTCGACATGGTGTGAAACTCCTCGTATCCGCGATTCACCAGGCTCAGTGTGATGCCCACGGCAAAGGTTGAAACGCAGACGCCGATCATAAGGGCCACCTGCTGTTTCCACGGCGTGGCGCCAACGATGTATCCGGTTTTCAGATCCTGGGAAGTATCGCCCGCGTTGGCCGAGGCAATGCACACCACGCCGCCGACGGTAATGGCGAGGGCGCCAAACGCCGGTGCGGTCCATCCTTTCACCAGGAACACCGCGGCCGTTGCCATCAGGGTCGCAATGGTCATGCCACTGATTGGATTCGCCGAGCTCCCGATGAGGCCCACAATGCGCGACGACACTGTGACGAACAGAAAACCGAAAATCACAATCAGAATGGAGGCTGCAAAATTGGCCAGCATTCCCGTCTGCGCACCGGGCACCGGCTTCAAGGTGAGAAACAGCCACATGAGGGCGACCAGCACCACGCTGCCGCCCACCACCACCGACATGGGCAGGTCGCGATCCGTCCTTGCATTGCCGACCGCGGCGGTTGCGGCCCCCTCGCGCAAATTCCCCATCCCCGCCTTCAGCGCGCTTACGATCGTGGGCAACGTCTTGATGAGCGTGATCAGCCCAGACGCCGCCACAGCGCCCGCCCCCATGGGCCGCACATACGCCGACCACATTTCGCCGGGTGACATATCGGCCACCGGCTTGACCGCGGGATACAGGGGCCCGGTGAGGTGCGAGCCGAAAAAGTAGATTGCGGGCATGAGCACGAGCCACGAGAAAACGCCGCCGGCAAACATGGTGCCCGCCACGCGCGTGCCGATGATGTAGCCCACGCCCAGATATTCCGGTACCGCATCCAGCCGTACCGCGCCGCCCTTAAGGATGTGCTGCTTGCCCAGATCCGGCGCGTAATTTGGCGTGTCGGGCCACGCTCCGAAAAGATCGCTGTTTTGAAAAAGCGTGTACAGCGCGCCCAGCCCAAGGCCCAGGAACACACGGCTCGCGAACGATCCGCCCCTCTCCCCGGCCAGCAGCACATCCGCGCACGCTGTGCCTTCGGGATAGGTGAGGTTCCCGTGCTCTTCCACAATGAGCTGCCGCCGCAAGGGGATCATGAACAGGACGCCCAGCCATCCGCCCAGCATGGCGAGCACAAAAATTCGAAAATATTCCAGATCGAATCCGAGAAAAATGAGGGCCGGCAGCGTGAAAATCACTCCGGCCGCAATCGACTGCCCGGCATTCCCGGTGGTCTGAACAATATTGTTCTCGAGGATCGATGCGCGCCCCAGCGCCCGCAGCACGCTGATCGACAGCACGGCAATAGGAATGGACGCTGCAACCGTCAGTCCTGCCTCAATGCCGACGTAGACGGTGACCCCGCCAAAGATCAGCCCAAAAATGCACCCCAGCACAATAGCGCGAAAGGTAAGCTCGGGCCGTGTGTCGCCCGGAGCCACAAATGGCTGAAATCCCTGTGAGTTTTGTGTCGTCGCCAAAGAATCGCCTCCGGCCAGTTTCGGGGAAGCCTGAGTGTACCAGCCAGCCGCGCCTTTAAATAGTGGCCCGCGCCGCCTGCGCTATGCTTGCCCTACCTGTGCGCAAACTCTTCGCCTACGCAGCCATCTATATTCTCTGGGGCGGCTCCTTCCTCGCTATTCGCGAAGTAGTGAGCGTGGTTCCACCGTTCTTCGCTGCGGGATTCCGCTTCACCATCGCCGGCCTCATCCTGATTCTCTGGAGCCGGTTCACTACCCCCTTCGCGCTCACCGCTCGCCAGTTCTTCGGTGCCGCCGCGCTCGGCTTCATCATGTTCGCCTGTCTCTATGCGGGCCTTTTCTGGGCTGAGATTCGCATCGCCTCGGGCGTGGCCGCCATTATTTCCGCCATGATCCCCCTCTGGATCTATGCCGGCGAAGTTCTCATTCTGCGCACCCAGCGCGCCACGCTCATGTCGTTCGCGGGCATCGCCTTTGGCTTCGCGGGTGTCGCGCTGCTCGTGCTGCATCGCAGCGGCCATAACGCCCATGCGCGCAGCGCCGCCCTCGCCGTATTAGTCACAGTCGCAGGCACCCTTTGCTGGTCCGCCGGAACCCTCTGGTCCCGCCACCTCTCGCTGCCCACGCCGCAGAAGCTCAACGCCGGCTGCCAAATGTATATCGGGGGAGTTTTGCTGATCATCCTGGCATTCGCCGCCGGCGAATATAAGCAGCTGCCCGCGTTGCCGGTTATGCTCGATACCCGCGTGGTGGTGAGCATGGCCTATCTCATCGTCGCGGCGTCCATCATCACTTACACGGCGTACGTCTGGCTGATCGCACACGACTCACCCACCCACGTCTCCAGCTATGCGTATGTGAATCCGGTGATCGCGCTTGCCCTGGGAGTGACGCTCGCCGGTGAGCATCTCACGCGGCGCCAATTCGCCGGAGCGGCCCTGGTAATTGTCGGAGTGATTACGACTTTGATGGGCAAGCGGACGCAGGGGCCCAAAGACCGGGACTCGAGGCCGCAACGAAAAGCCGATCGCGGCGTGCTCTTAAGCTAGTCGCGATCGGCGATGGTTGGTTGTTGCCTGAGCCCCTGTGCCCTGGTTGCTACGCGTAGATCCCGCGCTGCTTGATCGTGAACGCCACGCGATCGATGGCCAGCATATACGCCGCGATCCGGTTGTTCACGTCATGCGCTTCCGCGTAGCGGGTCACGTCGTCGAAGCTCTCCGCCAGAATGCTTTCGAGCCGCTCGTTCACTTCCGACTCCTTCCAGAAGTAGCCTTGCCGGTCCTGCACCCACTCGAAGTACGACGCCGTCACACCGCCCGCATTGGCCAGAATGTCCGGGATGATGAACACCTTCTTGTCCGCGAGAATCTCGTCCGCCACTGCGGTCGTCGGACCGTTCGCGCCCTCGCACACAATGCGCGCCCTGATCTTCTCAGCGTTGCGGCTGGTGATCACGTTTTCCGTCGCTGCCGGAATCAGAATTTCGCACTCGGTGGTCAGCAGCTCCGCGGTCGGCATCGGCTCCGCGCCGCGGTATCCCAGCACCGTTCCATTGCGCAGGCGGTGCTCCATCAGGCCTTCAATGTCGATGCCGTTGGGATTGAACAACCCGCCGTCGTACTCCCCGATGCCGATAACCTTATAGCCGCGCTCCTGCATCAGCTGCGCCGCATTCGATCCCACGTTGCCGAATCCCTGAATGATGACTCTGCAGCCGTCGCGCTGGATGTTGAGATACTTCAGAGCCTCTTCGCAGACGACCATGATGCCGCGGCCCGTCGCCTGTTTCCGCCCGCGCGATCCGCCGATGGTCAGCGGCTTGCCCGTCACCACCGCGGTTACCGTCTGCCGCATGTGCATCGAGTAGGTATCCATGATCCACGCCATGGTCTGCTCGTTGGTGTTCACATCGGGGGCGGGAACGTCTTTTTCTGGTCCGAGAAACTCGATAATCTCCGCGGTATAGCGCCGCGTCATCCGCTCCAGTTCGCCCTGCGACATAGCCTTCGGGTCGCAGATCACGCCGCCCTTCGCGCCGCCAAACGGAATATTGACCACCGCGCACTTCCACGTCATCCAGCTGGCCAGCGCCCGCACTTCGTCCAGCGTCACATCGGGCGCGTAGCGGATGCCGCCCTTGCCCGGACCGCGCGCCTGCGAGTGCTGCACGCGATACCCGGTAAATACTTCGATCCGTCCGTCATCCATCGCCACCGGAAAATGCACGATGACTTCCCGCGAGGGATAGCGCAACACCCGCCAAAGGCCTTCATCCAGATTCAGTTTCCGTGCCGCAAAATCGAACCGTGCCGCCTGGGCTTCCCAGGGGTTAATTTCCTGTTCCAGCGTTACCGTTGCCATTGAAAGAATCTCCACTGCCTTATCATTCGTGTCCTGATCTGTGCACCCTGCATCGCTTTTTATTGCCCCAAAGTAAAAAACCGGTTCGCTAAGGCGACGAGCCGTTTCGGGGCCAAACGGTCCGAGTATAGGCCTCCATCCCAGGACCCCGCAACCCTACAGGACTCCAGGGAAGTAACCCTTGTGGGGCATGTCGGAAACGGCTCGTTTGGCGCAGAAACAGGCCGGATACCGTGGGGAAAGCACCCTTGGCAGGGGAAGAGCTCGGAGTCGGCCGGCGAAGAAGAATGGCCCGGACCTGCCGGCCGAGCCGGCAGTCTATGCCTGAACGGCTATTGGACCCCGCACATCGTCTTCGCCTTCTCCAGCTGATCGGGCGTGTACTTTTTGGGGATCTTCACGAATTTGAGGTGGTTTTCCATGCCGATCTGCGCCAGCGCATCCAGCTCCTCTTTGGTTTCGCTGTACTTCTTTTTGGGCAGCGTGGCCTTGATGGCGTCGACGACTTCGAGCTGCTTGACGGTGTAGTTCTGGTTGCCGCTGCCCTGGTTCATCGACACGGTTTCCTCAGACTCGCGGAAGATGACGCAGCCATCGTTGCCGGACTGCATGCCCCAGGCAATGGGGTCCTGGCTGGCGGTCTTATCCTTGGCAAAACTGAGTGTGCCTGTAGCTATGGCGGCGAGAGCCAGGACGGTTGCCGTGCGAACTGCTGGTTTCAACCTCATTCGAATTCCTTTCGAGGAATTTTTTCGAGTGTACCAAGGGGTGGGTGAAGGTTGTTCGGGAGCCGCAGTTTGAATAACCCAAGCGTTTCGGTTTTATGATGGAGAGAGAGACCGGAATCCATGAAATTGGCTGAGTTTGAGCGGGCAAACCAGAAGGCGAGTGAGATGCAGGCCTCGGTGCCGCGAGCGGTGAGCGCTCGGTACGACCGGCGGCTGGGGCGGGTAGTGATTGCGCTCAGCTCGAAGGTGGATGTGATGTTTGCGCCGCGGGACGCGGAGGGTGTGGAACGTCGGCGACGACGGCGGAACTGGAGAAGATCGAGATTTCTCCGTCAGGGTTGGGGATTCACTTCCCGAAGCTGGATGCGGATTTGTATCTGCCGGCCCTGCTGGAGGGGTTTCTCGGGTCGCGCAAGTGGATGGCTGCGCGGCTGGGGGCTACAGGCGGGCGTTCTCGGAGCGTGGCGAAGCGCAAAGCGGCGAAGAAGAATGGGAGGCTGGGGGGACGGCCGAAGAAGCGGGTTGCGTGAGCGGAGTCGGTGGCCTGTAGCCCGTATCCGGTAGCGAAACGCGGAGGCGTTCTGGGGAACGCGACGGCCTGCGGCCCGGTTCGATCCTGCGAGCGCGACTCTCAGGGCGGTTGAATCGCGCAGGATCGAACATGGAAGCGCCTTCGGCACCGCTTTTTCGGCACGACCGAAGTCGTGCCCTTTCAAACTGACAATGTCTGCGCCGCCCGAGTGTTTTTTTTCGTCTTGGGACTGATTGGCTATGTCAGCGTTCGGATTGTCTTGCCCTCCTCGTGTATTAACGCTCGAATCCCACTGATTGTGTGCATTTTCAGCGAAGGGCCGAGGATATGAAATAGGTCCGATGACGCGAAGACAAATATGCCTGCGCCGTCGGCAAGTCTCCTTACCGTGGTGGGGATTTCCTCCGTCGTGACCAGGGCTACGGCAATTGGTGCGAATGGTCTGAGTCGAAGCTCTTTATATCGCTCCCCAACCGTTGAGAATACTCTTGTGATGAGAAGTTCCTTGGAGCCCACGAGTCCTCTCACATCGCTGGTCGAAACTCGGGTTGAAAGGTAATGCTTGGCTTGTGCAATCCAAGTCAGCCCGTGAATTACACCATAGGGAGTGGGGTCCACTAGCCTCCGGTAGCCGAACGCATCGATTCCTTGGTCATGAGACAATGGCGTAAAAAATACATCGGTACAACCAAGTATCTTGAGTACGATCGCAGCGAGCTTCTCGAACTCATTCGGAGTAATCTCGTGCAATATTTCCTGAAAACCCACTTCTTTTGCGGGTCTTTGGGGTCGATATCCGCCCACCATTGTGCCTAGGCCGGCGGAGTCAGCGATCTGGAAGCGCAGCGGTCTTTTTTCCTGGAATCGGAAGTTGAATTCTTCCACGAGCGCCTGTTGGAATTTTTCTAGGCGAAGATCGATGAATTCGTTTACCTTCTCCTCTGCGAAGACGGGAAGGGAAATCTCTCTAATGACGTCTCTCGTTAGCCTCTTCTTTGACTTTGGATCAAATCTGCACAGAAAGTGCGAGAGGCACAGATTTTCTATCTGGTCGAGCATTTGCCTGTCACTTGGTCTTCGCGTCAGGTACTGATTTCTTCAGTTCCGTGAGGAAATAGACCAATTCATCGATGATCGCTGCATCTTTCGGCTTGAGCTTTTGCGCTTGAAAGACTCCGATACCTGAGAGGCTGGCTCTTGCGTCCTCCAAAAGACTCGAAGCGTCGACCACCTTTCTCCCCTGCTCCCCGATACGGATGGCTTCTGATAATGGTTCCTCGGGGTTGAACAGAGAATCCTCCGCCTTTGGGTGCCCTATTACACTCTTGAGCTTGCGTACATCCCCATAAGTTTTGATTTTTGGATCTTTCTTGCCATCCGAAGAGATCAGCTCAAAGAATTGGCGGGCCTTCTCGATGTCAGAAAACGCACTTTTCTCGGCCGACCATCCGAAGTGCGATCGCACCTCAGGCAGCGCCACGAGCTCGTGAAACAGGCGGTAAAATGCGGGCTCCGCCAACTTACCAAACAATTCGTCGGCCTCCATTCGCTTCAGAGCGCCAACCGCACGGTACCGGCGAGCCGCCTCTACGCTGGATATCCCGAGAGTTTCGCCGATGTCTTTGAAATCCAAGTGTTCGTCATCCTTTAATTCGCTTACAAGTAGTGCTTGTTGATATGCCCCCCACTCCTTCGGTCCGGCTATATGGCGGATCCCCATAATTATTCTTTCCGCATGCTTCAGGGATAAACCCGAAGATTTGAGGACCGCGCACGGGATTCGAGAAAAGGAGTTTCGTTGAGCTGAACGGAGCTTTCTGACGCCTTCGGACTCCTCCCTCAAGAGTGACTTGAGGGACGCGACCCGGCGATTACCCTCAACCACCACAAAATATCCTTGTTTGGGCGGGTAGGCGACAACGATAATTCGCTCCATTGGCACATATCCATTGGTCAGAATCGAATGTTTAAGTTCGTCCAATTGATACGACTGCTCAAGCGCATCGAGGGTGGCTCTCTGTACCGATTCTTCGTGGAACCGATTCGCAGCCTTCTTTTTAAATTTCCTTTGGTCCAGGAATCGGTAGTTATTGGGATCCAAAAGGAGTCGTGAGATCTTTATCTCTTGCGCAGTGAATGCGAACGGTGTCTCCGTCTTTTCATCGGCTTCGCGAGCCGAATTAGTGGTTGCCATGACCAGTTTCCTCGTACCGTCGTGCTCAGAATAGGCCCGTTTGTCTACGGGGTAAAGGCAGGCCGAAGTGTTCATACGCCAATCTAGTCGCCACCCGCCCTCTTGGCGTGCGGTCCAGGAAGCCTATCTGAATTAAGAAGGGTTCATAGACTTCTTCCAGCGCATCTTCTTCTTCCGCTAACGTCGCGGCTAGGGTTCCTAAGCCTACCGGACCCCCGTCGTACTTTTCGATGATAGTGAGCATAAGGCGGCGGTCTAACTCATCGAAGCCGTGGGCGTCGACTTCTAATAACTGCAGGGCGTCGCAGGCGGTCTTGCGATCGATGCGTCCCTCGGCGCGGACCTGGGCAAAGTCGCGCACCCTTCTGAGCAGGCGATTCGCAATTCTGGGCGTTCCGCGGCTGCGCATGGCGATCTCCGCGGCTCCGTCCTGATCGATGGGGATACCAAGCACTTCAGCGGAACGGCTCACAATAAAACGCAAATCCTCGTCGGTATAGAACTCGAGGCGCAGGAGGATGCCGAAGCGCGAACGCAACGGAGAACTCAGCAGGCCGGGCCGCGTGGTGGCGGCGACGAAAGTGAAGGGCTTGATCTCCATCACGTGGGTGCGCGCCGCGGGGCCCTGCCCGATGATGATGTCGAGCTTGTAGTCCTCGAGCGCGGTGTAGAGCTTTTCTTCGAGCACGGGCTGCAGCCGGTGGATCTCGTCAAGGAAGAGGACCTGGCGATCGCGCAGGTTGGTGAGGATGGCGGTGAGGTCGCCCTGGATTTGCAGCGCCGGCCCGGAAGTCTGCTGATAGGGGACGTCGAGCTCGTTGGCGATGATGGTGGCGAGCGTGGTTTTGCCCAGTCCCGGCGGCCCGAAGAGGAGGACGTGATCGAGCGCTTCGCCGCGGGACTTGGCGGCTTCAAGCGCGATGGCCAGCTGCTCCTTGGCTTTGGTTTGGCCGATGAATTCCTGGAGACGGCGAGGCCGGAGCTTGAGCTCGAAGGAATCTTCTTCAGAGGAGCGGGCAGCGTTGACGAGGCGCTCGGCGTCTTCGCGGGGATGGGGCATTGCAAATACAGGGTACAGGGTGCAGGGAGCACGGTACAGGAGCGGGTTACAGGGAGCAGCGTACAGGGAGCAGGAACAGGTTACGGGTTGCGAGTTTCAGGTAAACGAGGCCGGGGTGCAGGACAGGGAGCGCGGAACACCACGTTTCGCCGGCTTCTGCGGGAATCACCGGCCGGTTGAGTTTGCCGGTGGTGGCGGCTTTTTCTGATCCTTGTCTTTCTGGTCTTTGTCTTTGTGATGGAAGTCGAGGCCGATGGCGGGGTGGGAGGCGCTGCCGCCGATCTTGATGGGTACGAACGTGCCCGCCCCATTTTTCGCAAAGAAGGGATCGACGGGTTTCAGGAGCAGGGATTTCCACCCGGTGACCATCTGCGAGACGTGAGCGTCGAGGCGGGCGGTGCCGGTGAAGTCGAGGGTCTCGCCTTTGAGGCCGTAAGCTCCCTGCAGATTGATGGCGGCGCCGGGAACGAGGAAGTTGAGCGCGGAGATGGTGCACTTGCTGTCGCCGAAGGTGAAGTTGCCGCGCATTTCCGAGCCGATGTCGGCGGTGGGCGGAGATTGATCCTGATCGGAGGCGTCGCTGGGTGATCCGCCGTTCTGCGGTGGATTCTGAGCCTTGGCCTGTTTCTGGTCCTTGATCGCTTTGCCTTCATCGTTTGCTTGTTGCGCTTTGCCCTGGCCGCGCAGGCTAAGCTCGTCAACCTTGCTCTGAATCTGATCGCTGGTGAAATGGGCGTCGCTGAGATCGAAATTGCCCTGGAGGCGGATCTTCTGAGTGACGGAGTCCGGGCCTGGGGGCAGATCGAATTTCGCGTGAACCTGGATCTGGCCGGTCATCAGGGGTTGAGCGGCTTTCACGGAGAGATTCAGCATGTCCTCAATGTGGCCTGGGTCGACAACGATGCTGAGACGAATGTCGCGGCCCTTAACACCGGAGACATGCACGACGTCGCCGCGCGCGATGATGTGGGTGTGCAACAGCCAGGCATCGACCGGCTGCAGGTAGGTGTCGCCGTTAGTGCCGTCGACGATGGCGTGGAACGTAGTGTTGAGGGGCACGGGGCGGTTCGCGATGTCGAGGGAGAAATTGGGCGTCGTGGTGGTGCCGTCGACTTCGATGTGATTGAGCTCGCCTTTATAGCTGCCGTCGGAAGAGAGCATGCCGCCGAGGCCCTTGATGGTGTTCAGATCGGCGTTGCGGAAGGTGTAGCGTCCGTCGACGGGCGTATCGCCAGGACTGTGCTCGTTGAAGGGACCGAAGTCGCCGGTGGAGTCGATGTTGCCGGTAGGCCGAGGATTGACGAGGATCGCGTGGAAGCGCATCGGGCGGCCGGCGGCAACAGAGTGCAGCTGAATCTTGCTGATGACGAAGTCCAGCGGAACTTTGCCCGGCTTGCCGTTTTCGATGAGGAGGTCCGCACGGTCGACGTCGATTTCGCGGACCAGGAACGAAATTTTGCCGTGGCTTTTGTCCTCGCCAGGCTTCTGGCTCTGGTTGAGGTGCGGCATGTCCGCGCGCTGGTCTTTGGGCGGCAGGCGGATGTCGAGGCCGGTGACCTGGACCCGGTTGACGACGATGGGCGTATGCAGGAGCTGGTGCCAGTCGAAAATACGGAAGGAGAAGCGATCGACGGCGATCATGGGCTCGTTGCTGTCAAGGTGATTGGGATAAAGCTTGAGACCGGAGCCGGAGACCTGAAATCCGTCGATGAACGAGGCATGGAACTGGGCGAGCTCGACGCGGCTGTCGAAGCGGGTGCTGAGGCTTTCAACCACTTTAGCTTTGAGCAGCGGACCGGCGCGATGCAGGTAAATGTTGCCGGCAATAATGGCGGCAATGGCAAGAATGAGAAGGATGGACGTGGTCCACAAAAGCGCGAGTACGAGAGGATGGTGGCGGCGACGGCGGGCGGAGGGACTTACAGGTTCGTTCACTTGCATGCTCAATCTTTCTACCTTCTCCGATTGTCGACCTGGACGGGTCTCTGTGCTTAGAGACAATGCAGGCGCAAGAGGCTGTATGTGCGGTGCGGAAAGAGGTTTATTCTCGATGGGGGTCAGGTTGGTGCGACGTGGCCGACACGAATACGAAACAACGACTGGTAGTGGGGCTGGGAGAATTGCTGTGGGATTTGCTGCCGGAGGGCGCGCGGCTGGGCGGAGCGCCGGCGAATTTTGCGGTGATGGCGGGGCGCCTGGGCAATCGTGCGGTGGTGGCGAGCCGGGTGGGCGCCGATCCGCTGGGTGAGCAAGCCCGCCTTGAACTGGAAGGGCTCCCGGTAGAGAGCGCCCTTGTGCAGACAGACGCGGAATACGCAACGGGGACGGTTACAGTTGCACTGCGGGATCACGAGCCGGATTACACCATCCATGAGCCGGTGGCGTGGGACCGGCTGGCGCTGACCGCGGAATGGCGCGAGTTGGCGCGAGCGGCCGGCGCGGTTTGCTTCGGGACGCTGGCGCAGCGGGCTGAAACATCGCGGGCAACGATCCTGGGATTTCTGGATGCGACGCGGCCGCAATGCGTGCGAGTGTTCGACGTAAACCTGCGCGCGCCATTCTGGTCCGGCGATGTGCTGCGGGACTCACTGGGGCGCGCGACGATTCTGAAACTGAATGCGGGAGAACTGCGGCATGTGCTGACGGGGTCGGGTGTGTGTCCTTACCCAACCGAGGCCGAGGACGATAACGCGATGCTGCGTGGAGCGGAGCGGCTGCTGGAGCGGTATGCGCTGGAACTGGTGTGCGTCACGCTTGGACCGCGAGGGAGTTTGCTGGTGACGCGGAACGAGCATCATCGGCATCCAGGGTTGGCGGCGACGGTGCA
The DNA here is from genome assembly GCA_036490815.1 of Acidobacteriaceae bacterium. GTDB lineage: Bacteria > Acidobacteriota > Terriglobia > Terriglobales > Acidobacteriaceae > Palsa-343. Next base: position 616,121 of record DASXDF010000045.1, read on the forward strand.
GGACACGGTGGGCGCCGGCGACGCGTTCACGGCTGCGATGACGCACTATTACCTTGAAGGAGCGCCGCTGGCGGTGCTGAACGAAGCAGGGAATCGATGGGGCGCGTGGGTGGCGTCGCAGGCGGGCGGGATGCCGCCGATGAAGGCGGAAACGCTCGAGAAGGTAAGCGGGGAAATCCGAGCGAGGCGAGAGCAGGCAGTAAAGAAGGTCCGAACAGAAGCAGGTTAAAAGTCGTTTCGAGCAGGGCTTGACAGCCAGGAGCAAAGGCCGTTAATGTACATACCAACTAGTGGGTATGGCAATGACACCAGCTCAAGCACAACACGAATCCAAACAAAAGCTGCTCGATGCAGCGCTACATGTTATTCGAGCCAAAGGATATACGGCAACCCGGGTGGAAGACATCTGCGATGAGGCAGGTTTGACCAAGGGCAGCTTCTTCCATCATTTCAAAAGTAAAGAAGACCTGGCGCTGACGGCGGCGGAATACTGGAATTCCCGAACAGGGCAGTTGTTTGCGACCGCCGATTACCGGTCGATGGCGGACCCGCTCGATCGGCTGCTGGCCTACGTCGATCTTCGCAAGGCGCTGCTGCAAGGCGAACTGCCGGAATTCACCTGCCTGGTCGGGACGATGGTCCAGGAGGTTTACGGCACGCATCCGGCATTGCGCGAGGCGTGCGAACAGAGCATCAGCGGACATGCTGAGACGCTGGAGGCTGACATTGCGGAGGCGATGCGGTGGTACAGCGTCGAGGGTGACTGGACGCCGCGGAGCCTGGCGCTCTACACCCAGGTGGTCATCCAGGGATCGTTCATTTTGGCCAAGGCCACGGGCGGGGCACAGGTGGCAGCGGAATCCATGGATCATCTGCGGCGGTATATCGAGATGCTGTTTGGGCGTTCGAGCAACCGCGGCTCAAACAATCAGCAAACAACGCAACAACCCCAGGAGGAAATGCGATGACAGCCACAACAGCAAAAGAGATTCACCTCACGCTCCAGCCCGATACGGTTGAGCGGCCGGAAATGCATTACGTGTATATCGAGAAGGTGGGATCGATTCCGGCGAATGCTCCTCAGGCGTGGAACACGATGCACGCATTGGTGCCGGCGATAGCGGCCAATAACCAGGTTACCGGATATATGAGCCTCTACTGCATGGAGAGAGGCATTTACCGCGCCGGAGTATCGGTGGCGAGCGAACCAAAACAGTTGCCGGAAGGTGTGCAGTATGAAAAAGCTCGGGGCGGCAAATACAGCCGCTTCGTCCTGACTGGTTCGTACTCGCAGCTGCCGGAGGCGACAGGGCTCGCGTTGGCCAGGGCGCGCGAACTCGAACTGCCGTTGCGCGCAGACTACAACGTCGAGAATTACGCCAACGATCCACGGGTAACGCCGGAAGATCAGCTGATCACCGAAATTCTGTTCCCTGTGAAGTAAGAGTGCGGGGCGGAATTCCACAGCAACGAGAGGTAGCGCACGGCGGGCCTCACGCTGGATAAAGGAGACGAACATGGTGACAGCGGTACGGAATGATCGGACGCAGCAGGACAAAACAGCGGTGCTGGACGTCGTCGCCGGGATGGCGAAGGCGCGTTACGAAAAAAGTGCGCGGGGGATTGCAGCGCCATATGACGAGGACGCGGCGATCTTCAGCCTCGCGCCTCCCTTGGCGCATCACGGGGTCGACCTCGATGCGACACAGGCGTGGCTGGATACCTGGGACGGCCCGATCACGATCGAGCCTCGCGATTTTGAGGTGAAGGTGATCGGAGACCTGGCTTTCTGTTTCGGCTACATGCGGATGGAAGGGCAGAAGAAGGGCGGCGAGAAACGCTCGAACTTCTGGATGCGGGAGACGCTGTGTCTGGAGCGGAACGGGGAGACATGGCGGATCATGCACGAGCACACGTCGGTGCCTTTCTATATGGATGGGAGCTTGCGGCCGGCGTTTGATCTGGAGCCGTGAGGGAGCGGCGCCGCGCTCGGCCTGCCCGCGTTGATGGCAGCGTATGTTAGAGGGTGATGACGCACATCGCTTCCTCGAAGGAAAGACGGGCGCTGGGGCAGGCACGGCGTAAGCAGGTTCGACGGCAGGATCACGCGCGGTGGGATCCGAAGCTGCGGCGCCACGATCCTGTTCGGTTGATTGAGGAGTCGATGCGCGGGCGGGTGCCCTCGCTGATCCCGCTGAAGTACGAGCGGATGCTGTGCTCGCCGTTTGGATTTTTTCGCGGGGCAGTGCCGGTCATGGCTGCGGATCTTTCGCTGCTGCCGCATACAGGCATCGTGAACCAGATTTGCGGCGATGCACACGTGCGCAACCTGGGAGCGTTCGCTGCGCCCGATGGACGGCTGCTGTTCGACATCAACGATTTCGACGAGACGATTCGCGCGCCCTTCGAGTGGGATTTGAAACGTCTGGCGACGAGCCTGGTGCTGGCGGCGCGAGAGACCGGAGCCAGAAAGCAAAGCGACGCGGTCCTGAGGTTCGCTGCACAGTATCGCAAGCTGATCGACACGCTGGCGCGGATGTCGGTGATCGACATGGCGCGCTTTCAGGTGCATCGCCTGCAGCGCATTTCGCCGGTGTCGCGAGCGCTGCTGAAGGCGGAGCGTTCGACGCCGCTGCACACGCTGGAGACACTGACCGCAGCTACGAAGACGGGACGAGTTTTCCGGGAAGAGCCGCCGGTGCTGCGGCGGCTGAGTGGGCAGCAGGCGCGGCAGGTGCTGGCGTCCGTCGCGACCTACCGGGAAAGCCTTCAGCCGGAGCGGCGCCATTTTCTGTCGCAATACAAGCCCGTGGATGTCGCGTTCAAGGTGGTAGGGACGGGCAGTGTTGGGCTGAGGGACTATTTGATTTATTTCGAAGGGAACGGTCCGCGTGATCCGCTGTTCCTGCAGATCAAAGAAGAGCCGGGATCGGCGTATGCGCCGTATTTGCCGGCGGCCCAGGAGACCGCGCATCACGGACGGCACACGGTGGATGGGCAGCGGGCGATGCAGTTCCAGTCGGACCCATTTTTAGGATGGACGACGATTGCGAACCGGGATTATCTGGTACGGCAACTGAACGACCACAAAGGCAGCATTGCGGTGGAGGATCTCTCGGGGCCGGGGCTGGTGGAATATGCGGAGATGTGCGGCGAGCTGCTGGCGCGCGGGCATGCGCGATCGGGCGACGCGTGTTTGATCGCCGGCTATCTGGGCAATGGCGAAAAGTTTGGTGCGGCCCTGGTGAAGTTTGCCACGGCGTATGCGGAGCAGACCGAGGCGGACTGGAAAGAACTGAAGAAGAGCAGAGTTTAGAGTTCAGGGATTCGAGTTTAGCCGGTAGCTGTGCTCTCCGCGATGACCGTTTGATCGGCGTTTAGAATCGGTGGCATGGTTGAACTGGCTCTGGCGTTGAATCGCGACAGTGCGTACACGCCGCCGTCGCATATCCTGGAAAATTTAAGTTCGGAACTGGTGCTGCGAGAAGTGGCGGGCGCGCCGCATACGATTTACTCCGAAATGTGGCATGCCGCGTACTGGCAGCAGGTCACGCTGGAGTGGGCTCGCGGCGTGGAGACACCGTGCCCGGAGCACAATATGCTGAGCTTTCCGACTGAAGCTCAGGTGCGGGTGGAATCCTGGGCAGATTTGTGCTCGCGATTTTTGGCGGGCGCCGAAAGGGCCGCCGCGGTTGCGAACTCTACCGATACAGAGAAGGTCGTGGTGTGTCCTTCGCCGCCGGGAAAGCCGGCGCGAAAGATGACGGTGCGGGATCAGCTGGAGAGTTTGGCGGCGCACAACGCGTATCATCTGGGGCGCGTGGTGCTGTTGCGGCAGATGATGGGGAGCTGGCCGCCTCCTTCGGGCGGATTCACCTGGTGACGATTGGCCATCGAGGGGACTGGCCGTCCAGGCGGACTTAGAAGCGATGCAGGAGGGGCGATGACGAAGCGCGGTGTGTTGATGCTGGGATTGATGTTGGCTGCGTGGGCGATCGGTGGCCGCGCGAAGATCGCGGTGGCAGCAGCTCAATCGAGTGCGAACGCGGCGGCGAGCGCTGACGATGAGGCGCGGGGCAAGGCATGGTGGGCGCACATCCAGGTGCTGGCCGATGATTCGATGAAGGGACGGATGACCGGGAGCCCCGAGTATCTGCGCGCGGCTGGCTATGTGGTGCGGCGTTTTAAGGAATATGGGCTCGAGCCGGCGGGCGTGGGCGGCAGCTACTACCAGCCGGTCCACTTTATTGAGCAGTGGGTGAGTGCAGGGAAGTCGTCGGCAAGTTTGGTGGCGGATGGGGAGACGCAGCCGCTGACTTTGGGACAGGATGCGGTGCTGAGTTCACATTCACCAGAGCCACAGACAGTGGATGCCGGGCTGGTCTTCATCGGCTACGGGCTGCATTTGCCAGATTCGAATTATGACGATTTCAATTCGTCGGAGGTGCCGGCCGGTTCGTTGCGAGGCAAGATTATTGTCGTGATCAACGGCGGTCCGGCAGCGCTGCCGGGCGCTCTGAAATCGTTTGCGCGGACGTCGCCCATGCATGAGGCGATGCGGCAGGCGGGCGTGGTGGGCATCGTGTCGATCCCGACGCCGAAGTCGATGGACTTTGGATGGGATCGAATTGCTTCGAGTGCGTCGCAGCCGGGAATGTGGCTCGCCCCCGAGCCGGGCGATGCGGAGGTTGCGCGGCGGCATCCGGCGCTGGCCGACGATCATGAGCCCATGTTTGCGGCGACGTTCAATCCGGCGCAGGCGGAGAAGCTGTTTGCGGGGACGGGTCACACCTTCGCGGAGATGCTGGCGCTGGCCGATGCGCAGAAGCCGCTGCCGCGGTTCGATCTGAAGAAGAAACTGACGGCAACGGTGGTGAGTCAGCGCGACGCCGTGGTGTCACCAAATCTGGTGGCGAAGCTCGAGGGTTCGGATCCGGCGGCGGGGTATGTACTGGTGTCGGCGCATCTCGACCACCTGGGCGTGGGCGAGCCGATCCATGGGAAGACCATTTATAACGGCGCGATGGACGACGCGTCGGGCGTGGCGACGGTACTGGAGACGGCGAAGGCGCTGAGCGCGGATGCGGGGAAGGGAATCCGGCCGCGGCGGTCGGTGCTGTTTGTGATTTTTACGGCGGAGGAGAAGGGGCTGCTGGGGTCCCGCTATTTTGCCGGACATCCGACGGTGCCGGAGCGGGCGATCAAGGCGGATTTGAATCTCGACATGTTTATGCCGCTGTTTGCATTCAGGAAGCTCCATGTCCAGGGACTGGAGCAGTCGACGCTGGCCGACGACGCGAAGAAAGTCGGGGTGGAACACCACGTCGTGATCGCGGGCGATCCGGAGCCGGACCGGAATTCGTTTATCCGCACCGACCAATACAGTTTTGTGCAGGCTGGGGTGCCGGCGCTGGCCATGAAGTTTGGCTGGGAGGCGGGTTCACCGGAGTACAAAATGTGGCGGGCGTGGCTCAAGGAGCGGTATCACTCGACCCAGGACGATTTGAGCCAGCCGGTGGATCTGGTGGCGGCGGCGCAGTTCAATGCGTTCTTTGCGGACCTGGCACGGGCGGTGGCCAATGATCCGACGACGCCACATTATCTGGACTCGAGTTTCTTCCGGCGCTTTGAGGCGCAGTAGCGGAAAGTAAAGGAGGCGGCGCTCGATGGCGAAGACTTCACCAGTTACCGCGACGGTGCGCTCAGGGCCTAACCCAGCAGGCTATTCGGGGACGCCGCTGGCGAAGAAGCTGGGCGTGAAGGATGGGCAGCTGACCTGGTGGCTGAAGATGCCGGCGACCGTGGCTGCGGAGATCGCGCAGAGCGGCGTTCAGCCAAAGCTTGTGAAGACGCCGAAGGCCGGGCTTGAGATGGCGCACGTGTTTGTGACGCGCAAGGCAGAATTGGCGGAGCACCTCGGGTGGCTGCGCGGAGTACTGGCGCAGGATGGGATTGTGTGGGTGTCGTGGCCGAAGAAGGCTTCAGGTATGACGACCGATGTGACGGAGGATGTCGTGCGGGAAGTTTGTCTGCCCCTGGGATTGGTCGACGTGAAGGTGTGCGCGGTGGACGCGACGTGGTCGGGGCTGAAGCTGGTGATCCGGAAGAGCGAGCGGACCTGAATAGGCGCCGATCTCCGCCGAACCTCTGTGGACGCAACTGGGACAGCCGTTCTGCGCGATCGTGAATCCTTCGCGCTGTCGCCGTTCTTCCTCTGCCGCGCGTGCTATGCTTGCGCTCTCCTCGGTAGAGATTTTGCGAGATTTCAGAAAGATTGGTAAAGGAGATTCATAATGGGTTTGCTTGAAGAAGCAGCGGGAGCATTTGCAGCGGTCGAGGGCACGAAGAAACTTGATCCCAACGCAGGAATTTTGACGGAAGCCGTGGCAGCTGTGGCAGGTTTTGAGGGCACCGGCGCGATCACGAACTTTATTGAGAAGAAGGAAGAAGAGCACAAGGCGGAAGAGAGCGCAGAGCCACAGAGCTAAGCGTTTTCCCGACGATAGTTGCTGGCCGCTCCCGGAGGAGCGGCCAGTGGCATTTTGGGGCCTTCGCCGTTGGGGTCGCCGCCTGCCGCAGGGGCTGGATGGCAGGGCTATCGGCTGCTTTTAAGGCCGGCGAGGCCGCTGTTTAGCTGACACCGATTTGATGATGAGGCGGCGGGGCTGGGTCGCGTCGATCGGCTTCGGCGAAAGCTCGAGGGCCTGGGCGATAAGGTCCTGCACGCCGGCCGTGTCGAGGAGAGCCGGCGTTTCGAGAACGATGTGGCGAACGCGATTGCCCGCGCCGGCGAGGAGGCCTTCAGGATCGCGCAGGCGGGTACCGTTCAGGAGAAAAAACAGGCTGACCCAGCGCGGGTAGAGCGCGATGGAGAAAAGGGCGTCGGAGGTGCGCTCGGTGGGCGAGAAGCCGATGGCGAGGGCGTTGTAGTTGTCGTAGACCAGCTCGATGGCGCCGGGGAGGCGGGCGCGCATGCGACGCAGCGCGGTGCGGGCCTGATCGGCGACCACGGTGGTGAACTTGTCGAGGAAGGCGTCGAGCTGAGCCGCGGCAGATTTTTCTGCTGGGGATTTCTTTTGGGCGGATTTCTTCTTCGCTGGAGTCGGCGGACGCGTGGGCATGGTGCGCAAATGGTAGCAAACGCGAGCGAGGAGGCTCCAACGCTCCGAAGACTGATCCTTCGCCGGCTGGACGGCTCGACGATCGCGCCTCGCGCGCGGATTGATGCCCAGGACACCAAAACAAAAAAGCCTGCTCCGAAGAGCAGGCCTTTTTTGTTTACGAATTATGCCGGCGATCACCTAATCTCCCACACACTTACGCGTGCAGTACCATCGGCCCAACGAGGCTTAACTTCCGTGTTCGGGATGGGAACGGGTGGGACCCTCGCGGTAAGGTCACCGGCAAAGTTGAGGCGCTTACAAGGCGTGAGGCGCATCGCGCCGGGAGCCTTGTGCCGAAATCCTGAGCATTTGTATGCGAAGGATCCGGTGCCTCTCAAAGTCGAGCGACGCCTGGCGGGTGGTTTCTCCCGCGGCCGAGGGATCCGGACAGTTTCTTCTTCGGACCGCTGTCGGCAGACTAGCGTCACAACTTAGCCAAACCGGGGAGACAAGCTCCCCGGCTGGGAAACGAAAATCGATTGGGATGCTGGCTTTGAGCCAGCGATGTACAAGGCTTCCGTTGAATGTCTGCAGAATGTACTGCGCAGAGTTAATTCTATGGAAAAGCCGAACGGGCGATTAGTACTGGTCAGCTGCACGCATTACTGCGCTTTCACCTCCAGCCTATCAACCAGGTGGTCTTCCTGGGCCCTTCAGGGAGATCTCATCTTGGGGCGTGCTTCCCGCTTATATGCATTCAGCGGT
>DASXDF010000046.1:0-2684 GCA_036490815.1 Acidobacteriaceae bacterium
TTGTGGCGCCGGCCTCTGGAGACGCTTCTCGTGTGCCTCGCGACAACGGCCGCCTTTGCGCTGCTGGGCCTCATGGTGGGTCTGTATGTGCATACCCAACGCATCGTCCACGAACAGCGAATGGACCGGCTTTTCGTCGTCCAGCGCTTTCCGGATCGACCCTACACCGGCCTACCCATCGCCCTCGAGAACCAGATCGCGGGCATTGACGGGGTCACGGGGGTGGGTACCACTCACAATGTCTTCGGTTATCACCTCGATCCACATGACGGCGTCGGCGTCATGGCCGTCGATGAGGGCATCCTTCAAGGGTGGCCGGAGGCGCCTCTCACCCAGTCACAGCTACAAACTCTCATGGCGAGGCCCGAAGGCATCTATTTTTCGCGAAAGGCGGCGGCGCATTGGAAGGTCAAGCCTGGCGATCGATTCTCGGTGACGGTTTCTCCGTCCATTCGCGCCGATGGAAACCCGACCTGGGTCTTCGAAGTGCTCGACATTGTTCCGGACGCGCCGATCTGGGACGGAAACCTCATCCTGGGCAACTATCACTACATCGACAACTCCGAACCACCCCAGAGCCAGGGGCTGGGCAATACCTTCTTTGTCGCCGTCAAGGACGCTGCACGCGGCCATGAAATCAGCCACAGCATTGATCGGCACTTCGCCAACTCTGGTTCGCCAACTTTTTCGGTACCGCAACGTGAGGACGCCGAGGGACTGGTGAACTCCAGCGTCAACATTGCCGACGTCACCCTCTCGGTGGGCGGCGCGGGGCTGTTCATGATCGTATTTCTGATCGCCAATGCCATCATGCGCTCCGTGCGCGAGCGCATACCCGAGTTCGCTGTACTGATGACAGTCGGGTTTCGCCGAACGCAGCTGGGGTGGCTGGTGGTGGCGGAAGCTGCGGTCCCTTGTTTGCTGGGTGCCCTATTGGGTACAGGCGTTGCCGCGTTGGTCGCGCGCATCCCAGCCCAAATTCTGAGCCGCGACCTACGCCAGCTCGTGTCCAACTCAGATACTCCGCCCGCCGTCCTCGGCGTGGCGCTGGGTCTGGCGCTGATCCTGGCCCTGGCAAGTGCCGCGGCCCCGCTTCAGCGCTTACGGCACATCAGCGTAACGGACGCTCTGGCGGGACGCTGAGAAATGCCCCTGGCACAGATTTTTACGGTATCGCGCCTATCGCTCGCGGGCTTGAGACAGCGGATGGGATCCTCGCTGGTCATCGTGATCGGCATGGCCTGTGTCGCCGGCGTGCTGATCACGATTCTCTCCGTGACCGCAGGCATCCTGCGCGTCGCTCGTGACTCCGGCGACCCCGGCCGCGCCCTGGTCTTTTCGGCACGAAACATCAACGAGCAAGCGGGGGATCTCGATCAGGCGACCGTGGCCACCATTCTCGATGCTCCGGGCATCGCGCACGATGACCGCGGCAAGCCCCTCGCCGATGCCGAACTCCTGCTAAATGCTCCACCGGCCGATGGCTTCGCACAAGGCACGCTCGCCATTCGCGGCGTCGGACCGGAGGGCTTAAGGGTACGCCCGGAGTTTCATCTGACGGGCGGACGCCTGTTTGTCGCCGGGCGCCACGAACTCATTGTCGGGGGGAGCGCGCATCGCACGTTTCACTTCAACATCGGCGATCGGATCATTATGTCCGACGGGGAATGGCCCATCGTCGGCAGCTTCAGCGGCGGGGGGAATCTGGAAGGTCAGTTGCTGGGCGATGTGACGACGCTCATGGCAGCCTCCCGGCGCACGAGCGTCGGGAGTGTGCTGGTACGGCTGACAAATCCCGCGGCATTCGATGCTTTCAATCAGTGGCTCACCCACAATCCGACGCTCGCCGTCACAGCACTGCGGCAACGCGATTACTACGAACGCCAAGGTGCGCAGAATACCTTCTACACCACGATGGCGGTGCTGGTGGGCGGTGTAATGTCAGTCGGGGCCCTGTTTGCGTCGGTAACCGTGCTCTACGCAGCCGTGCGCTCACGGACGCGCGAGATCGCTACGCTGCGCGCCTTGGGATATCTGCCAGGAGCAGTAGCTGCGTCGGTGTTTACCGAAGCGCTGCTGCTCGCGTTCATTGGCGGGCTGGGCGGTTCACTCATTGCCTGGATGTGTTTTGACGGGCACGATTCGGTTCTTTTCCGCTGGTCGATACCGCCGCAGCTGATCGTGCTTGGCACCGCCTGGACGCTGGCCTTGGCGCTGCTGAGTGCTCTACCCCCTGCGCTGCGCGCGGTGCGGCTGCCGCTCATCACTGCCCTAGGCGAATAATCGCAGCTCCCGTCATTCGACCTGGGGAGTATTGGCGGTGGCAAGTGAGGCTAGGGTCGGAATCAAATAACTGCTGTAAGTCATTTATTTATTAGCATTTCTGCTACCACTGATCTACCACATACCCCCATTTCGTACCATGGCCAGGAAAAATCGGCGCTCCAACCTCGAATCGGGCGTGCAGCAAACACTTTATCCGGCCTATGCAGCAGTGTGGTACTGCGCACGCAATTCTGAAAGTCGACGTTGCATCCCCTCGTAGCGATCAACTGGGAGCGGTGCGAAGAGCTTCTGGACGACATCCAGATAGACTGGTGCAAGCGCGACGATATTCCCGCCACTCTCAAAGCTATTGATATCGCTTCGACGGACAACGTCGATTCCTGCGTTGTGAAAGTCCA
>DASXDF010000047.1:0-36343 GCA_036490815.1 Acidobacteriaceae bacterium
ACGTCAGTAATCACGCTGCCGTCGGGCTGAATGTACTTGACCGGATCGGAGATCACACCGCCATTCGCCTCGCTTGGCCGCTGCTCAGCCGTGGGCACAGGAAAAACCTGCGTGGTTCCAAGCACCTGCCGAAAGCCCTGGTACTGGCCAAAGTAGAACGTCTTTCCCGCCCCGTTATAAATGTGCGGTACGATCACCGGGCCGCCGTTGGTAAATCCAAACTCATTGCGCCGGAACGGCGGGATACGCCCCGGCGTCTCCGGCGTTGCGTGGTCAAAGTAGTTGCGCGCATCGAAGGCCGAGTTGCGCACAAACTCAAAAATCGATCCATGAAAACCGCTGCTCCCCGAGCGCGTAATGATGTTGGTAAATCCCGCCGCGCCGCGCCCAATCTCTGCCGGCATCCATCCCGAGCTCGACTGGATCGTCTCCACCGCATCCACATCGAAGTTTGAAAAGGTCGCCCCGCCCATCTCCGGATCGCTCGTATCTGAGCCATCCATCGCAAACGTCGCCTCGACTCCGCGCTGCCCATTGATTGCGAACTGCTGCGTAAAGTTCGTGGCTCCATTGGCGTCGGTCATCGTGCCCGCGGCGAGCAGCAGCAGCTGGCTGAAGTCGCGTTTGTTCAATGGCAGCGAACTGACCGCGTGACTGGAAAGCTCCTCACCGCCCGACGTAGCAGGCAGATCGCTCTTGGCTGCCGCAATGGGAAGAAAGGCAATCGCCAGTGCATTGGAACCGCTTTCAGGCAGCGTAACCGTCAGCGTAGCGGGGTTCCTCGGAAACGCAATCGCCTGCGTGCTCGTAAACCTGTGCTTGTTTACTTGAACGGAAAGGGTATACGAGCCCTGCGGAACAGCGCTGAAGACAAAGCCCCCATCTGCGGCCGTGATCACATTTAGCTTACTGTCTTGAGACTTCAACTCAACCGAAGCCCCGGCAACAATCGCGCCGGATGCGCCATGAAGCGTTCCCGACAGGCTTTGCGCAGGCGCAGTCTGGGCAAACGCCAGACCGCAATCGGTTGCGCAGATTAGGGCGAGTGCGGCAAAAATCGAGAGGAGCGGGGTTCCGCTCTTGCGTCGTGCGAGCAAGCGGGTCAAGTTTTTCAGCCTTTCGTGCTTTGCGATGGCTTCACTTGGACGCTGTGCAAGAGCCCTGGGGAAGGTCGCACCAATCTTAAATCACCCTGTAAGCGCTTTCCAAGAGTGAAGTGACGACTGCAACTGGACACAGAAATTCCGCGCCAATTCTCGTCAAAGGTAAGATGGTGGCAGGGAGAACACCAGCAATGGCAACCACCTGGACCGCAGCCAACGAAATGCCCGCGCCTCGGGAACCGCATTCCGCCACGTCGATTCCCTGGTATCTCTGGTGCGTGGTCGCGGCAGTCACATCGGTTTCGATAGGCGCCCACTGGGATGTCTCCTGGCACCGCTCCATCGGCCGCGACACCTTCTGGACCCCGGCCCACATGGCCATCTACGCTTGCGGCGTCCTCGCCGGCATTGCCTGCGGCTACCTCATCCTCCGCTCCACCTTCGCGCCCACCCGCGAGCTCACCGCCACCTCTGTTCACGTATTCGGTTTCAGCGGACCCCTCGGCGCCTTCATCGCTGCCTGGGGCGGTATCGCCATGCTCGTCTCCGCCCCCTTCGATAACTGGTGGCACAACGCCTACGGCCTCGACGTCAAAATCGTCTCCCCGCCCCATACCCTGCTCATGCTCGGCATCTTCGGCGTCGAAATCGGCGCGCTCCTGCTGATCCTCGCGCAGATGAATCGCGCTACAGCCGACGGCGCGAAGCCCTCGCCCGGCCTGCAGTGGCTCATGATGTACATCTTCGGGCTCATGCTCGTCCTCACCATGTTCTTCCGCATGGAATACACCTGGGATGTCATGCTCCACCGCGCCGGCGCCTACATCTCCATCGCCATCGGCGTTCCCCTCTACTTCTCAGCCATGTGGAAAGCCTCCCGTCACCGCTGGGCCTGCACCCTCATCTGCGCTTTCTACATGCTGGCCATCATCGCGTTCATCCTGATCCTGCCGCTCTTTCCAGCGACACCCAAACTCGGGCCTGTCTACCAGCAGGTCACGCAGTTCATCCCGCCGAAATTTCCCATCCTCCTCATCGTCCCAGCGATCGCTCTCGACCTCCTCTGGCGCCGCTTCGGTGAAGCGAACAAGATTCTTCTCTCCCTCGTCAGCGGGCCGCTCTTCGTCCTCACCCTGGTTGCCGCCCAATGGCCCTTCGCCAGCTTCCTCATGACCAAGGCCTCCGAGAACCGCTTCTTCGGCACCGCCTATCTCGATTACGGCACACCCTCCTTCACCGCCGACGCCCTCCGCCACTTCGTCCAGCCGCAGCACGGACTCGTCCTCTGGACCGGATTTGCCTGGGCCATGCTCTACGCCGCCATCAGCGTCTGGCTCGGTCTGCTCCTCGGCGACTGGATGCGAAAGGTGCAGCGGTGATGAGCACCTCACCCATACGCCGTTTTCGCGTCCCGGCTCCCAGCTCCTGGCTTCTGCCGCTTCTCCTCTGTCTTCTGCTCTTCGTCCCGCCGGCCCACGCCCACGTCGGCAGTCCCGACGTCTACGCCGAAGGCAACGCCGGACCCTACAAGCTCTCCGTCGTCATCCGCCCGCCGCTCGTCATCCCCGGCGTCGCAGAAGTCGAAGTCCACTCGCAAACCCCCGGCATCCATGCCATCGCCATCACTCCCCTCGCGCTCACCGGCGAAGCCTCAAAGCATCCGCCCACGCCCGATGCGATGAGGACTCCTGCCGCCGATCCGAACTACTTCACCGGCCAGCTTTGGATCATGGCTCCCGGCTCCTGGCAGATTCGCTTCCTCGTCGATGGCGACCGAGGGCACGGCGTCTGGAGCGTGCCTCTTCCCGCCGCCGCCCAGGGCGCGCGCAAAATGCAGCACTCCCTCGGCATCTTCCTCGCCATCCTCGGTCTCGTCCTCGTTCTCGGCATGACCGGCATCGTCGGCGCCGCGGCCCGCGAATCCCAGCTTGCCCCGGGCGAATCCGTGCCGCCCAAACGCCGCCGCACCGCCGCCATCGCCATGAGTGTTGCCTTCGCCCTGCTTATCGCCGGCGTCGTTCTCGGCAACTGGTGGTGGACCTCCGAAGCCGCCGAGTACTCCTCGGAGATTTACAAGCCGCTCCGGATGGACGCGACCCTCACCCGCGGCAATCTCCTCGACCTCAACATCAAAGATCCCGGCTGGCTCGGCGCCCATCGCACCGGCAACTTCATTCCCGACCACAACCACCTCATGCACCTCTACATGATTCGCTGGCCCGCGATGGATGTGGTCTTCCACCTCCACCCCGATCCCATCGCCAGCGATGAGTTCCAGCTCGCCCTGCCCAGCGTTCCCGCCGGCACCTACCACCTCTACGCCGATGTCGTGCACACCAACGGCTTTCCTGAAACGATGGTCTCGACCGTCACGCTCCCCGACCTCACCGCGCGACCGCTCGTCGGCGACGACGCAAAAGGGCAGGGAACCGACGTCGCCGGCGCACCGGGCACCACTACCAGCTTCACTCTCCCCGACGGCTACACCATGGTCTGGAACAAACCCGCCTCGCTCATCGCCCGCCAGCCCAACGATTTCACCTTTACGCTCAATGACCGCACCGGCCACCCGGCGCAGGACACGACGCTCTACATGGGCATGCTCGGCCACGCTGCGTTCGTGAAAGACGACGGCACCGTCTTTGCCCACATCCACCCCAGCGGAACCGCCTCCATGGCCGCCCTCATGATCGCCGAAAATCAGAACGCGCCCGCCTCGTCCTCTCCCTCTGCAGGGATGAAAGACATGCCCGGCATGAACATGCCGAGCGCGCCCGGCGATCACCTCCCCAACTCCGTCAGCTTCCCTTACGGATTCCCCACCCCCGGCCGCTACCGCATCATCGTCCAGATGAAGCACGGAGCCACCATCGAAACCGCCCTCTTCGACGCTGCCGTCCAATAATCCGATCGCGACCGGCCCGTCCCGCATTGTCCTTCATCCCATGCCAAACCCTGTAGTCTGGATTGGCCTGAACCCCGGCCGCATCCCCGCCAGCACGCCCAAGGGAGACATCGCAAATGAAGCTCTGCCTCAAGACAGCAACCATGGCCCTCCTTCTCGCGGCTTCGCTTTTTGCTGTGGCGCAAACCGCCCCCAACACGATTCAGTCCCGCTACGCCCAGGTCGACGGCATCCGTCTCCACTACCTCACCGCCGGACACGGTCCCGCCGTGATCCTTCTTCACGGCTACACGCAGACGTCCCTCATGTGGAAGCCCCTCATAGCCCGGCTCACCGACAAGTTCACCGTTATCGCGCCCGACCTCCCCGGCATCGGCGACTCCGCGATTCCCGCAGACGGTCTCGACATGAAAACCGCCGCCATCCGTATGCACGATCTCGCGAAATCGCTCGGCATCACAAAAGCCCGCGTGGTCGGCCACGACATCGGGCTTATGGTTGCCTATGCCTATGCCGCGCAGTTTCCCACTGAAGTCGAAAAGCTCGTCGTCATGGATGCCTTCCTTCCCGGTGTCCCAGGATGGGAGCTCGCTTACAACAGTCCGGACTTCTGGCATTTCCGTTTTCACGGCCCAATACCCGAAGCCCTCGTCGCCGGTCGCGAAAAGATTTACTTCGCCTATTTCTGGAATGACCTCGCCGCGGACAAAAATCGTTCCCTCCCGGTAGCCGATCGCGAAGCGTACGTCGCGGCCTACTCCCGCCCCGGCCGCATGCGCGCCGGATGGGCCTACTTTGCCGCCTAGCCCGACACAGCGAAGGAGTTCGCCCAGCTTGCCCAGACCCAATTGACCATGCCCGTCCTCTCCATTTCCGGCGACAAGGGAAGCGCCGCCATCCTCAGTCCGCAGATGAAGCGCGTCGCCACCAATGTGACCGTCATCGAATTAAAGAACACAGGTCACTGGCTCATGGAAGAGCGTCCCAAAGAAACCATGGACGCCCTCGTCGCCTTTCTCTGACACGCAGGTCGACGGATGAGAGGCTCAAGTATCGATGGGCACGCAATCCAGGGTGCGCATCCATTAACAAGGGCAGTGCAGCATGCGCCACCCTGCCCTGTACCACAGTTGTCTACTGCACATTCAATGTGAATGACTTCTTTACCAGCGACTGATCCCACCCCGCCGCAAACACGGTTACGTTGTGGTTGCCCGAGTTGAGATTCACGCTCTGCCTGAGCCACGTGTAGTAAGAGAAGCCATCGATCTGCTCGGCGACCTTCGATCCGTCCACCCACACCTCCACATCGCGCATCGGAACCGGACCAGCGGCTCCGATCTCGAATTGCACAGGTGAAGCGGACGAACCATTGAGCGGCGAACACACCGTGATGCCCTCCGCTGCCCACGGAGCCGAACAGCTGGCCCAGTTTCCCGATGTAGTGTTCAGCTGCGTCGTGTTGTAAGTGTTGGTGCAGGACGAATCGGCACACTGCTGCACCAGAAGATCCGGCGTCGCGTCCTGATCCGCCCGCAAAATCACCGGCGTCTGGCTAATCTCGTGAATCGCTCCATCCGGCGCCGTCTGTCCCCAGAAAACCGTCTGGTCCGGGTTGTAGGAAGAATTCGGATTCCGCGTCAGCACGTCGACATACAGAGGTCCAGTCCCCGGATTGGCGCAATCCTGTTCCTCAACAATCAGATCGTTAATCCCGTTGCCATCCATGTCCGCGACCTGCGCGCTGCCCGTCACGCACCGCCCCACCAGAACCGAGGTGCGGCTGGCGAACTGACGCTCGGCATCGCCATAAAAAACAAACACTCTGCTCGCGCCTGCCGTGGGATCCACCGCCATCACATCCGACCTGGCGTCGCTGTTCACATCGCCGGCCGTAACTACCGCGTAGCCCTGCGGCAAACTGAGCGTCGCCTCTTCAGGAAAGTGGCCCGTGCCGTCGCCGTAATAGACATAAGCGGTGCTGGTGGCGTTCGGGTCCTGTGCGATCAGCATATCCGCCCTGCCGTCGCCGTCGAAATCCCCCATCGTCACCGTCTGGCCGTTCACGGCTATAGTCGGCCCTGCAGTAAACCCACCGTTGCCATCGCCCAGCCACACATGCAGACTCCCGTTGTTAATCTCCGCCACGTCGAGGTTGCCGTCGTGGTTGTAATCCGCAACCGCGGCGGACACACTGTCGACGCTGCCGTCGGCAGCGGCATACGCGAAAGATCCCTGCCGCGTCAGCGCTCCCCGGCCGTTGTTGCGATACAGGTAGGCGTTCCCGCTGTCGTAAGCCAACGCCAGAATCGCGAGATTCCCATCGTGGAAGAAATCGCCCAGCGCCATTTGCGCAATCGAGTCGGTATCACCGTTGTTGAGAGGGATCTGGTAGCTGGTCCCGGCCGCGTACGATCCGTCCTTGTTCGCCAGTTGAACCACAAACGTCGGATACCCGCCCATGGGAAGGTTCTGGATGTAGACCAGATCCTCGTATGCGTCGTTATTCAAATCGCCGTGGTAGAAGGAGGTGTTTCCGCAATTCGAGCAGGTTTGCGTATGGTTGGCGAAATGAAGCTGCCCGAAGACCAGAGCCGGGAAGGCCAAACAAAAGGCAAAAAGCGCACACGACTTCGCGCCAGGCATCAGAGACCTCCGAAAAATGACTGGGTTAATTCGAACGGGCCTCTAGAGGTCGGACAAGATACGCATATAAGATGCGTTCGACGCCCATCAACGGTTGTATCGGAAGTCTTCCCGCCTCGCTCCAGGCTGCCGTATCGGAATCACCATCAACGTCGCGCTCAACGCCAGCCAGCCTGCGCCCGCCGCTCGTGGCGCGTGCCCCCGACCCTAAGATTCGCGGATTAATGTGCGTTCCCTCCGGTATCCCGGATTCAGGTTTCCCTTCGCTGACCTCCGCCGTCGTTCTTCCGGGAATAGCGGGCCTACTTCGTGGGCGCCTGCGCCTCTTTAATCAACTCGAATAACTTCGACCGATCCACGACTTCTACAAACGGCGACCCGCTCGTCCGATTCGTCACCACCCAGATCGTCGGCGTGTGCTGGATCCCAACACTCTGCCCCAGATCGGAATCGGCCTTCACCAGTTCGGTCAGCTTGCCCTGTGGATCGACCACAAACGGGAATGCCAGCTTGTGATCCGCGGCAAATTTCTGCGCAAACGTCTGCAGCTGCTCCTGCGACTGGATCGTCGCCTGCGCCGCAAATGTCGCGTCCCGAAAATCATCGCCCAGCTTTTTCGATTTCGTGTCGAACCACCGCGCATCCACCGCCGCCTGGAAACTCCACGTGTGAAACGGCAGCGGAAAATCGTGCCGCACCCACGGAATGTGGTACTTCTCAATCGCCTCTTTGATCACCGGATTGGCTCGCGCACAGTCCGGACACTCCATGTCCTCGAACTCCACAATCGCCACCCGCGACCCCACCGGAGGTCGCAGCGCCGCCGCATTGTGAACGGTCGTAGTCCGCGATTGCGGATTCGAAAACTGACCAAAAGCCGGCGCCACCAGCGCCGCTGAAAGCAGGAACACCGGAACAAAAGCGGATGCCAATCGAGTCATAGCGATTGGACTCATTGTAGAACGCGTTCGTCCTATGCTCGTGGCGATGAAAGACCGCGCCGTGAAGCCGCGAAACTGGAAATCCACCGACGACGACGCGGCCGCTAAAATTTCTTCCCCAGGCCCCTCAAAGCTGCCATCCGTGAGCTGATCGAAGAGCTCTGCTCCGACGACCCGTTCAGCCATCGTTGCGCCGCCGAAATCGCTCGCCTCGTCAGCCGCCGCAAGCCGGGCATCCTGACGGCTTACGCCGATCTGCTCGCCGAAATCGCCGCCGATTTGCCGATGGAAGAGTGGCAGGCGCGGCCGCCTCGCCGAAGACCGCATTGCCGTCCGCGCCATGGCCCTCGAAGCCTTTGCCATCCTCGCCGCCCAGCAACCGAGCCTCCGCGACGAAGCGCTTGAAAAACTCGAGGCCGCCCGCCACAACACCGACATCGCCCTCCGGGCCCGCGCGAGGCTCATGCTTCCACTGCTGGTGAAACCGGAAACGGAGCCTCGGCGCCAAAGGTGCGTGTCGCCGGAGGCGTAGTCCCAAAGAACAAAGGCCATCCGTTTCCGGATGGCCTTTGTATGTTCAAGGCAGATTGGCTTGACTGTCGTTTGCGCCGGAGCCGCGTATCGCCTGGACGCTAGTCTCCCATCACGGGTTCGCCGGTTTCAGCCTTCGCGACCGGCTTGGCAGGAGCGATTGAGTCGATCGAAACCAGACCTTCGACCGGCTTCTCGCCCAGCACATGTTCGCGATACAACTTGGCCATCTTCGCGTTCTCGGCATCCTGCTTCAGCTTGGTCTCGCGTGCGCGCATCTTCTCTTCGCGCGCATTCTTCGCGATGCCCAGCTTCTCCAGGCTGTTGTTCGCCGCCGCGTCCACGTGCTCCTGATTCAGAACCAGTGTGTGCTGCGCCGACTCCATGCCCACCTTCTTGCCACCCGCAAAGATCTCATGCCGCCCATGCTCGTCGTACCACTTCGTGAGCGTGGCCGTCATGTGCATCTTCTCGATGATGTTCCGCCAGCCCACGCCCGTGTTGTACGCGCAGAAGCTGATCTCGCCTTCCTGCGTCGCGTACGGAATAATGCACTGCTCCGTGCGCCGGAAGTCGTAGTTGAACAAGTCCTGGAACCACATGCCTGCGATGAACAGGAAGTTCCAACGATCCGCGCGCCGCTTCTCGATGTCCGCCATCGTGCGGTCGCCCGTCACCTTGCCGTAATTCCGGCCGGTCGCGCCAAAGCACTTGTCGAACTTCTGCAGCAGGTCCGTGATCCGAAAATGCGTCGGCGACTTCGTCGGATCGTAGTTCCGCAGCAGCGAAAGAGCCGCTCCGATGACCGAAAGCGTCCGGCCGCGCGCCGCGTCGTTGATCTTCGCCATGTCCTTCGCCAGACGATCGGCATTCAGGAACGCAGTCACCGGAACGGCTTCCTTCGTTTCCTTATCGATCATCAGCGCCATGCCGATGCCGCAGTTCGGGTGGCATCCGCAGCTCAGCTGGCCCCACTCGTGATTCGGCCCGTGCACCAGATCGGCCCAGTCCGAGAAGGTGCTCATAAAGCTGATGGGGAACCAGTCGCGCGTCGGCTCGCCCAGGCCCGTCTGATTTTTCACATCGTGCGCCATGTGGCTCAGCGTGTAGCGCTGCGCCGTGCGCCGTTCGTCCGTCACCGCTTCGTCGCGGCCCGTAAACGAAACCGGCTGGAAGCTCAGGAAGTTGATCTTCTTCGGATTGTCGAGCGCGAACTGGATGATGTGCCCAACCTGCTCGTTGTTGATCCCGTTGATGATCGTCGTCACCGGCACAATGTCCACGCCCGCTTCGTGCAGGTTATGGATCGCCTGCAGCTTCACGTCGAACAAATTGCCGACCTTGCGGTGCGAGTTGGCCGCGTTGCCGATGCCGTCGAACTGCAGGTACGCATATCGCAATCCCGCTTCCGCAGCCGCCCGGCACAGTTCCTTCGACTTCGCAAACTCAATGCCGTTCGTCGCCGCCTGCACCGAGTTGTATCCCACCTTGCGCGAGTACGCCACCGCATCCAGGAAGTACGGCGAAAGCGTCGGCTCGCCACCGGAGAACTGCACGCTCATCTGCCGCTTTGGCTTGATCGTGATGGCGTTGTCCAGCATCGTTTTGATTTCTTCCCACGTCAATTCGTGGACGAACCCAACCTGGTTCGCATCCATGAAGCAGGGATCGCACATCATGTTGCAGCGATTCGTCAGATCGATGGTCAGCACTGATCCACGCCCGTGCGTCACCGTCGAGGTGCCGTGGTTGTGCAGCTTGTCGTCGTTGTGCGCGCGAATATCGCGCCCCGGGAAAACTTCTTCCAGATGCTTGAAGAACGCGGTATCGATTGACATCACATCTTCAAAGTGCCCGTGCTTCGGGCAGTCTTTCACCATAAGAATCTTGCCGTCGCGCTCGATGATCTGCGCCTTGATCTCGCCCACTTTCTCGTTCAGAAGGATCTCGTGCGGCAGCTTGCCATCAATAATCTGTTGCCGAATCTCCGGCACGCATTTCGGACAAAGCGAGTCCGTGGTCCGCGGCCACCCGAGCGGCGGCTTTTCCTTCTGCCATGACTTCAGCAGCGGCTTGTCGGACCATTTCGGCGTGAACGAAGGATTAGGACGGATGCTGTTCAGCTTCTCGAAGACGGACCAGGTGCCCTGGGCCGCCAGGGTCACTGCACGCTCGGCGTATTTCACAGCTTTTGACATGGGTCAGAAATCTCCTGGGTCTTGCGGATGTCTTGCTCCGGGGTTGCCTGGAACGCGAGGTAAGTAGCTGCCCTGCCAGGACTTTACCAGCTTCCACCATACGACCATGGTGCGCACCGCAGGAACCCGGTTCGGTTAAAAGGGGAAAAACCGAACCTGGGTGGTAATTGCAGGGGGTGAATGGGGCAAGTTAATGAGCGAAATGCAGGTTATGCCAGCCGAAAGCGACACTGCGGTGCGACAATGATCGGCGGGAACGAGCCCTTCATCGAGCCGCTTCCAGGAGAGAGAATCCCGTCTATGAAGCGTTTTCTGATTTGTACCAGTCTTCTTGCCATTGCCGCCACCGCCATCGGCCAACAACGGCCTCCGGCCAGCCCGCCCGAATCCACCACCGCAACCTTCGCAGGCAAGACCGTCACCATCACCTACTCCTCGCCCGGCGTCAAAGGCCGCGAAGGTCACATCTTCTCCAAAGACGGCCTCATCAGCCACGATCCCCACTACCCCGTCTGGCGCGCCGGCGCGAACTCCGCCACTGCCCTGCACACCGACGCCAACCTCACCATCGGCAATGTCGCGGTTCCCGCCGGCGATTACACCCTGTTCGTCGACATCTTCGATCCCGATCACTGGGTGCTGATCGTCAACAAGCAAACGAAGGAGTGGGGTCTCAAGTACGACGGCTCGCAGGACCTGGGCAAGACGCCGATGCATATGAGCAAGCCCGCCTCCTTGGTCGAGAACCTCCGCTGGGCCATCACCGACCTCGGCGGCGGCAAAGGTCAACTCATCCTCGCCTGGGAAGACCACAGCGGTTCCGTCTCCATCGCCGCCCATTAAAGCCGAGCCGATCCCGCATCGGCGCGAACCAATGCCGTGCCGCGTCCGTAAGGATTCGTGTATGAAGTTCCGGGCTCGCGCCGTCATGCGCCTATTCTCGCTGTTCGCCGCAGCGTGGCTCTTTGCATCGCTCATTGCTGGAATCATCCTGGCGCAAATGGCTCTCCGTCCCGAACGCAGGCTCCCGCCCACCACTGCTCCCGCCCGGCTTCGCTCGCCCGCCGCCGACGTAGTCATTTCAGCCAACGATGGAGCCCAGCTCAAAGCCTGGTACATCGAGGCTGCGCAACCGAACGGAGCAGCCATCATCCTGCTCCACGGCATGGCGGATACGCGCGAGGGCGTCGTCGGCTACGCCTTTATGTTCCTCCAGCATCATTATTCCGTTCTCCTCCCCGATTCGCGCGCACACGGCGCGAGCGGCGGAGCGGTCGCCACGTACGGTGTGCTCGAACGCGACGACGTTCGCCGCTGGGCCCAATGGCTGCGCCCGAAAACTGCCGGTTGCGAATACCTCTTCGGCGAATCCATGGGCGCCGCCATCGCCATCCAATCCAGCGCCGTTACGCCCGGCCTTTGCGCAATCACTGCCGAAGCCTCCTTCGCCACTTTTCGCGAGATCGCCAACGACCGCATCTCCCAGTTCACCGGAACCGGTCTTTGGTTTCCTCGAACCGTGGCCGCGCCGGCCCGCGACCTGGCGCTGCTCTATGGCGCTCTCCGATTTCACGTGAATCTTGCGGATGCCAGCCCCCTGCGCGCCATCAGCCAGTCGCACGTGCCTACCCTGCTCATCTGCGGGACTGCCGACAGCAACATTCCCATTCGACATTCGATGGAATTGTTTCGCGCCGGCGCTACTCATTCCGAGCTCTGGATCGTCGAAGGAGCAGAACATACAGGCGCAGCCGACGTAAACCCGGGAGCCTTCGAGCGTCGCGTCGTGGGCTGGTTCGATCAACATAACCGGCCACACTGAGACGGGCGCTTTCCCATCTCCCCCGTTACTATGGAACTGGAGGTTTTCCGTCCGAATGCTTTCCCGAAGGATTCTGCAGTTCTTTTCGGCTCCTTGCTTTGCCATTCTTCTCGGTTCCGCAGCGCAGGCCCAAAAAGCCCTGCACAACGACGACGTCTCCATCGGCGGCTTCTATCAGCTCACCTCCAACGCCAGTGGCAACGGAATTACGGACACGACGACGCGCTCCCTCGGCGGCGAGGCCGCCTTCCGTCACAGCTTCAATCCCCTGATGGGTTACGAAGTTTCCTACGACTACTCTCGCTTCGCCGAGTACTACACCGGTCAGCCCTTCGGCTATCAGCACAATCTCCATCAGTTCAATGGCGACTATTACATTCATGGCGCGCGGGCCTTCGGCCTTCAGCCCTTTGCCGTGGCCGGCATCAGTGCTGTCGTTTACTCGCCGTCGCTCAATGGCGGTCAGAACGTAGCCTGGCAGTCGCGCCCGGGCGCAAACTTCGGCGCGGGCATCAACATGCCCCTGCTCACCAACTACTTCGGACTGCGCCTGCAATATCGCGGCGTCTACTCCCAGGCGCCCGACTTCGGCCAGACCAAGCTCACCACCAACGCCTGGCGGCTCAGCTCGGAGCCCATGGCCGGCATCTACATCCGCTTCTGAGAATCGACGGAGCCTGCAAGGCAGGCCTCGAGAGCTAAGCCTATGGACTGCATCTTCTGCAAAATCGCCGCCGGCTCCATTCCTTCAAAGAAGGTGCGCGAAGACGATGCAGTGCTCGCCTTCCACGACATCGAACCCAAAGCGCCCACCCACATTCTCGTGATTCCAAAGAAGCACATCGCCTCGCTCGCCGACGCCAGGCCAGAAGACGAAGCCCTTCTCGGCCGCCTGCTCCTCACTGTCGCCGAAATCGCCCGCGAGCAGGACCTCGGCAACGGCTATCGCACCGTCATCTCGACCGGCGCCGAAGGCGGCCAAACCGTCGACCACCTCCACGTGCACCTTCTCGGCGGCCGCCAAATGCACTGGCCTCCGGGCTAACCCATGTCGCCCCACGGGCATCAACACAAAATTTGAAGAGCAGAAAGGCTGTCGGCCTGAGCCGGCGCATCCTCCGCTGCGGAAGACGCGCCGAGCTTCATTTCCCCGTTTCTTCCCGTCAGACTCTGTCAGGATTCCCCACCTCTCCTGTATTTCCCTGGCCACCACCGCCCGCTTTTCCCTGGTCCATCGCCAATCAAACCGCTATAGTGAACGGCTAAAGCTTCGCCAGCGTCATCCCCATACGACCGCGAGGTGCTCCATGCCGAAAAACATCGTTATCTGCTGCGACGGGACCGGAAACGATTTCGATAACCCCGACTACGACTCGAACGTCGTCAAGCTCTACAACGCCCTCAACATTTCCGAGGATCAGATTGCTTACTACCACCCGGGCGTCGGGACCATGGGTTCGCCCAGCGCCCACGGGGCCATCGCGAAATTCAAATCGAAAGTGATGGGCCTCGCCTTCGGTACCGGCTTACTGCCCAATGTCGGCGATGCCTATCGCTACCTGATGAACACCTACCAGACAGGCGACAACATCTTTATCTTCGGATTTAGCCGCGGTGCCTACACCGCGCGCGCGATCGCCAGCCTGCTCCATGTCTATGGACTGCTCGAGCCCGGCAACGGGCAGCTGATTCCCTACATCATCCGGATGTACAGGAAACTCACAAAGGGCGCGAACGCCCAGGAAACAACGTATCCCCCGGAAGAGGCGTTCAAGTATGCGTTCTCGCGCGAAATCGAGGTCCACTTCTGCGGCGTGTGGGATACGGTGAGCTCCTATGGGTGGGTCAACTCGCCCATCAGCCTGCGCTTCAACGGCCAGAACCCCATCATCCGCACCGGGCGCCATGCCGTCTCGATTCACGAGAAGCGCTGCTGCTTCCAGGACAGCCTTTGGGGTCCATCGCTGCCCGCGAGTGGGGATTATCCTGGCCAGGACATCCGCCAGGTCTGGTTCAGCGGCGTCCACTCCGATGTAGGCGGCAGCTACGCCGAAAGCGAAGCGGGCTTGTCGAAGATCACCTTCGAATGGATGCTGGTCGAAGCAATCAAACAGGGATTATTGGTGGATAGCCAGCGTGCCGAGATTGTGCTTGGACATGGAATCTCGCCAACGGGCTTGCCGAACTATGTCCAGCCGGATCCGAATGGAACCCTGCACAAGTCGCTCAAAGGCTCCTGGTGGTTGGCCGAATGTTTCCCGCGCACGCGCCAGGGCCGCTGGGGACTGCCGGTCGGGCGCTGGGTCCGTGTCATACCCGAAGGTTCGCTCATCCACGCCTCCGTCCCTCTCAGCGGCGCGAAGGTCAACTATCCCGCGCAGTACGTAACGGAGCCATGGGTCCGATTCGGTCCCGTGTCGCCTGCGATGCCTCTCCCCATGCTGGTGCCCGCGCCAGTCACCGTGCCGGAAGATACCGGCACACTGCGCGCTGTTGTCGAGAGGATCGCTGCGGCAGCGGATACCTCGACGATCCATCGCCTCACACGCCGATGACCAGGCCTGCCTCGCCGATCACAATGTCAAGTCAAGCGGCGCGATTCACTCGTGCCGCGAGATTCTAATCAACGTGGCGTTAGCCTCCGCGTGCGCGGGCTACTCGTCTTCCTCGGCCAGAAAATCTCCCAGGCGATCCAGCCGCCGCTCCCACACCGTCCTGTGGTCGCGAACCCATCGCTCCAGCGCGTCGAACCCTGTCGGATGAACACTGCACGTCCGCACGCGGCCCAGCTTCTCCGTCCGCACCAGGCCGCTCTGCTCCAGAATCTGAAGATGCTGCCCCACTGCGGTCAGCGTGATGTCCAGTACTTGCGCCAGCCGTGTTACCGTCGTCGGCTCCGCACTCACCCGGTCGACGATCGCCCGCCGCGTCGGATCTCCCAACGCGTGGAAGAGTCGGTCGATGATGACGTCTTTCTTCGTCAAGCCTGCTCCAGCTCTTTGCCGAAGCGCTCGAAGAGAGCGCGCCATCCTCCCTCGCGCATCGCGGGCCCGTCCGACCCTTCATAAAACGCGCCTTGATGTGTGCAGCGCAGCTCAGTCCCGCCCGTCGCGGGCAACATTTCAAATGTCACAAGCGACGACGACATCCGATGGTCGCCGATAATCATCGTCGACGACATTACGATGCGCTGGTTAGGAACGATATCTTCAAACCTGGCCTCGTTGGTCAGCGGCACGCCCGGGAATGGCGTGTTCGGCCCCAGGTGGTAGACCGTGCGCTCCTTGCCGCCGATGCGAAAGTCCATTTCGAAGGTCCCCGTCTGCGGATTGTCGCGGTCCCCATACCACCGCCGCTTTTTCTCAGGATCCGAAAACGCCGCGAAAAGACGTTCCGGAGGATAAGGATAGGTGTGTTCGATCACGAATGTGGAATGTGCAGTAGAGGTGTCCATAAGCGGACCTGCTTTCTCTTAATAGTGAAGCGTAAGCTTCAGTATTTAAGAGATTGCACCTTCACTTCCACAATTGTCAAGTGGATACTTCACTATTTTACGGCCGACCCGTGCTATTGAAACAGCGACAGATCGATCGCCGACCCCATCTTCTCGTAGCCCGCATCCCCGGGATGCAGATGGTCGCCCGAATCCACATCGGCGGCGCAAACCGTCGGCTTAGCGGGATCGCGGGTTACCTGATCGAAGTCGATCACACCGTCGAACGCACCGCCGGTTCTGATCCACTGGTTGACCGTCTCGCGCATCTGTTCGCCAGCGGGCGAGGCGTATTTCGCACCGATGTACGGCGTCAGCGTCGCGCCAAAAACCTTGATGCGGTGCGCATGCGCGCTCGTCACTAATTGCGTCAGCGCGAAAATCGCATCCTGCGCGGTGATCGGATCGCCGGGGTCCAGCGGCTGCGCCGTGCGCCCAATGTCGTTGATGCCTTCGAGAATAATCAGGTACTTCACCCCGCTCTGCGCCAGCACATCGCGATCCAAACGCGCCATCGCATTTGCTCCCGCCCCATCGTGCAGCAAACGATTCCCGCCAATCCCCTCATTCAGCACAGAAAGGTGCGCGGTCTTCGGATCCGCCTGCAGACGCCGCGCCAGGACATCGGGCCAGCGGCGATTCGTATCGCGCGTCGACAACGCGCCGTCGGTAATGGAGTCGCCGAAGCAAACGATGGCCGCGGCATTGCTCGCGTGCGTGCCCACGTCGATGGCCTTCACAAAGCACCAGGAATAAACCGGCTGAGCGTCCGTCAACGTCTGGGCCGCAGTTTCATCTCCCACGGCAATCATCGTTGTCGACCGCGCATCCGCGTGGCAGGTAGTGTCGTCGATCGACTGCGCCGGCAGGTATACGCTCACCGCCAGGCTCGAAAGCGGTGCAATCTCCAGCGGAACCGGATCGCTGTACACCGGAGCCCCGGGCGGAATCGTCACTGTGGCCTGTCCGTTAAACGTCAAAGCATGGTCGCTGCCCGGCTCAATAGCACCGATTCCCGCGCTCACAGCAATGTGGGCGGCGCCAATCGTCAGCGGCCGCGCGCCAAATTCATTCGTTAGCTCCACGCGTACCTGTGATCCGCCGGCGCTCACCCGCACGACATTGCGATATGTCGAGTTAGCCGGCGAAGATTGTCCCGGGTTCACGCGCTCGCCCATCGGCGAAGCGCCCCAAGTCCCCACCCAGTTCACGGGCACATACTGTGCAACCAGATCCGGCGCAACAGCGAGAAGTAAACCGACAACAACCGCAGCAACCCTCAACATTGACTTTTTCCCTCAGCGAAGCTACCGACCGTTCTACACGATTCCGGGAGAAATCGGTCAGCTTCGCTGGGGTTCGAACACGAGAAGGACTACTCAGAAACCATCCCGTTGCTCCCTGCGCCCGGTGTAACCCCCGTTACCTGCCACCCGGTCGAGCTCTTCACCAGGGTGGCCGTCGCCGCCTGCTGCCCGGAAGTGGCCGCAGCAATTTTCGGGAACGCCATTTTCATCTCCGCCGAGTTCGCCCAGTCCGGCACACTCGAAACACCGTCGTGATAATTCACCGTGTACTGCGCCGCGTCGGCATCTGGCGGTGTAAAGCCGTCAATCGAAGTGACCTGGCGATGGCCAAAACAGAAATTCCCATACCCAGGCTGCGCCGGATCCGCCGTCCACGTCGACCGCCCCTTATCCGAAACGTCGTAGTCGTTGACCTGCTTCGACCCGATCAGAAAGCGCTTCTTCTCCTGCGGCGTGCGTACCAGCAGCCCCGCGTCGGTCAACGCGTCGAACCCTTTGGTTTGATCCTCATTGTTGGTATCGGCCTGCGCGGGAAACTTGACAGGAGCGGTCCAGACGCACACCGTCTTTGCGCTGTAGTAGTCGTTGAGCGCCGACTTGAACGCGCTCGGATCAACAGCATTCTTGCGGCATCCTGCGCCGGCGATCACCAGAGCCAGGCCGGCCAGATACACAGTTTTTTTTGCGGGCATTTTCCTCACTCTCCTCGGCTTAATAGGATGCACAGCGCGAGAAGCATGCAATGGTTGCCCAGAAAAGACCGCGACCCAAAACAAAAGCCCCGGTGCACGACCGGGGCTTTCGATTTTCCAAAGGAAACGTTAGAACTGCTGTGCGTGTTCCAGTTCCTGCTCCTCGTCCGCGCCATGACGGCGCAGCAGCGTAGGGAGGTTCTGCGAAAAGGCCGAGCGCGGCATCACTATATCGCATCCGGCTTCCACCGCCTTGGCCTTCAGGTCTCCCTGCAGATGCGACAGGAACCCGATCACCGACGTGCCCTTCTTCATTTTCGACTTGATCTTCGGGATCAGCGTCATCGGCTTCGCCGCCGCGTTGTTCAGATCGAACACGATCAGCGACGCGCGCTGGTCTTCCGGCGCCTCAACGATCTTCGCGATGGTTTCAGGATCGTTTTTTACGAAGGCAACTTTGATGCCAAGTTTGCGCGCCGTCTCGTTGATCTTCGCGAAGAAAAACAGATCCTCGATGAAGAAATAGATCCGCGTGGGTGCGTCTTCACGAACCGGTGGTGGCGGCGCCTCCCATGGAGCTGAATTTTCGTAATGGCCGTTGCCGTTTACGTTGCCGTTCCGAAACTCAATCGTCGAAGGCGGCCCGTCAGCCACGTTGCCGTTCACCGTGCGGTAGCTGTGGTCCATGGGACCTACAAACACGCGCTCCCGGCGCTGCTTGTTACGGCGTCGTCCGCCGCCACCGCCCTGATACTGGCCATTGCCGTTGTTGTTTTTGAAGAATCGAGTCTGGCTCGAAGGTTGCGGCTTGGGCGGTTTGGGCTTGAACGCCTGGGGTTGCTGGTTCTGCGGCTGAGCCTGCTGGCTCTGACCGTTGGCCTGCGCCTGCCCGCCCTTGTTCCGCTTCCGGCGACGACGGCGGCGACGTCCACCGCCCTCTCCATGGCTCTGTCCCTGATTCGATGCCTGCGCCGATCCCGGATTCTCCGGCGGCTGCGGCTGGTTCTGCTCTGTTGTCATGCCTGCACTTCCTGGTGCGATGGACTAGTGTTCGTGACTAGTGTTCGTGGTTCCCGCTTACGTCTTCACTCCGGGCCAGCGCAGCTGCGTCTGTGGGATACGCAGCACACGCTTAACTTGCCGGGAGTCAGGAACCGTCAAAATTGTTTAGTTCCGGCCAATTGCCTTCAATTCGAACGCAACGATTGTGGCCGGAAAGTTTATAGTGCGGTGCGACACACACGGTTTTGCTCCCTGGGCCCTTACGGCTCCCGCCCGGCTGTCTGAGAAATGAGACGGGGGAACGCTACCGATTGCCACGCCGATCAACGGAACGTACTGGAGTTGCCGTCTGATGCTGATTCAACCTTCGCAACCGGGGCGTTTCTCCTGGCGGCACAAGCGACGGCGGAGAAAATCTCCCGGGATTGATTCCTGACTCTCGAGAATCGCAGCGAGCCTCGCACATCACTGGCGTGGCATCAGCCGCTCGATAGGCAAAAATAATAGTACTCCCTGAGCCCGACCCTGACAAGTCCTATGATGCAGGATCTGAATTCGCGGGGTAACGGCGCGGATGCGGGGCCAGTTCCCAGCCAACGAAAAAGCCATCCGCTAGGATGGCTTCCCGTGTGACAGCCAGTCACTGGCCTCCCTGAAGTCGCCCTTCATCCTAAGAATCTATGGATTAGGACTTTGTACATCCCGGCCGGGGCAGAATCTCGAAGGATGATGCTCTCGGCGGCCGGAATCTTTTGTGTCGCACCGGTCCCCTTTTCAAAGGACCTATACGTCGCTGGCGACTACCTTAATTGCAATCTGCGGGCCGTTCCCTTGATTCATTTGAATCAATCATTTATCCCTGCTGGGTAGGGCGAATCCATTCAAATTCCCGTAGAACGCAAACCGGACAGTCCGGAAATCCATAACACCGGGAGTGGGACTACTTTAGTCTCACATCTGGCACTTCGGGCAGAAGTGCGTTCCCCGTCCGGCCAGCACGATCCGACGAATCGGCCCTCCGCAAACCCGGCACGGCTCGCCCTCCCGGCCGTAAACCCGGTGCTGGACCTGGAAAAATCCCTCTACCCCGTCTGCGTCCACATAGTCCGAAACCGACGAGCCTCCGGCACGAATCGCCGCCTGCAACACCGTCTGCAGCGCCTTGCGCAGGCGGCCCAGTTGTTCCCGCGTCAGTCGCCCTGCCACGCGGGTTGGCCGAATTCCGGCCCGGAACAGGCTTTCATCGGCACAGATGTTCCCCACCCCGTGCAGCAGAGACTGGTTCAGCAGCGCGGCCTTGATCGCAAGCTTCCGACCACGAAACAGCTCGGCGAATTCCTCGGCCCCGATGGTCAGGGGCTCGTGGCCAGGTCCTGCAAAGCCACCCTCCGCTTCGAGCGCGAGCCGCCCAAAGCGCCGCGGGTCCACGAACCGCAATTCGCGCCCCGACGTCAAAGTCAGCACCGCATGGGTGTGCGGAGGCAGCGGCACGTCGGGCGACGAAACCAGCAAACGGCCCGTCATGCCCAGATGAACGACCAGCTGGGACTTCGTTTTGCGGCCGGCCTTCGCGGTGAGATCGACCACGATGTGCTTGCCCACGCGGTAGACGCGCCCTATGCGCGCCCTGGTAAGCGCCTCAGCCAGCTCCGCCTGCGGCGTCTTGAACGGCTCCTTATAGTTGCTGAACCAGGTTGAGAGAATCACGTCCCCGCGCACTCGCCGGTTGACGCCGTTCGCAATCGTTTCCACTTCCGGTAATTCAGGCATGGACCTTTGAGTGTAAACAGCCAGACAAAAAGCGTGCCGCAAGCGGCACGCTTTCCTGATTCTTAAACTCTAATCCCTAAACCCTGCTTAGTGAGGCTTCCGATACTCAATCTCATCTTCCCGCAAGAAATATTCCGCTGAGCAGGCGTCGCCGCCGCAGATCATCGACTCCAGCCCCACATACTGGGCGCGTGTAATCAAACCCAAAACTCCGCATTTGGGGCACGCCAGCACCGCGACAAAAGGATTGCGCGCGTCGCCCATCGCCGCCGCATTCTCCAGCACAAAGAGCGTTCCTGGTTCCATCTGTTCCGGTATCCACTCGTCCAGCATCTGAAGATCTTCCTGCATAGAACCTCCTGGTGTCGGCTGCCAGCTCGCTGTCAGCCTGTGCTGTGTGCTTTGTCCTGCTCGACCCGGCTCTGGGGATTCCACCGGATCCATTGCGGTCAGCTTCTCGGTGCACTCGCTTTTTGACGGTCCTCCTTCGCTTCCGGTGGAGCAAAGCTCCACCCTCAACAGAAAATCCTGTTCCCTTAGACCCTGATTGTTGAAAAAGATCGCAGCGTCGTGAACGGACGATGCCAGTACGGGCGCTTCTGCCCCGCGCCGCATTTGCCGCGCTTGTTGCTGCGGCGTTGCTCGTGCTCGATCTCGCTCGGGCATCACAGGCGGCGTTCCTACGGTTGCCGTGATCGGTACGATGAAAATCACCGTCTCCTGGCAGCCCGTCAATTGACGCCATTCTCTGTGCACCAACCCCAGGTGTCAATCCCCACTTTCGGGCCAGGTTATCTCCCCTGATGCGTCACCCTCTCCAACACCAGCGTCACGCAGGTTGGATCACTATCGTGTCATCGAACATTCACAGCGAATATCGTCGCGAGCGAACTCCGGATTAAGAACGCCAGTTTTTTCTAAACTCTGCCCTTCACCTGCACGCTTTTTTTCACCGCCTCCGCCACTCGCTCCATCTCCGCCGGCCCCAGGTAAGGATGCATCGGCAGACTCAGCACCCGTTCGGCCGCCCGCTCCGCCACCGGAAAACTTCCGCGCCCCAACTGCATTGCCATGTACACGGGCTGCAAATGCAGCGGCACCGGATAGTGCACCGCCGTCGGAATCCCTGCCGCCTCCAGCGTTTCCCTTACCGCCTCGCGATCCTCCACCTCAATGGTGTACTGCGCCCACGCGCTGGTCTGCTCCGGCAACACCTGCGGCGTACGCACCGCATCCTTCACGAGCGCCGTGTAGCGATCCGCAATCTCCGCCCGCGACGTCAGCTCCTCATCGAAAACTTCGAGCTTGGCCAGCAGTACCGCGGCCTGCAGCGTGTCGAGCCGGCCGTTGATCCCAATCCGCGTGTGACGATACCGCCCCGACTGGCCATGATTCCGCAGCTCCCGCATGGCGTCGGCGAGCGCGTCATCGCTGGTGAAGCACGCGCCACCATCGCCATAACAGCCCAGCGGCTTTGACGGGAAAAAGCTCGTGCACCCAATCGTGCTCAGATTCCCCGAGTGCCTGCCGCGATACAAAGCGCCAAAACTCTGTGCCGCATCTTCGATCACCGCCAGGCCGTGCTGCGAGGCGATGGTGTTGATGGCATCCATCCCGGCGGCCTGCCCATACAAGCTCACCGGCAGAACCGCTTTTGTGCGAGGAGTGATGGCGGCCTCGATTTTTTCCGGATCGAGGTTGTACCCCACCGGCTCAATATCGACGAACACGGGCCGCGCCCCAGCCAGCGTAATCATCTCGCCTGTGGCAAAAAACGTAAACGGCGTTGTGACCACTTCGTCGCCGTGGCCCACGCCGAGCGCCAACAAAGCCAGCAGCAAAGCATCGGTTCCACTCGCGCAGCTGATGCAGTGCTTCGCACCGACCCGCGCCGCCAGCCGCTCTTCCAACTCGGCAACCTCAGGCCCGAGGATGAACCGCTGATGCTCCATCACCTTCCGGATGCGCGCATCCACCCGCGCCCCGATATGCCGGTACTGCGCCTTCAGATCGACAAATTCCATGACCCCATCATTGTCGCGCATCGCGACAACGTGGCGAAGAGTACGGACGGATTGCGGCGCACCCATCCATCATCGCCCTCCAGACCGCCGGCGTATCCACGGTCTCAAAACCAGGAAACACCAGCCCACCCAATAGACCAGGAACCACAGCCAGCCCGCGATCTGCAGCCAGCGCGGCATCTGCACGGAAACCGCGATCACAAAAAACGCTAGCGCAGCCACGCCGATACTCAGTTCAAGAACGATTCGCCGGCGACGCGGAAGCCTCCGATACCACGGCGGGACTGGGATCTGGTAGAAGGTGTAGTCCTTGTTGGCGCGCGGCATGCCGTCAGATTCTAACGGCAAATCGGCGGTGATCCGTGCCCGGCGGTGCAGGCATCAAAATTCTTCGTTACGAAGGCTTCGTAGTCGCAGGCGCCACCACACCCGGCGTCATCTTTTCAATCTCTATCTGCGCCGCGTTCCGAAATTCCAGGGGATGCGCCATCTTGTGAAACCGCTCCGAAGTCCCGCCTGTTCCGATCATGGTGATCGATCCATAACCCAGCATCCGGCCCATGCCCGGCTCGCTGACTTCGATGGTCTCGACTTTATTCAGCAGCATCTCAATCGTGCGGCGGCTCGCGAGGCCTGTCTTCACCACCACGCGACGCGTCGTCACGGCCATCTCCGTCGCGTTGCGCCGGATGCTGCCCACCAGCAGAACGATGAGCCCCACCACCAGGAGCGCGGCTCCGCCATACTCGGCCACATGCCGGCTGGTCAGCTCCATTTGCGGATGCGCATAGGCATACCAGAGCACATAGCCGCCCATGGCCCAAAGCACCAGCGCGCCAAAAATATGCCCCAGCATCACAATCCAGTGCAGCCGCGTCGTGTAGACGACCTTTTCCCCAGGAACCAGCGTCTTGTCGATATAGCTCATGAGCCCTCTCCCCCGAACCTCTCCACTTCCCCTCAACTTTAACCCCTGAACTCCTGTAATCCAGCGATCTGCGCTGAAGTCCGCTTTCAAACGTCCAACCCTTTTGGCCATCACGGATAATAGAAACCGCATGCGCGTCACGCTTCTCGCCTTCGGCATCCTGCGCGATCACCTCAGGACGACGGGCCGTCTCGACCTGCCCGCCGGGTCGACGGTGGGCGACCTGCTCAGCCATCTCGCCCCGGAAAACCCGGTGCCCTGGGCCTCGATCGCCGTCGCCGTCAATCAGGAATACGTGACCGCTGCCCATGCGCTCGCCGATGGCGACGAAGTCGCGCTGCTGCCACCGGTGAGCGGCGGTTCGGGAAAAAGATCGGCGCTCAAGCCAACCACTTCCGATCCCCGGTGGATTCCCGCCCGCCAGATTTACCTCACCGAAGCTCCCATCGACAGCGCCGCTCTGCTGCACTCCCTCAAGCGCGGCGAGGATGGAGCCGTTGTGCTGTTCGATGGCATTGTTCGCAACAACACGCGCGGCCGCCGCACTCTCTATCTCCTGTATGAGGCGTATCCGGAGATGGCGGTTGCGCAGATGAAGCTGCTGGCCGGCCAGGCCTTCGCCGACTTTCCCATCCGCGACATCGCGATGGTGCACCGCACCGGCCGCCTCGAAATCGGCGACACCAGTGTGGCCATCGTCGTGGTCTCCGGCCACCGCGCCGCGGCGTTTGAAGCTTGCCGATGGCTGATCGACAGCATCAAACAGACTGTTCCTATCTGGAAAAAAGAATTCTTCGAAGACGGCGCCGTCTGGGCGCAGGGCGACCCGTATCCTCCCGAACTCACTCCGGGCGGCAACCCTAAAAAGTCCGCGAAGAAGAAATCCGCAAAAAAATCAGCAACGAAAAAATCCGGCTCTGGCAAAGCGAGAGGGCGCCGTTGAAATTCTTCCGGCAGCTGATCGCGATGTTGGTTGTGCTCTGCGCGGCCGGGGCATCTACGGCTCGCGCACAGGAAAATCAGCCTCCCACCTTCCACGTGAAAGTTCACCTCGTCAACGTCTTCGTCAATGTGACGGATGCGGTTGGCGCGCCCATCGGCGGGCTCAAGCAGGACGACTTCACGCTGACCGAAGACGGCGTTCCGCAAAAGATCTCCTACTTCGATCGCCAGACCGACATGCCCCTCAATCTGGTCCTCGCTATCGATACCAGTGGGTCGGTCCGCAAGGATCTCGACGACGAAACACGGGCCGCCCGCGACTTCATGCGCGCGTTCCTTCGTCCCAGCGACCGGCTGGACCTGATCGACTTCAACTCCTCGGTGCGGGAAGTCGTGCCCTTTACCGCCGACCTGCGGCACCTCGAGTGGGGGCTCAATAACCTCGACTTCGGGCCCGCCACAGCGGTTTACGACGCCATCTACCTCTCTGCGCAAAATCTCGCGCCCCGCTCCGGCCGCAAAGTTCTCGTGCTCATCTCCGATGGCGGCAACACCGTCAGCAACGTCAGCTTCCAGCAGGCGCTCGACCAGGCGGTCCGCTCCGAAGTCATGGTCTACTCCCTCATCGACATTCCCATTCCCAACGACGCGGGCCGCGATACCGGCGGCGAGCACGCCCTTGTAACGCTCTCGCAGGAAACCGGCGGCAAGTTTTTCTATGCTCAATACGGCGACGTGGGCGCCGCGTTCAGCAAGATTTCCGAAGACCTGCGGACGCAATATTTGATCGGCTATTACCCCGTCCAGCGCCGCTCCCAGACGGACTTTCGCCGCATCCAGGTGAGCCTGCACTCGAAGCCTTCTCTCACACTGCGCTACCGCCCGGGCTACTACGCCACAGCTTCGGCTCCTCTGGATCAGTAACGGTCCCGGGCACTTGCTATTCAAAAACAACACGGTTGAATTCGTATGCAGCCTCTTGAACCTCCATCGCGAATACCGAGCCTCATGAATCGGCATTTTCATCGAACGCCAACTCTGCTGGTCATCACAAGAAGCCCGAAGCAAAACCCAACCCTGCCGTCTTTCCGGCCAGCTCAGAAGCGGCTGGCGCGACTGGATCGGAGAAATGCAACCGCAGATCCCTCCGCTCCGCGTTCGGGATGACAGCAGTGGGGCGGCCGCTCCTCGCCTGGGCATCCGGTATTCTGGCTACGCACCTCTCGATCAGTAACCGTCCCGAGCACAGAAACAAAGAATTCCCGCAGTAACCCGGGGAAGACTGATACCGTAAAAAACGCTCTGCCACGGCCGCAACCGGGCCGTACCCATACCGATTGCTATCATCAGAACGACGTAGCTCATGCTGTCCGACTCCAACATTCGCGAATCCCTCGGCCCCCTCGATCGTCCGCCGGACCCCAACCAGCCGCCGCCTTCACCTCGGCGCACCGGCCTGTTCGTGTCCCTGGTGGTTCTGCTGCTCGTGGTGTGGGGCTGCAGCGTCGCGCTATTGCTGCACTTCGAGCGCATCGCGCCGCCGGTCGCCGATGCCGCCACCAACCACGTGGCTCGCTTCTCCGACTTCCACCGCATCATGTACCTCACGCCCAGCGAGCACTCCACGGCCTGGGCGGCCCTGATCGTACCGCTCCTCAGCACCATTGCCGTGGCGATCATTGGTTTCCGCCTCAAGCCTCCTTCGACGAAGGATCGCGATTCATACTGACGGCACTGGTGCCACACACTGTTATCTCGAAGGAAAAAAAAGCGCGCCGCAAGGCGCGCTTTTCTGGGTTCCAGACACGAATCGCTGGCCGCGACCGGCTACCTGCTCAGGATCACCTCATACAAATTGTCCTTGGCGAGGAAGAACCGATTTCCGGCAAACCCTTTGAACAGCTGCTCGATCCTGCGGTTGGTGTAGACACGCAGCACCTGGTACGGCGCCGATTCCTGCATCTCGATCTCCGACGTCGGCGTCAGGTGATACCGGCAATACGCCGTGTACGGTCCGGTCGGCTTCGAATGAAAAATCGCCAGCACCTTGCCATCCTTGAGGGTGGCGTCTTTCAGGTGGGAGACCAGCGCGTCGATCAGCCCGTCGGGAACGTAATCGAGCGTGGCCCACAGCAGCACGACATCGAACTGGCGTCCGTGAAAATTGAGATTCTGTTCGAAAAAGCCCTCCACGTTGAACCGCGGTGGACCGCCCTGTTCGAGCGGCGGTAGTTTCCACTCTTCCCGCAGCGACTCATGCACAACGTCGGCCATGTAGACGCTGTGGCCCAGTTCCGTCAGAAAATTGATGTTCTGCGGGGAGGTTGGCCCAATGTCGAGCACGCGCAAGCCATTTTCCGCGCGGAGATGCTTGAGGAGCGCCTCCCATCCGCTGGAGTGCCGGGGGATTCTTGGGCCGGTCAGCATCGTCGGCCGATCCCGCCCCTCGTCGTCCTTCTTCCTTCGGAACAGATTCACCATGCGAGCTTCTCAGGCCCTCGTCCTGGATTGTAATTGCAGCGGGCCCGGTGCTGAACGCTGATGGCCAGTGTTGACTGCACTTCGGGTCATCTGGACCAACTGCGCGCCAACGCATAAGATGTTTTTCGATCGGCAACACACCTTCGTCGGAGTCCGAAATGAATCGGTTCACCTCGCTTTTGCTGTTCTCGCTCCTTGCCACCCTCCCCGCCTTTGCCGCCAAAGACAAGCCCGAGGGAGGGTCATTTACCTTTAACGGCCAGAAGCGCGATTACGGTTTTCAGATTCCCTCTTCCGCCGATCCCACCAAACCTCTTCCCGCGGTCGTTCTTCTCCACGACCAGGGCGGCTGGGCCTCCGATGTCATCGGCGCCTGGAAGGGCCTGGCTTCGCACTTCGGCTTCATCATCATCGCGCCTGAATCCCTGCACAACACCCTGTGGGATTCGCAGACCGACGGCCCTCCGTTTCTCCACGCCGTCGTCAATGAGGTTAATAAGAAGCATCCCATCGATCACAATCGCGTTTACCTGTTCGGCGTCCTGTCGGGCGGCGTCTATGCCACCGCGCTGGGCCTTTACGACTCCACCTACTGGGCCGCGACGGCGATGCATGCCGCTATCTTCGACCCCTCCAACTACAGTTTGTTCGCTCACGCCCAGCGGAAAGAGCCATTTGAGGACTGGGTCGGGGATCAGGACGCCGATCACGACCTGCGTCTGATGGGCAACGAGCACGACGCGTTCACGAAGGCCGGCTTTCCGTTCGAGCTGAAAATCATACCGAACTCCGGGGGCTCTTACGGCAACGTGATGGATGAGGTGAACGAAGGCTCCTGGAAATTCTTTACCAAATACCACCTTGACGCCGCTCCGCAAACTGCCGCTGCGCCGCCGGCTGCGAAGTAACAGGACCATCGTGCTGAGCGGTTTCCAGGCGCAGAGACGTAACGTGACCGCTGAGGGCTGACCGCTTTCAGCCGGCTTTGGCGGGGAAACGCAGCCGATACTCGGTAACGATGCGCTGCATGGCTCCTCCGAGCGATGCGAGAGGGTCGGTTCCGGCGCGGAGCTTAGCTTCGGGAGCGACCGCCATTCGCACGTCTGCGCTGGTGACGATGTAGAAGGTCACATCGCCCAGCGCCGGCAGTGGAGTGGTGTCGGTCATCACAAAATGGAACTTCAAACTGTTGGCGAGCGCGACGGCATGCAGCGCCGCATCGCGAATCTCGCGAAACTTCTGTCCTCCGCCGATGAAGCCACCGCCGCTGCTGAGATAGAGGCTGGCCGAGCCATCGGCCGCGGCCATCACCGTTACCGTGCCCTTGTCGACGTGCCAATCCATGAGGACGGCGTGGACCGCGTCGCGCGGCAGATTGGGAAGGGCGGTTTCAAGCGCCAGGCGCCGCATCTGCGAATAGATCGCCGGATCGGCCTTCCGCGACCGGAGGCTTCCAGCAGGGCCGGCCTTATTGGTTGAACTGCCGCTGTCCATCTATCGCCAATGTACTCGGATTGCGTGAATACTGAATTGAAAACTTTTCCCATAGTGAGATTTTCTACGGAACATGCGGGCGCTGGTAAAGGCAGGGGTTTCTCCGGGGCGATACTTTCTCCGGGAATGTATTGGTTCAAACCCAGCAATCAAGCATCCGAGCGATAACCCAAGCCGATTCGGACGAACATCCTCTTACTATCTTCGGTAAGTGGACATCTTTCGTACCGTGCTACGGCGGGCCGGAATCGTCAACTGTGATCGTGGTCACTTCGTCCCATGGTTTGAAGAGGGCAGGATGACTTTAATACTGGAGCAGCCGGGCGGTCTGGTACTCTGTTCGCCGCGTTGAAGTCCTGACCGCCGCTCCCTCGCGCGCATGTGTTGTTGCACTGTTGTCGGCTATATTTGGGCCGGTGCGCGTGGCTCGAGGGGTTTCGACTCGACACCGAGACTCCTCACATGAGCCAGGGATGGGCGCACAACAAAGCACCACTCCAATCCCAATTGAAGCCATGAGGCACAATTCTCCCGTAGTTCCCGTGGGTGCGCTGCGAGCGGCCCGGATCCTGGGCGGTTGCAGTTGGCAGAGGCCCGGCACGAAGCGTCGATCTGACTTCAATCTGACCGTTTTCCAGCGGATCGAAGGGCAGGGTGGCTGAAAATGATTCCGCCCGCCCCTTTCCGGGAGGAAAAAGGCGGGCGCATAGGCCGCGAACCCGTTAATCCATCCCTCTCCCGGATGAATCAACCGACGTCGGCAACTTCAAGCCTATGCGGATCGACCCCGTGCCGGGAGCTATCTTTCGGATGGAGGGGATTAGGTTCGATTCCTCGGCTGACCCCTGGGTGGGAGAGGCGTTGGGCCGGGGAAGTGGTTTGTTTTGAGCGCATTTTATAGTAATGGCTTTTCTCTATTACCAAGCCCGGGGCGCCGGGGGCCGGAATTTCCGCCGTTGCGCTGAGGTCGACGCTGTTTTCGGATGCGAACGGTTCAGTGGAAGCAACGGGTGGGTCGAGGGCACCTGCGGGCTCGTCGTCCTCTTCATCTTCGATCGCGCTCGGTTCTTTGGGTTTGGATGTGGGACCGTTGAGGATATTGGCGAGGTCGGATTCAAAGGCTTTGCGGAGAGAATCGATATCGTTTATGCGGGCTTGATAGCGTTCGGCGAACGCGTGGGGATCCTCGGTGATTTCGTCCCCGGTGAGCCAGCCGGATTCCGGGAAGTCTTCAGCGCAGATGGGCTTGGGTTGGCCGGCCTTCTCGCACTGCTGTTCATACATATGTTTTGACAGCGACCACTGGGGCGCGAAGGTGCCGGTAGGGCCGCGGTATTCCTTCTCCGGGGCCATTTCTTCGCCGTCTTCGTGGACGGTTTCAGAGACCTGTTCGGGGACAGGAAGCTGGTTTTGGGCGAGCCAGCGCTCGTGGATGCGGAGGTCGCGGAGTGCGCTGATGGCGACGGAGAGGCCGATGAAGCCGGTGCGGGCGGTGAAGTTATCGATGGTGCGGTCGAGGACGCCCTGCAGGATTTGGGAGCCGGTGAGCTGAATGGAGGCCGTATCTTCGAGGAAGCCGACGCGGTCGTAGCCTTTGACGCCGGTAAAGGAGGGTTTGCGGTTGTATTTATGGCAATGGCAGTAATGGTTGCCGGTTGTGGCGCGGCCGCGGCACTGCTCGCCGCTGCTTTTGATGTAGCGGCAGACGCGGGGCGTGCGGAGAGGGTTTTTGAGTTGCGGTTCGGATTCGGCGGCGGGAGCGGGCTGCTGGTCTGACATGAGTGATCTCCGTGATTAGCGATAAGTGGTCAGTGATTGATGGTTAGGAAAAGCGAGTCCACGGCTCTTCAAGGATCGAGAGCTTTCAGTTCGAGCGATTCCCCTCGCGGCCAACTTGTGGGGCGAGGACAGTGCAATTTGGTTTCAGGGGGCTACCGCTCCGCGCGGGTTAGTTTGGCGCACCGCTGGAGAGGGTTGTTGCCGCACTCCGATCGGGATGACATTTGTTTTGGAAAAAAGGAGGGGCTTGCCAGCCCGGCAAGCCCCTCAAATGTCCCATGCCAACCAAGCTGAAAAAGGACAGGTCCGCGCCGGGACCACGAGAAAAGCCCCGCCGGTTGGCGAGGCTTTTTTCCTTTTTCCACTCTAAGTTCAGGATAGCAGTTTGAGTTTGAAAAGACGCCAAATTTGTTTGGAGGTTTTGGTTTGGAAGTCGTTTGGAATGAGGGCTCATTACTTTGGATTTTTGGCTTGCCTCTTGACAAATTTTCCACATTTGGGGGTTTTGGGGTGGCGGGGCGGCTTTGGTGACGGTGGGGAGGTGCTCGATGGCCTGGATGAGGATGGGGTTCGCTCCGCGAACCCCGGCTTGGTTTTGTGGCCCCATCGCGTTCGCGATGGGAGTCCCCAGGGACGGCCTGGCCGGCAGCGAGGAAGGCGCTTCGCGCCGGTTTTTTGCGGCACGACTGAAGTCGTGCCCTGTCACAAAAGCTCAGGGGCTGAAGCCTGGTTGATTGGGGGTTGTTGCGGCACGACTCAAGTCGTTCCTGTTACGAAGCGCAGGGGCTCAAGCCCGGGATGGTTTGGAGCCTGGGGTCGCTGCCGAGCAACCGGTATATACGGAAGTTGCCCGCGGCTAAAGCCGGTGGCTCTCTGGACTGCGGATTCCCCGGCCTG
Organism: Acidobacteriaceae bacterium; assembly: GCA_036490815.1. Taxonomy (GTDB): domain Bacteria; phylum Acidobacteriota; class Terriglobia; order Terriglobales; family Acidobacteriaceae; genus Palsa-343. Next base: position 30,956 of record DASXDF010000047.1, read on the forward strand.
AAGGCCGGGGCTTCTACCCGTCGTGCCGCTCGCAACACCTCAGGCACAGGGGCTCAAGCCCATCGGATTTCGGCGGCTAATGGCACGACTGAAGTCGTGCCCTGTCACAAAGGCTCAGGGGCTAAAGCCCGGTTGATTGTGGGTTGTTGCGGCACGACTCAAGTCGTTCCCTGTTACGAAGCGCAGGGGCTCAAGCCCGGGATGGTTTGGAGCCTGGGGTCGCTGCCGAGCAACCGGTATATACGGAAGTGGCCCGCGGCTAAAGCCGGTAGCTCTCTGGACCGCGGATTCCCCGGCCTGAAGGCCGGGGCTTCTACCCATCGTGCTGCTGGCAACACCTCAGGCACAGGGGCTCAAGCCCATCGGATTTCGGCGGCTAATGGCACGACTGAAGTCGTGCCCTGTCACAAAAGCTCAGGGGCTGAAGCCTGGATTCGTACGGAGCCTGGATGGCACGACCGAGGTCGTGCCCCTTCACTTTGCCTTGGGTTGCGGGTGGGGTGGAATGGGTCCGGGTGCGGTGCGGGGGTGGGGACGCTCGGGATGGCGCGTTGCCGATCGAGTCCGGGGTGGCGCGGGGGGTTATATTGCACGAGGAAATGACCAGAAAGGTAATCCCAACAGTAACTTCGTTACTAAACGGTTAGTGCGGTTGTACGAGTAACTCCACCTTTCTGCGATTATGCCGAACGTTGTTCCGCGCTACTCTCAGCGCGGTGGTCCTGCTGTATCGATTGATTTCAAATTTTCAGTTCAGGAAAAAACAAAATGTTCTTCAAGGTTAGTGCTGGTATTTTGGCTGTCTTTGGTTTGCGCATGCTGGTCCGCCGTTTCAGAGATCCGGATACCGACTGGAATTAGTCGGCGAGGCTGGGGCTGATGAGTTCGCCGCTGTGGAGGCGAACGGTTCACAATGCAGACTTTTGAAGTGACCCGGGAATATGCGAGCAGGTCGGACGACGGACTCCTTCGTCTGGCATTGGTCGAGGACCAGCTGACGCAGGAGTCGAGGGCCGCACTCTCGGCCGAGCTTGAATATCGCCGACTGCGCTCCGATGACCGGCTTCGGGCATTGAGAAGCGAAGAGGATCCGGCCACAAGCTACTGCAGAAAACAGCCGGGCGCGATGTTCTTCATTCCGCACCTCGGCATTGGGCGCAGGCATTTCTGTCAATCGCACTACGCCGACGATCGAGCGACGGGAACCGAAGAATTCGACGCTACGGTTTTCCTGTTGTTGTTCTGGCTTCCTCTGATTCCAATCGGCACCTGGCGCATGCGCCGAAAGGCGGGAGTGTTTCCTGCGCAGTGCGAGGGCGTGGACCGGCTGCCGCTGGACTGGCATCAGGTTCGTGTGGTTTGGTCGGTGGTTGGGGCGGCGCTGTTCGCGTTGTTCTGGGGCGCGAAGCTGTTGCCTTATCTGATGCGAAGACTTTAAGCCGATGCGCTGTGACCGGCGCAATGAAGCACGCCCTGAAATTTGCTCCACGGGCCGACGGCCTCGCGATTCTGGTGCGCGAGGATGCGGGCGATCTGATGGAGGTGGGTCATGTCGTGCACAGCCCACGAGGCGATGAGTTGCGCGAGGGTGACGGGGCCGAGCGAGGGATGCATTCCTTTGCGAGCGAGGTCGGCAGGGGCGAGGTTGAGGCCGCGAATCGTATCGAGATTCTCGTGGCGCAGAAGAGCGAATTCATCGAGCAAATGAGGAAGGGTTTTGCCTTCGGCGCTGCGCACAAACGCCTCGCGATCGATGGGATCGAAGGGGCGGGTGTCGCCGAACTCGAGCAAGCGATGCAGGCGGGGCATCCAGTCGGAGTGTTCGAGTTCAGCGAGGTGGGCGACGACGTCGCGCGGGGTCCAAGTGCGGTCGCCCTCGTTGGCGAGGGTCCATGCCGGGGGCAGATCGCGCAGGAGGGCGTCGAGGGTTGCGGGGGTGCGCGCGAGCAGGGCGAGATTGTCGTCGAGGTTGGGCATGGCTTACAGGTTACGGCGCGAAACGGGCCAGCGGAAAGCAGGGAGCGACGATGCGGAGCGATTCCACTGGCCGCCGCAATGCAACCGCAGATCCCTCCGCTGCGCGTTCGGGATGACAGCGGTGGTAAAGGTTGAGACAGGAAACAGCAGCGATCAGGGATTAGCCATTCGGGATTAGCGATTCGGGATTAGCGATTAGAACGGAGGCCATTCGAGCGCGCCGCCTTCGAGCAGGGCTGTGCATTTCTCGATGCGGTAGCCGTTAGCATCGTGGACGGCGAAGACGCGGGGCTTGCCGGTTGCGCCAGTGCTCCACAGGGAGCAGCCGGCATAGGTGCCGTCTTTGCGGACGATGTAGTACTCCATATCAAGAAGACGAATTTTGGTCATGTCGCCGTTGTAGTTGCGGACGATGCGGCGGAGGGCTTCGAGGCCGGCTTCCTGGGGGGTGCGGCCCTGGCGCATGAGCTCGACGATGGTGTGCGCGCCGGCAACTTTGATGTTCTCTTCGCCGGAGCCGGTGGCGCCGGCCGAGCCGACATCCTGATCGGTATAGCTGCCGGCGCCGAGGATGGGTGAGTCGCCGAGGCGTCCGTCGAGTTTCCACGCAAGGCCGGAGGTGGTGGTGGCGCCGGAGATTTCACCTTTGGGATTGACGACGGAGACGTGGATGGTGCCGGTGGTGGGCCAGAGAATCTGCTCGGCGGCGTAGAGGCGATCGTCAGGCGCGATGCCGAGATCGGCGGCCATGTTGACGAGCTTTTTTGTGCGGAGGCGAATGGTCTCGGACCACTCGGCGGTTGGGTGGCGAGGAATTTGGCCTGCGCGCAGAGATGCGGTTTGGATTGGCGCGTTGTCGCGGAGCCCGGGTTTGTCATCGCCGAGTGAGGACAGACCGTGCAGATCCATGGAGGGTTTGGGCGCGGGCTTGCCGGCGTAGGGATCTTTCCAGCCGGGCTCGGTCATGCTGGGTCCCCACCAATCCATCTGAGAATTATTTTCTTTCCAGAGCATCCAGATGCGGCGCGCGTCTTCGGTGAGGAGATTTTCTTTGGGGAAGCCGAGGTCGACGGCGAAGCGCTGCGCGCCTTCGGCAACGAGCATGACGTGGCCGGTATGCTCGTAGACTTTGCGGGCAACGAGGCAAACGTTTTTGATGTCGCGGACGCCGCCGACGGCGCCGGCGGAGCGCGTGGGGCCGTGCATGCAGCAGGAGTCGAGCTCGACGATGCCATCTTCATTGGGCAGGCCGCCGTATCCGACGGAATGATCTTTGGGATCGTTCTCGCGGCCGAGGCAAACGTGATGGACGGCGTCGAGCGTGTCCTGTCCATCGAGGAGCATCTGATACGCCTCCTGGATAGCGTTGTCACCGGTGACGCGGGTAACGATGACCGGTTTTGCGGGAGGCTGGAGTTGTTTGACCGCGTCGGCGGTTTGCGAAAACGCGTCGGGAATGGTGAGGGCCGCGCTCGTCAGCGCGCCGAGCGAGAGAAAATCGCGCCTTGTCGTCATGCAGGGCATGGTAACAAAGGCGGGGAACTGGGAGTCGGGAGTAGGGGATAGGGGATAGGGGATAGGGGATAGGGGATAGGGAATAGGGAATAGGGAGCTGGGTGCCGCTTTTGTTTAGTGGCCGGGCGGGGCGAGGCGGCCGCGCTGAATATTGCGGAAGGTGACCTGCGGTGTTTCGTCCTGGGGACGAATGTCCTGGCCGGGAACGACGTTCCAGTAAGGATCGTTGAGGGCGAGGCGTCTGGCCATGTGATCGAGCGAGGCGAGGTAGGTGCAGAGCAGATGGTAGCTCTGGAAGTAGGCGTTGCCATCGACGGAGGCGGCGGTGTCGGCGGCGGAGCCGGGGATGTGCTCGGATTCGGGCGGCACGGAGTGGATGACGATGGTGGGAATCATCATGGCGCGGAAGGCGTCGGTGTTGTCGACGGAGAGCCAGTGGTGTGGGTTGGTGGGTTTGGGCGGGTCGTTGAAGCCGTCGTCGATGGCGGCCCACAGGAGCTGGGCCTGCATATGGAGAGCGGCGGGTGGCGTGGTTTCCATGAAGCTGAAGGTGGTGAAGTAGCGGGTGACGCCGAGGCCGAGCGCGTCGACGTCGATCATGGCGCGGATGTTTTTGCGCTGCTCGCGGGAGAGGGACTTGAGCCAGGTTTCGACGCCGGCGCTCTTCCACGATTCGAGGAAGACGAAGTTGTTTTCGCGGGCCTGGCCCTGGATGGCCTGATAGAGGAAGGGAAGGAGAGCGGCGCCGCTCCAGTCGGCCAGGGCGCCTTCGCCTTTGCCATCGCGCTCGTAGTGAGCAGCGACGACGATGGTGCCGGCGTTGGATTCGCCGGGCCAGGTGCAGATGAGGTTGGTTCCCGTGCCGCCGTGCTTTGAAGCGACGGGCTGTTCCTGCATGTGGGGGCCACCGCAGTCGGCGGCCTGAAAGGCAGCGCGCAGTCGATCGAGGCGAGCGGCGTCAGTGGGAGGAACGGTGTGGACTTCCATTTCGACGGAGCTGCGGGGCGCTGTGTAGAAGAAGAGGACGCGGGATTTTGGGGAGGGGTCTTTGGGGGCGTCTGTGGATGCGGGGGCTGTGTTTTTTGTGATTGCGGGGAGGGTGGTGGCCGCAGCGGCGTTGGTGGAGGCGATGGGCGGAGGCGCCGTTTGGCCGCGCAGGACCGGGGATGCAAGCAGAAGGACGACCAGTGGGGTGGCGGCCCGCAGACCCATGACAGCGCTCCAGGAGAAACAGCATAGCCCGGGGGGTGGGGGTTTGTCGTGGTGAATGTGGTGGGGAAGTTTTGACGGGGGCGTTGTGCGGCAGGACTGAGGGTGTGGCGGAGATCGAAGCGGCTTTTTGATGGAGAGGGTGGAAGGCGCGGGGGCTGAAGCCCGGTTGATTTGGGGCTGATATCGGCACGACTGAAGTCGTGCCATGTCACAAAAGCGCGGGGGCTGAAGCCCGTTGGATTTCTGGCGGCGGATTCCCCGGCCTGAAGGCCGGGGCTTCTACCGTCGTGCTGCTCCGCAGCACCTCAGGCGCGAGAGCTGAAGCCCGCCTTCATCGGGGCGGCTGACGGCACGACTGACGTCGTGCTCTGACAGAAAGGCGCAGGGGCTGAAGCCCAGTTGATTGGGGGCTGATATGGCACGACTGAAAGTCGTGCCCTGACACAAAGGCACGGGGGCTAAAGCCCGGTTCAATCGCGGCGTCTGGTGGCACGACTGAAAGTCCTGGCCTGAAAGAACGGCGCGGGGGCTGAAGCCCATCGAATTTCTGGGCCGTGGATTCCCCGGCCTGAAGGCCGGGGCTTCTACCGTCGTGCTGCTCCGCAGCACCTCGGGCGCGGCATTCGCAGGTGAATTGTGCGGGGCATTTCTTGGGTGGAACGGCACGACTGAAACGTCGTGCCC
>DASXDF010000048.1:0-1583 GCA_036490815.1 Acidobacteriaceae bacterium
GCCCAAGAGCGACCTGATCTTTGACATCCAACTGCTTGCGGCCGGTGATACGCCCCCAGCGCCGTCGCCAGAACCACCGCCGCCGCCACCTCCCACCGAGCCAGCAACTCCTCCATCTTCGAATCCGCCTGCGCAGGCTACACCGCCTCCGCAGATTAAGTAGCTGGACAGCTCTTGCGGCGTTGGCGCAGCCAGCGCCACACTGCAACGGCCAGGAGCAACAGCAGGAGCAAAAGCAGCGCAACGGCAATCAGGAAGTCCAACAGCGGGTGCGTGCGCTGCGTCAATCCGAGGCGGCGTGCAACTTCGACACGATGCAGATCGCTACCCAGACCGGGGATGACGATGTCGTCGTAGTGCAGGGTAGGCAAAGCCCCGAGGACGCGATCGATGGGCGGCAAACCGGAGCCGCGGTCGGAGGGAATGGCGGCGAATGCGTTGAGAAACGCGCGGTCGCGTGGGTCGGCGGCCTGGCTTTGCGGGAAATATGCGGGATCGTGGGTGATGGGAAAGAGAACGATCTTTCTTTCGAGCTCGGATTCCACCGCGGCACTGACATCCTGACAAACGCCAAGCCGGTAGTAGCCGCCGAAGGGAAGCTCCGGATGCGACATGCGCGCGTGGTAGTAGACGCGCACGGCCGAGCTCAGGAGCTGCAGAACCCGGCTTTGCCGGCTGGCATCCGCATACGAGAAGAGAACACGGTGCATCACCCAGCTCTGATTGAGCGAGTCCATGGTGCGGAATTCGGCCTTGCCGTCGATGCCGAAGTAGAAGCTGACATCGGCATTCCATTTGGGCCCACGTATGTGCAGCTCCTGTTCAGAGTGGCTGACCGGCAGCAGCAGCGATCGGCGGCTGGCCGGCACCGCGATCTGGGTGTCGATCCAGAACGGCATCATGACCTCGCGGCCTCCATCGTGCAGGTGGCCGAAGTTCGCAAAGAAGGCGTCATCCGTGATCGATACCTGGTGACCACTCTCCGCCAACTCGTGAATGAGCGCGCTGCCATCCGTGAAGCGTTTTCCGTTCAGGGTGGCGGCGGCTTCCGGCTGTCCCGGGCTATTCATGGCGAGCCGGTTTAGCACCGCGGCCAGTTGCCGGCTTTCCGCATGCATGGGCGCTAAATCCGGGTCGGGACCATCGCCCATGGTCAGGTTGAAGCCGATCTCCCGCTGCGCTGTGGTTGGATCATCGGCATAGGTGGGTGCGGTGGCGGGATGGTCGAGATCGATGGTCTCGGGCTGCGCCAAGGGATACTCGGCGGTATCCAGAAGGTCGGCGGACTGCAGCGGCGTGGCCGACTTCCCTGCGACCCGCACGGCCACACCGACGCTTTTGTTCAGGCCAGCGACAGTCAGCGCCGGAAAATGATCGACGCGCTGCCACTCTTTCCCCAGGATGAGAACGCGCAGGCGATCGACGAGATCGGGAGAGAGAAACTCGCCCACCTTGGGAACGTCCTGAATGCCCTGCAGCACCCGCTCGCGAAACTCCGGCTGCGCCGAGACGCGCTGCATCACGCTCGAGAAGAGCTCCGGCGAGGTATCGGCCTTCTGCGCCGTTAGGACAACCGCTAGCAG
>DASXDF010000049.1:0-154013 GCA_036490815.1 Acidobacteriaceae bacterium
CTGGAACGCATGACCAAGGCGAGCGGGGCCGAGGATACCGATGCCGCGGGCAAACCTGCGTTTCGCAAGCCGGGCGTGCCTGCTACGCTGCCCGAACTTATCAAGTTTCTGAACGATCGCTCCGGTTATATTCGCGCGCTGGAAGAGGAGGCGACGCCGGAGAGCTTTTCACGCATTGAGAACCTGAAGGAATTGGCCAACGCAGCGCAGGATGCGACGGCGCGCGGGGAGTCGCTGGCCGAGTTTCTCGATCATGCGGCGCTGGTCTCCGACGCCGATCAGTATTCGGCCGAGGCTCGCGTGACGCTGATGACGCTGCATGCGGCCAAGGGGCTGGAGTTTCCGCTGGTGGTGCTGGCGGGGATGGAAGAGGGATTGTTCCCGCATTCGCGGACGCTGAACGATCCGCCGCAGATGGAAGAGGAGCGGCGGCTGTGCTACGTGGGGCTGACGCGGGCGATGGATTCGCTGGTGCTGACGCGGGCGCGATATCGCCGGCGGTACGGCAACGACATGCCGGAAGCGTCGATTGCTTCGCGGTTTCTGGAAGAGATTCCGCAGCATTTGCTGGAGGATCTGAGCGGCGGACGCAACCGGGCGACGAACTGGGGCGGGTATGCGGCGAGCTATACGGAAAGGCCATCGCGCTATGGTCAGAGCAGCGGTGACGATTACAGCTCGCGGCACTACAGCTATGAGGACGAGGACCAGAGCGCGACGCATCGGCCGGGGCAACCGGCGCGCGGCGGACGTCCGGCAAGTTCACCCGGCAATTCGTCGGACAGCATCGCGCAATTTTTTTCAGGCCGCAACATTCCGGGACGCAATGTGCCGGCAAAGTCGGCGCGACCAAAGCTCAATGTTCCGGAGCCGACGGGCGCGAAGGGATTCAGGAGCGGGCAGCGGGTGCGTCATCCGAAATACGGCGAGGGGATTGTGTTTCGGCGCGAGGGTGACGGAGAAGACGCGAAGCTTACGGTGCAATTTTCAGGATTCGGAGTGAAAAAGCTGGTGGAGAAATTCGCACAGCTGGAGCGGCTGTGACGACGGCTTTGAGACATCCCTCAGCGGCTAAAGCCGGACACAGTTTGCAGGTTTTATGGCACAGCTGAAGCTGTGCCCCCTCAAAGAATCGAGTCTTTTCGCGGGCTTAAAGCTGTGCTCTTCAAATCCGAATAAGCCTCGAGCGGCTTTGGTCCAGTCTGTCCCCACATCTGCCGGGTCTTACTTCCCTTCCTGCTTTGCGAGCTGGGCCGAAGAGACATATTTTTTCGCATAGGCAAGTTCGGGCCGCGAGGAGTGCTCGCCATTGCCGGTGGATTTGAGCAGTGCCGTGAAGTAGTCTCCGGCAGCAGCCTTGTCTCCAGCGGCTTCGGCAGCCATGCCGGCATGGTAAAGGCCGTTGAAGCGGTTGGGGCTGAGCTGGAGCGCGACGCGATACTCGGCGAGGGCCTGTTGCGGCTGGTGCAGCTCGAGGAGCATATCGCCGAGCATTTCGCGCGCCGGAATGTCGACTTCGGCCTGGCCAACCTTATCCTGCAGATCGGCGGCGGCGCGCATCTGGCGGAGAGCATCGTCCTGGCGATCGGCAGCAAAACTGGCCCAGGCGGCAATCTCAGAGCGCCAGATTTTTGTGGCGGTTGAGTCGGCGACGAAGGCGTGCGGGCCCTTCCTGGTCTCGGTCATGAGGGCATCAAACCGATCGAGATCGTGCTGCGCTTCGGTAGCGTGGTGCAGGTGGCCGTCGGCGACCGAGCGCGCCCACCAGACCATGGCTGCATCTTCAGGCTGGGTATTGACGGGAGTCTGAAGGGCGGCGGCGGTGTGCCAGTCGCTCAATTCGAGCGAGTAGAAGACGGGGAACTTGAGGCGATAGTAGTAAACCATTCCTCCCATATAGGAGTTGCCCATGCCGGGCATGGCGCTGAGGTGATCGAGGACGGAGGGAACGGTGTCGAGGATGTGCTTCGCGGCGGCATCCTGCCCGCTCTGCAGGTCGGCATACATCATGAAGTCGTAGGAATGCGGCTCATCCATGATGCCGCTCCGATGGTGGGCCTCAGCGTCTTCAGAAGCTTTAATAGAGACGGACTGCGCGGTAATGTCCTGGGGCCACATGCCGAGGCGAGCGAAGATGTGGCCGGACATATGAACGGCGTGCGCGCCGGACTGTGCAATCTCGCCATAGTGCTCGGCGGCGGCGAGGCCCTCTTTGGCCATGGCCGGGTTGTCGCAGGAGTGGATGACATAGTGGACGACGCCGGGATTGTCAGGATGCGCTCGGTAGAGCGGCACGAGGACGGACATGGCTTTGCGCTGCTGTACCTGGGTGGTGTCGGCGACCGGCCTGGCGGCGAGCAGTGAAAGCGCGTAGAAAGCGCCGGCATCGACGTCTTGCGGATAGTGGGCGTAGAGCGCGCCCATCGCGGACGAGTAAGCGGCAATGCGCGCAGGAAAATCCTGTGGACCGGGCTGGAAGAACGCAGCCAGCGCGGCGATGTATTCGCGCTCGCGCGCGGTGCCGGGCGGAGTGGCCTGGGCCTTGCGCATCTCATCCCAGCCGAGCTTCATGGTGCTGGGATCGGGGCGATCCCAGATCTGGTGGAAGCTGCTCATGGCGATGCCCCAGTGAGCCATGGCGCAGGTGGGGTCGGCCTGTGCGATGCGCTCAAACTGGGGACGGGCTTCTTCGTACCAGAAGTCGTGCAGCAGGGCGACGCCGCGGTTGAAAGCCGGCTGGACAGCGGGGGCGCAGGAGACGGAGAAGGAGACTGTGCCGAGCCGCTCACCGGGGATGGGGGTATCGATGGCAGACGCGCTCATCGGCATGGACATGGAGGACTGTGCGGCAGCAGAGATCGAAGCTGCGAGCAGCAGCAGAAACGCTGAAACTTTCATGGTGGGCAGGATTATAGCTGAGGAAATCGGCCGTTCGTGCGGGCTCGGCCGGGCAAGCGGGGTGCGTATCGGCTGTGTTTCATCTATCCTTGCAAAGAAGCAACCTTACACAACGACGCCGCTGGTTTTGGCGGCCAGGGAATTGAATGGCAAACACGAAGAAGACTGAAGACAAGACAGAACGCAAAAAGCTGAAACGCGCGGCCCGCAAGAAGGCTGCTCCTAAAGCGAAGCGCACGACACCGCGCGGGTCGCAAAAGAAGAAGGTGAGGAAGTTGGTGCGCGGCCAGAGCAAGCGGTAGAGCCTCGGCTCAGGCCACATCTGGATTTCATCGGGGCGGGCGGATGGCTTTCGCCCCGCCCCGGGGAACCAGGGTACACTCACTCAACATCTACTCCTCCCCGCAGGAGCTGTCGTTGCCGGATCCACCCGCGCTGCCATCTCGGCCCGAAGGGACGAAGCCCAGGTCCCAGATTTTCGCACGCAAATCCATTGACAAGCTCATCGCGGACTCCGAGCATCCGGATCATGCGCTGAAGAAGACGCTGGGACCGCTGTCGCTGACGGCGCTTGGTATTGGCGCGGTGATCGGGTCGGGCATCTTCACGGTGATTGGCACGGCGATCGCAGGGCAGCAGTTCCCTGTTGCGTCGATTGAAAACACGCCGCTGATCGATTACTTCATCCGGCACACGGCGATGGTGGGACGTCCGGGAGCAGGCCCGGCGCTGGCATTGTCGCTGATGCTGGTGGCGATTGTGTGCGCGTTTACGGGACTCTGTTATGCAGAGCTGGCGTCGATGATCCCGATCGCCGGTTCGGCATACACCTACACGTACGCGACCATGGGAGAACTGATCGCGTGGATCATTGGATGGGACCTGATCCTCGAGTATGCGTTCTCGAACATGAGCGTGAGTGTGGGATTCGCCGCGCACATCGTGGACCTGCTGGACTGGTTCAACATTCACCCGGCGTTGAAATGGATTTCGCCGGCCTATTTGCCGGAAGGTCTGCAGGACCTGGCCGGGCATGATTTGTATCCGCCGGGGTGGCACTTTGGATTCAATATTCCGGCGTTTTTGATCGTGCTGTTGCTGACGGTGGTGCTGGTGCGCGGGATTCGCGAGTCGGCCGAAACCAACAACATCATGGTGCTGATCAAAATTGCGGCGATCCTGGTGTTTGTATCCTTCGGAGCGAGCTTTATTCAGCCGAAGTACTACCATCCGTTCTCGCCGAACGGCTGGTCGGGGGTGCTGACGGGCGGTTCAATCATTTTCTTCACCTACATCGGGTTCGACTCGGTCTCGACGGCGGCGGAGGAGTGCAAGAATCCACAGCGCACCGTGCCCATTGGAATTCTGGCGACGCTGGCGATTTGCACGGTGCTGTATATCGGAGTGGCCGTGGTGCTGACCGGCATGGTGCCGTGGAAGAGCATGATGGGCGACGCGGCGCCGGTGGTGAATGCACTGAAGAGGCTGTCGCTGCTGCCGGGCGGACATCGGTTGCACTGGATCCGGTTGTTTGTGGTGCTGGGCGCGCTGATGGGGATGATCTCCTCGATCCTGGTATTCCAGCTGGGGCAGGCGCGGGTGTGGTTTTCGATGTCGCGGGATCGGCTGCTGCCGGCGGTTTTTTCCCACGTGCATCCGAAGTATCGAACGCCGGTGGTGGCAACGTGGGTGGCAGGATTTGTAGTCGGGATTCCGTCGGGGCTGTTCGACATTGGGACCGTTTCGAACCTGTCGAATATCGGAACGCTGTTCGCGTTTGTGCTGGTGTCGGCGGGCGTGCTGATTCTGCGTTATCGTGAGCCGAACCGGGTGCGGGGATTCCGGGCTCCCCTGGGGCCGGTATTTCCGGTGCTGAGCATCATCTTCTGCGTGGTGCTGATGATGGGGCTGGAAGTAATGACGTGGATCCGGTTCTTTGTCTGGCTGGCGGTGGGGCTGGTGATTTATTTTCTGTACAGCCGGCATCGCAGCGAGTTTGGGCGCAGGCAGCGCGTCCCCTGACTTAGTTTTCTGACTGCTCTCCGCATGCGTTCCTGACCCTCTGAACCGCACATAATGGAGGCATGGAGCGCTTCGTCTCGCGCACGGAACTGGAATCGCTCCTTGCTTCGGTTGCGCGCCGGACGCCGGATCCGCGAGCGGGGATTTTCGGTCCGGCATCGATCACATGGAAAATTAATCGGGAGGCGGCGTTGTTTCTGGGCGCCGGACGCGCCGCGCTGCTGCAGCTGGCGCATCCCTGGGTAGCCGCCGCGCTGATGCAGCATTCTTCGCTGCTGGGCGATCCGGTGGCGCGCTTCCAGAACACCTTTCGCGTGGTCTTCACCATGGTTTTCGGCAGCCTCCACCAGGCATTGGAGGCGGCGCGGCACCTGCATAAGCTGCACACGCATATTCAGGGGGAGCTGACGGAGCCTGTCGGCGGGTGGCCTCGAGGGTCGCACTACGAGGCGAATGAGATGGCCGCTCTGCGCTGGGTGTACGCGACGCTGGTAGAGAGCGCGGTGCTGGCTTACGAGTGTGTCGGACACTTGCCGGACGCGGAGCGCGAGCAATATTACCAGGAAAGCAAAACCATGGCGGCTCTGTTCGGCATTCCTTCTGAAGAATTGCCGGATAGTTGGGATGCGTTTATGGAATACAACCGGGAGATGCCCGGGTCGGGCGCGTTGGGCGTAAGTGAGGCGTCGCGTGCCATGGCGAATGCTCTGCTGTCCGGCGCAGGATCGCGGATTCGTCCGCCGCGATGGTATCGAGCGCTGACCGTCGAGTGGTTACCAGGTCGTATACGCGACGACTTCAGGTTGCAACTTTTGATACCCGATGAGAGGGCGGCGGCGAGGGCACGCAGGTGGTTACCCCGTTTGTGGCGGATGTTGCCGTCTTTTCTGCGATTTGTCGGACCGTACCAGGAGGGTGCCGCGCGCATTAGTAATCATTCGTCCAATGCTCTTGTACGCATCAGTAACCGGTTTTGGATAGGACAGTCACATCTTCCTTTCACCGAAGAGCCATAGAAAACTCCCCCTCCCGTAACTCATTGCAGTGACGCAAGATAAGTGTTGCTGTGAAGCGTTTTCGTGCCAAACTACACCATCAAAATAAGAACTGCGGTGGTGGCGCACAGGCTCGACGTCACGCAATCCCCACCCGCATACCACGAGCCGAACTCATTGCACGACTTGCAGTGTTTTTGCCTCTCTCAATTCGCTGACAAAACACTGCTCATCGTTCAAGCCGATGAGGTCAATATGAAGTCTCTTTCTGCTGTTCTGCTGCTGCCAGTTCTCTCGTTGTTATCTGCCGGGGCGTGCTCCGCACAGACCACGGCTATGCTGGTAGACGCTCCCCTGCCGCCGGTTACGACCGCCGCTTCGCAGCCTGAAGAAGCCTTCAGCAGCTCGGCGATGGGAGTGTATCCGGTACGCGTGCCGCAGCCGGTAGAAAAGAAGCCAGGATTGAAGGTCCTGGACTGGAGCATGCTGGGCGCGACGGCAGCGCTGCGGGTGCTGGATTACACCACCACGGAAAAGGCGCTGACTGAGCCGCAGTACTACCACGAAGCGATGCTGCCGCAGGGTCTGGTGAAGAACAAGCCTGCCTTCGCGGCGTTTGAAGCGGGCACGGTAGGCGTGAATTACATGGCCTATCGGATCCTGGTGCGCCACAACATGCGATCGCTGGCCCGGGCCTCACAGTTTGTCTACGTGGGAGTGATGACGTTCCAGGTCGCGCACAACTACCAGACGCTCGGGACGAAGCCGGCGCTCCCTTAGCTTTCGTTGCAGGTTTGCCCGGCCGTCAAGGCCGGGCGCGTTGCCTCCCCGGATTGCTGAGGGGTGGACCGCTCAGCTCAGGCAACTACGGGACGAGGCCGGGCGGGTTGATCCAGCCACCCGCCAGGGTTTTTCCCGTTTTGGGAATTTACTGGCGCAGCTTTCCCTCAAAAGGGTTACCACGGCGAATTTGAACTCGAGCTTAATGTGCCGTTTCGGGAACGAGCGGTCCATACTCCGAGCATCGTTTCGTTCGGAGTTTGCTCTCATGGGACTGTTCACCGGAGCCATCCGGTTCCCGGGCAACCACGCCCAGCCTGTTGCAGCGCACACCGCAGTTTCCAACCCTTCGGATGCCAACCATCTTTTTGCCAACAATGTGCGCTTTCTGTCGATGGCAGCGGTTATCGCGGAGCACGCCATATCGGTCTATCCAAAGCTCCACCATCTGGATGCGCCGCCCCTGGCGATGCTCTGCCTGGTACAGTTGCTGAAGTTCGGGACGATCGCGTTCTTCCTGGTTGCAGGATTCCTGTTTGGCGAGCGAATCGACCAATATAGCTCCCTCCAGTACTACGGCCGGCGTTTGAAGAATGTCTTACTGCCGTGGGTCGTCTGGTATGTGTGCTACTGCGGACTTCGCATTGGCACCGATGTTGTCCACGGACTCGTCTCCTTTCATTCGCCCGGTGCATTTCGTTATCTGTTTGCCGAGTGCGTGAGCGGCGGCCTGCTTGGAACGCCCTATTGGTTTGTTCCAAACCTGCTGATCGCACTGGCCGTTCTGCTGATTTTTCGGCGTGTGCTCAGAGATGTGCGCGTGGGTGCGGCGTTCGCCGTGGTGAGCCTGCTGTATGCCGCCAATATTTACGGCCAGTGGATTCCGGTACAGCATTCTCGGGCGGTTCTGGGGTTCGTGTTCTACCTCTGGCTGGGGGCCTGGGCCTCCTGGCATTTTGCAACGGTGAACAAGTGGCTTGCCCGCATACCTGCGGTTGTGATGCTCAGCCTGATCGCGTTGGCAATTGTGCTGGCGATTGGGGAAGCGAAAATGCTTGTTTCGCTCCAGTCTGCCGACCCCATGAACACGCTGCGAATCACGAATCAGGTTTTTTCCGTCCTGGTTGTGCTGGCGATCATGAAACTCAGGCACGCTGCGTGGCCCAGGTTCGTGGATGTTCGCAGACATACCTTCGGTCTCTATCTGACGCATCCCATTGGCCTGGCGGCGATCAAGCAGTTGCTGCCCGTGATTGCAGCCGCAGCATTCTGGGGAACCCCGATCGGGGCTGCTCTTTCGTTGCCCATCGCGTTCATCATCACGTATGGCGGCTGCCTGCTGGTGGTTCGGACGCTGCTTGCCTGCCCCTGGCTGCGCTGGACGGTGGGACTGGCCGGAGCTAAAGATTCTGCGACAGCCCGCCGGGCTCACCAGGGGGAGAACCTGGCCATTCGCCGTCCCCTGTCTTCCGGGCTCCCTCTTGAGACGACGGAAACGCTGGTGCCGCTGTCACCATTGAGATGAGCAGCCAGCCGGTGAAAAAGCTTCCTGGTTTGACAGGTGCGCGCGCCAGGCCCTAGGCTGGAAACAGAATGAACGCTCACTCTGCAACCTGCATGTGTTTGTGCTGCTGCTGTCGCAGCTGCACCGTGCGGGTGCTCTGAGAGAAGCGATAAGTTTCGTAATTCACTCAGAACCCACCCCGTAAGAGGGTGGGTTTTTAGTTTTGCGTTCGTGCAATCAGACATAGTTTCAGAAAGGACAGGCATGACACTGCGCATCAACGATGTTGCTCCTGACTTCACCGCGGAGACCACGCACGGGGTGATCCACTTTCACGAATGGATTGGCGATAACTGGGCTGTGCTGTTCTCGCACCCCAAGGACTTTACGCCGGTATGCACGACCGAACTGGGCGCGGTGGCCGGGCTGGAGAAGGAATTCGCGAAGCGCGGAGCGAAGGTGATCGGGCTCAGCGTCGATCCGGTGGCCAGCCACCAGAAGTGGGAGCCGGATATCCATGAAGTGACCGGGCATCAGGTGACATACCCGATGATTGGCGACCCGGAGCTGAAGGTGGCGAAGCTCTACGACATGCTGCCGGGCGATGCGGGTGAGACATCGGAAGGACGCACGCCGGCGCACAATGCCTGTGTCCGCACCGTGTTCGTGATCGGACCGGACAAGCGAATCAAGCTGACGCTTGCCTATCCAATGTCGACAGGCCGCAACTTCGACGAGATTTTGCGCGTGCTCGATTCGATCCAGCTGACGGCGAAGCATAAAGTTTCGACTCCGGCGAACTGGAAGGCGGGGGAGGACGTGATCATCGGCGGAGCGGTTTCGAACGAGGAAGCGGACAAGCTTTTCCCCGGGTATAAGACGGTGAAGCCGTATCTGCGGACGACGGCACAGCCGAAGTAAGGATTGCAGGAGCGGGCTATCCGCCGGGCCGCCCGGCGCGGCGGATCGAGAGCACCGGTGGCGAAGTGGCTAACGCGCTGGTCTGCAAAACCAGTATTCGCGGGTTCAATTCCCGCCCGGTGCTCCATAGAATAAATAATTTACATGGATATTGCGAAAATCTTCAACCCATAATAACCCATTATAAGGTAGACTTGCTCTCCAGATCGACCTCCTGGAGTCGGGCTATGAAGATGCGTCGGGACAAGTATCAGCAGGGTTCTGTACGGCGGGTAAAACGGGCCAATGGTTTTGCCTGGGAGTTCCGGTATTACGTCGAACAGGACGGAAAGCGTGCCCTGCGAAGCCAATACTTCGATGGTGCGCTCTACAAAACTGAAAAAGCCGTCCGGCAAAAGGTCGAAGTTCAACTCCTCAAGCTGAACGAGAACACGGAATATGCGCGCGTTAACGAAGTAACGTTCAGCGCCTTGCTTGATCGGTATATTGCTGAAGAGATGCCAGCTCGGCATGCGACGCGGGGCTCCTACACCTCCATCATCAACAAAAGACTCCGGCCGCGATGGGGTGGATGCCTCGTTTCGGGGATACGGCCATCGGAGATTCATGCCTGGTTCCAGTCGCTCGCATTAACGCCGGTGAGCAAGGGACATTTGCGCAGTCTGATGCATAGAATGTTTGACCTTGCTACGCTGTGGGAGTACTTGCCGCTCGAACGCCGGAATCCGCTCGATATCGTCAGGATCAGGAACGTCACCCGGCGCACCAAAGAGGCGGTGGTGCTGTCGCCCGAGCAATTTCGCGAAGTCGTTCGGCGACTGCCCGCGCATGTGAACATGATTGCGATCGTGATGTCGTGTCTCGGTCTGCGCGTCAGCGAAGCCCTCGGACTTCGGTGGGAGGACTTTGATTGGCAGCACAGGACCGTGACCATCCGCCGCAGTGCCTATCGTGGCGCTGTCGACGAAACCAAGACCACCTCATCCCGGGCAAAACTGCCACTGGCGCCACTGCTGTCGGAGTTGATTCTGGCGTGGAGGGCGCAGGTGAACTCACCGTGGCTGTTTGCCAATCCGACAACCGGGATGCCTTTCATGTCTCCGAGCCTGCAACAGAGATGGATTCGACCGGCAGGAGAAGCGATTGGCCTGGAGGGACTCGGTTTTCATTCCCTGCGGCACTCGTATCGATCCTGGCTCGACGCCACAGGCGCAGCGCCTGGCGTTACGAAGGATCTGATGAGGCATTCCGCGATCGCCACCACCTTCAACGTGTACGGCAAAGCATTGTCGCCGGAAAAACGTGAGGCGAATAATCGTGTCGTGGAATTGCTCTTGTCGGCAGGTGCAAGCGCAGTAAGTTGAGAATCACCGCGCCGTGGCATCCTGAAGCCCGCCTCGGAAACAGAAGTTAATTGAGAAGGGCGGGCATCATACGGAATCGTGCGACTCTCAATATCGGCCATTGTCGCCGCCAATATTCGGGAGATTGAGCTGTGCGCCGATTCTCTTCGATTCGAATCGCTTCACAAAGCTTCGAACGAACTCGCTGACCAGCAGCGAATTGTTACTGGCCAGGGTAGCGACGTGGGTTTCGAGTCGAATCTCGGAATCGATCACCTGCGCAAAAAAGGCGGCCGTGCGGGCCCCGTTTCCCCAAAAGATTCCGTCAATTTGCGGAAGCGGAGAGTCGGGGATTGCCGGCGTTTCATTGGTTGTCCGCGGTGCACGCAAACCATGGCCGATAACCCAAGGCCGTCTTAAGGGCGCTTCAGCATCCGTTCTCTCCGCCTCCGGGCCAGGAGGATGTCGCGGAAGATGCCGCGTTCGTCGTCAACGGCTTCGCGTCGGAGAGCTTGTCGCGCGACGAAGTGACGGGTTCCTGGGTCCCCATTTGAAAGTGTTCCGGGCGTTGCGGCTCACTACCGCAAGCGAGCGCAGCAGCAGCCGCGTTCAGATTGGACTAACCGCAGTTCCCGAAATACAAATTGCTTTCGCGACGACGGCTAAATTATAAACACGCACTAGATTGAACCGATCGCAATATCGAGTAGGTTCGCGACCGGACGATTATTTCACGCGGACGGTTCGCCGCATTGCCAACAGCACAATGAGTTGGCCAACTAATTCGGAGGACGGATATTGAACAATAACCATATTCCAGCGTTGATGTTGCTGGGTCGTTCTTCGTTCTGGTCAATCCGGGGACACGTTGCTCACACTGGAGCCCTGGAGATTAGTGAGGCGAATCCGAGCGTTGCCGTCATAGCAGGTGTGGCTATAACTTTGAGCAACTCGAAGGGCCATTCAAGCGCAGAAGACGCCTTAGTGAACGGTTGCGGTGTTTTCACGCCCCTTCCAGAAACATACGGTTACCCTTTTGTGCTTGACTCACACGTTATAGCGACCTCTGAGATGGAGCTACGGGGCGGCGTGCTGAAACAGGAGGAATCATGGCTATAAGAAGCATGCACTTCGGAACTGAAGCGAAGCTGATCGTGGCGATTTGCCTCACGTTTATCCTGTGCTTGTACGTTTTACCCGTCGGCGCACAAACAGCCAGCAGTGGCGCGCTGGTTGTAACCGCTGCCGATCCTACCGGCGCGGTAATTCCCGGAGCGACCGTAACCCTGACTAATGCCGAAGCCGTCACCCGCACCGAAGTAACAAGTTCAAGCGGCACCTGCACATTCGCTCTGCTGCCAGTGGGCGACTACAAGGTATCGATCTCTGCGAAGGGCTTTAACACAGTCGAAGTTCCATCCGTGACTGTAACGGTCGCTGACACTGCCATCCTGAATGAGAGCCTCCAAGTGGGATCTCAGACGCAGAAGGTGACAGTCACAACTGCCACTCAGGAGATTCAGACAGAAACTTCCACATTGGGAACGACTGTCGGATCGAAAACCATCAGCGCTCTGCCACTCTCAACGCGCAATTTCACACAGGTTTTGTCCTTATCCCCCGGGGCCACCGCCGATGTTTTCAATGCCACCACAGTGGGTCGGGGATCTCAGGACTCGACCGTCAATGGAGCTGGCCAGATCAGCAACGATGTTCAACTTGACGGGGTTTCGGTCTGGAGTTTGCCCAATGGGCAAGCGAATAACGTGGAAGGTTTCTACGGAGATATTCCTGTTCCGAGCCCCGATGCGATCCAGGAGTTCAAAGTTCAGACCACGGGGTACGATGCCGGCTACGGTCGTCACTCCGGGGCGAGCGTGAATTTGGTGACCAAGACGGGCACCAATAGTTATCACGGAACCCTGTTCGAATTTCTTCGTAACGATGATCTCGACGCCAATGGCTTCTTTCAGAACAGGGTCGGCCAGCCGCGAGGCGCCCTGAAGCAGAATCAGTTCGGCGGCACCGCTGGTGGACCTATCCGTAAGGATAAGCTGTTTTTTTTCCTTTCCTATCAAGGTACGCGACAAGTTAACGGAGTTGCCGCGCAGGGGTTTCAAACTCCGAACCTCCCCGAGCAGCTGACGAACGACAGAACCGCGTCTACTTTAGGAGCCGAGTTCTGCCCGACAAACAATTTTCCTGGGAGTCCGGGAGCGAGATACGCCACTACGTTTGGGGGCGGTACACAAGTGGCATGCGACGGTTCGAACATAAATCCCGTGGCTCTGACACTTCTGAACGCAAAAGTAAATGGGAACAACCTGATTCCAACTCCCCAGGCGGTTCTAAATGCAGGGACTGCAAGCGCAGTCGGTACTGCTTCCCTGAGCGTGCCCGCCACATTTAATGATGATCAGGCGATCGGAAATCTCAGCTATGCGATCACATCCAAGGAGACAGTTGAAGGGAAATTTTATTACGCCGATGGTGGATTTGTCAGATCTTTTAATGCCACTCCGTGCGTCCTCGGCTGTGGCGCAACGAACCTAACTGGCAATGTGTCGATCATCGCCAGGCTGACATCCGTGCTCACGAACAATTTAGTGAATGAAGCGCACTTTTCCTCGTACTATCAGCGGGCTTCACTGAAAAGCGACGATCCGTTCACGACCTCGCAGCTGGGAATTCAGGGGATTGCCGCGAACGGCCCGAATGGTACTCCCTGGTATACTGTTCCCCCGGTCATCACGATTAGTGGCCTGTTCGGTACGGGAGGTTCAGGCGTGGACGGAGTTAAGGCCCCGCAGCACAATTTCGATTATGAAGATCAGTTGTCCTGGACGCACGGACGCCATGATATTCGCGCCGGTTTCGAGATAGCCCGTCTCAGGTGGGACGAGCATTACTTCGCTGCGAACCGCGGCACACTCACATTTCAGACTTTCGCAGACTTCCTCCTTGGGGAAAGCGCCGCACAAAATGGCAGCATCTATAGTAACGTTTATAGCGCCAGCGGCAGCGAGACGCCCGTCGGTGGTACATACAACGCATATCGAGGAAATGCGGACAGCGCGTACGTTCAGGACGATATCAGGGTTAATCATGCGTTAACACTAAATCTTGGGCTCCGTTGGGAATATGATGGACAAGTCTACGACGCGCTCGGCGAACTGGTTGACATATGGTATAGCCTCGCGGCTCTTGCGCCCATGCCGTCCACCAATGGCACTCTTCTTGGCTTTACGATGCCAAGCAACTACCCGGGTGCTCTTCCCGCGGGTGTATACCGCAGGCCCTATGGAGGACCCAGTCAGGTGAACCCTAAAGACGACTTTGGCCCCCGGGCCGGTCTGGCCTGGCAACCAACTAACAGCGGGCATCTGGTCGTCAGGGCCAGTGCTGGTGTTTTTTATGACCAACTTCAGGCCGACCCGGCAGGCCACGACGTCACCAATGATCCTCCCCTGACCGCGCAGGAGGGATTTTCGGGAATCGCAAATACTGCGGCAACCTTTCAGGTTCCCTTCACAGCACACAGAAATGTGGCTCTGGGCTTTCTCAACTCAGAGCGCACGCCCACCTCGGCATTAACTGAGGGTGGACAAGATCAGTTTTCAACCGTGCCCATGACCATGAGCTGGAACCTTAATGTGCAATATGAGTTCAGACCCTCCTGGGTCGGTCAAATCGGATACGTTGGCACGCGAGCCGAACATCTCGGGGGATTCCGGTACCTGGATATGCCACAATTGGCGACTCCGACTACCCCTCTGAATTGTGGTCTGCCTGTTATTCCAGCGATTGCATCCACTCAGAATTCTCAAGGCTGTATTGTTACCAACACGGCGGCCAATGCAACCTACCGAGTGCCCGTCGTCGGTTACGCGGCGGGCGGTTTCCAGGATCGGGGAAGCTTCGGAGATGTGAAATACAACGCGCTGGAAGCCTCGCTCAAGAAAACGATGTCTCACGGATTGCAGATGCAGGCTTCTTATACCTTTGATCGGATTGACACAGATGGCGCCGGCGTAGACCTCCATTCGGAAGGGCTGACATTCAACTCAAACGATCCCAATAATCTGCGTCAGCAGTGGGGGAGATCTGATTATGATCGACCGCAGCGGCTCTCAGTAGCTTACATCTATGATCTTCCTGGTTACGGCAGGGGCGCGGAGGGCACGGCACTCTCCGGTTGGAGTCTTTCCGGAATTACGACCGCACAGAGCGGAGAACCAATGACACTGACCGATCCAAAACTCGGGGCGGCATATGGAAGCGCCGCAACGGCGCGCGCCGAGCTTTGCCCTGGCATGAAGGTCGGTGACATCATAACCCGAGGCGGTATCGGGTCCAAGCTAAGTAAGTACTTCAACGCTGACGCCGTTGCCGATACTGCGGTCACAGGCACAGCCACTGGTCAGCGCACCTGCCCAGAGCCCGTTGTGGGGGCATTCCCTTCGCCTGGAGCGGGTCTTCCAGCGTCGGCTGGAGCCAGCGGCTACGGCAATCTGGGGCGCGCCAGCTTACTTGGACCAGGCCAATTCAACTGGGATTTCGCCGTCACAAAAGTGACCTCGCTGGCGCGGCTTCAGGAAGGCGGCAGCATGGAGTTCCGCGCCGAATTCTTTAATCTTTTTAACCATCCGCAATTCAGCCAACCGGGTCTTGCTGTAAACTCCGGAGCCTTTGGCGTTATCAGCAGCACGACAGTTGCCGCGCGCGTAATCCAGTTCGGCCTGAAGTATTCTTTTTAATCAGGCGAATGAACAAGCGTTTCGCCTCCTCCAGACAAAAGCACCAAGAATGTCTTCGCTGCGAAGTTGTCTCCGAGCAAATGCCCGGAAGGTGGCATGAGATGGTGATCGAACTATTCAACAGATGAAAACTCCGGATTCCAACTCGTCGAAAAGCTCTGTCGTCGACTCTGTATACAGGAGAGTCACCTGGAGGCTCAGTTCACTCCTGTTTCTGGGCTATCTGCTTAACTATCTGGATCGAACTAACGTCGGCTTCGCTAAGTTACAGATGGAGAATGACCTGCGATTCAGCGCGGCAGCTTATGGTCTGGGCGCCGGCCTGTTTTTTGTGAGTTACGTGCTGTTTTCGGTTCCAAGTAATCTCCTTCTGAGCAAGGTCGGGGCCCGAAGGACGATTTGCGTCTGCTTGCTTACATGGGGATTGATTTCCTCGGCCACGATGCTGGTTCGCACTCCGATTGAATTCTACATCGCACGGTTCCTGCTCGGAGTGGCCGAAGCTGGTTTTTATCCCGGAGCCATTTTTTACATCACCACATGGTATCCTTCCGGCCGGCGCGCCAATGTGTTTGGCATCTTCACGTCGGCAGCAGTGGTCGCTGGAGTCGTTGCAGGGGTTGTATCCGGGTCCCTTATGACCTATCTGAATGGGTATTGCGGCCTGCGCGGCTGGCAATGGTTATTCCTGATTGAGGGACTTCCCAGCGTTGCCCTAGGGATTGTTGTTTATTTCTCTTTGCACGATGAGCCGAAGACCGCAAGATGGTTATCCGACGCTGAGAAGAAAATCATTGTCGACGCGCTGATGAAAGACCAGGTGGCCTCGAGGGGCGATCACACACTGGCAGCGTCGCTAATGAACTGGAGGGTCTACCTTCTGGGTCTCATTTATTTCGTGGTTCTCTTCCAAACGTATGCGCTGGCGTTCTGGCAACCATCCATCATCAGGGGGTTTGGTGTACCCAACTTGGTAGTCATCGGGCTTTACTCGGCGATTCCCCCCTTAGTAGCGGTGTTTGCAAAGCTCTGGGTTGGGTATGACTCAGATGCCAGGAAGGAACTGCGGTGGCATTTTGTGATTCCCGCATTCGCCAGTGCAATCGGCTTGTTTCTGACTCCATTGTTTCCGCATAGTCCGATCCTGGGGATTATGTGCCTGGCGCTTGCAACTGCAGGGGTGCATGGTTGCGTGCCGGTTTTTTGGTCCATACCTGGAATTTATCTGACGGGAACGGCAGCCGCAGCAAGTATCGCCCTGATCAGCGCGATTGGGAACATTGCGGGTTTCGCGGGCCCCTCTTTACTGGGTGTAATTAAGTCAACTACGGGTGGCTTCGCCCTGAGTTTATACATCATGGGCGGGCTGATAGCGCTGGGTGGATTGTTAATGCTCGGCGTGGTATCGAAAGAAAAGCAGAGGGCTTATCAGGTGTTAAATGGGGCTTCCGGGCATTAAGAAGCGAGATCAACGAATCAGGAGGGGCACCATGTGTGAGAATTGCCTGCGTGCTGGAATCCATCAGCATCAGCAAACATTTGGTCTGACGACGACCCTGGAACCAGTGTCTCGGATGGCGTGGGCGGAGCTCGCGAGAGAAGGCTCCAGAGAGAACTCTCGTGTCTCGGACTAGCTCAGCTGCAAAAACTGTGGCACGAAGAGATGTAGACCACTTGTGGCCGGAACTGGATTGGATCCAGTCGGCCGATTTACGAGAGAAAGTTGCGAGAACCTGGGAACGGGCTTTTGCATTGAGTTCGCTGACGGTTGCCGATCTCAACAATATCCCATTCACGCTGACAGTGCCAAACTGCCCCACAACGTTCATCAGTCACAAACGCTGTGTTGTGCACATAGCACGACGTTCAGCTGAAGCGATGGGCGAGCACATGGGAGATTCCCTTCGAATCGATCTTGACACGGTGATTGCTGGTGCCATCCTTGCCGACGTGGGGAAATTGCTGGAGTACGAAATGAGAGATGGTAAGACGGTGCAGAGTTTGCGAGGCGAGATGCTTCGCCACCCGTTCACCGGGGTGGCCCTGGCGATGGAATGCGGGGTGCCCGACGCGGTATGTCACATTATTGCAGCGCATGGAGGGGAAGGAGAGATGGTGAAACGCACAACCGAGGCTTTGATCGTACACCACGCGGACTTCATGGCGTATCTACCGTTCAAGAATCCTATGAATCTGAAATTATCGGCCGGGCAAGGGCCTGCCAGGCGTCGCCGAACAGCAACCCGACCCGTGCACGACTTTTGACATGTGCAACGCCACCTATTGCGGTCCTCCCGACGGGACAAATTTCAACTGGATTAGTGACTTTCTATGACGGAAAAGAGCTGGCAACGTGACTAAAGAGCCGATCACGGCTGAAATCTCCCGCTGGGCCGCCGGAGTAAGGTTCACCGATCTCTCGCGTGAGGCTGTATACCAAGCAAAGAGATTTTTCCTGGATGCGATTGGTTGTGCATTGGGGGGGTATCAGCAACATGAGGTTGCCGTGGCACTCAAGGTGCTGAAGGAGGTGGCCGCTCCCGGTCCGGCAACTGTGATTGGCACTGGCCGGAAACTCAATGTTGTTCATGCGGCGTTCGCTAACGCGCTGATGATGCGCTGCATGGATTACAACGATATCTACTGGAAACAGGATCCTGCACATCCAACAGATATCTTTCCGGCAGCAATTGCGTGCGCCGAGCGCGCCAAGGCGGGCGGAAAGGAACTAATCGTCGGCCTCGTCCTTGGTCACGAATTCGAGATGCGTTTGTGCGAGGCGGCCTTTCCCGGGATTCGCGAGCGCGGATGGCACCATGCCACACTCACATCCTTTGTGTCGCCCATCGTCGCCGGACGTATGTTGCACCTGCCATGGGAGCAGATTCAGCATGCGATTGGTATCTCGGCTTCGGCGCGCGCCACCTTAGGCGTGGTCACCGCCGGCGAGCTGACGATGATGAAGAGCACAGTTGACTCGATGGCAACCGAGAGTGGCGTGCTGGCTGCCCTGATGGCATCTCAAGGTTACACTGGGCCCGCTCACATCATCGATGGCAAAGAGGGATTGGTTGATGTCCTAGGTCCGGAGTGGCATCTGGATTTACTCACGGAGGGCCTCGGGAACTCCTGGAGGATTACGAAATGCGGCATGAAGCTTTTCCCGACGGAGGCGCTCACACATGCGCCCATTTCAGCCACCATTGATCTGATTAAACGCCACGACCTCAGACCCGCACAAGTCGCGAAGGTTCAGATTCGGTCGCTGGCCCGTGCCGCGGATATTCTCGCGGATTCGAGCAAGTATGACCCCCAGACAAAAGAGACCGCCGATCACTCATTGCCCTATTGCATAGCGGCAGCGATTGTCGACCGTCAGGTTACGCCCGCGCAATTCACGATGCGGAAGATCAAAGATCCGCAGATCCGCGCCCAGCTTTGCAAAGTCCATGTAGTCGCGGACCCGGAGATTGAGAAGGTATTTCCGGCCCTGCAACGCGTCATAGTGAAGATAGTCACGACCGGTGGCGAGGAGTTCTGCGAACAGATCGATTATCCAAAGGGCGACCCGCGCAATCCCCTCAGTGATGGGGAAATCGAGGAGAAATTCACCGAGCTTGCTGATGGCGTGATCACCAGAGTGCAACAGAAACGAGTCCGAGAGGCTATATGGGATCTTGAAAATCTCAGCTCCGTCACAGAGCTGATGACGAAGCTCACAAGCCAGGAAGAGAGTTAGGTTTATCTTATAAGTAGTGTGTGTGCGAACGCTTCAATTACGTCAAGAAAGGGAATAATACATTCAGTGAAATCGGAACTGACGCACGGAGGGGCAGTCGGGTGCTCCGGCAGGAACGTCCGTTCGGATCTGCGCGTTGTGGCTGAATCTCGCACATCGGGTGGAATCGAAGTGGAACTGGTATCGTGCGTTGAGTCCTGTTATGGCCAGGCAATCCGAACACAGGCCCGCGAGGTGCTGTATGAGCTCGGGGTCCGGCACGCCCACATACTGATCGAGGACGGCGGCGCTCTGCCGTTCGTGATTGCGGCCCGTCTGGAGGCGGCCATCCGTGGTGCCGGGCTGTCTTGCGAACGGCGGGTTCTGCCAAAGAGGCTGGACTTGCCGGCGCCAGCCCTGAAAGATCGCGTGCGCCGCACGCGTCTCTACGTGCCAGGCAATGAACCCAGGTACTTCGTCAACGCTGCGCTTTACCGGCCTGACGGAGTCATTCTGGACCTCGAGGATTCTGTCCATCCGCTCGAGAAAGAGTCCGCCCGGATTCTTGTGCGCAACGGGTTGCGCACAGTTGATTTCGGCAAGTCCGAGCGCATGGTTCGCATTAATAAACTTCCGGTCGGTCTCGAAGATCTGAATGAGATTATTCCGCAGGCTCCGGACCTGATAATGCTACCTAAGATCGAAGACGCGCGACAGGTAACTGTGATCGATCAGCACATTAAGAAAATCGCGCAGTGCGAAAGGGTTGACCGACCAATTTGGATCATGCCGATTCTGGAGTCCGCGATGGGAATCGAGAATGCGCTTTCCATTGCGACTGCCAGTGATCTTATCTGCGCTTTGACCATAGGGCTGGAAGACTACA
The DNA here is from genome assembly GCA_036490815.1 of Acidobacteriaceae bacterium. GTDB lineage: Bacteria > Acidobacteriota > Terriglobia > Terriglobales > Acidobacteriaceae > Palsa-343. The sequence goes on from DASXDF010000049.1 coordinate 19,825, forward strand.
TATCCGATATCGGCGTTACGAAGACTCCTGGCGGACAAGAAACGCTCTTCGCTCGTATGCGAATGTTGAATGCGGCCAAGGCTGCCGGGCTGCAGGCCATTGATTCCGTCTACGCCGATGTCGGCGACCTGGAAGGGCTCGCGCGCTGGGGCGAGCAGTCATGCTCTCTTGGCTTCGACGGCATGGGTTGTGTCCACCCTTCGCAGATTTCCGTTGTCGAGCGCGCGTATACACCCTCCCGAGTCGAATTGGAAAAGGCGCTGAGGATCGTCAGCGCTTTCGACGAAGCGCAGTCCGAAGGACTGGCTGTGGTAAGCGTTGATTCGAAGATGGTCGATGCGCCGGTTGTAAATCGTGCTCGAAAGTTGATCGAGAGCGCCAGGATGCTCGGCCATCTTTCGGCGGCAAGCGTTAACGTGCGCATCAGCGATAACGGATCTTCCTCTGACGACTTCCGGGATCGGAAGGCGAATCAATGACGCAAATGGTGAAGAGTACGGGTGAAATGATCCGCAATGCGGCTAAACGTATGGTTCCCAGGATCGTAAATGGGACAGCGCAAGCTCCGTTCACGGGCGTGAACCAACATAAACCCACCGGCTACAAGGCGACGACGCCCGTGCGCAGCAATGCCGATTATCCGAAGAACGGCGACAAGCGCGTGCCCGATCTGTTAACCGCCCTTAAGCTTTGCGGACTAGGTGATGGTATGACGATTTCCAGCCATCATCATTTTCGCGATGGCGACATTATCGCATTGGAAGCGTTACAGACTGCTGCGAAGATGGGTGTGAGAGATTTGATGTGGTTTCCCAGCGCTTCGTTCCCATGCCAGGCTCCGGCGGTCGAATTGATGGAAGCTGGAGTAATCCATCATATCGAAGGCAGCATGAACGGACCACTTGGCAACTATTGTTCGCACGGGAAGATGCGCGGTCTCGGCGTACTGCGTTCGCATGGTGGTCGTTGGCAGGCAATCCAGGACGGTGAGGTTCATATCGATATTGCGGTAATTGCGGCACCAACTGCTGATTTGTTTGGTAATTGTGATGGCTCCCACGGCAAGTCGGCATGCGGTTCCCTGGGCTTTGCGCTGGCCGACTCGATATATGCCGATCGCGTAGTCGTTGTCACCGACAAACTCGTGCCGTTTCCCTGCGTCCCGTGGCAGATTCAGGGGAACAACGTCGACTTTGTCGTCGAAGTGCCTTCGGTCGGCGACCCGGCAAGAATTGTTTCCGGTACTACTCAGATGACTCGTTCGCCTGATCGGTTGCTGATTGCCGAGATGGCCGCTCGTCTCCTCCGCGATACGGGAATCATGAGAGATGGCTTCTCCTTTCAGGCCGGGGCGGGAGGAATAGCGCTGGCCTTCGTCGACTACCTAAGTCGCTACATGCGTGAAGCGGGAGTTAAGGCACGCTTCGTGCGTGGTGGTGGCACCAGATACCTCGTGGAAATGCTGCGGGAAGGTCTCACCGACTACATTCTGGATGGGCAGACGTTTGATCTGGCTGCCGTGCATTCCATTGCGAGCGATCCTCGGCACGTCGCAACTTCCCCGTTCACCTCTTACAATTTCCATGGCAAAGGTAACTTCGCCTCCATGGTAGACGCAGTGGTGCTGGGAGCCACCGAAATAGATCTGGATTTCAATGCCAATGTTATTACACACTCCGATGGGCGAATGCTGCATGGAATTGGCGGCTGGCAGAACTGTCTCTACGCGGGTTGTACCATACTGGCAGTTCCCTCTTTCCGCGACCGTATTCCAACAATTGTGGATGAAGTGACGACTCTTACCGGGCCAGGCGAATTGATCGATATTGTTGCTACAGAACGCGGCATCGCGGTGAATCCGCGTCGCCAGGACCTCCTCGATCGTCTCAAAGGATCAGCCCTGCCGATCCGGCCCATTGAGCAGATCAAGGAGGAAGTGGAGCGGATTTGTGGTGGCAAACCGGAGAAACCTCGTCTCATCAACGAACCGGTCGCAGTAGTGAAATGGGTCGACGGTACGGTGCTCGATACGATCTGGCGAATTGACGACACTCCGGACTAATCCGAACTGCGGATCGCGGAAGCGGCATCTTGGCGAGGCTGTGCAGGACCGGATGCCGCTGAATGGTTGAAAGTATCAGCAGAAACCTGCAAATTAAAGCACGACGATAGCAACTGTACAGATGCTGGATAAAGGAGGGAACCGATGGATGAACTGATTCTGAGCGTTGTGTCCAGAAGTGCCGAGGAACTGATCAAGCACACAAAGGGGCCGGGGACCAGGTATGTGTTTTCGGATCACAAGAATAATCCCGGTGGCAATATCTACGTGATCATGCGAGGGGTGCATGACGTGGACCAACCAGAAATGCACGTTGAGCCTCACACTCATGAATACGAAAGTTTGTTCATTTTCAAGGGAGCAAATCCGGATATGACGGGCCTCGACGTGGAAGTCTTGTTAGGAGATCGCTGGTACAAAATCCAGTCTCCAAAGGCGATCAGAATTCCTGCCGGACTCAATCACAACTATCGCTTTATCCGTGGCTCCGGCGAGTACTGGAATATCGTACTTACGCCAGGGGCTGAGTACAATAAAACAACTCAATAGAGATTCCTCGGGAGAGCCCATGACAGGCAAATGGTTACTGGAAATCGCATAATCAGGAATGGGTTTCCAGCGCGAGCAAGCTGAGATCCGAAAATTCCTGAATGCGAGAGCCCGGTAAGGCATTCGCCGGCAAGCAGCCGTGATCCAAGAGCTACGCGGGACGTCGCCAAAAGCTGTCAACTCGGATGTCCAAAAGCTGCAAAGCCGGAGGGCGGCCGCGCGTGGCGAGTATGAGGCTAACCCGCGGCGGCCCAACTGGGATTTCGAACAGAAGAGCAGCGTCAGGGCCTGACAGCGAACCAACGCAAACACAAGTTCGTGGAGAAGGAGTTCACCCGGGCGAAACGGGACCGGATGGGGCAACTGCACGGCATGGTTACGATGGACCGGCTGTTTGAAGGGGGTCGCCGTCGCGGACAAACCAGTTGCGCGCGGGGAAACTGATTCCGGCGCTGTCTGACCGGGCGATACGTGACAGCGGAGGCCGAAAACTGAACCTTGGAGACGCACAGCAAATATCAGCGAGGCGACGTCTGAAAATTACCAGGCACGATCCTGCGGTCCGGAGTCACTCGATCTTCGTGCAAGCCGTGTGGTACCATTCACGCGCTTGCGGATGTCGAAAGATCGGGGGTATTTTTCTTGGAATTCGATCTTGTGGACCTGGAGCTTTTCATCAATATCGCCGAAGGGCATAGTTTGACGCATGGCGCCCAGCGTTCCCACATGGCAGTGCCGACTGCAAGCCTTCGTATCAAGAATATCGAAGACCGACTCTCCACGGAGCTGTTTTACAGAACTCACCACGGGCTGGTAGTCGCTCCGGCGGGGAATGTTCTTCTCGGTCACGCGCGCTCGGTTTTGCGCGAGCTACAGAGTCTGAAAAGCGATCTGCAGGAATACTCCAAAAGTATAAGCGGCCATCTGAGAGTGTCTGCCAGTATAACTCCGGCCACCGACTTCCTTCCGGCTGTCATGCACAGGTATCTGCAAAGCCATCCCAACGTGCGCGTTGACCTGCGCGAACTCTTAAGCCAGGACATCGTGCGGGCCGTGAGCGACGGAGCAAGCGATATTGGCATTGTCGCAGACGGTGTTTGCACTCATGACCTGGAAACAATAGCCTACCGGCAATATCGACACGTGTTAATCACTACTCTCGATCATCCACTTGCAAATCGCGCGGCAATAGATTTTGGCGAAACGCTGGATTGTGACTACGTTGGCCTGCTTGAGGGCAGCGTAACAAATACTTTTCTTAGACAGATCGCCGACAGATTGAACAAGGATTTGAAATTTCGGCTTCATGTGCGAACTTTCGAGGCCCTTTGTCGCATGGTTGAAATCAACGTCGGTATAGGAATTCTGCCCGAACTAGCTGCTCGCCGCCATTCGCAAACGATGAAAATCAGAGTAGTCAAATTGAACGATGCCTGGGCGGTACGAAAGCTAAAAGTATGTGTGAGAAATCTGCAGTCGCTGCCCGCATTTGCAAGGGCACTCGTCGATCTCCTGGTTGTGGATCGTGACGGTGACGTTTGCGCTGACCCAACCGACGCGTCAAGCTTTGGGCCTGCACCCGCATTGCGTTCGGGAGGCGCGAATCGGCCGCGCAAAGCCTCATCCGACTGACCCTTGCGCTCGCGATGATGGTCACATTACAAGGTGCATTAATAAGAGCGACCGGGCCAATTATCAGGCACCTCAGGCACCGCTTTTCAAGTGCGGCTGCTAAACAACCTATCGGCAAATGCGCGCGCCAGATAGCGGGAATGCCCATGCCATGACACTCCCGATCAAGGCACAAAGTGCCTGACTCAAGAGGTCCCATTTCACGCCCACAGGTCAATCCAAGACCCGGAGCCTCAAAGCTCCATGGTGTCTTCAGATTGCACTAACCACAGTTCCTGAAATGCAAATTGCTTAAGCGACGCTTGTTAATTTATAAAGGCGCACGAGCACTCGTTTGGACCATCGGCTCGAACAGGCTGTGAGTGTCGGTACGACCATAACTGTGAGCAGCGCAAGGGGCTGCTGGGCACAAAAGACATGGCAGCGATTGGCGGCCGACCTTTACACTTCAGCCCGACGGTACAATCTCGCCCTCAGTGCAGATAATTCTAACCCGCTTCACGCACCTGATAGTCCGTAAGTAACTCAACCGTAAAAGACAGCACAGGCTACGCCATGAGGCAGGCCCTGGCGGTCGAAATACAGGCAAGAAAGGGAAGAACCATGAATAAGCGCGGTATGATGAAGGCCGAAACTAGAAGCACGAGGTTTTCCCGGAGGCCTGCGAGACTGATTGCGACGATGTTGATCGCGGCAGGTATCGTACTCGCCACCTGGACGCAAATCAGCGGACAGGCACAGGTGCCTCAGAATTCAGTTCCGAGACCGCGTCGGGAATTAGCGCCGGAACTTCAGCTTAAGATTAATACCCCTTTCACCCTGGCTGCCGTCGGCGACATTATTGCTCCCAAAACATTCGGCAGCCCCGCGGATCCTGAATTTCAGAATTTGATCAAGATCATCCGCGGTGCGGATGTGGGGTTCGCAAACATGGAGATGTCTCTTGTTGACATGACCAAATTCCCCGGTCCGCTGATGGGCACGCTCGGGCCGCTGGAGGTCGGTGCAGATATAAAGGCGATGGGCATCACGATAATGAATCGCGCCAACAATCACGCCTTTGACGGCGGTGTTGCGGGAATGTTTTCGACCGATCAGGCCCTAGACAACTTAGGCATCGTGCACGCCGGTACAGGACATAACCTTAATGAGGCTCGTGCCGCCAGTTTCCTCGCTACGCCGAAGGGCCGCATAGGTATAGTCGGAATGGTGTCAATTGATACTACCCTTCTGGGAGATCCCGGCTCGACTTACGTGTACATGTCCGCGACATACAAGTCCGGCGATTTGGGTGGCAGGCCGGGACTGAATCCAGTACGGCTGACTACCTATCACGTTGTGACTCCGGAGCAGTTGCAAGCGCTCCGGTCGGTGAGAGATGCAGTTGCCCCCGGGTCAACAAATGCGGGGGGGCTTTTCGGAGTCTTCTCCACTCCCGAACAAAACCGAGCCGCCTCGGCCGACCCGGATCGCCTGCGTCTCTTCGACACTTATTTCAGGTCCGGGACGAAGCCTGGTTCCCTGAGCTATGAGATGAATGCAGACGACGAACGGGATATTCTGCGGAGCGTTCGAGACGGAAAGATTCGGTCAGATTTCGTGATCGCCACCATTCATGCGCACCACGGGCATCAAGTGATCAACGGTGTAAGTACGACTTCGGATTGGTTGATCGAACTCGCCCACGAGTGCATTGACAACGGTGCAGACGTATTTATAGCACATGGCCCCCACGCCGTTGAGGGCGTGGAGATCTACAAAGGAAAGCCAATCTTTTATGGCATGTCAAGCTGGGTCTTCCAAACCGATCTCCAGATAAGCCTGTCCGATAAGGCAACCCTCACTGCTCCCGGGAATGACCCGCTCCTTTGGGCGCAGACAAATGGCTCGGGCCTGGAATCTCAGGAGATTTCCCAGGGGCTGCTGACAACAAGTCATTACGAAGGGGGCCGGCTGGTCGAAGTTCGCCTCTATCCCACGGACATGGGCGGGGTACACCGGCCGATGTCGCGTATGGGTATTCCGATGACTCCTACGCCGGAAATAGCGCAACGGATTCTCCAGGAAATTCAGACGAAGTCCAAGCAATTCGGAACGACGATCTCCATTGATAACAATGTGGGCGTCATTCGGGTTGTGCCCGACTAAGTTCGCCCGCATCGCGACGAGCAAAACCCGGTCCTGGAACAAGAAAAAGGCGCGGAGTGCCCAAGCGAGGAAAATCGCCGGGCGGAGTGCGCGACGAGCATCTCGGCCACATTGCGGAGTCATCTCAGGAAGACAGGTTGGCTCCGTTCCTGTCTAAGGGTCGGATGGTTTCCTGGTACCCTCGCAGGGTGAAACCCTGCGGTTGCAGTGATGAGCCTGAGGCTTCGGTACGGAATTGACGTGGCCGAAGCGAAAAGAAACGCACCCAGGGAAGTGCGGATCGTGATGTTTTCTGACGCCGGGCAGCAGGGCGAAGTAACAACGGTAGCGCCGGTGGTGAAGACCGACGCGGAGGTGGAAGCAGCAGTTGTCGCCGGATGCGTATGAAGTGACTCGGCGCGCTGCGATGGAACGCCCCTATCCCGGCCAGTACTGGAACAACCACGAGAAGGGACTCTATCGGTGTATCTGTTGCAGCACGGCGCTGTTCAGTTCCGACACAAAGTTTGAATCGGGTACAGGATGGCCCAGCTTCTGGCAGCGGATCGCGAAGGAAAATGTATCCGCGAGAACGGCGACTTATCGATGGGCATGGCGCGCACGAAGGTGAAATGCCGGCAGTTCGAGGCTCACCTGGGCCACATCTTCGACGATGGTCCGAAGCCATTGCATGAAGTTCGCTGTCGCGGCGGTTTGTCCAATCGCGTGAGCACCGGGGGTTGAGAATCGAGGGATAGCCAACCCCGCGTCTGCTTCGGCGTTTGCCGAGAGCGCTGCGAACTTTTCGTCGCTGCAGATGCTCTGCGTCGCTCAGATTGCCGAGCGAGCGACTGGCGGACTACAACCGGGTGGGTCTTTATATGTTTCTGAGCGACATCACCATTCTGGTGATTTTCGGACACGCTGCAGTGCGCACAGCAGCACCTCCCCTGCTGGCGATGACGGGTGTCACAGCTTTCTGGATTTACCGGGATCATCGCAAGGTTGACACTGCGGAGCCCGGGCCCACCCTGGCCCTAACCTCTCCTATTTCACTTGTCAAAATCCTGCGACTGCCGTTCCTTTTTCTCACTGTGCAAGCGTTCGCAACCCTCGGGCAGCGCCGCCTCGTCTGAGCCGCTCTCCTGGTGTCCTGGGCGTCAGGACTTTACTGACCGGGTCGGCATCGAAGCCAGCCGAAAAGAGCCGTTCGTGGCGAGCGGCATAACCGGGAGATCGCCTGCTCGTCGATTATTTTGTCCGCCGTCCGGAAAGCCGACGGCCCGAGCGGCGCGATCGGAATGTTGCGGAGACGCGACGAAGATCGCCGGCGGTCCAAGCGACGGCAATCGCCGCGCTGAAGCCGGTTTGGAATTTTCCGTCAATACGATAGGCGGCTCAGTTCCCCCAACTCAGCGGGGGCCAGGACACCCTCACAAAATTGCCGAAGGCTTCGTGAGAGCCTCCCCGAAATGGGCATGGCCTCATATTCGTGTTTTCTTCGCCTCTCATCGTATACTTGTTGCGGCATTTGAACTGAGCCGTTCTGCCCAAAATACACCTGGCGGCAATTGAGTACCTGCTTTCCACAGATAGTTTGGGGTTGCTAATCGAATACCTCTTGATGGAAGCCGCCGCCGCGGTGCTAGATTATTGATAGATAATGCTTTATGTCTAGGGGTTGGCGCGTGTCCGAAGACGTCAAAACTCACTCAACGCCGGGCTGAACCCAGCTACGATGGAATGCAACATGCTCAAAACCGCCGACCAAAATGGAGAGTTACTCGCGCCTCCTGCTGTCCGACTGAGAAGCGCGAGTTCGATCCGCAATTCAGGAAACGGCTGGCTTCCCGGACTCGAGCCTTCAGAGGAGGCCGTAAGGCCATTCTTGCGATGGGCTGGTGGGAAAACGCGGCTGATGCAGGTCTTACTTCCTCATTTTCCCAGCCAATTTGCCTCGTACCATGAACCGTTCCTGGGCGGAGGTTCAGTTTTCTTTGCTGTGCGCAACCGAGCTCAAAAGCGAATCTTCCTTTCGGATCTGAATACTGAACTCATCAACGCCTGGCAGGTCGTCCGCGATTTTCCGGAAGAATTCCTGAGCAGCCTGGAGCCCTACTCATTCAAGACGGGCGAGAAGGGCTACTACTTTGTACGGGATGAAGAAGCTCCAACGCACTCAATTGAAAGGGCTGCGCGGTTCTTCTACCTTAATCAGACTTCCTGGAACTCTTTGTGGAGGGTAAACCGCTGGGGGGTGTTCAATGTTCCCTGGGGTGCGCGTGGATTCCGCGGCATTTCTGCGTCAGAGTTGCAGACAGTCAGCGCCGCACTTCAACCTGTGTGTATAGAGGAACTGGATTTCAGAGAAGCCCTGGAGCGACCCAACAAGGGCGACTTCGTTTATCTTGATCCGCCTTATCTTCCAGTATCAGATACCAGCAAGTTCGCCGGATACACCGAGAAGCGTTTTCGCATCGCATGCCTGTCCGAGCTTGCGACATGCTGCGAACGCCTCAGTGCCCGCGGTGTTTCGTGGGTTTTGTCAAATCGAGATACGCGAAGCGTTCGTGAGCTGTTTTCGTTCGCGAAGTTCTTCGCTTTGACAACAAGAAGATCGGTCGCGGCGCAGAATCGTCGTGATGTTGAACCCTCTGCTTCCCCCGAAATAATTGTTATCGGCAAAGGAAAGAGCTGAGCATGGCCATGCGGGTGGTGGAAGCCGTTTTCTTCTGGCGTTATGGCCTGGCCAACGCAAAGGCCGTCTATGGGCGTTTTAGTGGGTCATCGGAGTATTCGAAAGATTATCTTCAATCGCCTGCCTCGCAATGGCCCATCATCGATCAGGTACTAGGGAGAATCGACGATAACAGCGTGAATCTCGTCCATCGATGGCCTGGGGGACAGGTGGAGGGCGAATGGAGAAGATCCGCTGCGGATACGCGGGGCCAGTATTCGTGGAAGCCCATGAGCTCTTCGCCGATCCCGTGGAGACTGGGGGACCCAAAGGCGAACCCTGCGATTACTTTCGAAGGGAGCCCCTCGGCTCCAACCGCGGACGAGGCCACAGCAGCCATCAACAAATTTCTGGAAAAGGGATACGACCCCTGGCTTGTTGCGGTCAAGTTGAAGGACGAGCAAGGGGTAGTTCACCCACGCGGTTATTTAGGAAAACCCCCCTCTGAACTGATGAAGAGGGGCGTCGCCGTTCTTCCGACTTCGATCAGAAACGCAATGGAATCGATGCCGGGGAACACATCGGCTGGCGCGGTTGCCAAAACGGTCGCGACTACTCAGAATCGCTCTCCGGTATTGCTTAATCAGATCAAAGATTCGCTGGAGCGCGATCCCAACGCTCTTTTAGTAGGCCCTCCGGGTACGGGCAAAACAGTCGCTCTGGAGGATCTGCGGGAACAATTTCTCGCTGAAGCAGGTGCTGTCTGCTTTGATCCAGATTTGTGGGACGACAACTGGTCGGAGGTGCAGGGAGATTCGCGAAAGGCGATATCTCTGGTTTTTCACCCTTCGTACGGCTACGAAGATTTCGTCGCTGGGCTGATGCCATCTATGAGTAATACAAATGGGTTTAGCCTAACCGCAAGGCCTGGGCCTTTGGTCTCAATGCGACAAGCTACGATGCGGCCGGAAATGTCTCGCACCAGGAACTGGAACAGGCCATCCAAGTCGCAAACACGCTCCAACAAAGCGTTGCCGTCTGGCTCGCGGAGAATCATGCTGCACTGATCAGGAAGTCGTAGTGGGTTCCTGTGCCTCTTGTGCATATCCCGGCATCCAGACCGACTTGTTCCGATTCAGGGCAAACGTTCCCGCCAGTCCCTGGCAGCCTGCAACTCCCCTTTGCCGCTAAGGATGGTTGGGAGCCGTCCCGAGATACGCGGTCAGCAGGCGCTTGCCTTTGGGCTGGGTGACGTCGGTGTCCGTGCGTTCGAGGGTGATGAAGACCGAATCGATCTCCCTGAGCACCTGCGGATCGGCGAAATTCAGGCTCCAGCGCGTCTGCGTCTGATCGTCGTGGAAGAGAATGCCGATCTTGCGGATGCTGGCCTTGCTGCCGTTCGACTCGCCCCAGGCGACATAGGAGAACCTGCCCTCATCCACCTTGCGCTGGGGCAGGTCGTAGGCATAGTAGACCAGCGACTTGCCCTCGGTGTAGAAGGCGCGGGCAAAGGGCTTGCGGGTCGCGCCTTCAGTGTCGGTGTCGTAGACATCGATGATGTGCAGGTTGCGGGCGCCGATGATGTCGCGGATTTCGCGGCCATGGGAGAGCAGCTCGCGCTCCCGGTCGAGGCTGACGTTCTCCGTGTTCAGCCGCGCATTGAGGTCGTGCACCTGGACCTGAAGACCTGCAATCGTTGCGCTGTCGGACGAAGTAGCCGACTGCGCCTGTTCCAAGGCTGTCTTCCTCGAGTCGAGCTGCGCCTGCGTGTCCCGGACGAGCGCCGTCTCGCGATCGACTTCCGCGCGCAAGCCGTCCTGAGCGGCCACGGCCTCGGCCAGTTGCCGGTTCTCGTCGGCCAGCTGATCCTGGAGGTCCTGGTCACGCTGCCGCTGAGCGGCGAGAGCCGCGGCGAGCTCGGCATTTCTCGATTCCAGTTGCTGCTGCTGTGGAACCAGGTCCGAGGAAGGGAGCGCAGTCACGGCGATCCCGTCCGGACGCTGAGTGATTGCGGCCCGGACGGGGGCAGGACGGTGATGCCGGTCGTAGCGGATACCGAGGCCAAAGGCCAGAGCCGCACACGCGGCGGTGCCGGCGAAGGCCCACAGGAGGGGCGACAGGCCGCGCGCCGAGCGAACAGGAGCAGGACGGGCCACCCCCGGACCCGTTGCAGCGCTCGTCTCCGCGTCGATGGCTGCCATGTTGGCCCAGACCCTGGACCGGACCCGGGCTTTGCCGGAGGCGATCGCGGCTTCGAGCTCCTCGTTGCCGTCCCCGACCAGTACATGATGCAGCTCGCCATATTCCTCGCGCATCTGCGCGCAGGAAGGACATGCGGAAAGGTGCGTCTCAAGTTCATTCGCCTGGGCGGAGGTCAGATCGCCGAGAGCGGCCAGCGCGCATAGTTCCTCACAATGTCTTGACACTCTCTGCCTCCCCTCTGAGCTCGCGCCGCCGCAGTCTCCATCCCGACGACTCTTTCTTTCCCGCCGCTCGGTCGTCGTTCTCCGATGGCTGCTTCTCCCGAAAAGCCACGCGCAGTTTTTCGATCCCCCTGTAGTAGGTGTGCTGAACATTCCCCAGCGACTCGCGCGTCACGTCGGCGACTTCGGCCAGAGTCAGGCCGCAGAACGCGACCAGCTCGATAACCCGCCGCTGCTTCTCGTTGAGCGATGCCAGCGCCTGTTGCACAAACACTCGTGCTTCGGGCTGCGTCAGCCGAAATGTCTCGCCCGCCTCGGTCACCGGATCGGTGTCGGCGTACTCCACCTGATCGAAATGTCGGCGGGATTTGAGGCCCTGCAGCCGGTTGATGCTCCTCCCATAGGCATATTGCAGCAGCCAGGTCCGCAAACTACCTTTGTCCGGGTTGAAAAGTTTGGCGTTGCGGTAGAAGTCGGTGAAGGTGACCTGTACGACGTCTTCGGCTTCGCCAGCGTCCCGCACGATCCGGAGGGCCACGCGCATGACCATCGCGTAGTAGCGATCGAAAAGGACGCTCATCGCGTCGTGGTCGCCGGCGACCAGCCGCTGAACGAGATCCTCGTCCGATTCCGGGTTGTCGGCGGGCACCATCGAAGAGACCTCGAAGCGAACGACCGGGGACAGGGCTTCAGCCACACGACGGTCTGCGACAAAACGACGCCCTCGTGCGGCGAGCTGTGATGGATGAGTACCAGATGTCCGGGTGCGGAATCAAGACAATCCGGGAACAAAACGAGGATCGAAGAAATATACTTGTCCGCTGGTAGAAAGCGGTGCTCGCGGCTGTATGAAGAAAATGGTCCGCCTCGCGCTGGATGAGAAGATGCAGAGTTTGTCAGCTGGTTTTCAGCCATGGATGATTCATGCAGCCAATCGACTCGGGGCGGCAGGTCAAAGGATCGCTCTCAGGTGCGCGAGGAGTTCGTCCGGGTGGACCGGCTTCTGCAGGAAGTCGAAATCGTTGCCGAGGAGAGCGGCCTCGCGTCGCAGGTCGGGAGTCCCGATGTTTCCTGAGAACAATACAACGTGGCAGGCCGGAATCATCTTCGAAATCCGGATGGCAGCCTCGATCCCGTTCAGACCGGGCATGACCACATCGCTGAGGAAGATCTCGGGCGGCCACGCGCGCGCTGCTTCGATCGCCTCTTGCCCGTCGTAAACGGCGATCGCCTCGAATCCGTTCTGGTTGAGAATCGTGCGCAGCGTATCCGCAATGACACGTTCATCATCGGCAATCAGCACTTTTCGCGGGATGGTCGGATCCGCCGAAGAAACGTCCATGGGCCTGTCGTGCGCGGGGTGGCGAAAGTATAGCCCAGAGCCACTACGTCCGTCGGACGCCTTTTGACATAATCGTCCGATGAGCGTCCTGCTCCTGAAGGGAGTGCTGCTGGATACGGGCCGCGAGTGCGAGGTTCTCGCGTGGAAAGAGACGACTGAGGGCGGTACGAAATGCTCAAAATGCAGGGTGATCGATGCTCCGTCCGACCTTCCCGATCGGGATTACATGCTCCGCTTCGATGGGCAGATTGTCCAGGCGAGAAAACGGAGCGGCCATTGGCTGATGGAGAGGTTCCAGTAGTGCGCACGACAACGGACTGCATTCAGGCCCGTGTTGCGTGTCGGGTGTGCCCGTTACCCTGCGGTCATCGCCTCGATCGACCATTTCGCTGACATTGATGTCGATGCTCCCACTTCCGGAGCGCAACCGCAGATTGCAAGCCCGCTGAAGGCGCTCCGCACTTTGCGCATGTGGACTGAATCAGCACCCGAACGCCCTCGCGAATGACCGTTCGCGCAAAGTCCGGTTTTGAAGGCATATGCGGTTCATTGTGCGCGGTAAGGCAGAAATGTCAAAGGAATCAGGCTTCACCTGCAAGCTAACCTGGCAGATTTCTCCGAAGCCGCTGTCCTTACGGTCACGATCCTCTCAGTTCCTGTCAGGTTAGTCTCACGCTACACTGTCCGAGTGAACATCACCGAACTCCTCTCCTCGATCGATTCTGAGATTGCCCGCCTTCAGGAAGCCCGCGCGTTGCTGGCCGGTCAGGATGTTCCCGGCATTCCGACGGTCAGGGGAGTACGGAGGCGCGGACAACTAAGCGCAGAGGCCCGCGAACGGATCGCGGCCGCGCAACGTAAGCGCTGGGCGAGACAAAAGAGCGAAGCAACGAAAACTGCCTGACCCCGAGCCCCAGGTTCTTGCTGCTGTTCCAAGACCCGATGACGCGACGGAATGACTGCCCCTTTGCGTCTCTGAACATTCCTCTCTCGCCGTGGTTATCGGCTGAATCTGCAGGTGTCCAGGGCGGGCCTTCACTTGGCTAGTGGTCAGTGTTGAGTGGCGAGAGGAGAAATCCCACCAGCGGCTCCCTATTAGCCACTTTCATGCGGTTTCGCGTCAGGTGGATGGCTGGCTTTGTTCCAGGCGGGCCGCGACTTCTCGCCCCTCGTCACAAATCATTCAGGAAAACGAAATTCTTCGAGCAGAGGAGGCGAGCGCTCGTAGTCGATGGCGCGGATCCATTTGGGCTCGATGGCTGTGAAGTAAAAGCTGTGGGATGCCGCCACCGTTGACCGATCATCAAGGACGATGGCTGGTGACACGAAGAGAAAGACTCGTCCCGCCGCATTCTTCCTGTGCGGGGGACGATGAGGATTGCGGTGCTGGTGGCAGAGGTCTGAAGATGTCACGATGCTCGATAGGCCGATCAGAAATCAAATTCCCTTCTGATGTTCTTTTCCTCAACTGCTCCGCGTAGGGATTCCCCTTGAAACACATGGCCGATGGGATCAGTCAAGGGCGCGATTCTTCACGCGTTCATCTCGATCCCTGACGGAGCCTAGCGGCCATGCTCGACTCTCGCGGACGCGGAGCAGTGGGGGGAGGAAAGAAGGCAGTAGGCAGCGGCGAGTGGTCCTGGCGACTGGGGTTGGTCGCTAAGAACAGCTGCGATCGGCGAGGAACGGACGGCAGGAGGAGGCTCAGGTTCGCGAGATGCGCAACCGGCCTCGAAATTTCCGAGCCTTCGCTCCATCGTGCCGTCAGGAATTCTTTCGAAGGATTTCTGGTCGAAATCGACAGCCAGAATCAAGCTGCCGGGAGGTGAGCAACTGAAGCAGCGCCATCGTGAATGTTCCACGCCGGAAATAAGATCAGACCAGGACGGAGGCTGCTCCCCTGGAATGAGTGGTGAACCAAGGAGTGCGGCACCGCAGCGACCTTCCTTCTCTTCAATCTGCTTCAGCGACCCGGATGCTCCGGCCAGAGGCACTTTCAGGCAGCGATGAGGATGGTGGGGATTTGCCCCCAGGGTGAGAATCACGGCGGCACAAATCACTTTGTTCACGAGAAGAACTTCTGTCGATCTTAATGCGGGCGAAACGTCTTTCCTGTTTCGAGAAGCGTCTTCAAGCGCGAAAGGATGCGAGGCCATCCCTCGGCATTCTGGGCATACGCAGGATCGTTCTCGGCCCAGCCATCATTGATCAAAACCACCTTGACCGCTTCAGACTCGGCCGTCAGTTCGATTCTGACGTGGGACATGGTGTCGCCCATTCCCATGCCAAAGTCATATTCCAGGACCTTCGGTGCGTCGACCCTGGTCACCCGTCCTGTGACATAACGGGTGGGCGTGCCATCCTTGCCCGGTCCAGACCACGTCATGGAGCCCCCAGCCACCAACTCCACCTCAAAATCCGCTCCAGCGAAGATGGTGCGGTTCGCCTCTTTCGAAACGAATCCGTCCCACACCTTTTCGATGGGTGCAGCGACGTAGTACGTGTAAACCAGCGGAGCCTTCGCCATGGCACACCTCCCTGGCCATGTTCGCACATCATCTTCCGTTAGTCCTCGGGAAGCCAGCTCATAAGATCATCCGCCGATGGATTCACGCGCAGAAGGGGGTGACCGTGATGGCAGGTTTTCAAGGAGGATCATCGATAGGTGCAGGTCGATTCAGCTGGCATCGATCTGGGCCGGAGAAACTCTTCCTCTCGTAGCACTCGGCACTGCCGGCAAATCTCCCCTGCGGAAGAAGTTCAACCGGAAGCGACCAGCCTTAACCGCAAACGATTTGATTCTCCCATTGCTTTGGCAGCTTTGCGATTCGTCTCCACGGTGGGCTCCCGCTTCATTCATCCACTCTCCCCTATCCGCTATCCACTGTCTTTAAGATGGCAAAATCTGCGCCCGTTCGCCGCATTACCAGAGTGGACGGTGCACAGTGGAGAGTGAACAGAAAACAGCAGAGGCATTCGCGGGCCGGATCGTTGACTTCAAGGATCTGATCGTCTGGAAGAAGGCGATGGCGCTTGCGAAGAAGATCTATGAGCTGACCGCACGCTTCCCGGCGGTGGAACGGTTCGGCCTGGCTTCGCAGATGCGCCGCGCGGCGGTATCGGCTCCCTCCAATATCGCAGAGGGACAGGGACGGCGCGGGCCGGGCGAGTTCCCTCATTTTCTGGCGATGGCGCGTGGCTCGCTAGCAGAACTTGAAACGCAGCTTCTCCTCTCCGCGGAGGTCGGGTTCGCAAAGCCTCCGGAAGTTGAGCAGCTTGCAGGCGACATCCGAGAGATCCAGAGGATGATTGCCGGGATTCAGCGCAAGCTGGCGAGCAGGAGTAGTGGCGAGTGACGACTGATTTTTGCGCCCAACGGGACTAGGTGGAAAACGGTGCGGGGGAGAAGGGGCGCGGTTCCCCCGCGAACGCCCGTCGGGCGCCGTCAGGATTTAGAGTCGACTTCGAAGATCAGCCACTCGACGTCCTCGCGCGACACGACGATTCTGTCTGGCTCGATCGAAAACTGCGCCTGGCCTACATCAAATTGCGCGAAGGAGTGCATTGGCTTACCAACGACGCCAACCAACGAAGCGTCCTCGTCGAGACCGCAAATGCGAACAGCGAGCACATCTTCCGGTTGGTCGCGCTCGATGACGGTTACTGTAAGCCAAGTCTTACTGTCGCTCCACCGTGAGAAGGTTTTGAATGCCTCGGATAACGATGCCATATGACTCCCACCTACCTTCATCAAGTTGCCCCAGTGCCAGCGTGGCGGTGACACTCACATTGCGGGCAGGATTACCGGGTCCGCGATGGAGCAGCGATTTTGCGTCAGGCTAGTGAACTTTACCTCGACCCCACCGCCCGATTGGCCGTAGAGCGGAACCGAGGCTCCGCATTCGAGCTGCGTTCCAGCCATCGGCTGCAGCTCCCAGCGAAAACAGGCGGGCATCAGATTGGGCAGAGCGAAGCGGGCCACGGCTGCAAATCCGGTCACCGCGAATAGCGCTTCCGATGCTGGGGATGCGTACGTGTCGGCCGCGATGGTGGGCGGGTCCACCGTCCGGTCAATCCGTCTGCTGGTGGGAAATGCTTCCCAACGGTAGATGACTGTTTCCGGAGTGGTCGTGGTGGAAAACGGAAGATGCCCGTAGATCGAGGGTGGCCTCGGCGGAGCAGGAGGCAAGGTGCCAATCGGCGTCAGGGGACCGAAGGCGTTCCAGAAGGATCGCCATGCTTGGATCGGGGTGGTGGCGGTGAGCGCTGGAGCGGCCGCGAGACCGCCCAGCCAATTGTCAAAGATACCTTCGCGCTCGGCTCTGGGCAATCCACCGCGGAGCCACGGTTGTCCGAACAGGTCGGCTTCCGGCTCAGCGAGGGTTTGCTCATTCAAGAGGATGCTCACACGGTGGCCGATGACGAGATAGAATTGCTCGTCAAGAGACTGCGCCAGATGGCAGTCCATCGCCACTTCCGCAATCTTCGAGAATTCGCGCTGATCGATGTCCCGCAGACGAAGCAATCGCATGGCTGCTCTCCGATCCGCACTCAGTTTAAATCTTGGTGCCCGACGATGCGTCTCCCCCGCGTGGTTGTACGTTCATGCCGCGCTCTGTTCTCGCCAGCTATCGATCCACTCTCCGCCCGTTGATAGGCTGACACAATGATCGTCATCCAATCCCCAAGATTAGAGCTCCGTCCGTTTCAGATGAAAGATGCACCGGAGGTCTTTCGATGCATCACCCCCGCCATCGCCAAATTCATGCCATGGGAGCCGCCGTCCTGGAGCGAATACCTGACGCGATGCGAAATGAGAGTGCAGGCTCCGCAACCGAACCGGTTTTCGTTCGTCATTCGGCGGCTCGACAACCGGGAATGCCTCGGGATGGCTTCGTTCGAAGATACGGATTCTGTTTCGCCGGAGCTTGGCCTTTGGCTCAAAGAAGGCGCGCACGGGCAGGGTTTTGGCCGCGAAGTCGTCGCCTGCCTTGTGGAGTGGGGTCACGCATCTCTCGGCAAAGAAAGTTTCACCTATCCGGTAGCCCTAGAAAACACCGCCAGCAGGCGGATCGCTGAGAATCTTCACGGCGAGATCATCGGTAACCGTACGAATCCGAAATATGATTCGGTCGTCTACAAAATTCCGTGCCACGAGTCAACACAGGATACGTAGATCTACACACTCATCTCTCCCGCAAGCGTCGGAAGGCACCAGCAGGACTGCTCGAAGCAATCGGCTGGTCGGAATTAACTGATGAGGTTCCCTCCCTTCCCGGGAGGAGAGCGCCAGAGTTATTTTCAGCCTTATGCAGCTCAATGAAGTCCAGCGGCTTCGACTGAATCTCTATATTCAGGAGCGTGAGCTCGTGTCGCTCCTCAACCAAGCAAGCACTGACCGACGAGGTATTCAGATCACACGGGATGCCGTCGATCGCTTGAAAATGCAAATTGCGTTTGCTGCGGGTGAACCGATTCCAAAAGCGCCCTTGCAATAGAAACACTCTCAGGCGGGGCAGCCACTCCGCCGCCTCCTTTACCGCGGGTAGGGACGCAGAGCCGACTATCATGATGGTGAAGCCCTCAAGCGGCTCATAGGATGGCATGAGAGTCTTTATCAGTTCGCTTATCTCCGGTATGGAGCCCATTCGAGCGGCAGCGCGTGAGGCAGTTACCACTCTTCGGCATCAGCCGGTTATGGCTGAAGATTTTGGTGCCTCTCCGCATTCTCCGCAAGTCGCATGCTTGACCGGTCTCCGGCAATCTGACGTAGTCGTGCTGATTTTGGGGGAAAGCTACGGGGCCATCCAGCCATCCGGGCTGTCTGCAACCCACGAGGAGTATAGAGACGCCAAAGAGCGGAAGCCGGTGCTCGCATTCGTACACCAAGGTGTCGATCGGGACAAGCAGGAGGCAGAATTCGTCCGCGAAGTACAAGGATGGGAGGGTGGGATTTTCCGGGGCTCCTTCTCGACCCCACAGGAGCTTACGGTGGCTCTCACCCGCGCGCTTCACGATCTTGAGCTCGCGAATGCTGTTGGCCCCGTAAACCAGCAAGACTTGAAGCAGCGTGTTTTGGCTCTCCTACCAACAGAGCGGCGTGGGTACTCATCCGGCAGCGCTACTTTGAGTCTGGCCGTCGCGGGTGCTCCTCTTCAATCGATCCTTCGCCCCGTCGAGATCGAGACGCCTGAACTCGCGGACGCGTTGCATCAGGCAGCTCTCTTCGGCGAACGCCGTATCTTCGATTTCTCAATGGGAGTCCAGAGACAGATCGACGGGGATGCCTTGGTATTGACGCAGGAACGCGGTTCTTCACGGCTGCTTCTCAATGAGCAAGGATCCGTGCTCGTGACGTTGCCTGTCCGCGAAAGCTCCCGAATGATGCCAGAGCTTGTCCACGAATTTGTCCAAGAACAAATCTCCAATGCACTTGGGTACGCGTCTTGGGTTCTTGAGCGGGTAGATCCCACGCAACGGCTTACACATATAGCGGCTGCGCTTTGCCTTTCGAATGCAAACCATCTGGGGTGGCGTTCACAGCGTGAGAGTGAAGAGAATCCGAATCGAATCAGTCTCAGTGCAGCGGGAAGTGGAGAACGTGCTCCAGTCGAAGTGAGCAGAACACGCGCTGCTCTACGCCTCGATTCTGCCCGAATTGTGGAGGACCTGATTATTCCGTTACGACGACAATGGCGGTAGTGGAGCGAATGCGTTGTTCATTGTGGGAGTTGTTGCAAACCCAACAGCGTCCCGGTTCTTGATGATCCCCACGATGTCCGTTCCGTTACGTCCAACGCGCCGACGCCGCCCAAGCGGAAGGCGAAATCGTCGAAGTCGAGAAGATGGCCGCGACCATTCAGAGGCAGCCGGCCCTCAGGGGCAGTGGCCAGGGACAAGGGGCAAGTGACAAGTGAGAGCCGGGCCGGATGGGAACGAGCGGGGGAGGGGGCTCGTCTACTCGCGAAACCTCCTGCGATCAAGGGCGCATCCTCTGCGCCGTCGCGGAATTTATCCGCTCGTATAATGACTGAGGTTGAAGCCGGATCGCTCTTTTTTGACAATTCGCACACGATCAATATGCCCTGAAGTACGGATCGAATCCGTTCAGGTCCTGAGTGGAAAGGACAGATGTAATGCACTCTGTGGTCAATCAACAAAAGTTTGTAAAGTCGAGCCTCGATCAGTTGTCCCGGCATCTTCAGGAAGATTCTGACGAGGTTCGATCGGCCGTTGCGGCGGCCATGGGGTCCGAGGACCCGCAAGCTGTCACAAGGGAGCGCGACAATCTGGCGAACCAATTCGGTTCGATTCGAGATACCGCCAACGCTGAACCCTCGCACGGGGATGTCGACTACGTCTCTCGCTTCAATCTGGTGGGCCTCTACCAATCGGTTCTGGCCAGGGTTTTCAACCGCATTCCCGCGTTGCAGGGTTACGGCGATGCCAATCCGATCTGGGTTGTCACGCTCATCGAAGAAGGCGTCTACCGGCTGGGCAGCTTCTTCAGGAACGTTTATACGGATGTGCACGGCCACAAGGAGTCCCTGCTGCAATCGATCCTGAAGGAATGGAAGGAATTCAAATTTGAGAGGGCACCCTATCCGCCTGGTGCGCCCCAGCCTATTCAGCTCCCGGCAAACGCTAAAGTGGCTTTGCTGGCGGACTGGGGCGGAGATAATCCAGCGGCACGTCACATCGCCAGTGTGGCAAAAAAACAGAAGCCCAACATCGCGATTCATCTCGGCGATATCTACTATGGCGGCATCGAAAGCGAATGCGAGACCTTCCTGCAACTGTGGCCGTTCCAGACCAATATCCAGCATCCCGCGATCGGCGTACCCAAGGGATCGAGCTTTGCTCTGAACGGAAACCATGAGATGTACAGCGGAGGAGAAGCCTACTTTGATCTGGTCTTAAGGGCTTTTGGACAGCCGCAGCCCTTCTTTTGTCTCGAAAACAGCTGCTGGCGGCTGATCGGCCTGGACACCGCTTATAACGGCGGGACGCTCAGGCCGAACGGCACGAGCGATCCCCTCACAGCACAATGGAACTGGCTGATTGAAATCCTCAAAAAGACAGACGGAAAGAAAAATATCCTCCTGACGCATCACCAGCCGGTGTCGGCGCACTCGGCCGAATTCAAGGATTCGCAGCCTCTCCGCAATGACTTCGCGGCGCTTCTGACTACGGAAGGCATCAACCAGGATGCGATCTTCGGCTGGTTCTTCGGGCATGAACACCGCTGCGCCCTCTATCAGGACAACGAGACCCCATTCAATGCTCGCCTCATCGGCAATGGCTGCATTCCGCATCAGGTGCAAATCGAAGACCAGGCCGATCCGGGTTGCACACCGTTTTTGAAGGTGAACCGGCGTCAAACTGCTGCCAATTCGGGAGCCGCGACGTCGATGTTCGTCCTGCTCACTCTCTCAGACGCGAGCCCTGAACTCGTCATTCGATACATTGATGAGGACTACCAGGTCTGGGGAACAGAGGTGTGGGACGCTCAAAAGGGGCGCCTGGGCGGCAGTCCATTCGAAGAGACCGATTACGACGAAAAGCTGAAAGCAGGAGGCTAGAGGGAATCCGAGCAGACTTCCCTGCTCGCTGGCTCGATGGGATAATGCGATCGGACAGGACGTTGATCGATGCGATTTGCCACCACGACAGCCATCAGGAAATCCGTAGCAGTTCTGACCGTCAGCCTGTTGTTCGCTTCGGCTCAGTTTTCCCTCGCAGCCAGCGCCTGTCCCGTCATGCTCTACGGCGGCAAACTGGACCAGGGCACGATCAGCTTCAGCTTCATGAACCGGGGGAAGGTGCCGATCCGTCAGCTTGGCCTCGATTGCGTTTCACTGCAGGGCCCTAAAACAGGTCGCTTCGAGTGTCACTCCGAAGCCGGTGTGTTCTTCCCCGGAACTCTCTATACGCTCAGCTTTTCTTATCCTGATAAGACTTCGCGATCCATCGAGGTGCGGGTGAAGAACGTTTTCCTGGACGGATACCTGTGGACCTCCACCAAGGACCAGCCCTGTCGCCCCCTCAAGGTCTTCAGGCGTTAAGCCTTTCCTGCATCGTCGCAGTGTTCTCCGCACCATTGCGAGTCCCGAACTCCGTTGACGCAGATAACTCCAGGGTTTCGCCCGGGAACATGGATCCGTGACGGGGCGATCTTCATCGCTTTCTGTGGCGGCACGCGTCGCCTGGCCCTGGCGGAGGCCGGCCCCGGTGGGCGGGCGTAAGCTTTTCGCAGGGAGTCCAAATTTGTGGCCGCCAAAGATGTCAGAAAGCTGGTGTATCAGTACAACGGAAACGAGAGAGGTGAGGAAGTTGAGGAGGATGTCACGGTCAAGGCCGAAATCCCGATCATCGGAAGCACCCTCAAGCGGCACGGTCGAGGGTGGAAAGTGATCCGCGTGATCGCCCCGGTCTCTCGCGATGGAACGACTCCCCTTGTTCGGGTATTTCTGAGCGACAGGGTTCAATACTCTTCCCGCCTGATGCGTCCGGTGCCATAAGAACCGCAGTTGTGGCGTACTTGAGTCGTCTTGCTTCTCTTGTTCTGCAAAGGCCCGGCCAGACTCGACGCGCGGGGATCGTGGGCAGTGGAAAGGGCTCGTGGTGAGCGGGGTATTTGTGCGATGGCAGTTGTTCTGATGTTCGGAATCGACAGGGACCTCAATGGGGAACCTGCACTCTTCTCGATGATGGGCGCAGATCCGGCGAATCGAACGACGTTTGGACTCGGTGCCCGGCGGCGCGAATTCCATTTTGTTAACGACGTTTTGACAGCTCTCGGCCCCGCCCAGCTTGATGCCGGATCGCTCGGACAAATTGAACGACGATTGGAAAGAGGAGATGGTTACACCGTCGAGATCTCGGACGAACAAGCCTTCCTGCTCAGAATGTTGCCCGAACGCGATGGCTTCAAGTGGGTGCTTGTCGGAATCCAGCAAGTCGGCCTCGGCGACGGGTCTGTACGGTTCACCGAGAGTTACGCAGCAGAAGATAAGGAGTTCGGTGGCGCAGAGATGATGGAGACTCTTGCGGAACTGGAAGCGCGGGTTCGCAACTTCGTTGCTCTGGACTGGGGGACAATCGCGGAACCGATCCGGACCGGTAAGTCATGGAGCAAGGCGCTGCAGCTGCCCAACGAAACGGTCGAGCAAATCTTCGAGGGCTGAAAAAGCAGGCTGGGTTCAAGGCTGTCGACGATTCCATAACGAACCATGGACTGCGCCGCCATTTTGTGTAAATGAAAATGTACTTCTCCGTCGATCACCCTTCTGCGAAACAGGGACACCCGTGATGATCCGGCAGACGGCCATGTCGCGCTCTCTGTCCAAGCAGATGGTACTCAGTAGGCCTGCATCTTTACCGCAACAACGTCGATCCGGGTACACTCCCGTCGACACAACACACCGCCCGCGCAGGAAATTACGCCGCGCCGCGCCATTTTCCGGATCGTGAGTAGTTCGAAAGCCTTTGGAGTGGGGCTCTCGCACTCTGGGACGAACCGCTCATAATGGGAGAATGCAGGAGCTGGCGCCCATCGACAGGCGGTCTCCGGTTGTTCCCGGCTGCGCTTCGGGAGCTCGGCCATCCATCGTCTACTGGCTTCAGGGCATCACGCTGGGATGGATGCTGGTGGAGTGCGGAGTATCACTTTACGCCGCAGCCACAGCGCACAGCTCCGCCCTGCTCGCGTTCGGTTCCGACAGTTTCGTGGAACTGCTGTCAGCGGCCATCGTGCTTCTTCAGCTGAATCCAAACCTATCGATTTCCCAACGGAAAGCTGCGCGAGGGACGTCCGCATTGCTGTTCGCGCTCGCCTTGGTCGTCGCAGCAACGGCCATCGCCTCCCTCCTTCTGAAGTTTCGTCCGGAAACGAGTTGCTCCGGCATAGCCGTCACCCTCGCCGCGCTGATCGCCATGCCGATTCTTGCCTCGCTCAAGCACCGGGAGGCTCGCCGCAGCGGCAACGCCGCACTTGCCGCCGACTCCGTTCAATCAGCGACTTGTGCCTACCTCGCCGGCATTACCCTGGCCGGGCTTGCCATCAATGCCCTGTTCCATGTCGCCTGGTTCGATTCGCTGGCTGCACTGGCAGCCATTCCCCTTCTCATCCAGGAGGGTCGGTCGGCCTGGCAGGGGCGGACCTGTTGCTGACCGTCCGGAATCAATTTGACCCACCACAGCATTCACTCAATCAAGAGAGACACTCCGACGCTGTTGATTCAGGTTGGGCGAATGCTATACTTTGCTCCCCAAACCTGGAGGTGCTTATGGCAAGACGAGCCTTCCTTCGTCAGTTGGTTGCCCTACCGCTTGTTGGCATGACGTCCTGGGGTCAGGAAGCCACACACAAATCGCTGAATGTCATGATGAAAAGTGCCTGGGGCTCCGACGACCCGACCAAGGCGGCCTTTCCGTTTCTGCACGGACTGGCTCTCTCCGAAGCCGGACACTCGGTCCAGATATTTCTCCTCGGCGAAGCGGTCTCCCTCATGCGAAAGTCGGTGGCCGCTGCAGTCGTGCCAGTGGGCTGGCCGCCGCTCGAAGGGACGATGACAAAGATCGTCGGAAGACGTGTCCAGATTTATGCATGTGGTGCCTGCAGCCGCGCCCGTTCCGTGGCCCAAAGCGATCTGGATCAATGGGGCGCGAAGTTCGGCAACCCGGCCATTTTCGTATCTCTCGTGGAATGGGCCGACCGGGTGATCAGCGAGTAGCCTCTTTCATCGTTCAGATCAAACTTACAGGCTCGACGCTTCCGGACAGCTAATAGTCCGCCCACAAGCCTTCGATGAGTGCTGGCCTGTAGCAATTTATAGTGCAGGCGACAGAAGGCCGCCTGCCCCCTTCCACCCAGAATTGGATTCATCATTTCGGCTACGCGGGCCGAGGACATAGTACGCTTCTGGCGATGTCACGCGGCTCGCGTATGGAGGGCTTGTGCACCTCTCACCGTTCATGGAAAAAGCAGTTCAAGGAATCAAACAGTTAGATCTGGTAAAGGATTCGGCCAAATTCCTCATTGGGACGGCGGCGGGCTGGATCTGGAAGTTGTTATACGACCGCTGGAAAATGCGAAAGGCCCTTGATTTCTGGCGTCCCTTCCTCGCTAAAGATCTGCGAATTGTGCTCGGACGATTTGGAGAATTCGACGATTTCGAACGTTCGGGACTTCTCGGAGTAGGCGACGCCATCGCCCTGGCGGAGCTTCAGAGCTTCCTGGCTACTATGGGGACCACAGAACCGCAACTGTGCTATGCCGATCGCATCAGAAGAGACGGCGATGCGCTGAAACATCCGCTGATACTGCTTGGAGGCCCCGATGTAAATGCCATCACCCATGAAGTTTCAAAACTACTTAGGACAGGGTTGCGTTTCGGCGACCCGACAATCCACGAGATCACTTTCCGCGACATCCTCGCGGACCCACCTCGTGTTTATAGTCCCAACGTCCCAACCGCCCTGCAGACCGGGTCTGATCTGGGCCTGATCTTCAGAGCCCCAAACCCTTTCGCTCCTGACAAGCCGGCCTTGATAATCGCAGGTTCATTTGGACATGGAACATGGGCAGCGGCACGCTATCTAATGTCGCCGGAATTCCTTAGGAGCCAGGCCGCGAAACATCGCTCGTTAGAGGGTCTCATCGAAACTGACATCGCTCTGGATACGCCTCAGCAAATTCGATGTTTAGTACTTCGACCCATCGGGTCGGCAGCGCCAAATGAGCTCGGCTTCAGAAACTCCTGACCCGTCAACACCGCGTTCTACCTCAATAGGTGCTCAATCGCCGAGTCACTCGTCGAGGCCAGGCAGACTGCCCAATCATTCGCAGAGCGGCCCTCTGCTCCCCATGCGGAGCACAACAACCATCCAGCGTGGGGCGCTGACCAAAGCGCGAAAAGACAGCTTGACTTGGCGAAGGGCCGTGCGACAATGCCGGGTATGGCGCTTCCTCGCGTTCCCCGCCGTGGTGAAAGAGTTCGCCTGGAGGCGCATCCGGGCACATTCGTCGTGGTTCGCGTCGATCGGGTCAACAACATCGCCCGTGTCGAACTCTGGGATGACCCGAGCATCGTGCTGTGGGATCTTCCGTTCGCCGCGATCCATTCGATCCGGGAGGCCGTGGGCGAAGCTGCCTAGCCGCTGACGGTGCCTGGTTTTTTTCCGACCCTGTGCCCGCTCGACCGGTCCGCGCCGGTCCTGGTTTCCGGCTTGCCGGCGACAGGAAACGTGTTGGCCATTCATCAGGTGGTCTGGCTGATTTCAACGGCCGGGTATGCCTCTGCGTACTGCTCACCGTTCCAACCGAAATAATTGACCGTGCGAGCGGCAAGGTCTACGTCATAGCGCACAACTCCGGCGCGCCAGGATGCCTCGAGAAACTGCGGAAAAGTACTCACGCCCGCCTGATCTGCTCGCAGAGCAGCAATCAAAGCGTCACGATCAAATGCGGGGACATCCGCGCTGCCCGATAGCAGGGGCGTTCCCTGCATCACCACCGGGCCATCCTCGGTCAGGAACAAGCTCTGACATGCAGGAAGAGTCCAGATGTTCCGTATGACGCCGGCGCATCGAAGTGTCTCTGCCAGCCAGGGAAATCCTCCCGCTTTGGGCCGGATCGCCGCCGCTCGCTCCATCGCTCGGTTCAGATTTTTAATCGCTTTGCTCATCAAGCCTCCCGCTTCGCTCCAGACAGCGGTTAACGGCAGGGGGCAAACACTGGACGGGTTGCCCACCGACGACGCCTCCCTGACGGCGTCACGCTGCTTCGGCGCAAAATCACGGTACCTGCTCCCTCTCGCGGGGGATTGATCCGGGACTTCGGCCAGGGCGAGAATACTATGAAACCGGGCGGGGCTCACCTTTTTCCTGCGATCGATGCAGGATCCTAGCCGTGGCCCGGACCCGCCGGCGTCTCTGTGTGTGTTTCCCGGAGTCACCGTCTTTGGCTTCATCCCCGGCTCCGGGACGGAAGAAGTCTCTCCTCTGGAGACCAATGGAGTGAGTGTGACAGCGCAGCGGAGCAGATGGCGGTTGATGGCGGCGCTCGCCTTTCTCTTCCTCCTATCCCATGTGTTCGTCAGCACCTGTCTGCCGGAGAGGCTGGCTCCGCTTTCCACTCTCTGGATTGTCCTGGCCGAAATGGGTGCGTTCATCGCAGCCCTGCGCGCTTCCGGAAAGGTCCGTTCCCCGGCACGAATCCTGTGGTGGCTGCTGGCCTCTGCAATTCTCTTTCACTCTACGGCGATGACGCTTGATGCGGTCACGGAGACCCTTGGCACTCCGGTGTTCAATTACGTTCCCGGGCTATCGATCTTCTTTTCGATGCTCTATGGGGTACCGCTGCTGGCGGCTGTTTCCATGCAGACCGACAGCCGGATTGCGCGCGTCGCGAGGACAACCAATGCGGTGTTGTCTCTGGCGGTCGGGGTGCTGCTCTATGTCCAGATCTTCTCCCTGCTGACGCTGCATGGGAGCATGAACTCCGCGGACGCGGTATTGATTTCGCACCTGTTTGACGGTATCGATTTGTTCCTGGCCGCTGCGGCGACCGTTCGATGGCTCGGTTCCGATTCCACTGCCGAGCGCGGCTTCTTTCGGATCGCGGCCATCTTTCTGTGGATCAACGCTCTGCTGCCCGCCATTCATAATCGCCTGCTGATCCGTTATGACTTTGTCTGGCTCGATCTGCTGATTTCGATCCCTTATCTCGTGCTCTTTGTGCTCATCGAGGCAGATCGGCCCGAACCTGCCCGTCCGTCTCGCGCCCGGGTGGTGCACCTGGTGCAGAGCGGAAGTTCGATTTTTCTCAGCGTTGCGCTTCTGGTCCTGGGGGTGGTGGCGGCACGCACACATTTTTACCTCGGTCTTGGAGCGGCCCTGCTTGCGATCCTCAGCTACGGTGTGGTCAGCACTCTCGCGCAGAGCCGCGGCCGTGAAACGGAGATGTCCCTCGAGAGGTCGAAGGCGATCCTGGAAGGAATGGTCGGCGTGGACAATCTGACCGGCATCCCCAACCGCTGGGCCTTCGATGCGACGCTCGATCGGGAGTTTCTGACAGCGCGGCGCACGAAATCACCGGTCTCGCTGATGATGATCGACGTGGACAATTTCAAGCAGCTGAACGATTCGAGGGGCCACCAGACCGGCGATGCCTGTCTGGTCAGGGTTGCCGGCGCGCTGCGCGAGGCGCTGCCGCGCGGGACAGATTTTGTCGCTCGCTATGGCGGCGAGGAGTTCGCGGCCATTCTTCCGGCCACCGACGCGGCCGGGGCGGCGGAGGCGGCAGCAAGGACCTGCCGGTCCGTCGCAGGTTCAGGGGCCGCCGACCCAGGATCTCCTTTTGGCTGGGTAACGGTCAGCATTGGCATAGCGACCTACGATGGCTCACCGCAAAAGTCGGCGGCCGATCTTGTCCGGGCTGCCGACCAGGCGCTGTATGACGCCAAGCGACGTGGCCGGAATCGCTTCGAATCCTTTGACATGAACGCGAGCAATGCAATCGAGGCATGAGTGTCGTCTCCAGGGGGTGAGGGATCGTTGTTATTCAGGCGGATCGACGCTCGAGAGCCAGGCCGAGAGCAGAATCACCACAGCAAGACAGAATGCCTCAACGCGCAGCGTTCGGATAAACCACTTCCTTTCGAGGGCGTTCCATTGGCGTGACCGATCGTGGACCTGGCGGCGGTGCAGCAAACCGACGCCGAGCGCGATGCAAACGAAGGACAATTTCGCCACGAGAATACGGCTCCAGCCGGGTTGCCCGAGGTTGCCGAGCTGCGCGCCGATCGCGGTCCAGCCCTTGAGCGCCCCAGTCAGAAAAGCTGTCGATGCCGACCATACGGAGGTCCTGGACAGCTGGCGGAGCCAGGAGGTATAAGCGGATGCCGAGGCGTTGCTGAGGAAAGGGAGGGCGAGAGTGGCGGAGACAAAAACGCCGCCGGTCCAGAGGGCCATCGCCACGAGATGCAGGAACTGCAGCAATTCCGCGCGCGTGAAATCTCCATTGCCGGCAGCGTGGCCGAGGGCGGCGTGGAAGATGAGGATCGCAGCGATCAAGGCCGCCGCGACCCTATTCTGCGCGACAGCAATGCTTCGAAGGCGGATGAGGCTGGCAGCAACGAGCAGGACGGACAGAGACAGCATCGACAGAGTGACCCTGCCGGCGTGGGTGGCCGCGACATCAGGCATGGATTGAACGATCGCGCCGGGGGACGACCGTCCGGTCATGGCCACGGTGAGCAGCCAGAACCCGGCACAGAGCGCGAACGGCAGGATCAGAGCGGGCCAGTGCAAAGACGGACGGAAAATGGACGCACTCGTGACGCCGTCCGCGGCCTCCCTGCTGCGCCGCGCCCAAAAGCCAGCCAGCAGGAGACCGCAGAGGAAAGCCAGAGTCCCGTCAACGAGAGACAGGCAAAGAACCTGTTCCCCGAGCAGCAGGTTATCCATCACAGGGAAGGCCTATTGGGCAGTGAATTTGTAGTTTCCTTCCAGACGATGACCATCCCTGGCAACCGAGACCCAGCGGACGATGTAAACCCCTGGAGCAAGCGCCGGAAGATCGAGAGTCATGTGTTTGGGGTCGTCGGTGGAGACGCTCGACGAAACCCTGCTCACCACCGTTCCGCCCCCGTTGGTGAGCCGCAACGAGCTGAATTTGGGGTCGAGGGCCTCCGAGAACTCGATGGATATGTGCCTGGGTGCGGTCACCGTGGAGTCGGGCGCAGGATCCATGACTTTGGGGTGTGCGTGGGCAAGCGCGGCAGCAGGCGCGAAAACCGCCAGAGCGGCGGCGACAATGAGGTGCGGCATGCGAAGTTGCATGAGATTCTCCATTCACCAGGTTCCTCGAAATTGCCTGTGAGAACGTGCGACAGCACGACCTGACCCTGCGCCGTTTCACAGGCACCGAAGATTGTGTAAAGCGTGAAGATGGGTTGAGCTCAGTTCGCGACCGAGAACAGTGCGACCCGCGGGGAAGAAGAGGATCTTACCCAGACTCATGGCTGGCTAAGACCCGCGTCGCCTCAGAGAGAGAACCGTGCACTCAACATTTGGATTGTCAGCCGAGGATTGAAGCAGGAGGTCCGCGATCGGCACGAGTGCGGAGTTGACTCATGCGGGCAGCCGCGCGGGTTGCAGCGGGCGAGTGACTCTGCGCAAGTAAAATGGTCCGGCCTTGCGCAGACGACGTCAGCGCCTGGATCGGCCCGATTGTGGCAAAACCGGCGGTCGGATAAAGGGGGCAATGGGAGGGAGCAGTGAAGATCGGTGGGCCGGAGGCGGGCTGATTCCTCTGCGCCATCCCTGAATCTGCCATGGCACAATGATGCGCGCCGTGACGGCGGCAGCAGGCCGGCAGACGTGAGTCGTTGTCCGCCGGGAGCATCGCCGCAAGCGGTCCGAGGCAGAACAACGAAATCAGAAAAACGCCAAGCGTGCGCTGCACCTTAGCCTCATCGTATACGAGAAATCCTCCATCGGTTTCGAGCGATGAATCTAGAGATGCCGGGACGCTGGCTGGCTGGTCGCCATGTATTGTCGAGGACGCCGCCATAACCGTGTTCCGGTCAAGGAGCGACGGGGCGACAATGCGTAAATCGGGACCGCCAGCGAGCTCGTTCTTTAAGACCCGCGGCTTCGGGTGGCGGGCAGAATGCGCCCTAGCCTTCGTCAATTTCTACTCCATTCTCAGGGCGCGCATCGGGTCCGTGGATGCGGCACGCCGACGAAGATTCGCATGGGGCTGTCGTGAGGAAGTCTACAAGACAGGAGCAACTCGCACCCAAAATCTCCTCGGTTTCGCAAACATTCGAGTGTTCCGTCGTTCACGGATTAAAATAGAGCAATATTTCCTGCCTGGGACCGAAACGTGGGATCGTCAGAACAGCCTGCACTGCTCCAAACCCGCGACGATTTCTCCGCCTCAACCAAGGAGACTCTTGCGAGGCGCGTCGGCCATCGCTGTTCCAATCCCGGTTGTTGCCAGGCTACCAGCGGCCCTCAGGAGCATCCTGGCAAATCCATCAATGTCGGAGTTGCGGCGCACATTTCCGAGGCTGCCGCAGGGGGCCCGCGGCACAACCCTAGTATCACCTCTGCCGAGCGTGCCGCCATTGAAAACGGTATCTGGTTGTGCCAGATTTGCGCGAAACTGGTCGACAACGACCCGGGACGATATTCGGCCGCACTCTTGCAGGACTGGAAGAGCTTTTCAGAAAAGGGAGCTCTAAGCCGGCTCGAAAACCATTCAGCTCCGGCGATTCAGGACCCGAGGTTCGTCAGGATCGAGCGCCTCATGCCGGGACTGATAGCAGAGATGCGTAAGGACCTGGCCGATCACCAGCTCTGCCGGGAGCTGATCGCTATCAGCAGGCGCGTGACATTCTGCTATCCCTCCGATCGCAGGATGTTCACCTACTACTTCGAGGATCACGCCGATCTTTTGAGCAAACTCATGATCCTTCAAAATCACGGTCTGATTCGCGACATCCGGCACAACGACGTTCCGCGCTTCGCGATCGAGGAGGAGTTTTCCGACTACCTTGTTCGAGGAATGTAGCCGACGGACGGCGATTCCGACGTTGGGTCCGGTTCACAATTGTCCGGAGGGTACTTGCTCCTTGTTCGATGCGGCGCAGTGGAGCATCGGCTTAGAGTGGCGCAACCTTAGATAACCAAAGCGCAGCGACTTCGACGAGTTCGGCGTCCTGCCTGAATTGCGGATCGCGGCAGTCGTAGAGAACAGTCTTCTTTCGCTGTGCCCGGACAAGGCTGAATGCGTCTTCCACACTTCGGCTGTTGTCAAACATCAGTGTCATGTCCGCAACGGTCGAAGCCATCCTGATTGCCTCCTGCGTCCTCGGGAAGCGGCTCCGCAGCTTCGCTTCCGGCACGTCATGGCCGCCCTGACTCTTTCGGGTAGCAACACGCAGGATCGACAATTCAGGAGTGGCAAGCCCGACAAACATCAGGACCACGAAATAGCCGTGCTTCTGCAAGGTAAGGATTGTGTCGGCTTTTGATCGAATGGTCCCGTCCGCTTGCTTTTTCAGGTAGGAGAAGACGGTCTCAAAGGCGAACGACATCCCCTGATCCATGATCAAGCCCATGAAGAGTTGCACGCCGTCCTGAGAGAGCTTTTGCCATCGTCCATCTTCATCTCGCAGACGGGCCGCCCACGGCTTTAACTTTTGATTTTCATCGGTGGGGGGAAGAAGGGAGAGGGTCAGCCGGTCCGCGTTGACTAATGGAATCTGAAGGCCGTCCGCAAGCCTCGTATACCAGAGCGTCGATTTTCCCGATCCGTTATGACCGGCCAGCACGATCGCTGTTGGTTTGTCCTCCGCAGTCGCGATGTGCAGAAGACTATTCAGACCAGGAGGTCTTCTCAGCGCCACTACATCGATCTCGCAGGGGTCAATGCACGGAAACGACCACTCGAAAATCGCCCTACTATCTTCCGGCCAGAGGCGTCCTCACGAACGACTTTGCTCGTGTCTTTAGAGTCGATCGAGTAGGCGTAAACGGTCTTGCCGGAAGCGCTTCTGAAGATACGGGTCCTGTCCGTGCCGGGTCTGTTCATCACCTCTCCAACCCGGGCGAGAACCACTGGGGCCTTTTCTTTGGCGGAAACAGCAACTTTTCTATATTGATTGCCGATTTTAACGACTACGAGATCCGCTCGGGGCGTAGCTACTCGGCGTTCGACCTCAGAGCCGCTCCTGGCCTTCGGAGAGCTGATCTTCCGACCGTTGAGACGAGCAGCTGACGATGTGCGATTTGGAGTGCTCATCATCTCTTTCTCCCGGATGGGAATGGCGGAATTCCGGTCCGCGGTCCCCCTCTTCAAGTTGAGTATAGCGTCCGATTTGGAGATTTTGAATATGACTAAGGTGGGGAAGGCCACGAAGGTCGCCAACATCATGCGAAGGGTTTCGCGGCGGGACGCACCTCGGGCTGATGCAATGGGGTCGAACGCGACGAAGATCGCCGGCGGTGTACGCGACGCGGATCGCCGGGTTTGGGCCGGTTCACGACTTGTCTTCATTGGGATGGCCAGCTCTGTTCGCGCCGGGACAGTTGATGATGGGGCTTTCGATCATAAAATGAGTTTCATGCTCACGTCCCGGCAATACGAAGCCATCGGGCGGCTCACGATCCTGTTCAACGAAATCGACGAAATCCTGACCGTCTACCTTCCGCTCATTCTGCAGTTCGGGAAATTCGACCCACGCCAGGGACTGGGGAGCGAGAGGACGTTCCATGCCCGCGCCCGGGCCATGCAACAGGTTCTTGCCATCGCCGCGGAGAGCGACCAGATCGCGGCCATCCACGTTTCCGGGATCCTGCCCCTGCTGGAGCGATCGCTGCAGCTTTCGGCGCAGAGGAACGAATTGGTCCATGCGGTCGTGTTCATGGACTTTGCCAGGAACGAGCGCCTCCTGCGGACGCGCAGGGGCGAAGCGGCGCCCGACGAAGCCCTGATCCTCGACCTCGGCACCGAGGCCGCCTGGACGGCGCGCCAGCTTGCCGACGCATGCGAGGAACTGCTGCGCTATTACCTTGGTCCTGCCGAAGACGAGGAAACACTTTTGACCGACGACCTGGGGCTGGAGAGCGCTGGTTACTAACAGTACGCTTCGTCTCTGACCCGGACCGCACCGACCTTGCATCCGTCGGTTTCTCTGGATCAGTGGGGACTGCTGGCAGCCTCGATATCAGCGGCTAGGTCAGCTTCCGAGATCACATCCTGCTCCGGAACATCGCGCTTGCTGGCCGTTTCTTCATGAGGAAAGATGTCGATCTGTACCAGGAAGATCGTCTTATCGTTGATCGTCATGTAGGGAACCTGCTCCGCATTGCTGGTTGTCCCAGCAAACACCAGCAGCTTTTCCGATCCCTTGAACACCACCAGATAACCGATAGGCTGATTGAAGTCGTGCAGGTAACGGTATACCTGATGGAAGCCCCGCCGAATGTATGCGCTTCCGCGACTCGACTCCGGATCGTAGATCTTCACATCCGCAACCAGTGGGTTCGAAGAGTGCTGGGCCGACACCATATCCACTTCCCCTGAGGCCGAGGCAGGTTCGATTTGAAAATCTATGCCCTGCTCATAGAGGAACTCGTAGACGGCAAAGGCCAGCGCCCGTTCCCCAGAGCGGGTTTGGGACTTCCAACGATTCCAAAGTTCACCACGCCGAAACCATTCTGCCAGATGCTTGAACCGGATCAATTCCGCGAGAACCAGGTTTCGTTCCTCGATATGTTCATCCACGTACTCGTAAAAGGGATCGAGATACCGATCCCGGAAGTTATCGAGAGCCTTATGAAAGTCCCGAGCCATAGGAACAAAAGAAAGGAAAGGAATCTGCTCGGTCGAGACCGCGACTCGCCTGAGCACGTTCATACCGATTGCCGCATGCTCGTCTTCTGTCGATCCCTCGAGGATCTCTCTTTTGGCCCGCGCGGCATCGAATTCTTCGCCAATCTTTGGGAATTTCGCGGTCAGCTCCTGAGCGATCGCTTTCAAAGTCGGGTTCGCATCGAAGAACTCAAAGAACCTTACAAGTTCCGTGCGGATGCCGTCGAAAGGAGCCGAACTCAGTCGCTGCACGCGCTTCTGCAGCTTGTAACGCAGGTCCTGCAACAGGCTCACAGTTTGATCTCCAGCTTGATGGTCTGGCTCAGATCTTCCAACTCGCGGTCAACCTTACGAGCCGCATTCCTTAGGCTCGGCCGACCGTCGGTCAGAGACAAATTGATCTTGCAGCCGCGGCAGATAATGCGTTTTCCCGAGACGCGCCTGGAGCACCGTGGCAGAGTTCAGGAACTGACACTTCGGACAGGCAAACTCAAAACCAGCGCCATCCAGGATGGACATCCTCTCTGCACTCCAGGCAAGCAACGGAACCATTCTATTGCTTTCCAGGGCGGTATGCGATGCCGTTCGCAGCCCCAGGGAGCCGCGGGTCGAGCGCGCTCGTTTGCAGTGGAGGTAACGGAGAGGCCCGGAGGGGTGCGGCGAAGGACACGGGCCGGGCATCTCCGGCGGCGATCGATGATCCGGGCTCGGCCTCCCGGCGCCCCACGGGGAAGAAGGTTGTCGAATAAGTGGCATCCCTTAGTGATCAACTAATGACCGCAGGATACCAATTTGTTGTGCCAGCTTACCGAATCGTCCTACACTGCGTGGGAGAACCCAGTTCAAACACAGACCCAGGAGGCTTTCGATGACAGCGTATATCTGTCCGGTATTCTGCCCCCGTGCTGTGGGCGCGCTTGGTCTCGTGTTCCTCGCCGGCGCTTTTTCGCTTCGAGCGCAGGGCCCTCCCGAGTGCTCGCTGTCCAGGACCAACAGCAGCTGCCAACTTGTTATCGACCGCGCCAACCCCGTTGCGCCATCCACCGTGCAGATGTACTCCGGCCAGCAGCACACTGATCGTGAAGAATCCACTCCCCTTCGAGCGGTACTTCCTGGATTTCACCACGGGGCAAGCCGCAGTCGCGCCGGACGTTACCTCGGCCATCGTGCAGGGCCTGATTCCCTCGCTTTCCAAATTCCAAGGCGCATTCGGTGCAGAAGCCATCACAGCCGGCACAAAACCGACAACCTGCACTGTTCCTGAGGTCTCAGATCCAGCCACAGTTCCTACGGTAGTTGGTACGGTTGAGGGGTATGTTCCGAAATTTCGGGATTGCCTTGCTGATCTTGCCCGAACAGCAATCCCCATCTATCAGCACCTGGAGCCCTATGTTGCTCCTGACTCTCTCGTGCCGACAACTCCCCAGAGCAAGGAATCCCTCGATCAGATAAAGATCGATATACAGGGTTTTCTCAAGTCCGAAGCCGACGTCTCCGACAAGATCACTGCCATAGCCGGTCTGACATTCGTAAAGAATGGGGATGCCCCGGATGCACCTGCACTTACCAAGCTCGCTAACTTACAAAAATCGGCGGACGCGATCGCAGCGGACCTGCTGAGCTATTACCAGCGCATCGGCGATCTCAGTGCGGCCGGCGGATCAAGTATGGGATTCCAGAATTGCGACGGCCTGATCGACCTGACCGATGCGGAAAAGACAGCGGAAAAGAATACAGATCGCGAACTTCAGTGTGTGGTTGTCCAGTCCCGGCAAGACGATCAACACATTTACCAGAACATGACCACCAGGACGGTCACCTATTCGCTCGACGTGCTGAACCTGGTTGCGAACTCCCAGGAAGCGATTCCGTTGGCGACGAATAAGAAGGCTTTGGCTACCATCGCGATCAACTTCGCGGATCAACCGAACAAGAAGTTCATCGGGAAACCCTATACAGCTTTGCGATGGGAGGCCTCGGCCGGGGTGTTCTTCTCGCGGCTGCCCAACCGAACTTTCACCTTGACCTCGGCTACGCCCCCGGCGGTACAAGACAGCAAAACATGGCCGACGGCCATCCCCTTCGCCGCGGGCAACTACCGCCTCACGGATGATCTCGGGAGCCGTTGGAAGGAGAATTTTTACCTCACCGGAGCAATCGGAATCAATCCGAACAATACTACCGCGGAGTTTGGCATTGGGCCCTCCTATTCCTGGAGGCTGCTCATGATCAGCGCGTTGGCGCACATCGGTCATGACACATCATGGATAAGCATGACGCCTGGCAGTAACGGTGATTTGCCGACCTCCTCACACTGGACGGTGAAGGGAGCGATCGGCATCAGTGTGCGCGTGCCGTCGCTGACGGGGAGATAACGGCGGGCACAGTGCAGCGCTAAATGTGATGGCTTTCGTTGGATTCCCGGAAAGCGTGAAGGCGTACTTCATGCGCGTCGATGGGCGGCGTGGGGCTTTCCGGCGGGACCATGGAAGCGCCAGCGATAATGTTGTCGGCACATTTGTCACAACGGAAAGGGACCATGGGAAAGGGAAAGCCGAAGCCACTGTCGATCGGACGGATTGCATTCCAGACTCAAACAGAGGCCGGGGATTTCATTCGGGAGATTCTGAACACCACACCCTGGGGAGTTCCCCTCCAAGGAGACACTCACGAGTTCGTACGCAGTCTCTTGGACCGGCATCCGCGCGCCGCAGAAAAAATCAGTTCCGGTGTAGGCTATTTCACCGTCAACAGCGATGGCAATGGAGATCGCTGCTTCTATATCCATCGGGTCGACGGGAGCAAGCCTCAACATTTCAGCTATAAGAAATCTCTACTGGGCAAAGACGATCTCCGCTCCCTGGTCGTGGGAGCGCTCAATCGGGAGATCGACGAGCAGATCTGGGCCTTCCGCGATTCCGAACTCGCCAAGGGCGCACACATCTGCCCGTATACGGGCGCCCTCATCACCAAGGACAGCTACCACGTCGACCATCCCAATCCTACGTTTTTTGAGCTTTACACGGAGTGGTTCTCGGCAGCGGGCCTCGAAGTTGCGGCCATCAAGATCAGTGACGGAAGAGACAACGA
This sequence comes from Acidobacteriaceae bacterium, assembly GCA_036490815.1. Lineage (GTDB taxonomy): Bacteria > Acidobacteriota > Terriglobia > Terriglobales > Acidobacteriaceae > Palsa-343. The sequence goes on from DASXDF010000049.1 coordinate 57,115, forward strand.
AATTGGCCGCCGGATGACGGCCCCGGAGCAGAAGGACTCCTGGCAGCAGTTTCACCGTGCCCATGCCCGGCTGCGCCTCCTCTCTCCCCAGGGAAATCTCAGCGCTGCCAAAGTCGAAGCCAACCGGAGGATGCGGGCCGAGGGCTCTGCGAAGATTTTTTGAATACCGTTAGAGCCGCAGACGGGGCCACGCGCTCCGGAATTGTACCGCTAGCGCGGTCGCGGCAGGGGTGGCACAATGCAAAGCATGTTTTCGAATCTCTGGGAAATCGCAAAGATCGCTGCCACAAGCACGATCGTGCTTGGAGTGGTCGCCGCCGCGATTCGGATGTATATCGACTACCAGCTGAAGGGGCGCTTGGATGAGCAGCGCGAACTTCTCAAGGGGTTCCTGGCAACCGATTCTATTCCGGTCCGCGCTCGGCCCAGGCCGAGTACATCGTGCCTCCGAAGAGCGAAGCGAGTCTGGTTCTTCGGCGACTTCGGAGCGGCTGATTCTGCCGACGTGAGGCTGGGGCGCGGGATCTGATGAGGCATTGGCTGGCAGCGCGGATTTGAAGGGCTGCAGCCTATTCGACAATGTTCACAATAAACGGGCCGCTCTTAGCTACGCAGTAGCCGTCCTTTACCACAAAACATTCGATGCTATGTGTTCCCGGATATTTTGTTCTTTCTCATCTGACAAGCCCTCGAGACTCAATAATAGGGATTGCGAAGTCCGGGCTGTGGCGTCCATATGCTTGGCGCGACACCGACGAGAGGGGTAGAAGGAATGCTGCCAGTTCGATAAAGGTTCGCGGCGTCGGTGTCCTCCACTATCTGCGTAGAGGCGCGTGTTCCATCGAACTCCGAGGTGCGATTGATGGTCGCAAGCTCAAAACGGTCATAGAAGATACCGAAGCCACTACGTATGATCGTGTCTTTCAGCGGAGTCCAGGCCACACCGAACCGGGGACTGAAATTGAGAGCGCCCTGGGTAAACGCCGACGGCAGTCGGTTGTATTCATAGCGCAGACCATAGTCGAATGTGACCGAAGGCGATGCTGTCCAGTGATCCTGAACAAACCCGGCAAACCGGATCTCACCCAGGTTCGTATTGAAGTTGCCGAATGATTGTGTAAAGAAATCGGGAGTGGCGTTCTGAAGAGCGGTGAGATTGCCAAAGACGAACAATCCCTGCGAGCCGTCCGGCACCTGCGTTCGCAACGCAACATGGTCAGCTCGCCCGCCAAACTGGAGGAAGTGCTGACGGAGTTGCAACGCAACCGTATCGGCGAACTCGGTATGTGTCTCGAAGCGCCGGTCGTTCCCTGAGTAGGGAGTGCCGAACAGAGCCGTACCTGCAATGAGAATGCCTGGTCCGCTTGTTCGTTCCGTGCGCTCGACAGCTCGCCTCTGCGCTAACTCGAAGCTGAACTTGTTCAGCAGGTTTTCGCTAACGGTGGATGTAAGCGTTCCGTTGAGGCTGTTGTCCGCGAGGAACGAGGAACCGCGTGCCGTCCGATCGGTCAGCTCGTCCGCATGGAAGGCATCGTTTACATTCCGGCTGTTCGTGAAGGCGTAGCGGAGCATCATGCTCTCGCATGTTGTCAGTGAGTAATCGATTCGACCGGACAGTTCCGTTTCCTGATCCGTGGTGGGAAAGAAACCGGGTTCGAGAGTAAGGCCGGTGAGTGGCGCATACCGTTGTATCGAGCTATTGATAGTGGATAGCGTCGCTGGATTCAAGTCATTGGTATCCTCGCCCCGCGCCATCTCCTGTTCCGCCGCGACATAGTAAAAGGTCTTGTCGCGCTGGATCGGTCCGCCAAGCGCAACACCAGCCCGGACCCGGCTCTCATCCGGTTTGTACGGATTCAGCCCCAGCGGCGTCGTGCCATTCAAAGCGCCGTTTTGAACGAAAGTGAACGCATCGCCGTGGATGCGGTTTACGCCGGTTCGGGTTTGCACATCGATGGAGCCGCCAGCGCCTCCGCCGGATTGGGCGGCAAATCCATGATTGACGATCTGGAAATCGCTGACGGCCTCGGGCGAAAGTTGCGTCCGGCTGCTGCCCGCGTATTCGTCGTTGTCGTTGACTCCATCCAGATAGATCGCGTTGCTCCCTGGCCGCAGCCCCCCGAAACTAAAGGTGCCACCGCTTGGCGTCACGCCCTGTTGTTGCAGCGCGGGATTGGCCGCTGCGGCCTGCGGAGAGAGCAGAACGAAGGTCAGATAATTCCGGCTCGGAATGGGAAGCTCCTCCACGCGGTCACGGTCGATGTTCACGACCGAAGAGGTTTGCGAGGTGTCGAATGTCACCGGAGCGGCGGTCACACTGACGCTCTGCTGGGTGTTGGCGATGGCGAGATGAATCGAAAGATGGGTCATCCGACCGACCGCAACCGATACGGATTCCTCATCCGGCGCAAAGGATGGCGATGTGGTTTTGACGGTGTAGCTGCCGCTCGCGAGATCGCGGAGGAGGAAGGTTCCGTCGTCAGCACTGGTGACGATATGAGCTGGTCCGTCGGGAGCCGATAGGGTCACAGTGGCACCTGCGACCCGGTTACCGTCGGGACTGAGAACCACTCCGGCGACGGCTCCCGCATTGGTCCCCTGAGCGATCGACACGAACGGAAACATAGCCCAAAGAGCGAGCAGCACAAAACGGAATTGAGCTTTGACTACAGACATCCAGAATCTCCAAAGATTTGGGCGATCCCCGCAGGACACGCGGGTATGCAAGCGTCAGCGAGAACACGCCGAGGCGCGTTCATGCGGTCGCATTTCTTTGGATCAGATTCGCAAGGGAAGAAGGAAAAGCGGAGGGATCGCGAAAACAAATGCGTGTTCAGCCTCGTCGGGCCTGACTCTCTCTTCGCGCAGAAATACTCGCCAGGAGCTGAAGGCGAGCTTCAATGCGCTCGAGGAAATGAGCTTCGATAACAGCAGGACAAAGCAAACTGCAAAGAGGAGCGCATACACCTTAAGTTCAGTGTCGTTCGACAGACCCGGGGTATCCCAGCGATCAAACAGTTCAAGCAGAGGGTAGACTGCCCCGATCAACATCATGATCGCGCCGAATTGGAACAACCGTCTCATGCTGTGTCTCGATGATATAAGAACCAATTGTCCTCAAACTGCAGATGAACAAAATGTCACGCCGCGCTCTACAAGAGTTCGATCCTGCCTTGCGGAGTTTTCGCAGACCAATGCAAGCAGCGGCCCTGGTCATCGAGGTGCCTTAGCGTCATCTCATCTGAAGTCACCGCCAGATGGCTGAAGCCGTAGATCTTCTGTGCATGGGCCCCGCTTCGACGGGTCGATTTTGAGGTCGTATAGATCGGCCCCGCCCCCGCCGGACAGAAAGAAACTAGTCGGGTGGTTCTTGAACTCAAGGTGCTGCAGCCTTCTTGATGTTTGCTTCAATTTGCTGCTCGGAGTCCGCGCCATCCATTTCTGCGAAGACCCAGCCTTGCCGATCGATGAAGAACGACTCGGGCAAATCGGGAAGTCCGCCGTAAGCCTGCGCGGTTGCGTGGTTGCAGCGCAGAATCGGGTAATGAACACCGTATTTCTGCGTCAGGAGTGCGATCTTCTCCGGTGGTGCCTTGTCGGTGCCCAGCACTCAAATCCTTGACCAGCCTATTTGTCTCGCAACTGGGCCGGGCAGGGCATCTCCAGCATGCAGTTCCCGCGCCAGGGTCGCCCCCTCCGCCTTGCTGCTGCGTTTTCGAGGGAACAGCGCACTTCGGCAATATCATTCCAACGGCTATAACACGCCAGAGCGCCAGTCGCTTCATGGCGCATCACCATCCAGCGGTGTCATGGCGATCCGCAGCCCATTCTTCTCCCGTTCGACGCCGGGTGTACCGGCGATTCGAAAAGCCGCGTACCTGGTGGTGTTGGGCAGGGCGACCGTCCACTTCTCGCCGCTCGCGTGCTCCGCATCCGCGACGGGTGACCCTAGTGTCGGGGTCAACCGCGCCTCATCCACTTTGTAGGTGGGTTCTCCCGTCACTTGCGCGCGGCTACGGACAACGATCTTCCACTTGCCGGTCTTGGGCTTCTCGGCCAACAGCAAGGCTCCGTTTTCCGTGATCTCCTGTTGCGCAGAGACATAACAGCTGTTCTTCCCTGTGCAATCCAAGAGATATGCATCCGCATGCGCATCCTTGCGGGTGCCGGTGACACGCACGCGCCACTGCGCTAGATTGGCGGGTACGTCATGTTCAATTTCAGCCATCCCATGATTGCCCTGGCCCTTCAGCTCTGAAGAAGTGAGTTGCGCATCGTACAACTCGACATGCCCTTCTACAGCTGCGAGTTGATTGGTGACGGACAGCGTTTCCGGCTGCGTCTTCGCGATCGCGACCGCGTACTTGGTGACGGTGAGCTCGGCGTGGATCGGCACGTCGGGCGCGGGACCGTCATACTGCGTCGCGTATTCCGGGCGGCCGCGGTTTTCCCAGAAGATGGCCTGGTTGCCGGGGGCGTCATTGATCCCTAACGATTCCAACGTCTCGATGGGACCGACATGGTGAGTAGCGTCGACGGGATCGCCCGGGGGAGTTTTGTCGGTGCGATAACGGATGCCGGGGCCGCTGCGCGTCGAGATGTTTTCGGGCCCGGTGTAGGGAATCTTCATTTCATAGCGCGCGGCCTCTGTTTCCGCGCCTACGTGGACGTATACATTTTGACTGGTCAGCGGCGGAATATTCGCTACGTACTTTTCGACTGCAGACGCGGTCTTCTCTGGCACGTCGGGCGCGCGAATGGAGAGAGGCACATCCTCCATCACCACGTCGGCCTTGGCGTCGCGCAGTTCGAGCAAGGCGATGTTCCAGCCCGCCGCGCCGCTGGCGCGGAAGCGCACCCGCGTGGGCTTATCGCGGACCAGCGTGCCGTTGTGATCCAAAAGCGTGAAGCTCTGATCGTCGCCACGCAGACTCAGAGCGTATTTGCGCCCTCCGGCGTAGCCGCCGTGGCGGGTGATCCAGAGTTCGCCCTCGACCTTTTCGCCGGCCTGGGCGAGATCACGATGGAATTCCTGGACTGGCTCTGTCATGCCGTCCTTGATCTCCGCGACACTGAATGATGAGAGTTCGGGATCATTGGGGTCGTCCCCTTTGGCCATCTTTTCAAGCTGGCTCCAGGACTTGGCCGCGTTGATCAGCCCGTAGGCGTAGGCAACTCCCGCCAGATCGAGCGTGTCGAGCAATTTCTCACGTGCAATTGTGACCAGCGCATAGCCCGACTTTTCGTCGGCGTAGTCGAACTTCGCGCCGAGCCGCGTCAGCCCATCCAGCATTTGCTTGCCGCAGCCAAGCTCAGAGAGATATTGCGCGGAGATTTCGGACCGCGCTCCCAGCGACATTTCAAGGAACTGCACACGCTCGAAGGTGTTGAGCGTGGCGCGAGCGTCACATGTCGATTGGGAGAGAGCGGTGGAGGCGGAAAGCCAGGCAACAATCAGAAGACAGCAAACGGGGAGTCTCTTCGAGAGCACAGATCATCCTTTACGCAGGGCGCACATCTATGTATTCCGCAGGCACGACCGATTTGTCCCATGCGCGTAATCGACCGGCGATTTTTCGTGGGCTGGCGAGACGGCGGTCCACTGTGATTTTCGCCGGTGCCGGGAACCAGTCGAACGCGACGAAGGGGCGAAAGGCCCGAGACCTCAAACCACGACCGGTTCGACGGTTGCGGCCCGAAGCAATTTGCTACGGGTATTCCTCATCGGAATGCTCGCGGGAATGTTGTCGCACGTGAGAGTGAAGAGCGGCTCGACGAGAGCTGCGTCGTCCTTCGCCGCTCTCCTGATTTTCAGAAAAGCAGTTTGAGCGCGAGTTGTAACGAGCGCGGGCCACCGGTTTGATACAGCGCGTTTAGCCCACCGACAGTATTGTTCAAGGTGCTCGTGGCGGCGCCGAAACCGTAAAGGTTTTGGGGGCTATACGGGCCATTGAACCAGTTGTTAGAAATGCCCGAGAAGCTCGGGTGATTGAAGAGATTGAAAGCTTCCGCCCGAAACTGCAAGTGTAAGCGTTCGTGGATCGGAAAGTTCCGTCGAACGGCAAAGTTTACCTGCCACGCTCCAAAATCGCGAGCGTAGTTACGGGGCGTATTTCCCTCTGAGTCAAATCCGGGACCAGATGCTGGGACGTTGAACGCATTGTAGTTGATAATCCTTCCGCCGGGGTACTGTGACCCGTAGAGATAGAGGGATTGGCCAGGTACGAGGTTAGGGTGAAAGTTGACGTAGGCGCCCGTTCCAGTGTCAATAGTCTCGTTTCCAGTCAAATCGATGGGCAAAGCCGACCGCGCAGTGACACGAGTGTCGAAAGCCCAGTGGGTAAGCAATGCTGAAAGCATTGGGTTCGCGTGTTCACCTGGAACATCGTAAGTAATTGCCGCCTGGAAGTTATGTCGAACATCAAAGTCCGAGCTCGCTCGCTCCAGTAAGTCACCGAGGTTAAAGTTTGAAGATGCGTCGTCGATCGAATGCGCATAAGTGTAAGAGGCAAGCGCCTGCAAACCGTTGGCTACGGTTCGCTGGAACTGGACCTGCAATGCGTTGTAGCCCGACGTTGGACCATTGCGCGTGATGTAGGCACAACAGCCGGAGGAAGAGAAGTTTGGATTGTCTGTTACGAAATTTATATAGGTTTCTAGCAAACGTCCACTCGCGGCCCCGATATAGCTCACAGTCACAGCCTGCCTACTGCCCAGTGCCTGCTCGAATGCAACGTTCCATTGCAAGGTGTAGGGCAATTTGAGATTCGGATCAAAAGCAAAGACGCTAGTGCTGTACGGGGGCGTAATGCTGGGCGCCGGCAGGGTCATTTGCGGCGAGGCTAAAGGGAAACCGACGTTGTGCAAAACCACAGAGGATTGAAAACCAATTCCACCGAACCCTATGCTGCCCTCGGTATTGCCCATGTCGTAGAACGTCCCAAACCCAGCACGTAGGACCGTCTCGCGGCTTGGCGTCTGTCGCAATTTATAAGCCCCCCCAATTCTCGGGGCGAAGCCATGCCAGTCCGTCTTCCAAAGCGTTGTGCCTGCGGGCGCCAGCTGTGCCGTCGCCAAATCCGTGATTTCGTTCAGGGTATAGGGCGGTGGGCCAGCCTGGTTCGTCGGGGCAGGATTGACATCCCAACGCAGTCCCAGCGACAGTGACAATCGGGTACTTGCGCTCCACTCGTCCTGAGCAAATGCGGAAAAGTTTTTGTACAGTGGCTCAACGGGTGACGGCGACTGCGAATAGGCTTGAATGTATCCGCTAGCTCCCACATCGTTTGCCAACACTGCATTTTCGCTTGTAAATTCGGCAAATTCTCTCGCAAGAATCGGGCTCGCATACGTACTCAGCCTCCGCCAATCGATTCCGAACTTCAGACTGTGGTGTCCTACTGTCCAACTGTAGCTGTCCGTTATGTTGTACTGCCGCTGTTTACCTGATGTATTGGTTAGATCAAAACTCGGGTAGCCGCCAAAGCACAGACAAACATCGACTGACGATCCAACGACGGGAAGATTGTTACCGTTCGGTCCGGGTAGTGTCGTGATATCAAACGATGTCGCACCTCCGTGGCTTGTGGAAACGTAATTCTGGATCGAATTGGTTTGCGTGATGTTGAAGCGAGCCTCGTTCGATTGCGTGGACGTGACTAGATATGTTGCTCCAGCAGTTACTAGGCGATTGTTTATGATATTTTCTCTTTGCACTGCTTGGCCAAACGTGGAGGTGACCGACCCTGTATCCACGTACCGCGCAAAAACTTTGAATTTATCGCTGAAGTTGTGGTCGACACGGATGCTGGGAGAGTCTATCGAAGAAGGAAAAGACTGCCCAACCTGATAGATCCCGAGACCGTCATTTAGCCCGTCTTCACCCATATTAGCCACGGGAAACGCGTTCAAAACCGGCTGCAATGCCGCGGGAGCTTGCTGGCGAAGTGCTTGATCAGGGACTGAAGAGGTACTTAGGCCCTGCGGCGTCCACAAACGCAGACCTTCATAGGAGAAGAAGAAGAAAGTCTTGTCTTTACCGTTGTAGAGATGCGGAATAAAAATCGGCCCGCCGAGCGTTCCCCCAAAGTCGTTCTGCCTCTCCTTTTCTCTCGGCACCTGGGGAATTGCCGCATTGTTGAACCAGTTGTTGGCATCCAATGCTTCATTTCGAAAATAATCGAACACCGAGCCGTTCCAGTCGTTGGTCCCGGAGCGAGTAGTAAAGGAGAACTGCCCGCCTGGCGTCCGGCCATATTCGGCGGAATAGGTAGAAGTGGTCGCGCGAAACTCCTGCAAAGCGTCGACGGACACCATGCTCTGCGTTGTGCCCAGGGCAGTTTCTGTGGGAGTTCCGCCAGCGTAGCCCGCACCGCCAAACCCAGACCCCGTACCCACGTTTGCGCTGACGCCATCCACACTGAAAGAGTTGGCTTCCGTGCGCTGCCCGTTTACCACAAGCTCCCCGGCAACACCTGGTCCTTGAACGCCGCCATTGCCTAACGCGCCAACCAACGTTACACCCGGCGTTAGGACCATTAAATCCTGCAAGCTTCTCCCGTTCAGCGGCATGTTCTCGACGAAGTCCCGGTCAATCACCGTGCTCACAGAGGCGTCGGTGGTGTTGATGTTGACGTGGCTCGCTTCGACGGTCACGCTCTCCGAGACCGAGCCGATCTGCAGCTTGAAGTTCTGCTCGATGTGATCCTGCACGTTGGCGGTGAGGCCGACCAGATCGACCTGGCTGAACCCGCGCTTGCGCACGGTCACCGAATAGTGCCCGGGCTCGACGCCGGTGAAGAGATAGATCCCCGCGTCATTGGTCACGGTCATGGATTTGGTGCCCTGGAGCTGGTTGTGCAACTCGACCTGGGCGCCGCGGACGAGGGCGCCCGAAGGGTCGACGATCTGCCCCGAGATGGTGGCGGTTTCGTTCTGGGCGTGGAGGAGGGGCAAGTGCCAAGTGGCAAGTGGCAAGAGGAACGCCAGAAAGAAAACCAGAGTCCGGGTGGGGCGCATGCGGTGGTCCTCCAGGAAGCAGTGAACAGTGGCGAGTGGTGAGTGTTGAGTTGGCCGGGGTGTCCGCCGGCGATCCTCGTCGCTTTTTGCGGCGAAACTCGTCGCTTACCGCCGGCGGTTTTCGTCGCTTGGTTCCCACTCGTCCCTGCTGTCGTGTGCTCCCGTATGCCCGCGGGCTGCGGGGAAGTTACCACCGGAGGGGCGATTTACGGAATATTCGCAATCGGGGTCTGCAAGTGGTGCGGATGGCCGGTGCCGAGCTGTCTCCGTGATGCCATCTTGGAATCCTTGCTGCAATGGAGCCTTGGGTGTGCGCGCCGCCCTGAGAGCAAAATGCCCGCGGATTCCAGCGAGACACAATGCGCGGTCGCATGGAGGGGACGTATGACGACCTGTAACGCGGCCATCTGCGACAACGGCAAGGCCGTCGTCCTTGTCGCCGACAAGATGATCGGCATGGGCTATGTCGAAAGCGAGCTCGAAATCAGCAGGATGCGCCCGATTCACTCCGAGTGGTGGATGCTCTTCGCCGGAGACGACATCACGCCCGTTTTTGACATTGTGAACTATGCGAAATCACGGTTGGGCCAAAAAGATCCGGCAACGAAGTTCATTTTGGCAAGAACCTGGGATCCCGGAAAGTCAGCGCCCGCTCGCGGGACGACTGCGTGTTCCCGCACGAAAATGAGTCCATCCCGGATACAGACCATCGAACAGCGAGCGTGCAATCCGCACTCAGGAGCGAGCGGTGTATGTTCACCAGTCCCGGATTATCCGATCGCAACCGTTTTGAAGACAACGAACTGCATGGGGAGCAGGTGAAAGATCTGCTCCGGCTCCAAAAGGCCGCCCAGCAGATATCCTCCATCCTCGACCTCGATCAGCTGATCGACAAGATTGTCACCGATGTGGCGCGGTCGTTCGGATGTCTCGAGGTCAGCCTCTACCTGCACGACGAGGCCAGCCAGGAGCTGGTGCTGGCCAGCGTATGCGGCTGCACTCACCACAGCCGGGGCAGCCGGAAGAAAATAGGCCATGGAACCGTTGGCCACGCCGCGGCTATTGGCAAAATGCACTATGCGCCCGACGTTCGCGTGGATCCCTGGTACATCGCCTGCGAGCCCTCCACCCTGTCCGAAGTTTCGATTCCGCTGCATGTGGATGGCGGCCTGGTGGGCGTCTTCAGCACCTCGCATCATCGGCTTGACGCTTTTCCGGCCGCGCAGTTGCAGTTGCTGCGCTCTCTTTCGAATCACATCGCCGTGGCCATCCACAATGCGCGCCGCTTCGGTCAGGAACAGAAGGAACGGCAACGGATGAGCCGCGAAGCCGGGGAAGCCCGAACCATCCAGCAGGCTCTGCTCCCCAGGATGTCGCCCCTGATCCCGGAATTCCTGGTCAGCGGCCTCACCATTCCCATGGGAGAGGTCGGCGGCGACTGGTACGACTACATTCCCCTCGACGACGGCTCCTGGGCTCTCGTGCTGGCCGACGTTTCCGGCAAGGGAATGGCGGCAGCCCTGCTGATGTCCGCTACCCGGGGCATGTTGCGATCTCTTGCCGATACCTGTAAGTCTCCGGCCGAGATTCTCAATAAGCTGAATCGGCTGATGGTGGAGGACTTTCCATCCGGCAAATTCGTCACGCTGATTTATGCGGTACTCGATCCGGCAAAGCGAACCTTGAGATTCGCCAGCGCCGGACATCTGCCACCGCTGCTCATCGACCATACCGGTGCCTGCTTCCTCCCGACAGAATCAGGAATGCCCCTCGGCCTGACCTTCGGAGAGTATTCCGACACCGAGATTCAGCTCGGCGCAGGTGCGCGGCTTCTGCTCTACAGCGACGGCATCACCGAAGCGGCCGGACCGGACAGCGAGGAATACGGCGCCGAACGGCTGCGCCACCACATGTCGCGCGCCGACGCCTCGACGGAGACCATCCTGGACGAGGTGCGCAGCCATGCCAACGGTGCAGGCCTGCAGGACGACGCAACCGTGATTCTGGTGAAAGCATCCGGCGACTGAAGCGACCATCGTTCGCGGGCTGGTGTGTGCGCTGCGTGAGTGCCGACTCGGTTGTGCAGGGAATCTCACTCGGCACTCCGATTTCAGCGAGGTGAGCGGTGGAGTATGGGTTCTCCTGCCGCCGCGATGTCGGTTCGACCCGGATATCGCCATGAGCAACGCGCGCGCTGTCTAAAGCTCTGCTATACCGATTTGTCGTCGATCGACGGATCACAAACATTACTAGTCGTTCGTAAGGTCTAAGGTACCCGACTGATCGGATGCCGTCGCCTCGCCTAGTGAATCGAGCAAGCATAGGCTCCACAGACGGTCCGACCATTGCGGAGGTCGGCGACGTCAAAGATCTTCAAAGGCAGGTCACGCGCTTCTTGCCCTTAGACGCTCCGCTCTTGCCAACGGGCGGTTGTTCAATTGTCGAACGCTTCAAGGGTTGGATTGGATCGGAGCGTGCCCTGCCCTGCTCCTGTCGATCCCGACCCATCGGAATACCGGTTGTTCCAGCCTTCGTGGTTTAGTTTCTCCAGCTTCAAAGTCCACGCCTTTGGCGTCACGCCAAAGGTTCTTCGAAAGCTCTCTACAAAGGCACTGGATTGCCGATACCCGACGCTGCAGGCGACTTCCTTGACAGAACGGCCCGAGACAAGCAACTCCACCGCCCTGGTCAGCCGAACCTGACGGCGCCATGATTCGAAATCGCTGCCGATCTCTTTGCGGAATATTCTCTGGATGGTCCGGACGCTCACTCCTGCATCGCGGCAAAGAGCTGCCAGAGGCCTGGTGTCGCCAACCGCTGCCAGTACCGCCTGAGCGAGCGCAAGGGCTCGCTCGTCTCTCGGGAGCGCCACGAAAGTCGGCACCGGAGACGCGGTTTCAAGATGCAGAATAACGAGGTCGCGCAGTGCCCGTTCGTGGTGCTGCCTCGCGCGAAGGGTCCCGATGCGGACCGTCTCCAGCACCAGCTCCCGCAACAAGGGCGTCACGTGAAGCACCGCGCTGCCCGGCGAGCGCGTACGGACCAGTCCCGGCCGGAAATATAAAGTCCGCATCGAAAGCGGGCCCGGCATATGAATGCGGTGGCGGATCTCTGCCGGAATCCAGAGCGCAAAGTGGGGAGGGATCAACCACATGCTTTTCCCGGAAAATACTTCCATCATTCCGCGGACAGCGTAGATCAGCTGATCGGCCCCATGTGCATGTTCGGGGACCTGAAACCCTGCGGAGTATTCCCAGGCGAGGGTTGCGATGGAGACGCCGCGCTTCGGATCGAATTCTCGAAGAATCCCGCGCTGTCGCATGAGCGATATATTATGGCGGACTACCATTCTTGCGCCATTGCGAAGATTCCCTCATCATCGCTCGATGACGAAACAACTCGGACTCAGCGAATACAACATCATCGCGTTTGTCACCATTGTGGATGTCGAGCGGGCAAAGCGCTTCTACGGCGACACACTCGGCCTGCGCCTGGTCAGCGAGGAGCCTCCCTTTGCCCTGGTCTTCGATGCCCATGGCATCATGCTTCGCCTCGGGATGGGCAAAGAACTTCCGCCGGCATCGGGCACCGTCTTAGGCTGGCAGGTTCCTGATATAGGAGCGGCCGTTCGCAATCTGGAATCAGTCGGAGTTCACTTCGAACGCTATGAGTTCTTGAAGCAGGACGACTCCGGAGTCTGGGGCTCGCCCACCGGCGCCAAAGTTGCGTGGTTCAAAGATCCCGACGGGAACACGCTGAGCGTCTCGGAACATCCGGACGGAAAGTGAAGGTCACGTACAGCGAGCCGACACCGCCTACTGCTCCGGAGGGCGTTTTCGCGATCCTCCCGGGAAAGGGTGGGTGCAACTCGCTGGCTCCAGAACTGGTCACTGATCAGTGCAGTTTTTGCGCATCAACTTTAACCAAAGCCCGGTTGACACCTGTCCAATTCCGTTGGTATCAACGACGAGTCGGCTGGACGCCGATTATTGTTTTGCGTCCTCGAACCAGGAGAATGTTCGCCATGTTCACGCCAAAGGGCAAATTCAGCTGGTACGAACTCATGACCAGCGACACAGAGGCAGCCGGCAAATTCTATTCCGACGTCGTCGGGTGGACCGCGGAGCAAATGCCGGGCACACCGGGTATCGATAGTACTCCGTACACCACCTTCAACGTCGAGGGGGTGGGCATGGCCGGCATGTTGAAGCTCCCCGGGCACGCAGCCTGGGTCGGCTACATCGTCGTCGATGACGTCGACGCCCATATAGAACAGATCGTTGCCGCCGGTGGCAAGCTCTGGCGGCCGGCCACCGATGTTCCCGGCATGCTCCGCTTCGCTGTCATGTCGGACCCTCAGGGCGCCGCTGTTTGTGTCTTTACGCCGGACCCGGCTATGCCTTCGCCGGAACGCCCGGTTCCGCCGGCTCCCGGGACAATCGGCTGGCACGAACTCTGCACCACGGATCTCGAAAACGGTTTTGACTTTTACAGCAAGCTCTTTGGCTGGACGAAGCTCAGCGACATGGACATGGGGCCCATGGGGGCCTATCGTATCTTCGACGAAGGCGAACACAAGGAAATGGGTGACGGCGGCATGATGACCAAGCCTCCCCACATTCCCGTCTCCTGCTGGAATTTCTATTTCAACGTCGACTCCATCGGTGCCGCGGTGGAGCGCGTCAGGAGTCGCGGCGGCCAGGTCCTGAATGGTCCCATGCAGGTGCCAGGCGGTGGATGGATCATCAACGGACAGGATCCTCAGGGGGCCATGTTCTCTCTCGTCAGCAATAAGGAGTAAGAGCACGGCAAACGAGCCGCGCAGACGAGATCAGAAAGCCCGCATAGCTCCTTTCGATTCCGGCCCCGAAGGCCATCAGCCGTCGCCCAAAAAGCTCCGACACGCTGGCGCCACCAGCGTCAGGGATGATTCGCCGCTGCGCCGAAGTAGGCGTAGAGCACGCGCGGGCCGCGCGGCGCATCGCTCTGTCGGCCGGGCAATTCCGCGGTCACGTACACGGAATTGATCTTCGCGAGGACCGTCGGATCGTTGCAGGTGAGCGCCCAGCGCTGTTCGCGCGGATCGTCGTCATGGAGCACGCCGAGGCTGAGTGTGGTTTCTTTGCTGCCGGCCTGTTCGCCCCAGAGATGGAAAGTGATGTCCTTCCGTGCGTGCGCGAGGTTGAGGTCATAAGCGTAAAAGACCAGCGAGCGGCCTTCGACGTAGAAGACGCGCCCGAAGGGGCGCTGGCGTTTCCCGGCAGCGTTCGCGTCGTAGACATCGATGATGTGGAGATTGCGGGCGGCGACCAGGCTCGCAACCCCGTCGGGACTGGCCATGGGGACCGCTTCCTGGTTCCGCGTCTGCGTTTGAAGCAGATCCAGCCGCGCCGAGTATTCGGCCGTCTTCGCCCGCGCGTTGCGCAGGTCGGTCTCGGAAAGGGACTGCTCCTCGCGGACCGCAGCCAGCTGCGACTGGAGATCGGCGGCGCGGGCGCTCAGAGTTGCAGCTTGTTCTGCCAGCGCGTTGTGATCACGCGCGGCTTCGGTCTGGGCTGTGGCCAGCTGCTGTTCGAGACCGGCTTTTGTCTGCCGTTTCTCGTTCTCGACCGCTTCCAGTTGCCGGGCCAGATCGGTCGTTTGCGCCGCAAGGCGGTCGCGTTCCGCAGTCAGGGCGTGCACCCGGATGAGATCGGGATCGGCGGCCGAGGCTGCAGGCGGGGGGACCGCAGCGAGTTTCCCGGAGGCGACAGGCGACGGCGTTCGATGCCAGGGAACCCGGACGGCCGCGCCCAGCAGAAAGCCGCAGACCGCGACGCCGGCGACGAGGGCCGGGACCCGCCAGGAGCGAAAGACTGAGGCCGGAGCTTGCCGCTCGCGCGAGGACCGGGAGTCCTGCTCGTCGCGCGCGGCGTTGACGGGAGTGGCGGTTGCGATCATGGGCCCGGCGGGGATGGACAATCCTTCAGCAGCGGCGCGGGCGAGGAACCGTTCCCGCATTCCCGCGGGGACCTGCGCCTCGCGCGAAGCAACCCGCACCACGCGGGGCATCACGGTGTCGGCGGCGCGGCGGTTTTCCCTCAGCACTCTGCGGCAGACGGCACAGTCTTCGAGATGCGCTGCCATCTGCTCGGCTTCGCCGGCGGAGAGCTGCCCGGAATCGGCCCGAGCACAGAGTTCTTCAAAGCGCGGGTGTGTCGGCAATGGCTCGCCTCCTTTTCCGGACCTCGGCTTCGCCGCTGACGTCGTGGTTTTCTGACTTCGCCACTGCGGACCGCAGCCTGGCCAGGCTCCGATAGAGATCATGCCGAACATGCGCTACCGGCCGGTTCTGCTCCGCGGCAATTTCCGCCGTGGTTCGTCCTTCAAAATAAGTCAGCTCCAGGACCTCTCGCTGCCGCGGTTTGAGCCGCTTCAGCAACTGCTCGCAGTACCGCACCAGCTCCGGCTCAGGCACCCGGTCGACGGGGAAGCTGTCCTCCAGTTCCTCCCAGCGATAGATCCCCTGCGCCGCCAGCATCCGCCGCCGGTTGATGGAGCGGTGATAGGCATACTGCAGCAGCCATACTTTGAGTGTGCCGCGCCGGGGATCGAAGTTTGCCGCGCTCTGAAAGATATTCAGGAACACAGTCTGCACCACATCCTCGGCTTCGCCCTCGTCGTGGAGCATGCGGACCGCTACGGAAAACACCAGGCGGTGATAACGATCGAAGAGCACCGCCAGCGCACTGGCCTCGCCGGCGACCAGCCGCGCGAGAACCTCGGCATCGCTGAGGGCATTCAGCGTTTCCCATGTCTGAGGATCGGAAGTTTGGGGCGAATCGCTCATCGGCCGAGACTGGCTCGCTGGGCGCAGCATACCTGAGTTTTCTCATGGTTCGCCTCAGGATTTTGCTGCTTTGCGAGAATATTTACAGGTATCACTGGCGCCGAAAATTATTCTCTTCCGAACTGGTAAGCGAGCGACAGTTCGCGGGCATACTCCCAGATCGAACCATCGATCCGGTCGGGTGGCTGACTGCTCGATTGCGTTGTTTACAGGCTTTCTGAAACCTGCGGCTCATCTTCTAAATCCAGAATTCCCATTTCAGATGCCACGGCCTCTTTTACGGCGAAGATGACACGGTAAGCCAACTCAACTGGCATCGTCTGATGGATTCGGGGACGAATGTCTTCCCCTGCTGCACCCCTCTTTGCCGCGACCCGTCTGAATCCTTCGGTTTGGCTGCGAATGATGTTCGCGACGGCCATGCCGTCCTCGGTATCTCTGGGCAGCAGGGATGCAAGGTGCGCGGCACGATTCGTGAACAATGGATGAGTGGGATCGTGGGGTCCCACGAAGGCTTCTATGAAAGCCAGCGGACCAAAGAAGAAGATCACGCTTGACATCAGGGGGACGCGAAGATGCTCCCTGAATCCGAAGAGCGCATAGCGGTCCGCCTCGAACTCCCGTTGCTGGTAATCGTTAATGGTTTCCTCGATGGCGAGAGATATGCCGTTGCGCTCCGATACCGCTCCCGAGGAGCCGATGTGCCCGAGCGCCAGGTGTCCCACCTCGTGCGCCAGTATGAAAGCAATCGCCGCCTCGTAACCCAGCCGGGTGTTTTGTAGGGCCCTGGGGCCGAGGATATCGCCGATCGCAATCAACGGTTGACCGGTCTTCATGTATTCGTAAAGCAGCGAGAATGCGGCGAGCGAAAATGCGGCAGCCTCTTCTTCCTTCCATCCGTCGATGTTCACATACCGGTCACCACGGAGCCTGTTCAGGAGATTGAGGACCGTGACGAGATGGGCGTGAAACATCACGATCTGTTTGATGCCTTCGAAGAGGACGATCTGCTCCACACCCTCTTCCTTACGAGCGAAGGCGTTAATCAGGGGAACATCAACTCCGTAGAGTTCGACGCTCTGAACATTGCTCGCTACATCTGGTTCCCATCGATCATGAAAATTGCCCGCGGTCCGCTCCAGGAACCGTGAGGCTTCACTGTCCTGCGTGGCAATAACACCCTGTCGATCAATGAAAGCGATGTAGGTCTCAATAACCCCCCGCTCGGAAGGCGCTGCGGCTGGCAGGGTGCCGCGCAGCAAACCGATGAGTTCACTGCTGCTGATCGACATTTCGAAGAGCGGATTCCACAGTCGCGCGGATCGCTTCAAGATCGTCTGATTCGATCTCAACCTCTACGGGAATACCGCGGGTGGACAGCACCATCTTCACCTTGCCGGGCCTCGAGAGATTCATGGTCGTGATGGGAGATTCACGAGCTCTGTTCTTGGCCTCCCAGATCCAGCTGGCGATGAGATTTCCGACGACACCGAACGGGAGACCGATCGCCCCTATATCCACCAGCAACTGCCACCAGCTGCCGACTGCACCAGGAACGTAACTGGGAGTGCCCACATTCGCCTTTAAGGCGGGGTCAACGGTTCCGGCTAGAGCCTGGATGATCGGTTCGTCGTTCGAAAGAACCTGAATTTTCACGCGGTCAGTATATGCCACCTGGATTGACCCTTCTGTACTTTGGTTCCTCGGCAGTGGCTCAGCCGCGAGGATCAGTACTTGGAATTGGGGTGCGGTTGACCAGCCGCAACGCCTGGCTGCGGGACCTGACCACCGGTGAACAACACGCGCCTCGAATGCAATGCTCTCTGTATCAGGGAAGTCGCCTGGCGAGGCAGGGGATGAGAATCGCCGACTTCGGCCACCCTTTCCTGATCATCTGCTATTGGTTCGGCTCGGAGGAAGCCTGCAGAAATGCCCGTACCGCGGTCTCAACCGCACCGTTGATGGCATCGGACATCTGGTGAAGGTCGGGAATCAGGGTGCTGATTTCGATCGAGAGCAGGTTTTCCTGCATGAGGTCGGAGAGCGTCGTTTCGAGGATCGATGATTCCACCAGCAGCATCGGAAGAGCGTAGCCTTGGCGGCATCGCGAGATGCCATGTTTGGCCGCAACTTCCACAGCCCACTTACTGGGCTGTTCAGGGTGAATTTCGATACGATCGGCTATTTCGAGCAGCAGTTCAGGCGCGTGCTCGACCAACTCGCTCCGCGACAGACGAACCGTCGACAGTTCCTCGTTCGCCGAACAGCGCGCCGCCCACGATTCGACAACCCGATCACGATTCTCGCGAATGATCGTTGAAATTTTCTTCGCGGATACCGGGCGTCGCACACGCGGTGGCGCAGGCACGGCACCCCGGAATGTCTCGATCAGCCTGGCCACATCGACTGGTTTGGTGAAAAAGTCATCCACCTGGCTCCGTATAGCCGCGAGAGCATTTTCAAAATCAGGATAACCGGTGAGAATGTAGCTCAGCGCCCGCGGCTGAACTCTGCGCATGGCGCTGACCACCGTAAACCCGTCGCCGGGCTGCCCGATGTTGAGATCGGAGAGCAGTATGTCGAACTGATCGTTCTGCATGGCCTGCAGTGCCTCAGGAACGCTGGCTGCCGCCGTTACATCGAAACCTTCCTTGCTCAGGATCGCGGCCAGCGTCAGCCGGATCGAGGCTTCGTCATCAACGAACAGGATGCGCTTTGTCGTAGCTCACCTCCGGTGCCGAAGACCGTGTGATTCGGAAGGCTTCCGAGAGGTGGCCCAGGATGGGCGATCCTCCCAGCAGCTCGGTTGCCTCGAATTTCGGCAGAAAGGCCCACAACCGTAATGGAACCAACAGGCCGGAGTGGGTTTGATCCTGTCTCTCGCCTTACAATCCCTGTGCCGGATTTCGACGAGACCACTGGGTTGATGGCGGGTGGATGAGCGGGCTGTAATCAATATCACATCATTCAGCGCGATGATTAAGACCCGCTATCACCCCAGTAGCCAGGGAGGCCGGATGACAGACCTTTTCGCTGAACTGAACGCCGTCGCCATTGCCGCGCCGGTGCCGAAGGGAACGGTCATCTTCCAGAACCGCGATCCCGGGACGGCAGTCTACCTGATTCGATCGGGAAGAGTCGCGCTGGTGTGGATCGATGCGAACGATGTGACGCCCATCGACCTGCACGGACCGGGGCGCATTCTCGGTCTGCCCGCCGCGCTGAACGGTCAATATAGCGCGACGGCCAAGGTGCTCGAGGATTCGGAGCTGGGCTTTGTGCCATCCGACCGGGTGGTAGCCGTGCTGGAATCGAACCCCTCTCTGATGCAGGCCGCAGTCCGACTGTTAGGAGAGGAGGTCGCGAGAGTGCGATCCATGGTCAGCGCGGTCCCTGAAAGTGGTCTGCGTGCGGTGGATCGCGCCAGGTGAGCGCGCATCGGGCGCAGAGTTTCGATCTCTGCGGGAATCTCGCCCCGATCAGGTGAGCACAACCGCGAGTGATGCCTGTCACATTCGGCTCCTTTCGGTTGTGCGATCCTCGGCATAGCTAACCGCTTCCTCGGCCCGCCAAACCTTCAGCAAGGAGCGGGCCTATTTTGAGAGCGATGGAGAACCCGGGATGAGCCGCCGGGAAAAAGCGTTCCCGGGTCCGATGCAGCTGGTTGCGGCTATTCGGCAGAGAAGCGATGAAGATCGCACAGACACGCTTCGGATTAAGTGACCCTTCCGAGTTCCAAAAGCCTTTCACGGCCAGCTTTGCTCATCTTCACAATCTGGCCGTCAGCCAGGCGGATGGAGCCCTGCGCCGTCCCTTCACGATAGATCTCCCCGATTCGGTCAAGATTCACGATGGCAGATCGATGAACACGGACGAACCGCCCGGGGTCCATTCTTTCGCTGAGGTCGGAGATGGTCTCACGCAACATGTAGCTGCGCCCGCCGGAATGGAGGCAGCAATAGTATTCCGCGGCCTCCACCCAGTCGATCTTCTCCAGGGGAAGCAGGATTTCTTTCTCGCCGTCTTTCACGAGGAAGCGCGAAGCGTAGGCCTTCGAATCGTTGCCGGTCCGCAATCTATTCAGGACGGCCGCAAACTGCTCGTGAGTGAGCAGAGCCGCCTCTGCTGCGATTTTCCTGCGCACGCGCCCCAATGCCCGCCCAAGCCGTTCTGCATCTGCCGGCTTGGTCAAATAGTCCACTGCCTGAACATCGAAGGCCCGCACTGCGTGTTCATGATAGGCGGTCACAAAAATCGTTGGCGGAAGCTTCTGTACACCAATCTGCTCGATGACATCGAAGCCGCCCATTTCCGGCATCTGTACGTCGAGAAAGAGCAGATCGACGGGCTTCGATTGCAAGGCTGAGACCACTTCCGCACCGTTCCGACATTCGGCGATGAGCTCAATGTCCTTGTGCTCGGCCAGCAGGATTCTGAGCAGGTCGAGCGCCAGCGGCTCGTCATCTGCGATGGCCGTCCTGAGGTTCATGTCGTTGCACGCTCATAGGGGATTTGAATTGTCACCTCATAGCCACCGTCGGCAGGCGCCAAGGCATGGAATTCGTGCGTACCAGGATAAAAATAAGCGAGCCTCTCGCGCGTATTCTTCATACCGATACCATGCCCTTTCGTTGCGGAACTTCCCGGGCCGCAACCGTTATCCTTCACCTGCATCCAGAGCTTGTCGCCGACTCGTTTTACCCGGGTTTCCACCAGACCGCCTGAAGCTCTCGGCGCGATACCATGCTGGATCGCATTCTCGACAAGGGGCTGCAGAAGAAAACACGGAACAAGTCCCTCCAGCGCGTCGGGGGCGGTATCGATTTCCACCTGCAGGCGTCCTCGAAAGCGCAACTGCTGAATCGCCAGATAGCTCTCGACCACGCGCAGCTCGTCGGCGAAAGGCACTTTTTCAGGCGCTTTGCGCTGTAATGTGACGCGCAGGATGGTGTGCAGGTGCCCCAGGGTCTTCATCGCTTCGCCGTTACATCCCTGCGCCACGAGGCTGGTGATCGCATTCAACGTATTGAAGAGGAAATGCGGCTCCATCTGCATCTGCAGCGCCTTAAGCTGCGCCTGCGAAAGCTGGCGTTCGAGGCTGAGCCCCTGCACGATGGCGCGCTGCGCCTCCGACTGCGAATGCAGAAATCCGGAGAATGAGTAGATAAGCGCATAAATCAGGAGATCGACGCCGAAACGCCAGGGCGTCGTGACCCGCAGCGAGGAGTAAAGGCTGCCCCATGCCGGCCAATGCGCGCTGGCCATGCGCACTTCGTACTGAAGCAGCGTGAGGTGCCCGACGCCGAAGAGAGCGGCAAGACCGGTGTTGAGCAGAACACCGCCGAGCGAGAAACGCAACACACGTGATCGCGATTCGGCGGGAAGCCAGAGTGCGAGCAAAAGGCCGATCCACCAAAGCCAGCAAATCAGGCCGTAAAGCAGCGAAGGGGTGTAGGACGCGTGGATCCGCCTGAGCAGCAGATTGTAGTGGCACTCGTTTGCGGTGATGATCGCAAGCGCAACCGCTGCCACGAACAGCCCGGAAAAGGCCGCGATGCTCACGCGAAGCGATAAAGTGCCCGATGCCGAGTTCCTGGCCGTGTTCATGCCTGCCTCAATCATAAAGTTCTCCGACCTCCCGGGAAATCAGAAGCTGAAGCGCACGCCGAGTTCCAGGCGGCGCGCCGCTTCTGCGGCAACCGGCGCTCCGAGCGCTGAGGATGAGAGCACAGAATTCACCGCGGTCACGTTCGTGTGGTTGAGCAGATTCGCGCTGCGCGCGTTCAGCGTCATCGTGCGAGGGTAGTCCTTGGCGCGCGGATTGAGCGCGATCGTGCGGCTCAGGTTGGCGTCGAGATGCACGGTTCGCGGCATCGTGCCCAGGTCGTATGGCACGTTTCCGTTGATGGTGTTCGAGGTAAGCAGCCCGAAACGCGTGCTGTAGACACCAGGTCCGGGCGCGGAGGCGAATGCGGCTCGATCGTTGAATGAGCCGTCCCCATTGGCGTCCGTGCCGGTGGTGATGTTGTAGGGCTTCCCCGGCCGCGTCGAGAACTGGCTGTCGAGCTCGATCCTGAACGGCAGCGTTACGCTTCCTTCAACGGTCGGCCCCCCGCGCGTCATCCACCATGGCCGGCCGGCCTCGCCCTGCTCGCGATAACTCGACTGAGGCGTCTGTTCGTCCTCTTTGAAGCTCAGGTATGCGTAGTAAAGATGGAGGGTGAAGCGCTTCATGCTGGTCTGGTCCAGCGTGACCCAGTCATACGTACCGCGTGAGTGCCCATACATCTGATACTGGTTGATGTTCAAACTGGGAGCGATGGGCCGCGGCGCGAGCAGCGCGGCCGTAGGGTTGGGACCTGTACCCACCTCCGGGCTCACCAGCGGCGCGTTAATGTTCACGATGCGAAACGACTGCCACGCCGCGCCATAGTCGATGTTGACCTGTGCGTGCCAATGGTGCGGAAATACGTGCTCAACAGCGAGGAGCGTCTGGAACGTGGGCGTCTGGCCGTAGCCGGGAGCAAAACGGTTCACCGTGCTCACCTGAATCGAACCGGGGCTCGACCCAAGCGGATCGCTATAACTGGGCGAGTAGACATAAACCTCGCGCTGACGACTTCCGTTCAGGCGCAGAACGTCGACAGGAACGCTGAGGTCCTGCGACCCGGTAAAAAGGCCAGCCCGCGTGTGAATGACCCAGGTCTGCTTGCGGTCAGGCGCCCAGGAGACCGAAATCCGTGGGCCGAACTCGACAAACGAATCAGGCGTTGTCCACAACTGGTAGCGAAGGCCCGCGTCGAGGGTAAGATTCGGTTTGAGCTTGATGGTGTCCTGTGCGTAAAGACCAAGATCCCAGTGCGAAAGCGAAATCAGCGGCATTCCGCTGGTGAGCTGATACGTGGTCGGCGATCCGCCGGGCAGGCTCAGGAGCGTGCGCCGATACTGCTCGAGACCGCTGATTGTAGTGATCTCGCCGGTAGGGTTGTTGGACGCGTCGAGTTGCGGCGCACTGCCACCGCCAAAGACGAACGCGCCGTTGAATGTATTTGGATCGAAGTCGCTGATCAGGTTGCCGATGGCTTCGCCACCGAATTTGAATGTGTGGACGCTGTGTGTGATGGCGAGGTCGTCATCCACTTCCAGATCGCGTTGGCGATCGTTGACATTCTGCGTGATAGCACCACCGCCGGTGAAAAATCCCGCGATCTGGAGCGAAGGAGCAGTGGAGGATGGCGTTTGCTGTGTGTTCTTCCAGGAGATGCCCACGCGGGTCTGATGCAGCAGACTCGCATTCGGCGTTTGCAGGTTGGTGAAACGGAGATCGTATTCGCTGGCGAGGGATGAGTAGCCCGCCTCGGGAAGAACGAGCCCGCCAACTCCCTGGTTGGCAAGGTCATTTACGTTGGCGGAGAACGAAGTGGTAACTCGATCGTTGGGCGTCAGTTGCCAGTCGGAGCGCGCGGATCCGATCCACAGCCGCTGCGAAGCGGGTGTGGTGGCATGAAGAGGGGTCTGATTTCCATTCGTGTCGAGGGTGACTGCGTTGACCACATTGAACTCGTCGATGTCCCGCTTTTCAAGTGCGAGGGAGAATCCGCTTCTACGCCGAAGGATGGGGCCGGTGAGTTCGAAGCCGTACCGTTTCTTCGATGCCGGCGTTGCCGAAAACGCAAAGGGATCGGTCGCATTGAACGCCCCTGCGCTGCCGGTGAAAAACAGCGCGCCATGCAGCGATTCGGCGCCGGGTTTGGTGGTGATCTCGATGCGCCCGCTGTGCCACAGCGGGTTCTCGTATTCGGCGGAGAACAGATCGGGATTCACGCGAATGGAGGCGATCGAGCTCTTGGGCGGCATAGCGCTGCCGTTCTGAAAACCGTCCACGACCACGGTGGTAGCCGATGGATCTCCGCCGGCCGCTCCTGCGAGCGTCTGCAACTCACGCAACAGATCATCCGGATCGTCAGGAAGACGCGCCAGGTCGGCAGCATTCAGGTCGCTCGCCGCGGACGCGCTCTCAGTATCGACTCCCGCACTCTCGGCGTTCACTTGCACACTGGTCTGGACCCTCTCGATGGGCAGTTTCAGGTCGAGCCGCACAGTGCTGCCGCGTAGTCCATTCCTGATTGAAGTAACGCTCGTGAACCCTGGAAACTGCGCCGTTATGTGAGCCGAAGTGCCGGCAATACACGGCAGGACGTAGTGCCCCGAGGCATTGGCGTCGGTACGTTCTCCGCTCGCAGCCTGCACTCGCGCTCCGGGGATCACGGCTCCGGTCGGATCGGTGATCGTGCCTTCGACGCGTATCCCACTCCTGCAGATTGGTTCGGCCGCCGGGCCGGTCCAGGGAACCGCTAATCCCGCGAGGATCATCCCGGTTATCCAACGACGAGACATAGCCGCTGTGCCTCCTGGTCCCAAAATCCCAGAACCTGCGGGCGCTATCGAGGATTTTGCAAGGAAGGCTCGATTCCTGGCGGCGAGTCGTCGTTCCAGACAGGAAGTGAGCGGGATCAGCGGGATGCGTACGTCTCTTCTGTGGGCCTGGGGATTTCCGGGGCACTGAGTCTCTCAACATCGGCTCCTGCACGCAACCATCACTGACCAACGGGCCCTTCGGCAGTCCGCCTCGCGACCATAGACTATGGACAGCAGAGGCAGCGCCCGGTCGAATCAGCCGAAGCATGCCGGTATTTGTCCATGAACCTGTTCAACATGCGCGCTTTCCACGCGGCGCTCGACGAGCAGCGGCGCGCTCGCGGCCTGAGCTGGACACAACTCGCCACGGAGATCAACCGGCCGTTCGAATCAACACCCTCGATCCCCATCAGTCCGGGAACGTTCCGCGACATGCTGAAAAAGCGATCGATCACGAGCGCTGTTGTACTGCAGGCGCTCCGCTGGATGAAGCGCACACCGGAGAGTTTTCTTTCCGGTCCGGCGCGAAGCGCCAGCCCGGACGAGCGCCTGCCTGAAACCGGGTTGGATCGAATCCTTCGTTTCGATACGCGCGCGATCTATGAAGCTCTTTTACAGGAACGCCTCAGACGAGGCCTGACCTGGCAACAGGTTGCCGATGAACTGCCCGGCTTTACCGCGAGTATGCTCACCAACCTGGCAAGCGGGCCGCTGATTGGTTTTCCAAGGGTCGTGACCTTAACGCAATGGCTTGGCCGTCCGGCTGCTGCTTTCGTGCGAGCTCGCTCCCGGTGACTCCCGACAGTCGCCGGTATTGCGGGTCCCGGAACTCGGTCGAGACGAAGTGTCGCCGTCTCGAGGCGAAAGGAGACGCCGAACCGAAGCGATGCCAACCGCCGGCGGCGGGAGCGACGAAGATCGCCGCGCCGGCGGCCGGTGGGCGAATGAGATCAGCGGGTTCAGTGCGGGCGTTCCGCGAGGGGTCGGCGTTCGCGGCGCCCATCGCGACCCCTGCCGGATTCGGGAGGGCAGCACCAGATGATGGCCAGATAACGGCTCATCTCCCTCTGCGAAAGGCCAACAGCGGCCAATGTTTCCCTTCGGCCACGGACGTGGAGGATCAGGCGGCGGACATGGAATCTTTCGGAGTCTGACGAACGCCGCATCCTCCAGGGAGCGTCACAAGGCTACGCCTGTCAGTCGCCATGGAAGGGCTGGGGCGTCCCATCCCATGGCTCAAACAATTTGCGATCCGCCCAGATGCCGCCGCGATCTTTCTTGAACCCGAGCAAGCGAGCTTCCTGCGTCCATACCACCCGTGCCGACTGGGAAGGCACTTCAGTTCCCATCTGCTCATCCCCCGAAACGGATTCTGATCCAACAGGCCGCAGGATCGCCTCATGCGGAAAGTCGGCCTCGACGATCGCGAAATAATTCATCAGGCAATCCCAGCCGCCATGGGCAACCACGATCGATCCAGCATTCGGGCCCGTTTGCTCCCTGATGATCGGAGGAGCGGCGAGACCGGTTGAAAAATAGCTGTTCAGGTTTTGCCCGATTTCTGCGCACCATTCGCCGATCTTCGACGCATCCGCGAGTTCCACGCCGGGAAGATCGACCCGCTGTTCAACGCTTAAGGAGAATTTCCGTGCTTTGGGCTGGAAGCGTGAGGTCGTAGCGAAAATCGCACTTGCCGCCCGCTGTTCTGCGGCGACGCCAAGGAAAGCCGCGACAGCCTCAAGCTTGATCGGCTTTTTGTATCGCTTTGCCTGGACAAGAGTGACAACTTCCGGGATCGCGCGATTCCGATAAAGACGGAGGTCTACTCCGCCATCATTGCCGCCGGTACCCAGCTCCGTGTAGAAACCCTGATTCCTGAAGATGGCGTCCAGCAACTCTTCAAACTGCCTCCATCCGACTCTGTTCAGGTCTTCCGGGTGCCTGCCAAAGTATTCGAAGACCTCGCCATGAAGCTCAACCATTTTCTTCTCTGCCAGGTGCTGGAGCCACTGCCACCGATGGAGACGGAGGAAGTCCTCGTCCAGCCGATCATTCATGGGACGGAAAATAAAGGAATAGTGATTTGCCGGCTCGTACCAGTAGCCGAGTTTCTCCAGCATCGACTCAAAGGCACTCTGGCATTCCTGACTGCCGTCTCCGGAAAGCACTCTGGCGATCGGACCTTCCGACACCAGCAGCAAAGGTTCGGCACTCCGGGGGGCTTCGTCATGGTAAAGAAAGGGCGTGACGAAACCGCTGTCGTGCCAGAGTTCATTTTGCGTTGCCCAGGCCTCGATCTTTTGCCCGATATCCGCCAGCTCGGCGAGCAGCGCGGCTTCGTCGATCCTTCGGTCTCCGACTTTTACTTTCCTGGCCATGGGAAAACAAGCGCAACCATGTCTTTTCAGTCAGAAGGGTCCATGGAGTCCAGACGCTGCAGAAGCTGCCGGTCAGCCCGCCCACGGCAATCGCTGCGATGGCCCACAAATGCGGTCGGGTGCGTCCACGCGAAACTGTGTGTTTCCTCCGGGGCCATCGATGCGGCCGCTGGCACCAATCCGGAACTGCGTCATTCCGCCAGGACTGCAGATGTACTTCGTTTCGCTGACGCGGAACTGAGTGCATCCGCCGGGACCATAGATCCGGCCATCGCGAACAAAGAATCCGGTTTGCATATCTTTCCCCGTACCGATTGTAGACGGCGCCTGCACCGCTCATCCAGTCGATGCGAGCGGCCGGCAGCTATTCCGATTGGCCAGTCGTCATACATGCCAGTCGCGATACATGCCAGTCGTCATACATCATGACGCGGGAGAGTTCGACGGCAGCGGCAGCGGCGCTCTCAACACCGACGCAACTCAAAAAAAGCAGCGGGAAGTGGCGGCGGACCGGTTTGCCGTCGAGCACCTGCAACGGGACCAGTGGCCAGTGGGGGAGGGCGAGTTGCTAGCGGGGTCTCTTCTCTGGTCACTAACCACTCACCCCTCATCACTGCTCTTCGTGCTGCGGCTGCTCACGGTCAACGACTGGATCTCGAATACGCCGACGTCGCGCCAGCTGCTGGCGGAGTGTTTGGCGAAGCGATCGCCGTAGGATCCTAAGGTGCTCTATCGGGCTCCGGGGTCCGCCCATTAGCGGGCGGGAGATGGCTATTTCAACGACGGGATTTCGTCGCGACGAATGGGTCGTGCACAGGAGTTACGGGTGATCCCGGAAGCGACGACTTTCGCCGGGGCCGCGCGACGAAGATCGCCGCCGGCAAGCCACGAGTCTCGCCAGGGACACACCTCCGCGAAACCTTTGCAATCCCATGAATTCCCGTGCCCCTTGGTACACTCGCCTCCTCCGGGACGAAAGCTGGACAAGCCGTTCAAACCAGCAGTGGTCCGTGAACAGTGGACAGTGGCGGGACCAGTGCGCCCGCCCGCCGCCAGCCACTCGTCCCTCGACCCTGCCCTCAGGAGCTTTCCATGAAGTTCTTCCGGTCGCTGACGCTGGTCGTGTGTCTGCTCTTTCCCTGCGCCCTCTTTGCCCAGTCCACCAGCGCCGCGCTCACCGGCAGCGTCGACGACCCGGCCAAGGCGGTGCTTCCCAACGTGCGCATCACCGCCATCAACACCCTGACCGGTGTGAAGACGGTCACGAAGACCAATGGCGACGGCCAGTATGTCCTGCCCGGGCTGATTCCCGGGCCTTACCGGGTTGAAGTGGACAAGCGCGGTTTCAAGAGCATCATCGAGGCGGGGCTGACTTTGCACACCCAGGACGCGGTGCAGATGAACTTCCACATGGCTGTGGGCTCGATGTCCGAGACCGTAACGGTGAATGCGAATGGCGTCAATATCAACACCACCGACGCGTCCGTAAGCACGGTGATCGACAGGGACTTCGTCGAGAACATGCCGCTGAACGGAAGGAGCTTGCAGGATTTGATGGTGCTTGTGCCTGGCGTTGCATTGGTGGGTAATGCGGGCAGTGGCGGAAATTCAAGCCCCGGTAATGGCGGTGAAATTACAGTCAATGGGCAACGCACAGAAGCGAACGCGTTTTCCGTTGATGGTGTCAACTCAAATGTCGGTGCACCACCTGGAACTATTGGTGGAACTTACGGTAACGCAGGCTTTGCCGGTGCCACGCCTGCGGAAACGGCGCTGGGAACGACCCAGAGCATGGTTTCTGTCGATGCCCTGCAGGAGTTTCGCGCCACGACTTCGACTTATTCCGCTGAGTACGGTCGCACGCCGGGTGGCCAGTTTTCTTTCACCACGCGGTCTGGAACCAATGACTGGCACGGCTCGGTCTTCGATTATTTCCGCAACGAGGCGCTCGACGCCAACAACTGGCTCAACAACGCGGAGAATCCGCAAGTTCCGAGAGAAAAGGAGCGACAAAATGACTTCGGCGGTACAGTCGGGGGACCTATCCGAATTCCGCATCTCTATAACGGCAAGGACAAGAGTTTTTTTTCCTTCTCTTATGAAGGACTGCGCCTTTGGACGCCACAAGGACTCTACACGAGATCGGTTCCCGACCAAGCGCTTCGCCAGCAGGCCCCTGCGGCGCTCCAACCGGTCTTAAATGCTTTTCCCGTGGCGAACAAAGGTGAGGATGGGCTAAACGACGGGTTGGGCATCTTTCAGATCGGCCAGTCGTATCCTTCTTCCATCGACAGTATTAGTGCGCGCCTGGATCACAATTTCAACCAAAAGTTCAAAATATTTGGGCGGTACGCCAGCACACCTTCGGTAGCCTCCGTATATTCAGGATCAGTGAAAAATAATACGACGATTAACAACCGGATGGCGACTTTCGGAGCCACAAACCTCGTCACATCCACACAAGCGAACGAATTGCGCTTCAATATCACTCAGGTCAATTCGATCTCCAATGCCACGTCTACGAATCTGGGAGGGGCGACGCCGTTCGATCTGACGACGCTGCCAGGTCCTAACGGCGCCAATCTTCCTTTAAACGGATCAAACTTGGACTTCTCTCTTGCTTTTGGTGGGAGAGCGTCCTTAGGGTTGGGTCAGACAGAAAACAGCCAGCGGCAATACAACCTCACGGATGCCTACAGTTGGACGTTGGGACGGCATAGCCTGAAGTTCGGGGTGGATTGGCGTAGGCTATCCACATTTTCTACCCCACAACTAGCGGTCGAATATGTCCAGTTCACAAGTGAGGCAGCGGTCTTGGCGAACAATGTTGGCTCAAGCGGCGTCATCCTGAACTTTAATCGCTCTCCGTCGCCGGTACAGCCCCTCTTTAAGAATTTCTCGTCCTTCGGACAGGATGAGTGGAAAGTCACACCGCGGCTGTCACTTTCGTTGGGTCTGCGCTGGGACGTGAATCCCGCTCCCACAAATCTGACAGGACCATCACCCTATACGCTGAACCAGATTGCTGATTTAAGTACGGCGCAGCTCGCTCCGACAGGTACTCGATTGTGGAAGACGGACTGGCATGCTTTCGCACCGAGGGTCGGCGGAGCCTATCAATTGCGCCAGACGCCGGGACACGAAACGGTCTTGCGCGCAGGTGCTGGCGTGTTCTACGACCTAGGGAATCTCGTCGGCGCATTTGGCTATGGTCAAATCGGCTACTCATCCTCCGCGTCCTTTATAAACGTTGCTTTTCCTTTGTCCAACACGCAAATGGTCCTTCCGCCACCCGGCATCACCCCACCATATGACGCGACTGTTTCTGCTTTTGACCCGAATCTGAAATTACCCTATACGCTGCAATGGAATGTAGCCCTGGAGCAGGCGCTCGGCAAGAGGCAAGCCCTGACGGTTACTTATCTCGGCTCTGCGGGTCGTCGTTTGTTAGAAACGTATTTTGTTGCCCCCGACGGAAATCCTAATTTCGGGCCGGGGGGCGGCGATGGCGCACTTATCACCAAGAATGGACCGCGATCCGATTACGATACATTGCAGGTGCTATTTCAGCGCACCCTGGCGCACGGACTACAGGCACTTGCCTCCTATACATACTCGCACTCGATTGACGATGCGTCCTCAAATTTCGACCTGAGTGATCTCCTAGAACGTGGTAGTTCGGATTTTGACATCCGCCATAACTTTCAGGTAGCCCTGACTTATGATGTTCCCGGCCAGTACTCGAACGCGACATTGTCGGAACTGCTGAGGCACTGGGCGTTGGACACACGCGTCACTGCTCGGTCAGCTTTGCCCGTCGATGTAATTGGTAGTGAGAGCTATCAGCACTCAGTGGAGGCCGCAGCAGGGGCTTCGGTTAATTTTCATCCAAACCTCGTGCCAGGGCAGCCGCTTTACCTGTATGGCTCACAATATCCCGGCGGAAAGATTATCAATTACGACGCATTCGATGTTCCGACCTCAGGACCCGGCTTCGATTCGGAGGGCGATACACCGCGTAACTATGCTCGTGGGTTCGGAGCGTGGCAGATAAACGTTGCGGTTCGGCGTGAGTTCCCGATACACGAACGTCTGCGATTACAATTCCGCGCCGAGGCTTTCAATCTCCTCAACCATGCGAGCTTTTCAGGCGTGCAAAACAACTGGACTTTCGGACCGTACGTCCCGAACTGCTTCGGTTGCGGATTTGGGGGCGCAGGAGGCACCTTGAACACACAGATTGGCGGCTTAAACTCGCTGTACCAAACTGGCGGCCCACGGTCACTCCAACTGGCCCTCAAGCTCTTGTTCTGATTCTCAGAACAAGAGCTAGTGGACGGCGGAGAGTGGGACAGTGAACAGAGCCAGTTGGAGAGTGGACAGTGATTAGTGGACAGTGGACGGGATGTTAGTCAGGGGTCGATTATCGAAGTTATGGAGCGTTATTCGAGCGACGCTGTCCACGGTTCACTGTCCGCTGTTCACTGCTCTTAAGAGTGCGGTGGACAGTGATCCGAACAGTGAACAGTGGTGTGCTGCGGATTGAGCACACTTCTCCTAGCGAGTAGAAGGCAGTGGACCGTGGTTAGTGGACGGTGAACAGTGGGGGGAGTCTTGGGACCGCACACTTCCCTTAGCGAGAATGCGAATGGGCATTCGCGTTCTTGCCATGATTAACTATTAAATTACCGTCACTAACTGCGTATCTAGTCCGCCTTACTGTCCACTGTTCACCGTCGACTGTTCACTGTTTTTTCATGGCAGGTTTTGGCTTCGTTCTCCGCATTGTTGTTAGTGGAGAGTGAACAGTGGACAGTGGACAGGCAAGACCTGGCGCACCCGTGCCTAAGGTGATCGACTTCAAGGACTTGTTGATTTGGCAGAAGGGCATGGCGCTGGCGCGCAAGGTTTATGACCTTACCGCGCGCTTGCCGGCCGAGGAGAAATTCGGTCTGAGCTCGCAGATGCGGCGAGCGGCGGTGTCGATCCCGTCGAATATCGCGGAGGGGCAGGTTCGCCGGGGGACGAAGGAGTTCGTACAGTTCCTGGCGCATGCGAGCGGCTCGCTCGCGGAGCTGGAGACGCAACTGCTGCTCTCGGTCGAGTTGGGCTTCGTGCAACGCTCGGAGATTGCTCCGCTCGATACCGAGGTCACCGAGATCCAGAAGATGATCGCGGCCATTCAGAGGAAGCTGGCGCTCAGAACATTGGCTGGTGGCGAGTGAGGAGTGGCAGAGCGCCGGGGGTGCCCCGGCGAAAGTCGTCGCTTGCCGCCGGCGGTCTTCATCGCTTTTTGCGGCGATCTTCGTCGCTTACCGCCGGCGATCTTCGTCGCGTGGCCTCGGCGGCAGGCGTCGCGGAATGGCGGTGGTGAATTGACTGGACAAGGCGGCCTCTATCGGTAGAAGTCGTTGCGCGGCGCAGGCGTTCGGAGCGCAGCGGAGGGACCTTGAAGGGTTCCGACCGCCTCTGCCAAACCTCCTCGAAAAGGGGAACCCTGAACAAAAATGGAATTTGGGGATACGTCCGCATAGCTTTCGGGGAGGGGCGTTCGGGGGGAGGGAACGGATCCGCTCTCGTGGGTGGGAGCCTCACGTCACTCCGAACACAGAAGCGCTTGAACAGAATACTTTTCGTGCACGCTGATAGACCGCGTTGCGGTTGTAGGAAACGAGCGCATCGAGCCGATTGGTGACGAACTGGAGGTGCACGTTTCTGGGTTGGGCCTTAAAGCGCTCGATCACATGCTGAGGGACTTTACCCGCCGCGAACCGGTCGATATCGAAGAAGGTGTAATTGATGAAGGCCGTAGCATTCAGATTGAAGCTGAACGAGAGGCCGGACTCATCCGGGATCGGATTGATAACGCCACGATCGCACAGCAGACATCGCTTCTCTGCGTGTTCGTCGACGAATTGAAATACCGCAACCTGGGCACTATGAGCTCGGCTCTCAAAGATCTGTTTGATGGTTCCTTCCAGCAGATTGGGGAGATCGGGAGCCGGACGGAATAACGCCATGAAAAGTACAGCGAGCCAGCGCTGATAGCTGGCGGCATCGATGCCAAGCTGTCGGCAGAGATGCTCCTGATGGGGCTTCTTTCCTTCGAGGACAGCACGATAGTGTGCGAACAGGACAGGATCAGTGGGTTGATAGGCGAGCAGTCCGCCGAGAGTGTTCAGGACCTTGTGAATGGAGTACGGGTTGCGAAGGACATTAATGAACTTCGAGACGAAGAGTTCGAGCACTTCTTTCCTGATGTCGCGCTCGCCCGTTCTCAGCTTGCGAAGCAATTCCAGCGTATTCGTCCTGATGCCGACTTCGTATCGACCGAACTGAGCCTCCAGATTGAGGCGATCCTGCTCCCCCTCGATCACAGAAAAACTGAAGAGATCACGCAGTGCGAGGTTGCTCGAAATGCTTCTGCCGCGAGGGTCGTCGAGCTCGATGCGATGAGCTTCGCGATCCATCAACGTGAAGGAGTAGATGCGCTGATTGGCGAGTTGCGCGTCGGGATTGGAGGCATTCAGTTGCTGTTCTGCTCTCGACAGGAAGTGCTGATTGGCGGTGCTGTTCAGGAGGTCCATAGGCCGCTGACTCTGGCAGAAACCGACTTATCGGTTAGAGACTAGACTGTCCGCAAGGTCATTATGGTCGATGAAGTGCCCAGCAGATCTGAGCTCATCGAGAAATTCGAGACGGACGAAAATAGTTGCTTTGACTTCGGCGCGACGAACAACGTCACGGATATTACGCTCACCATCATCTCAGTGTTTGCGAGTCTGGCCGCAACCGTCCTTGTGGCCGTAACGGGCTGGAAGATAGTGGCCGCCAGCGTCGCAGCCATACCAGCAGCATGCACCTCATTACAGCGAATCATCGACTTCCGTGGCCGATCCCACTGGTACTTCCAGCATTCCGCAGCCTCAAAGCACTTGCGGTCTCCCTCAAGTATGCGTCGAATCCGGATTTGGAGGAGTTCGCCAAACGTCGAGCTGACCTCGAGATCGAAGGCGAGCAGCGGTGGTCGCTGATCGGAGGCGGCAGCGAATCCTCCCCTCGCAAAGCAAATCGTCGGCGATCTTGAGCCAGCTCCTCGACGCCTCCGAATCGGGCCTCATGCGGCGCCCCACTGCGCCTGCGGGACGACCAACCATATGAATATCCCTTTTGCCCAAGGCGCTTTCTCTCGTCACCAGCCACTCGTCAGTCCGCCTAGGGATGATTGGGCGGCAGCGAGTGCAGGTAGGCTTCGAGGAACGGCTTGCCGGTGGGCTTCACGCTGCCGCCGTGCGGCTCGACGGTGACGAAGACCGCGTTGATCTGCGCGAGCACGTCCGGGTTGTCGGACTTCAACACCCAGCGCCGGCTCTGCTCGCTGTCCATGTAGAAGATGCCGAGGCTGACGGGCTTGCCCGAGGAGTCGTCGGGCCGGCCCCAGGCCTGGAAAGCCCGGGCTTCGCGGTATCCTGGCTGCTTTTCAAGATCGAAGGCGTAGAAGATGAGCGACTTTCCCCTCGTATAAAAGACGCGCCCGAAGGGCTGGCTGCGCTGCCCGTTGTTCTGGACGTCGAAAACGTCCGCAATATAGAGCTGGCGCGCCCCCATCAGCTCGCGGATGTCGCGATCCTGAGCGAGGAATTTGTCGCTGTCGCTGGCGGACTTGTCCGTGACGGCAACGGTCGCGTTCAGCCGGTTGACCTCGCCTTCGAGGCTGGCGACGTGCAGCAGCGCTCCCTGGCGATCCTGCTGGGCGCGGCTCAAATCGTCGCGGACCCGCGTGAGCGCCGCGGCAGTATCGTTCAATTGCTGCTGGAGGCCGTCACGCTGCTGGCTCACGGAGGCCAGCGCGGCGGTATCGGTGTCTTGCTTCCGGGCCAGATCGTCAATCCGCGCGAGGAGCGTTGCCTTCGTATCGGACAGCTCGGCGAGTTGCTTTTCCGTGCGCTCCGATGTCTCGGTCACCTCTCGGAGAGAAGCCTGCGCGGCGACCAGCTCCCGTTGCAGTTCGGTCTTTTCGGGATCGGGCACCGCGGCTGGATGCATCGCCGCGACCGAGTGCTCTGGACCGACATGCGCGGAAGGGGCCGTTCGGTGTCCGAGTTCATAAGCGCCGCCCACGCAGAGCAGCAGCACCGCAGCCGCGGTGAGGGACGAAGCAATCCGCCGATTCATGGACCACGCCTGATCGCGTGCCGCCGGAACTGGCACAACCTGCGGCGCTGTCGTCTCCCGGGCAGGCGCAGCGTGCAGCGCGGCCAGCAAGCGCTGCTCCGCCTTCTTTTCGCGGATGGAATGAACGCCCTGGTGCTCCACCGGTGCGTCATCCGAAGCCAGCCTGGCCATGGCGACCTGAGCCAGATGGGTATACTCCTCCACCAGCTCCGCGCATGCGGAACACACCGCCAGGTGCGCGCGCAATTCGCCCATTTCCTCCGCGCTCAGTTCCCCGGTCGTGGAGAGAGCGCAGAGCTCTGCCCATTGTTCATTGCATTCGTGCCGGGAGCCGACGTCGCTTGTCATTGACTGCTCTTTCCGCCGCTCGCCATGTTGCGGGCGATCTGCCTCAGATGTTCAAGGCCCCGGTAGTAATGGTGGCGGACATTCTGCACGCTCTCCCCCGACCGTTCCGCGATCTCGGCCAAAGTCAGCCCTTCGAAGAAGAACATCTCCAGCGTCTCCCGCTGCCGGTCGGTCAGCTGATCGAAGGCAATTCGCAGTTGCTGAACGGTCAGGCGTTCGATCACTTCGTTCTCTAAATTGCCTTCCTCCACCAGAGCATTCGCGTTGTTCTCTAAATCTGTACCACTGTAGAAGTGCCGGCGGGCCAGCCAGCCGCGCCGGTCGAAGGCACGCCGGTAGATCACCTGCACCAGCCAGGAGCGTCCCGCGCCTTTGGCCGGGTCGAAGGTTCGCACTTTCGAAAACAGGTGCAGGAACACCTCCTGCACCAGATCCTCCGCTTCCCCTTCGTCGTCGCGGAGAATACGGCAGCCGATTGAAAAGACCAGTGCATGATAACGGCGGAAGAGGAGAAGCAGTGCCTCCTCATCCTGCTGCTGCACGCGCAGGAGCAGTTCCTCGTCGGGGGGAGTGCCAGGGGCCTCCGCGCGCTCCAGCACGAGCCGCCGCCGCGCCGCGAGGAGCGGGAGGGTCATGACTCGTTCCGTGGCATCGGCGGACACAGTCGTGTGCGATTCCTGTCTCGGGGAAGAGAGAGCGTTCGTGAACGTGCTTCCATCCTTGTTCAGGCTGGCGCGGAATGTAAAGGGATTTGGGCTTGGATGGAGCGA
Organism: Acidobacteriaceae bacterium; assembly: GCA_036490815.1. GTDB lineage: Bacteria > Acidobacteriota > Terriglobia > Terriglobales > Acidobacteriaceae > Palsa-343. The sequence continues at coordinate 93,051 of DASXDF010000049.1, forward strand.
AATATATTGTGCGGAGGCGTTGGTACATGCTCCGGCTTCGAGACGAAACAACATCGGTGAAAGCGCGGCGGCAACACAGGGGGGCGGCGCAAAGAGGAGCGGCAAAACATCCCCAGGGTCTCGGGGCGGAGGTCGGAACTCAATGAACAACAGTGCTCGCGAGCCCAGGTGAGATCTTCGTTCACGGTGCTCTTCCTGTGATTCAAATTGACGAGGGACCCGATGCGTCCGGCGGGCTGTCGATCAGGCCGAGGATCGAAAGCTGAGAGTCATCGAGCTCGATGTCCGCGGTGAAGGCAATATAGGTTTCGTCTGCTTCATTCCGAATGGACAGAACGCCAGGGGCAAAGCCCGGAACAGCGCGACGAAACGTCTCGAGCAAGCGTTCCATGGACTCGAATTCAGGTGACCGGTAAATCCGTCCGTTCCCATAGGCAACCAGTCGCCAGGGAAAGCGGGGATTGGCGTGGAGATGCTGGATGACGATCCGAAGCGCACCGCGATTTGGCACCCGTGTCCTCACAAATCTGCCGTCGGCCGTCACCGAATAACTTGTCACTTCACGACGAAGACCGCAATGGAAACACGCCTGACTGGTTTGGGCAGAGAGTTAGCTCTGAACTGGATTTGGGCGCGGCCTCTCCGTGGGGAGAAGATACTCAGCCCAAGTCCAGGAAGGCTGTGATCGATATCACAGACGTCCGTCCTTCGGGCGTGCCAGTCATTGATTGCGGAACGGTCAGGCGGTGGGGCCAACCGCGCGGACGCGCGCGCCGAACGCGGCGCATTCCGATCGTCACCAATTGCATGCAGCGAAGTAGCCGAAGGCCTAAGCAGCCTTCCTGGCCGCCTTCTTCTGAGCGGCCCACCGCTTGCGCTGGGCTGCGGCAATTCTCTCCCGCGCCTCTGCGCTGAGAACGCGCTTCTTCCGCGCCGGTGCCGTCGGCAACCCTTTGTGGGATGCAGATCCCGAATCTCTTGTAAGCAGAAATTTCACCTGCTCCAGCCGCGCAATTTCCGCATTAAGCTCCGCCACGATCTGTTCGATATTCATGCCTTCTATTCTCCCGATGCCATTTTATACGGAGGCTAAGTGCCTCACGGAGTGAGGGGACCGACGGCAGCAATATCGTTGACCCATCAGGCCGATTGCTCCCTTAGCTCTGTAGAGCGTTACGTTGGTGGGACTCGCAGTCAGGCGGTCTCAATGTATTCTGGGTAGCATGGCTCAGGAATCTCACAAGTCTATCCCGACAAAGCAGTTTCAAGTGTCCGATTTGCCTCTAACGAATCCCAACGGAGTACAGCCGATCTACGCTAACGTTGTCGGTGTCTTCAACAGTTCGTACGATGTGCGGCTGAACTTCAGCGAGGTTTTCGTGATGTCTCTGGCGGATGCCCATAAACCTCATCACGAACTTCGAGCGAGTATCGTGCTCACAAAAGAGCAGACGAAGTCCCTATCTACAGCACTGGAAGCGATTGTGAAACAAATCGATGGCAAATAAGCGTGCCCAGCCGCCCAAGAAACGGAATCCACGGCGAAGAAAGGCCCATCCAATTAGTACACCTGACTTGTGGGGGAACTACGTTTCCTGTACAGCGGATCAGTGGCAAGGGCACATCATAGAAGAAGAGGGTAGGGTGGAGTTGCTGGGCCGCGAGCAGGAGATTGAGCGCACAATTCGGGACCCAGATCAGATAAGACCCAGTACGAAAACAGGGCTGGCTTTTGCGTTTGAAATGGCTACTACCGCGGACGTGATTCGCGCAATTGTCTATTACCCACCGGGGCAAAATCCAAAAGTCGGGCGAACGAAAGGCGATGTCGCCACCGTGTACTTGGATGACCCCGTGTACACTTCGCAGGTGGGCGCACCAATCTATCAAAAGGTCCCCGGTGCACCGACCATGCTGAAGCCTCTATTCCGGAAGGAGGAAAAGTGAAGGTCTCTTACAGCAAAGAGATGGACATCCTGTACGTCACTTTTTCTTCTCCTCGCGGAAAAGTGACAACCGTAGAAAACGAAAACGGCGACATTTTGCGTTTGGACCCCGCCTCTGGCGAAGTTCTGGGAGTGACCATCCAATTGTTTATGTGTCGCATGAAGCGCGGAGAAAAAATCAATATTGCAGAGATCGGAGAGTTACCCTTCAGCCAATCGACAGCTCACTTCTTGGAATCGCGGAGGATAGAAAATGTCAAGCACTCCCATTGATTCTTTTGCTTCACCGTCCCTTCGCAATCGTAAATTTTTAGCATTTACTAAAACAGTTGATCGCGTCCTCTCTGTGAGCAAGGAAGAGCTAGTGAGGCTCGAAGCTGAGTACCGTAAGCAGGTGGACGCGAACCCCAACCGGCGCGGTCCAAAGAGAAAGATCAAGCCTTCCGCTTCCCACGACCCTGCCTAGAACGCTTCGGCGGTTGAGGCCGCCTCCTTACCCGTTAGCTCTGCATAGGTGAGGCGCTTTCCCACGATCTGAGAGACGGCGACTGCGAAGCGATCCGCGTCGTTTAAGGGATTGTCTTTCGTGGCGCGATTATTGAAACGGAAAACCTGCTCTGCAACGTAGCGGTCCATGTGGAATGGTTCTACCGCAACGTAGGTGCCCCGCAGACCGCGCCGTAGCAGACTCCAGAAGTTCTCGATGCCTTGCGTGTGAACTTCGCCGCGGACGTACTCCTGAATGTGATTGACGGTCTTGTGGACGTATTCGGTCATGCCGTCGTAGCCCTGCCATCCGTCCGTGTAAACCTTGGAACCGTGTTCGATCTGATTCAGGATTTCGTTCTGGAGTGTTTCGCGCTTCACGTTCGGTACAACCTTGGCGCGCACCTGGCGACTCTCGCGATCCAGCATCCCCATAACCGCAACGTTCTTCTCACCGCGCCGCGGCATCTTTGCGCGCCGGTTCGCGTGCATGAATTTCGGTTTCGGGCCGATATAAACCTCGTCCACTTCGACAGGGCCGGAATCATTGCCGCCCATCTTTGTTGGGGGAACTTCGCCTAACGCAAGGCGAACGCGATGCAGCATGAACCACGCGGTCTTTTGTGTGACTCCCAGCGTGCGATGCATCTCCCAGCTGGATACCCCATTCTTGCAGTTGGCAACCATCCACATCGTCAGCAGCCATTTATCGAGGCCGATCGGGGAATCCTCAAAGATCGTTCCAACCTTGATCGAAAACTGCGCCTTCGGATGCCGCTTCCTGCACTGCCACACGCGCCGGGCAGGCACATAGGACACGTCCTTACGTCCGCAGGTAGGGCAGACTACCCCATCCGGCCAACGCCTCTCTACGAGGTAGGCAACGCAATTGTCGGGGTCGGCGAAGTGAAGGATTGCGGCCTGTAGCGTCTTGGGATCGTGTGCCATGACCCAACACTACCGGAATCCGCCTGATGAGTCAAGTATATTCTTTCCGGACCGACTTCCTTCGGACCAACCGAGGCGGGGCTTGCCCGTCAGCGCCTCTCTAGTTTCCTCCCGCGGCCAGCGTTCTCCGGATCTCGCGTTCGATGTCGGTCATTGAGCTGGCCTCGGTCGCTTCCAGAACGACTCTGCCCCAGCGGTTGATGTAGAAGGAAGCTGGCAGATAGGCCACGCCGCCCCAGGCCTCCTCGGCCTTCGGATTCGAGCGCAGGATCGGATACCGAACGTCATACCTGCCGGTGACCTGCCGAACCTTGTCTTCGCTCGCGCCATCGGTCACGATGCCCAGCACTTCGAAGCCCTCTTCCCTGTACTGCTCGCGCAGCTGGGCGAGCCAGGGCATCTCCCGCTTCGAGTACGCGCACCAGGTTGCCCAGAAGTTGACGATCAGCGCCTGACCCGGAATTCGGCTCCTTAACTCGGACAGCGAAACCTCACGGCCGTCCAGAGTTCGCAGCGTGCACTCGGGTGCGGGTTTGCCGATCAGCGGTGAACCTTCCGCTCGGGACTCCTGAGCTCGAAACATCCGTCGGCTGACCATGACGGACAGGACCTGCGAGAGGAGGAAGGCGCCCGCGAGGCCACCAATCGCACCTCCCGCGATCCAAACCGGGCTCAAGGAGCATTCCTGTCGAGCGGCGTCAGCCCGATGACAAGCCCGTTCTTCTCCCGTGTATTGCCGGGTGTACCCGCAATGCGGAAAGCCGCGTACTGCGCGTCATGTTGCTTCGAGGGTAAAGGCAGGGTCCAGGTGTCGCCGCTCCTGTGTTTGCCGCCGTCAGAGTCGATGGTGTCGCCCGCGACCAGGAGTGCTTCGTGAACCGTGTAAGTCGCCGGTTGCCGGCTCGCATTGCGGCTGCGCACGACGATCTTCCAGCCCCCTGCCTGTGGCTTGTCGACGAAGAGAGTATGGCCTGCAGCGACGAACTCCTTCTGCGCTGCCACGTAGCAGCCATTCTTCCCGCCACAGTTCAGCAGGTAAACGTCTGCGCCATCGGATGGGGCTGAATCCGGCGTCACCCGCACCCGCCACTGGACGAGATTCGCCGGCAAAGTTTCCTGCATTTCACCGGACGCGTGAGTCCCTGTGCCCGACAATTGCGAGCTTCGGAGCGAAGCGTCGTACAGCTCGGTCTTACCCTCGATCGCGGCCAGCTTGTTGGTGACGGTCAGAGTGTCGTTTGCGCCCTCCTCGATCGCGACCGCATACTTCGTCACGGTCAACTCAGCGTGAATCGGTACATCGGGAGCGGGTCCATCGTACTGCGTCGCGTACTCGGGACGGCCACGGTTCTCCCAAAAAATTGGCTGGGTGCCGGGCTGGTCGTTCGCAACCAGTGATTCGAGCGTCTCCATGGGTCCGACGTGATGCGCCACGTCGACGGGCTCGCCCGGAGGTGCCTTGGTCTCGCGATATCGTCCTCCCGGAAAATCTCGTGTGGAGATATTTTCCGGTCCTGTGTAGGGGATCTTCATCACGTACCGCGCTCCCTGGACGTCATCCCCAACCCGGACGAAGCGCGACTCGCTGTGCAGCGGAGGAATCGTCGATTCGTATTGATCGACGCCAGCGGCCATTTTTTTCGGAGCATCGGGGACGCGCACCGACAGCGGCACATCCTGCATGACGACGTCGGCTTTTGCATCGCGCAACTCCAGGAAGACGATGTTCCAGCCCGATGTACCGTTGGTACGAAAACGAATGCGGGTGGCCTTATCTCGAACCAGCGTCGCTTCGTGATCGACAAGCTCAAAGCTGCCGTTGTTGCCGCGCAGAGAAAGAGAGTACTTTCGCCCGCCAGCGTAGCCGCCACGACGCGTGACCCAGATTTGGCCATCCAATTTTTCGCCGACGTTGGCCAGGTCGGCGTGGAAGCCCTGCACCGCGACGCTTTGTCCAGCCTCCGTTCGTGAGAGGGAGAAAGAAGTCAGGTCGGGGTTGGCCGGATTATCGGCCTTCGCCATCTTTGCCAACTGATCCCACGACTCTGCCGCATTGATCAGGCCATAGCCCTGCTGTGAAATGGCGAAGCCGTCGAGCAGTTTGGTGCCGGTAAAGACGGCGTTGTTCAGGCGAACTGCGTTATAGCGGATGTGATCGTGCTTCGCAGCGCTGATGAGATCCGCCAGCAGACCGCTCACCACGGGAATCGTCGGGGAGTTGTTCGCGCCGATGACATAGCCGTCCGGAGCGGGCGGATTGAACCGCTCGTCACTGAAGTTGTGCCGCTTGCCGTCGGGCCAGGTAATGTCCTGCGGCTCATAGCGGGAATCGGTTTCGAGATTGGCGGACGGCGCCACCACCGTGTTGATCATGCCGTTGGGCAGGTCCCAGACGAAGCTGTTGATCGTGTCCTTGTACGGCGAGCCGACCTGGCGGTTGCGGCGCAGCATCTCCGGTCCGGCGTAGTCATTGACGTGAATCGTCCCCACCGCCGCGGAGTAACAGGCCAGTGGTTTGCCGTAGACCGCGATCGCGCGCTCCAGTACATGCTGCGCGAAGTCTTCGATCCCCTCCCTCGACCCCGTATAGCCGGCTCGACCGATGCCCCCGGAGCGGTTGATGACATCCACGTCCGGACGGGCAAACGATCTCACCATCTGCGCCAGCATGTCCGCGCGGCCCAGGCTCTCGTCGATCACTTGCGCGCTGGGAGCGGTGCCGGTGTAGAGGCCTCCGGTCCAATTGTTGCCAGCAAGGGCGCCGCTGACCAGGTTGCCGTGCTCGCCGCCGATGCGGACGTAGACGGCCTTCTTTGCCACATCAATCTTCAGGCCGAACGGGATGCGATTGTCGTCCTCGCCGGTTTTCGTGCCAAACCAGTCGATGTCGTGCGATTGACCGTAATCGCGGAGGGCACGCTGGTTCCTGAAGCTGCCGTCGCCGTCTGTATCCACCCAGACCTTACCACTCTGCTCGTCCCACAGCACACCCACGGACAAAGAGAGCTTTTGGGTATGAGAGTTACCCACCGGACCAAGAACCAGGTCCTGCTTCAGGACTCCGAATCGATAGGTTCCGTCCACCGGCGCTATCCAGTTACGTCCTGCGGCGGTGAAGCTGCCATTGCTCGTTTGAGTCGGATCGCCCAACTGCACCCAGCTCGCGTCTTCTTCAGGTGTGGTCAGGGTGCCAAGGTCGGCCACTTTGGGAACAATGTGACCCTCCGCATCGCGCGCCTCCTGCAATTCCGGATGGAGCAGATCCAGCCCCTCATCGGCAACGGCAACGCGCGTGCCTCTGCCGTCCGCCTCGGGATGCTGTTTCCACAAGTCGGTAAGTCCGATCACGCCCGCGTCGAAGAACGGGCCGTCCGCCGGCAGCGTCTTCGCCACGCGCGGATAGGGGATGACAATCGTCGGTACTGGTTCGGCTTTGCGGTCGCTCTGCGGAACCTTCGCGTCCGGGTCCTGGTAGTAGTTGCGGTCGTCGTCGCGGGTGTAAGCGTACTCGACGCCGGCAATATCCAAGGTCTCGAGCAGCTTATCCCTGGGCACAGTGACGAGCGCGAATCCGGATTTCTCATCAGCGAAGCCGATCTTCGCGCCCAGTTGTCGGAGCGCGTCCAGCATCCGCCCGCCGCACCCGGGATAGGCCAGGAATTGCGCGGAGATTTCGCTGCGCTGGCCCATAGAGACCTGGAGAAACTGGGAACTCTCCCAGCCATTGAGCTCGGCATGGCCAGCGCAGGAGTCGTTCTGCGTTGGGTCCGGTCGCTTCGGCTGAAGCGCCTCAACGGTGTGAACGGAAGAAATGAAAATTACGAGGAGAACCAGGAAGCAGGCAGAGCGAGCTTTCAAACGGATACCTCTGTTGTTCATCGGTTGTCATTCGCTGAAGGGTTGAAGCAATGCGGTGTAGGTGAATGGCACGCACGTCGCCGCCGGGCCGTCGGCTGACCCACATGGATATATACAGCCCTGAAGGGCGGGATGTACCACGGCGCGTCTCGAGACAGGTCAGCCCTGATTCCTGCGGGCTACCCTCCTGATCGAGCGACCGTCGCGACGATTTTTGCAAGGGGCGCGCGCGGCGAACCATCCCGCTCTACCAAGGCAGGATCACCCACAATCGGCTATCTCCGTCGCAAATCCCGCCTGGTCCTGTCAGCGCTTTGCGCTTCCCTGCCGAAGACGCAGGGTCCGCGGCCACAGCCAACAAGAGTTATAGCGCCTATAACCAAAGTCGTACGTTCGTGTGATTCAGATTCCGCACTGAATGCTATACGCTGTATTCCATTTCCAAACGGGAAACGGGGCTGTATTTCATGCTCCGATGTCAGTCGCTGCGGAGGAAGCATCACCGTCTTCGGGTGAGTTCCGCCACAGAGACTCAACGCCCGCTGGAACCAGGCCGCCTGGAGTCGGTCCGGGGACGGCCTGAAACCAGGGGCGGAACCGTTGTCCACTCGAACGGGACTGTACGCTGCGTCTTTCGCCGCGCGGCAGGTCCGGGGAACTCGGCGCGCAATGGCCCAGATTCTCTCGAACATAGCGTCGCTCGGCCTGCTGGTGTTGCTCTTCGCAGTGGTTGCCAGACGTGCCCCCGATGACCGGCTGCGGTGTTGGGTCGCAGGCTGGGTCTGCGTCCTGATTCATATCGCTCTGAAAGTCTGGATGCCTGTCAGCGCGATCGGACGCCTGGTGAATGCCAGCGCGAGTATCGATGCGCTCGCAGTGGCGGCGATCTTCTTCCTGGTCTCCACCATGATCCTCAGTGAAGGAAGGAGAACGGGGCTGCGGCTGGGCGGCACCGTGGCGTTCTTCACGCTGCCGTGCCTTACCCTGGCGATCGCGCACCCACGTCCGGGCTGGGTGCTCGCAATCCTGCTCATCACCCGGCAATCCGTAGTCGTGGGTTTGGCCCTGCGACCTCGTGCCAGTCGGCGGACAGTCCTGGCCGTGGTCATTCCGGTGTGCGCGGCGACGCTTGCGTGGATGCTCTATGGCAGTGCGCATGGCCACGCCGAATTTGTGCTCCTCGGCCTGCTGGGAGAAATGTACGTGGTGACAGGGGTCAATTTCTGGTTCAGCGGGTGGGAACGCTCGCTTGGACTGAAAACCACCTGCACCGGACTGATCGGTCTGGGAGCATTATTCCCGATCGCCCTCCTCGCCCAACGCGAGTGGCCGAAAAGTACGGCCACCGCCGACCTGTTTGGCGTGTCCATGTTTTGTGCGGCCATCGGGATGATCCTGATTGTCCTCGAGGAACACGCTCGCTCGTCCCGGCAGCTCACCGAGGAGTACCGTCTCACCTTCGATACCAATCCGCATCCGCTTTGGATCTACGACGCTGTAACCTTCGAATTCCTGGCTGTGAACCAGGCCGCATGTGCCACCCACGGGTATACACGCGAGGAGTTCATGCAGCTCAGGCTTCCCGATATTGTGGAAGAGAGTGAGATGCCGCAAATCCTGGGCCAGGTCGCCATGTCGGCGCCCATCTCGAAACGGGCGTCGCATCACATCCACCGGGACGGCACGGAAATGTCGGTGGATGTCACGGCGCACAGTGTGGTTTTTCGCGGAAAGAGCGCGCGGTTTGTTCTGGGCATCGACGTGAGAGAGAGGGAGGAGCTGGAGCGGCAGGTGCTCCATCACTCTCGCCACGACAGCCTGACGGGATTGCCCAATCGCGCGCTGTTCGAAGAGCAGCTGCAGGGTGCGGTGGCGCGCGCCATCGAAGCGAAGGAGAAACTGGCTATCCTCTGCGTCAACCTCGATCGGTTCAAAAGGATCAACAACACGTATGGAACCTCGGTCGGAGACGAATGCCTGAAACAAGTGGCCGACATCCTTCGTGCCAGGGTCGGCCCCATGGACCTGCTGGCGCGAACCGAAGGAGATGGCTTCGCCATGGTTCTGACCGAGCTCAGGAGCGGCTTTCAAATCGAAAATCTGCTCCTGGAGTTGCGCGAGACCTTCCGCGTTCCTCTCACGGTCGGCGAGGTTAAGGCGAGGTTGTCGTTCGGCGCGGGCATCGCCTTATGTCCCGACGACGGGATCGCCGCCTCGCCCCTGTGGCGGAGTGCCGAGAGTGCGCTCTCCCGGGCGCAGGCCGCGGGCATCGGACAGGTTGCCTGGAGCAATTCCGAACTGCACAGCGCCGCTGAACAGCAGGTGGAGCTCGAAGCCTTCATGCGCACGCAACTGGAAGAACGTGGGTTCCGCCTGGTCTACCAGCCGCTGTATTCGATGGACGGCCAGGTGCGATCACTCGAAGCGCTGCTGCGGCTGAGCCATCCGGTCCATGGTCCCATCAGTCCTGCCAGAATTATTCCCCTGGCCGAGGAAACCGGTCTCATTATCCCCATCGGCGACTGGGTCATCGAGGAAGCATGCCGTCAGTTGCAGGCCTGGCAGGAAGAAGGCGTTCGCGTGGTTCCAATCGCGGTAAATGTGTCAGGAGTGCAACTGGTGCAGAGTGGGTTCGCCGAACGCCTGGTGGCGACGATGGCCCGATTCTCGATTGGCCCGGAGCAGATTGAGCTGGAGGTCACCGAATCGTGCGACATGCTCAACGCGGCACAGGTCACCCGACAAATGGCAATGCTGTCGGAGATCGGCATCCGGTTCTCGATTGACGACTTTGGAACGGGACATTCCACGCTGAATCGGCTGGATAAGCTGCCGCTTGGCGCGCTGAAGGTGGACAAGACGTTTACCGATCGCCTCCGCCAAGTCGATGGAACCCGTTCCATCGTGCAGGCGATGATCTGGATGGCAAAGGCGCTGAACATGCGGGTCGTCGCCGAAGGAGTCGAGCGGGAGGACCAGATCATAACGCTGAGCGAGATGGGATGCGATTATTTCCAGGGATTTCTGTTGTCGCGCCCCGCGCCACCCGCCGATATCCCCTTTCTGCTGGAGCGGCGCCATCCACTCCTCGAGAGCCTTCGTGAACTCCATCACGAACGGGAAAACTGACGGCTGTTGTCGATGGCCAGAGCCCGAATGGTTCACCGCTTCCCACTAACCTCGGACTCGCGGGACGGGAAGATGTCGTTCGCGCGTCTATGAAAGATTCGTGACTGGCTCGCCTTGTGCCGATATCTTTCCGGCCCAGATGGTACAAAGCGCCACTCCCGGCTGTATCCCTGTTAGAACCTCCTGTCGCTTTCACGGGCCCGTGTTGTCTCCGTTCCGAGAGCGGCTTCGGCAGGTCCGCAGGATATCGGCATCGATAAGGACACGGATTGCTCATCAAGGCCTTGCGTTCTGTCGCGAAGACGCGGTTTCGTTTTCCGTTAGCGATCCGCCCGGAGGTGAAATCCAGGCGGGCCGCGGGCAGGGTGGTCGTCACATTGATTTTTTCGCTTGCGTCCCTGGGCCATGGCATCTCGCAGACCGGTGGCCCATCCACACCCGCCCAGCCCGTGATCGGCAAGCCGGCGCCTGGGTTCACGGTCGAGACCCTCGACGGAGGTGGAGTTTCGCTGGCGGACTACAGAGGCAAAGCGGTCCTGGTCAACTTCTGGGCGACCTGGTGTGGTAACTGCAAACTCGAAATGCCATGGCTGGCGGAGTTGCGCGAACAGTATGCGAGCCAGGGGTTCGAGGTTCTCGGCATCCTGACCGACAATGCCTCATCGGAAAAGATCGCGGCGCTTACGCAAAAATACGGCGTGCACTATCCCATCCTGATGTGCAACCACAAAACAGCCCAGGCCTACGGTGGGCTGCCCGATCTGCCGGAATCGTTCTTCATCGACCGTGAGGGCCGCGTGGTCGCTGTCATCTCCGGTGCGGACTCGAAGGCGGAGATCGAAGCCGGAATTCGGAAAGCGCTGCACAAGGAGAAAAATAGAGATCATGCCGAACAAGCTGCCCCGGAACCGCTCCTTCATGCGTGGCCATCGACTGGCAATCCTTGTGTCTGCCGCGACGGTCATGCTTTCGTGTCTGACGCTCGCCTCTGCCCTGCGTGGTCAGCCGAGGGCTGCAGCGATCCAGACGGGCCGGGACAGTGACAACATCAACCCGGACCAGGGCAGGATGGGCAGCTATCGGGCGCTCGCGCAGCTCGCCTATCGCGCGTATGAGCAAAACGATGACAAGACGGCCGCGGTGCTGGCGCGTATCCTCGAACGAACGTGGGATCAGGGCGAATGGCGGAATTCGAGTGAGGGCTCGTACTGCAAAGCCAATCAATCCGTCTGTCAGTCCATCGATGGAGCGATGGACGGCTTCGTCAAGCCGCTCGCCGGATTCGCCAGCAACGGGCGCTCGGATGCGACGAACGAACAGGCGGCGTATGCAGCGTATCTGAAGACCCTCGCTTCAGCAAAGTGAGCGGGCAGGAGTTCAACGACAAGCGAACCGAACCGTAATGCTGCCCTGAGAATTTGTGTCTCCCGGAGAACCCAGAGAGAGCCGATGAACGACCGACAGCAGGACGAGCCAGGCGTGGCGGCACCCCTCATCAACCAATGGGGCGAAGCCGTCCTCAGAGCGTATGACCGGATTCGCGTCGCCGTGCGGCGCACTCCGATCGAAGAGATTTCCGGGCTTATTCCTGACTGCCGTGCTCGCGTCTTCGCCAAGCTCGAAGACGAGCAGGAAACCGGTTCTTTCAAGCTCCGCGGAGCGACCAACCGCATTCTGCAGCTGACCTCGGAGGAAAAGAGGCAGGGCGTCGTGGCTGCCTCGAACGGCAATCACGGGCTGGGAGTGGCCGCCGCGGCCAAACGTGCCGGAGTCTCCGCAGAGATCTACGTGTCCAGGCAGGTGGCACCGCAGAAAGCGAAGCGTATCGAGAAGCTCGGGGCACGTATCCGGCAGGAGGGATCCGATCCTCTCGACGCCGAGATCATCGGCCGCCAGCGGGCGATGGAATCGGGGCGCGTCTTCATCTCCCCTTACAACGACCCGGATGTGCTCGCCGGTCAGGGCACGATTGCCGTCGAGCTGCTCGAAGAACTTCCCCGGCTTGACGCGGTCTTCGCGGCGGTGGGCGGCGGCGGACTCATCGGCGGCATCGGTGCTTATCTGAAACATGCCTCCCCTCAGACAGAAGTCGTCGGCTGCTGGCCGGAAAATTCGCCGGTCCTGTTCGAATCGATGAAGGCGGGATGGATCCTGCCTGTCGCCGAAAAGCCCACTATTTCGGAGAGCACGGCGGGAGGGCTCGAGGAAGGTTCCATTACTCTCGAAGTCTGCACTGCGGTCATCGACACCTGCGTTCTGGTCTCGGAGGAAGAGATTCTGGAGGCGATGCGCCTGGTTCGTCGCGCGAAAGGGTGGCTGATCGAAGGCGCGGCCGGCGTAGCCCTCGCTGCATTCCTGAAAACAGCGCACCGCTACGAAGGAAGGACTGTGGCCATCGTCATCTGCGGCGGCAACCTTTCCGAAAAAGTGGGGGGACTGCTCTGATGGCCACGGTCTTCACCCGCACCGAGATAGAGGGAGTGATTCGCCCTGCGGAAGTCATCGCTGCCATCGAGCAGGCCTTTGTCGCCTATTCGCGCGGGGAAGCGGTGGTGCCACCCGTGGGCCAGATGGAATTCCACGATCCGCCCGGAGACTGCCATATCAAGTACGGTTACCTCAAGCCGGGGACCACGTTCACGATCAAAGTTGCGACTGGATTCTGGAGAAACCCCGAACAGGGACTTCCGTCGAGCAACGGCGTCGTCCTCGTCTTCAGCAGACGGACCGGAGAGTTGCTGACCATTCTTCAGGATGAGGGACATCTCACCGACATCCGCACCGCCGCCGCCGGGGCGGTGGCAGCGAAATACCTCGCGCCGAAGAACCTCGGGTGCATCGGGATCATCGGCGCCGGAACTCAGGCCAGACTGCAACTGGAATATCTGCGGGAAGTGACGCCGTGCCGCAAGGTTCTGCTCTGGGCGCGTTCGGCAGAACGCGCACGCGCTCTGCATGTCGATGGATTCGCCATCGAAGTCGTGCCGAACGTCTCGGTCCTCGCGGCCGAAGCGCGCCTCATCGTGACGACAACCTCCTCGAACAAATGGCTCCTCGGCGTTGCGCATGTCCATCCCGGCACGCACATTACCGCCGTGGGCGCGGATGGCGGAGGCAAGCAGGAACTGGAGCCGAAACTCTTTGCGCTGAGCGTCGTTTGTGCCGTAGACAGCCGCGGACAGTGCCTGCAGTTTGGCGACTCCTCGTTTGCGATCCGGCAAAACTGGATTCAGCCGGAACTCCTGGTCGAGCTGGGCGAGCTGATTTCGAACGAGCAAATCCGCCGCCATTCCGCACAGGACATCACGATTGCCGATCTGACCGGCGTCGCCGTCCAGGATATCGCTATCGCCGATTTGGTTCTGCGCAGGATGCAGGCTGGCGCATGAGCAATCTGCCATTTCCCTGTCAGCAACCTCGAAGGAGCTGCATGCGTCCATGATCAGCACGTTTTTCAGAAGGTGGGACCTTCGTCTTCCCGTAGCCGTGTTGTTTCTCACCCTGCCGCTCGCCGCGCAGCGGCCTGCGACCGTAAATCCGGTTCTGGTTGTCCACGGCGGAGTCGACGATGCCGGACCAGGTCAATTGAGCGCTCAGGACGAAGCCGCCGTGCGCGCTGGTCTGACGCGAGCCCTCGCCGAGGGTTATGCGGTTCTCAAAAGGGGTGGATCGTCCGTCGATGCGGTCGAAGCGGCGCTGCGCACCTTCGAAGAGAACACTACCTTTGACGCCGGGCGCGGCGCGGTTGTGGACACGGACGGCGTGGCTCAGCTCGATGCCGCGATCATGGACGGGCAAACGCTGAAAGCGGGGGCAGTAGCGGCCGTCGAGCACATCGCTCATCCCATTTCGCTCGCGCGGCTGGTGATGGAACGCACTTCGCACGTTATGCTGGTCGGCGACGGTGCGGAGAAGTTCGCTCAGGCCCAGGGAATTCAACTTGTCCCGAACAGCGATTTCATTACCGCCGAGAGGCGTCAGAAATATGAGCAGTGGAAGGCACAGCACGGCACGGCGGTCTCCAGTCATCACGGGACGACGGGCGCGATCGCTTTGGACATTCACGGAAACCTCGCCGCCGGAACCACCACCGGAGGAACGTCCTGGAAGCTGCCCGGGCGCGTGGGCGACTCTCCGATCCTCGGGGCCGGCACCTATGCCAGCAACGCGCTGGGCTGCGCCGTGTCCTCGAGCGGTACCGGCGAATATTTTATGCGCGACACCATCGCGATCGATATCTGTCACCGCTCAGCCTACCTGCATGAGAGCATCGACCGGGCGGCAGACTACGTGATTCATACCGAATTGAAACAGCAGCATGGCGACGGCGGTGTCATTGTGCTCGACCGCAACGGCCATTTTGTCGGCGTCTTCAACACCCATGCGTTCTGGCGCGGCTCGATCGGCGCGGATGGCAAGGCGCATATCGAGATTTTTTAATGATGCAGGTCCACAGGCGACGGGTCCTCGCAAGAGTGGTCAACGGCAAAACGGTCGGTCTCGGGTTCGGAGTGTCCGGCTCGTGACACGATCAGATCTGCGCGTCGACACGGCGGCGCTCCCGAAGCCAGCCGCAAAGCTCGGGCTCTTCGACGCCACCATGATGGTGATGGGCGGCATCGTGGGCGCGGGCGTCTTCATGAATCCCTACGTCGTCGCGCAGCGACTGCATACGCCGGTCCTGATTCTGGGCGCGTGGGTGGCAGGCGGGGTGATCGCCATGCAGGGCGCGTTTATCTACGCGGAGCTCGGCGCGCGCATTCCCAAGGTGGGCGGGCAGTACGTGTATCTGCGAGAAGCGCTGCATCCGGTTTTCGGATTTCTGTATGGCTGGGGACTGTTGCTGGTAATTCAGACCGGCGGCATGGCCGCAGTAGCCGTCACCTTTGCGCGGTATTTTCTTGAGCTGACCGGCTGGCCATTTTCGGAGCGAGCGGTTGTGGTGGTCACACTAACCGCGCTCACGGCAATCAACTGCCTGGGCGTCAAGCCCGGCGGACGACTGCAAAGCATTCTGATGGTGCTGAAGATTGCGGCAATTCTGTGCCTGGTGGGTGCAGGATTCTTCCTGGTGAAGAAGCCACAGCCGCTGCTCCATCCCATCCTCGACCAGCCGGTGTCGCTCGACCTCGTCACCGCTATTGGCGCGGCGATGATTCCGGTGATCTTTTCCTACGGCGGATGGCAGACGACCAACTTCATCGCGGGAGAGATTCGCGATCCTCGTCGCAACCTGGTGCGGGCGCTGGTGATCGGCGTGGCCGGCGTGGTGGTTCTCTATGTCGCGGTCAATCTGGTGTGCGTCCGTGCTCTCGGCGTGACGGCGCTGGCCGCCACCAACGTGCCGGCGAGCGCGGTGATGCGTATGGTTGCAGGGAGCGCCGGAGCGCGGCTCATCGCGCTGGGGATTGCGGTATCGACGATGGGCTTTCTCAGCCAGTCCGTGCTCACCGGACCGCGCGTCTATTTCGCGATGGCCGAGGACGGGCTGTTTTTTCCCAGCGTGGCGCGACTGTCGCGGCGGGCCAACGTGCCCGTGGTGGCGATTGTGCTGCAAAGTGTCTGGACGGTGGTAATCGCGCTGACCGGACGCTACGACCAGATCCTGAACTACGAGGTCTCGATCGACGCGTTCTTCTTTGGACTGAGCGCGTATTGTCTGTTTGTCCTGCGGCGGCGGGAGCGGGCAGGCGGCGGGCGGGACGGCGGATTTCGCGCGCCAGGGCATCCGGTGACCACGGTGATCTTTATTGCGACATGCTGGCTGGTGGTGCTCACCACGCTGTGGAAGTACCCGCGCAACAGCTTCATCGGGGTCGGTATTCTGCTGCTGGGATTGCCGGTCTATCTGTGGCGGCAGCGCCGCCGGAACCAGGAGCTGAAGAGATGAACACAGGCAAGCGGGCGGTGAAATCGACCTATCTTGAATGGGCCAAATTGTATTCGGCAGCGAAATACAATCTCGCCACCAGCGGGGTCATGAGCTATCCACTGGCAAGCCTGCCCGTGCGGGTGGAGGATCTCGAGATTAACGGGCCTACGGTCTATGGCTATGTGCCGCTCGAGGAGCGGCTGGCGCGTCTCTGCGGTGTAACGCCGGAGAATGTCGTGGCGGCGACCGGCACGGCGATGGCGAATCATCTGGCGATGGCTGCTCTGGTGGAACCGGGCGATGACGTGCTGATAGAAATGCCGACCTACGGGCCGGTGCTGGAAGTTGCGTCCTGGCTGCGCGCCAGTATCCGGCGGATCGAGCGGCGTGCGGAGAACGGCTTTCAGCTCGATCCGGTTGAGCTGCGCGCGAAGGTGACCGAGAAGACGCGGATGATTGTGCTGACGAACCTGCACAATCCCTCGGGCGCGCTGCTTACGGAGGAAACGCTGCGGGAGATCGGCGCGATCGCCGCCGAGGCCGGTGCGCGCGTGCTGGTCGACGAGGTGTATCTCCCCATGATCTACCGCCAGCCGGTGCGCTCGTCCTTTCACCTGGGGCCACAGTTCTTGGTGACCAACAGCCTGACCAAAGCCTACGGGCTGAGCGGGCTGCGGTGCGGCTGGATTCTGGCCGAGCCGGAGCTTGCCGAGCGTATGTGGCGACTCAACGATCTGTTCGGCGCGACGCCGGTGCATCCAGGCGAGCTGTTGAGTGTGATTGCCCTCGACCATCTCGACCAGATCGACGCCCGCGCGCGGGAAATCCTCGCCACGAACCGCAAAGCGCTCGACGCATTTTTGGCATCATGCGAGGCCGTCGAAGGTTTTCGCAGCCCCTGGGGCACGGTGACCTTTCCCCGCCTGCGGCGGGGTTCGGTCGACGACTTCTGCGAGCGACTGCGTTCACGCTATGAGACCAGCGTTGTGCCAGGCCGATTCTTCGAGATGCCCGACCATTTTCGCATCGGCATCGGCGGCGATCCCGAAATGACAGCCGAAGCCCTCGATCGCCTGGCTGAGGCACTCGACGAATTTCAGGCAGGGCTCCCATGAAAGACTTCATTCGCGATCAGCTGAGGACCGCGGTAACGACGCTGCTGGCTATCGGGCACGATAACGCATTGCTCGATCAGCTCGCGGAAGCCGCACTGATCACGGCGGAGGCCCTGCTGCGCGGCAACAAGCTCATGGTTGCCGGCAACGGAGGAAGTGCGGCCGAGGCCCAGCATCTGGTTGCGGAATTTGTCGGAAGGTTCACGAAAGAAAGGCCGGCTCTGGCTGCGGTTGCGCTGACCACGGACACTTCCTGTCTGACCTGCATCGGCAACGATTACGGATTTGATCGGATTTTCGATCGACAGATTGAGGCTCTTGGCCACGCCGGCGACGTATTTCTTGCCCTTTCCACATCGGGGAATTCACCGAACCTGCTTCTGGCCCTCCGGCGCTGCCGGCAGATGAAAATCACGACCGTAGGCTTCGGCGGTGCGACCGGCGGCAGCATGGTCGAGTTCTGCGATCGCATGATCATGATTCCCTCTAAGACCACCGCGCAGATTCAGGAGGGTCATCTGATCCTGGGACATATCTTCTGCGGTCTCGTGGAACAGCGCTGTCTGAGAGGCAATCCGTGAAGCAGGACGCGAAAATATCGGGAAACACGAACGACCGGTCTCACAGGGAAGTTTCGACGCGCATCGGGATCGACTGGGGCGGCACCAAGATCGAAGTGCTGGCGATGGACCGCGCTGGCCGCGAACTTCGCCGTAAGCGCATCCCCACCCCGCGCCACGACTACGAGAGATCCATACGGGAGACCGCAGAGCTGGTCTTCGCCGTCGAGCGGGAGATTGGCGAGATCTGTCCGGTCGGCGTAGGTATTCCCGGCA
The DNA here is from genome assembly GCA_036490815.1 of Acidobacteriaceae bacterium. Lineage (GTDB taxonomy): Bacteria > Acidobacteriota > Terriglobia > Terriglobales > Acidobacteriaceae > Palsa-343. The sequence goes on from DASXDF010000049.1 coordinate 111,241, forward strand.
TGATCGATCCGAAGAGCGGGCTGGTCCGCAATGCGAATTCCACCTGGCTTAATGGCCAGCCGCTCGAGAAAGATCTTGGCATCGCCCTGAGACGGGACGTCCGCTGCGTAAACGACGCCAACTGTCTGGCCCTCTCCGAAGCGACGGACGGAGCCGGGGAGGGCAAACAGATCGTTTTCGCTGTGATCCTGGGAACCGGCTGCGGCGCGGGCATTGCGATTGACGGCAAAGTGCATTCCGGAATCAATGGCCTCGCCGGAGAGTGGGGCCACAACCCGCTGCCCTGGCAAGACCCGGAAGAATATCCCGGACCGCTTTGCTACTGCGGGCAGCGGGGCTGCATTGAAGGCTGGCTCTCCGGCCCCGGCCTCGAAGAAGACTACCGAAAGTCCTCGGGAGCGTTTCTTTCGGGAGCAGAGATTGTTCGCATTTCGACGGAAGGCGACGCGGCTGCGGAAGCCACGCTTACCCGATATGAGGATCGCCTGGCGCGGGCTCTCGCTCACATCGTCAACCTCCTCGATCCTGACGTAGTAGTGCTGGGAGGAGGTCTTTCTCAGGTGAAGCGGCTCTATGAAACCGTACCTCCCGCGATCAGCCGGTATGTCTTTGGAAAAATCGCGGCGACTCCGGTTCTTCCGGCACAGCATGGCGACTCCAGTGGTGTGCGTGGCGCGGCCCGGCTGTGGCTGCTCGCTGAAGATCGGGAGAAATCATGACGAACTCTCCGCACGGCAGCATCCGCCGCGCCCATCGAGACGGTTCGCGTGAGTGGAGCGAAAGGGTCCTCGAAATCTCCAGAAGGATTCGTACCCCGTCTGGCTCACCGCGGTCGATTCGCTCTCGGGATCCCAGGCTGGAAAGAGGTTCAGCTAATCAGTGATGCGCGGCGCTTTCCGCGCAACCGAATTGGAGGCCAAATCGTCGTGCCATTAAGCATCACGAAAATTGAAACGTACCAGGTCGATCTGCCATTGCGCGAAGGCAGCTATAAGTGGTCGGGCGGCAACTCCGTCCAGGTCTTCGACTCGACCGTGGTCGCCGTGCACACCGATGCCGGGGTTACGGGTCATGGGGAAATCTGTCCGCTCGGACCGGCGTATCTGCCTGCCTACGCCAAAGGTGCGCGTACCGGGATCGCCGAGCTCGCCCCGCATCTGCTCGGTCTCGACCCCACAGCCCTGTCTCTGGTCAACGACCGCATGGATCGCGCTCTGCGCGGCCATCCCTATGTGAAGTCGGCCCTCGACATGGCCTGCTGGGACATCCTCGGCAAGGTCGCAGGCCAGCCCATCGTCACCCTGCTGGGCGGCCGCTACGGCGAATCCTTCGCCCTCTACCGGGCCATTTCCCAGGAGAGCCCCGAGGAGATGGCTGCCAAGGTTTCCCTGTACCGAGCCGAAGGCTACACCAAATTTCAGCTCAAGGTCGGCGGCGATCCGAATACCGATATCGAGCGCATCCACACCGTCTCCAACGTTCTCGAGGGCGGCGACGTGCTGGTCGCCGACGCCAATACCGGCTGGACGCAGCATCAGGCGCTGCGTGTGGCCGGTGCCGTACGCGACGTCGATGTTTATCTCGAACAACCTTGTCCGAGCTACCGGGAATGTCTGGCGGTCCGGAGGCATACCAATCGTCCCTTCGTTCTCGACGAGGTCGTGGACAGCGTCGACATGGTGGTTCAGGGGGTCAGCGATCAGGCCATGGATGTCATCAACCTGAAGATCTCGAAGGTTGGAGGGCTGACCAAAGCACGTCAGATTCGTGACCTCTGTGTTTCGCTGGGGATCGCGCTCACCATCGAGGACACCTGGGGCGGTGACATCGTGACTGCGGCCATCGCCCATCTCGCGCACAGCACGCCCCCGGAATATCTGTTCTCCTCGACGGACTTCAACAGCTACGGCACGGTCTCGATCGCCGCGGGAGCGCCACAGCGGCAAAAAGGACGCCTCGCCGCGTCGGAGAAGCCGGGACTGGGTACTGAGCCACGCTGGGATGTGCTGGGTAAACCGGCCTTTTCGATTGGCTGAAACACCGACAGAGATGTTTTTGTGATCAGGAGAACGGGGACTTGAGAAGAAAACACCGGGCCGGCGTTGAGCACGTTCCCGCCGGAGGAGAGCCACAGTGAGCGCGCAGGCGTCGACCGGAGCCGCAATTTCGCTCGCGCCGCGGAACTCTGGTTTCGTCGGCCAGCCGCGCGGGCTGATGCTGCTCTTCTTTGTCGAGATGTGGGAGCGCTTCTCCTACTATGGTATGAAAGCGCTGCTCATCCTGTATCTCGTCGACGCGCGGAACTGGCCGATCAGCCGCGCCGCCAATCTCTACGGTAACTACACAGCCTTCGCCTACATCGCTCCGCTGCTCGGCGGGTATCTCGCCGATCGTTTCCTCGGAGCGCGACGCTCGCTGGTCTGGGGCGGCATCATCATCGCTTTAGGTCATTTCACGCTGGCCTTCGAGAACACGCGTACCTTCTATCTGGGTCTGGCTCTCGTGATCCTCGGCACCGGGCTCTTCAAGCCCAACGTATCGACCATGGTCGGACAGCTCTATGCCCACGAAGACAAGCGGCGCGACACCGGCTTCACCATCTTCTTCATGGGCATCAGCGTGGGCGCGTTCCTCGCGCCACTGGCCTGCGGGTATCTTGGTCAGAAGGTCGGCTGGCACTATGGCTTCGGCGCGGCGGGCGTGGGCATGGTCCTGGGGCTGCTGCTCTACCTGTGGGGCCGGAAACGCTACCTGGCGGGCATCGGAGATCGTTCCCGAATCGCCCCAGCCGGAAAGGAAAACCCAGAGGAGAAGTCGCTTCCGGTCACGCCGGATGAGCGAAGACGCATCGCAGCGGTGCTGCTGGTGGTGCTGCTCACCATTCCTTTCTGGGCCTGCTACGAGCAGTTCGGCAGCTCCCTCAGCCTCTTTGCTGACCGGCACATCGCCCGGACGCTCGGACAGTTTGAGATTCCGGCCAGCTGGTTCCAGTCGATTAACCCGATTGTGATCCTGGCCTTTGCACCGCTTGTCGCGTTCCTGTGGCAATGGCGCGAAAAGAGAAACCGTGAGCCCTCTGCGCCGAGCAAGATGGTGGTCGGGTACCTTCTGCTCGCCGCTGGCTTCGGATTCGCTACGCTCGCTGGCTTCCGCAGCGAAACGTGGCTCCTGGTCAGCCCGCTGTGGTTCGTCGCCACTGATCTGTTCCGCTCCTGGGGCGAGCTGCTGGTTTCGCCCGTCGGGCTCTCCTACGTCACGAAGGTGGCGCCTGCCCGTTATGGATCGCGGCTGATGGCGGCCTGGTTTCTGGCCGAGGGCCTCGGCAACAAGGTGGCCGGCTCGATCGCAGCTTACTCAGGCGTCATCCGCGCCGGACATTTTTATTCGATCTTTGTCGGCCTCGCTCTCGTCTCCACGCTGGCGCTGGTTGCTATTCTTCCCTTACTGAAGCGCCTCGGCGGCAACCTTATGGACAAACAGGCTGTCCGCAGCTTCGCCGCGGACGGCTTCTGAACACTGATGAATCAGGAGAAAACAATGGATTCGCCAGACCCGATCAACCCTGCCGGGGCCAGCCGCCGCCGCTTCCTGCGGCAAAGCTTCGCCTTCAGCGCGCTCGCAGCCCTGGGATCGTTCTCGGCGGTAGCAAATAGCCTGCCGTCCGATCCGACGGCTGCCGAGCTTCTGATGGTGGGGGACTGGGGCTACGATTCCGACCATGGGCCGCAGTCCGCGGTCGCAACCGGAATGCGACAGTATGTTCAGCGGATGAGTCTCCGTAGCCAGGCACTGCTGCTGCTGGGCGACAACTGGTATGGCTCGCTCGACGGTGGCGTTCACTCCCCCCGCTGGCAGACCCAGTTCGAGCAGATGTACCCCTCCGACGTCTTTGCGTGCCCCGCCTACGCGATCCTCGGAAATCACGACTATCAGCGCTGGCCGGAGAGCAAAGTCGACGCGGAACTGGAATACGCCGAAGCGGGCAAAACGCGCTGGACGATGCCGGCGCGCTGGTATCGGTTTGAGTTTCCAACCAGCAAGCCGCTGATCACATTTCTCGCCCTCGACAGCAACATGCCCTTTCCCGATGGCACCGCCAGCAAGGGCAGGAGCTTCACGCTCACCCCTCAGCAGCAGGACGAACAGCTGGCCTGGCTCGAAGCCGAACTGGCGCGCCCGCGCACAACGCCGTTCCTCGCTGTGATGGGACATCATCCGGTCTATTCGGACGGCAAGCACGGTGATCATCCGGGGCTGGTCCGCGACTGGGACCCGCTGTTCCGGAAGTACAGGGTTGATCTCTACCTCGCCGGCCACGACCACGACCTGCAGCATCTCGAATTCGCGGGCCATCCAACCAGCTTTTTCTATTCAGGCGGCGGTGGCGCCGATTTATACGATCTGAAGATCGATCCATCCCAGCGCGGCCCCTACGCTCAGAAGGTGTATGGCTTCAGTCATCTTTCCGTGACGCCGCAGCAACTGGCGCTCCGTCATCTGGACAGCAACGGGCGTACTCTGCACGCTTTCTCGAGGACGTCGGAGGGCAGGGTCGCCATTGCGTCGTAGCAGCGGGACGACGAAAGCCAGTTCGGCAACACGCAGTTGCAGGTGAACTTCGTCGCGGACCTGGCCGCTGGTTCCCGCGATTACGAGTACAGCCTGGCCGCCGTCACCAATCTCCGCTCGCGATGGTTCCCGACACTGGAATTCAACGCGCGCCAGACGTACGCCGGAAACGCCTTCTATGTGACGCCGGGCTTCGTTCGTCACTTCCGGCATCAGCTGGAGGCTGGCGCCGGAGTCTCTGCCGGGAGCCCTCCCGGCCTGGTGGAGAAAATCAGCCGGGAAGCCGGCGGCGACCAGGACTGATGACGGTGAGAGTCGAAGCGTTATTAAGTGCGCCTCCTCGTCCTCTTCGCACTGCGCCGTGGCAAAGATGGAACGCTCTCGGGAGGGGGATCGATGTTGCGCCGAGTTACTGGTGAAGAAAACACCAGCATCGTCGTGGTCGCCACATAGGGCGTGAGCTGGTCGACGATTTTTTCGAGCGCCTCCGAGGTGGACACACACACACGCAGCAGAAAGGTATCTTCTCCGGCGATGCGATGGCACTCAAACACCTCGGGCATTTTCCGGGCCGCGGCGATCACACGGGGGATGAAATCGCCGATCACGCGCACGCGGATGAAGGCGCAGACCGGGAGGCCGACCTTGTGATGGTCGATCTCGACGCGATATCCGGTGATGATGCCCGCCTCTTCCATGCGGCGTATTCGTTCGATGACAGCGGGTGTCGAGAGTCCCACACGTCGGCCCAGCTCGACAAACTGAATGCGGGCGTTCTCCTGGAGCTCTTCCAAAATCTTCCATCCGATCTTGTCGAGCAGCTTCGCAATTTCTATGCTCATTGGGGCTCTTTCCCTAAAACTATTTGGTAGACGGACCAGATTACCGTAATTTGCAGCTTCCCAGGAGCAGACTCCGCTGATTACATTGCTATCCATCAACGTTCCTCTGTCCGAGGGCGTCCCGTGCTCCATCCTTTCTTCGGAGAGCGGCTCGCCCTCACTTTCAGGGAAACTTGGTCCTGCGCCACCAGAGATGAGCCCGATACCCACAGCCCGCACGAGCAATCAGGGAGCCATGACGAAGGGTCATTGCGTATCTGCAGAGCGAGAAACAACCGCTGGCGTCTCGAGAAAAGCTGTGCGAATTATTGGGCTCACTCGAGGTGCGGGTATGTAGGGGTTTCTGTCGGATCGATCTTCAGGAAGCCACCACCCGCGGATGCGGCTGGTGGCTTTTTCATTCTCTTTTTCAGGAGGCAGCCATGCAGTGGATGCTTCTGGTCACGGCCCGCGCCGGCGCACGCGCCCACGCACGAGTCCTCCAGGTCCTCGACAATCAGAGAGTCGTCCCTGTCTCCTTCACTGTGGCGGACGGACCCGAGCCATTGGCCATGCATATCCTCGTCGACATTGACGAGAACCGCGTGGGACGAGTGGAGGAACTGCTCCGGCGGATCCCTGCGGTACTCCGCGTGGAAGGCTTTGCCCCTGCAGCAGGAATCTGTCGGACCGTGGCTCTGTTGGAGATCGCCTGCGATATGCTGACCCGTCTTCCCGTCCTGCAAACGGCAGCGGCTCTGGGTCTCCGCGTGGTCGGTCTGGACAGTGGGTCCGCAGTCGTCGAGATCGCAGGATCGTGTGACGAAGTGGCACGCCTCACAGAGATCTTTTCGCAGCACGGTGTACTGACAACGGTGGCCAGAACCACACTGGGGATTCCCTTCCGCGAGGACTTCACCCCCAGCCCGAAGTGACCCCGGCCGCAGGGTTGCAGCGCGGAGCCATTCGTCCAAGGTCAGAAATCATTTAGGAGAACAGTCTCCCCTTCCTGAATTCATGAGGTGAAACCAGGTGAATACCAGCGGGAACATATTCCCGAGCGTGGACCGGCGTCACTACCATGGCTTCGCATCCGGACTTTACCCCCTGGGTCGCCCGCGCTCGAACTCCATCCTGGGAGATTGGGTGGCCCACTTTTTTGAGGTCCACAAAGACAAAATGAACGCCACTCCATTCCGGAACGACGCTGGCTCTGCAGCTGACATCCGCCATCCGCTTCGCCTCGCCGACCGGATGCGGCGCCTGGGAACCGAAACAGCCTTCGAAGTGCTGGTCCGGGCGCGCGCCCTTGAGGCCCAGGGCCGCGACATCGTGCACCTTGAGATCGGCGAGCCGGATTTTGACACGCCGGACAATGTGGTGAGCGCGGGCGTCGATGCACTGCGTAGCGGATGGACTCATTACGGACCGTCGGCCGGCTTGCCCCAGCTGCGGGAAGCCATCGCCGAAGATGTCGGCCGCACCCGCAACGTCGCGGTCACACCCGACGAAGTGGTGGTCGTGCCCGGCGGGAAGCCCATTCTCTTCTTCGCCATCCTTGCTCTGGTGGGCGAAGGGGACGAAGTCATTTATCCCAATCCCGGTTTCCCGATTTACGAATCGATGATCGAGTTCGTGGGCGGCCATGCTGTCCCTCTCCGGCTCCGTGAGGAACGCGCCTTCCGTCTCGATGTGAACGAACTGGCAGGAAAAATCACTCCGCGCACCCGACTGATCATTCTGAACTCGCCCGCTAACCCCACCGGTGGCGTGCTGACCGAGCAGGACATCCGCGATGTGGCAGCCGCTATCGGCGACGCCAACATCATGGTTCTGTCCGACGAAATCTACAGCCGCCTCATCTTCGAGGGCAGCCATTTTTCGCCACTCTCGATCCCGGAACTGCGCGACCGCACCATTCTGCTCGACGGCTTTTCGAAGACCTATGCCATGACCGGCTGGCGTCTCGGCTACGGAGTGATGCGCGCCGACCTGGCGATGCAGATTGCGCGTCTGATGACTAACTCCAACTCCTGCACAGCGAGCTTCACCCAGAGGGCTGGCGTCGAGGCCCTGGGCGGCGATCAGAGCTCACGCGCATGTGCGAGGCCTTCCGGGAGAGACGCGATCTGATGGTCGCGGGGCTGAATCAGATCCGGGGCTTCCGCTGTCTGGCCCCGAAGGGCGCCTTCTACGTCTTCCCGAACATTCAGGGCACAGGCTGGAAGTCACAGGATCTGGCCGGCGCGCTTCTCGAAGAGGCTGGCGTGGCCTGCCTTTCCGGCACCGCCTTCGGAAGTTTCGGCGAAGGCTACCTCCGCTTCAGCGTCGCCAACTCGCCCGAGAATATCGGCAAGGCACTTGAGCGTATCGAAGATTGGATCACCAGACACAGATAGCAGCCAGAGGTCAGATCGCACATGTCTTTTCACGTTTTTGCCACCTGCGATATCGGAGAGGCCGCCCTGGCTGTACTGCGCGCGCGCGGCTACGGCGTTGAGGTTTATCCGGATTCTGATCCTCCGCCGAAAGCGCTCATCGTCGAAAAGGTACGAGGCGGGATCGACGGGCTGAAAACTACTCTCCGCGACCCTATCGATGCCGAGATCTTCGCGGCGGGTATCGGTACGCTCAAAGTCGTGGCGCAGATTGCCGTCGGCTTCGATAACATCAACCGCGACGATGCGAACCGTTACAGAGTTCCGTTCACCCATACGGCGGACGTGCTTACCGAGGCGACGGCCGAGTTCGCTTTTTTCATCCTCGGTGCGGTAGCGCGGAAACTCTGGCCCAGCGAACGACTGGTGCGGGAAGGACGCTGGGGAGCGTGGCACCCCTTCCTGCCTTTCCTGGGCGACGAGGTCACGGGCAAGACCATCGCCATCGTCGGCACGGGCCGCATCGGCCTCGCCATGATCAGGAAGTGTACCGGGCTCGATATGAACATCCTCTGCTACGACCCGGCCTGGCAGAACCACGAGTTCGTGCACGGTGTTCAGGAGGTCATGGAACTGCGTCATCGGCGTGGCCTCCAGAAGCGCCCAACCAGCATCCGCTACGCAGAATTCGAAGAGACGCTTCGTCAAGCAGACTTTGTCAGCGTCCACGTGCCGCTTCTGCGGGAGGGAGAATCGCCGAAGCCGACTTGTCACCTCTTTAACGAAGACACGCTGCGCCTCATGAAATCCTCCGCGTATCTGATCAACACGTCACGCGGCCCGGTGATCGATGAACCCGCTCTGGCCCGCGCTCTGCGCGAGGGATGGATTGCGGGCGCTGCGCTCGACGTGTACGAAAGAGAACCACTGCCCGACGATTCGCCATTGCGGGCTGCCGACATCGAGGACTGTTGCCGCCTCTTTCATCACTTCGCGAGCGGGACAAGGGAAACCCGTCTTTCCACCGACCCGAATATTGGGATGGCAGGACGCTGCGTGCAGGGACTGATCGATGTCCTTGAAGCCAATTATGGCGGTGACCCCGCGAAAATGCCGTACGTCGTCAACAAAGAGGCATTCATGGGCTGACCGCCCCCGCGAGAGTTCTCCGTATTTCGTACCGAGAACTCCGCATTTTTCCTCAAGAACTACGGTTGGGAAGAAGAAATACCACATCGCGCATATTCCAGTTCTCGCTCCCGTTGGTTACATTTTGCCCTATGCCTGCTGAGATCCATCCGTTCCCGGAGAGCCGTCGCTCCGTTTACATGGACGCCAATGCGACCACGCCTCTGTTGCCCGAAGTGTTCGAGGCCATGGCGCCATGGCTGGGGGATCAGTGTGGCAACCCCTCTTCGGCACACGCTCATGGGCGAGCGGCCCGCGCCGCCGTCGAAGTCGCGCGGCAACAGGTAGCGGACCTTCTCCATTGCGCCGCGATGGAGGTCGTCTTCACCGGCGGAGGAACCGAGTCCGACAATCTGGCAATCTTCGGAGTCGTGGCGCCGGGCGCTCACATCGTCACCTCCGCTATCGAGCACCATGCTGTGCTGCACGCGGTCGAAAGGTTAGAGCAGCAGGGCTGCGCCGCGACCTGGTTGCCCGTCAATGAGGGCGGACGCGTCAATCCCGAAGAGGTGCGGCGCGCTCTTCGTCCCGGGACCCGCCTGATCAGCGTGATGATGGCGAACAACGAAACCGGTGTTCTCCAGCCGCTCGAGGCGATCGGACGCATCGCTCGTGAACACGGCATCCTCTTCCATGTCGATGCCGTCCAGGCGGCTGGCAAAGTACCCATCGACGTGAAATGCATTGGATGCGACCTGCTTTCGATCTCCGGTCACAAGATGCATGCACCGCAGGGAACCGGAGCGCTGTTTCTTCGCGAGGGCCTGAAACTCGAGCCCATGTTCTGGGGCGGTGCGCAGGAACTGAGCCGCCGCGCGGGCACGGAGAACGTTGCCGGCATCGTCGGCTTCGGCAAGGCCGCCGCCCTTGCCCGCGCCGGCCTGTTCGACGGCGGCGTCCAGCGCATGGCCCGGCTCCGGGATGATCTTGAACGGGGCATCCTGCTCGAAGCCGAAAATGCGGCTGTCAATGGCTTTGGAATGCCGCGCGTTCCCAACACCACCAGCATCTCGTTCGGTGGGGTGGAGGGCGCCGTGCTCCTGGCCGTCCTTGACCGGCTGGGGCTTTCCGTTTCGGGCGGATCCGCCTGCACCGCCGGTGCAGCAGAGGGCTCACATGTTCTCAAAGCCATGGGAATTCCGCAGGAACAGGCGAGCGCCAGCCTGCGCTTCAGCCTGAGCAAGCTCACCAGCTGTGAGGACATCAACTTTGCCATCTGGCAGGTCGCCGAAGCTCTGGGCCGGCTGCGAACCGATGCCGGTCCCGAGACGAATCGGGGAGAGGCAGCTGCCGGCCCGGCCCTATGACAACCAGCTCCTTTCTAAATATCGTTTGGGAATTTGTCCTGATTTCTATCGCTTCAATCGGTGAGCCAGAATGAGCATGCCCTCCCCCCTTCTTCTGTCCGGACGCAGTCTCAGCCTCGACGATGTGCGTAGCGTCGCCCGTGGCCGGCGCAAGGTCGGTCTCGAATCCTCGGCTCTTTCCGGCGTCGACGCGTCCCGGCAGGTCATCGAGGACATCCTCGCCCGGGGCGATGCGGTCTACGGCGTCAACACTGGTTTCGGCAAGCTCTCCGATGTGCGCATCCCAGCCGACCGGCTGTGCGAGCTGCAGGTGAACCTTGTCCGCAGCCATGCCTGCGGCCTCGGCCGGCCTCTGGCCGACGCCGAGGCTCGCGCCATGCTGCTGCTGCGGGCCAATGTCCTCGTCAAGGGATTCAGTGGCGTTCGCCGGGAGACCATCGAGATGCTGATCTCCCTGCTGAATGCGGGGATTCACCCGGTGGTTCCGGAGAAGGGCTCGGTCGGCGCCAGTGGAGATCTGGCTCCCCTGGCACACCTGGCTCTGGTTCTCATCGGCGAAGGCGAAGCCTTCTATCAGGGGAGCCGGATGAGCGGCAGGGTGGCGCTTGATCGGGCCGGTCTTTCTCCACTTGGGTTAGAAGCCAAAGAAGGACTGGGACTGCTGAATGGTACCCAGGCCATGACCGCCGTCGGTTGTCTCGCCCTTTACGACGCCCGGCGTCTGACGCGCCTGGCGGATATAGCCGGGGCCATGTCTCTCGAAGCCCTCCGTGGTACTCCGGTCGCCTTCGATGCGCGTATCCAGAACGCGCGGCCTCACCCCGGACAGGCGGCAGCGGCCCGCCACCTCTCCGCCCTGCTCGAACAGAGTGAGATCCGCGAGTCGCACCGCACCAACGATCCGCGCATCCAGGACGCATACTGCCTCCGCTGCATGCCCCAGGTCCACGGGGCGGTGCGCGGCGCTCTGGAGCATGTGGCAGATGTGATCGAAATCGAAACCGGCTCGGCCACTGACAACCCGCTTGTCTTTTCTCTCGGCGGCGATGTTCTCTCCGGCGGCAACTTCCACGGAGCGCCCCTCGCCTATGCCTTTGATTACGCCGCCATCGCTCTGACGGATCTGGCCAGCATCACCGAGCGCCGTATCGACCGGCTGATCAATCCCGATATCAACGAGGGACTGCCGCCCTTCCTGTCGAATCAGCCCGGACTGTCATCCGGTTATATGATCGCGCACGTCGCGGCCGCAGCCCTGCTCGCCGAATCGAGAGTCCTGGCCCATCCTGCCAGTGTGGACAGCGTGCCCACTTCGGGCGGCAAGGAGGACCATGTCTCGATGGGCATGACCGCGGCACTCAAACTGCGACAGATCGTCCACAACGTGGAGCAGATCCTTGCGGTCGAGATGCTTTGCGCGGCTGAGGGCCTCGACTACCGCCGACCGCTCCGGCCGGGAAAGATCATTGAGGAAGTCCATGCCATGCTGCGCAAAAGCGTAGCGCGGCTGGACGCGGACCGTCCGCTGGCGACGGACATTAACCGCCTGACGGGCGCAATTCGCGATGGCGAGTTCGATCGGTTCACTCCGGACGGATCGCTCACGTCAGCATGAGTACCGGGCACCGACCTCAGGGGACAGCGTCGAGAATCCGATTTCCGAAGATGGAGTGACGAGATGAAGGCACTGGTCAAACGGCGCGCGGAGCGAGGTCTCTGGCTCGAAGAGATAGCCGAACCCCAAATCGGTATCAACGACGTATTGGTGCGCGTGACCTCGACGGGAATCTGCGGCACCGACGTCCATATTTACGAGTGGGACGAATGGGCGCAGAAGACTATTCCCGTTCCCATGGCCATTGGCCACGAGTTTGTCGGCGAGATCGTCGAAGTCGGGTCCAACGTGAACGATTTCAATTCCGGCGACATTGTCAGTGGCGAGGGGCACGTCGTTTGCGGACGCTGCCGCAACTGTCTCGCCGGTCGCCGCCATCTCTGCGCGAACACACAAGGCGTGGGCGTCAACCGCCCAGGTGCCTTTGCCGAATTGATCTCCCTGCCTATGACCAACATCTGGCGGCACGATCCGAAGATCAATCGGGAGGTCGCGGCGATTTTCGATCCCTTCGGCAATGCCGTACACACCGCGCTCTCATTTCCGGTCCTCGGCGAAGACGTGCTCATCACCGGCGCCGGCCCCATCGGCCTGATGGCCATTCCTGTGGTTCGACACGCCGGAGCCCGTCACATCGTGGTCACGGACATGAACCCATTTCGGCTGGGCCTTGCCCGCAGGATGGGAGCTACCCTGGCGGTGAATCCGAACGAGATGTCGCTGACCGCAGTCCAGGAGCAACTCGGTATGACGGAGGGATTCGATGTCGGCCTCGAGATGTCGGGCAGCGCGCAGGCCTTCCGCGACATGATCGCCGGCATGAGCCATGGCGCAAAAATCGCCATGCTGGGCATCCCGGCCAAAGAAACGTCGATGGACTGGAGGCAGGTCATCTTTAATATGCTGACCATCAGGGGCATCTACGGTCGGGAGATGTATGAGACCTGGTACCGGATGACCGTGATGCTTCAATCCGGGCTCGACATCTCCGGGGTCATCACCCACCGCTATCGATTTGACGATTATGAACGAGCCTTCGCAGCCATGCGGTCCGGCCAGGCAGGCAAGGTGATCCTCGACTGGAGCCACGTCAGCTAGATTCCGGACATGGACGAATCCGATACGACTCGCAAGTTTTTTAAGGGGGAAGCCGTGACCAACAACGAATTCTGGATCCTGGTGCGGACCGAGCTTCGCACTTACGACCTGCTGACGCATCCTTTTTACCGGGCCTGGACCGCCGGGCAGCTTTCATCTCCGGAGATCGGCTTCTATGGCCGCCAGTATCAGCATCATGTCGCGGCCTTCCCGACCTATCTGACGGCCCTGCATTGTCGCCTGCCCGAAGGACCGGTCCGGCGAGTCGTTCTCGACACGGCAGCGGAGGAGGAGGTCCGAGGCACAGCGCACGCCGATCTCTGGCGACAGTTCGTGGACGGCATCGATCGCGCCCATCAGGCGCAGGAGGAGCTGCTTCCCGATGTGCGCCAGCTGATCGGTACCTACAGGGATCTCGCGCACGACGGGAGGCCCGCCGCCGCTCTCGGCGCGTTCTATGCCTATGAGTCCCAGGTGCCCCGTATTGCCGAAGAAAAACTAGCCGGACTGAAGGCTTTCTATGGAGCCGATAGTCGCGCCTGCGAGTACTTCGTACTGCACAGGACCGCCGACGTCCATCACGCGCAGGTCTGGCGCGGGCTGATCGACCTCGCGATCGAAGAAGACGATGCCCACGCCGCCGACGCTCTCCGTGGTGTGCGCCGCGGCGCGAAGGCCCTGTGGCAGGCCCTCGACGGAATCGATGCCGCCCGGCAGCAGGTGAGGAGACGATGAGCGCCCTACAGATTCCCGGCTCCAGCTGTGCGCGCGCGCTTCCGCCATCCCTGCGCGTGGTGGCCGGCGCGAACTCTCTCTGGAGACTGAATACGGACGAGCTGCTGGACGCGATCGCCGCGCCCGAGCCCACACCCGGCGGAGGATCAGTCGCCATCCGGGCCGCGTGTCTCGGAACCGCGCTCGTCCGCAAAGCCTTTGCGGTATCGCTTCGGAAGGATCGCGGGGACGGCAGCACCGATGAACTCCCCGCGGCACTCCGCGACCTCGATCGCCGCGAAATAATTCTGCGCGGGAGCGTGGACCGCGATGCGGGCGCCTTCGACTCGTATCTGCGCGCCCTGCGTCTGCCGCGCGCGAGTCTTGGCGAAGCCAAAATTCGCGAAAAAGCCATCGAACACGGCCTGGTGCGCGCCACCTGCGTTCCGACTGCTGCGGCAGCTGCGATCCGCAGCATCGCGGCCCTGGCACTCCGTCACTTCGAAAGAGTCCACGATGTAGTCCTGACTGATGCCGTGACCGGGCTGAACCTGCTGCACACGAGCGCCGCCTGCCTGCTCGTCACCGCCGAGGATAATCGCCGCAAAATCGCTCAGTCCGTCTTCTGCGAGAAGCTCGCCTCTCAGGCAGAGGAGCTCACCGTCGCCATCGGACAAGCGGAAGCGGATCTGGCCGCGCGTCTCCGCAGCCCCGATCCTCTTAAGACCGGATGAGCTGATTGCGCCTCAGCCAGACTTACTGCGCATCTATCCATGAAAATCATTCCTCCGGCGATTCTCCTGTTTGTATGTGCCGGCTGGGCATCCGCCCAGCAGACTGCACCCCTCGTGCCGCCGATTCGGCAGACCGTCGTGGTCCTGTGCGTGCCCGAACCTCTTACACTCGGCGAGTCGCCTCGCTCGGTCGTGACCCTCGACACGAAGCAGCAGCCGCTGGCCTTCGAAACAGCGGAAGATTATCTGCGTACGGATCCGTCTACCTTCATCGAGCAGCGCGGCGCGGGCGGCGCGCAGGCCGACATCTCCATTCGCGGATCATCCTTCGAGCAGAGCCTCGTATTGCTCAACGGCCTGCGCATCGACGATCCGCAGACCTCGCACCACAATCTCGATCTGCCCATCCCGCTTGAAGCCATGCGCGACATCGAAGTGCTGCACGGCTCCGGATCGACCCTTTACGGTTCGGACGCGCTGGGCGGTGTGGTGGATTTTCTGACCGCCATTCCCACAGCCAAGAGCCTCCAGATGCGGACAGGCTTCGGGAGCTTCGGCGAAAACGAAGAATCCCTTCTGGGCGGACTGACGCGACATCGCTGGAGCGAGATGGTCACCGGCGCACGCAACTTCTCGACCGGCTTCCTCCCTGACCGCGATTACCGCAACGAAAACGCAAGCGCTGAGACGCGGGGGAAGAGCGCGGTCGGGGAGACGGACATTCTTCTCGCCGGCAGCGACCGCGCCTTCGGCGCCGCCGATTTCTACGGACCCTACAATTCCTGGGAGCGCACCAAAGGATGGTTCGCTTCGGCCCGCCAGGAACTGCGCGACAACACCGAAGCCGCCTTCGGCTACCGCAGGCACACCGACAACTTCATCCTCCTGCGCAATGACCCGGCCTACTATGCCAACAACCACATCGACCAGAGCTGGCAGGGTGTGGTCCGACGTCGGCAGGAACTCGGCAAAGGGGCGGTTGTGTTCTACGGAGTCGAAGCAGACGGCGACGGTATCGACAGCAACAACCTCGGTCGGCATGCGCGCAAGCAGGGAGCTGGATATCTCGACCTCGACCTCAGCTCCGCAACCCGCTGGAACCTCTCCGCCGGCCTGCGCGAGGAGATCCTGAGCGGCGGCCCGCGCTCGGTCCTGAGTCCTGATCTCGCGGGCAGCCTGCGCGTTTCACCGAATATCAAGCTCCGCGCCTCGGGCGGATACGGCTTCCGCCTCCCCACCTACACCGATCTCTACTACAGCGACCCCACCACCCTCGGCAATCCGAACCTGAGACCCGAGTCCGCCTGGACCGGCGACGCCGGCGTGGACTGGTATGCGAATGCCGACACATCCGCCTCACTGACCGTCTTCTACTCCAGGCAACACGACGCCATCGACTACGTGCGGGCGAATTCCACAGAGCCCTGGCAGGCGACCAACCTCACCAGGCTGCGCTTTACCGGCCTTGAAGGTTCGCTGAGCTGGCAGTCGACCAGGAATCAGATGATCAGGCTCGGCTGGACCGGCATCTCCGGAGCCCAGTCCGCGCTTCACGGCCTCGAATCCGAGTACATCTTCAACTATCCAGTCAATAGCGCCAGCTTCGAGTGGTTGGGCAAAACCAGAAGCACATACATATCTGTTGCGCACGCGCGTGCAGATTGCGCAACGCTACCGCGAGGGCCCCTACCCGGTATGGGACGTGGAAGCGTCGCGGGAGCGGGGTCGGCTCCATCCTTATATAAGGATGGTCAATCTTTCTAATACCGGATACCAGGAAATCGTCGGAGTGCTCATGCCGGGACGCAGCTTCACCGGAGGGATCGAACTGCGATGGGAGGAGCCGAGTCACTAACGAGACGCGGGTGTTTCGCCCGGCACACGCAGCGTTTCCGAAACGACGACGACGGCGCGATGCGCTTATCGAGGCCTGCGGGCTCTGCCCGTCGGGTGGGCGTGCATGCCGCTCCCGCCGCAGGGCGGGAGCCTCTCTGACGGGTGGGCAAGACGGGCAGGGGCACAAAAATGGGGGCCGCTGGTTGGCGGCCCGGTGGGACTTCCGGCGTCAGATGCCTACGCGGCGGTCTTCTTCGTCGTCTTCGGCTGCGGTTTGGGAGCGGGCTTCGGCGGGGCCTTTTTCGTGTTCCTGGCTTTCTCTTTGGCCGCAAATTCCTGTTTGACTTTCGTGGTGATGGCCTCGACATCCACCTTGTAATGCTGCGCGGCCTCGCGCAGCCCTCGTGCGGAGTCGTTCTCTGCGGTCATGGACTGCAGGATGGCGGTTTCGACCAGCACCCTGCCGAGCGCGCCTTCCTCGGCTTTGCGCAAAAAGGCCGACAGCAGCTTCGCCGGGGCCTCGCTGTTCCTGGGTTTGCCGATGCTGTGCTGCCGGAGAAGAACGGCCACGCGCCGTTCGTCGAGCACCGCGGTCAACCGTTCCGCCACAAACAGCAGGTCGCGCTTCATCAGGCGGACGGGCACCGACGCGGAGACAGCCTCCAGCACCCGCAGGCCGGTGGCCTGGGCAAGAGCCTCCTCGCGGCGGCGCTTCTCCTGCTCGGCGCGGAAGCTCGCATCGGCGCGGTCTGGCTTCTGCTGGCGCTTCTTCGCTTGATGCACCGGGCATTCGGGGTTGGTGCAGACCCTGCGGAGCTCGCCTTTCTCGCTGCCTTCGGTAACGATGGCCTCGGTCATCGATTTGCAGGTTTTGTATTCCGGCCAGTCGCGCTGGCCCTTCTGCGGCTTGTCCCCGCGGATGGCCACGTATTTGTTCCGGGGGACGGTTGCGCTGCCCTCTTTCGCTACGCCGAACGCCGTGCTGATCTGGACCAGCTTCGGCTTTGCGGCGACGGTCTGCTTTACATGTGCGTCGACTTTGGCGGAGTAGCATTGGGGATCGGTGCAGGCATCGTGCTTCGCGCCCATATCCCCAAAGAGCAGGACGTTGTGGCCAGTGCGCTTCGGGCATTCCACGCACGAACCGGCTTCCGGCAGCAGAGAGGCGTCGTCTTTCGAGAAGGGCGCGATGGCGAGTTCGAGCAGGATGTTGCGCTCGATCCACTCGCGCAGATTGCGGACGGGAAGGAGAATGCGCTTCGGCTTGCTACTGGCGTACTGCTCGTGAAAGCACGAAGGCAGCGCCTCCTCCTGTTGCCGGGGCTGCAACTTGGCCAGCAGCAGAGCGTGGCCGAGGCCAATCTCGTCCTTCGCAAACGCCTCGATCACGGCGGGTGCGAGTTCCGTGAGCCTGAGGCGCGAGGCCACATACCCCGGCGACTTGGCGCACTTGGCCGCGATCTGCTCGACGGAGTATCGCGGCTCCTCCAGTTTGAGCAGCGCGGCGAAGCCCTGCGCCTCTTCGAGCGGATGCACGTCGCGGCGTTGCAGGTTCTCGACGATGGACGTTTCAAGGGCCTGGGCATCGGTGAGGTCCACGATGCGGACGGGCGCGTCGTTCAATCCAGCAAGGTGCGCGGCGCGGAATCTTCTCGCTCCTGCCACGATCTCATAGGTTTGCTCGCCAAGCGGACGGACCAGGAGCGGCGACAGGATGCCCTGAGCGCGGATGCTCGCCGCAAGTTCGTTGAGCGCATCTTCTTCGAAGGTGCGGCGCGGGTTGACGGGGGACTCGACCAGGCATTCGAGCGGCAGGTCGCGGTATTCCCTCTGAATCGTAACCGTGGACATGACAGATTCTCCTTGAGGGTGGTTCGTGCGGGGTAAGAGAAGGCAGGCAGGTGGTGCGCCTGCCCGCAGGGCGCTTCAGTTAGGCCGGGTACACAGGCGGCTCAGGGGGCGGCTGCGCTGGAAGGCTTCGACGAACCCCTGGCTGCGCAGATTGTTATCCCAGAGGTCGGCAAACTCCTCCAGCTGCCGCTGGCGGCGCATGAGCACGAGCAGATTGCCGTCGTCGTCCCGGTACCGCGAATACTGCTCGATGCCGACGTAATCGTTCCGCCAGGAGTAAGGCGAGAGGCGCCAGAGCCCGCCCTTCAGTTCCATCTCGAAGAGCATCTCCGGGTCGCGCATCAGGTCGCCGTTCTGTTCACCGTAATGAGCCACGGAGACGGCCCGGAACCCGGACGGCCCGCGCGCGGGGAGGTCCTCGATGACCAGGGCCATCCACGGAGGATTCTCGATGCGGAACTGGAAGCCGGGGCGCAGCACCCCGGCTTCAGTGAGGATGAGGGCCACGGTGCGCATCAGGCCACCTCCTCTCCGACAGGTCCGAGGAGCTCCTCGACGTAGAGAGCCCCGAGGATGACGGAGGAGGCGCGCTGGATGACTTCGAGGCTTTCGGCCACGAGCGCAGCGTTGCCCGCGTACATCTGGATGTAGTCCGAAGAGACCTGGCCCATCTTCAGGCCCACCGCCTCCCCCACGATGAAGGCGACGGCCTCGGCCTCCGTCTCGCGGACGACGCCCGTGGTTTTCGTGCGCCGGTCTGCTTTGTGCAGAAGCTCGTGCGCCGTCTCGTGGACCAGGGTCACGAATTCCTCGGCGGGCGACTGGCCGGGATAAAGCGCGATTTTCCCGCCGTAGCTGACGCCGAGCGCGGGCGCGATGTTTTCCGAGAATTCGAGGCGGATGTTCTGTTGTCCGAGAAAGGCGATCAGGCGGTCGCGGTTGCCGCCCACTTCCCCGCTAATGTGGCGGTCGAACTCCGGCAGGTCCACGCCCTCGGTCTGGCTGACGTCGAAGACATAGACGGCGCGGAAGCCCACGAGCACGGGTCGCGGCTTCGCTTCCGTCTCGCTGTTCTCCGCTGCCGTGTCCACCTCGCTCTCGGTCTTCCTGCGCCGGTAGCCGGTGACGGGAGCAAGAATCTGGATGCCCTTTTCGCCCTTCTTCACGAAGCGGCCCATCTCCTTCCACGTTCCGAAGCCCGCCACGCGGGTGGCGGTGGGCTTCTGCCGGGCGATCGCGAGGATGTTGCCGAAGCTGTACTGATGGAAGCGGGCCATGGCCGCGAGATACGCGGTCAGGGCTTCGCTGTGGCCCGTCCTGAGCAGTTCGATCAGGTGGGCGACGGACTGCTGAATCAGCGCCTGAGCGGCGTTGTCCTTCTGTGCCGTGCGCTGCTGGTAGCGGGAAGCGGAGGCGAGCGCCGCATTTTTCCTGTGCGGCGCGGGGCTGCTGGTGACGTTGCCGGGAATGTCGCTGCTGCTGTTGTTACGAATCGGGGTGACGGTGGAAGACATAACGAATGCTCCTGCTCTGGTGAATTTGCGTACCGGAGCGGAAGTACTCGCCGTCGCACCCAAATTTTTTCGTTGAGTGCTCCCGCTTCATGGCTCTTCGGGCAGGCAGGGGCGAGGAAGGTTCGGTCAAGGCCGCGCGCTTGCCGCGCGTTCATCGCAGCGTCAGCGGAGAGCCTTGACGGGTCCTTCCCGCCTCTGCCACAAAGCCCAGTGAAGCGGGAGCCACTCGGACGAGAAAGAATTCGGTGATTCCTGCTCATGACCGCAGGGAGGCGTTGCGGGGACGGAACCGGCCCCGCATGGCTGGAACGCGGAAAACGCCGGCACCATCGGCGCTTCGAGTGGGGAAAGGGCGGTGCATCCTTCCCCGCCAAACACAGGTCTTCAGGCGATCCACGTGATGCTGTCGGCAGTTCGGGAGCGTCGAGAGCGCGGAGCGCCAGGCTCCTGAGCCTCCCTCGCAGATGATTCGAGTGGCCAAAACGGCTTGGGCGGATAAATGACGATGTGGATCAGAGGCTAAGCCGGTGGCCCCAGGCCGCCGTGGCCGGGTCGTTCTGCTGCGATAGATCGATGGCCGCGGACTTACTCATTTCCCGGCCGAGGTTCCTGCTCAGTGAGGCGGCGTCGTTCGTATAGATCCGGGCATCGAAACGGGCCCGGGAGACGGAAACATAAGCAAAGCGCGAATTGATCAGATCCGGATGAACACCCGTGTCGACGTTCACCAGCACGCGTTCCGCGGTCAGGCCCTGCGAGCTGTGACTGGTGACGGCATAACCATGATCGAAGTGCGGATTTTCGGAACTGGAAAAAGTGACGCTGCGGCCGTCGGAGAGGCGCGCGGCGACCGATCCATCGGCGGAAAGCTTCTCGATGGTGGCCAGATCCCGGTTAGCGACCTCGAGGCGGCGGTTGGGAGCAGAAAACTGAATCCGATCCCCGACAGCGAAGGCCTGCTCCATCTCGCGGTAGACGCTGACTCCGCGCAGTCGTTTAGGATCGTAGGTCTGTTCTGCTCCGTTTTCTGTGATCACGGTCAGCCGATTCTCCGCCGCATCGACGCGCAGAGTGTGGGCATAGGAGCCGGGCGCGATCCCGGCGTCGCGGCTGCCCCGCACATAGCGGATCACATCGCCGGGCTCATAGCGCGAGGCCCATTGGCGATCCGCGCCGGTCAGTTCCTGGCGGGGGACCAGCACGCGGAGGACATGGTCTTCGGCATGGACGCTGCCCCGGGCCTGCAGTTCCTGGCGTATTGCGTCGTTGATCCGGCGGCGCGATGCGTTGTCCGGCGAAACGACGAGCGTCGCTTCGGGATGAGCCGCATAATCGTGGGCGATGGTCCGGACGCGCTCGACGGGATCGGCGATTTCCCTGATTCGTCCCTGTCGTTCAAGCAGGGCGACCGCGGCGGCGACTTCGCCCTGTGCCAGTTGCTCGACAGCGGCCTTCAGTTGCGGGTCCTTCTGGCGCACGATCTGGTCCAGCCGTGCGGTGCGCATTCCGGCCTCGAGGAGCTGCTCGAAAGGCTTTCCGGCCTCCACCGCCTGGTGCTGGCGCGTATCGCCGATGAGCAAAACCCGGTCCCGGGGACCGATCATGGTGAGAAATTCCCGCATCTGCCGGGTACTGGCGAGACTCGATTCGTCGACCATGTAGAGGTGGCGGCGGGCGGGATCGCCGCCCGTCGGTGATCCGCGTGCGAGAAATCCCTGCAGGGTATCGGCCGCGATGCCGGCGTCGCGGAGCTGCCGCGCCGCGCGGGAGGTGGGCGCGAAGCCATCGACCGCGTATCCGTGCTGCTCGGCGCCGTCGCGTATGGACAGGAGAGCTGTCGATTTTCCCGCTCCCGCAACCCCCTGCAGGCCATGCATACGGTCCCGCGATACCAGGACTTCCTCGATCACGTGACGCTGGGAGCCACTGAGGTGGGGGTAGGCCTCGGTGTGGGGGATGGCCTGCTGAATGGCCATGATCGGCGGGACCTGGTCCCGGCCGTCGCGCATCATGCGCACGATTTCGCGCTCGTCGCTGAGCACCCGCCGGGTGGTAAAGACGCGGCCGGAAGTGTGCTTCGCCCGTTCGATATGCTGAAATTCGCCGGCGACGCGGCGCGCCTCGAAATTCGCGCGAATCTCTGGATAGCGAATCTCGCCCATGCCGCGCCGCAGCGCATCGCGGAAGAGACGGCGCTCGTCCGCGACGGCCTCGCGCTCGAAGACCCGGTCGCGCGCCCAGGTCACCGCCTCCTGGGCGCGCATCGCGAAGTGCTCCGGGCGCTGCGGTTCGTGTTGCCCGAGCGAGCGGGCTCGGGCGGCGGTGACCACCTGATCGGCCTGATGGCCGAACTGAGCGGAAAGTTGCCGATGGGCTGCAAAGACCTCGGACGGCGACAGAATTTCCTTCCGGTCGCGGGTGGAATGAGCGGCGATCTCGGCGGCGGCGTGCCCCGCGAAGCCATTGCGTTCGAGATAGGCGCGGATCTGCTGGCTGCGCGGACTCGATGCGTCGAGGTAGTCCTGACTGTAGCCTTTGATCTCGGGAGCTCCGCTGCGGCCCGTCTCAAATTCGTATCCCAGATGCGACAGCTGGTAAGTCAGCTCCGACTGATATACGGCGGTCGCGAACTGCTGGGACTGAAAGAGGCTCTGCGGCTGGAGGGCGCGGGAGCCGCCATCGGCGCGCTCGGTCATATTGAAGATGACCGCGTGGGTGTGCAGCTGGGGCGCGGCGTAGCCATCGACCGGCCGGGCGGTGTCGTGCTCGAACTTCGCGGCGAGGAACCGGCCGGTGGTCTCGGCAGGATGATTGCCGCCGATGCGCGCCTGCGCGTAGCGCTCCAGTTCAGTGAGCGCCACGGTTACGGCCTCGCGATGGGCGAGGCGCACACGGTGATCGCCACCCACCAGCGCCGTGAGGGAGACGGATTTCGGAGCCGAGAAGGTCGCATCCCATCCCGCGCGGTGTTCTGTTGAGGTGATGGTTGTTCCGGCTGCATTCTGGTACCGGTGCGCCTCGCGGTGGCGCACCAGCGGCTGGCCAGTCCCCGGGTGCTGGCCTTCGGAGATACGGCGAAAGGCCGCGGCCGCTACCCCACCGGTGAGGCCGTACTTTTCCGCCAACTGTCCCTGCCATGAGCCTTCGACGGTTTGTCCGCGGCTCCAGTAACTCTGGTCGGGAGAAGTGAACTCTCGGGAGTGATAGCTCTGGGCCTGGCCTGCGGAGAGTGGTTTCGAGATGGTCAGCATGGCAGTGTCTCAGCCGCGCAGAATCAGATTCTGCGGTTCATTGGTGTCCGGTGCGACTGCGGTTTCCGGTGCAATCGTGTGCGCTGCCACAGGAGCAGCGGATGGTGGCCGCACGGGGGATGGCGGCTCGATTTTGAGTTCCGCCGAGGATGGCCTCGTGCCGCTGTTCAGGTCCTTCGGGACCCACGGCAACCGGTCGTCGTGCCGTTCGCGCAGCTCAAAGTCCCGTGCGATTTCCGGCATGACAAAGTAGGGAAACGAAAAGCGGGTCACGTGGTTCCGGTACTTCATGTAGGCGTGGAGGTCCGGCAGGCCGGAGATCTCGGACTCCAGCACCAGGGGCTCGACTTGTCTGTCGAGAGTGAAGTTGCGGCCCGCGCGAGTGCCGTCGAAGTGCGTCTCGCGCAGTCGCTCAATCTCCACCTTGCCGATGAACCTGGCCACCCATTCGCCGGCATTGGGTTCTTTGGTCGTGAGCCAGACACTGGTGGCCGGCTGCGACAGCATGACCTCAGCCAGATGACCGTACAGATACTCAAGCTGAGCTTTACCCTGAAACCCCAGCACGACGGGATTCCGGCTCTTGCGGGCCTCGGTGATGGCGGTGTGAAGCTGGGGGAGTTTCTGCAGGCTTGCGAGCTCGTCGATGATGAACCAGACGCGCTTCTGGGCTTCAGTCGGCTCATGTAGCAAACGCAATACGAGCCAGTCAATCCACAGGCTCTGTAATGGACGAAGCGCTTCGCGCTCGGCAGGCAGCGAAGTCAGAAAGATCCAGCCCTGGCGTTTTTCGGCCCACTCGGTAGCAGTCCATGCGCCATTGCCTTCATCTCGCTTCGGCAACAGCCGAAGACTGTCTGCGATCAATCCGAGGGAGGCCAGGACCCCGGCGCGCTGCTGGTGGGCGCGCTTGTCGATTAGGTGCGCATGCTCGGTGCCCTGCAGCCTGCGGTCGATTTCCTCGGGGTTCGACATCCATTCGACCAGCTCCTCGGGCGTGGGGCCATAGGCCATCAGGAAAGCAAAGATCTTCTGTGGCGATTCGATGAAGAACTCGCCCCTGCGATCCTGAGGCGGTTGAAAGAGAGAAACTGCCAGGGCTTTGGCTTCGGAGCGGGTGCGGAGCTCCTCCGCCGGTCCCCAATACGGGCAGCGCCGGTCCAGAGGATTGAGGATGACATCGCCGCGCGCCGGATCATAGAAGCGCTTTACGAACTCCCGCGACGGATCGTAGACGATGGCGGAGTCGCCGCGGCTGCGCACCTGACGGAGCACCTGGAAAAGCAGCGAGCTTTTGCCGGCGCCGGTATCGCCAATGATCTGCATGTGCTGGGCCTCGGCCCGCGCCGGAATGCGGATCATTTCCCGCATTCCATCGATCTTGAAGCCGATTCCGTCGCCCTTCACGGCCCGGTTGAACTGTTGCGGCGTGAGCATCTCCGGGCCCTTCAGCCGCCGCCCGTACTTCATTTGCTTCTGTCGGCCGATATCGGCTCCGACTGCAAACGGCAGCAGGACCAGAAGTGCCGCCGTGCCAGCGAAGAAGGACGGCTCGACCAGCTGGGAAAGGGTCTTGCCGTCGTAGATAACGCCTCTCAGGAACGCATTCAGACCGGCGTCGACGAATCTTCGTTCCGGACTCCGGAAGAGCAGCGTGTAGCCCTGCTGTCTGGCGGTTTCCGAAACGACCAGGGGAATCGTCCTGCCGCGCCTCTTCCCGGTGGTCACGTCGTCGTTCATAGCTGGTCGCGGCGCGATTCCCGGACCTTCGAGAAACAGGAGTTGGCAGGCGTCCCGATGCTTCCGGGAGAGCGAGCCGACGATGGACGTTCGCACATAGAGAGGCAGGTAAGTTCTCTGCAATGGCGTCCACAAGAGGCGCAGTCCGCCCCACGCGACCAGGCAGGAGAACAAGATTGCGGCGAGCACTGCGGCATAGGTATAGATCGGCCAATGCCGCGGCCAGAGAATCGTTTCCCTGCGTCCCCATGGGTTCTTTGCCATCGCGTTACCTCCCGCCTTCCGATATGAGCTTTCTGGCCAGCTCATGCTTCGCCGTGCTGATTTCGTCGAGTAGTTTGTCGAAGGTATCAGGTGTGATCTTTTGGCCTGCAGCCAGAGGACGAAGCACGTTCACCAGCAGCAGGCGGATGCCAAGCACCTCCGCGAGCGAAGCCTGGTCGACAGGATCCTCCCCCAGCGCGGCAAGAACCGCGTCCCGGATCCATTGCCCGCGGGCAATCCCCTGTGCTCGCGCAAAATCGGTGACCGCTTTCCGTTCCTGCCTGGTCAGCTTGGCTGTCACCGGAAAAATGCGAAGCGTCTCGCGGTCGCGCTTTGGCCCTGTATCGATCGTCGTCTTTAGAATCGCCATTGAAGAGCTCGCATTTTCTCAGGTGCACCGCGGTGCACCTGAAATCGCTATGTGATTGAGATCGATAGGAGTGCACCCTGGTGCACCTGCACGACCCTTTCAGGGGTGAAGTGTCGGGATTCTTCCGGTGCGAAGCACCGCTGTGACAGCCACCACGGATCGAGGCGCGGGATCATGCCCTTGACCCCGCTACAACTGCCGAGGTGTGTCCTGCGGGATGCGCGCCATTGGCGGGCTTCTGAGCAGACGGCTCTGCTGCCTCTGCGGCCGGCGCTTTGCGGATGCGAAGGGTTGGAGCCACCTGCCGCGCTTCCGGTGTCTTCAGAAACTCCTGAAAATCGCGATCCTTGGAGAAGACATACGTAAGCGCCTGCTCGACGACATCATCGGCAGAGGCATGGATGAAGGCGGCGTATTGATCGGTCAGTGTCGCGGTTGTGTCGGTCAGCCGGATCGAGGCGCTGATATGTCGGGTTTGCGTGACTTCAAGCAATGGCATTCGGATTCTCCTTGAGTAGTGAAATCAGGCTGTCTTGCGGCGCGCGATCATGCGACATGCTGTGGCGGCAATCTCGCGCGCACGAGCCGAGCAATGCGGCGCGGGAATCTCGAAGCGGCGACGGGATTCGAGCATGGTGATGACGTCGTCGATCCGGATGCCTTCGAGGAGCCAGAAGCGCGCCGATGCCACGTCGACCGTGCGCTGCGCATAGTAGAGCGGGTTCGGCTTATCGGAGCGGCGGAGGGCAAGCTCCCGCGTCAGCCTGTCGGCGTCTTTGCCATTGGCCAGTTCTCTCGCGACCAATGCCCAGTCGATCTCCGAATGGGTCGGCGCTCCGGGCCGCTTCGGCGACGGGATGACAGAGTCAAGGATCATGCCATGGATGGCGCCGATGTCCAGCCGGAAATTGGCAGAACTCCAGACGGAATTACAGGGATACTCGACGGTCACGAGCGGTGCGGGATCGTATTTGCGATTGAGGAATCCCGGAAGCCGGATTAGGCGGTTGCAGTCGGTGCAGGCAGGATCGCCTCCGAAAGCGATGGCAAGCACCTTGAGAGTCTGTTCCTGAACGGCAGAATCGAAGCCTTCGACGCGCCACAGTATCTGGTACTTGTCCGGTGAGGTGGACAGGATCGCGGTCGGCGCCGGGACAGCGTCCGAGGCACGGAGTCGAGCGAGGCGGGCTTCGCCGTCCCTGTCGATATCGATATACAGGTGACGGATGGATGCGATGTTCTCTTTCGTGCGCTTGCGGCTGCCGGAACGCAATGGATTCGCGCTCACATAAATATCGGCACCGGCGCCATTCTCGTGCCCGATCCACGCCTGGTACCGGAATGCGAGCGCGCTTTCCCGGGCCACAACGCGTTGGGTTGTCGCGCCTGGATTCACTCTGCGGAGTAGGAGAGCGATCGTTTCGCCCGGTGCGAAGCAACGGCTAAGAAAGTCTCTGGCCATCTGGCTCATGGAAGCTTTCCCCAAGAGAGAACGCGGTCCAGCGGGTCATAGCGGCAGGAAAGCCCGGCATGTACCGGGCTCTCCTGCATTGGTGAGGAAGGGCCTAGGCGGCCTCTTCCTCGGGAGCGGCATCGTCGTCTTCCGCCGTTGCTTTGGCGGCACGATCCAGCTTGAGAATCGATTTCACCCGGATCTCCCAGGCCGTTTGCTTCGTGCCGGTCTTCCTGCTGTCATACTCGCGGCTGCGCAACTCACCCTCGACCTGAATATGGGCGCCCTTTTTGAGGGTGGCGGCGAACTCTCCGAGCTTGCCGAAAGCAACGCAACGGTGCCATTCGGTGTGCTCGATGTACTTGCCGTCCTTCTTGTAGGAAGACTTGGTTGCCAGCGAGAGCGTGGTGAGGCTGCGGTCGTTGTTGGTGCGAACTTCAGCATCGCTGCCGAGGAATCCGATGAGGGTGACTTTGTTCTGGTACATGATGGTGGTCTCCGTTTCGTTGAATTTCCCGTATCCTGCTCGGGTCACCCTTCGCGAAGCGAGCGAGTGGCCCCTGCTCCCAAGTGCCAAGGAGTGCTTTCCTGGTGGGGCCCGGAAGAAGTTTGTGCGGCGTTCTTTGCCGCGCGGTAACAAACTTGTTCCGGGAGGTGCCGGGACCCCGGAGGGGCGCAGACGGCGAAGCAGAACGACGCTGTGCCGCAGGGCGCAGGACAGGCCCGAAGCGTGACCCCGAGCAGAGGACGGGATACGAAGCGGAAGACACACACATGCACCGAAATCACCCGTGCGATTCTCGCGATGCAGGATCGCCACAACCGCGGCCCAGAACGAATTGGCAAAGGACCGGCAAGAGGTCGGCAGACAGCATACCAACCGCTGCGTCGGGAGAGCCGGAGCTGCCACGTCGGGCGCTCTCAGAGACGAGTTGGACGGAGCTGCCGCAGGGGCAGCGGGATCGGACATCGAAGTGACCTCGATTTGGGTCTAAATTCTCCAGTTGATGGCTGCTCTTCAGGCGGCGGAAGCACGATAGATGTCCTCCGTCTGAAAGCATTGGTCCGCATGGCTGTAGCCGGACACGGTGATCAGCTCGCGAACCTGGCGCCGACCCGCAGGATCGCGTTCGCAGTAGAGGACGAAATCGATCGCCTGGGCAGTCTCCGACCGCATGAAGGCATGGTTCAGATTGGGTCTTGCGCTCAGGGCCAGATTGGACAGCCGGTTGAGCGCGTCCAATGCCGACTTGGCATGGATCGTCGAGAGTGTTCCGCCGTGCCCTGTATTCATGGCCTGCAGCAGGTCATAACCGCACTCGTTGCGAATCTCGCCCATGATGATCCGGTCGGGGCGATGACGAAGCGCGGCAGCCAGAAGCTCACTCGGAGTAACGGCGACCTGGCCGGAGATCGCCTCGACGGCCTCCCAGCGAACAGCGTTGGGATGGGCGATCTTCAGCTCCGCGGGCTGCTCAATGATGAGCAGCCGTTCATCAGGCGGAATATGGTCGAGGAACGCCTTCATCAGGGTCGTCTTGCCTGACCCGGTTCCACCACTGATGATTCCGTTCTTTCTTTCCCCAATCAGACCCACGACCGTATCCCGAACCGGCTTCGGCATACTCCCGGAAGCGATCAGCTCGTCGGAGCTGTACCAGCGATTGAATTTGCGGATGGTAAGCGTAGGGCCATGGATAGAGGAAGGCGGCCCGACCACGGCAACACGCGATCCGTCTGGCAGTCGGGTATTCAGAATGGGATTCTGCGTCGTGAGGTCCTGGCCGAGCAGGCGCGCCACGCGCTCGATCGCGGCCTGCAGCCGTTCGTTGGTGTAGGGCGTCATCAACGCAATGTGCTGCACGACGCCATCCCGGTCCGCATACACTCCGGTGGTGCCGTTAATCATGAGGTCGGAGATGGATGGGTCGAGCAGCAGGGCACGGAGCTCGTCGGGGAAAAATGGCAGAATCAGTTCGTAACTCACCGTGTGGCTCCTGTAGCCGGCTGATTGTCGGTTCCCGGCGCGATCGGATCGACTGAGACCCGATTTTCGTGAAACTCGGTGATGGTCAATCCAAGGGGGTTGATGGTTTCGAACTGCGGGAAGATCTTCGCCTGGTCGCTTACCTGCCTGGGGTTGAGGTAGTAGGTGATACTGACCACCCAGTGTTCGGTCCTCGGTTCGTGAGAGTTCTGGGGCGAATAGAGCCTGTCCAGTGTCATCAGCGCCGTTCCGCGCGCAATCCGGGCCCCCTGAACCGTCTCCTCGGACATCGACGTAATGGTGACGTCTCTCACCTGTACATCGCCGGACTCGAGCTGACCGGCTATCACCTGAGAAACAAGGTGATTCTGGTTATCCTGGGTCATCAGCTGCGCAGCCAGATTCTGCGAGAGAAAGTAGTAGTTGAGCGGATACTTCTTCGCGATGGTTTCGCGGCTGATCGTGTAACGGTAGTTGGCCCAGTCGGTGAGATAGGTCCGCACCTCACCCTCGCGCGGACTGTAGTTCAGATCGCTGTACTGAATGGCCTGGGCGCGGCCCATCTCGTCGATGCGGATGTATCGATTGGCGACGGGGCGGCGAGCCAGCGAGAGATTGAGGCCCATCGACCCGCAGAGCAAGACCGTTCCACAACCGATGATGAGTCGATAGGCTCTGCGCTCGGCATAGTGCGAGGCATACACCTCGTTGCCGATCTCATCGGCCAGCAGCGACTGCTCTGGCGTCAGACGTGACTCAATGGGTGCTGTGTGGGTGGACATGAGGAGCACTTGTCCTTTGGTCAAGGGTGAGAAAGAGATTTGCGGTCCATAGGAAGATCACAACGGAAAGCACGGAAAGCATCAGAAATACGGCTCGCATTACTGACCGATACTGGAGGAGTCGGCGAAGTAACAGAACATCCAGAACGAACCTCAACATAGCTCTACGCGCCTCCATTCACCGCAGCGATGGACGCGGCAGTTCCAATCACCTTAGTCATGCTGTCTGCCATTCCTGCGGCACCGCCGAAGATGGCCTGCGTCATGCTCGGAATGAAGAGCATGTTGATGATGAAGGCGATGAAGACCATCGTGCATGGAATCAGGTTCGCGAGCCACATCTCCATCGAGTAGTTGCCATTGAAGGTCTGCTGAATGAAGGCGTTCATGAAGCCGGCCCATACGAAGATGAAGGCGGCGGCTACAGCGCGAATCATGGCGAAGCCGATAAGTACATCGAGGAAGTGAAAGAACTTGGCGCGGAAGGTCCGGGTCATCAGCAGCGGAACGAAGACGGGACCGAAGAGTGCCGTGACGCCATAGAGGATGAAGGCGCTGCAGTTGATCAGGAACAGGATCGCCGATGCGAGTCCGAGTAACGCCTGGACGAAGAAGTAGCAGAGGATCTGGACGGGAGCCATCAGGGACGGCATCGTGGTGTTGTCGCCAGCGGTTTTAAGGAGCTGGAGCAGGTTGTCGAGCGAGTTCTGGTCGAACGCCGCGACCATCGTCTGCGCAACGTAGGAGAAGAAGTGGTTGATGCCGAAGCTCGCCCCGGGAAACGGGTTTACCCAATAGCTTTCGAGCAGGCAGCACAGGATGAGCCGGAGCAGGAAGGTAACGAGGTCGCCTGCGTGAACGGGTTGAGCATGGAAGCGAAGCGTCATGCTCGTGGTGTTCCAGTTCACGACCATACTGACGAGCGTGAAAAGTGCGATGGCGCTCAGCTCCGTGAGTCCCAGCTGGGTCAGCGCGCCGCCGTTCTGGGTGGTGAGATTGGTCAGATTGTTGGTGAACTGATAGAGCCAATCGACCCCGGAACTCGCGCTGGGAAGCGCCTGCGCTAGCAATGCCACGGAAACCATATCGCCGACCCCTCTCCATGAGATTTAGGAGTGTGCTTCGTTGGCGGCAGCGGAGCGGCGAAACTCCGTCACCGCGGATCTGTTCAGGGAAGGTAACTATCCCAGGTGTCGCCCTCGCTCGCAGCGCTCGCGTCATTGGCGGCGCGCTGTTGCTGCACGAAGACGGCCGTGTTCAGGTCTTCAACGGCTGCGTTGCGGCGCTCCATGTTGGCTACGGTCATCTGGGAGGCAACGCACGTCTGGAGGCCGCCCTGCGACTGCATCTCGGCCAGCTTCTGCGCTTCAGCTGCATTGAGGAGATTGAGCTGCTGGACTTCGCTGTTCGTGGCATCGCTGTCATCGAACTGCGCCGAGAGAAGCGAACTGTTGGCCGAACTATTTTGCGTTCGGGCTCCCCGGTACTGGCCTACCGAAGTGAGGCAGTCGGGGGAGATCGAATCCGAAGTCTCGATCATGGCGATCTGGGACATCCGCGCGCTGCCGAGAGTCTGCGCCTGCAGGTAGTAGCTGGCATTGGGATTCACGGAAACCGTTGCTGCATGCCAGGCCGTGCTCGAAGCAGCGGGCGAGTAGCTGTTCAGCGCGATGCTGAAGCTGGCCGTCTCACCAAACAGGTTCGCGACGTTGACGTTCTCCAGGCTATGAAGCGCCGTCTGCCACTGCTGCTTGAGTGAAAAATGGGTAATGTTGTTTTTGAGCATGTTGTACTGCATTTGAATCGTAGTGAGTTGCTGTACAAGGCTCGCGTAGCTGGTTGGATCGAATACAATGTCGCCGACGCCGAAGAGAGCGAAACTCGGCGGGGTGGTGAGAAGCACAATCACGCCGCCGATGATCCACTTGCGACCACTACCCAATTTCATAACAACCTCCTCAGGTTGAACGAACGGTTATATGGATTGCGGACGGACTGGTCCAAACTGTCCATCAGAAAAACAACTTCTCGCGTCCAAATGCGTGCTGAAGCAGCGATGACGGCGCCAGTTCGATGCGCAGATCCTGGCTCATCGGTCGGCGGCGGTTGAGCATGCGGCGATTCGTGAGGCCTCCTGTCAGAGCGTGGGATCCACCCGATGTTCCGCGTAGGACGGGATCAGAAGATCTGTCCCGACGTACACGCGGGCGCGGGAGCCTTCCTTAAGCGTGATGACCGGCAATCGATCGAGAAAATGATCGAGTACCTGCTCGCCCTCGGTCGCCGACTGCTCGGAAATACCGTTCTGAATCTCCGTCGAGGGCGACAGGATGCTGCCGTTGTTGCCGATCTGCGCGAGGCCGCCAAGACCGCCCACAGCGGCGGCAGCGGCGAACGCCTGCAGGTACCCGTGGTTGACCTTGGTCGCAAGGCCGGTCGTACCGATCTGATCGAGGGCGACATACTTCGCAAATTGAAGCGAAAAACCGTCGGGACAGATGGCGCGATCAAAGGTGACGAACATTTTGCGCTGTTGCGCGTTGCCTGCGCTCTGTACATTGCCGAGCAGCCGAGTGCCCTGCGGCACCAGCAGCTGCTGGTGATCGTGGGAGTAGAGATCAGTCGTCAGGTCGATCATGATCGGCCCGCTGAATCCCCCATCGATGTGATTGGTGACGACTCCTTCAAGAACCGTACCCTCGAAAACGCGATAGAGGCGGCCTTCGTAGGAGTCGAAATCATAGGGCGCCATCGGACCGACTTTGGCATTGGCTGTCGGCGATGGCGTGGGAGCGGTTGCGGCGGCAGACGTAGTACCGTTCGTGGTAACCGCGGAGGATCGCCCCGCCGGTTCCGCATTCTGCGTTTGCGGGAGCGCGACCGGGGCAGCCGCCGCACCTGGGTGCTCAAAATCAATCGCAACAGTATCGCTGTTGATTGCGTCCTGTTGTTGCTTCTCGTGGGCAAGCTCTTTCTGTTTGGCTTCGGCCTGCACCTGCGAGACTTCGGAAGTGTGTGCGGGCGCATTGGGGTTGTCACCGTAGATCATGGCGCGCTGCGCGGCGGTCATCGGCGGCGCACCGGCATCCTCCGGCGCCGGGACTCCCTCGGCTGCCTGAAGCTGCTGCATGGCCGCGGCCATCTCCTGCTGGTGTTGTCGTTCTGCCGCATCGCGCCGCGCCTGCAACTGCTGCTGGGTCTCGAAGCTCGTCACCTGCTGGGCATCGGGAGCTGCCGGACGCATGCGCATCGCGCTTGCCGGTGCGCTCCTTTTCCTGCCGATCAGCAGGCTGGAGAGATTGGCGATGGCGATCAGCGCAACAACCGCGATCAAAGCGATCACCACCGGCATGCTCTTCCGGAGGGGCGGCTTCGCTTCCGGCTGTTCAGGGAGGGTCGCGGGCGGCTTTATCTCCGGCATGGTTAGTTCCTTTCTCCGGTGCGATGGAACTCGACCTTTTGCTTGCCAATCGCCAGGTAGCCGCTTTCCAGTTCCTTGGGAACGGTAAAGAGACCGTTGCTGAAATCGAAGTTGATGAGCGAGGGCTTCTTGTCCCTCACCTCGTACAGTGCAGGGGTCTCCTGAAACTGCCCGCGCAGATAGGTGAACTTGTCATCGCGCCATATCTCCTCAAGGCCAAGGGCGCTGCCCTTCGATTTGTCCCACGTGAAATCAAAATGCAGGCTGCCCGGATACTGGCTGCGGTACCGCTCGGCCCTGGTCTCTTCGGCCCTGAGCTCCGCCGCCTGCGCGGTCTTCGCGGCGGCCGCGTCCTGCTTTGCCTTGTCCAGCTCTGAAACAGGCACGAAGACAGGCAGCTCGGCCAGGCGGTCTTTGGCCCCCTGATCGCCCGGCTCGATGTACACGTTGGCGTCGAAGTGAGGATCCGGGTCGCCCGAAACCTCGCGCAGTTGCAGGGTGTACTCGTTGCCGTGATCCGAGATGATGTGAATGTCGGTCGTGGCGCCGGCGACCTTCGGCTTGATGCTGAGAAAGCGGCTGGGCACGTGTCCGCCATCGAAGATCCAGTTCACCGTGTCTCCACCGAAGACGGTTGCGACTTTTTCCTCGGGCGGGAGCGCCACCAGGGTGGACTGCAGAAGGCCGGCGCGAATCACCGGCGGAGCGGCTGCAGGCGAGACGGAGATGGTTCGCGGCGCGCTCGGCGAGAGCGGGTGGGGCTGGTCGGAAGCGGCGGATGCATGCCCGGCGGCGAACATAAGCCCGAGAGCGGCGACGAGGAGGACGGGAGGTTTCACGGCAACGGATCCTTTTCGGTTGTGGATGGGTTACACGGTCTCGCCCTGGGCAAACCGCGCGATGCCCTCGGCGAGTCCGTACCTGGCAATGAGCTTGGCGCGCCGGATCCGGTCTTTGGGCCTGGTCGAGAACGCGGCGTAGCTGCGGCTGTCGAGATTGAGGGTGACGACCTTGGTCAGGCCGTCCCGGCGCATATACAGCGCTTCCCGGTCCTCTAGACTCTCGAGCAAGACGATCTGCTGTTCGTTCATTTTGAACAGCTCGGCATACCGCTTTCTGTTGAATGTCGCATCTTTCAGAAAGAGGAAGGAGGTGCAGGAGTTCACGATGCTGTCGGCGTTCTCACCGAGGTCGTCGGCGGACTGGCCAATCAGGGTGACGCCGCCGAGGTTCTTGCGGACGGTCTTGATGGAAGCGAGCGCACCTTCGAGAAGCTGCTTGTTCTTCATCGAAGAGAAAATCTCTTCGATCAAAATGTGCTTGGGCACGCCCAGATTCGCGGGATCGTAGAGTACGTCGTTGATCCGGCGGAGAAGCCATACCATCAGCGGCTCGATCAGATCGGCATACTGTTCGTTGTTGACTGCCTGGAAGTCGAAGCATTGCAGGCGCGACAGCGAAAGACTGTCCTCCGCATTGTCAAAGACGGCGTGATAGACGCCCTTGCCGACCCACTTCGAGAGATAACGGTCGAGTTTCTTTGGCAGGAAGAGATTCGAGAGGCGACGGTTCTCCGCGTCGAGCAGGTACATGTCCTGCAAGGCCTTGTGGATCACGTCGTCGTCTTCCGGTTCCAGATCCGCGCCGCCGTTGGTGAGCAGGAGCTTGACGAACGAATACAGGAATTTGATGTTGTTTTCGGTTGGCTCGAGAGCAAAGGGATTCACGCGCGGCCCGTCTTTGCCTACCCGATCCACGCGCCCGCCGTACAGTTCGACCACGCTCTCGTAGCTGCTGCCGATATCGAAGATGTAGGTGAATCCGCCGTACTTTTGTTCGAGCGCAATCACCTGATTTCCATGCACGGACTTACCGGTTCCGGTAGGGCCGAGGATGAGCATGACGCGCACGCCGTCCACATACACGTCCTGAAAGAACGGAGTCCGTGTGCGGGTTTCGAGAATATTCAGGTATTCGGCGTCGAGATCTTCCGAGTGCGGATGTCCCAGATGCGGTGCGAACACGGAGGAGAGGCGGGCGTGGTGGTCTTCCGCCAGCCAAAGCGGGAAGACGTTGAACTTGCGATTCCCAGGGAACATGGCGTAAAACGCCGACAAATTTCCAAGCGTTTCCTCCATCGCCTGCGCGCGTGCATCGACGAAGATGCGATGCACGGCGGGAATGACATTGCGCAACTCGTCCGCGCTGCGAGCTGCCACGAGCAGTCGCAGAGAGTATTCGCCCTGGGCCTTTTTGTCGAGCGATCGGATGACTTCGCTCAGGTCATTCACGCTGGTGTTTGCGGCCCTCGCTCCCGCTCCGGTTTCGAGGGACGCGAAATCGCGTCCGCTTATCACCCGCGTCAGAACGCCGACTTTGAAAAACGAGATGAACTTTTCCTGGGCGTCGATCTCGCTGCGAGCTGCCGAGGTGGATTTGACTCGCCATGTGGAGCAAAGAATGCTGTCGCAGTCGAGCGCGAGGATGCCGGAGAACAAACAGGGTCTCGACGCCTCGGGCGTCGTCTTCAGCGAGAACATCTGCACATGGCGCTTCCCGACTTGCAGGTAGTCGCTGTGCCAGGCGACCGGGCTCTTGACGACCTGGCGGTCGACGCCGGTATCGCTGCGAAGCTGGTCCTGACCGGCCCAGTCCTCCAGATTGAAGAGGTAGCTGAAGAACCGAAACGCGCGCTGCTTATCGAGCAGACGCAAACCCA
Source organism: Acidobacteriaceae bacterium (assembly GCA_036490815.1). GTDB lineage: Bacteria > Acidobacteriota > Terriglobia > Terriglobales > Acidobacteriaceae > Palsa-343. The sequence goes on from DASXDF010000049.1 coordinate 146,853, forward strand.
GCGAAGCGCCGAGATGGCCTTCCAGAATCGTTGCTGTCTTCTGGAGAGCCGCTAGCATCCGCGATGTGTCGGCGGCATCTTCCTGTGGCTTGCGTTCAAACGCTTTGGGCCTGGACGGTTCGAGCGTGAGACACCAGTGCAGGTCGATCCGCCGGAAGCCCGCAGTTCGCTCAAGGAACCTGAGACGATCATCGATAAAAACCTGATTGACGGGGTTCGTATACCGGTCCCGACGAGGAAGATCGCAGTCCGACATCACCCGCGTGTACTGGTAGAGGCAGGAGCCTTCCGGTAGGCCCCGCAGCGCTCCCTCGACAGACCGCATCTGTGCGTCCAGTTCCTGATCCGTCAAGCCTTCTTCGTCGATACCGGCGAGGGAAAACAGGCATCCGTAGCCGCCGCCCTTCAGGGCAAAGATATTGGCTGCAACGAAGCGCGCAATCGGAACGATGCTGCATGCGGCGCCGGCCTTCGCGAACCACGGCGTATGTTTCAACTGGTCAGTGTTTGCGCGGGTCATAGTAAGACGTCTGGTTGAGGCTGAGGCCCCAGAGCTGGAACATCTTTGGGTGTTTGCGGACGATGAGCCATGCGCTGACAGCAAGTGTGGGAAATGCCATGATCGCCAGCAGGCGAAAACCGGCGAGGAAAACCGTTACGCTGACGAATACGATCGCCATCCATGCGGTGAGGTCGAGACCCAGCTTGGCTCTGGGCCTGTTCAACGCCTGATTGATCGGTAACGGTTCTCCCCGCCTGGTCATGGCCGCCCCCTACTGCATGGTCTGTCCGGTGAGCGAGCCAAGCCACCCGGCACCCCATCCCAGCACCCCTGCGCCGAACAGCGCCCCGAAGAGGCCGGGAATGGCGTCCTGAAAGCGTCCGCTCATCATGCGGATTCCGGCGAAGATCAGGCCGCCGAAGCAGATCACTGCTCCCGCGTAGATGGCGAAGGTCTGGAAGGTGCCCATAAGAGTCTGGGCACCGGAGAAATCCATCGTTCCCTGGGCGTGGGCAATGTTCGCGAGGCCCGCGAAGCTGAGCGCGACAAGCGTCGGTCTTATCAGATGGGCTGCGTCAAGAAGGTTTCTCCTCGAACAGGGCTGAGTCAGTCGTTTGGCAAAGTGAGTTGTTTTACGGAAAATATCGGCACGGCTTTCGTGGAACATCGGCACCTCCATTCGCCCGGAATGGGCGGGATCTGCCGAGAACTTAGGTCACCAGTCTTTACCGCGTCCAATAACCTTTCGGATATGGTGCATAACCAGCGGGAATGCACTGTTGGAAGCGATTCGAATTCCCTGATCCGCGTACGCGAAGGGCAATGGCGTGGCGATGGAGGGGCACGGTCCTCGGGCCGGACATGGAGCTGAGTGAGTCGAGTGACGCGCTTCGGAAAATGAACTGGCGAAGCGGAGAAGGTGGCCTGGGAAGCCAGACCACGGCTTTCTGAACCTGGTCCCCTGGGAACACCGCCGGACGCCGAGATCGCAGGATTAGGCGGTTCAGGAGCGATGTCGCCCGTCACCATGGCCCGCAGCCATAGGGGTACGAATATCGCGCAAGTTTCCTTGCGCGACTGCTCCATTGTTGCGCGATCTAATTGATAGTTGCGCGAATCCATGCTTTAATTGCGCGATAGGCTGAATCGCGCAACAAAACAGAGAGGGAACATGCCAAAGCGTCTGCGGGAAGAAGACTTGGCTTCGGTCGTCGACGTCGTGCGGGACAGCCCCGATGGCGCGCGGAGAAGTGATATTGCCCAGGTTCTGAAAGACGTCCCCCGGCGAACCCTTCAATATTGGTTGAAAGGCCTCGTGGAAGATCGACGGCTTACGCAGGAAGGCAAGGGGCCGGCGGCGCGATACCGGCTTGCGGGCGCGTTAAAGGAGCAGAAAGACCCAGCCGCACGGCAAGCTGGATCAGAAAAGGAAGGGCCGGAGGAGGCACGGGTGCCTCTCTCCGACGAAGGCAAGAAAATCCGCGAGCATCTCCGACAGCCATCTGCGGCAAGAAAAGCGGTGGGATACAACCGTCAATTTCTCGACGGCTATCGACCCAACACGAGTTTCTACCTTTCGGCGACAGAGCGGGCGCATCTGGTGGAAGTGGGCAAGACAAACGCCGAGGTTGAAGCGGCCGGAACCTACGCGAAGCAGATTCTCAACCGCCTTCTCATCGACCTGTCCTGGAACTCAAGCCGACTTGAGGGAAATACCTACTCGTTACTTGATACCCGTCGCCTGATTGAATTCGGCGAAGAGGCGCAGGGTGGGAACAGGCTGGAAGCCCAGATGATTCTCAATCATAAGGATGCCATTGCGTTTCTTGTGAGCGCCGCAGATGAGATCGGCTTCAATCGTCATACGATCTTGAACCTTCACGGCATCTTGGCGCAGAATCTCCTGCCGGATGAGGCGGCTGCCGGTCGGCTGCGACGCATTGCCGTAGGCATTGAAAAGTCCGCATTCCATCCTCTCGAAGTCCCACAGTTGATCGAGGAGTGCTTCAATCAGGTGCTGGCGACAGCGCAGGCAATCCATGACCCGTTTGAGCAGTCGTTTTTCGCCATGGTTCAGCTGCCGTATCTTCAGCCCTTCGATGATGTGAACAAGCGTGTATCGCGGCTGGCCGCGAACATTCCCTTCATCAAGGGAAACCTCTCGCCGCTGTCGTTTATCGACGTTCCGCGTTCGACCTACATGGAAGCCATTCTGGGAGTCTATGAGTTGAACAAGGTGGATTTGCTGAAGGATGTCTTCATCTGGGCCTATGAGCGGTCAGCCGAGCGTTACGCGGCCGTGAGGCAATCCCTGGGCGATCCCGATCCCTTCACACAGCGGCATCGCGCGGCGCTGCGTCAGCTCGTCGGCGACGTTGTGCGGGGCCACATGGACAGGAAACAGGCAGCCCCATATATCGCGGAATGGGTGAAGACCAATGTTTCGGTGGATGAGCGAGGGAGATTCAGAGAAATGGCCGAGTCCGACCTTCTCAGCCTGCATGAGGGAAACTTTGCACGGCTCGGCGTCCGACCGAGCGAATTCGCAGCGTGGCAGGTAGCGTGGGAAAACAAGGAATTGGCGTTCCCCGCTCCCGAAGAAAGGTATGACGCTGGACGGGATGCAGTCGTGTTCTGGGGTCTGGACAGGAATCAGCGGATCCGATGTGTCATCAGCGATGAAGCGCTGAGCGATCACTTCCACGGTGAAAATAGGAACAAACTTGAAGTCTTCCAGGAAAATCGCCCAGCGATTGAAGAGATCGCCCGCCGTAGGTATCTCTCCGGTCTAGTAGAGCCGGACGGTACCGTCCTGATACGGACGGCGGATATCCCTCGTGGAGAAGATGCAACGCGCCAGCGGCGATGAGGGGCCCCCTGCTGTCAGCAACGTGACAAGTAGCTCGGATTCCCGGGAGAAGCGTGATCTTTGAAATCGGACGCAGCCTGGGTTTTTCTGCGTTCAAATCTCGCCAACTTCAGCTCGCTCCTGCCTGACGCGCGAAGCAACAAAGTGGGAGATCGAAGCTGCAGTATGATGTTATCGCCTTGGAAAAGCGGCTACACAATCCAGGTTTGATACGGGTTCAATAACCGTTTCCGAGGGCTCCAAAACGTCTTTTTTAGGCCAACCGTGCTCTTTGGTTTCAATGGGTTACGTGCTCAGGAGTCCTTTCACGGCGATAACACGGGTTCAAATCCCGTCGGGGACGCCAAAACAAATTAATAAGATCGCTAATCAGGAATTCCACCCCTTTCCGTCCTGGTGACGCTGTGGTGACTAAGGGCGAATCACCGACACAGAGTTGCCATCTTCGGAAGAGCACAATCCGCCTCGTCCTGAAGATCTTCCCGACCATTTCTGCGGACCATCCACGCCACGCGATGGAATCTCCATTCATTTCGCTATCGACCACAGCCTTGTAGAGCCACTCAAAGTGCCCACACACCAAACGAGCGTCCTTCTGCCTGGCGCGGATGTGGTCCCATGCAAAGGGTCGGCCAGCTGGCATCGCGAGCTCACAGAAACGTCGCGCGGCCCGCACTGGCCGACACATTCCGAATTGCCGATAACCGATCCGCCGCTCTCTCCAGGCGCATTCCGAACCCGGTCTCGGGGTCGGACAATTTTCTTGACTTTCCTTCTCCTGCTGCCTTTAATCGTGATGCAATCCCTTCCCCTGTGCCGAATAATCCGTTCCCCCGGTAAGCCTCGGACACCCCTCGAGGACCGTCAACAGTGGTCTCCAGATCCAATCGCGCATGACTGCCCGGTTGGAATCCCTGCAAGGTCTGGAGTCGACGCTTTTGCATTGACCGCTGCTCCTTTTCCCCAAAACGAGTGGTGAGTTTCTCCTGAGGAGAATCTCCGTGAATCCTTCGCCCGCTCTGCGTTCGTTCGCATCCACCCTGATCACGGCACCTTCCTCATGCGTATCCAGCAGGAGCAGTTCGAGATCTGTGCCTCAAGGGGCAGCGAGAGCCAGGACCAGGTCGGCCCAGCGTCTGCTGGGCGGGATCAGCATGGGCGCGTTTGTGCTCGGCGCTTTGCTGAGTCCATCCCTTGCCTCGGCCAGCCAGATTACGTTCCAGACGCGTTCTTACCCCGGCACTTTCCCCGGTTCAAGCGGGGCGGCCTTCTCCATCTGGAATTCGCTCCAGTCTCCGCCGCCGGCCGGCTATTGCACGGCTCTTTTGACAAGCGCCACGGGCATTTCCAATCAGGCCGAGTGCCAGGGCTCATCCGCCGATATCGCTTACATGACCACCATCAACTTCACCACGTCCGTCGCCGGGCCATTCTATGTGCGCGCCGGGGGAGACTGGGGTTGGGGGGGTGTGCTTCTTGTCGACAACGTCGTATGGCAGGAACGCTGGTCCAACATGTTTTGGGCAGGAAACTGGGCCGCTCCCACCCAGTTCCTGTCGGGGAGCACGGCCCTTCTTCCCGCGGGGGCGCATCAGTTGACGGTGCTCGCTTTCGAGGACTGCTGCGATGGCGCAGGAGAGATTGATTACAGCCAGGATGGAACCACCTGGTCGCCGTTCAGTTCCAGCGACGGCCTGCCCTCCCCGAGCCCGGTGAACTTTGGCACGGTGGCGGTGGGATCGACCGGGTCGCCGATTCCGGTCGACCTCTATTTCACCTCCGCCGTCGTCGGCGTCACCGCCTCGGTGCTGACCCAGGGCGCCACCGGCCTGGACTTCACGGACGCGGGTACCGGCACCTGCACAACCAACGGGACTGGCCACGACTATGCCGAGGGCAATACCTGTTCCGTGAACGTGACCTTTGCTCCGCAGCACGCCGGCGCGCGCTACGGGGCGGTGAATCTGCGGAACGGTTCGGGCAACGTGGTCGCGACCGGATATATCTACGGCACGGGATCGGGGCCGCAGATAACCTTCAGCCCGTTTACCATCTTCAGCCTGGGAGCCGGCTTCAATACTCCCTCGGGCGTCGCCGTCGACGGCGACGGCAACATCTATACCGCCGATAACGGCAATAACGCGGTGAAGGAGATGCCCGCATTCTGCACTTCTTCGAGCTGTGTGACGGCAGTGGGCGGCGGATTCAATGCTCCCTCGGGCGTGGGCGTCGATGGCGCCGGCAACATCTATGTCGCCGATGAGGGCAACCTCGCCGTGAAGGAGATACCCCCAGGCTGTTCTTCGTTGAGTTGCGTAACCACATTGGGCGGCGGATTCGAGTCTGCAAAGGGTGTGGCGCTGGACCGCGGCGGCAATGTCTACGTCGCCGATACCGGCAACAACGCGGTGAAGGAGATGCCCCCCGGCTGTGCTACGTCCAGCTGCGTGATGACGCTGGGTAGTGGCTTCAGTCAGCCGGCCGGAGTGGCAGTGGACGGCAGCGGCAATGTCTACGTCGCCGATACCGGCAACAACGCCGTGAAGGAGATGCCCTCGGGCTGTTCTTCGTCCAGCTGTGTGACGACCCTGGGCGGCGGATTCAGCTCGCCGTATGGCGTGGCAGTGGACGCCGCCGGCAATATCTATATTGCTGATCGCGCCAGCAATGCGATCAAGGAAATGCCCTCTGGCTGTTCCTCCGCCAGTTGTGTTGCCTCACTCGCGACTCTCAATACCCCTTCTGGCATAACGCTGGACGGGTACGGCAACGTATACGCGGCCAGTAGTGGAGCCAATGCGCTGTTCGAACTGACCGCGGCCTTCGGGCCCACCCTGAATTTCCCAAACACTTTCGTCGGCTCGGAGAGCAGTCCTGAGATAGCGACCGTGCAGAACATAGGCAACGCCCCGCTGGTGTTCGCAGTTCCGGCATCCGGAACGAATCCCAGTGTCTCTGCCGACTTCTCTTTGAACGTATCGTCGACTTGTCCGGTGCTCAACCCATCTTCCGTGCCGGCCGCGCTGGCGGCGGGAGCAAGTTGCAACCTGTCTATTGATTTTGTCCCGCCGGCCACGGGGCGGATCACCGGGACCGCAGTGCTGACCGACAACAACTTGAACGTCAGCGATGCTACGCAGAGCATTGCGCTAAGCGGCATCGGAGTGGCGACGACCATCACGCCGACAGTCGCCGTGCAGCCGGCTTCATTCAGCATCACGACGGCACAATCGGACCTGGTGACGGTGACGTTGAGCGGCGGCAACGGCAACCCCACGCCCACTGGCTCGATCGCCCTGACCAGCGGCACCTACAATTCGGGAGCCACGACACTGAGCGCCGGTTCGGCAGTCATCACCATCCCGGCTGGGCAATTGGCCGTGGGCAGCGACACTCTGACAGCCACCTACACGCCGGACGGGGGCAGCTCCTCGACCTACAACGGCGCCGCCGGCACGGCTCCCGTGACGGTAATGCAGGCGACGATCGGCTGCACCACCGGGAACCCCAATCCGAATCCAAATCCGGCGGCACTGGTTGCGCCAAGTGACTTCAACGGCGACTGCAAGAGCGACATTCTGTTTCGAAACAGCAACACCGCGCAGTTCGAAACCTGGTTTATCAACGGGACTGCAATCAGCGGTCAGGAAAGCCTCGGCAACGTTGGCTCTCCGTGGAGCGTTCAGGGCATCGGCGATTTCAACGGAGACGGCAAAGCCGACATTCTGTGGCAAAACAGCTCGACCGGACAGCTTGAGATCTGGTTTATGAACGGGACGACGGCGCTGAG
>DASXDF010000050.1:0-119676 GCA_036490815.1 Acidobacteriaceae bacterium
AGGGTGGGCGACGGTGGCGACGATCTGCTGGGCGAGCACGTCGAGCGGGTTGCGCAACATGGCGGTGGATTCGACGAGGCCTTCGTGCATGGCGCGGGTGACGGCGGCGCAGGCGATGAGGTCGGCGCGGTACTTAGGGAAAATGATGCCTTCGCTGACGACGCCTACGCGATGTCCAGCGCGGCCGATGCGCTGCATGCCGCTGGCGACGGAGGGCGGGGCTTCAATCTGAATGACGAGATCGATGGCGCCCATATCGATGCCGAGCTCGAGCGACGAGGTGGCGACGAGGGCGCGAATTTCGCCGGCCTTGAGCTGATTTTCGATGGCGGAGCGCTGCGCGGCGGCGAGCGAGCCATGGTGGGCGCGGGCCAGCGGAAGCTCCTCGGGAGCGGCGAGATCGTTGAGGGCGGCGGCCAGGCGCTCGGCGGTGCGGCGGTTGTTGACGAAGATGAGCGTGGACTGGCGGCGGCGGATGATGGTGAGGAGACGAGGCGGGATGGTGGTCCAGATGGAGGCGCGTTTTTTGGGGGAATCCGGAGGGGCTGAGGGGTCGGGTTCGGGTGCTTTCAGGTCTTCAACTGGAACTTCAACTTTTAATGCGAGGCGTTTGGGTTCGGAGGCATTGATGATCGTTACGGAACGATCGGAGCCGCCGAGGAATCGGGCTACTTCCTCGAGGGGGCGCTGCGTGGCGGAGAGGCCGATGCGCTGGATCGGCTGAGTAACGATGGCTTCAAGGCGCTCGAGAGAGAGGGCAAGGTGGGCTCCGCGCTTGGAAGGGACGAGGGCATGAATCTCATCGACGATGACCGTATCGACGGTGCGGAGAACGGAGGCGGATTCAGAGGTGAGCAGGAGGTAGAGGGACTCGGGCGTAGTGATGAGGATGTCAGCGGGATGGCGGCGGAAGCGGGCGCGTTCGGATTGAGGCGTGTCGCCGGTGCGAATGGCGATGTCGGGCGGGCGGAAGGGAGTGCCAGCCTGGCGGGCGAGCTCGGCGATGCCATCGAGAGGAACGCGGAGGTTGCGTTCGACGTCGACGGCGAGAGCTTTCAGAGGGCTGATATAGATGACTCTGCACCCGGGTTCGGCGGGAATGTTGAGAAGCGAGAGGCGGTCGAGACACCAAAGGAACGCGGTGAGGGTTTTACCGCTACCGGTAGGGGCGAGGATGAGGGTGCTGTCGCCGCGAGCGATGGCGGCCCAGCCGAGACGTTGCGGGGTGGTGGGGGCGCCAAGGGTGGAACGGAACCAGTCGCCGGTGAGGGGGTGGAAAAGGGCGAGCGGGTCGGCGGTATCCGGTGGGGGTGAGGACTGCGGCGGAGTTTTTTTGACGGCCATCCTTGTTGTGAGGATATCGCTGGTGATCGGGGGCTGGAGTCGTGGTATGCGAATCGCGCGACGCCCGTTTCTAAATCGAGACAGGGGAATCCGGCAGAAACAGAAGGCCCTTCACTTTGCACAGGACGACATTTTTCTCGATCAGGGACGAATGGGTTTGTACCAGACGGTTCTGGGGGTAAGTATGGTTTGCCAATGAGAGTCCATGCGAGGCTGCTCGCTGAGTCCGAGGAAGAGGACGCCGTCGGGGGCGAGGGAGCGGTGCATGGTGAGGAGCACCTGGTGCCGCGTCTCCGGAGAGAAGTAGATCATGACGTTGCGCAGGAAGATAACGTCGAAACTTTCCTGGAGGAAGAAATTCTGACAGAGATTGCGCTGCTGGAAGCGGCAGAGGCGCTTGATATCGGGATGGATCTCCCAGTCGTCATCGGTGCGGACGAAATACTTTACCAGCAGGCGAGCGGGGAGGCCGCGATTGATCTCGATGCGTTGATAGCGACCGGAGCTGGAGCGCTCGACCATCTCTCCAGACAGGTCGGTGCCGAGGATGTCGATGCGCCAGCCGGCGAGTTGGGGGAAGTACTCCCGCAACATCATGGCGATGGAATACGCTTCCTGACCCGAGGAACTGGCGGCGGACCAGAAGCGGAGGGAACGGGTATCACGGCGGCTTTCGATCAGGGGCGGCAGGAGAGTTTCGCGAAGGTACTCGAAGGTCGAGGTATCGCGAAAGAAGCTGGTTTCGTTGATGGTCATAGCCTCAGCGACCGAACGCTGGAGCGTGGGCCCGGTTTCGGATCGAAGGGCGGACACGAGTTGGCTGATGGACTGCATGCCGCGTTCGCGAAGCAGGCGCTGGAGGCGGGACTCGAAGAGATAGTCGCGCGAAGAGTCGACCTGGTTGCCGGAATTGCGCATGACGACGCCGCGCAGATATTCATAATCGAGAGAAGAGGCGGTGCTCATAGCGCAACGGCCTCCGCGCGCGGGTGCGTAACGGAAGTGGAGACGAGGCGCAGGATTTCTGCGGGCAGGGCATCGAGGGCGAGGATTTTGTTAGCCAGCCCGGCGTTGGCAACGGAGCCGGGCATGCCCCAGACGACGCTGGTGGCTGCATCCTGGGCAAGGACGATGCCGCCGGCAGAGCGGATCGCGCGAGAGCCCTGGAGGCCGTCCGAGCCCATACCGGTGAGGATGACGCCCAGGACGCGGCCCGCAAAGGTGGCGGCTGCGGAGCGGAAGAGGACATCGACGGAAGGGCGGCAGAAATTCTCCGGCTCGTTCTGGTTGAGGCGGAGGCGCATGTCACGAGCGAGCTCGAGATGCCAGTCGCCGCGGGCGATGTCGATGCATCCGGGTTCGGCGAGGGCATCGGGCGCGGCTTCGCGGACCCGCAACGGGCAGAGATTATTGAGACGTTCGGCCAGGAGGCCGGTAAAGAGACGCGGCATGTGCTGCACGATGAGGATGGGCAGCGGGAAGCTGGCGGGAATCCTGGGGAGCAGAAGTTCGAGCGCGGCTGGGCCGCCGGTGGAGACACCGATAACGAGTATTTTGGGCGATTGAGAGGACGAGGGTGGGAGCGCGAGAGTCGGCGGTTTGGGCGCAGAAGCGAGGGTTGAGCGAGCTTCGGGAGGAAAAAGCGCGAAGATTTTGGGGAGCAATTCGCGGGTGAGTGTTTCCACGCTTTGGCGGAGGCCGTTCTGGGCACCCGGTTTGGTGACGTAGTCGGTGGCGCCGCGGGCGAGGGCTTCAATGGTGATGCGGGCTCCGCGCGAGGTGAGGGTACTGCACATTATGACCGGGATCCGGCGGTTGTTGCGGCGAATGCTGGACAGGACTTCGAGCCCGTTCATGCCGGGCATCTCGATGTCGAGCAGAACAAGGTCGGGATGAATGCGCTCGAAGGTTGTAAGCCCATCCAGCCCTGAAGAGGCGGTACCAGCAATCTCGATGGAGGGCTCAGGTTCGAGGACCATTCGCAGGAGGCTGCGCATGACGGCCGAGTCATCGATATGTAGAACCCGGACTTTGCGCGACGGCTGCGGATGGGGGGGCAGGGTCATAGTTCGTCCACTCCTGCCATGCGCAGCTTATCGAACAGGCCGGCTTCATCGAAGGGCTTGACGAGATATTCATCGGCGCCCGCGAGCAGGGCGGCCTCGATGTGATCGTTTTCGGCTTCGGTGGTGACCATGACGATTTTGATTGCATCGAGCGAATGGTCGGATCGAGCCGCCTCGAGCATTTCGAAGCCGGACATGACGGGCATATTCCAATCGACCAGCGCGACGGAGAAGGGACCGGCCTCGCGCAGACAGGCGAGGCCCTGCCTGCCGTCGACTGCTTCTACGCAGTCGACGCCGCGGTCGGCAAAGAGAGAGCGGAGGTAATTGCGAATGAAGCGTGAATCGTCGACGATGAGGGCGCGCATTATTGATCCTTTCCGCTGCCCTCCGGCCTCAGGCGGGGAAGGAGCTGGCGAGGCGCATGGGATCCAGGCGCTCGGGTTCAAGACTGACGAGAAGGCGGTCTTTTAGTTTCCATGCGCCGTTGAACAAAACCTGGCGACGTGCCTCAAGGGTGGCCGGATTGGGCTCATGATCGGCGTGCGAGATGTGAAGGACTTCACCGACGGAATCGACGAAGAGGCCGAACAGGCTGTCTCCGTTTTCGAAGACGAGGACATCTTCGGGTGTTTGCCCAGGCTCCATACCAAGCAGGCGGCGCAGCGAGACCGCGGTAAGAACCTCGCCGCGGTAGTGCACGAGTCCCCCTATGAAGTAGGGAGCGAGGGGAACGGGCTGGGTCACCGGTTTGCCGAGGATTTCGAGCACATGCGCGATGGGCACGCCGAAGAGGGTATCGCCCACTTTGACGGAGCAGACTTCCTGGGTCGGATTGGCGTGGACATCGTTCATCGTGTTTCCTCCAGGGGCAGAGAGACTTCCGCCGGGGCGGAGCCCACAACGGAATCGAGAGAGGGAATGCTGGAGAGGCTCACGATGCCAGTGACCTTCTCATGGAGGAGGGCGATGCCGTTGGCGGCGAGGCCGGAGCCCGCCTCTTCCAGTTGTTTGCCGCCGGTAACGTCCAGCACCTGAGACACAGTCATGCCGACGTGGCGATCTCCATCGCGGCATACAACCACGGTCGTCTGTGCGTCGGCGCTGCCCTCGTCGATCAGAGCGCACGCCGCATCGTCGAGTGGCAGGAGCGTACCTTCAAAGCGCAGGACGGGGCGGGAACCGGCGCGCTCGATGCGGGAGCGAGGGATTCGTTCGATGCGCACCACAGTTTCCAGAGGAAGCGCGGCACGGCGGTTACTGGTTTCGACAAGAAGGAAGTCCTGACGGCCGACGGTTTTATCGTCGCCGGCCTCGTCGGCGTCCGACGACATGCTGACGTTGGCGTGCTGTGCGATCGCTCCAGGATTGAGGATCAGCGCCATTTCGCCATTGCCGAGAATGGTGGCGCCGGCATAGAAGCCGATTTCGCGGAGGACCGCGGCCAGGGGTTTGACAACGATTTCCTCGGGATCGGCGAGGCCGTCGACAACCAGTCCGAAGCGGCGGCCATCGGCATTCAGAATGGCGATATGACAGGGAGCGGTCCGCTCACGTGGGGGCTGTTGCAGGAGGAGATCGAGAAAGACGAGAGGAAGAAGGCGCCCGCGAAGACGATAGAGAGCGGCGTTCTCGAGCCACTCGATGCGACTGTCGGTTTCGCCGGTCGCAAGGTGAACGAGCTCGGTGAGCGAGGCCTGGGGAACGGCAAAGTTCTGTCCGCGGCTGTGTACGATCAGCGCGGGAATGATAGCGAGGGTGAGAGGGATGCGCAGGCGCAGCACCGTGCCTTTGCCGGCGCGGCTGTCGACTTCAACTTTGCCGCCAATTTTTTCCACGTTGGTGCGGACCACATCCATGCCGACGCCGCGTCCGGAGACGCTGGTGACCGCTTCCGCCGTAGAAAAACCGGGCAGGAAGATGAGCTGGAGGATTTCGCGCTCGTTCATCTGCTCGGCGCGTTGCTGCGGTACGAGCTGCCGCTCAATCGCTTTCTGCCGGATCTTCTCAATGCTCATACCCGCGCCGTCGTCATGGACTTCGACGATGACATGGCTGCCTTCGTGACAAGCGCGCAGTCGAACCACGCCCTCAGCGGGTTTTCCGGCGGCAACCCGGACATCGGGCGGCTCGATGCCGTGATCGATGGAGTTGCGAATGGAATGAGTGAGGGGATCGCGAATGGCCTCGAGCAGGCTCTTGTCGAGTTCGGTCTCCTGGCCTTCCATCTCGAGGCGAACTTTTTTTTCGAGGCCGAGGGCAAGGTCGCGGACAAGGCGTGGGAAGCGCGAGAACACATGGCTGACGGGCTGCATCCGCGCCTTCATGACGGATTCGCGCAAATCGGCGGTGACCATATCGAGACGGCGGCCGAGGGTAGCAAAACCGGCGTCGGAGCTGGTGGCCTGAAGGATTTGATTGCGGGTCAGAACGAGCTCGCCAACCAGGTTCATCATGCGGTTCAGCAGCTCGACATCGACGCGCAGCGTGGAGTCGGCGGTGCCAGGTGTGGAAGGAGCCTGGACTTCAGGCACGGTGGACAGCGGCGATTCTTTCGCGGGCCGCGCGGGAGTCAAAGCAACGTCTGTTGGCGCGGGAGCGGATCGAGATCCGTGTTCCCGGTCGCGCGGCGCTGTTTCGATCGTCCTGGGCGGCCCAGCCTCGCCGGACAGGTCCGGGGGAGGCGTACCTCGATGAGAAGTGCGGTTGTCCTTGCGCGGTGCCCGCAGTTTGCGCGGTGCATGAGCGGTGGTTGCCGTTTCGGTGCTCACCAGGACGGGCTCGGCAATGGCAACCGACGCTTCGCCGCGCTGCAGGGTATCCAGACGCGCGATCATGGCGGTGTCCTGTTCCTGACTTTCGCCTTCGCCGCCGGTGGTTTCGATGGAACGAAGAACGCCGCGCAGGATATCCATGAGCGCGAGCAGGCCGCTGATGATGTCGGGGTTGGCCGCAAGCTGACCCTCGCGGAGCAGGCCGAGGAGGTTTTCGCCGGCGTGGGAGAGGGCCTCGAGGCGGCTAAAGCCGAGGAAGCCGGTGGTTCCCTTGATGGTGTGCACGGCACGGAAGATTTCCGCCAGCAGCTCCGTATCGCCGGGGCGTGTTTCAAGGTCGGTGAGGCACCGCTCCATGCGGTCCAGGCCTTCCTGGCTTTCGAGCAGGAATTCACGAGTAAGGTCGTCCACGAATTGGTTATCGGAAGGAGTGAGAGGAACTTGAGCGGGGTCGGGGTACGTGTTTGCTGGATTTGCGGTAGCCTCAGAGACGCATGACAGATATGAACGTTGGAACGCTTGAACGGCTGCGGCACGCGGCTCTGGAGGCTGCCAGGAACGCCTATGCTCCTTACTCAAAGTTTTATGTTGGAGCGGCGCTGCTTTTTGAGGATGGGTCGATTTCGACGGGTTGCAATGTGGAGAACATGTCGTATGGGCTGACCAGTTGCGCCGAGCGGAATGCTTTGTTTCGGGCCATCAGCGAGCGCGGGACGGGACCACGAATTCAGGCGATTGCGGTGGCGAATCGGAATGGGGCTGCCAGTCCGCCCTGCGGGGCGTGCCGGCAGGTGATGAGCGAATTTGTGACCGCCGATGCGGTGGTTTGTTTTCCAGGCGAGAAGGGGCCGGAGACGCGGAGGTTTGCTGAGTTGTTTCCGTTCAGCTTTGTGCTGGAGACCGAGCGATGAGCGCGCTCCACGCGGTCGATCTGATCCGGAAGAAGCGGGACGGCGATGAGCTGACGGCCGAGGAGATTCGGTTTCTGGTGGAGGGCGCGGCGCGGGAGACGATTCCTGAAGAGCAGCTGTCGGCATGGCTGATGGCGGTATTTCTGCGCGGGCTGTCGCTGACGGAGCTGGACACGCTGACCACGGCAATGCGGTACTCGGGCGAGGTGCTCGATCACGCCGGGCTGGGGAGAAAGACGGTCGACAAGCACTCGACGGGGGGCGTGGGGGACAAGACGTCGTTTCTGGTCGCTCCGATTGCGGCGGCGGCGGGGCTGGCCGATCCGATGATCAGCGGGCGCGCGCTGGGGCATACGGGCGGAACGCTGGACAAGCTGGAGTCGATTCCAGGATACCGGACACAGTTGTCGCTCGAGGAGATGCGGAAGGTGCTGGAGGCGTGCGGCGCGTCGATTGTGGGGCAGACGAAGAATCTGGTTCCGGCGGATCGAAAGCTGTACAGCCTGCGGGACAGGACGGCGACGGTCGAGAATCCATACCTGATTTGTGCCTCGATTATGAGCAAGAAGCTGGCCGCGGGCCTGGATGCGCTGGTGATCGATGTGAAGACGGGTTCGGGGGCATTTTTGCGCGATGAGGACGACGCGAGGTATCTGGCGGCGCTGATGGTGGAGACGGGAGAGCGCGCCGGCACGCGGACGGTGGCGGTGCTGACGGACATGAGCCAGCCGCTGGGGCGGATGGCGGGGAACTGGGTGGAGATTGCCGAGTCGATGGAGTTGCTGAGGGGCGGGCGCGATCCGCTGAGCGAGGATCTGAGGGAGGTTTCGGTGATTCTTGCAGGATGGATGATTTATCTGGGCGGGGTAGCGAGGAGCGCCGAGGCGGGGCGGGATCTGGCCGAGGAGAAGCTGGTGGACGGATCGGCGTTGCGGATTTTTCGTGCGATGGTAGAAGCACAGGGCGGAGATTTAAAAGCGCTGGATGCGGGGATGGATTTTCACAGGCCGAAGTTTCGGCGGAAGTTTTGCGCAACGCGAAGTGGATATTTCACATCGGCGGACTGTACGAAGATTGGCTGGGCGGTACAACGGCTGGGCGCGGGGCGGGAGAAGGCAGGTGAAGCGGTGGAGGCACACGCCGGACTCGCTATGCACGTGAAACTGGGGGCAAAGATCGAGGCTGGACAGATGCTGGCGACGTTGTTTGCAGAAAATGAGGCGTTATTTGCCGAACCGGAGCACTTGCTGGTGCAGGCGCTGACCATTGGCGATGACCCGATTGCGCCACCGCCGCTGGTGCGGAATATTATTTCGGCTGACAACAAGGATGGGTATTTAAGGAGGCAAGCTGTTGGTCCGTAGCTGGTGAAGCGGTCAGCCTCGAGTTTTCTGCAGGAGAAATAACGAAGACGGGATAGGATTCAGGGAAAACCTGAGGAGAACGATTTGGCTCGATTCACGGGTGTGCTGGGACTGCTGACGATGCTGTTGCTGGCGTGGATTTTCTCGACGGACCGCAGGGCGATCCGGTGGCGCACGGTGGTGTGGGGACTAGGGCTGCAAATTACGTTCGCGTTTCTGGTGCTTAAGTCGTCGGTGGGGCAGCGGGTGATGCATGCGGCGGGCGACACGGTGAACAAGTTGCTGGCCTATGCGTTTGACGGGTCGACTTTTGTGTTTGGAGACCTGGGCGCACAGCACTCGAAGATCGGCATGGCGTACCAGACGAACTTTTTTGCCTTTCAGGTGCTGCCGACGATCATTTTCATCTCCGCGTTTTTTGCTGTGCTGTATTACCTGGGGATTATGCAGCTGATCATTCGCGGCTTTGCGAAAGCGATGCTGTGGACGATGAAGGTGTCGGGCGCGGAGAGCCTGAATGTGGCGGCGAGCATTTTTATGGGGCAGACGGAGGCTCCGCTGACGATACGGCCTTTTCTTCCTGGGGCGACGCGGTCGGAGCTGATGACGATTATGACCAGCGGGATGGCGCATGTTTCGGGCGGCATCATGGCGGCTTACATTTTGTATGGGATTTCGGCGAGCAGTTTGCTGGCGGCGGTCATTATGACGGCACCGGGTACGATTCTGATCTCAAAAATGCTGGTGCCGGAGACGGAGAAGCCGGCAACCGAAGGTGTGGTGAAGATTCCGGAGAGCGCGGAGCATAAGGACGAGAACCTGATCGGGTCGATTGCGCGGGGAACGATTGATGGCGGGCGGCTGGCGTTCAACGTGGGAATCATGCTGATTTCGTTTCTGGCGCTGATTGCGCTGGTGAACGGCTGCCTGGGCGGGATGCATAACTGGCTGGGGTGGCACCACATTCCGTTTCCTCACTCGCTCGATGCGATTCTGGGATTCTTCTTTGCGCCGGTAGCGTGGCTGATCGGGATTCCGTGGCACGACGCGCCGAAGGTGGGCAATCTGCTGGGGACGCGGATGGTGCTGAACGAGCTGGTGGCGTACACGTACCTGGGCGGGCTGGCAAAAAGCGGAGCACTGGCAGCACGGTCGGTGACGATTGCGACGTTTGCGCTGTGCGGGTTTGCGAACCTGAGCTCGATTGGGATTCAGATTGGCGGGATTGGGGCGCTGGCGCCGAATCGGAGAAACGAGCTGGCGAAGCTGGGGTTTCGAGCGATGCTGGCGGGGACGATGGCCAATCTGATGTCGGCTTCGATTGTGGGGATTCTGATTAAGTAACCGTGTCTAAATGCATCTTCTAAAATGGCTGGCCAAAGTCTCGTTAGTGCTGATTGTTGGTGGCATCGGAACCTATCTCTGGTCCGTTCCCAGCCGAAAACTCACCGAGCACATGACGAGGGCGTTAGCCTGGCTGCGTTCTATCCAAAATAAAAGCGATTAAGTAACCATGACAGATACAGTTTTTGAAAAGGCGAATGCAGCGGCGGAGTTTCTGCTGGCCCGGACCCAACTGCGGCCAAAGATCGCCATTGTCCTGGGTTCGGGCCTGGGTGCCTTCGCGGAACAACTCGAGTCAGCAGTCGCAATTCCGTTCGCGGAGATTCCGCATTTTCCGCAGTCGACGGTGCCCGGGCACAGCGGGAAGCTGGTCGTCGGGAAGGTTGCCGGTGTAGCGGTGGCGGTGATGCAGGGTCGCGTGCATGCCTACGAGGGATATAGCTCCGAGGAAGTGACGTTTCCGGTGCGGGTTCTGGGGCGGATGGGCGTGAAGACGCTGGTGGTGACGAACGCTGCAGGCGGGATCAACGAGGGGCTGAAGCGCGGGCAACTGGTGCTGATCGCGGATCACATTAATTTGTCGGGGCGGAATCCGGTGGCAGGGGCGAATGACGATCGGTTCGGGCCGCGGTTCTTCGACATGAGCGAGGCCTATGCGGGACGGCTGCGGGAACTGGCGCATGAGGCGGCGCGCGCGATGGAGTTTCGTCTGGACGAGGGCGTGTATCTGAGCGTGCTGGGGCCGAGCTTTGAAACGCCGGCAGAGATTCGCGGGTTTCGGACGTTGGGCGCGGACCTGGTGGGCATGTCGACGGTGCAGGAGACGATTGTGGCGCGGCACATGGGAATGGAAGTGCTGGGGATCAGCTGCGTGACGAATCTGGCGGCGGGCATCTCGGCGGAGCCGCTGAGTCATGAAGAAGTGATGGAGACGGGGCGGGCGGTCGAGGCGCAGCTGGCTGGGCTGCTGACGCGGTTGGTGCCGATGATGGTAGTGCCGCAGTCAGCTGATGAAGCGGTCAGCCGGAAAGCGGTCAGCTAAAAAGCGGTGCCAAAGCAGGCATGTCGAGGATCCATTCCTGCGGCAGCAAGGAAGCGCATTCGACGCGTGTTTTCACAGACTGAAGGCCCGTGGCCTCCGAACTGAAGAAGCAACTCACACAAATATTGTCTTGTGAGGCGGATGAAGATTGAGGTCGAGGGTTTTCACTTCTGGTCAAGCCGAAGGGCAAATTGAATATTAATGCGCACCGGAACCGGTTGTCCGTGCCGGGTACCCGGTCTGAAGCGGTATTGCGCTACGGTTGCCAGAACCTTCTCATCGAGTCCCTTCCCGAATTTTTCGGACACGCGGATGTTGCGGGGCAATCCGTTGCGGTCCACGACCAGTTCGACCACGCCGTTAACCGGAGGCTTCGCCTGCGGCTCCAGCACAGGAGGGGCGGGCGGTATCGAAACACCAATTAAAACTGGGGACTTGACGTCGCCGCCGGCGTCGTAGATTTTCTCGGTTAATGGATCGGGAGTGACAGACTGCGTAATAGATGTGGGCGCGGCTGTCCCTGCGTTGAGTTCGCTGTGCTCCTCGTGCCAGTCGGGGACGGGATCGGCGCTTTTTACCCAGGCGGCTACGACCATGTCGCGGAGCATAGAGGCTCCGGCGGCTAATCTCTGGGCGGTAAATTGTTTGGCTTCGGGAGTGCCGGCGCCGTCGAAGCCATGCTGTTCATCGAGTTGGTAGACGCGCTCGGTGAGCGAGCCAGTGTGGCGGAGGTAGGCGAGGTAGTCATCCCACTCGTCGTCGATGGGATGGACGGGCGTGAGGAGCGGCTGGACGTCGGAGGTGTTGATGGCTGTGTCGACGTAAGGGCCTTCAAATCGCCAGTGGATGGTGTGGTCGGTGGTGTAGCCATTGGGATTGGGTCCGGTCCAGCCGTTGTACTGGATGGTGACGTGAAGGGGCTGGGAGCCGTCGCCGACGTAGTGGCCGAGCCAGCCTGCGTAGAAGAGGATGGCGGCTTCGATAGGCCTAGTATCTTCGTGCTTCGCGCCGGCTTCGCGGTAGTCGCGCATCGCGGACTTGAGGCGCTCCCATACTTCGCTGGTGATGTAGGGCTGGAAGCCGACCTTCTCAGGGCGGAGGTCGTTGGCGCGGTCGGGGTGCGCGGCAATGTATGCGTAGAGAGTGGCGATATACTGATAGCGCTGGCGGGGCAGGGTGCCAATGAGGTCGGCGTATTCGATGTCGATGAAGTGGTCGGGGGCCTGAGCGGCGCTGAGTTCGGGCTCGGCGCGAGAACGCCAGCGGTCGGGCTCGGGGCCGAGGTAGGCGATTTCGTTGATGGCCTCGGGCGTGCGCATGAAGGCGGGCATGTCCGAAGGGAGCGACTGCGCCGCGAGGCGATTGATCATAGTATGGCCCTTGCTGCCCCAGGCAAAACAGGTAGGAACAGCGACGAGTGCGAGGAGGAGGACGGCGAGCTGGCGCTGAGTTTTCATCCTTGGTGAGTATACGAGGGAGTGAATTGGTTCAGACGCCGACCGGGAAGGGTTTGGGGCTGGTGTCGTCGAGGTTCGCGCCGGAGCGCCAGCGCTCGAAGCGTCCCTGCAGGAGCGAGAGCAGGCCGGTATACCAGTAGCCGACGACGAAGAGGACGAGGAAGGGAACGGTGAAGTAGTTCTCGTTGGCGACGGCGTACCAGATGCAGAGGGCGAAGTAGCCGCCGACGATCAGTTCGAGAAAAGGAATGATGCCGAGGCGCTTGCGATACTTAGCGGCGCCTTGTGCTTTTTCGCCACGTTTCTGAACGCGGTATTTGGGCGTGCGTTTGAAGGCGCTTTGAATGCCGAACAACGCTTCCATGACGGCGATGGTGTTGGTGATGGTCAAGCCAATGCCGAGGGACATAAGAAACGGCAGATAGAGGAAGGTGCGGTACCAGCGGCGGGGAAAGAGCTCCTTCTGGGAGACGAGATAGAAGGAGGAGATGGAGAAGGTGGAGGCGAGGAAGAGGGGGAAGTCGATGAAAAGCATCTCCCACCAGCCCTGGTAAAAGCGGATGATCATGGCGGGCATGAGCAGGACAGAGAGCACGACCATGAGTGGGTAGCTCAGGTTGGCGGTCAGGTGATACCAGGCTTCGATCTTGGTGCGGAGAGGCACGTCGGAGCGGAAGAGGCGGGGCAGGATTTTCCTGGAGGTTTGGATGAGGCCTTTGGCCCAGCGCTGCTGCTGGGTTTTGAAGGCGGTCATCTCGATAGGGACCTCGGCAGGACACTCGATGTCCTGGCAATACTTGAATTTCCATCCGACGAGCTGGGCGCGGTAACTGAGGTCGGTGTCTTCGGTAAGGGTGTCATGCTGCCAGCCGCCGGCTTCATCGATGGCACATCGGCGCCACATGCCGGCGGTGCCATTGAAGTTGAAGAAGACGCCGGTGCGAGCGCGGGCGCCATGCTCGAGGACGAAGTGCCCGTCGAGGAGGATGGCTTCGACCTGGGTAAGGAAGCTGTAGTCGCGGTTGAGGTGGGTCCAGCGGGTTTGGACCATGCCGATCTCAGGCTCAGCGAAGTGATGGATGACGCGCATGAGCCAGTCGGGAGGCGGGGTGAAGTCGGCATCGAAGATCGCGACGAATTCTCCGGTGGCGGTTTTGAGGCCTTCGTCGAGCGCGCCGGCTTTGAACCCGTGACGATTCGTTCGGTGGAGATAAAAGATGGGGTGGCCCAGAGTGCGGTAGCGTTCGACAATGTCCTGCGCGACGGCGGTGGTTTCGTCGGTGGAGTCGTCCAGGACCTGAATCTGGAGGAGATCCTTCGGGTATTCGATGCGGCAGACGGAATCGAGGAGGCGGTCGATGACGAACTGCTCATTAAAAATAGGGAGCTGGATGGTGACGTGCGGGAGCTGCTCGAAACGGGAAGTGGGCTGGTGGGTCGCATTTTTGCGATTGCGGTAGTACAGCCAGACGAGGGTATAGCGATGGAGGCCATACATCGCGAGGACGATCATGACGAGAAAGTAAGGGGTGAGGAGGGCAGTATCGAAGGAGAAGAGCTGCCAGTGGTAAAGGTTCTGGAAGGTGCGGTCGCCATAATGGGTGCGGAGGTAGTGGCGGAGGTCGTTTTTAACGTAGAGGAGGCAGAGGGTCTGGGCGAAGCTGAGCAGGCGGACGGTGGCGGCCGAGAGCATGAAGATACAGGGTATAGGGGATAGGGGATAGCGTATAGAGATTTTGGCGGCAGAGACTGACGATCAGGACTCAGGAGGAGAGGTGGTTCGCAGGATACCCACATCTCAGAAGGGAGATGTGGGGCATCCGGGAATAATGTCAGACAAACTATTTGCGGCCGAAGCGGTAGACAAAGCCCATATTGCCGCCGAGGTCTTCCTGGAAAGAGGCGCCGTAATTGGTAACGAGCTCGTTGGCGGTGAAGCGCACGGAGAGCGTGGGGCTGAGGTTCCAGTCGGCAGAGACGCCGCCGAGGAAGTTGAGGACGGTGGAGTCGGTGTAGAGGCCGACGAGCTGGGGAGGCAGCCCATTGGTGCCGGTGCCGAAGTTGCCATGACCTGCGCCGGCGAGGGCCTCGGCGGTCCAGCCCCAGTGTTGGCCTTTGAAGAAGCGATAGCGCGGGCCGCCCATGAAGGTGTACT
This sequence comes from Acidobacteriaceae bacterium, assembly GCA_036490815.1. Lineage (GTDB taxonomy): Bacteria > Acidobacteriota > Terriglobia > Terriglobales > Acidobacteriaceae > Palsa-343. The sequence continues at coordinate 14,458 of DASXDF010000050.1, forward strand.
GGCTGATGCCAGGATTGAAGACGGAATAGGGATTCGTTCCTGTGTAGGCGGTGCCGTAGTAGCCGCGGAAGTCGGCGGTAACGCCGAGGTCGCCGTGGAAGTACTCGGTGACATCGATCATCCAGCCGGCTTCGTTGACGCGCTGGAGATAGCTGCCGGGGATAAAGCGGAGAGAGCCACCACCGAAGCCCAGCTCATATTTGTGGCTGTAAGTATCCTGGATGATCTGGCGGATCCGGACCCGGCGGCGAGCATTGACGCGGGCTTGGGCTTCGCGGAGAACCTGGGCTCGATCCTGGGGTGCGGATTGAGACTGATCGGGCTGCTGGGTTTGCGTGGTGGCGGAAGGCTGCTGGGAAGAGGCATCCTGTGCGCGCGTTCGGGAGGGAACAAGAAGTAGGACTGCGAGAAGCGGATACAGAACGTAACCGGAGAACTTGCGAAAACGCATGAACCTGGGTGCCTCCACTGCCTTGGACGGATGGAAATGTTTTTCCTGCTTGCTACAGGGTACAGGGCGGAGGGTACAGGGTCCAGGGAGCGCGATCAGGAAGCAGGGAGAAGGGAGCGGCGGGGGGCGGAAGGCGAGGGCATATTGCAGAATCTTCATGGCCATGCAAGGATGCGGACGAGGGCGGCAGTTATTTTCGGAAGCGAGGGCTGACGAGGAATGAGATTTCTTTTGGGACTGATTATCGGGCTCCTGATTTTGCCCATCGCAGGGATGATTTACTTCCGGGTGGGACATCCGCCTGTGGCGGTGGCGGATGAGCCATTTCTGCTGGAAAAGCAGATTGTGCGGGTGCCGCTGGCCGCGCGCATCCAGAAGGAGATGCCCGCAAGCTCGCCCATTGAACCGAGTGAGACGAATCTGACGGCAGGCGCCAGGGTTTATCGAGAGCAGTGTGCAGCCTGTCATGGGCTGTACGGGCGGCCGTCCGAGTATGCGGCTCATATGTATCCGAAGGCGCCCCAATTGTGGGCGCCGCATGGCAACAGTGGCGTGGTGGGGGTGAACGACGACCCGGTGGGCGAAACAGAGTGGAAGGTCGTGAACGGGATTCGACTCACGGGGATGCCGGCGTTTGGCAAGGTGCTGAATCCGACGCAGATCTGGCAGGTTTCGATACTACTGAAGAATGCAGGGCAGCCGATGTCCGCCGATGTTACGAAGTTGCTGCAGACACCGCTGGATTTCAGCTTGCCGGGGACGGCAAGCATGGCGGTGCCCGTGAGTCAGTAATCCGGAGCAGCGCGCGGTTAATATTTCGATTTGATGGCGTAGGTGAGGCCGGTGGTGAACTCGAAGGAATTGCGCTTGGTAGGCGGAGAGGCCGGCGGCGGGTCGTTGAGGTAGCTGTCGTTGGAGCCGACGGAGAAGGCGAGCTTTTTGAGGAACGGCATGGTGAGGGCGTCCGTCTCGCCTGCCTGGTAGGCATAGGGATTGTTGTAGGCGGGAATCCACGAGAGCTGTTGTTTGAACTGAACTTTGTGAGGCAGCTTCGCGGCCCAGGTGCTGTTGAGGGTTGAGCCGATGAGGTTCTGATCCTGGCTTGAAGTGCCCACGATGAAAGTCTGTCCTTCGTACTGGAGTGTGGACTTGACGTCGAGTTCCTGCATGGGGCTCTTGACAGCGGTCCAGCCGATTCCGGCGCCGTAGATCTGTTCGAGGGCAAGATCCTGGGCAAAATTGTGATCGAAGATGGTTTGTCCGAGGACGTAGAAACGCGGCGAGAAGTAGCCGTCGCGTTCTGCGGCTGCGTGATAGATGGAGCTTTTGGAACTGCTGGCAGGCGTCATGACGCCATTGCTCGAGTAAGCCGGCTGAATGATTTTGCCGAAGGAGCCGCCGAAGTCGAGGGTGGTGCGTGTGCGGGTGTCGAGCCAGTTGACGGTAGGGGCGGAGCGGGAGAGGCTGACGGAGCCGGCGAAGGTGTACTGATCCTGCGTAGCCTGGACGATGGTGGCACCGGCGGTGAGGGCGCCGTTCCAGCCATCGAAAAATCCTGGACGGCCGGCGATCTGGCGGTGCAGTGTGGTTTCGTCGACGATGTACTGCGCGCTTTTGAGCGGGATGGAAGCGATGATGGCGCCGGAACTGGGGTGGACGGTGATCAGTTGGTTGACGACAGTGAGTGTGCCTTCGGGAATGCCGGCGGGAAGCTGACCCTGATGGGAGAGGATGCTCCGCTCGAGGACGGCGAGCCTGGTTTCTGTATGGAGCTCTTTAATTTTGTCCCACTTGACGACGAGGTCGCCGGCGATATCGGAGTGGAAGAGGACATCGGAGCCGACGGCGCGGATCAACTTGCCGGAAAGGCGGTCGCCGTTCACGAAGACGAGGACGTCGGGAGGCGTCTGGGGTTGGGGTTTGGCGGCTGCGGTCGAGGAGTTGGCGGCTGCGTGCGCAACAAAGGTCGCGAAGAGGGCGGTGAAGAGGAAAACAAGACTCAGGGAAGCAGGGAAAGACCGGGCACGCGATGGCGGCATGTGCAGGGTGGCTCCAGGGCAGAAATCATTCAAAAGAACCGCAAAACAGAGGCGACTTTTTGATGGTACAGCAGGGATGGGAGGGAAAGGCGTGGTGGATGGGAAGGGTTCCTGAATGGATACGGGGTGAGTTGGCGGGGGCGGGAGGTGTGACAAGAATCACGGAAGGAGCAGGGCGGCCGATCTTATTCTTGCCCAGACCGGGCAATATAGGAGCGAAATGGTCGCAATTGCGTTATTATCGGATTTTGGGGTCGAGGACGGGGCTGAACTGGACCTGTCCGGAGCATGGAAGTTGAGTCTTCTGAGCGAATTGCCCATAGGAACGGTTGGAGTGGTGGAGTCACTGGATCTGCCAGGGGAAATCCAGCATCACCTGATGCACATGGGGTTTGTTCCGGAGGCGCGGGTGATGGTGGTGCGGCGGGCGCCGGCGGGAGATCCGACGGTGTATTCCATTGACGGGTTCGAAGTGGCGCTGCGGCGCGACACGGCAAAGGCGATTCGGGTTCGCGAATATACGCGCGAATAGCATGGACCGAACGCGAGATAAACATGAGCGACTGCTGCAGCACAGCGACGATTGACGTCCCGATCGAGCCGCGGGTAGCGGGAAAGATCCGCACCGTGGCGCTGGTTGGGCCACCGAACTCGGGGAAGTCGACGTTGTTCAATCGGCTGACGGGACTGCGGCAGAAGGTCGCGAACTATCCTGGCGTAACGGTAGAGCAGCGGGTGGGGCGGCTGAACGGGATCGGACGCAGCGACCTGACACTGATCGATCTGCCGGGAATTTACGGACTCGATTCTTATTCAGAGGACGCGAGGGTTGCGGTTGAGGTGTTGCACGGCGAGATGCCTGGAACACCGGCGCCAGACGCGATCCTGCTGGTTCTGGACTCGCTGCAGCTGAGAAGACAACTGATGCTCGCGGCTCCGGTCCTGGCATTGGGACTGCCGACCCTTTTGCTGCTGAACATGAGCGACCTGATGGAGGCGCGGGGCGGTCGCGTAGACACGCTGGCGCTGGCGCAGGAACTGGGCGTGCCGGTGGCGAAGATTTCGGCGACGCGGGGTGCGGGGCTCGACGCGATTACGCACTTTCTGAACCGCAAGGCTGAGCCGGAGCAGCCGGCGGTGGCGGCCGGATCAAAGATTGAATTGCCGGTGATGGGGAATCCGCGTTCGTACCGGCAATGGGCAACGGGGATCAGCACGCGGACCAAGTACAAGGCTCCGATTTCGAATGAGTGGACGAAGCGGATCGACGGCGTGCTGCTGCACAAGATCTGGGGACCGCTGATTTTTCTGGCCGTGGTGTTTGCGGTGTTCCAGGTGGTGTTCTCGATCGGGCAGCCGCTGAGCGACGGATTTGGTGAAGTGCTGAACGGGGGCGGCGACAGGATTGGGGCGCTGATCGGCCACAACTGGGTGGAGTCGCTGCTGATTGATGGCGTTTGGCGGGGCGTGGCGTCGGTGCTCGTGTTTTTGCCACAGATCCTGTTACTTTTTCTGTTCATTGGAGTGCTCGAGGATTCGGGCTACCTAGCCCGGGCAGCTTTGATTGCGGATCGCGTGATGCGGTCGATTGGGTTGAACGGGAAGGCATTTATTCCGCTGCTGTCGGCCTATGCGTGCGCGGTGCCGGCGATCATGGCGACGCGGACGATCGAGAATAAGCGCGACCGTTTCGCGACGATTCTGGTTGCGCCGTTTATGACTTGCTCAGCGCGGCTGCCGATTTACATGCTGATGATTGCGGCGTTCATTCCGAATAAGCCGATTCTGGGAGATTTTTTTGGGTTGCGGGCGGCGGTGATGCTGTCACTGTACGTGCTGGGATTTGTGGCGGCTCTGGCGACGGCCTGGTTGCTGAAGTCATCGATATTGAAAGCCTCGTCCGCACCGTTCATCCTGGAGTTGCCACAGTATCGTTTCCCCACGGTGCGCTCGCTGAGTTTGCGGCTGGTGGATCGCGGGAAAGTGTTTCTGCGTCAGGCAGGCACTGTGATTCTGATGGTGACGCTGGTGCTGTGGGTGCTGAGCCATGTCCCGTTCCATGCAGACCTTGCGCAGAGCGTGATTGGGCGGGTTGGGCAGTTCATCGAGCCGGTGATCAAGCCCCTGGGGTTCAACTGGAAGATCGGGATCGGACTGCTGACGTCGGTGATGGCGCGGGAAGTGATTGTGGGGACGCTGGGAACGCTGTACGGGGCCGATCCGGCAACGCAGTCGCTGGGATTGCAGGCGGCGCTGCGGCATGACCTGACCCTGGGCGGGGCGATGGCGCTGGTCGTATTCTTCGCGTTTGCGCTGCAGTGCACATCGACGCTGGCGATTGTGCGGCGGGAAACGAACAGCTGGCGCTGGCCCGCGCTGCAGTTCGTGTACATGAGCGTGCTGGCGTATGTGGCGGCGCTGGCTACGAATCAGGTGATTCTGCACTTCGTGCGGTGAGCCCGTAGCCGGTAGTCGGTAGCCTGTAGCCAGAGAGCCAAAAGGGGTTCCCTTCGGAACCCCTTTTGGCTTGCGCATCTGGTCAGCGAGAGAGCTTTGCGTTGATGAAGGCGATGGGCAGACCAATCAAAAACATGTGGACGAGGAGGCCCTGGAGGAGAGCGTGGAGTGGATACGGACCGCGGGCGTGGTAGGCGCTGAGAGGAAGGACGATGAGATTCATCACGAGATACGCGGCCATACCGTAGAAGATTCCGCAGACGAAGAAATGATCACGGAGAAACGTCAGTTTCAGGCTGGAGAGGCAGTAGACGGCAGCGATGGTGGTGGCGATGAAGAAATGCAGGAAGAGGCCGAGGAGCCAGGTGCCGATGCCTCCGTGGCGAGCCTGAGGGCCGAGGAGGCCACCGGCGATGCCGCGGCAGACGCCCCATCCGAACGTGATAAACGCGGAGGTTATGTCGAAGGTGCCGGCGACGGCGCCACCGACGAGGATGGGCATGAGGATTCGTCTCTGGTGAAGAGAGTGGGGGAGGGAGGCAACGTTAGCGGTCGCAGACATAGGTTCGATTATGCTGTGGGCGCGAAGGCGGAGTCGCTCAGAATCGGATCATGCTGAGCAGAAAATGCGCGGGCAGAAACGGATCAGGCGGCCGGCTTGCTGTTGGCGCGTTGGCGCAGGGAAAAGGGAGATGTGCCGAGGATGCGGCGCATGTGTGTGGCGAGATGGCTTTGGTGCGCGAAGCCGACGGAGTGGGCGACTTCGGTGAGGGAAAGATGGGCCTGGGCGAGCAGGGAGCGGGCGCGCTCGACGCGGCGGCGGATGACGTATTGGTGGAGTGAGATCCCCATGGCGGTGCGAAAGGCGCGCTGACAGTGAGAGACGCTGAGTCCGCTGACGGCGGCGAGGTCGGAGAGGGCGAGGTTGGCGTCGAGGTTGTCTTCGATGTGGGCGAGGACGCGGCGCAGGCGGAAACCGGGCATGGTTCCGGATTTCGTTTGGGGCTGGGCAGCAGAAGTTGCCGGCGCGCGGAGACTGTGGGCGCGGAGGAGTTGGCAGGCCATCGCGGTGCCGATGCTTTCGGTGTAGAGGGCGCCGGAACTGAAGCCGTCGTCCATATCTGCTTTGAGAGCCCAGGCGAGGTGCTCGAGCTTTGGGTCACGCACCTGAAAGCGATTGAGGAGGATGGCGTCGGAGGAGGGGATACCGAGTCCGGCAGCCGTTTCGGCGAGGAGATCGGAAGAGAGGCGAACGACGAGGGCGCAATCCTGTTTGTAGAGGCGCCAGTAACTGGGGGTTCCAGCGGGAACGATGTCGATGTCGCCATGGACGGAGAGGCCGCGATGGCCCTGGCCGTTGCGTTCGCAACCGATCTGGACCGGGGCGCCGTAATGAATGACGAGGAAGGGGAAGGGTCGGGCAGGGCTTTCGAGGATGCCGGCGGGATCGGTTTGGAGTCGGACGCCGAGTTTATCTGCCATAGAGTCAGGCATGGGGATGATTTTCGCACTCGTGAGCGCGAAAATCCTGATCGTTGTGACAGGTGGGAGCAGGTTTTGTTAGGGGAAGGCTTCGGAGGTGGACAGCTTTAATGAGACGGGGCGTATCGGAGGGGCCGGTGCCCGCTGCTTTGCCAGAAGTAGACGAGGACGATGACGCTGGCGACTGCCGCGTACGCACACCAGACCGACGTGAACGCGTACTGCTTGATAGCGTCGACGACCAGAAGGATTACGAGATTGGCGATACCGAAAACGACCATAGCCCGAACTTGCGAGAAAAACAGGGAGCCGCAGGTGGCGATCACATACAGGACCGCGATGATTATGTGACTAGATCCCTGATTGGTGTAGACGATGCTGTTCTGCCTGACGAAGATTTCAGTTGGAAAGGCGGTCAAGGCCCACAGAATATAGAGTGTTGTCGCCCCTCCGATGACGAGGAAGGGGACCATGCGGGTACGACTGGGGCCGTTCGGTTCGAAGAGGAGAACGGCGAGGGGCAAGAGGAAAGGGAGAAGTCCCTGGGCATAGAGCATGTAGGCGGCGCCCATATCGTGGGTAACGGTTGGCGAGAGGCGTCCGTCCAGTCCGAGCCAGACAAATCCCTCAATGAACTGATGGATGGCGAAGAGCAGGGGCAGCGATGCGAAAAGCAATTCGCGCCGATGCTTGACCCTTGTGAGGGTGACAACGCCGAGGGCTCCGAGAACTCCACTGCCGACAAAGTTGGCTGTCGCTGAAAAGCACATGGATCGCCGTCTCCCGTGGGGGAATTATACGGTTCGTCGCTCGCTGCGGCGGAGTGCGGGAGCGTGCCGGGCCTGGGAAGGAGTGTCGGCCGGAGGGCGTAAGATTTCCCTCGTGAAAAATTCTTGTGCTCGCGTGGTGCTGGGTTTCCTTTTCGTGCTTGCCACTCCAATTCTTTTTGCGCAGGCGAAGCATGGATTTGTGCATACAAATGCCGAGGAACTGGTCGATGGGAACGGGCAGCAGGTGTATCTGCGGGGGATCAATCTGGGGAACTGGTTTGAGGTGGAGGGATACATGTTCCACTTCGACGGAGGGCCGCAGGCACCGCGGGAGATTGAGGATCTGACGAAGGATCTGCTGGGACCGGCAAAGGCGGAGGAGTTCTGGCGGCAATGGCGGGCCAACTATATTACGGAAGCCGATGTGGATCGGATCGCGAAGATGGGGTTCAACTCGGTGCGGGTTCCGCTGCACTGGAAGTTTTTCACGAGCGAGGATGCGGAGGGTTTCAAGCTGGTCGATCAGTTGGTGGAGTGGGCGCGGAAGGACGGGATCTATGTGATTCTCGACATGCATTGCGCGCCGGGTGGGCAGACGGGATCGAACATCGACGACAGCTGGGGCTATCCCTGGCTGTACACCAGCCAGGCGGCGCAGAACGAGACGGTGGCGATCTGGAGGAGGATTGCCGAGCATTACAAGAACAACTCAACGGTGCTGGGATACGACCTGCTGAACGAGCCGCTGCCGAACTGGGAGAAGCTGCGGCCGCTGAAGCGGGAGTTAGTGCCCACGTATATGAAGATTGCGGCGGGGATTCGGCAGGTGGACAAGAACCACGTGCTGATTCTGGGCGGGGCGAACTGGGATTCGGATTTCGGTGTGTTTAGTGGGGCATTCGATCCGAACATGATGTTTACGTTTCATAAATACTGGACGGCGACGACGGACAAGAGAGTGATCCAGCCCTATCTGGATTTTCGCCACCAGCATCATGTGCCGGTGTGGCTGGGCGAGTCGGGCGAGAACAAGGATGCGTGGGTAGAGGGGTTCCGGAAAACTTTGGAAGACAACGGCGTAGGTTGGGCGTTTTGGACCTACAAGCGGATGGACGATACGCCTTGTGTCGTGACGTTCGATCGGCCAGCGCACTGGGAAGAGATTGTGGCTTATGCAAAGCTGCCGGTGGGGACGGAGGATGCGGAGAAGCGGTTGGCGGCCCGACCGGAACAAGCGGATATCGATGCGGCGTTTGCGGATCTGCTCGGGAAGATTCATTTTGCGAATGAGCGTGTGAATCCAGGGTATGTGGGGGCGCTGGGGTTGAAGGGGCAGGAAGCCGGGAGTAGCCAGTAGGGCGGCTGAAGCGGGTTGGCTAAAATCCGGTCAGCTAAGCAGCGCCAGCTAAAAAACGGTTAGCTAAGAACCGGTTAGCTGAGAGCCGGCTAACGCAAAGCCTGTTCGCGCGGGTAGCCTCGAAGCTGCCTAAACTGTTCGATTCTGAACAGGAGACGCCGTTTACGGACGATTGAAGATACTGTAGGGACGCTAAGGGCGTTTCTTTCCATGGGTATAGCCCACCGTTGAACTGGCGCATGGCATGCACCCGTAACGATGCGTTCGACCCGAGAGCGGCGCTCGCAGTCGACTCAAAATGAGGAGGCTGGTGTGTTTCCTGAGCTGAGACAGCATGTTGTTTGGCGGACTGGTGCCGGCGGCGGTGGGCTGTACGGTGTGACGGCCGACACGGTGGAGCAGCGGACGAGTGAGATTGGCATGCGGATGGCGCTGGGGGCGGATCGAGCGAATGTGGTGCAGATGGTACTGAAGGGGGCGGAGCCAATGGAGGCGTTGCGGGCGGAGTGAGAGAGACGGGGAAGAGCGGTAACCAGTGGCCCGTGCCGGGAATCATGAAGCCGGAAGGGTTCAGAAACCGGGAAGCGGGAGAAGAGCGGTTATGTTGGCAGATTTGAGATATGCGGTGCGGCAATTGAGGAAATCGCCGGGGTTTGCGCTAACAGCGGTGCTGACGCTCGCTTTGGGAATTGGCGCGAACACCGCGATCTTTACGGTGGTGGATTCGATCATGTTGCGGCCGCTGCCGTTTCCGCAGCAGGACCGGCTGATGCGGATTGGATACGTTGGTTCTGCCGGGAGCAATCCGTCGAACTCGCCATTTCCGAAGGGGTGGGTTCGGGCGCTGGGCGAGCACGCCAAATCATTCGAGGGCGTGAGCGCGTTTGGCCCGGACGCTGAATCGAACATTGGCGAAAAGAACTCAGCGGATCGCGTGTTCGGCGCCGAAGTGATGGCGAACGCGCTGGACACGCTGGGGGTTCATCCAGTGATCGGGCGTTTTTTCAATGCTCAGGATGCGTTGTCCAGCCAGGATCCTGTGGTTGTACTGAGCTACGGATATTGGCGGCAGCACTTCGCCCAAAGTCCCGAAGTTATCGGACAGACACTTCGCATTGATGGAGTCTCGCGACGCGTCATCGGAATTATGCCGGGGGGAGTGCGATTTCCTTATGCGGATACGCAGTTTGTAACCCCGGTGACGTTCAAAGGCGGAGACCCGATCGATCCATGGAATAACTTCGATTTGCGGGCTTTTGGGCGGCTGAAGCCTGGGGTGACTCCGTTGCAGGCGCAGAGTGAACTGCGCCGGTTGTATCGATTGATGCTGCCGCTGTTTCCCTGGCGAATGCCTGATACGTGGGCACCTGAAACGACGGTAGTACCGATGCTGGAGGTAGAAGTGGGCGATATGCGTCCACGGTTGATGTTGCTGTTCGCGGCGGTGGGATTGATTCTGCTGATAGCGTGCGCCAACGTGGCGAATCTGATGTTGGCGCGCGCGGCAGGACGGCAGAAAGAAATTGCGGTGCGCAGCGCGCTGGGGGCGACGGGGTCGCGCCTGGTGCGGCAATTGCTCTCCGAGAGCGTGGTGCTGGGATCGGTAGCGGGGCTGGTGGGATTGCTGGCTGCCGCGGCGTGTTTGCAGGCGCTGGTGACGCTGCTGCCTGCGGACACCCCACGACTGGCGGATATTTCGCTTCGATGGCCGGTGTTTCTGTTTGCTGCCGCGGCTTCGGTGGTGACAGGGGTTCTGTTTGGATTGATTCCGGCACTGCGAATGGCGTCGCCCAATCTGCTGGAGTCGTTGCATGCGGGCGGCCGGACAGTGGCGGGCAGGGCGGGGCAGTTCCGGGCATCGATGCTGCTGGTGGTAGGGCAGATTGCGCTTTCGGTGGTGGTCATCACGGCGGCGGGTCTATTGCTGCACAGTCTGTGGAGTCTGGCGCAGGTGGACCCGGGATTCCGGACGGACCGCATCGTGACGGCGGAGATCTCGATGGACCAAACTGCGTGCCAGACATGGCCGGGCGCGCCCACAGGGCCGGAAACCAGGAAGGGGAGTTGCGAGACATTCTTCAGCACGCTGTTAATCCGATTGCACGGTCTGCCCGGAGAAGAGAATGTGGCGATGACCGATTCGCTGCCGCTGAACGGGCGGATAGCGAATTACGTTTATGACGCGGAAGGACATCCACGAGAGCCACGTCAGGGAGCTCTGTTGGCCACCGGGCGCACGGTGACGCCGGGCTATTTTGCGACGCTGGGGATGACCTTGGTGCGTGGCCGGCTGCTCGAAGAGCAGGATGCTTCGGGGACCAGCCATGCGGTGGTGATCAGCCAGCACATGGCGGAAGAGTTGTGGCCGCACCAGAACCCGCTGGGGCGGCATGTGCTCAACGTGAGCGACGAACCTCTGCCTGCGGTGTGGGTCCCGAACGCCGCTGTGACGGTGGTTGGGGTGGTAAACGATACGCATGAGGGCAGTCTGGCGTCGGGCTTCGGCGACGAGATTTATCTGCCCATGACACCGAATCACGAAAATCCGACGATGTATGTTCTGCTGCGCACGCGGATGGGAGCGGAGGCTGCGGCGGGTCAACTGCGGCAGACGGTGGCGGGGGTCGATGCGCTGGTGCCGGTGACGCGGGTGCGTTCGCTGGATGAGGTCGTGGCCATGTCGGAGTCGGCTTCGCGGTCACTGACGATTCTGCTACTGGCGTTTGGCGGGTTGGCGGTGGTGATCGGCGGTGTGGGGGTCTACAGCCTCATTGCCTATATCGTCAGCTGGCGGACGCGGGAGATCGGGATCCGACTGGCGCTTGGAGCGCAGCGTTGGCAGATTGTGCAGGGCGTAGTTCGGCAGAGTCTGGGACTGGCGCTGGGCGGATGCGTAGCGGGACTGGCATGCGCGGCCCTGGCGGCGCAATTGATGCGCAGCTTCCTCTTCGGCGTGCATGCCCTGGACCCGGTGACGTTCTGCGCAGTGCCGGTGTTAATGACGGCCCTGGCGCTGCTGGCGGCGTGGATTCCGGCCCGAAGGGCAGCGAGTGTGGATCCGATGAAGACGTTGAGGATGGAGTGAAGGAAAGCGTTCAGCGCTCAGAAAAACAAAGGCGCGGGCCGGCAGTTAGCTATACGAGTTCGAAGCGGAACTGAGAGAGCGGGACAGAAATGTTTGCTGATTTGACTTATGCGTGGAGGCAACTGAGGAAATCGCCGGGATTCGCGGTGACGGTGGTGCTGACTCTGGCGATCGGGATCGGCGCCAATTCGGCGATGTTCAGCCTGATGGATGCGATTGTCCTGCGCCCGCTGGCGGTGCCGGACCTGAATCGGGTGATGACGCTCGATGAAGAGCAGGGGCGCGGCAACTACAAACAGGTGTCGCTGGCGAACTACGAAGACTGGAAAGCGCAGAGCCGGTCGTTCGAGGAAATGGCTGTTTATGACCTGAGCGAGATGAGCCTGACGGACGGCGGCGGGGCAACGCGAGTGGTGGCGGCGAGCACGTCGGCGAATTTCTTTTCGGTGCTGCGCGCAGGCCCGCTGATGGGGCATGGGTATGACGTAAGCCAGGCGCAGGAAGGCAGGGATGAGGTTGCGCTGCTGAATTACGGATTCTGGCAGAGGCAGTTTGGCGGCGATGCGGGAGTGCTGGGACGAGAGATTGAGCTGAACGGGCGGAGCTATACGGTAGCGGGTGTGATGCCGAAGGCGGTGCAGTATCCATCGACGGCGGATGTATTTTTGCCGCTGGCGCCGATGACGGAGCAACTGCACAATCGCAGGGACCACAACTATGTGGTGATCGGGAGGCTGCGTCCGGGTGTGTCTTCGAAGCAGGCGCAGGCGGAAATGGCGGGGATAGCGGAACGGCTGGCGAGGGCGTATCCGGCGACGAACCAGGGATGGTCAGTACACGTGGAGGAACTACTGGAGGGGATCAACGGAGACTACACGAACCTGTACATGCGGATGCTGACCTACGCGACGCTGTTTGTGCTGCTGGTGGTATGCGCGAACATTGCGAACCTGCAGTTTGCTCGGGGGATTGCGCGGCGGCCGGAGATTGCGATGCGGACGGCGCTGGGCGCAAGCCGTAGCCGGTTGCTGCGGCAACTGCTGATGGAGAACGTGCTGCTGGGGCTGTTAGGGGCGGCTGGTGGTATTGCGATTGCACAACTGGATCTGAAGGCAAATCTGGGCGCAATGCCGGCGCGCGTGGCGCGCTACATGGCAGGCTGGTCGAATATTTCATTGAACGGTCGAGTGCTGGCTTATTCGTTGCTGCTGGCGCTGGGTGCGGGACTGGTGGCGGGGTTGATGCCGGCGCTGGAAGCGCTTCGAGTGAATCTGACAGATCAGCTGAAGGCGGGATCGCGGACGACGAGCGGATCGCGCAGGACGCACCGGCTGCGGCACGTTTTTGCGACGGCGCAGATTGCGCTGGCGGTTGCGCTGGTGATTGGCGCGGCGCTGATGACGAAGGGGACGCAGTCGATTCGGCATGGAGGAGACCGCTACGATCCGAATCATGTGCTGACGTTCCAGGTACATTTGCCGGCAGAGCGCTACGGCACGCCGGAGAAGCAGGCGGCCTGGTATGACGACAGCATCGCAAAATTACGCGCGTTGCCGGGCGTTGAGCAGGTAGCGATTTCGAACACGCTGCCGTGGGGTGACTACGGCTGGATGGATGATTTCAGGATCGAGAATCGTGTTGTGGTTCCGGGGAAATTCCAGAGCGCAGTGCATCTGATGGTGAGCCCGGCCTACTTTCACTCGATGCGGATTTCGATTGTGGCGGGAAGGGGATTCAACGGCGGGGATGGGCGTACGACGTTGCCGGTAGCGGTGGTGAGTTCGGCATTTGCGAAGCGCTATTTCGCGAACGAGAACCCGATTGGACATCGGATACGTATGGGCGCGGCGGCTGGTCGAGACGATCCATGGGTAACGATCGTGGGGGTATCCGGAGAGCTGGCGTATGAGTGGGGCGATCAGGCTCCTAATCCAGCAGTGGCGCTCGATGAGGAACAATTCCCGCCGGTGGGCGCGCGGTTTGTGGTGGTGACGGACGGGAACCCGTTGGCGCTGGCGAGCGCAGCGCAGAAGACGTTGGCGAGCATCGACCCTGCGGTGCCGCTGGATGCCATGCAGACCTATCAGCAGATGATGGGCGAATCGTTTGTCGGGCTGTTCTATGCCGAGACGATGCTGGGCGTAGATGCGGGCATTGCACTTCTGCTGGCGGCGATCGGGATCTTTGGCGTGATGGCGAACCTGGTGGCTGAGAGGATGCGGGAGATCGGGCTGCGCCTGGCGGTGGGCGCGCAACGTGAAGATGTGCTGTGGATGATCCTGCGCAAAGCGGGGGTATTGGCGGGATGGGGACTGGGGATTGGGCTGGTGCTGGCCGCTGGGCTGGCGCGCCTGGTATCGAACTTGTTGGTGGGCGTGCGGCCGAATGATCCAGTGGTCTTTGGCGGGATCAGCATTGCGATTCTCACGATTGCGCTGATCGCGAGCTGGGTGCCGGCGAGTCACGCGGCGGGAGTGGATCCGATGGAGGCTCTGCGGGACGAGTGAGGAAACAGGGAACGGTATAGGCGAGTTAGCAAGCCAGCGAGTTAGCTGGTCAGCGAAAAGCGGACGAACCCAGGGGCGGAGTTCGAGCTTTGGACATTCAACTCTGAGAATACGCGCGCAACCCCGAGAATTCAGGAACCGATTGCTTCGAGTGAGCGTACTTCGGTAGCAGGAAACGAGGGGACGCATGCTCGCTGACGTGAAGTATTCCGTGAGGCAATTGAAGAAGTCGCCGGGCTTTGCGGTGACGGCGATCCTGACGCTGGCGCTGGGCATTGGCGTGAACGCGGTGGTGTTCAGCGTGCTGAATGCGATTGTGCTGCATCCGTTGAACGTGCCGCATCCGCAAAATTTGTACATGGTGCAGCGGTTCCAATACCCTTCGCAGTCTTACCTCGACTACAAAGACCTGCGGGATCGGAATGCCAGCTTTGACAGCCTGATGGGGTACAACATCATGGGCCCGGTGGGAATCGACACTGGGAACAATCCCTCCACGATGTGGCCGTACACCGCTACGGGAAATTACTTCGACGCGCTGGGAATTCAGCCGTTTCTGGGACGGTTCTTTCACGCGTCGGACGAACGGGGCAACAACAGCGCGCCGTTTGTGGTGCTGAGCTACGCGTACTGGCACACCGAGTTTCACGACGACAAGGGTGTGATCGGACAGATGGTCCAGATCAATAAGCACCCCATGACCGTGATTGGCGTTGCGCCGCCCGAGTTCAGGGGCACAGAGCTGTTCTTCGCGCCGGCAATGTGGATTCCGATGGTGGATCAGCCGGAGGTAGAGGGTTCGGACAACCTGCAATATCGCGGTGACCACTCGATGTTTGCGGTGGGGCGGCTGAAAGCGGGAGTGGGCACGGCGCAGGCGGCTGGAGATCTGAACACCATTGGCGCGTCGCTGGCCAAGGCTTATCCGGGAGACGACGATGGTGTGAAGTTTACGCTGGCTCGGCCGGGGCTGGTGGGAGATATGCTGGGAGGCCCGGCGCGGGCTTTTATGGCGGGGCTGATGCTGCTGGCGGGACTGATCCTGCTGGCAGCGTGCGCGAATCTGGGAAGTCTATTTGCCGCGCGAGCGGCGGATCGATCCAAAGAAATTGCATTGCGGATGGCGCTGGGATCGCGGCGGGGACTGATTCTGCGGCAGCTGCTCACGGAAGCTGTGCTGGTATCGCTGGTGGGCGGGGTGGTAGGACTGGTGGGCGGCATCGGCGTCCTGCGGTGGATCAGCGTGTGGCATCCGATTCCGGATGTGCCGATCAACGTGCCGGTGAATCCGGACGCGTGGACCTATGTTGTGGCGTTTTCGCTGGCGGTGGTGAGTGGAGTGCTGTTCGGGATGGTGCCGGTGCGGCAGGTGCTGAAGTCGGATCCGTGGCAGATTATTCGAACAGGTGGGACGAACATTGGTGGAATGCGGCGGCTCACGTTGCGGGATTTACTGCTCGTGGTGCAGATTGCGATTTGCGCAGTGCTGGTGACGTCGTCGCTGGTGGCGATGCGGGGGCTGGCGCGGTCGCTCCAGAGTAATTTCGGTTTCGATCCGAAGAACGCGATGCTGGCAGAGACGGACTTGCAGATGGGCGGCTACACCGACGACAAGGGTACGGCCATGCAGCGACGGATGCTGGATGCGGCTGCCGCGATTCCCGGGGTCACGGCGGTGGGCTACACGAACCGGGTGCCACTGTCTCTGGGTGGGAGCGACTCCTTCGTCTACACAGACACTACGACGGATTTTCGGCCAACCAACATGATTGCCGACGCGATGAACTTTAACATCTCGCCGGGATACTTTACCGCGGCCGGGACGACGCTGTTGAGGGGCCGCGACATCAGTTGGCACGACGAGAAAAATGCGCCGGTGGTGGCGGTAGTGAATCGGGAATTTGCGCGGAAGGTGTTTGGATCGGTGGACAAGGCGATCGGAGGGCACTTTAAGTACTGGGGCGGGAACCGCGCGGAAGTGATTGGTGTGGTGGAAGACGGGAGGTACCGGTCGCTGACCGAAGATCAACAGCCGGCGATGTTCTTCTCGTTTCAGCAGCACCAGTCCAGCGGAACATGGCTGGTGGTGCGTTCGAAGCGGGATGCGCAGGAGATGGCTGCGGCTCTGAACCAGACGCTGCACGGATTGGATCAGGGATTGCCGCTGAATATCCGGAGCTGGAATGGGGAAATGAGTTCAGCCCTGTTTGCACCGCGGGTGGCGAGTGTGGCTCTGGGAGTACTGGGGCTGCTGGGTGCGATGCTGTCGGTGACGGGGATCTTCGGCATGGCGTCGTATGTGGTAAGCAAACGGATGCGGGAGCTGGGCATTCGCGTGGCGCTGGGGGCTCGGCAAAGGCAGGTGCTGCGGGCGGCGCTGGGGCGGGCGTTTGTGCTGCTGGGGACGGGATCGGTTGCGGGAATTGTGTTGGGTGTCCTGGCAACGAAGGTGCTGTCGGCCATTGTGTATCAGGCGACTCCAAAGGATCCGGTCGTGCTGTTCGGAGTGGTGGGGACGATGCTGTTGGTGGGATTGGTGGCGGCATGGATTCCTGCGCAGAAGGCGCTGGGGGTGGACCCGATGATTTTGCTGCGGGATGAATAAGGTGGAGTTTAGAGTTTAGGGATAGAGTTTGGGGCGCGGCGCGACTTTTGGGGAGATGCGCGGGTTACGACCAAAAGGACAGACTGTCCCAGAGGACATCACCGGTATGCCCACGAGCTCCCTGGCCTCCCTTCAGCGTTGTTTTGCAACGATTTTGATTGCCCTGCTGATTTTGCCGCTTGGCGAACCGGATGCTTTTGCCCGCAGGAAAAAAAAGGAGCAGCCCACAGGCGCGAGCGTGTCGCCTCCGACGGCGGATCAGCGTACGCTTCACGCGCTGAACCGTCTGACCTTTGGTCCGCGGCCTGGCGATGTGGCGGCTGTTGAGGCCATGGGGCTGGACAAGTGGATCGATGCGCAGCTGAATCCCGAGACGATTGACGATGCGGCACTGGAGGTGCGGCTGTCAGCCTATCCGGCGATGCGGCTGAGCCAGCATGATCTGGAGGAGCGGTTCCCATCGCCTGCGATGATTCGGCAGGCGGAGCAGGGGAAGCGGTCGATTCCATCGAACCCGGTAGAGAGGGCGATCTACAACGACCAGATTGCGCAACTGCGCCAGAGGCAGCAGAACAAAGCCAGCGTTCAGCGTTCATTGGTCAGCGCTCAGAACGGGAATTCGATGACGGCGCAGGGTGGGGACGTCGCTCCGCCGCCACCGCCGGACATGATGCCGATGGTGGCTTCTGGCGTTCCGGCTCCGCCGCCGGTCGAGGAGCAGGAAAAGAAACTCTACGCGGATTTGGGCGCGACGAACGTGGTCAATCTGGCGCCCGATCAGCGAGTAAAAAAGCTGATTGATATGAAGCCGGAGGAGTTTCGGGATTTTCTGCAACGGTTGAATAAGCCGGATCGTGTGGCGATGTTCGCGGACCTGAGCCCGGAGCAGAAGGAGACGGTATTTGCGCTGATCAATCCGCAGCTGGTTGTAGGCGGCGAGCTGCTGGTGACGCGGTTGCTGCGGGATGTCTATAGCGAGCGGCAACTGGAAGCGGTGATGACGGATTTCTGGCTTAACCACTTCAATGTGTATTTGAAGAAGGGCGAGTTTGCGTCGTGGTATCTGGCGGACTATCAGAACAAAGTGATTCGTCCTCATGCTCTGGGTAAGTTTGAGGATTTGCTGGTGGCGACAGCACGCAGTCCGGCAATGCTGTTCTATCTGGATCAGACGGAAAGTGTAGGGCCTCACTCGCTGGCGGCGTATCGCTCGGCGATGGGCATGAACGGCCAGGCGGCGAAGGCGCGTCCTGTAGGGCTGAATGAGAACTACGCGCGTGAGTTGATGGAGCTGCACACGCTGGGCGTGGATGGCGGGTACACGCAGCGCGACGTGACAGAAGTGGCGAAGATCTTCACTGGCTGGGGAATTGATCGCGCGGAGCAGGGTGGGGATTTCGAATTCAATCCGCGGCGGCATGAGCCAGGGCAAAAGGTGGCGCTCGGATATCAGTTTGCGGATCGCGGTGAGTCGGAGGGGCTGCAGGTTCTGCACATGTTGGCAGTGAGCCCGGTGACGGCGCACCATGTCTCGCTCGAGATTGCGCAACGGTTCGTGAGTGACAATCCGCCGCCGGCGATTGTAGATGCGATGGCGGCGACGTGGGTGAAGACGGGCGGCGATATTCGCGAGGTGATGCGGACCATGTTGGCATCACCGCAGTTCTGGTCGCAGGAAACCTATCGGGCAAAGGTGAAGACGCCGGAGGAATATGTGATTTCCGCCGTGCGCGCGACGGGCGGCGAGGTGATGCATCCGGCGGCACTGGTGGAAGCGATCGGGCAGTTGGGGATGCCGCTGTATGGATGCCAGACTCCGAACGGCTACTCCTGGATGGCGGATGCGTGGTTGAACAGCGGAGGCTTGCTGGATCGAATGAACTTTAGCCTGGCGCTGGCGGATAACAATGCAGGGACCATAATGGGTTGGGACAAGCTGATGGGCGTTGAGGGCCAGCCTGGGATTGCGGCGAACGCGAAGGAAGAAAAGCTCGAGAATCTGCTGCTGGACGGGACGGTTTCAGAGCACACGCGCTCAGTTGTGCTGACTCAGTTGGCGCAACAGCACGGTACAACAGGGAATCAACAGCCCAGAGCGAAGATGCCGCCGCCGAAGCAGGTGAGCTTCGTGAGGCCGCGGGAGTTTGGGCAACTGCTGCAGTCGGTGGCGCCGCTGCCGCCGCCAAGGGATCAAGACGCGGCGTTGCTGGGCGGATTGTTGCTGGGGTCTCCAGAGTTTCAGAGACGGTGAGACAGCAAGTTAGCAGGCAAGGGAGTTAGAGGTTGCATACCTGGCCTCTCTGCTACCTCGATAGAACCGGGGCTAAGCCGATGCGGAGGATGCCAGCGGTTTGGTGTCCTGGCTCTGTGCTGAACTGCGGTTTTGGCGTTTGCCGCCAAAGGAGCCAAGCATTGTCTGCAGCATGACATACAGCACAGGAATGAAAAAAAGGTTTAACAGGGTCGAGACTAACATCCCGCCGATGATCGTTGTGCCGACGGAGCGGCGGCCAGCCGATCCGGCCCCCGAGGCGATGGCCAGGGGAATGACGCCGAGGATGAACGCGAAGGAGGTCATGAGGATGGGACGAAGCCGAAGTTCGGCGGCTTCGATTGCGGCGTCCACGATGGAACGGCCTTTGCGGCGGAGCTGCTCGGCGAACTCGACGATGAGGATAGAGTTTTTGGCAGCCAGACCGATGAGCATGACAAGGCCGATCTGGCAGTAGATGTCGTCGGCATAGCCGCGCATGGACTGGGCAAAGAGCGCGCCGAGGACGGCCATGGGCACGGCGAGCAGGATGATGAAGGGAAGAGCAAAGCTCTCGTAGAGTGCGGCAAGGGTGAGGTAGACGACGAGAATGCCGAGGGCGAAGATGATGACGGCCTTGCCGGCCGATTCGATTTCTTCGAGGGCGAGTCCCGTCCACTGGTAGGCCATGCCGTGCATCATGTTTTGCTGTGCTACCTGCTGCATGGCCTGGAGGCCCTCGCTGGTGCTGTAGCCGGGGGCAGAGGAACCGTCGATTTCAGCAGAGCGGAAGAGATTGTAGTGGCTGATGACCTGCGGGCCTGAGGTATTTTCGATGGTCACCAGGTTGTCGAGCGAGATCATCTGATTAGAGGAAGAACGCACGTAGAACTGGCGAATGTCGGAAGCTTTCTCGCGAAACTTCTGGTCGGCCTGCACGTAAACGCGATAGCTGCGGTTATTAAAGTCGAAATTGTTGACGTACTCCGAGCCCATGTAAACCTGGAGAGCATCGGCAATCTGGCTGAAGGGAACGCCGAGGGTCTTGGCTTTCTCGCGGTCGATGCGGACCAGGACCTGCGGATCGTTGGAAGTGAAACTGGTGAACAGGCCAGTGAGGTCCTTACGCTGAGCGCCGCGAGCAGCGATCATGTGCGCGGTGCGGTCGAGGTCGCTCAGGGTGTTGGTGCCGAGGTCCTGCAACTCAAATTGGAAGCCACCGAAGCTGCCGATGCCCTGAATGGCGGGAGGCTCGAGCGGCACAATGAGGGCGCCAGGGATCATGAAGAATTTGGGGCGCAGACCGTTGACGATTTCGGCGGCGGAGTGGCCCTTGCCGCGGCGCTGATCGTAAGGGGCCAGCGCTGAGAAGATCATGCCATAGTTCGGAGCATTGCCGGAGAAGCTGAAGCCGCCGATGGCGAAAGAGCCGAGGATGTCCTTGTCCTGATTGAGGACGGCGCTGACTTCTTCTTCAATGTGGCTGGTGTAGGCGAGGGATGCGCCCTGCGGGGCCTGGACCAGGATCATCATGAAGCCCTGGTCTTCCTGGGGAACGAAGGCGGTGGGGACGTGGGTGTATTCCCAGTAAGCGCCGAACAGCCCCACGACGAAGAGGATCAGCATGATCCAGCGCAGGCGGAGGACGCCGTGAATGGCGGTGGCGTATCCGCGGCCGAGACCTTTGATGGCGTTTTCCACGGCGTGCAGGATGGTGTGCCGGCCTTCTTCTTTGCGGAGCAGAAGAGCGGCAAGCGCGGGTGAGAGGGTGAGCGCGTTGAAGGCGGAGATCGCGATGGAGAAGGCGATGGTCAGCGAGAACTGGCGATAAAGGATGCCGGTGGTTCCGGGGAAGAACGAAACGGGCACGAAGACGGCGACGAGCACGAGCGAAGTGGCGATGACGGCGCTGGTGACTTCGCCCATGGCGGCGGAGGTGGCGTGATGCGGTTCGTTGTCGCCTTCCTGGATGTGGCGCTGCACGTTTTCAATCACGACGATGGCGTCGTCGACCACGAGGCCGGTGGCGAGGGTGATGCCAAACAGGGTGAGTGAGTTGATGGAGAAGCCGAAGACGCTGATGAACGCGAAAGTCCCAACGAGGGAGACGGGGATGGTGACGGCGGGAATGAGAGTGGCGCGCCAGTCCTGCAGGAAGAAGAAGATGACGGCAATGACGATGATGATGGCTTCGATGAGGGTCTTGATGACCTCATGAATCGAGGCGCCGATGATGGTGGTGGTATCGAAGGCAACGACGGCGTGCATGCCAGGGGGGAAGGATTGCGCGAGCCGGGCTAACTCGGCTTTCGCGTCGCGGTCCACCTGGAGGGCGTCCGCATTGCTGAGCTGCTGGACGCCGAAACCGACGGCGGGAATGCCGTTGAAGTGGAGGGTGCTGGCGTAGGACTCAGCGCCGAGCTCGGCGCGGCCTACATCCTTAATCTGAACGATGCCGGCGGGAGTGTTTTTGACGATGATGTCGTTAAATTGCTCGGGCGAGGTCAGGCGGCCGGCGACGTTCACAGTGATCTGGAAGGCTTGCTTGTTGTCCGAGGGCGGCTGACCGAGCTGGCCGGAGGGGACTTCGACGTTTTGTTCCTGCAGGGCGGCGACGACATCGGAGGCAGTCAGTTGACGGGCGGCAAGCTTGACCGGATCGAGCCAGATACGCATGGCGTATTTGCCAACGCCGAAAACGACGACGTCGCCAACGCCCTTGACGCGTTTGAGCGCGTCCTTGATATAGACGTCGAGGTAGTTGGCGATGAAGAGATTGCTGTACTGGTTGTTGTCGGCATAGATGCCGGCGCCAAAGACAAAATTGCTGTTGGCTTTGCTGACGGTGATGCCGGTCTGGTTGACCTCGGCAGGGAGAAGGCCGGAGGCGGAAGAGACGCGGTTCTGGACGTCGACGGCAGCAATGTCGAGCGAGTAGCCGGTGTTAAAGGTGGTGGTGATGGCGCTGGTGCCGTCGTTGGCACTGGTGGACTGGATGTAGCGCATCCCGGGGACGCCGTTGATGGCTTCTTCAAGGGGCACGGTGACGGCGGATTCGACCTGGCCGGAGTTGGCGCCGATGTAGGCGCTGGTGACGGTGACCTGGGGCGGTGCGAGCTGGGGGTAAAGCGAGATAGGGAGCGAAGGAATAACGACGGCTCCCGCGAGAATGATGAGCAGCGCGCAAACCGTAGCGAAAACCGGGCGGTGAATAAAGAAGTCAACCAAAGAGGGCCTCGCAGTTCATGTCGGATCCTGATGTCATCAGGGGGGAGATCTCAGCTGCCGGCGCCGGGCTGGGCGGCTGGCGGCGGACCGGAGGGCAGAGGCATGACCGGCATTTTATCCACGAGGAATTGCGTGCCGGAGACGATGACTTTGTCTCCATTGTTGAGGCCGGCGCGAACGGAGTAGTTGTTGCCCACAGTGTCGCCGAGATCGATGGCCTGCTGATGGGCGACAAAGTGTCCTCCGCCGGCGTCCTGGGCAAGATAGACGAAAGCCTGACCGCCGAGGCGGGAGACGGCGAGCACGGGAACGATGGGCCGGGGACTCATGCCCCACATGACGCGAGCCTTGACGAGCTGCTGGTTGCGCAGGAGTGGGGAGCGGATCGGCGCTTTGACCAGGATGCCCTGGAGCTGATCGTCCACTTGCGGGGAAACGAAGTCGATGGCGGTATTTTCGATGGCCTTGCCGGTGTTGTCGACGATCTGGACACCGAGTCCGTCGCGCAACTGAGCGGCGCGCTCGGTGGGGATGTAGATGTAGGCTTCGAGGTCCTTGTTCTCATCGACGGTGGTGAGCATGGTGGTGGAGGAAACGTAGTCGCCGATGTGGACCGGGATATCGCCCACGACGCCGTCGAAGGGCGCGGCGATACGGTAATAGTCGAGCTGCTTCTCCTGCTCCTTGCTGGAGGCGGCCGATGATTCGTAGTCGGCTTTGGAGTTGGCGTACGACTGCTCGGCCTGGTCGAGCGCGTCTTTGCTGATGATGCCGGCGGCGAAGAGCTTGCGCTCGCGCTCAACCTGAAGCTGGTTGTACTGGTAAACGGCGAGCTTCTGCTGTTCGGTGGCCGCCTGGGAAGCGAGGGTCGCTTCCTGTTTGCCGGGATCAATCTGCATGAGAAGCTGGCCAGCCTTGACGTGGTCACCGGAGTGGACGAGGATGCGCGTGAGCTGGCCATCGACCTGCGGATTGATGGTGGCGGAGCGGCGCGACTTGATGGTGGCCACGTACTCGTCGAATTGAGGCACGGGCACTGCGGCAACGGTAAGGGTCTGGACGGGAAGGGCCTGCATGGCGGCACCGGCCTGCGGCTGGGGCTGCGCTTTGTTGCAGCCGGCTGTGACGGCGAGAAGCAGAGCCAAAATGGGTAGGGAGAGGGATGTTCTTAAGTCGATCTTCACAACTGGGACCTCGAACCGCGGCCTGACACCAGGACCGAAATCAAACGATTGAAGAAACAACTCAGGATACAGGAATGCTCCAAGGAACATTCCGGATAGGGACACATTCCTGCAGGTTTCTGTATTGGATTCGATCGATGAAAGCGGAGCTTCAGGAAAATGCTGCATCGAGGGGATGCAAGGGGGACATCCATGGGCAAGTGAAAGCGGGCTGTCCGTTTCCGAACAGCCCGCTCGATTTTGGCTCGGTTTTTGAGTCACCGGGTCATGTTGACGGGCAGGAAGTGAAGCACTCCTGCTTTCTGCCGCTTCCAAAGTCGTCGCGCTGGATTGAGGGGTCAGGCCAATCTCACAGGAGACTGGGGAGATTCCCATGACCAGTTGAAGAGACGCGCAGACGGAGGAAGCTTAGTAGCCCGCCCTGGATTCGCCTCCGAAATAGAGGCTGCACCATTTGCGGTTACCTCCGGAGGGGCTGATGTATTCGAGCAGAGGCTCCGAGGATGAGAACTCGGCTCGAGTCACTCTCCCTGTTCCAGCCCGACGCTCTCTGACATCGCGCTTCGGTTCCGATTCAGTTGATTTCGTCCGTACGTTACGACGAACCGTGGACATCCATCCTCCTTCTTCGGGTTCAAGCGTTGCGCCTTACCTTTAGTTCGATTGCGGGAGTGCGGATGGCGTTGCCAGTTTTGGAGGCAGGAGGGGGTGGAATTCGGAGAAATATTTTTTTTGGGGGAGGCATGAGGTTACGACAGGGTCAGTTCGACCGCGGGGCCTCGTTGCGAGCACGCACTTTGAACCAGATTGGCGTGCCCTCAAAGCCAAAGGCATCACGGATTTGGTTTTCGAGAAAACGCTCGAAGGAGAAGTGCAGTTTGACCTCGCGATCGGTAAAGAGCACAAAGGTGGGGGGAGCGACGGCGGCCTGCGTCATATAGAGGATGCGGATGCGTTTCGACATAGGGACACTGGCGCGCTGGAAATCGATGCGGTCGAGGAAGCGATTCATCTGGCCGGTGGTGACACGTTTGCGGCGTTCGGCGGCAACGCGGAGAACGGTGTCGAGAACGCGCGGGACATTGCGGCTTTCCGTGGCGGAGATAAAGAGCACGGGAGCATAGCTCAGATATTTGAGTACGCTGCGGAGCTGGCGTTCAAAAATGGCACGGTCGGCGGCCGGCTTGCCGTCGGTGCGATTTGTGGTGACGAGGTCCCATTTATTGACGACGATGATGACGGAACGGCCGCTCTCATGCGCGTATCCACCGATGGTGGCGTCGGAAGCGGTGACGCCTTCGGTGGCGTCGATGACGAGGAGTGCGACGTCGGCGGATTCGAGATGGCGGCGCGCCATGACGACGGAGAGCTTCTCGGCCATGAGGTGAGTTTTACCTTTGCGTCGAATGCCGGCTGTGTCGACGATGCGAAGCTCGTGGCCCTTGTAGTCCATTAATTCGTCGACGGCGTCCCGGGTGGTTCCGGCGATGGGGGAAACGATGGCGCGGGTAGATCCGGTAAGGGCATTGAGAAGGGTGGATTTACCGACGTTGGGGCGGCCGATGATGGCGACGCGGGTCTCGTGCTGGTCGAACTCACCGTGGGTGCGATGGAGTTCGGCGTCGTCGGGCGCAGGTTCGCCGGGTTCGGATGTTTCGGTGGATTCCTCAGGCGGGAGGACGGCAAAGACTTCGTCGAGGAGATCGCCGATGTTGAGGCCGTGCTCAGAAGAGATGGGGATGAGGTTGCGGATGCCGATCCGACGGAAGTTTTCAGCGGCGGCTTCCATGCCTTCAGTGTCGATTTTGTTGACGGCGAGAAACAGAGGCTTGCCGGTTTTGATGAGCAGGCGGGCGAGGTCGAGGTCGGGGGCGGCGAGCTCGCTGCGTCCGTCAACGACCATGATGATGGCGTCGGCCTCGTCGAGAGCGAAGCGGGCCTGGCGGAAGATTTCCGCAGGGATAAGGGCTAGGTCGTCGGGAACGATACCGCCGGTGTCGATGAGGCGGGCGGTGCGGCCTTGCCAGGTAACTTCGCCGTAGATGCGATCGCGGGTGATGCCGGGCTCATCGCCAACGATGGAGCGGCGGGTGCCGGTGAGGCGATTGAAGAGCGTGGATTTGCCGACGTTGGGGCGGCCGACGATGGCAACTTGGCGTTGAGGCGGATCCGCCTTGGGCGGGACTGGCCGTCCAGGCACACCCGCCTTCGGCAGAGGAGAGTGGAGGTCTGCGGGATGTTCGCGAGCTTCTCCGGGGGCGGCTGAGAGAATTTCGCGCTGCATGGGGCCGCGTTCGTTGCGAAGCGCCGGGCGGCCTGCTGGACCGGTGGCGGGACGCGCCAACGAACCCGTGCGCGCGGCGATATTCGAACCGCGGGCGGCGCGAGGGCGGTTGCGGTCGTCGCGTCGAGAGGCAGCGGATTTTTCAGACTTGCCTTCCGGCGTGGGAGCATGTCCGCGGCGAATGGCCTTCCACTTTGCCGCGACCTTGCGCTTGGTTTTCTTAACGCCTTTGCGGCTTCGCTTGAGGGGTTTCAATCGGGCTCTTTCCTGGGAATTTGAGGGACTGAGGGCTATGGCAAGGCCGGTGCATGCCATCCAGTTGGACGGCCTTCAGCAGAACGGCACGCCTGTTTCTATTATGAGACAGTTTCGGCGGAGTAGCGGGCGATGAGGCCGGTGCGCACAGCGTGGCGATAGACGGCAGTGAAGGCTCGCCCCATCACGAACAGATAGACCAATGCGAGCGCGGCGCCGAGGAGGAGCGGGGTGACGGCGATGGCGTGCGCTGCTGTTGATTGACCGGCGCTCTGCCGGGCGAGGATCTGGCGCATGCCTTCGAAGACGTAGCTGGGTGGGATGATGCGGGCGAGAAATTGCATCCAGTGGGGCAGCGTGGCGAGAGGGTAGAAGACGCAGGCGACGGGGGAGATGAAGGCGGGAATGGGCCAGATGAACCATTCCGCCGCAGGGCCGAAGCGAAGGACGAGGGCGCTGCCGAAGATGCCGAGGGAGATGCCGAAGAGGAAGAGTACGAAGACAAACGCGGCGAGCATCGCGCCATAGACGAAGAAGGAGAGATGGAAAACAAGGGTGGCGAGGGCGACCATGACGACGAGGCCGACGATGCTGGTGGCAATGGAGGAGAGAACGAGGCCGCTGAGGTATTCGGAAACGGAGAGTGGCGATGCGAAGAGGTTGAGGAAATTGCGGGACCAGACGTCTTCAAGGAATGCGGTGGTAATGCCCTGCATGACGCGGGTCATGAAATCCCACAGGAGGACGGCGCCGAGCATGGCGGGAACGAAATTGAAGCGCGCGCCGGAGACGGAGTTGAGGTAGCGAGTGATAAAGCCCCAGAGGATGATGTCGATGGCGACCCAGGAGAAGAGCGGGACAACGCGGGCTGGCGAGCCGCGCAGCAGGTAGTACTGGCGCAGAAGCAGGGCGGAGGTGCGGCGGAGGAAGACAGGCATCAGTTGTCCTCCGGAGCGCGGCGGATGGTCAGAGGTTCGCGGGCGACGGCTACGAAAAGATCTTCGAGAGTATTGTGGCTATTTTCCTGGGGGAGGGTGCGGGGATCGCCTTCGAGAAGGACTTTGCCCTTCGACAGAAACAGGACGCGGTGACAAACTTCGGCGACTTCAATCATGTTGTGAGAGGTCCAGAGGACGCCGACATCGGTGCGCTCGGTGAGTTCGCGGATGGTAGCGCGAATTTCGCGGGCGATGGAGGGATCGAGTGAGGCGGTGGGCTCGTCGAGCAGAAGCAGGCGCGGCTGATTGAGCATGGCTTTGGCGAGGGCGACGCGGGTCTGCTCGCCGGAGGAGAGGACGCCGCATTTGGTGTCGCGAAAGCGCAGGAGGTCGAACTCGTGGAGGATGGTTTCGATGCGCTCGTTGAGACGAAGCACGGCGTAGAGCAGGCCGAAGACGTGGAGGTTCTGGACGACGGTGAGATTGCCGGGAAGCGGTGCGTAGACGGCGGCGAAATTGGTGCGGCCAAGGGCCTGACGGCGATGGCGGGCGAGGTCGCAGCCATCGATGGCGATCGATCCGGAGGTGGGCTCGAGAACGCCGAGGATCATGTTGATGGTGGTGGTTTTGCCAGCGCCGTTGGGGCCGAGGAGGCCAAGGATTTCGTGGGAACAGACCTCGAAGGAGAGGCCGTCCACGGCGGTTACCGAGCCGTACTGCTTTCCCAGGCGGGAGACAGACAGGATGGGTTGCGTGGTCGGCATCTGGGCAAACGCTGTACCGATGGAAGCAGGGGCAAGCGGGTGGGTCCGCAGGCCCCTGACAAAGTTAGCGCTCTGACCAAAAGTCGAGCGTTGTTCGCCTTGCGTTACGATCCGCTGAGCGGGCCGGGCTGCTGCATCTTGCGGTTGACTAAAATGCGACTGGCTTTTTCGTAGCTGGAGACCAGGTCATTGGCGAAGACGCCGTACATCTGTTCGCGTCGCTGGTTCAGCAGGCCGTCGCGGGTGGAGTCGAAGTTCTTCGCGCTGTCATCGGCGGTGGGCTGCTGTTTGTCGTCAATTTTGGCGACCACCCCGGTGGTGCCATTGTTGATGGCGTTGCTGATCTGACCGATGTTGAGATCGAAGAGAGCCGGCGCGGACTGGGCGAGCGATCCGATGTCAGGAACCTGCTGATCGCGGCCGACCAGGTCGCTGGTCTTGATAGTGGCGCCGACTTCTTTGGCGGCTTTGGCCAGATCGTGCTCGGCGTGAGCGCGATCGGCGAGCTCATTGGTTTTGCGCGCGAGCAGAGAAGTGACCTGCTGATCGCGGAAATCGTCGAGGACGTGCGATTTGTACTCCTCGAAGGTGGGCGTGTGCGCGGGATTGACGTCGATGAGCTGGAAGACGGCGAAGCTGTTGTCGCCGGTGGTCGCCACCTGGACGGGACTGCCGGGCTTTGCGGCAAAAGCGGCGGTGAGGAGTTTCGAGCTGTCGCTCATGCCGGGCAACGTTGCGCCGGTCGCGACAAAGTCGCTGGTGACAACGGGAACGTGATGGGCAGCAGCAGCCTGAGCGAGCGAAGACTTCTGGGCCTCAGAGGCGAGCTGGTTGACTAAAGACTGTTCGGCCTGCGCTTCCACTTGTTTGGTGAGGGTATCGACGATGGAGGATTTCACTTCATCGAGCGATTTGGTATGCGCGTCCTGCTTTTCTTCGGTCTGGATGATGTGGTAGCCGAAGCGAGTGCGCACGAGCCCGGAAATCTGGCCGGGCTGCTGGGAAAAGGCCGTCTGGTCGAATTCGGCCACGGTGACACCGTGTTTGATCCAGCCGAGTTCGCCGCCCTGATCTTTGCTGCCGGGGTCGTCAGAATTTTTCTTTGCGAGGTCGGCGAAGTCCTTGCCATTGTCTTTATGAAGCTGATCGAGAATGCCCTGGGCTTTGGCTTTGGCCGCGGCATCGGCACCAGGGCCACCGTTGGGGTCGACGGAGATCAGGATGTGGCGGACCTTGACCTGCGGATCGACTTTATAGAGCTGCTGATTCTGACTGTAGTACTGCTGAATCTGGGCCTGAGAGATCTGTGGTTTAGCGCCGGGAAGATCTGTAGCGGTGACGTTAATGTACTGAATCTTTCGGGTCTCGGGATCGGCGTTGGTGTATTTTGCGGCGTTCTGCTTGTAGAAGGCCTGCAGCTCGGCTTCGGTAGGATTGATGGTCTTGCGCAGGTCGTCGGCGCTGAGAACGGCGTAGTCAAATTTGATCTTCGTACCCTGCTTGCGATAGGCATCGCGAACTTCAGCGTCGGAGACAGTGATGCCGCCGGTGATGAGATCGCGGAGGCGATCGGCGACGATCTGATCTTTGACTTCGCTCTCAAATTTCTCAACGGTCATCTGGAGCTGGTCGGAGATGAGCTCAGCGTAGCGAGCGTCGCCGATGTATTGACCTTCGGGAAAGAGAACCTGGCCGAGCTGGCCGGTGTGCAGATAGCGCCGAACGTCCTCATCGGAGGCGGTGATGCCGAGGCGGTGGGCCTCTGCGATCATGATGCGCTGCTGGATGATGGACTGGCCGGCCTGCTGCATGTAGTACGGCATGATCATGTCGGGAATCTGCTGACCCCGCGCCATACGGCGAACAGCCTGCTGGACATCGACGACGGGGATGGTCTCCTGCGCGGGCAGGAAGCGGCCGAAGATTCCACCGTGGCGAATGGTCGCGAAGGTATCATTCGCGGTGGTCGAGTCGTTGAAGATGCCTGGCACGAGGAAGATGACCATCGTGACGCAGGTAGCACCGATGATGACGATGAAGAGATATTTGGTGAGGCGCGTCTCTTTTTGCAGGAAGCGAATCATGAGATGGGTAACAGCCTTTTCTCAGCGGCGCTCTCGCGGGCCGGGCCACCGGGCAGGGGCGAGGAGAGCGCGAATTTCCTGATGGCAGGAACTTAAGAACAGTATAAAGGCTGGACACGGAACGGTCAGCCAAAAGACGACGGGCGGAGGGATAGCGCGGCGGATTAGCGAGGGCCGGGAGGGATGTACTGCTCCAGATAACGGAATCTGAGGGCGTTGACGTGAACCGAAGTGCCGGGTCCCTCAGAAAGCGCATGGGTTCGGTTGGGGTAGTCCATGAAATCGAACTGCTTGCCGAGAGCGATCAGGCGATTGACGAGCATTTCGGTTCCCTGGAAGTGAACATTGTCGTCGCCCGAGCCGTGCATGATGAGCAGGTGTCCGGCGAGTCCCTGCGCGAAGTTAATGGGCGACCCATCGTGGTAGCCATTGGCGGCGGGCAGGCCCATGTAGCGTTCCTGATAGATGGAGTCATAGAGAGCCTCATCGGCTACAGGAGAAGAAGCGACGGCGGCCTGCACCTGACCGGGATGACGAAACATTTCGTTGAGGGTAGCGGAGCCGCCGCCGCTGTGCCCCCACATGCCGACGCGGGTGGAGTCGATCCAGGAATGCGTTTGTTCGAAGGCGGCAATGGCCTGGGACTGCTCCTCCGAATTGAGGACGCCAATCTTGCCGTAGATGGGTTTGCGCCATGCGCGTCCGCTGGGATCGGGGGTTCCTTCATTGTCGAAACTGACGATCACGTAGCCTTCACGCGCGATGGCCTTGTCGAGGGTGAATCCCCAGGCATCGCGGACGGTGCAGGCCGCTGGTTCGCTGTAAACGTTGATGAGCATGGGGTACTTTTTCGTGGGATCGAAGTTGGGCGGCTTGACGATGAAGGTGGGAAGTTTGGCGCCGTCGGCGACCGGAGTTTCGGTGAACTCGACGGGCTCGGGATCGAGGGCATTGTCCTTGGCGATCAGGTTGTCATTGTTGACCAGAGCGCGGACAACCTGATGCGAGTCGAGGCGGACGAGGTCGTAACTGGCGGGGTGGGAAGCGCTTGAATAGGTGTGGATGGCCCATTTGCCGTTGGGAGAGGCGTTGTAGGCATGGGTGCCGGGCAGGCTCTGCGGAGTTACGCGCTCCGGCGTCCCGCTTCCATCGAGGCGTGACCGGTAGAGATAGTGGCGGATGGGATCGTTGGGAGAGGCGATGAAGTAGAAGAAGCCGTGCGGCTCATCGAGCAGGACGGGCTGGACTACGTCCGCGGCAAAATTAGTGATGAGCCGGGCCTGTCCGGTAGATCGGGAGATGAGGTAGGCATGGCGCCATCCATCGCGCTCGCTCAGCCAGAGCAGGGTTGTTTTCGCGCCCGGGGCGGAGGAATTTCCCGGACCGGTGGAGATCCAGTCAAAGGCGTGCATGACTTCGACCCACGCGGGGTCTTTGTCTTCAAAGAGAAGGCGGGTTTGGCCGGAGCGAGCGTTGGCGATGAGGACGCGGTTGGCGTTCTGCAGCCGATTGAGGCTCTGGAGAATGAGCTCGTTGGAGTCGCCAATCCAGTCCATACGCGGAATGTATTGATTGCGGGGATCGCCCGGGACATCGATCCACTGCGTTGGGCCGGCCTGGATGCTGACTACGCCGACACGAACCGATGCGTTGATACCGCCGGGATGCGGATAGCGGTAGCGAAAGGTGGTGGGGTAGGGACCGTTTGTGTCGTTGATGAGGGTGTAGTCGCCGACACCAGACTGATCGAACTGCCAGTAGGCGATCGAAGCGGAGTCCGGGCTCCAGCGAAAGGCGTCGCGGAGATCGAGTTCTTCTTCTGTGACCCAGTCGGTGGTGCCATTGATGATTTCGGTAGATCCATCGTGGGTGAGCTGGGTTATCTGATCGCTGCCAAGGTCCTGGACATAGATGTTGTTCTCGCGCACGTAGGCCATGGCGCGTCCGTCGGGGGAGAATTTGGCGAACATGAGGGAAGAAGCCGGAGAATCGCCGCCAAGTTTGGCGAGATGGCCGTCGCTGAGACGAAGAACCCAGTAATCGCCTCGAGTGTGGAGCCGCCAGACTTTCTGTGTGTTGGTGAATATGAGCAGCTGACTGTGGTCGCGGGACCACTGATATTGCTCGATGTGGAGAGGCGCGGATTGTCCGGAGGGAATAAGGGTGTCGGCGGAGACTAGGACGGTGCGTTTTCCGGTGGCGGTGTCGTAAGCGATCAGATCGTTGGCGCCCTTTTTAGAGGTCGAATCTTCGAGGATGGTGTAACGGTCGCCACCATCGAGCCACTCGCTTTCACGGGGAGCCGAAGCACGGTACTCGCCTTTTTCAAGCCAGTCGTGGAGCATCTGCATGAACTGGGCGGATGGCTGAGTCGTGTCGGCGGGGGTTTGGGCGGCAACGCCGAGAGGGAAACCGGCCAGCGCAAGCATGAGCAGGGGCGAGGAAAGCCGGCGACGACGGAGAAAAGGAAAGCGCATGGGTCTGGATATCTCGCGAATGGGGTTGGAAGTGCAGAGCCAGTGTCGAACGAGCGAGCCTTTCGATCAAGTTATCCATTGAGTAACGGGGAATAGAAGACAAGTCGAAGCCAGGTTTCGACGACCGCTGGCGGCGTAGGGCCCGAGTTTCTTTAGAGGTTTGAAAGCAGGACCGAT
This sequence comes from Acidobacteriaceae bacterium, assembly GCA_036490815.1. Taxonomy (GTDB): domain Bacteria; phylum Acidobacteriota; class Terriglobia; order Terriglobales; family Acidobacteriaceae; genus Palsa-343. Next base: position 46,853 of record DASXDF010000050.1, read on the forward strand.
GAGGACGAGGGGAGTTCCCGAGCCGAAGGAAGGCTCGGTTCCCGGGTCGTCGGACCGATGGCAGGGAAGGGGACGGAGCGCGAAGTACAAGCCCAGGTGGCGTTCCTGCCCGTGCGCTTGGCCTGATAGAGAGCAGCGTCGGCAGCGCGGAGGAGTGCTTCGGGAGTTTCGAAGTCGATGGAGGAGGCAATGCCCACCGAGACGCTCACGGGTCCCAGGCTATTGCCGTTGGAGGTGAGCTTGGCTTGTTGCACGGCGAAGCGAAAGGCTTCCGCTTTGGCCCAGCCGTGCTCGAGGTCGGCGCCAGGCAGCAGGACCGCAAATTCTTCCCCACCGTAACGGCAGAGAACATCGCCGGCGCGGAACGACGTTCGGAAGATGCGAGCGAAGGCGCGGAGGGCATCGTCGCCGGCAAGGTGGCCGTGGGTATCGTTGAGCACCTTAAAGTGATCGAGGTCGAGGATGAGGAACGAGAGAGGCAGGTTCTGCCGATGGGCGCGAGCCAGCTCGTGGCCCAGAGTCTCATCGAAATAGCGTCGATTGAACAGCCCGGTAAGCGGGTCACGAATGGAATCGCGCTTAAGGGCTTCGCGCATTTTGAGGTTGGTGAGCCCAAGACCAATGTGCGAAGCGAAGATGGCGAGGACATCGGCGCGTTTGGCGTTGAGTGCCGTGGTGGTTTCAAGGTGCAGCAGGCCAGGGAGGCCGGAAGCGGTGCGAATCGGGATACAGATCTGATCCTGATCCGGCTGGCCGGGATGAGCCGCGCAAACCTGCAGAGGCCAGCGGCTGCGGTGGACCATGTTGCCCGAGGACAAGGCGAGGCATTCAGACGGGCAGAAGGGAAGCCATGTGGTTTTCTCGCCCCATTGGGCAGAAATCTGTACGGACTCGCGGTCGGGGCTGACGATGCCGAGGAAGCCGCGTGCGTCCGGAAACATTTCGCGGAGTGTCTGAGCGGCGGCCGCGTGGATTTCGGATTCTTTTTGCGCGGCCTGGATGAGGCCGCCCCCCGCGGAGACAAGGGCCAGATCGCGGCTGTAGCGGGTGAGGTCCAGTTTTTCAACATGGAGAGCGCGTTCGGCGATTTCGCGGCGGCGATACTCCATGGTCGCTGCCGAGGCGGTGATTACGCTCAGTACCAAAAGGACAAAGCAAAATGCGCAGGCGGTATAAGCGCCGTTGCGGGTGGCTTCCGTTTGGCGGCTCATTCGGTCGGAAAGCAAGCGGTATTCTTCGCGGGTCATGCGATCGAGGATGAGATCGGCAGAAGCGATCTCGGCAGGGCTGAGCACGACGGATGGATCGGCCTGGGCTCGGGCGAAGGTGGAGCGGAGAGCGGTGAGATTTTTCTGTTCCTGCGAATTGTCGCGGGTGATCGCTGCAACGCGGTCGATCTCTGCTGAGATGGCGGCCAGCTCCGATTGGCGAGCGGGTCCGGAGAGACCAGTTCCGGCGAGCAGCACCCGGGTATTTCGGACTTCGGCCATCACCTGAGTTGTGTGCCTTACCCAGGCGGTCGCGCGCTCGTATTCCCACGCAAAGCGCGCAGCGCCAGCGCAGACGAAGAGGAGCAGACCGACAGCGAGGGACGCGCCGGTGCGTACGAATTGCCTGGACCCGAAGCGCAAGTCAGAAACCCCGAACTGGCTCAATTTTCGGGCAAGCGCCTGGTGTAAACCAATCCCCTGTCTGTGTTACTGGAGTGTCAGTCCCCGGGGGAGGCGGTCCCCGTATTGGTCAGGGTAGGCGAGGATGGCGTGGGACGGACCTGGGGAACCCACGCGCCGGGCGGGACGCATGCGGGTGACAATCCAGAGTGTGGGGTGACGGCGTACTCAGAGTAGCCGGTGGCTGGTCGCCGGAGCCAGTGGTGGTGCTGGTGCATCGAATAGCGAGGAAGGTAGAGTAGGTAGTCATGCTGATACAGACGGAGAGACGGATACCGTCGTCGGAGATTACGCCACGAGAGACGTACATGAACCGGCGTGCGTTTATGGCTGGGGCTGCGGCGGCAGGGATTGCGGCGGTGGCCGGAGATCGGATGACGCGTCTGGCAGAGCCGGAAGGCGTGGAGGCAGCTGAAAAGCTGACGCTGGTGAAGAGTCCACTGTCTCTGACGGGAGAGACGCCGACGTCGTTTCAGGACATAACGCACTACAACAATTTCTATGAGTTTGGGGTGGACAAGGGCGATCCGGCGCGGAATGCGGGGACGCTGAAGACGCGTCCGTGGACGGTGCAGGTCGAGGGGCTGGTGAAACAGAAGAAGACCTTTGACATAGACGCTCTGTTGAAGTTGAAACCGATGGAGGAGCGGGTCTACCGGTTCCGTTGTGTTGAAGCGTGGAGCATGGTGATTCCGTGGGCAGGGTATTCGCTTTCGGAGTTCATCAACGCTTGCGAGCCGCTGCCGTCGGCGAAATTTGTGCAGTTTCTATCGCTCGCGGATGGGAAGCAGGAGAGGCTTCCATTCGAAGCGGGTATTTCGTGGCCGTATTCGGAGGGATTGCGGATGGATGAGGCGATGCATCCGCTGACGCTGCTGACGTTCGGGCTTTATGGCGAGACGCTGCCGAATCAGGATGGCGCGCCGGTGCGGCTGATTGTGCCGTGGAAGTATGGGTTCAAGTCGGCGAAGTCGATTGTGAAGGTGAAGTTTGTAAAGAGCCAGCCATCGACAACCTGGAACGACATGGCGCCGAGCGAGTATGGGTTTTATTCGAACGTGAATCCGAATGTGGATCATCCGCGATGGAGCCAGAAGACGGAGCGCCGGATTGGGGTGCCGATTTTCCGGCAGCGGCAGCCGACGCTGATGTTTAACGGGTATGGAGATCAGGTGGCCAAGCTGTATGCGGGGATGGATCTGAAGAAGAATTTTTAAGGACAGCGTTCAGCGTTGGGCATTCAGCGATCAGGAAAACCCGGACGGCGCAAGGCGAGGGATGAAAAGTAACGGATGCGGTTACAGATGAGCCGGCGCTGGATCATCGCGATGAAGTTCGTGGCGCATGCGGCTTGTCTGGGGCCGTTGGTTTGGCTGCTTTGGCGGCTGTATTTATCGGTGACGACCGATCCTGCGGCGCTGGGACCTGATCCCACCCACACGGTGACGTTTTTTACGGGCCGGGGAACGCTGCGGCTGCTGGTGATCACGCTGGCCGTGACGCCGGTGCGGCGGCTGATCCCAAAGCTAAGCTGGTTGGGGCGGTTTCGGCGGCTGCTGGGGCTGTATGCATTTTTCTATGCATGTCTGCATTTGCTGACCTACGTTTGGCTGTATGCAGGGTGGAGTTGGGCCGCGATGGTGGACGACATCAGCCAGAGGCGGTTTATCACAGCGGGGCTGGCGGCTTGGCTGATGCTATTGCCGCTGGCGCTGACGTCGACGACATGGTCGATCCGCAAGCTGGGCGGGAAGAACTGGAATCGGCTGCATTGGCTGACGTATGCAGCGGCCATTGCCGGGGTGGTGCACTACTGGTGGGGCGTGAAGAGCGGGGTAAAGACTCCGCTGGAGATCACGGTGGTGCTGGGGGTGTTGCTGGCGGCACGGCCAATTTTGGCGGCCCGACAGAGGTCAGAGCGAAAGGCCCCAAGCCCTGCCAGGGCGTGAGGGACTCCTTGCCAGATGCCGGAAGGAAACCAAAATGCCGGTTATCGATGAGTTATCCTGAGATGATTTTTGGATACCGTTGTTTTTGGGAACCGCGGTCGATGCCCCCCTCCCCCCTGGGGGTGGGGCCCGGCAAGTTGTTGATTCGTTGGCCGGGATTGCGATATCGAGCTTGATACCTACGACTTAGGTATTAACTGAAAAGTATAGACATCGATGTTCATCCGTCGGCCGATCGCTGACGGATTTTTCCAGAAGCCCATGTCAAAGAGCACGGCGCCGGCCTGAGCCGGGCGAAAGAAAAGCTCCGTGCCGGATTGGCGCGGAGCTTTCCCAAGTTCGAGCTTGAGCTTGTTTTGGGGGAAGAGCAAGGAGAATCGTCGGGGCGGACGGTACGGAAGTACTTTGGTCTTGCAAGCGGCCGGAGGGGCCGCTCTTTTCGTGTGTCGATGCCTGGGTTGAAGACGGCCTCGCCGTATACGCGTAAGCCCCCCCAGCGCTTCAGCCGTTGCCGAGGTGTTTGGTCATGCGGAGGAAGTGGCAGGGCTGGGTTATGCGAGGGAGCATGTGGTCGTGGAGGGGCTCGGTGCCGTCGTCGGCGTGGCCAAGATTGCGGTAGTAAGGCGGTAGTTCACCACGGACATTCACGACGGTGAGATCCATGTGGTGTGAGCCCATCTCGCGCGCGAATTCTTCGGCGGCGAGGGTCAGGCGGCGGCCGAGGCCGGACTTCTGGCGGGCGGGATCCACGGAGAGCATACCGAGGTAGCTGCGGTCGCCACGCAACTCGACATAGACGACACCGGCGAGGTCGCCATTTTCCTCACCGAGGAGGAAGCGGCCTTTCTGGAAGTAATCGCGGGTCCGATCAGAGGTGAGGCGGTCACCCTTGATGAAGAAGGTTTCGACTCTGAATGCGTTGTTGATGAGGGCCATCAGAGCGGGGAGGTCGGATTCGTCGGCGAAACGGATATCCATAAAGAGCAGGGAACAAGGTGCAGGGAACAGGTGTAGGACGCAATGTGAACAGGGCCGGGAGTTTTTGGCTGCCGGCCCTCTGAAAGCTGTCACGCCTGGAGATCAGCGCGAGGCAGGACCCTTGTTGAGGGCGGCGTCCTTCTGGGCAAGGACCTGTGCTGCATGCTGCTCCAGTTGGGCGGCCTGAGGGATGTCGGCGATGGCGCTCTGAATCTCAGGATCCCAATCGGCTTTGACCTTGAGCTCAGAGGTAAGGCCGAACTGTGTAGCGAAGATGGAGCCTTTGACGCTCATCTTCACCCAGTCGAGGTTGGCTTCCAGTTCCTGTGGCGTGTAGTCGTAGTTCTGGGACGAGAGGTACTGCTTGAAGTCGTTGAGGACGGCATCGTCGACCTGGAAGTCTTTGTTGACGGAGCGATGGGACAGATAATCCTCGGTAAATCCCAGGAAAGCCTCGCGCTCGAGGAGCAGTTCCTGGAAGGGGTTGGATTTAGGCGCTTCAATTTTTATGTCGGGAGTGATGCCGCCACCACCGTAGACGGTGCGCCCGGAATCGGTGAGCTTGACTTCGCGGTCTTTGTCGTCCTGGGGCTGATCGTGGTTGTAGTAGTAGTCGTAGAGGGAGACGCCGCTGTAGTTGCGCTGGATGAGGCGACCGCTGGGCGTGAAGTAGTGGTAGGTGGTGAGGGCGAGGCCGGTATTGTCGGACAGGGTATAGACGGTTTGAACGAGGCCTTTGCCGAAGGTGGTTTCCCCGGCGATGAGGGCACGGTCGTGATCCTGCAGAGCGCCTGAGACGATTTCGGCAGCGGAAGCGGTGCCCCGGTTCACGAGGACAACGATGGGGAAATTGTCGCCGTCATTGCCGTGGGTGGCGCGGTACACCTGTTCAGGAAAGGCGCGACCGCGCTGGGAGACGATGATTTGTCCACGCTTGAGGAGGCGATCGCAGACGCTGACGGCTTCGACGAGGACGCCGCCCGGATTGCCGCGCAGATCGAGGACGAGGCCTTTTAGGTTTGGACCGAAGTTGGAGATGGCGTCATCAAATTCGCGGCCGGTGGTTTCCTGGAACTGGCGGATGTGGACATAGCCGATGCCGGGGTGGATCTCGTACGCGAGGTCGATGCTGTTGTTGGGAATTTCATCGCGGACGAGGTCGAAGTTGATGGGTGAGGAGGCGCCCACGCGGGTCATAGTGACATTGACCTTGGTACCGCGCGGACCTTTAAGGCGATTCGCGACATCGTCGGAGGTCATGCCCGCGGCAGAGGTACCCTCGATGCTGGTGATGATGTCACCGGGATGGACGCCGGCGCGGAAGGCGGGAGAGCCCTCAATAGGATTGACGACGACGACTTTACCGTTCTGCTGCACGATGATCATGCCGACGCCGTAGTACTTACCGTGCTGGTCTTCCTTCATGCGGGCGTAGGCTTTGGGGTCGTAGAAGCTGGAGTGCGGATCGAGGGTGTGCAGCATCTCCGGAATGGCGCCGTCGTAGATGGCTTTGTCCGGCATCTCGCCGGTGAGGGGCTCAGCGTAGTTCTTCGCGACGATGTCGTAGACAGCGCTGAAGGACTTGAGACCGTCGCGGAAGGTGGACTCATCCTGAGCGGACTGCGCTCCTACCTGCTGGCTGAGAACCATGCCGCCAAGGGCGCAGACGGCAAAGAGGACGACGAGGGAGAAGAGGGTGCGACGGGTGCGAATGGACATGCTGGTCAGGAATCCTGGCGCTTGATCCGACATGGGGCGGAATAAAAGCGACTTTACAGGGAGTATAGCAGCGAAAAGAGTGAAAGGGGATGGGGGAACGAGGGGGGGCGGAGGCGTTGGTGTCCGGTGGGTCACCGGGGCATTTCGGGGCAATTCAGGACCCTGGAGGAAAGCGCCTCGCATGGAAAAGGCAATGTGGTAGCGTGATGCCAATCGACCCCGGAATCAGCCGGTAATCAGGGCTTTGAGAGGGATTTCCGCATGATGGTCTGGAAGTTTGCCGGCGCTGCTGTTCTGCTGTCTTTTTTTGTATTTGTTGCCGCGGCTCAGCAGAAGCCGGGCGCGTTTGCGGCCGGTTCACCCCCTGGGGCCCCGGTAGGACTGCAGCGAGGTGTCGAGACGGTCAATGAGGAAGGGCCGGCGGTGAGGAACGGGCATCAGTATGTGGTTGCGATTGGCATCGACCACTATGAGAACTGGCCGGTTTTGGGGACGGCGGTCAGCGACGCCACAGGATTTGCAAGCCTGCTGACCAGCAAGTTCGGATTTGAATACGCGGTCCAGCCGCTGACTGAGAAGGATGCGAAGCGAGGGGCGATCGAGTCGCTGATCGATGACGATCTGCGCAAACGGCTTCAGCCGGAAGACTCGCTGGTGATTTTCTTCGCGGGTCACGGGACGACGCGCAACGACAAGATTGGGGATGAGACGCGGTCGGTGGGATTCATCGTGCCGTGGGACGCAAGGGCGCCGGGGGCGGACGAGCACTGGAGCGACTATCTGAACGTCGAGGAGTTGCTGCGAACGATCAGCACGCTGCCGGCGGCGCACATCATGGTGATTCTGGACAGCTGCCACAGCGGGATGGCGTTGGGAGGGAAGTTTTCGACAGCCCGCGACGATACGCGATTTCAAAAGGACATGCTGGTGAAGGTGAGCCGGAAGGTGATCACCAGCGCTTTGGGCGACCAGCTGGCGGCAGATCAGGGTCCGCTGCCGAAGCATTCGCTGTTTACCGGGCTGATGATGCAGGGGCTCACGAGCGGAAAAGCGGATGCGTTCGGCGCAGGATTTGTGACGGCAAGCCAGTTGGGGGCGTATGCGCAGCACGAGGTGGGCGTGGCGCAGGGATCGAAGCAGACCCCGGCGTTCGGGTCGTTCGATCTGGATGAAGGCGGTGAACTGATCATCCACATGGGGGCGGGCCCGAGCACTGGAGCGGGTGCGGAAGGCGCGAACCCGCCGACGACTCTGACCAAGTATGAGACCAACGAGGTTGGGCGCATCCGCACGGATGGCCGGCACTACTGGCGGGCGGACGATCCTCTGAAGAATTTCCCAGCGGCTCGCAGCGGAGCTCTCAAATTGTGTGATGGCGGAGACGGGTGGGGCTGTTTGCAGGCAGCGACCAGCTTTTCTCTTGGATTGGGAGGCGGAACCGACTATCCGCGGGCGCTGACGCTGGCGCAGTCGGCGTGCCAGGCGCAGGTGCCGAACGCGTGTGTCCTTCTGGCAGGACTGTATTCGACAGGCGAAACCATCGAACCCGATCTGCAAAGCGCGGCGAGGTTGCTGCAGGATGGCTGCACGCAGGGAAACCTGCGTGGGTGCTTTGGACTAGGCCGGTTGTACATGGAGGGTCGAGGAGTGCCGCAGGACTACGCCGAGACGAAGACACTTTTCGCGAAGGCGTGCGACGGGGGGGAGACGAACGGCTGCAATGGTCTGGGAGCTCTCTACGCTTATGGCGTTGGGGTGGAGCGCGACTACGGGCAGGCGTTGAACTGGTGGCAGAAGGCGTGCGATGGGGGGATCCTGAAGGGTTGCGAGAATATTGGGAATCTTTATCTGGAGGGACTCGGTGTCGCGAAAGATCCAGTGAAGGCTGTGAGCCTGTACGGGAAGGCATGCAACGGCGGGGAAATGGAAAGCTGCAGCGCTCTCGGATGGATGTACCAGAGCGGGCAGGGCGTGGCGAAGGATCCGGCTCAGGCGGTTGCTATTTATCGCAAGGGGTGCGATGGCGGCTCCGCACTGGGTTGCCGGAACCTGGGGAACGAGTATGAGAACGGTGAGGGAGTAGCAAAGGACGACGCGCAGGCGGCGGGGTATTTCCGCAGGTCCTGCGACGCGAGCGGCGGCGGCATATACGGCTGCAACAATCTCGGAAACATGTATGAGAAGGGCCTCGGGGTGCATGAGGATCGGCGCGAGGCGCTGCGTCTTTACCGTCGAGCGTGCGATGCCGATCAGATGATTGGCTGCCGCAACGCTGGGTATCTGTACCTGGCTGGGAAGGGTGGCGTACCTAAGGATGATGGGGAGGCGGTGCGGCTGTTTCGGCGCACCTGCGATGGCGGCGATCAGGCGGGATGTATTCAGCTGGGCGGCATGCTCGCCGCAGGACAGGGTGCGCCGAAAAACGAAAGCGCGGCTGTGGGACTTTACCGAAGGGCCTGCGACGGCGGCGAACCGCGGGGGTGCATGGGGCTGGGGTTCATGCTGGAGAGCGGCCTGGGAGTGGCGAAGGACCCGGGTGCGGCACTGATCCTGTATCACAAGGTGTGCGACGCCGGACAGATGATGGGGTGCACGCGGCTGGGGTACGCGTATTTCGCCGGAGTGGGGATAACGAAAGACGACGTCCAGGCCGATGGGTTTTATCGCAAGGCTTGTGACGGCGGAGACATGACTGGTTGCACGCAACTGGCCTATGCGTATTTTCAGGGCCTGGGGGTGCAGAAGGATGTTCACCAGGCGATCGTGCTGAACCGCAGGGCTTGCGACAATCTGGCGGTGGCAGGGTGCACGACGCTGGCGTTTATCTACGGCACTGGCGCGGGGGTACCGAAGGACGATGCGGAGGCGATGAAGTATGCGCGGAAGGGATGTGACGGGGGGAATCAGTCCGCGTGCATCAACCTGGCGGTGCATTACTACAACGGGCGCGGAATTGCGAAGGATGTTGCTCAGGCGGTAGCGCTGGACAGCCGGGCGTGCGGGGGTGGAGAGCCGTTTGCGTGCACCAGTCTGGCGGCGGTGCAGTTCATGAACAAGCAGGGACTGGGGGACGAGAAGGACGATGCGAAGCTTGCCGCCGACAGTCGCCAGGCCTGCTACGCGGGCGACTCGACGAAGTGCGTTTTCTTTGCGTTGATGCTGCACAACGGTTTGGGTGTGGCGCAGGACGATAATGCCGCGATTGCGTTGTTCCGTAAGGCATGTGACGGAGGTGCGGCGATCAGCTGCATGTACCTCGGGTCCGCGTATTTTTACGCGATGAGTGTGCCCAAGGACGATGCGCAGGCGTTCAATCTTTTTAAGAAGGGTTGCGAGGGCGGCGACGCCACGAGCTGCACGGAACTGGGGTTTGCTTATCGGAACGGATGGGGGGTGGGGAGAGATGCGAGCGAGGCGCTCATCTTCCTTCGCAAGGCGTGCGATGGCGGCCAACTGACAGGCTGCCACACCCTGGCGCTGCTTTACCAGAATGGCGAAGGCGTTCCGAGAGACGGAGATCAGGCGGTGAGCTTATTCCGAAAAGCGTGCGATGGCGGGGATCCGAGCGCCTGTGAGGACCTGAAGACGCAGGAGTAGCTAAGTTGGGCCTCGAAAGTGGGAACAGCCGTGGGTGAACGCCAGAGATGGCGGGGTGGCTATTTTGCGTCGGCGATGCGTTCGAGCTGGAGGACGTGATTGAGGTCGTGGCCGGCCATGGTTTCGACAATGGTGGCAAAAGTCATGGCTCCGCGTTCGGGATGGGTGACAGGTTTGGCGGCGTGCTTCGGCAGCGCGGATCCGATCAGGAGCAGATTCCAGCGGCGCAAGAGGGAGAAAGTCGCCAGGGCTTCGTTTGCGTCGATGGTTGCATAGTTTGCGGCCCACTTATCCTGGTCGAAAGGCTGGACGGTGTGGTGGTCTTCGGCGAGGGTCTGGCGAAGGCGGAAGGCGAAGACGAGTTCGCAGTCAGCAAGATGGCAAAGGACGTCGCGGGGGCTCCATTTTCCTGGGGCGAGTGGCGCGGTGATTTTGGCAGCGCCGATGGACTGGGCCAGAGCTTTGAGATGGGAAGCTGTGGCGGAGAGAACGGGGATGGGGTCCTTGCCATTCAAAAATCTGGCGTAGGGATTGAGGGCGTCGACAGCGGTGGGCATAGCTGGGCTCGCTTTCAGGGCCAGTATCCCACGATCTGCCGGAGTCGTTGAAGTGCGCGCGACAAAGGGGCGGGAGATGCCGATGAACGCAGATGGGGGTCGTCGAACGATTTGAAAGGACGCGCGAAGGCGATTACTATGGGTACAGACGAATTTGTCCGGCTGGGTGGGAGTGCGGGCCGGAGAGATGAGTGGGCGCGAGCCCACTTTTTATTTGGTCAATTTTCAGGTAAAGCAGGTCCCTCCGCATCGCGCGGTGCGCTCGGGTCGGGATGACAGAAATATGGCGTTCGACGCGGAACAGATACGCTCGACGGCGCAGCGGGTAGCGGCGTCGCATGGGCTCGACGTGGTGGAGATCGAGCTGCACGGAGGAGCGAAGCATAAGGTCCTGCGTGTTTTTATCGAAAAGAGCGCGGAGGGAAGACAGAAGCTGGCGGAAGCGAACACGGTTGTAGGGAACGAACAGGCCGGGGCGGGCGTGGAGCAATTATCAGGTGTGACGCATGAGGACTGCGAAGCGTTCAGCCGGGATTTTGGGACGGTTCTGGATGTAGAGGATTCGATTCCGGGGGGTGAGTACACGCTGGAGGTTTCATCACCGGGGCTGGACAGAAAGCTGCACGGGATTGAGGACTATCGACGGTTTCGGGGAATGCTGGTGAAGGTGCAGACGTTCGAAGCAGTAGAAGGCAACCGTCACTGGCAGGGCCGGCTCTCTGAAGTAAGGGATGCGTCCGTGAAGCTGACGCGTCAGGGAGCAGGGAGCAGGGAGCGGGGAGCAGGACGGGGGAAGAAGGGCGCAGAGCTCAGGGCTCAGGGCACAGGAAGAGCAGATGAGCAGGCAGTGGAGATTGCGCTGAAGAATATTGAGAAGGCGCAGTTGGTGCCGGAGTTCTAAGAAGCAGCGATCAGTAGTCAGTGATCAGTAAGAGCGAAGACAAGTTCAGGGACAGAGAGAGAAACAGATGGCGAGTGTGCTTTACGACAGCATTGAGGCGTTGAGCCGGGATAAGGGCATCGATCCGCAGATTGTGGTGACCGCGGTTGAGGACGCGATCGCGCTGGCGACGCGCAAATATTACAAGACGCAGGAAAACATGCGCGCGGAGATCGACAAAGATACGGGAGAGATTCGAGCGTACGTCTACAAGACCGTGGTGGAGACGCCGGAGCTGATTGAGGATCCGGTAAACCAGATTGCGCTGGAGCCGGCGCGGGAGCTGGCGCCCGAGGTCGAAGTAGGCGGCGAGATTCGCTACTACAAGCCAACGGATGTGCTGGGACGTATCGCGGCGCAGATGGCGAAGCAGGTGATCTTCCAGAAGGTACGCGAGGCCGAGCGGGACACCGTTTTCAACGAGTACGCGCATCGTGTGGGAGAGGTGCTGAACGCGACGGTGAAGCGCGTGGAGTTGCAGGACGTGATCTTCGACCTGGGCAAGGCGGAGGCTCGGATGCCGCGTCGTGAGCAGTCGCGGCTGGAGCAGTTTGCGGTAGGGGAGCGGGTACGTGTGGTGCTGCAGCGGGTAGATCGCGCCTCACGCGGACCGCAGGTGATCGTATCGCGCGCAGCGCCGGAGCTGGTGCAGAACCTGTTCCAGAGCGAAGTGCCGGAAATTTATGACGGAACGGTGATGATCCGCGCGATTGCCCGTGAGGCTGGGGAGCGAACGAAGATCGCGGTGATGTCGCGGGACAAGGATGTGGATCCGGTGGGCGCGTGCGTTGGCATGAAGGGCATGCGCGTGCAGTCGATTATTCGCGAGCTGCGTGGGGAGAAGATCGACATCATCGAGTTCAGCGAAGAGATCACGACCTTCGCGGAGAAAGCGCTGCAGCCGGCAAAGGTAAGCCGGGTGAGCATCAGCGATCTGAATGACAAGCAGCTGGAAGTGATTGTGGATGACACGCAGCTGTCACTGGCGATCGGGAAGAAAGGCCAGAACGTACGGTTGGCAGCCAAGCTGCTGGGCTGGAAGATCGATATCAAGAGCGAGGAAGAGAAGCGGCAGGAAGTGGAGCAGCAGATGCAGGCGATGGCAGGAGTGACAGCCACGCCGATTGAGCAGGTAGGCGAGCTGGGCGAATCGATCATCCAAAAGCTGGTAGCGGCCGGCATTACGACGGTAGAAGGACTGGCCGATATGACGCCGGAGCAACTGGAGGAGATCCCGGGCATCGGCGAAAAGACTTTGGAGAAGATCAGCGTGGCGGTGAGACATTATTTCGGGCAATACGAAGAAGGCGAAGAGCGGCCAGCGGAGGTTGCGACTTCTGGGGAAAGCAAGGACGAGGCGGCGGCCGCAGCTCTGAAGGCCGAAGAGGCATCGCTCGATGAGGAGATCGATGCTTTGCAGCAGGATTTGACGCAAAGCGAAGAGGAGCATGCAAGCGAGGATGGCTCGGGACTGATCAACGACGAAGTGGCCGAGGAGCGGCTGGCGGAGGTCACCGAAGTTGGCCCGGACCTGGACGATGAAGGCGCAGAGTCGGTGGTTCCGGGACGCGACGATACCAGCGAAACTTTGGAGGCGCACGAGCCGAATCCGGATCTGGTAACGGATGAGGGAGGGCTCGGGGGCAACGTCGAAGAAGTTAAAGAGGAAGAGCTGGAAGAGAAGATGACGGACGAGTAATCGGCGCACGCGGTTCACAAACTGGTGGCCAAAGGGATTTTCTCGGGCTGGGACTGGGAATTGAACCACGAGCAAAGCAGTTTTCAGAGATAATGAAAGAGATACCAAGACCCACAAGTCAGGAGTCTGTATGAGGAACTAAGGGCAGGTGGGAAGTCGAGAAGACACGGGGACGAATGAGCACAGTTCGAATCAATGAATTAGCGCGAGAGCTGGAAGTTAAGAGCAAAGAAATTCTGGACGCTCTCACGGCTGTAGGTGTTACGGAAAAGAAGACGCATTCGAGCTCGATAGAGACGGATGAAGCCGAGCGTGTGCGCACACACATCCTGAAGGGACGTGGAGGCAGCGGTGCGGCTGCTGCGCGGCACGAGGCCGAAGCGAAGCCGAAGATCGACTGGTCGAAGGTGCACAGCGTCGGCGATGTTGCCAAAGCGATTCTTGAGAAGAAGCAGCAGGAGATGCATCCGACTCCGCCGCGAGCGGCTGCGCCCGCAGTGACGATTGCGAAGCCAGTATCGCCAGTTATTTCGGCGGCGCCGGTTGTGGTGAAGCCGGCGGCGAGCGCGGCTCCAGCTGCGCCGGCGGCAAGTGCGGCGGCAACGAGCCCGCGTGTGCCTGTAGAAGCAAAACCTGCGCCGAGAATGATTGTTCCGCAGCCACGGCAGGCTCCGAATATCGTTGCGGCTCCGCCTCGTCCTGCGGCCGCGGCTTCGCCGCAGACACCAGCCATTGCGTCGCGGCCGCCGGCGGGTCCGGTTGTGGCCAAGCCACCGGTGGCAGCAGTGGTTTCAGCTGCGCCGGCCGAGGGCCGCCCAGTCGTGGCAGCACCGGCGGTGGTTGCAGCGAAGCTTCCGACAGCGGCGGGACAGCAGACGGCCGCGACGACCACGCCGGCGGCCACGCCTGGACCGGTGGTGACGGCAGCGGCTGCTGCTCAGGGAGTGGGAGGGGGAGAAGCCAGGACGGCGGAGCCTGCGGCTTCGGCACCGGCGGCGCCAAGGCCAGAGGCACCAGCACCACGACGGGTAATCATGCCACAGACGGGCCCGCGGCCGGTCTACAGTGCGCCACCGCCTCCGCCGCCTTCAGCGGCGACGACGGCTGGACCGAATGCTGGTGGAGGTGTTCTTCAGCGGGGAAGGCCGATCTTCGATCGGAGACCGACAGGAGGACCTGGGGGTCCGGGTGGTCCACGGCCAGGAATGGGTGGTGGGCCAGGAGGGCCGGCGGGTGTACGGCGGCCAATGCATCCGACGCGAAGTGCGCCGGGCGGACCGGGAGGACCGGGGCAGCGTCCAGGGATGGGAGCGCGTCCAGGATTTGGGCAGAGGCCGTTTGGAGCGCGTCCGGGAATGGGTGGCGCGCCGGGACTGGCACCGCCTCCGGGTGAGGCACCGCGTCCGGCGCGTCCGGGACCGCGAGGCCGCGGAAGACCGCGGTATGAGAAGACCAAAGAAGGACCGATGAAGGGGTTCGCGCCACCTTCACGGCAGAGCGCGCAAGTTCCAACCGGACCTGTACCAATTACGCGCACGATTACGGTGACCGAAGGCGTGAGCGTAAAGGATCTGGCGGAGAAGCTGGACGTTCGCGGCAAGGATCTGATCGCAACGCTCCTGATGAAGGGCGTCTTTGTAACCGTGAATCAGACCCTGGACGGGGAGCTGGTGAAAGAGGTCGCAGCGCAGTTCGGAGCGGATGTGCAGGTGATCAGCTTCGAGGATCAGATGGCGAACGAGGCCATGGAGAGCATCCTCGCCACCGAGAATCCCGACGAGCTGGAAGTGACGCGGCCGCCGGTAGTGACAGTGATGGGGCACGTCGATCACGGCAAGACGTCGCTGCTGGACGCAATCCGCGAGACGGATGTGGCGGGCGGGGAAGCGGGCGGGATCACGCAGCATATCGGCGCATACAAGGTGAAGATCGGCAAGCCGAACTCGCCGGCGTTTGGGCGGGAGATCGTGTTTCTGGATACGCCGGGCCACGAGGCATTCACACGCATGCGCGCGCGTGGTGCGAAGGTGACGGACATTGTGGTGATCGTGGTTGCGGCCGATGACGGAGTGATGCCCCAGACGCTGGAGGCGATCGATCACGCGAAGGCGGCGAACGTACCGATCATTGTTGCGGTGAACAAGATCGATAAGCCCGAAGCGCAGCCGGATCGGGTGAAGAAGCAGCTGGGCGATCGCGGGCTGGTCCCGGAAGACTGGGGCGGGAGTACAGTTTTCGTCGACGTGTCGGCGAAGAAGCGGATCAATCTGGATCTTCTGCTGGAGATGGTCTGCCTAGTCGCAGATATTCAGAACCTTAAGGCGACTCCGGAGCGGACGGCGGTAGGCACGGTGATCGAAGCGAAGCTGGATCGCGGACGCGGTGCGGTGGCTTCGGTGCTGGTGCAGAACGGCACGCTGAAGAACCAGGACAACTTTGTGGTTGGGAACACGTTCGGGAAGATTCGGGCGATGTTCGACGATCGCGGACGTTCGGTAGAGCAGGCAGGGCCATCGACTCCAGTGGAAATTGTGGGGCTCGAAGGAATGCCGGACGCGGGCGACACATTCCTGGTGGTGAGCGATCGCGATAAGGCGCGGGGCATCGGACAGTATCGCAAGATGCGGGAACGCGAATCGCAATTGGCGAAGTCATCGAGGGTGACGCTGGAAGGGCTGGCGGATTCGATCCAGCAGGCGGGCATGAAGGAGTTGCCGCTGATCCTGAAAGGCGATGTAACGGGATCGGTTCAGGTGCTGGCCGATTCGCTGCAGAAGATGTCGACGGAAAAGGTGCGCATCAAGGTGATCCACTCCGGGGTGGGTGCGATAACCGAGAGCGACGTGCTGCTGGCGTCGGCGTCGAACGCAATCATTATCGGGTTCAACGTGAGGCCGGAACGCAAGGTGGCCGATTTGGCGGAGCAGGAAGATGTGGAGATTCGGCTGCACTCGATCATTTACGAGCTGCAGGACGAAATCCGCAAGGCGATGCTGGGTCTGCTGGAGCCGGTGTTCAAGGAGAACTTCCTGGGACGCGCGGAGGTGCTGAACGTCTTCCGCATTCCGAAGGTGGGGACGATTGCCGGATGCCGGGTGACGGACGGCATTTTGCGAAGAGATTCCGAAGTGCGGTTAATGCGGGACGGGGCGCCGGTGTACAAGGGTAAGCTGACCTCACTAAAGCGGTTCAAGGACGACGCGCGCGAAGTGACGAATGGCATGGAGTGCGGTGTCGGGCTCTCGAACTACAACGACATTAAAGTCGGTGATACGGTCGAGTCGTTTGTGACGGAGAAGATCGCAGCGGAGCTGACGGCGTCGTAAAAGCAGCGGATAGCGGTTAGTGGAAAGCGTTCAGAAAACGAGCGCCTGGCAGGTGCCGGGCGCTTTTCTTTTTCGGATATGTATTGGAGTCAAACGTTTCACTACTATGTTGCGGTGGTGGTATTGTTTGGGGCTGGCGACGGAGGTGTGGGGTGAATCGTCGGGAGTTTCTGAACAGTTCTGTGGCTGCCGCAGGATCGGCTTTGTTATTGGGACGTGGTCTTCGCGCCGAGGCGCAGGCTGGATCGGCGGAGGTTCCGGGGCCGATCCCGGCGGGGGAGATTGATAGTGCGCGGTTTCCGGACAAATTTCTTTGGGGGATGGCGACGGCCGCGTATCAGGTGGAGGGCGCGTGGAACGAGGATGGGAAGAGGGAATCGATCTGGGATCGGTTTGCGCATACGCCGGGGAAGGTCAAAGGCGCGGCGACGGGTGATGTGGCGTGCGATCAGTACCACCTGTATCGCGACGACATTGAGATTCTGAAGAGGCTCAATCAGAAGAGCTATCGATTTTCGATTGCGTGGGCGCGGATTCAGCCATCGGGGACGGGAGCGCCGAACGCCAAGGGGCTCGATCACTACAGCCGGTTGGTGGATGCGCTGCTGGAGGCGGGAATTCGGCCTTTCTGCACGTTGTACCACTGGGATCTACCGCAGGAACTGGAGGATCGCGGGGGCTGGCCGAATCGGGATCTGGCGGGATATTTCGCGGAGTACGCCGGGATTTTGGCAAAGCACCTAGGGGATCGGATTACGGTGTGGGCTCCGTTCAACATGCCGTGGTCGGTTGCCTACCTCGGCTACGGATCCGGCACGTTTCCGCCGTGCCGGGCGAGGTATGTCGATTTTCTGAAGGCCGCCCATACCATCAATCTGGCACAGGGAGAGTCGTTCCGTTCCATCAAGGCGGCATCGTCGAAAGCCACCGTGGGCAGTGCTTACGGCATGTCTCCGGCTTATCCAAAGTCGGACAGCGCGGCGGATCGAGCCGCCGCCGAGCGCTACCACGCTTTCAACAACATTTATTTCCTCGAGACTGCGATGCATGGGCGGTATCCGAACGCATTTGTTGTGCCGGTTCCTTACGAGCAGATGGGCTTCCGTCCGGGCGATGACAAGATCATGCAGGTTCCGCTGGACTGGATCGGGTTCCACTACTACACGCGCCGGGTCGTCTCCGATGCTCGCGTCTCGCACCGGGAAACCAGCGGGAGTTTTGCTACTGAGACGCAGGACACGGCGGGCGGCGGCGATCACTGGACGCAGCTCAATTCCGTCATGCCCACCGAGGGTCCGCTTACAGACGGCGGTCTGGAGGTATGGCCGCGGGGCATTTACGACCTGGTAATGCGAATTGCCCGGGATTACAACAATCCGATCATCGAGATCACCGAGAGTGGTTGCAGCTATCTCGATGCGCCGTATGACAAGGAGAATGGAGCGGTGCCAGATGCGCGGCGGGTTGAGTTTTTTCGCGGAGAGCTGGCGGAACTGGCTCGCGCGATTTCGGATGGCGCGCGGGTGCGAGCGTTTCATGCCTGGAGCTTGCTGGACAACTTTGAATGGGCAGATGGCTACAGTCAGCGGTACGGCCTGACGTATGTGGACTTCCGCGATCAGAAGAGGACGGTAAAGAATTCGGGACTCTGGTATGGCCGGGTCGCGGCGGCTAATCGGCTCGATGCGTGAGATGGGTTACTTGTGGGACGGCGGGTCGGACTCGAGCATCTGGATAGCTTTGTGATAGTCGAGGTCGCGCGGGACGGGGAAGTAGTCCGCCATCTCCTCGGTGAGATGGATGTTGAGGGACTTCACGAGGAGAGCTTTTCCGGTGAGGTTGAGCTTCATGCGGCTCAGCTCCCAATCGTGGGGGCTCATTTCGGTTTGCTCAAGGAAGACCGTTCCTCCCTTGTCGAGGTGGCCGACGATGCCCCAGCCGAAATCGACATCGGTGATGAGCTGAGCGTTCAGGCAAGTGAGGCGTTCCTGGGATTTTTCGATCCACACCTCGCCTGCCATGCCACGCAGAATTCTCGATTCGGTATCGGGCGGATTCCAGGCAGGGTTAGGCCTGAAGGTGAGGTGGTAACACTCCAGGGGCGCAGGTGCGTCCGCTGGAGGTGAGGACGATGGAGACTCCGATGCGTCGTGAGAGCCTGCAGAGGCACAAGGGACGAGGTCTTCGTAGTGATAGAGGAAAGCGTCCGGCAGCATGCGCATGAGTTTATCGGCGCGGGCGGTGTCGTCCTGTTCGCGTTTGTGGCGGTGTTCCTGCAGGTCAGGGTGGGCATCGAGGTCATTGAGCCGGTCGAGCTGGGCCTGATGCAGGTCCGCATTCAGGGGCTTTCCATTCGCAGCAATTGCGAGAGCGACGTCGCCCTGGCGAGTCTCGATGATGGCCTGGGTATAGTCGTGGCGATCGTCTTTTTTGTGAAGGATAAATCGCTGCGGGTGATGGGCGTTTTCGGCGGCAAGATGATTGGCGACGGCGCGCCTGACGAGGGCCGCCGCATCCACGACAGCGAAGGGCTGAGACTGGGCCGGTCCAGCGGCGGGAAGGAGAAGGGCCGAAGCCAGTGCGCAGACCAGCACGAAGGTCAGGGGAGCGATCGAATTGGGGTCCGGAGTACGGGCCATCGAGGAACGGCATTTGAGATGTGGCGGGCGTATCAAAAGTGGCCTGGGAGCCGCAAAATGGACGGACTACAGGGGTTTAGGCGCCAGCGGAGTCTCTGATCCTGTTATAGACGAGTGGCGGCGGGGGAAGTTACGGTTTTGGATAACGGGAGCAGGATGTATCAATTAAAATGGAGGATATGAGCCGTGTCCATCTTCGTCGTTGGCTGCCGGTGTTGGTAGCTCTGGTTGCCGTGGTATTTGCCGCGCATGCGCAGGAACAAGGGCGTGGGCGAAAATACAAGCCGCCGCCGCCAACGTGCAAGGTCACGGTGACGGTGTTGAAGGGATGGAACGGCAAGCCGCTGGAGAATGCATCGGTTATTTTTCATCCTCTGGAGAACGGGAAAGACCGCGGCAACATGGAACTGAAGACCAACGAGGACGGCAAGGTCACGATCGATGTGATTCCGATGGGAGACCAGTTGCGGCTGCAGGTGCTGGCGACGGGTTACCAGACGTACGGAAACGACTACGATTTGCCGGCCGACACGAAGGAAATCGAGGTAAAGATGAACCGGCCGCAGAAGCAGTACTCGATCTACGAGAAGCATCCGGATCAGGACGGCCAGCCGCAAAGTGACAAACCGCAGCAGCAGGATCAGAAGCCGCCGCAGGAATAGCAGGGCTTCGCGGTGAAAATTCGAGCGATGTATACTATACATCGTGAAGCGAACCCAGCTTTATCTCGATGACGATCTGTGGAGTGCTTTGCACGACCGGGCTCGTCGCGAACAGACGACGATTTCGGAGCTGGTGCGTCGCGCCGCGAGAGATCGATACCTGGGAAACCGGGACGAGCGAGTTCGTGCGATGCAGGCCATCGTAGGCATGTGGGCGGATCGCGAGGAGTTCTCGCATCCTGAAGCGTATGTTCGGAAGATGCGGCAGGATGATCGTCTCCAGAGGCTGAAGCGATTGTGACGGTGCTTATCGATTCCGACGTTCTGATCGAGGTCACGCGAAAGAGAGACGATGAAGTGCTCTCGCGGTGGCTGGAGCTGGGTGCTTCAGACACAGTGGTGATGTATTCGCCCGTGACGGTGGCGGAATTATGGGCGGGGATTTTGCCTCACGAAGAGAAGCTGTTACGAGCTTTGTTCGAGGCACTTCAGTGCGCCGAGATCGATGAAGCGATAGGAACCAGGGCAGGAGCCTATCTCCGGAAATATCAACGGAGCCATAACGTTCAGATGGGCGATGCTTTGATCGCAGCGTCGGCGATTCAAAACGAAGCGTCACTGTGGACGAGAAACAAAAAGCATTTCCCGATGAAAGACCTTGAGTTCTTCTGAAGTAATGAGCCGCAAAAAGAGGAACGAGGATTCCTCCGCCTGAGCAGCTATTCTGAAGTGGCCGTGTCGTCCACCCAACAAACTGCGTCTTCGCTGCCGTCGCTGCATGATTTTTTTGCGCCGGGGGGCGTCCTGTCGCGCTCGGAGCTGCCCTATGAGTTCAGGCGGGGGCAACTGGAGATGGCGCAGGCGGTGGAGCGCGCGCTGACGGATTCGCGGCACCTGATTGTCGAAGCGGGAACGGGAACAGGGAAGACGCTCGCGTATCTGCTGCCGGCGCTGCGGATGTGTGCAGGGAACGGGCATCGGGTGATCATCTCGACGGGGACGAAGAATCTGCAGGAGCAGTTGTTTTTTAAGGACGTGCCGTTTCTGGAGTCGCTGCTGGGACCGCTGCGGGTCTGCTATATGAAGGGACGCGCAAATTATCTGTGCCGGCACAAGTTGTTTGCACTGCGGCACCAGCCGATTTTGTCGGGGCTCGAGGAGATTTCGCAGTACCAGGCGATTGCGGAGTGGGAGAAGACTACTGGGACGGGGGATCGAGCGGAGATTGACGATCTACCGGAGGCGAGCGCGCTATGGTCGAAGCTCGATGCCAGGAGTGAGGCTTGTCTCGGGCAGACATGCCCCGATTACGGGCAGTGTTTCATCACGGAGATGCGGCGGCGGGCGGCGGAGAGCGATGTGGTGATCGTGAATCACCATTTGTTCTTTGCGGATATGGCGATCCGGCAGCAGGCGGGGGGCGCTCCGGATGCGGGGGTGCTGCCCGAGGCCGGGGTGGTGATCTTCGACGAAGCGCATGAACTGGAGGATGTAGCGTCGAGCTATTTCGGAATCGGGTTGAGCAATTTGCGGTTTGAAGAGCTGGCGCGGGATACGGAGACGCTGTTGGGGGGACGGGGCGAGTTGAAGGCGGAGGTGGTAACGGCGGCGCAGATGATACGGGAACGGGCGCGGCTGTTTTTCGCGGCGCTGCCATCGCGGATGAATGGGCGAGGAGGCGGATCCGAAACCCGGGGCGAAGGACGGATGCCGTTTACAAATCGCGAGGAATTTCTGGAGCAACAGGGGGATGTGTATCTGGGGGTGATGAACGGGCTGCATCGGATGGAAAACGAGCTGGAGCGGCTGAAGGGAGCGGAGGAGTCGCAGCCTCTGCGGCGGCGGACCGGGATGATGAGGGAGCAGCTGCGATTCCTGATGGAGTCGGAGGACAGGAATACGGTTTTCTGGCTGGAGCGGCGGAGCGGGAGGCAGATGAGTACGCATCTGCAGGCTACGCCGATTGATGTTTCGGAGTTGCTACGGGAACTGCTGTTCAGCAGCTATCCGAGCGTGGTGCTGACGTCGGCGACGCTGACGGTGCAGGGCGGGTTTGCGCATATCCGCAAGCGGCTGGGCCTGGATGAACCGCGAGAGCTGGTGGTGCCTTCACACTTTCAATACGCACGGCAGGCGTTGTTGTATTTGCCGCCGGATATGCCGGATCCGCGGGAGCCGAATTTTCAGGAGGAGGCTGCGAAGCGGATACGGCGCATGCTGGAGATCACGCGGGGGCGGGCGTTTTGCCTGTTCACGAGCTACGCGCAGATGAGGGAGCTGTACGAGCGGCTTCTGGTGGAAGTGGGCTATCCGCTGCTGTTGCAGGGAACCGCTCCGAAGAAGGCTTTGCTGGAGGAATTTCGCACGACGCCGAATGCGGTGCTGTTTGGGACGTCAAGTTTCTGGCAGGGTGTGGATGTGCAGGGTGAGGCGCTGAGCTGCGTGATTGTGGATCGGCTGCCGTTTGCAGTGCCGACCGATCCAGTGGTGCAGGCGCGGATGCGGGCCATTGAGGAGGCGGGCGGAAAGCCATTCTTCGAGTATCAGGTGCCGTCGGCGGTGATCACGCTGAAACAGGGGTTTGGGCGGTTGATCCGATCGCTCGAGGATCGCGGAGTGTTGATGCTGCTGGATCCGCGGCTGGAGCGGCAGCGGTACGGGCGAATATTTCTGGAGAGCCTGCCGCCGTACCGGATCACGCAGAATATCGGGGACGTAGAGGCGTTCTTTGAAGCGAGCAAGTCAGCGAGTTAGCAATGTCCGCGGCTGGTCGCTGGTGTTGAAGCCAATCTTCCGGGGATCGAGAGCCGGAGCACAGGTACGGGTAAGCCTGCTCGGATTTTGGGGGATTGCGCCAGATGACGCAGCCTTGCGAGCTGTGTGACGCAGCGCACAAAGGTAGGCGCAGGTTACGCGCTGGGTGACGCAGAACACAAAGGGTAGTGATTTCAATCACATGTCGTTGTGAAAGGGGTTTGGCACGAGCCTTGCAATATCCGGGGTGTCCGAAGAAACTCCCCAGGAGAAAAACAATGGAACGCAGCCAGGGATGCATGGAGTGCCCGTCACGCGGAAAGCACATGTTCTGCAGCATGGAGAATTCGTCGCTGGAGAAGTTTGACTGCATCGGAACGCCAGTGCGGTTCAGCAGCGGAGCGATTATCTTTCGCGAAGGCGACAACTGCGGGTCGGTGCACGTACTTTGCTCCGGGCGAGTGAAGCTGTCGGCGACGAGCCGCGAAGGGCGGACGCTGATTCTGAAGATTGCACGGGCCGGCGAGGTGCTGGGTCTTTCGGCAGCGCTGGCTGGACAACCGTTTGAAGTGACGGCGGAGACGGTGGAACCGTGCCAGCTGAAGACGATCCGGCGCCAGGCGCTGCTCGATTTTCTGGATCGCAACCCCGATGCCAGCATGCGCGCGGCACGCGCGGTCGCACAGGAATACAAAGCCGCTTTCAGTGAGGTTCGTCGGTTGGCGCTTCCCGCAACCGCGTCTGGCCGCGTAGCGAACCTGCTACTCGACTGGAGCCGTGAACAATCTCCGGACAACACAACGCGTGGGCGGTGCATGATGCCGCTGACGCATGAAGAGATCGCATCGATGACGGCGACCACGCGGGAAACGGTAACGCGGGTGCTGGGGCAACTGAAGCGCGATCAACTGATTTCAATTCGCGGAGCCGCTCTGACTGTCCTGCAACCACAGGCGCTGGAAAGGCTCGCGGTCTAAAGGTTAGGCCCTCCCCTGAAACTGTGAAGAATCTTGTAGTGATTGTTTTGATTCCAGGCAGCCGCGAGGCTGCCTTTATTTATGCGCTGATCCGGCGTCCTGATACCAGGGGATGTTGATGACAACGATGCGCTGTTTGCCGCGGACGAGCAGCAGCAGCTTGAGAAGGCCGGAGCGCTGGTTGTGCAGGAGATTCTCCCACCAATGGCGGACGACGAGCTCGGGAACGAGAACGGCGATATGGCGATTTTCGTTCTTGCGTTCTTCGGAAAGGATGTACTCGAGGAGCGGCATCAGAACGGTGCGGTAGGGAGAGGTCAGGCGCTCGAATTTGGGCTCGGGCAGGCCGGCGTCACGGAGGGGTTTGAGGATTTTCTCTTTCCATTGAGTGGCGAGCTCGTCTTTGCCGTGGTCGGAATCGGGTGAGTCGACATGAACGATCTGGATTTCGGTGGAAATGGAGAGTGCGAAGCGAAGAGCTTTGGCGGAGATGCGGCTCCAGCGGTCCATGGGAATGATGACGATAGGGGGATGGATATTGGTGAGCTGGAGTGGTTCAGGACATGCGGTTTCCCTGGAAACATGGCGGTAGTGGCGGCGGACGGCGGCCATGGCGAGGATGAGGATGGGGATCAGCAGTGCGGTGACCCAGGCACCCTCAGTAAATTTTGTGATGAGGACGACGACGGTGGTGATGCCGGTGGCGACGGCTCCGAGGCCGTTGACGAACATGCGGCCGGTTGAACGCGGACCGCGCTTGCGTTTCCAGTGGACGACCATTCCAGCCTGGGAAAGGGTGAACGCCATGAAGGCGCCGATGGCGTAAAGGGGAATGAGACGGTCGGTGACACCGCGGAAAAAGATGAGGAGGGAAGCCGTAAGGGTGACGAGGACGTAGATTCCCCAGGAGTAGAGAAGTCTGCGGCCACGCAGAGTGAAGATGTGTGGCAAATAGCTTTTGAGAGCGATGGCGCGGGTGAGGCGTGGGAAGTCGGCAAACGCGGTGTTGGCAGAAAGGGAGAGGACGAGGAGGATGGAGGCGATGGTGACGTAATAGAACCATCCGCGACCGGCGACGGCAAGAATGAGTTGCGAGAGAACGCTCTGATAGCCGGGACCATTGGGGTCCGTCGCGCCAACGTTATAGAAGTGGCAGAGGGCCGCAATACCCGCCAGCAGGATGATGAGCAAGGCAATGATGACAGTGAGGGTTTGACGCGCGTTCTTTGGATCGCGAAAAGCCCCGACGCCATTGCTGACCGCTTCTACGCCGGTCATCGCAGCGCAGCCGCTGGAGAAGACGCGCAACAGAAGCCAGAGGCTCACCGCGGTGATGGCCGGAGGAAGTTTGGGCGGGGCGATGACGGGTGTTGGATGGCCGCCCGTGGTGAAGGTATGAAAGAGGCCGATTCCGATGACGGTGAGGAGCGTTGCGACGAAAAGGTAGGTGGGGATCAGGAAGACGACGCCGGTATCGTGGACGCCGCGCATGTTCACGATGGTGAGCAGCACCAGAACGACGAGACAAAGGCCGAGAGTGTGGGGCTGCAGGGAGGGAACAGCGGAGATGAGGGCGCCGATACCCGCAGAGACGCCGACGGCTACGGTGAGGACGTAGTCGATCATGAGGGCGGCAGCAGCGAGGAGTCCGGCGTAATCGCCGAGATTCTCGCCGGCGACGGTGAATGAGCCACCGCCGTGGGGATAGGCCTCGATGGTCTGCGAATAGGAGAAATAAAGGATGACGAGCAGGATGAGGATGGCCGCGGTGATGGGGCCGATGTAGTGAATGCCGCCGAGGCCGAGCGGGATGAGGAGAGTGAGCGCGGCTTCAGGGCCGTAGGCGGCGGAACTGAGGGCATCGAGGCCGAAGATGGGGATGCCGGCGGCGGGGCCGATGTGCTCGGCGCGTTCTTCAGAGGTGGCGAGCGGTCTTCCGAACAGCAGGTCAGTGATCTGCATGAGGGTGACGTTATTGGGCGGTCATTACGGTGCTGTTACTTCAGATGCGTCAGGAAGAAGTGGGCCATGAGGTTGTCGGCTTCTTTCGACTCGGGAAGATTAGGGTCGTTCCAGAAGGCGTGGGGAAGGCCCTCGAACACGGCGAGCTGAGCGTCATCATTACCGGCACGCAGGAAGGCGCGGTGAAGGATAGTGGTGCCGCTGAGCAGCAAATCTCGGCCGCTGGTGATAAAGAGCGTCGGCGGCATGTTGCGGAGGTCTGCGAAGAGGGGCGAGAGGATGGGGTCGCGCGGATCGGTTGTGCCGGTGTAGTAGGAGTCAGGCGGGCCTGAGGTGGGCGGATCGAGGTGGCCGGAGAGGCCGTTGAGGGAATACATGGCCTGCGAATCGCCGTCGCGGGAGAAGTCGCCCATACCGGAAAAGATGCCCAGAGCGCCGGGGAGAGGGAGGCCGAGTTGTTTGAGTTTTACGGCGACTTCGCCCGTGAGGATGGCGCCTGCGCTGGTTCCATAAATTGCGATGTGCGTTGGCCTGTAGGTTTTGAGCAGTTCTTTGTAGACGGCGACCGCATCGTCAAGGCCGGCGGGGAAGGGATGTTCGGGCGCGAGTCGATAGAGGACGGCGACGACTTTGATTTTGGCGAGATTCGCGATGGGGATGGTTTCCGTCCAGGAGCCCGAGTCGGAGTTGAAGCCGCCGCCGTGGAGATTGAGAAGGACGCGGTCTGGGAGCATTTCGGAAACCGGCGTGACGATGCGGACGGGAACGCCTGCGATGGTGCTCTCGGAACGATTGACGGGATAGAGCTGTGCGGAGACGTCACCGGCGTGGTTCTGCCAGACGTCGGTGCCGTGGCGTCGTTCTTCGAGGGTCTGTGGGCGGACGGCGTCGGAGGCCTGGCGAGAGAGGGATTTCTTCGCTTCGGGGCTGAGGTCGGAAGGAACAGGGATGATGCGGGTGACGTGCGCGGTGCCGTCGGTATCGATGTAACTGGTGTCGGAGGTGGGGGCCTGGACGGCAGTCGTACCTTGCTGGGCGAGAAGGGTGGCGGAGGAGAGCAGCAGAGCGGCGGCGAGGGACTTCATATTGGATATCGTGAGCGCGGGCATGGCCGGTGAAGGATATCAGAGACACATGGGGGAGAGTTCTTTACAAATCGGCAGGGATTGATAGTCTTTCGCACATCGACGCAGATCAACAACTCACGATCAGCCGGAAGTTGCGGGTCATTCCGTGGTTGCTCGTCTTTCTACGTCTGGCGCTGGCGCCATTGATGCTGTGGGTTGCTAAGGGCCGCTTGCATGAACGGACGGATTTTGCGGTGATCCTGATTGCGGCGCTCATCTCTGATATCGGGGATGGAATGCTTGCACGGCGATGGGGTTGCTCGACAATCCGGCTCCGCGTCGCGGATAGTGCGGTCGACACGGTGTTCTACCTCGGCGTGGCCGCAGCTGTGATTCTTCAGTATCCCCAGGTGTTTCGGGCGAATGTCATCCTGCTCCTGGTGCTGTTCGTATTCGAAACTGCACGATATTGTCTCGATTATCTGCGCTTTCGCAGGATGGCGAGCTACCACTCCTACCTGGCCAAGGCGTGGGGGCTGCTCCTGACAGCAGCGTCGGTCTCTTTGCTTTGTTTTGGGCGTTTTCCATTTATGGCCACCATTGCGATTGCGTGGGGAATCCTGTGCGACGCGGAGGGGCTGGCGATCTCGCTGATTTTGAGAGAGTGGACGCCGGATGTGAAGACGCTTGCGAAGGCGCTCGAGCTACGCCGATCTGTTTTGGTGGCGAAGAACTGAAAAGCAAAAGGCCCGCTTTCCAGCGGGCCTGCTTCAGAGGCTATAGGGAGGAGAATCCGGGGGTTGAAAGCGGGGCTTGCGGAAATTGGCTCCGCAAGAAACGTACGGGAAGGTAAACAAATACAACCGGAAGGTTGGTGATAGCTGAAGTAGCCTCTGGTGTTGTTGTTATAGATGCGAACTGAGCGATAAAGTTGGCTGCCATTGCGCGAATATTATCAGAAGCAATATCCCATGTGCATTCAATACGTTAGAGGGTTTTCCTTATAGCGCAGAGCCTGCGGACTGCTCCCTATCGATATTCAATCTTATAGAGCTTCGAAGCGTGGGGCGGCAGGGTGACCTCGATGTGGTCGAGGCGCCCAATCTCCTCGCGCTGCCAGAGATCGCGGACGAGAAAGTGGCCGAACTGGATGCCAAGGTCCTTCCAGGAATACTTGATGGACTGTGGGGTGTCGGCGAGATTGAAGATAGCGACGTAGTCGCCTGTTTGCTCGGGTGCGGAGGCCATCCAGACGATGATGTCGCCTTTCTCGATAAGGGGATGGTTATTTTCGGAGTACTGGTCGACGGCGATGAGCTCTGGGTTGGTGAGAACGGACTCGGTAAAAGAGTCCATCTTGAGAAGATTGGTGCCGATGAAGAGCGGGGAGCGCGAGATGGACCACAGGGTGATCATGGTGCGGACTTCGTCGCGAGTGAGGCGAGACTGGCGTGGTTTGCCCCAGCCGGGTACGGGTCCGAGGTAGCCGATGGGAAGCATGTCCGCGTCGGGCCAGTGTCCCGGGCCCGCGATGGGGTTCCACTGCGAGAGCAACGCGAATTGGTTCTTCTCGGCCTGAGGGAACCGCGGGGCATCGGCGGGCTTGGACCAGAGGTCCCACATATCATCGGAGATGCGCCATAGTTGTGCGCTGCGAGCGGCATCCTGCGCGTCGTCGAAGGGAGTGGGGCCTGGAGAAAGGCTGAGAACGATGGGGCGGCCGGTGCGGCGAAGCGCGTCGCGCATCATGTGAATCTCGTCGGCCTTCCACGGGTGGGAGATGCAATCGACCTTTAGGTAGTCGACGCCCCATTTTGCGTAGAGGTTGGCGACGGAATCGTAATAAGCCTGTGCTGCTTTGGTGTTGCTGAGCCCGTAGTTGTCGGTGTTCCACTCACACGTGTCGGAGGTATTGGCGGCCTCGGTGGCAGTGAAGTGGGAGCCTGCGATTCGCAGGTTATGGTTCACGGCTTCGCGGGGAATGCCGCGAATGATATGGATACCGAACTTGAGACCCTGGGCATGGACCCAATCCGCGAGGGGGCGAAAGCCTTTGCCGCCGGCCGCGGAAGGGAAGCGATTGACCGCCGGCATGTAAAGGCCCTCGTCGGACATGGTGTAGTCCATGTGGCCGACCGGATTTTCCGGGTGTTCGGCAAACCAGCCTTCATCGATGACGACATACTGCCAGCTGAAACGCTGGAGGTTGTTGTGGAACCAGGTGACGCTGTCGCGAAACTGCTGCTCGTTGATGGTGAGGCCCCAGGAATCCCAGCTATTCCAGCCCATAGGCGGGGTCTGGACCATCACGCTCATGTCCTGGCGAGGACTGGAGCCGGCAAAGGAGCAGGGAATCGTAACTGCGAGGAAAGCGATAAGGATCGGCAGGAAAAGCTTTGCTGCGCAGTTGCGCATCGGATGAGGACCTCTTAGACAGAGCGATTGGAGCAGTATTCCCGCAACCTTTTTACCCTATACCCGTATAGATGTGCAGGTGCGATATACTCCTCTTTCTATGCGTGTCTCTGTAATTTTGCCAGCAGCCGGCGTCGGCACGCGGATGGCACCGGGCCACACAGCGCATACAGCCCCCAAACAATTTCTGGAGCTGGCGGGAACGCCGATTCTGATTCGGACGCTGCGGGCGTTTGCGGAGATTTCGGAAGTGACGGCACTGGTGGTGGCCGTGCGGGCCACCGAGATGGAGCGGCTGACGGCGCATATTTTTGAGCACGGATTTGCGGAGCGCGTACGCGTTGTGGAGGGTGGGGACTCGCGCCAGGAGAGCGTGTGGAATGCGCTAAAGGCGCTTGATTGCAGCGAAGACGACATTGTTCTTGTGCATGATGCGGTGCGCCCTTTGATTGAGCCGGTGGTGATTCGCCGGGTGATCGAGGCTGTGGAGAAACACAGCGCGGCAATCGTGGGACTACCGGCGCTGGATACGATCAAGCAGGTGGAGCGGACGGCAGACGGGGCGATTATAACCGCGACGATTCCACGCGAGTATATTGTGCAGGCCCAGACTCCGCAGGGATTTCGGTGCGGGCTGTTGCGGCGGGCATTCGCCGAGGCGGAGGCAGATGGTTTTGTGGGTACCGATGAGGCGAGTCTGGTGGAGCGGGCAGGCAGCCAGGTGTTTGTGGTAGCCGGATCGGCGTCGAACCTGAAGATCACGCAGCCAGGCGATCTGGAACTGGCGGAGTTTTATCTGGCACATCGAGCGTCCTCATAACAGCGTCGCGGCTTGCAATCGGAGCAGGCTGATATACCCTGAGGTGAAGCTGCACGGAATCGCGCATGGACATTCGCATTGGCTACGGGTGGGATTCGCACGCATTTAAGGCGGGTGTGCCTCTGAAAATCGGCGGACTCAGGATTGAACATCCAGAGGGACTAGCGGGGCACTCGGATGGCGATGTGCTGCTGCATGCACTGACGGATGCTCTGCTGGGGGCGGTTTCCGCGGGGGATATCGGCAGCTTTTTTCCTCCTGGCGATCCAAGATGGAAAGATGCCGATTCGGCGATTTTCCTGGATCTTGCGATGGAGGAAATTCGGAACGCAGGGTACCGGATCGTGAATGTGGACACGACGTTGGTTTTGAATGCGCCGAAGATCGGACCCATCTCCAGCGAAATGCGGGAGCGGGTGGCTGAACTACTCAGGATTGTTCCAGCCAACGTTGGGATTAAAGCGAAGACGCCCGAGGGTCTGGATGCAGACAATGTTGCGCAGGCGCATGCTGTTGTACTGCTGGAGCGGATTGAAGATGCGGATGACCTGCAGACGATGACGGCAGTGATGCAGAGCCAGCGCGAGCTGGAAGATGTGGTTCGTAACCTGGTGAGCCAGGTGCATGGCGTGCCGGTGAAGGCGCCGTTCGATACAGAAGATATCACGTAGATCATTTCCGTTGGTAAAGAAGCTGGCGAGACAGTCGCTGAGTCCGGGACGGAGCTGGGATTTTTCCAAGTTCTTCGCGGCGGGCAACGCGAGTGATTCCTGATTTCAGCACGGCAAGTCCGCGGTAGAGCCTGGCTTTCACTGTGGAGAGCGGCGCACCTGTAACGACAGCAATCTCCAGCAGCGGCAGATCTTCTATGAACCGCAGCAGGATCACTTCCCGCTGCTGCGGGGAGAGATCTGGAAGTGCTCCTTCGACAAGCCTGGCGTTCTCCAGTGCAGCGCAATAGTCAAACGCGCTCCGTTCTTCGGCAACGCTGAAACACCGTTCGTCGGCTGTCTGCGTCATTTCTTCAAAACTGGCCGCCGGGGGAGCTTTCCGTTTCAAATCGAAAACCAGATTGCGTGCAATGCTGAAGAGCCAGGTGACAAACTGCGAGTTGCCGCGGAACTGCGAGCCGCGGATCAGGACGCGCATCCACGTTTCCTGAAACAGATCTTCCGACAGCTCCCGATTTCCCGTGAGGTAGATCAAGTAACGCAGCAGGCGGTGTTGGTACCGGACAATGAGTTCATCCAGGATTTTTGAATCGCTGCTCCTGAGCCTCGCGGCAATGTCGGCATTTCCTCCTTGCTGTTGGATGGTTTGCTGAGTTTGGGCGTTGTGAATGGCGATTGAACCTTCGGGGCTGGTCTGCAGCGAGTTCGCGATGTTGGGAATTTGTGTCATTGATGCCCTCTATCGGAATGGACGGCCATCACCCTCCGGAGGAAGCGACGCCAATGTCGGGAAATGTCAGCAGGTGAACAGGGCTGGATATTGCCAATCGACTATGTGGCGGCTATCTATGATCGGGTCAGGACGACGGCGATACACATCCGCCCTACAAAACTCTACAAACCGACCGCGACACTGTCCTGGCGTGAAACGTCTGAGCGAATATAACTGATTCTTCCCGGTGGAGGTCTGGTGAAATTCTTTTGGTCACTCCCCTTTTTTGTGTGCTCGCTGCTGGCAGCTGCAGGAATCGTCAGTCTTGCAGGTTCCCTGGAGGGAAGCTCAGCCGTGTTGGCTGCCGTTCTTTGCAGGAAGCAGCTCCGGCCGGCAGCTCGGCCAGCCTATCCGGCAACTGGCAATTGACGTGGGTTGCCGAGAACGGCAATCAACGCCAGGCCTCGATGCAAATTAAGCAGGACGGCAGCAAGCTTGGTGGAAAATTCCAGGGAGAACGCGGTTCCGCGCCATTGAAGGGGACCCGTGATGGCAGTCAGGTGTCCTTTAGTGTGAAGCTGCGGAGGCGGGAGGTTTCCTTCAGCGGCACGATTAATGGCGACACAATGAGCGGCACCACAGCGCAAGGCGCCTCGTGGACGGCCAGTCGTCCGCAATAGCACCACGCGCACCGGTCGCGAGCCGCCTGTCCAGGCAGTCGCGCAATGCGGATACATACAGAGAGAGGCAGAGAGGCTTACTGTGAATCAACGGGTGGGCAAAGCGGTTCTGTATTGGCTCGATGCTTTCGACGGCGTTGGTTACACTTTTGTGTTTCTTCTGCTGGCTTTCTGGCTTCGTGTGTTTCTGGTCATCACTGACGTCGCGGTCTCGGACGGTTGACGAATGAGATAACATAGACGAACTCCTGGATCAGTGTCTTACGAATGCCACTAACCGAACCACCTCGGTTTTTGATTTCATCGTCAGAACCTAACTCGCGGCACGTCCTGCTGATTGACGACGACCGCGCCATGGCTGCAATGCTGGCGGAATATCTAGGTCCTGAAGGGTTCATAGTTTATGCGGCCTATACGGCGAAAGCGGGTCTGGAACGGGCGGCCGAAGGGGGGATTGTTCTGGTCGTTCTCGATGTCATGCTCCCGGATCAGGATGGGTTCGCGGTTCTCCGGGAGCTTCGCGAAAAGAGCCGTATCCCAGTGATCATGCTGACTACCCGAACGTCGGTTGCGGATAAAGTAAGTGGTCTGGAGGCGGGAGCCGATGACTATATTCCCAAGCCGTTTACTCCTGTCGAACTACTGGCAAGAATGCGGACCGTACTCCGCCGCGGACAGCCCACACGCTTTGGAAGCCCCTTTCTTGCTGTCGACGACCTGATTCTGGATGCCGGAGGACGCACCGTCGAACGCAGCGGCGAAAATGTGGATTGCACTGCCGCCGAGTTCGATGCGCTGCAGGCTCTGGTCTCCGCCGCAGGGCAAGTTGTCACCCGGGAACATCTATCGCGCATCGCTCTCGGTCGCGCGCCCTACGCGGGCGATCGCGGCATCGACAACCTCGTGAGCTCACTCCGGAAAAAGTTAGGTCCTTTTCCCGGCGGACGTGAGCGGTTACGCTCGATCCGCAATACCGGTTACATCTATCTCCGCAAGAGCCTTCCTGCACCACAGGAAAAGTATCGATGAAGCTTTACCTGCGGATCTTTCTCAGTTTCTGGATCGCGACTGTCATGATGATCGTCGTCGTGGCAACCGCCGCGGATGTGATGCCGCTCAGTCTCCGCGTTGACCGCGGTCCTGCATTTGACCCTAATGCGGCTGAGGCGGACTTCGCCAATTTGCTGAACCAATCTGAGAGCCAGGGTCACGCTGCTATCGGCGAGGCTTTGCAGAGTTTTTCTACAAAGCACCGAAGGCACATCTTCCTTTTTGACGGAGCTGGTAAGCTTGTGACCGGCGACGGCACGCCTCCGGTCCTTTACAGTTATCTGGCGAAAGAGGCTCTGGAGCAGGGAAATCCGCGGCTTGAGCGCTACATGGGTTTTCGCACTCTGTTTATCTGTCCTCTTCGTGGACCCAGCGGCAGACAGTACGCGGTCATTATGACCGTCTTTGAACCGGGAGTTCGGCTGCTGCGGACAAGGTTCTGGATCAACATCGCCCTCGCCATGCTGCCCGCTGCCATCGTCTGCATTCTGCTTTCGCTGTATATTACGCGGCCTATCACGCGATTGCGCGCGACCGCGCAGCGCCTGGCCTCGGGCGATCTGAGCGCCCGTTCGTCACCACGCCGCAGCGCCCGTCGCGATGAACTTGGAGATCTGGCGCGGGACTTCGACACGATGGCGGCGCAAATCGAGCGCCTGATGACGGCACAGCGCCGATTTGTCGCCGACGTTTCTCACGAACTCGGAGCCCCACTGACCCGATTGCATCTGGCACTTGCGCTGTTGCGTCGCCAGGTTGATGAAAAGGGTAGTCCGGAACTGGTGCGCATCGAGCGCGAGACCGACAAGCTCAGTAACCTGGTTCAGCAACTATTGCTCCTCGCTGGTCTGGAGGCCGGCCGTTATCCGGCCGAAAGCCTCACTCTCGTGTCGTTGTGTTCGTTATGTGAAGGCATCATTGAAGACGCGAACTTTGAAGCAGCCCATGCCAACTGCGTCCTGGCTGGAACGCAGGAGGATGTGGTTCTGCTCGGCTACCCGCAATTGCTCCGCCGGGCGGTCGACAACATTCTGCGCAACGCGATTCGGTACGCGCCTGCCGGGTCGACAATTTATCTCAATTGCCGGGTTGATGATGATCGACACCGGCTAATTATCGAGGTTCTTGACTCTGGCCCTGGGGTTCCTGAGTCTATGTTGTCGGACATTTTTCTGCCTTTCTTCCGCACATCTCCGGGGCGCGAGAGCGAAACGGGTGGCACGGGCCTGGGGCTCGCCATCGCCAGTGAGGCGGTGCGTCTTCACGATGGCACGATAACGGCAAAGAATCGGGAGGGCGGCGGACTTGAAGTCAGGATTGCAGTCCCCTGCAGAACGGCGTCTCCCCACGAGGGAACGCTGGATTTGCAACGTCCATCTGCTGTCCAGAGACTTAGTCGTGCTAGTCGAGATTAAGTAACGTTCAGGGCTTAAGTTCACGGAGATAATTACGGAGAAAGCTAAAGGCATAACTAATTCCTATCTCCCTGCCGGCCTCAGAACCTGTATAACCCGATGGATACCAGACACTGGTCGCGACTAATGCCCCCGCCACCGGGCCAACCAGACGCGCAATGGAGAATGCACGGCGCCCGTCGCTGCCTTTTTTTGCTGTGATCGTATCTTCGAGGGCCCGGTGGAGTGCCGACGCTGAGCACGGCCTTGCACAGCGTACAACACGCAGATCTTCCCGGAATGCATCGGCTACCACATACTCCGTCGTCCCGCGAACAGCAATCTCACCCATGGTTGAGCCGAAGCGGTCTGCGTATCCCGCCGCGCCCTCGGGTCATCGATCCGGGCTGTCACGCGCCTGTTCGATTCCGCCGCGCATGCCAGCCTCGACAAACGAGTAGACCCCAAAGGTATGGCGCACGTAGATCTGCAACCTCTCCTTCTGGGTGGGCGAAGTATACTGTGCGGCGGGCGAGACTCGTGGTGACGTTATTAGCGCGCTTGGCAGATTGGCTGCTTGTTGCGCGAGGCAGGATGCAGTAAGAAGAAGACCTGCTCCAATGGACGCGATGAGATTCCTGCTCATGTGATTCGTCTCCGCTACTATCAGGATTGGAGAACAGAAACGGCGAAGGTTGGCAGTTCGTTCCTGTTTTCGCAGAGATAGAAGAGGGGCAGGGCAAAAAGTCAGTGGAGATCCCAGCCGTAGACAAATCCCGACAAAGCCATCAGGGCAGGTCTCCTGACTGTCGGATGGTCGCGGGGCTGTTAGCGCGAGGGTGACCACCTTCGCATTTCCGATCCTGTCGAGAACGCTAAGATGAGGTCAGCATTCGGGCGGCATTAACGAGAGCGATGTGGGAGAGGGCTTGCGGAAAGTTTCCCATAAAACGATCGAAGTGCGGATCGTACTGCTCGGAAAGCAAACCTACATCGTTCCGCCGACCGATCAGCTTTTCAAATCGCCTCTCTGCATCGCTTCGCCGACCGGCTCCCGCCAGATTGTGAACCATCCAGAATGAGCAAGCTACAAATGCGGACTCGTGGTTCGTTTGTTTTCCTGGTGAGAGACGATAGATGAATTCATCGCGGCCCAGGTTTTTCATGATCACGTCCATCGTGCTTGTGGCGCGCTCGTCACGGAAAGGAAGAAAGCCGATGATTGGCAGAAGCAAAACCGACGCGTCCAGTACATCCGAATCCAAGGCCTGAACGAAACTACCCAGCTTTCGGTTGAATCCTCTCCTGCATATCTGTCGATGTAATTGGCAGCGCGCTGACTTCCATTCTGAAACCCTTCTTCCGTTTGTGCTTGCGATGCCGTGATTGAGGGCGAGCCATGCCATCGCTTTTGAGTAGGTAAATTGTTTAGTGCGATTCCGTTGCTCCCATAACCCGGACGCCGAACGATGCCAGATGGATGCGACGTGATCGGCAATCTGGCCTTGCAACTGAAGAATATGTTCATGGAGGCGAATACCCGCGCGCTTCATGCTCATGATCGCGTCTGCCACTTCGCCAAATACGTCCAGCTGCAATTGGTCCGCTGCC
Source organism: Acidobacteriaceae bacterium (assembly GCA_036490815.1). GTDB lineage: Bacteria > Acidobacteriota > Terriglobia > Terriglobales > Acidobacteriaceae > Palsa-343. Next base: position 82,702 of record DASXDF010000050.1, read on the forward strand.
CCATTCCCGATGCGGACAGGCCGCGAATGGCGATACCCTCGGAGCCACGGAAGCTCGCACTCCGGCAGATGGCGTTCGCCGCGCATCCCGTACACAATTTGAAGGTCAGCGGCATTGCTGCCGATTGCCTGTAGCAGCCAATCCTGCCAGGCGCGCGCCTCTTCCCGATAGCCGACCGAAAGCAGCGAGTCAAGCGTGAAAGCCGCATCACGAAGCCAGCAGTAGCGGTAGTCCCAGTTGCGGTTGGCTCCCATGCATTCAGGCAAAGATGTTGTCGGAGCCGCAACCATACCACCGGTAGGCCGATAGGTCAGCGCTTTGAGCGTTATCATTGACCGCTCCACAGCGTCGCGCCATGCTCCGTCATACGTATTGGTGGCGCACCATTGCTGCCAGAACGTTTCCGTCTGGCGCAGGGCTTTTTGCGCATTAATTCTTCGCGGAGGGCCCTGCTGCGCGTGAACATAGGTCAGGACAAAAGATCGGTATTGGCCCTGGGCCAGCGTAAAGTCCGCAAAGGCGATGTTGCTTCTCGTCTGTACGGATTGTTGGGTGCGCAGGTAAACGACTCCGGTGCCACCGGCAGCCGCCCAGGTATTTCTGTCTCGAGCACCGGTCCACGGAATGGTGCGCCCATAGTCGAAGCGAACACAGAGTTCCATTTGGACGGACACGCTGCCCTTAAGACATCGTGCGATCCTCACAATGTCGGAATGTTCTTCCCGCACCGGCATGAAGTCGGTGATGAGCAGTATTCCGGTTGGGGTTTCGAAGCGCGTTTCGAGAATAAGTGTATGGTCGCGGTATCGTCGCGTGGTACGTTTGCTTCCTTTGGCTGCCAGTCGCCACCTGCCGTTCTGGTCTGTTCCGACCAGCGCGGCAAAGCAGGCGGGAGAGGAAAAATCGGGCCAGCACAACCAATCGATGGAGCCATCGGTGCCGACAAGTGCGGCTGTCTCACAGTCACCGATGAGAGCATAGTCTTCGATCGCAGGAGCCAAGTGCTGTCCTCGCCCACCCGAAACGCTTCTGGATGCATTAGATGCAGTCTCGGTTTTTTCCGCCTGCATCCAATCGCATAGAAGGCCTGGATAAAGGAGACGCGGGAATGCAGACAAACCTCACTGTAGTGGTTACGGGAGCTTCAGCAGGGCTGGGACGAGCGATTGCCCATGAATTCGGTAAGGCGGGAGCACGCGTCGGCTTAATTTCGCGTGACCTTCCCGCTCTGGAAGCCACTGCGGAGGAGATTGAGCAGCTCGGCGGCAAAGCGGCCACCTATGCTGCGGATGTAAGCGACGATCATGCCGTGGAGGCGGCCGCGGCGTCGTTCGAAGAGCGGCTTGGCCCCGTCGACATATGGGTCAACAATGCCATGGTTTCGGTATTCTCTCCCATCAGACAGATGGATGCGGCTGAGTTCCGTCGGGTCACAGAGGTCAACTACCTGGGCTACGTCCACGGTACCCTCGCCGCGCTCCGGCGAATGCTGCCGCGGGACCAAGGGCGAATTATTCAGGTTGGTTCAGCTCTGGCAGTGCGAAGCATTCCGTTGCAGGCAGCGTATTGCGCAAGCAAGCACGCCATTGTTGGATTCACCGATTCGCTGCGCTGTGAGCTCTACCACGATAAGAGCAGCGTGAAGACTATCGTGGTCCACATGCCTGCAATGAATACACCGCAGTTTACCTGGGTGAAGAGCCGGCTTCCGAATTTACCGCAGCCGGTGCCGCCAATTTATGAGCCGGAAGTCGGCGCCAGGATGATTCTGCATGCCGCTCTGACGTCATCGCCGCGACGGGAATATTGGGTGGGGGGATCGACGGTGAAGGCGATTCTCGGCCAGAGAGTTTTCCCCGGCCTGCTGGATATGTATCTTGGGAAAACGGGCTACAAAGCGCAGCAGCGCAAAGAGGCCGACTCTCCCGATCGGCCCAACAACGTGTGGCATCCTGTAGCAACGACTCTGGGGGCGCGCGGGCCGTTCGACAAGCGATCCCGCCCCTTCAGTCTCGAAGCCGAAGTATCGAAACATCGTGGCTGGCTTGTCTTTGGGATTGGACTTGTGGGAGCTGCTCTGTGTGCCAGGAAAATCCTCGCGCGTTAAGCAATGCGGGGATTGCCTTTGAAACGGGTGTGGGGCGGGCTTAGGTCGTATCGAATGCCCGGCTCATTCAAGTCGCGGCGATTGGAATAGAAGATCGCTTCTCCCTGCCGGATCAGGTAGTCTGCCGTTCTGGCGGCAAGGGCCTGGATGGTGAGGCCAGGATTTGCAGAGCCCTGAGTAGGCATAATGCTGCCATCGCACACAAAAAGATTTGGGATGTCGTGGGTCCGTCCAAATTTATCGACAACCGAAGTGGATGGATCGCATCCCATCCGCGATGCTCCGACCAGGTGGGCAAAGCGCGACTCCTGCACAACCTGCTTTGCTCCCGCGGCCCACATTATCTCGGTCACCTTGCGTTTTCCAAATTCGATCAGTTTCTGATCATTGTCGTGAAGATTGAAGGTAACCTTGGCAACCGGCAGACCATGTCGATCCTTCTCGTCGGCCAACTCGACGCGATTGTCCGCCCAGGGAAGGATTTCACCGAGGACACCTATGGTCGCCCAATGGTTGTAATCCATCATCACGCGTCGCATACCCCATCCCCATGCGCCCATGGCAGCGACCATCTGTTTGGCAAAAGCAACCGGAAGCGGGCCTACGGTCTGCACGGCAAAGCCGCGCGCAAAATCGCGTCGGGGATCGGTCTCGTAAAATTCCTCTGAAAGTGCATGTGCGGGAGGCGCTTTATAGAGGCGGACTAATTCGTCGAATCGACCGGCGATGACATTGCCCGCCTGCGCCATCAGATACCTGCCCAAGGTTCCGCTGGAGTTGGCCAGCCCAAGCCGATGTCCTGGACAGGCCGAGTTCAGGAGTAACCGCGGCGTTTCAATCGCGTACCCGCAAAGGATGACCGCTCTTGCTCGCTGAAAGTGTTCTTTGCCTTCGGGATCGAAGTAGACGACCCCGTCGACCCGGCCATCGCCTCGCAGACTGATGCGACTGGCCATCGAGTGAGCCCGAATCTCGGCGCCATGCGTAATGGCGTCGGGAACATGGGTGATCAATGTGCTGGCTTTGGCTCCCACCTTGCATCCCTGCAGGCAAAATCCGCGATAGATGCAGTGAGGCCGGTCGCCATGGGAAGCGGAAAGAATGGCGACGGGACCGCCGGCGACGGATCGAATGCCGAGTTTTGTGCATCCGCGCACGAGCACGTCGCCGACTCCACCGAGCGGGTGAGGTCCATAGGGATGACCGTGCGGATCGCCCCAGGGAAACCATGCCGGCCCGGCAACCGGCATTTCGCGCTCCAGCAATTCGTAATAGGGCTTCAAATCCCAATAAGTTATCGGCCAATCGGCGCCTACGCCATCCTGGGTACAGACCCGAAAATCGGAGGGGTGAAAGCGCGGTGTGAAAGCAGCCCAGTGAACGGAGCCTCCGCCGACCCCTTTGCCGCTGTTGTTTGCGCCGAGAGCCAAGGGATGAGTTCCACCAGTGATGCGGAGATCGTTCCAGTAGAGCTGGTGAGAACCTTTCTCATCGCTGACCCAGTCCTTTTCCGTATCCCAGAAAGGGCCCGCTTCCAATGCCGCCACTGAAAATCCGGCCCTGGCGAGGCGCTGCACCATGACGCCGCCTGCGCTGCCTACACCGACGATGCAGTAATCGACTATGTCGCTGTCCCGGAATCGACGCATCGGTGACGGAAGCGTTTGCATCGGGCCGAGGCGATGCGGCATCAGTGGCTACCTCCGCGGCCGTGGAGCGATTCATGGTCCGGAGGCGCGCTCTCTTCCTCCATCACAGAGAGGGAATCGATGGGTGCATTCCACTCGTAACGGCGTTCGTCTTTCTCCCAGGGCTCGGGCAGACCATGCTCAAGCCGCATATATCCCCGAGGGTAGGCCGGCCCGCCGAATCCGATCTCATCCCATGCCCAGGGATGTGAATAGTAAGCAGTGACGCAGTCTTCCATCAGCATGGCCCAGAAGCGATGGAGCGGCATCTGGTGCCAGATCGCGTGATCGGGCTCGGGTTTTCCGTCATGCAACGACTTCAGGATCAGCTCCTGCCGATGCACGGTGAGATCGGCGAACGGTTCTTGAAAACGTTCCTGCGCCATCTCCTGCATGGCGGTGATGGCCTGCTTGTATGCCTCCTGATCCGAGGGCATATCCTCGTAACGAAAACCACTGAGGTTATTTTCGTAGAGGCGCTCGTCGAGAATGGAGAGGATTGGAATCGAGCGTGATTCCCTGCGATCATCCTGCGGCATGACCCGATCGATGACGGCCCCGAGCAGCCGCGCCTCATATTGCGAAAAGAACCGGATGGGCGGGATCTTCCCGACCCGTTCCGTGACAACGGTTCTCGTTGCCTCGTCCCACTTTTTCTGCTGCTCCATCGTGCTGTAATCGGAGTAGTATCCGGGGCGCTCGATGTTCTGCAAAATCGCGCCGGTCGCGCTCGATGGAAACGATTTTCGGCTCATTCTCGTTCCCTTCGCAACAGGCTGGCCATGAGGCCGAGAAATCCGCAGGCAGCAAACAGAAGTGGGGCAAAGACAGGAGGTCCGTAAATCGTGTTGTAAAGAGGCTTCTTCACACCCCCCGGGCGGCGCACAACACCGCGCGCGTGACAGAAGAAGCCGATCGCGCCATCGGCCAGCGCAAGAGCTGAGACGACGGGTAGGGCGGTGTTGGCAACGAACCGGCTTTTTAGGGCACCTGCTCCCGCAGCCATCAGCAGCGGCGTCAGAAGCACGGGCGTCCATTGCGCCTTGTATCGGAAATTCGTTTTGTAGTGCGAATACAGCGCCTCGAATCCGCTGAAGAACGCCCAGGCAATTGTCAGAGCTGAGAGATGCTTCTGAAATCTTCCGTGGCGCAGTTCGGTTTTCCAGCTGTCGCGTTTGCCTTTCAGCCAGGAATCGATGCGTAAATCCGGACGGTGCAGATCTTCTTCGCGGCGCAGATACGAAGCCATCAGGCCCAGATACGCACTCGTGCCGAAAAGCAGCGGAGCAAAGATCGGTGGCCCCATGACAATATTCGTGACAGGAAGCTTCCAACCGCCGGGTTTGCGAGCGACCCCGCGAACATGAAAGAAAAAGCCGATGACGCCATCCGCAAGTGTAATGACGCTGACCCAGCGCAGGACGGTGGCGGCTGCCCGCCGATTCAGAGCTCCTGATAGCCCAGCCAAGGCAAGGGCACCACTTAGAAAGACGGGCGTGTACATAACCGGATTGCTGTAGCTTCCCTTGTAGTGCTCATAGCCAACTTCCAGTCCGCTGGCGACGCTGGTCGTCGCCACCACGAGACAGAGAGTACGTTGAAAACAACCCTCGCGTAGGTGGTCAAGCGCTGTTGTTACAGCTGCGGATACGGGCGCGGGCAAATCACGATCCGCGCCCCGTTGCAATGCCCCGGCCAGCGAGAAGGTCATGCCGGCTGCCTCTTATCGCAGATGGCCAGCCGATTCAATTGCCATATCGACCGATCCTTCAGAGTCCGATCACCACGAGACTGCGGCGGCAGTGACAGGTTGATCCGCATCGGCCGGTACAAACAGTCCATTACTTGTTCTTCCACGTGAGGAATCGCTCCGCATCGGCGTGTTTGAAGATGAGCCCCATGCCAGGCCGTGCACGATCTGGCTTCAGCACTCCATTGGCGGGTGGGATGAATCCGTCGAAAAGCATTTTTTCGATGCGGGCGTGATCGTGGAAATATTCAACGTGTCGAAACCCGGGAACAGCGGCCCCGATATGCATGTGCAGAGACGGTGCACAGTGCGCCGAGATCGTGCGGCCATAGCTCGCTGCTACGGCCGCTCCTGCCAGAAACCCGGTGAAACCTTTGCACCGCGTCGCATCCAGCTGCAAAACGTCGACGGCTTCTGCCTCCAGCATCCGCTGGAAGTAGAACGAATCGTAACCATATTCCCCTGCCGCAATCTCCATTGCGCCCGGTGCGCGCTCGCGCACCTGGCGCAGACCATTCAGATCATCGGAGCTGACCGGTTCTTCAAACCAGGTGACATTGAACTCCTCAAATTGATTCGCGAAAGCGATGGCCTGGCGCGCGTCGTAAGCGCCGTTCGCATCCACGAACAGCTGCGCAGCCGGGCCTATTGCTCTGCGCGCCGTTCGGACTCTTTCCAGATCCGAAGCTGGTTCCGCACCGATCTTCATCTTGACGCGTTTCAGCCCCTCTCCCACCCAGCCGGACAGCTGCGCAGCCAGTTGCTGATTGCTGTAGGTGGTGAATCCACCGCTGCCATATGCAGCCACACCCGCATGGGCGGCACCCAGCAAATCCACGAGCGAATAACCCAGCAATCTGGCTTTCAGGTCCCACAGCGCTACATCCAGGGACGAGATCGCCATCGATGCAATGCCCCGGCTGCCATCATTTCGTACCTGCCGCAGCATCGATTGGTGAAGACCTGGAATATCGAATGCAGGCTGGCGCAGGAGACATCTATCTGCGAGATGATCGGCGAGCAGCGCGATGGCGCGATTGCCATAGGTGTATCCCATTCCCACTTCGTTTGCCGCGTGCACTTCGCAAACAATAAGCGTCGTTGAATCCCAACGCAGTGTGCCATCGCCTTCAGGCGCGTCGGTCGGGATTACGCAGGCGGAAACATCGACCTTCTCAACCAAAGCATCCGACGGCTCTATCCTCACGGGGCTCCTTCGTCTCTGGCTATACCAGTTCCCGCACCTTATCGTGAGCATTTGTCAGAGCAATCCTGGTACGATTGGGCTCACCACGGACCAGTGCCTCTGCCAGCTTCAGAGCCTGGGATGCTTTGATCTTCGCCGGCATTGGAGGTGTGAACTCGTCGACGACGGCCTCAATCAACACCGGACCAAGGCGTCCCGTGATGCCGTCGAGTTGCGCGCCGCAGGTTGTTGGGTCATCAATCTGAATGGCGTCGATGCCAGCGCCTCGGGCGATCGTCACAAAGTCGGCGGGATAAAGGTCGCAGGCATACTCGGGATTGCCAAGAAAGACCATCTGTTCCCACTTGATCTGTCCCAGAGTATTGTTTTTGATCACGATGATTTTTATATTGAGTTTGTAGGCGGCGACCGTAATCAGTTCGCCCATCAACATACTGAGGCCGCCATCTCCGATGATGCAGTATACGGGCCGGTCAGGGTACGCGACCGCGGCAGCAATAGCATAGGGCAGGCCGCACGCCATAGTTGCGAGATTTCCTGAACAGCTGTGCTTCTGCCCGCGCAGGGCGGGGACATACCGGGCCCACCAGGTCGTGATCGTTCCGGAATCCGAGGTGACGATTGCGTTGGGAGGGATGCGTTTGCCCAGCTCCCAGCCAATGACCTGGGGTTTCATGGGCTTGTCCGGCCGCGTGCCGCGCTCCTCCATCAGCTTCTGCCAACGTGCCTTGGCCTTCTGCGCTCTCTCCAGAAAGCTTTGGTTATGCTTCTGGAGAAGAGGAAGAAGCGCGCGGAGTGTGCCTTTTGCATCTCCTACCAAACCCACATCGGCGGGATGACGGAGACTGATGCGTTGCGGGTCGATATCGACCTGAACGCACTTGATCGAACCCGGTTCAGGCAGAAACTCGATATAGGGAAACGAGGTTCCCACCATCAGAAGCGTGTCAGACTCCTCAAGAGCATCCTGCGAAGGCTCAGTGCCCAGCAGACCGATTCCCCCGGTGGTGTAGGGGCTGTCGTCCGGCACAGCGGCCTTGCCCAGCAACGCTTTGACGACGGGCGCGCCGAGTGTCTCTGCCAGTTCCTCGAGTTCCTGGGTAGCGTGCAGAGCTCCCTGGCCCGCCAGAATCGCGATCTTTTTTCCGCGATTGAGGATATCCGCGGCATGCTCCAGTTCGATCCGCGCCGGAACCTGCTCGAAGTAGGCAGGGACGGACGACGTGTGGTGGACGGGATTTCGCTCGGATCGGCCTTTCTTGATCTCCTGGACCTGCACGTCTACCGGAATAGTTATATGAGCGACGCCCCTCGAAGCCAGCGCTGTGCGGATCGCCAGGTCGGCCACACTCTCGATGTGGGCGCCACTCATGATCCGCTCGTTGTAGACCGCAACGTCAATGAACAACTTGTCGAGCGCCACATCCTGCTGGGTAAAGGTTCCGATCAAATCGCTGTGCTGCATTCCTGTAATTGCAAGCACCGGCGCATGGTCCATTTTCGCGTCGTAAAGGCCGTTCAGAAGATGAATGCCCCCGGGGCCTGATGTTGCGATACAGACTCCAAGTCTTCCCGTGAATTTGGCATAGGCGCAGGCCATAAACGCTGCTGCCTCTTCATGCCTGACATGGATGAATCGAATCCGATCCCTCTGCTTACGGAGAGCCTCGAAGACTCCGTTAATTCCATCCCCCGGCAGGCCAAACACGGTATCAACCCCCCATGCGAGGAGGCGATCCACAAGTACGTCCGACGCGTCAATCATGTTTGTCCCCATAAGCGAAATGGCTTTTGATTTGTAGACACTAGCTTGGACGCGCATTTGATCCGACGGGTTTGATGACACCGGGCGAAGCCGTATAAGTTCCGACGCCATTGCTAAAAGGATGACTCGAACACGCCATACGTCTTTTGCGCATCCAAGCGTCAGACGGGCAGGATGGATTGCACGTGCAGGTCGCCTATCTCATGCGGGCGAGTAGTCGGCGAAGTCGCAAGTGTCCAGGACCATGCTTCGGATCGTCGTGCCGCCAATAGGGAAGTGTCGCCGAGCGGTACGTCGATGGAGGTGTTCGCTTATCCTGGCAACCAGGAACCCATCCGAGATTGTTATGTGCGACAGGCTCCGGAGGGGATGCCGCATCTTCTGATTTCGGAGCGCGTTACATCCCGTCTTCCCGTTTGGACAAATTGCGTACGGCATCCCGTTATCTGCTCTGACGCGTCCTCTCCAAAACCAAACTGCTACTATCCCCACATGTTCAACTTCGGCAAGCCGAAAACCGCAGGCGATTGGATCGTCCATGTCATCGGGGCAATCATCGCCCTGTTCCTTATTTGGTGGCTTTTGCACTTCATCCTTGGCATCTGAGCGAACCTGGATTCAGTGCGTTTGATCGGCCTTGCGGTAATACCATGAACCGGGGGCAGCGTTCGCCGTCTTTAGCAGATTTCTTCAGCTCGTTTGTCAGCGCTTCCGCCTTTGTCGGATCCTCGCCTTCCTGGAGATCCCGGTAGGTCTCGATCTTCCTGCTCAAGGGCTTGAACAGCGGCTACTCTCAAACGCAGATTGCATGACTGAAGCCCGTTTCCGATACCTTTTCCTCCAGCGAGCCTACCGCGGATCGACGAGGCCCATAGCGATCATTCCCAGGCCGGTGATGCTGGGAAGGAAGAAGTAGTCTCCGCCACGAAGCTGGACAAAATCAGGGAGATTGCAGCATATAAATGGAGGATTAGCGGGGTTAGTGTCGCCTTGCACCACATGTCTGCCGCGCCCCCCATGGCTGCCCATGAGTGGATCCTTGTCGTTGCCAAGATGAGCATCATTGCCGTACTGCACCCATTGCTGCTGGACGAACTCGAACTGGCGCGAGAAGCTGGCGTTGAGCGCCATGAAAATCACTCCGCGCTCGTCGGCGTCAGACACCGGCTCACCTTCCGCAGCGTAGTTTCCGTAGGGGAGACCACGACGCGTGATGCGGCGGCGGTTAATCAGCCGGCCATTGAATCCGAATGCATCGCGGGGATGAACGCGGCGGATATGGGCCCCCAGTGGGCAGCGCGTGCCTTCGGCATCGGCGCCGTAGGTGAAGTTTGTGTTGCGGTTCGGGTCCTGGACAATGGAGGGATCGGGCCTATCCGGAGAGATCTCGATTGGTGTTCCGTCCCGCCAGCGGCCAATCAGCTTGGCTGCGAGCTTTTCTTTGCCGCCTGGGTAAACGGCTGCCTCCTGATCCAAAAATGCACGGAACGTGGCGAGATTCTGGTGAATCTTGCGATAGACCATGAACGTGCCGTTGGCAGCCAGCAGATGCGGCACAGGCGCAACGGGCAACTCGCCGGCTTCATCCGCGTAACCCAGCAGCAGTTCTCCCGTGGCCAGCGGCGCCCACGTTCCATCTGGCTGCAGCTTGCCTTGTCCGGGCTGGGAATCGCGTTCGACTCCAAGATAGGCGGGATTGCCGAAGCCGTCGGTAAAACCGAAATGCTCTTTGGTTGTCGCCTGGCCATTGATGACCAAAGCACCGGCGTCCTGCTGACCCAGAACAACTGCCGCGCCTGTCTTCTCGACAACAGCAACGGTGGCGGAACAGCGGTCTTCCAATGCCTGCATGGTAAGACCGTTGATGCCAAGCCATGCGTGCACGCGATCTTCGCGCCAGAGCGGATCCCAGTGTTCGGGGAAGTTGACACCGGTATCTCCGATGATTTCGGAGCGATGTTTCATTCCCTGCTGAAACTCGACCGGAAAAGTGAGCAGCGTGGCTTCCGGCAATTCAAGTTTTGTAAGTCCGCGATGGGTAAAAGCGATGTTAAGCGTGCTCTGCGGCTTGCCTCGGTCCCAGCGTTGGCCGGTCGTAATCTCACCAAGCAGTGCAGCGATCAGGCGGCGTGCTTTCTCTGCGTCTTCAAAGTGAAGAAACAGGTAGCGAGCGGCGGGCATGTTGTAACCGCGCAAAATAAATCCCTGGATATCGCTCGCGTTGAGCTTACTCATTTCTTCCGCCTGTCTTGATATCGCGACATGGACCCATGGAACCCGGCCGGGGAAGCGGCTGGGACCGCAAATGAGCAACCAACCGAATGAACTGGCGCTGAAGCTCGGCCGGATCGGCGCCTTGATGGCTCGCAATGAAGTCAGCCACCGCGGACTTTGTCTGCAATGCTCGCAGAGTCTCGGGAACTGTCTTGTTATTAACCGCCGCGAAAAAGAAGGTCGTATCCAGCTGGCAGGCTTTCATGTAGGCGATGAATGCCTGCGGGTTGGCGGCGCCCGGGTAACCGACGCAGTGCTGCCAGATTGCGTCCAGATGCTCCGGAATGGCAATGGCAAGGCCGGCGAGATAGCCGTCGAGATCGCCGTGAGAGCCGCCGTCGAGGTTCGACTCGAAGATCAGGTACTTCGACTTCAGGTGTTCTTCATGAGCCGGGGCGCCGACGTAGACTACGTCGTCCATCACGACAAGACGCGCCAGATGCGTGCCCGGAGCCTGTGCGAAGGGACTGTCCTCCCGCGTTGACAGGTTCGCCAGATAGCTGCGGATTTGCAGATCGTGGGACGGGGTTGCCCTGGTATCGTCGATTATGGGCGAAAGAACTGTCAGTCCATAAACGCTGCCGTTCCTGTTGGGCATCGGGCCCCCTTTTATCCGGCAACCGGAGCTTCGCCGGTGTCGCCCAGATGAGCCTGAACCTGAATGACAAAGCGCTGGTACGCGTCGGCAAACTGCCGTGGGCTTTGCTGCTCTGCCGTGAGAGCCAGAGCGTCGAAAGAAGACTGGACGATGTGGGCGGACTTGACGTCGTTTGCCGTGGCCTGTGGATAAGACGTGTAGTAGTAATCGGTATCGAATTGCACGCGGGCGATGTATTCCTTGAAGAGGGTGACAGGCACCGAACCGGGAAACTTCTCGCTCCAGCGCCAGATCAGGTCCAAACCCCCGCTCAGCACCGCGGAGAAAGCATCGATGTACTGGTTCCAGGTGCCGTTGAAATTACTGAAGAACAAGAGGTAGTCGTACTCCAGGTGTTCCTTCTTCTGGCTACCTCCTAAAAATGGCAGCTCAGCCCGCGGCACCACCACCCACCGCGCGAATTCAATGAAGGACAGATCGATCAGATCTTTCTGCAGCGGTTTCACGTGATCGAGCACAAAGAATGCTGCACGCAGAACCCATGTCTTCCATGGCCTCATCGGCGTAATGGCGTTCAGGGCGTAGACTTTGCCATTGATGTTGCTCATTGGACCTCAAGGGTGCAGGAAACTCCGGGCGGCGGCAAAGGAGCACTAGACACATTGTCCGTTCCGGTTGAATTACGTCTGAACGGGAGGTTACCGGCGGCTGTGGGAAAGCAGGCGCAATTATGCCACACTCAATGCGGGAAGGGGAATCGAAGACTCCCTTGGCGCCAGGCTTCACGCATCGAGCGAGAGGTCGCTGTGTTCGCGGCCATGGAAGGGGTTCGCTTCAGGGTCGTGCACTTCAACAACGGCATGCACGGCTGGGCCTACACGGAAGCTCAGTATAAGTCGGCCTTTCCCGCGTACACGCTTTGCAGGCGCTGACAGAGAAAGGTTGCAGGGCGATCTGGGCCGGCATTACGCCCGTGCGCTCTGATGCGAAGGACGCAACGAACCCGCGTATTCGGGCGCGCAGTCGCATCGCCCGTGCGTAGATTGAGGCCGAGGGTATTACGATCGATGATCAATTCGCGCTCAAGGAGAGGTATCAGGATCTGCATGAGGACCCGGTTCACTTCAATCTCGCGGGCGCGGATATTCAGGGCGGGCAGGCGGCTTTCGCGATCCGGAAAGCACTCGAAAGCGCGCGGTATGCCGCTTTACGAAAGGCCTGTCGCTCCCGGAAACCTGAGAAGGGCGGCGCAGGGATGATGGCTGCCGAAAAGCTTACTCCCATGTTTCTCTCTTGCAGGGGGCAAGACGCTGGCAGTCAGAAGAGGAGCCGCGAGTGTCGTGCATCGGCGATGACCGCAAAGCGGATTTGCCACTCGAAGGCTTCGGCGGCGGCGAGCGCAAGGGCCGAACCTTGCTGTTGTGCTTCGGCCAGCGTATTGCACGGGGAGGTTGTTGGCTCGAGTGCAACAGCATATTGTTGGGGACGTTCACTCTGCTCCGGCCAGCCGCCATGACAGATCCAAAGACCGAGGAAGGGAAGTGCGGATGTGTCGAATGAGACTTCGAGGACCTGGCCGGTAGCGTGGCGCCAGATGCCACAGATTCCTTCGTTGAGGCGCGCGGTATAGAACATCTCCGCAGTTCCGGCGTCGGGTTCCCCCGTGATGTCGAGATACAGTCCGGAAGCGGTTACGGGCCAGGCGATGTTCGAGCCGCGCAGTCCGATGCGATCGTTACGCGAATACTGGAGCGTTAACTCGCTGACCCCGGGCGGGAGGAGAATGCGGTCACCGGCGGAAACAGCGAAGAGCGGATGGCAGGCGTAGAGGAAGGACTGCGGCGCGGAGCCGGTGTTCTCGACGCGATATTGGACGCGAAGAGTATTCCCGTCGAGGCTGAGATCTTTGCTGAAGCGGAGAGTCCGGCTGAACCCATCTGCTGAGATATGGAGGCGATCGCTGGTGTTGGCGAGCACCCGCCACGGAAGTTGCCAGTAGTCGCCATGATCGGGGACGTAACCGCCGTGAGCGGAACCGGGGCCGACGCTGGGAAGGCATTCTTCGATGCCGGCGCAGGGGCCGGACTGGAATAGGGCGTAGAGGTTCGGTGGTGGAGACGGGACGGTCCTAGTGGATTGAGTGAGGAACTCGAGGCCTGTAGAGCGGCTCTTGAGAGAGGCGATGCGGCCGCCTTCAGCGGGGATGAGTTGCACGGAGAGTTGATCATTCTCAACGGGAATGACGAGCGAAGTAGCCATGGTTCTCAATTGGGCAGATATTTGTCCGGAGCCGGTAACGTACACATAAAACTATCCTGAATACCGGGACCGCACCTTGTCAACCACCACAATAGTATCTCCCGCAGATAGCGAAAGCGGAATCGAATCAGGCGGTGCGTGGGCGACGAGGCATGGGATTGGGACGAACGGCCTTGACGGCAGGAAGACCAATCTTAAGGTGATCTTGACAACCGTTACTGGTGGAGATTAACGTCGTGTGCGTTAACGTACACAGACGTTCTGTTTTGTGAGACGTTAACGTACACGATAGTCAGCCTTCCGGATCAGAGCGCTGCTAGGACAAGGAGACAGGATTTATGTTGAAGTGCAATCTATTGAGGCCGGTTTCGTCCCACGCAACCCTTTCCACGCTTCTGACCTCCGCGATGATCGCGATGGTGATGGCATTTGCGTCGTGTTGTTCAGCGCAAACCGATCAGGGAGCGATTACCGGAATCGTGCAGGATCCCTCGGGGGCGATGATCCCGAATGCACAGATCACGGTCACGGATGTTGATACAGGTCTCGTCCTGCAGGGCAACTCGAACGGCGGCGGAGTCTTCGTATTCTCCCCCGTGAAGATCGGCAACTACACCGTAACGGCGTCAGCGCCTGGCTTTGAGAAAGTTGCCCACCAGAATCTGCACGTGGATATTCAGCAGCATCTCAATGTGAATTTCACACTGCCGCCGGGCTCGGTTTCCCAGACGGTGAACGTGACTTCGGCGGCGCCGCTCCTGCAGACGCAGGAAGCCGCGGTTGGCCAGGTCATCAGCACCAGCGCGATCAACGAGACGCCTCTGAACGGGCGGAACTGGGTGTACATTGCACAATTGACCGCGGGTGTAGCGCCGCCGTTCGGCAATACACGCGGATCGGGGACGGGCGATTTTGTGGCCAATGGGCAGCGCGCGGAGCAGAACAATTTTATTCTCGACGGCGTGGACAACAATACGAATCTGGTGGATTTTCTGAACGGTGCGAGCTATATCATGCGGCCTCCCCCGGACGCACTCTCGGAGTTCAGCCTGCAGACGAGCAACTTCAGCGCAGAGTTCGGGCATTCGGCGGGCGCGGTGCTGCAAGCCAACATCAAGTCGGGCACGAACCAGATCCACGGCGATGTGTGGGAGTATCTCCGCAACACGAACCTGGACGCGATCAACTGGAACGCGGGGCCGGACGCTGTGGCTCCGCCGTATCACGAGAACCAGTTCGGCGGCACGCTTGGATTTCCGATCTGGAAGAACCGGCTGTTTTATTTCGGCGACATCGAGGCCAACCGAATTTCGATCAGCAATCCGACGCAGATCAACGTACCGTCAGCACTGGAGCGCCAAGGAAATTTCTCCGAACTGCTGAACGGCAGTCTGACGGGAGTGGGCGCGCCGACGCAGCTGTACGAGCCCAACCTGGCCGATCCGGCGCAGCCCCTGATTTGTAACGGCCAGCAGAACGTATTATGCACGGGACAGATTAACGCGGTCGCGCAGAAAATTCTGAATCTGTATCCCTCGCCGAATACGAACGGGGGCAAGCTGTACAACAACTATCTGGTGAACGTGGGAAACAGCGACAATACGGTGCAGTGGGATCAGCGTCTGGACTGGAACCCGAGCGCGAAGGATCAGAGCTATGTGCGCTACAGCTATCTGCACGAGGTGAAGACAAACGGTCTGCCGCTGGGGCCGATTCTGGACGGCAGCGGCTACGGCGGAGAATACGACACGAACCTGGCGATGAACTTCATGGGCAGCGAGACGCACATCTTCTCGCCTTCGCTGACCAACGAATTTCGCTTCGGCTACAACTGGGGCGTCTTCAACTTCCAGCAGCCGAATGCGTACAATCCCGCGCTGAACGGCTCGTTGGGGCTGGGGCCGCAACCTTCCGATCTGAAGCCAGGGCAGTACGGACTGCCGTCTGGCTATGTGAATGGGACGATCCAGCAGTGGGGATCGGTGGGGATCAGCCGCGAATCGCAGAACGTGTATCAGATCCTGGATAACGCATCGAAAATCTGGGGGAACCACTCGGTGAAGTTCGGGGCATCGTTCCAGGCGATTCGCTTCTACTACATCTATGCTCCGGCAGATCTGGGGCAGTATCACTGGGATGGGCAGTATACGGGCCTGGTGGGCGTAGCCAACACAGGCAACGCGGTGGCCGACATGCTGGTGGACCAGGAAAACTACGCGGCGATTTCGGTATCGCCGAACGTGAACGACGCGCAGTGGTATGACGCGGGCTATGTGCAGGACGACTGGAGGGTGACGCCGAAGCTAACGCTGAATCTGGGCGTGCGCTACGACTACTTCCAGCCTTATAAGGAGAACAGCGGGCGGCAGGCGAACTTCGTAGTGACGGGACCGTTGGGCATCGGCTCAGGATCGGGTGTTGTGCAGTTCCCGGAAAGCCAGCGAAACATTGTGCTGGGCGCGCCGTTCATGAATGCGCTGGCGAAGGACAACGTGGCAGTGCAGTTTGTGAGCAACGACCGTCTTGCGACTACGCAGAAGACGGACTTTGCGCCGCGCGTAGGTATTGCGTACACACCGCGGGCGGACACCGTGGTTCGGGCGGGGTTCGGGACTTTCTACGGCGGACTGCAGTCGGAGGGCAACGGCAACCTGGGAGCGAACTTCCCGTGGTCGAACCAAGCGAGCTTTTACGCGCCGACCTGCGTGACGGGCAACTGCCCTTCGATAGCGGCGCAGGGGGTTTCACTGCAGGCGGGTTTGCTGCCGGCCACCAACGACGGGCAGCTGCAGACATTCATCTCGCAGCCCGGATTTCACTCCATCGATTCAAACATCAAGCCGCCGTACACAATGACGTACAGCCTAGGGCTGGAGCAGCAAATCAGTCCGAACCTCGCCGGGACGCTGACGTATGTGGGGAATCTGACGAGGCACATGGAACTGTACGGCGCGCCCAATACTGCGCCGGGACTGTGGCGACCGGGAACGAACACCAACCCGTTTAACCCGTTTCCGGATCTGGGCGGAATCGGCGAGGTACACTTTGGCGGCGTAAGCACATACAACTCACTGCAGGCGAAGCTGGAGAAGCGCTACTCGCATGGGCTGTCGTTCCTGGCGACCTACACGTGGTCGCATGCGCTGGACGATGCCAGCGATGCGGGTGGACTATTCTCGGCGATCGGGAACCGTCAGCCGGCGCTGATCCCGTATATCGCCGAGTTGACGAATTCGGTGTTCGACATTCGCAACCGCTTCACGATCAACGGAAATTATGAGCTGCCGTTTGGGCGCGGGCGGGAGTTTCTGAGCAACTCGCCGAGCTGGATGAACGAAGTGGTGGGCGGATGGTCGTCGAGCCTGACGTATGCGGCGCAAACGGGAACTCCGTTCACTGTGGGCCCGAATATCAGCACAGCTTCCGGCGGCGGCGCGCGCGCTTATCCGGTGACCGATCCATTTTCCGGCGGCGGCAATCCTGATCCGAGCAACCCAAGCCTGAGCTCGTGCCCCGGACAGGTAAAGACCAAGGCGAATTACTTCAATCCCTGCGCCTTCCGCAATCCATTGCCGGGCGAGACCATCTCCGATGCGACTCATCCGGTGGGGTCGGTGAACCCGGATGGCGTGCCGGTGCTGTTTCAGGCGCCGGTGACAGACCGCGCCACAGCGATTGCTTTGCTGGGGAGCCCGCAGAACAACATTTACGGACCTGGCTACTACCAGGTGAATATGTCGTTGTTCAAGAGTTTTCCGACCTGGCGCGAGCAGAACCTGCAGTTTCGCGCCGATGCATTCAACGTGCTGAACCATCCGACGCTGGGAACACCGAACGGTTCGATGGACGCAAATGGAGGACTGATCTCGGGCCCGAAGTTTTTCCAGAACAACACGCCGGATGCGCGGTTTTTTCAGCTCGCTATGAAGTACATTTTCTGAAGTCCGAGAGCGACGAATCCTGAGACGGCTTCTTTTTGGGGGAAGCCGTTTCTTTATGCAAGCCTTTTCCGGGGCATTCTCGACGAAGGACGCCTCAGTTTTCATCGTTGAGGAGAATCGATGGTGCGAGGGAAGTCTGCTGCCTGGAGTGTGGTTTCTGTTTTGGTTCTGATCGGCGCGGCGCGCAGTCACGCGCAGGCGAGCACAATGGAAGTGAGCTCGCCCGACCACCGGATCACGATGCACTTTGCGGTGAAGCCAGGGAAGGACGCGGCGGGACCGGACGGGCAGCTGTTGTATTCGGTTGAGTTCAAGGGAAAGGAGGTTTTCGAAGACTCGGCGCTGAGGCTGGAACTTAAGAACCAGGCTCCGCTGGGAAGCACGGTTCACATTGCGGACACAAAGCCGGGTTCGGGGGTGGATGACTACAGGTTGGTCGCGGGGAAGACGTCAGCGGTGCACGATGCCTACAACAGCCTGATGGTGCATGCAGTGGAGGGTCCGGCACCGGGGCGTACCCTGGATATCGAAGCACGCGTCTACAACAGCGGCGTGGCGTTTCGTTATCACGTGCCGGAGCAGGCGTCGCTCGGGCGGTACGAGCTGACTCAGGAGGACACGGAGTTTCGTCCGGTGATGGATGCCGATGCGTGGGCATTGCGGCTGCCGAATTATCAGAGCGGGTATGAGAGTGAGTATGTACCGTCGGTGCTGAGCGCGCTAAGCAACCAGGGTGGAGTATCGAGTTACATCCTGAACGGCGCACCCATGCTGTTGCACATGCCTGGGGTAGCGTGGGCGGCGGTGGGCGAGGCGGACCTGGAAGGGAATGCGGCGATGTATCTGGAGAATCCGACTGGCAACTGGACGGGCCATTTCATCGCGACGAAGATTTCGCCGCCGGTGGACGGCAACGGTCCGGCTGTGGATGCGAGTCTTCCTCACGACAGCGCGTGGCGGGTGATCCTGCTGGGCGAAAAGCCGGGCGAGCTGATTGAGTCGAATTTGTTCACGGACCTGAATCCGCCGAATCGGGTAGAGGACACAAGCTGGATTCATCCGGGCAAGGCAGCATGGAACTGGTGGGACGGCGATCTGGGGCCGGACGGTAAATCCGCATACACGACCGCGAACATGGAGTACTACGTCGACTTCGCCGCGGCTTCGGGATTTCCTTACATGATGCTCGATGCTGGATGGTCAGGCGGCGACATCACGAAGATGCGCGGTAATGTGGATGTGCCGGAACTGGTGCGATACGCTGCGAAGAAAAATGTGAAAGTGTGGATCTGGTTGTACTCGAAGTCAGTGGCCGCTCAGATGCAGGAGGCGTTTCCGCTGTATGAGAAGTGGGGCGTGGCGGGAGTGAAGATTGACTTTATTCTGCGCAACGACCAGCAGGGAATTAAGTGGTATTACGCGGTGGCGAAGCTGGCGGCAGAGCATCACGTGATGGTGGATTTCCATGGGGCAACGCAGCCGTGGGGTATCCAGCGGACGTATCCCAACGTGCTGGACTATGAGGCGGTGCTGGGCCTGGAAAACAACAAGGCGGGACGGCGCGACGGGCCGGTGAACCGGACGACGTTTCCGTTTACGCGCATGTTGAGCGGGCCAATGGATTACACGCCGGGTGGGTTTAACAACGTCACGCGTGAGGAGTTCGTGGCGCGTGATAAGAGCCCGATGGTGATGGGCACGCGCGCTCAGCAACTGGCTTTGTATGTGGTGTTCGACGAGCCGCTGGCGATGGTGTCGGACGCACCTTCGGCGTATGCGAACCAGCCGGGATTCCAGTTCATCCGGGATGTGCCGACATCGTGGGACGAGACGCGCGCGCTCGATGGCGAGCCGGGGGAGTTTGTGACCATCGCGCGCCGGCATGGGGATGCGTGGTATCTGGGCAGCATCACGAACTGGAGCAGGCGCGAGGTGCGGGTGCCTCTGGATTTTCTGGGAACTGGAAGGTATTCGGCGGAAATCTATGAGGATGCCGTCGATGCCGCGGGGAATCCGAAGCACGTTGCGATCCGGAAACAAATCGTGCGAAGGGGAGACACTCTGACGCTGCGGCTGGCGAGCGGCGGGGGATGCGCGATTCGGTTGATGCCAGCGCAGTAGAGCGTGCGGATCAGGTGGACGCGACGGAAGAACGGGCGCTGAGGCGGTTGACGAAGAGAGAGAGATTGCTGCGCAGGATGATGTGCGGAGCGAAGCGGTGGGTTCTGACTGGCTTGTCTTTGTCCATCAGATGAGTAATGAGAGTTTCGAAAGCGAGCTTACCCTGCGCTTCGGGGCGCTGGTAGAGGGTTGCGAGTACTTTGCCGGATTCGAGCAGCGGGACGAGTTCATGAAACAGGTCGGTGGTGATCACCTGCATATGGCCGATGAGTTTTTGTTCCTCGATGGCACGGAGAACGGGCAAGCTGTTCGCGGTGCTGATGTAGATCGCGTCGGGGCGGGCTTTGCTGCGCAGCAGTGTTATGGTTTGCCGGTAGGCGTCTTCGGGACGCTCATGGGTCTCGACGACAGGCAGAAGGGTGAGATGAGGTGCGAGCATGGCGAGGCCGGCGGCAAAACCGCGCAGCTTCTCGGCGTGATCGAACGTGGCCAGTTCGCCGGTGATGGTGGCGACGCGGGATGGCGACTGAAGCTTGTGGGAGAGCAACTCGGCGGCGAGGGCGCCGCTGGTGTAGGCGTCAACGGTAACGCAGCCGATGCGGCCGCTGTCCGGCGCGTCGCTGGCGACGCAGAACATCGAAGTTCCCTGCGCGACTATGCGGCGCATGACGTCAGCGAGGTCGCGCGGCCGAAACGGAACGAAGAGAATGCCGTTGCAATGCTTGGCGGCAGCGTTTTCCAGAGCCGCTCGGTCGCCGGAGCCGAGGCGAGGATAATCGATGAAGTCGAGCGTAAGCTGTGTGCCGAGGGTTTCCTCTGCGGCTCGACGGATGCCTTCGCGGAGGGGGTCGAAGAAGGCGGCTATCTCGCGGGGAAGTACGGCGGCAATGCGGAGGGTCCGATTGAGCTTCAGCGAGCGGGCAGCGATGTTCGGTCTGTAGCCAAGCTGTTCGGCCATGCGCAGGACACGCGCTTTGGTGCGCGCGCTGACGCCGCTGCGGCCATGCAGAGCGCGGTCGACAGTGCCAATGGAGGTGCCGAGGGCCTTCGCGATGTCGCGGATACCGGCGGCTTTGCCGTTCCTGCTGGCGGTTTTCATGAGCGGTGTGTGGAGATTCCGGACACCAGTGTCGCACATGCGAAGCTCGCAAAAGCGGATTTTAGAGCGGAGTGTGGGACCTGGGCGTAGTGGACGTTAACGTACACATCTCAGCAGCTGGCAGTTCTGGCATTGGCCGGCGTCGAAGATCAGCGGGTTGGCGGAAGGATCGGATATGAGACCTTCACGACGCGGCTTTGTTCTCGGCGGCTTGGCCACGGCTATGCTTCGGCCAGATGGCGCGAAGATGACAGCTGCCTCAGACGTGCCGATGTGGTACGACAAGCCAGCCGAGCGATGGCTGCAGGCTCTGCCTGTGGGTAACGGCCGGCTGGGCGCGATGGTCTTCGGCGATCCCAGGCGGGAGAGGCTGCACCTGACGGAGAGCACGCTGTGGTCGGGAGCGCCCAGCGACGCGAACGTGAATCCAGGCGCGAAGGAACACCTTGCGGCGATCCGCGAGTTGCTGTTTGCGGGAAGGTATACAGAGGCTGAAGAGCTGTGCGGAAAGTATCTGCTGGGACGGCCCGATCAATATGGCACGGCGTTGCCGTTGGGTTATCTCGAGATTGAGACGGAACTGAAGGAAACAGGCGGACAATATCGGCGGTCGCTCGATCTGGAAGAAGGTGTGGTGCGTGTCTCGTTCAGCAGTGACGGCGTAGCGTTTCGGCGAGAGGTGCTGGCTTCGCACCCCGACGGGGTGATTGCGGTGCGGATGGAATGCGATCTGGCCAGGGGGCTTGGGTGCGGGGTAGAGTTTGGGGAACCGCGCTTGCCGGGAGAAGTGAGCGCGGACGGGAAGGATCTTGTGCTGCGTGGTCATGCATGGGAGCAGCTGCACAGCGACGGCGAACATGGAGTCGGTTTTGTCTGCCGGGTGCGCGCGATCGCCGATGGGGGAACCATCAGGGCCTCGGGCGGACGGATTACCGTGGAGGGTGCAGATGCGATCACGCTGCTGATTGCCGCAGCCAGCGATTTTCTCGGAGGGAAGCCGGAGGACCGATGTATCGAGAAACTGATGCAAGCCGGTGCTAAACCATGGTCCTCGCTGCGGGCGGCGCATGTCCGCGATCATGGAGCGCTGTTTCGTCGCGTATCGGTAGATCTGGGCAGAAATCCGCAGGCTGCAAACCTACCCGTCGACGAGAGGCGCAGACGTGTTGCCAGCGGAGCTGACGATTCGGACCTGTGCGCGCTGTTTTTTCAGTACGGGCGTTATCTGACCCTAGCTGGCTCGAGAGAGGACTCGCCGCTGCCGCTGGCGCTGCAAGGCATCTGGAACGATGGGCTGGCCGCGGCAATGGGCTGGACCGATGATTTTCATTTGGACATCAACACCCAGCAAAATTATTGGGTTTGCGAGGTGGGAAATCTGAGCGAGTGCCATGCGCCCGTGGCGACCCTGGTGGCAGGGTTGCGCACGAGCGGGGCTCGCACCGCACGACAAATGTATGGGGCGCCTGGATGGGTAACCCATGTTGTTACGAATGCATGGGGATACGCGGCGCCGGGCTGGGGATTGGGCTGGGGGACATTCGTGACCGGTGGCGTATGGATCGCGCTGCAGATGTGGGAGCATTTTCGTTTCAGCGGCGACCGATTGTATCTGCAGGAGAAGGCCTGGCCGGCTTTGTGTGAGGCGGCGGAGTTCTTCCTCTCCTATATGGTGGAGCATCCGGAGAAGAAGTGGCTGGTGACGGGTCCGTCAACTTCGCCGGAGAACTGGTTTGTTGCGCCGGACAGCGGGAAGCCCTGTTCGGATTCGATGGGGCCGACGTGCGATCGAGTGCTGGTGTACGCGCTGTTGTCGGCGGGTATCGAGGCGTCTCAGATATTGGGGATGGATTCCACCTTGCGGGCACGCATGAGTGCGGCGCGCGATCGGCTGCCGCCGCTGCAGATCGGGAAACATGGACAAGTGCAGGAATGGCTGGAGGATTTCGACGAGGCGCAACCGAATCATCGCCACACGTCGCATTTGACTGCGCTGTATCCGGAGAATCAGATTTCTCCGGAGAAGACGCCGAAGCTGGCGGCGGCAGCGCGAGTGACGATCGAGCGCCGGGTCCAACAGCCGAACTGGGAGGACACAGAGTGGAGCCGCGCCAACCTGGTGAACTATTTCGCGCGCCTGCTGGATGGGGACGCCGCGTACCATCACCTGGTGGGGCTGATGGTGCATGCCGCCGACGACTCGCTGTTGACGTACTCGCGTGCGGGGGTGGCGGGATCGGAGACCGGGATCTTTGCACTTGATGGGAATACTGCGGGTGCGGCCGGCGTCGCTGAGATGCTGCTGCAGTCGCAGGGAGGCGTTGTGCATCTGCTGCCTGCGCTCCCGGCTGCGTGGCCGACGGGGTCGGTGCGGGGACTGCGAGGGCGGGGGGGAATTACGGTTTCGATTCAGTGGCGCGAGGGGCGGCTCACCTCCGCGATCCTGACGGCAGACAGTGATGGCGAAGCCGTCGTTCGTTATCGATCCGGCACGGCGAAGGTGCGGTTGCCCGCAGGCCAGCGAGTGCGCCTGGGGCCGGACGTGTTTGGAAAGCAGGAAGCTTAGTTTTAAATATCCGTTTTACTGAGAACAAAAATGAAAAAAAGCGATTGCGATACTGATTCCGCTGGGTGCGGCTTTCGCCGCCGGGTGTGGATGGCGGCTGCTGTGTGCGTTTCGATCTGCGCTGTTCCGTGGACGGGGCTGGCACAAAGGAGCGCTGACGCTGCGATTCGCTATGACGAGGCGGCGCGGACCTTTCGACTGGAGGCTGCGGATGTCTCCTATATTTTGGGTGTCAATCAGGACGGGCAGGTGCAATCGCTGTACTGGGGAAAGCGGCTGCGCGCGTCCGATCCGATGCCGGCAGCGAAGGCAGACAACGGAACCTCGTCCTTCGATCTGCCGGTGAATGCGACGCCGCAGGAATTTGTGGGATGGGGTGGCGGGCTGGTGGTGGTGCCAGACGTGAAGATCACGTTTCCGGATGGGAATCGCGACCTGGTGCTGCGCTATGTGTCGCACAGCATTGAGGGCAATGCGCTGACGATCAACATGAAGGACATCCGTCGCGATGTGACGGTAGCACTGCGGTACCGGATCGATGGCGAAACGGGAATCGTGGCGCGGTCGGCGCGAATTGAGAATCACACAGGTGCGGCTCTGACGGTGGAAGAGGCCTTCGCGGCGACGTGGAATCTGCCCGCGAGCACCGATTATCAGTTGCGGTATCTGACGGGGCGCTGGGCTGGGGAGTGGAATTTGCAACAGGGACCGTTGCATCCGGGCAAGGTGGTGCTGGAGAGCCGGCGCGGCTCGACTGGCGACGAGGTCAATCCCTGGTTTGCGATCGAGCGCGGCCAGGAGCGCGATCAGGAAACGGGAAAGGTTTGGTTCGGCGCGCTGGGATGGAGCGGCTCCTGGCAAATCAACATCGAGCAGAACTGGCAGAACCGCGTGCGCGTGACGGGAGGCTACACACCCTTTGACTTCGCTTACCATCTGGCGCCGGGCGAATCTCTGGAGACGCCGAAATTCTACGGCGGTTATTCGTCGAGCGGGATCGGTGGCGCGTCACGTCTGCTGCATCGCTTCGAGATGGACACGATTGTGCCGCAGCCGCATCGGGTGCGGCGTGTGCTGTACAACTCGTGGGAGGCGACTGGCTTTGACGTCAACGAGGCCGGACAGGAGACGCTGGCGGAGAAGGCGGCGAGCCTGGGCGTGGAACGGTTTGTGATGGACGATGGGTGGTTCGGAGAGCGCAAGGACGATCACGCGGGGCTGGGGGACTGGTATGTCAATCCGCAAAAGTTTCCTCATGGGCTGAAGCCGCTGATCGACAAGGTGCATGCGTTGGGGATGGATTTTGGCTTGTGGGTTGAGCCGGAGATGGTGAATCCGGACAGCGAGCTGTACCGGAAGCATCCGGACTGGGTGCTGAATTTTACGGGACGGCCGCAAACCGAAGGACGGAACCAGTTGGTGCTGAACCTGGCCCGGCCAGATGTCCGCGCATATGTGTACGGTTTCCTCGACAAGCTTCTGACCGAGAATGATATTGCATTTCTGAAGTGGGACCACAACCGGAACTGGTCCGAGCCGGGATGGCCGGCGGTGCCGATCGAGGAGCAGAAGGAGGTCTATGTCAAATACGTGGCGAACCTCTACAGCATTCTCGACGGGCTGCGGCAGAAGCATCCGCATGTGGAGATTGAATCGTGCTCGGGGGGAGGGGCGCGCGTAGATGCGGGAATTCTGCGATACGTCGACGAGGTTTGGCCTTCGGATAATACCGATCCCCTCGATCGGCTGACCATCCAGAATGGTTTCACTTATGCGTATGCGCCGGGGCTGATGATGGCGTGGGTGACGGAATCGCCAAACTGGATGAACAGCCGGGCAACTTCGCTGGATTATCGTTTTCTGTCGTCAATGCAGGGAAGCCTGGGGATCGGAGCGAACCTGAACAAGTGGTCGGGAGAAGATTTCGCGACCGCAAAGAAGATGGTGGCGGAGTATAAGGCAGTGCGCGAGACGGTGCAGGAAGGCGCGCTGTACCGATTGATTTCGCCCGTGGAGAGCGAGTATGCGGCGACCGAGTCCGTGGCGCGCGATGGTCATGAGGCGGCGGTGTTTGCCTTTCTGCATTCGAGCCAGGAAGGGAAGCCGTTTCCTGAGCTTTATCTGAAGGGGCTGGATCCGGACGCGGTTTATCGCCTGCATGTGGAGGATGGGAAGGTTGGGGAAGGGACTGTCGAGCGGGCGAGTGGCGACTACTGGATGCAGCACGGCGTGACGCTTTCGCTGCGAGGAGATTTTCAGGCAGCGTTCTTCACACTGGAGCGCGAGGCGAAATAATTCGAGCGGCTCGAAGGCGATTCGTCGCGGTGACTAGGGAAGTTCTGTGGCGACGGTATGGACGGTCTGCGCTTCGATCTCTTCCAGCGTGCGGCCTTTGGTTTCGGGCACAAAGAGCGCGACAAAGACTGCGCCGGCTGCGCAGATGAGGCCGTAAGTGAAGAAAGCGCCGGAGTTCCCCACTGCGGAGTTGATGAAGGGAAAAGAGTAGGTGAGGGCGAAGGACGAAATCCATAGCGCGGAGACCGCAAGGGAAACGCCCGCGGAGCGCACGCGGTTGGGAAAGATTTCAGCGATCAGGACCCAGGTGAGCGGTGCGAGGGTCATGGCATAGCAGGCGATGGCGCACAGAGTGAGGACGAGCACGGGCGTGCCGTGCCAGCCGGCACGATAGGCGAGCCCGGCGAGGAGGTGAGAGACAGCGATGCCACAGCAGCCGATGAGCATGAGGGGACGCCGCCCGAGGCGATCGACGAACACCATGGCGGCGAGAGTAAAGATGAGATTGATCGTGCCAGTGATGACGATATCGAGGAGAATCTGGCTGGCTCCGAGGCCAGCGGCGCGATAAACCTCTTCGGCATAGTTGAAGAGGATATTGATGCCGCTCCACTGCTGGAGGACCGCGAGGACGATGCCGATGAGGAGAACGTGGCGGACGCCGGGCTGCAGGAGACCGCGCCAGCCGGGGGAGGCGGACTGCTCCTGACGCAATGCGGCGATAATCGCAGAGGTTTCGCTGGTAGCTGCGTCCTGGTTGCCGCTGACGCGCCGCAGGATTTTCATGGCGTCGTCTTTGCGGTCGCGAATGAGGAGCCAGCGCGGGCTCTCGGGAATGGCGAGAGAGGCGAGGAGGAAGACGAGGGCGGGGATTGCTACGACGGTGAACATCCAGCGCCAGCCGAACTGCACGTTCCACGAGGCCATGGCCGCTGCGGGCGCGAGATGGTCGGGCACCGGCGCAGCAATGACCCAGTTCATGATTTGCGCGAGAAGGATGCCGATGACGATGGCGAACTGATTGAGGCTGACGAGGCGTCCGCGATGCGCGGCGGGACTGATTTCCGCGATGTAGAGGGGCGAGACGTTGGAACTGAGTCCGATAGCGACGCCGCCGATCATGCGCCATGCGATGAAGGCGGCGAAGTTGGGCGCCCATCCGGTAAGGATGGAAGAGAGCGCAAAAAGCACGGCGGAGACGAGCAATACGGGTTTGCGTCCGTAGCGATCGGCGAGTGATCCGGCGACGAGCGAGCCGAGGAAGCAGCCGATGAGCGCGCAGCTGTTGGCCCATCCCACGGCGGAAGCGCTGTGGAGATGGAAGTACAGCTCGAAGAACTGACGCGCACCGCCGATGACGACCCAGTCATAGCCGAAGAGCAGACCGCCGAGCGCGGCGACCAGAGCGATGGCCCAGACATAGAGGGTGGTGGGCGCAGGATGCGTCGTGATGGGTGCCCGCGAAACAGGCGCGCCGTGCACGATCAGCGAGTTCCTTCTTTTGCGGCGTGACTGGTGAGCAGATCGCGGGCGGCGGCGTGAAACGGATCGAGGCGGAGGACTTCGTCGAGGGCAGGTTGGGCTTCGCTGTTGCGCCCGAGTCCGAGGAACGCCTGAGCACGCAGAAAGGTTGCGGTAACCTGCTGGCGCCTTTGGAGGTCTTCATCGAAAAGCAGCATGGTGGGCAGCGATGTGGCGAAGTAGTCGATCTTCGGATTTTCTTTCTCCAACGCTTCGGCGTGGGAGAGAATCGCGGCGAAGAGGGCAGCGGCTTCCTGCTCACGTCCCAGGCGGCGGAGGGCCATGGCGCTCCAGTATGTCATTTCAGAACAGGTACAGACCTGCATCTGCTGAAAATCGCCGCGCTGGCGTTCGGCTCGTTGCCAGTGCAGCGCGGCGCGAGGGGGATCGTCGAGAGCGGACCATGCTTCGCCGAGCCAGAACTCGATGTTACTGCTGTTAGCGAGCAGATGGCGAGCTTCACTGAGAGACTGCGGCGGATGGTCTGCTGCTTCAAAGCAGGCTATAGCACGACGAGGGTCATCGAGGGCGAGCAGATCGCGGCCAAGCAATAACTGGGCGCGAACGTATTCGCTGAGGACGAGGCCTTCGCCGCCCTCCCACGGCTGGAATTGCCGCGCGGTCAGCAGCGCGACGGCATCGGCCGGACGACCGATGTGGTTATACAGAGCGGCTAGCTCAACCGAGAGATCGTCGCGCATTGCTACCAGATCGGAGTGGGCTTCGAGAGTCACGAGGCGGTCGGCGGGGTTGTCACCGAGGCGCTTGCGGAGCTGGTCCTGTTCGTAGAGGATGCGCGCGTCCTGAGGGGCGGCGATGCGGGCGCGGCGAAAGGCATCGCGGGATTGTTTCGAGTCGTGCTCGACGTTGTAGAAGGCAATCCCGAGATTGCGCCAGACGGTGGGGAAATCGGGATCGAGGATCGATGCTTTCTCCCAGTGCTTGATCGCTTCGCGATGGCGGCGGCGGTCATAGAGGAAATTGCCGAGATAGTAAGGAGCGCGGGCATCGGATGGACTGGCGGCGACGGCGGCTTCGAGAATCCGCATCTCGTCGACCTGGGCGGGGAAGACCCAGGTGGGGTCGGCAGCCGCAGCTTCGCGGTAGAGCGCGGCGCTCGCCGTCGCGTCGCCGCGCAGATACGCGATGAAAGCGCGCGTGTAAAGCTCGATGGCCCCCTTGCCACGCGCGAGAATCTGTTCGGCATCGTCGAGCAGACCAGCGCGCACGCAGTCGAAAGCTACATCAAGGCGCTTTCCCGCGTCTGTTGGCGCGATTCCCGTTTTCTGGAAGCGACTCCAGGCATCGAGCGGATCGAGGGCGAGGATCGTGTCGAGTTCGAAGCCGGCTTCGGCGAAGCGGTCCAGACGACGAAGAACAGCTGCGCGGAGATTGCGCGCGCTGAGATTGTCCGCATCGGCACGCAGCAAGCGGTCGAGGTGATCCATTGCGGCGGCGAGGCGGCCCTTGCGGTTGTCGATCTCGGCAAGGCGATGATAGGCGGGGGCACGCCAGGCTGATGACCATGTGGCCTTGTAGAAGGCGTCATAGGCTTCATCGACACGGGTTTTGTCGACCTGATCCTGAAAGAGGAGCGCCATGCCGAGGTTGTAGTACGGTTCGCTGTCGCTTGGGTTGGGATTGCGGGCGGTGAGGCGCGCAATGGCGGTGCGGAAATGCGTTTCGGCCTGAACGAATTCGCCGCGGCTGAGGTGTAGGCGTCCGAGGGCGTTATTGGCGCGGCTGTCGTTGGGATCGCGGCGCAGAGCCTCACTCCAGTACGGTTCGGGTGAACGAGTGGCGTGACGGTATTGCTCGAGATGAAGGCCGGTCAGATAAAGCTCATCGACGGTGACAATGTCTTCGGGCGCAGGAGGCTCGGTGGCGGCGATGGGGGGCGGTGCAGGCTGAAGTTCGGAGGGCGCATAGCGCAGAAGGACTTCGCCATCTGACTCGAGCTCAAGGGTCCATGGCTTGTCTGCGTGCGAAAGCGGCAGAACAATGATGGCGGGATGTTCGGGATCGAGTGCGCCGGTCCAGAGGGCCGGCTTCTGATCGCACGCAGTCAGGCTCAGTGTGACGGCAGGGAAAGATTGAGTGACCTGGATGTGGATTTGGGCTTGGTTATTCTGCCAGGCAATGCGCAGGGCCGCGTGGAGATTCGCGATATCGGGAACGCCGATATCGCGGATCGGATACCAGAATTGGTTAAAGGATTTTGTTTCCCCGGGGGCGAGGTAAGAGAAGTCCGGCTGATTGTCGGTGAAGACGCCGGCCATCAGCTCGATGTAGGGGCCGTCGTTCTCGGTGAGACTACGATCCCAGGCGTAGCCGAACTCGTGATTGCCCCACGTCCACTGTTTTTTTCCTGGGGCGATGTGATGATCGGCGACGTGCACCATGCCGGCCTGTGCTGCGTGATCGTAGCCGCCGAAGAAATCTTCGTGGGAGTTCACGGCCATATAGCTGGTGGGCACGGGAATGTTGGCGTACCAGCTGAGGTCGTTGGGCGGGTAAGAGCCGTCGGGAACGAAGTTATGCGGCATCTGGTCCGGTGGGACGCCATGGAGCGCGCGTTCGCCATAGGGAATGCCGTACCAGGCGCCGCGGCTCAGTGGGAATTCGGTGATGGCGCGGCGAGCGTGGTCGGCGACGAAGCGAACGTCGTGCGGGAAGAAGGACTGGTAATGTTCGTGGACACGAGCGGCTGCATTGGCCCACCAGAGAAAGGTCTGCGTATCCCAGGTGCGGTTAAAGAGCCGGACGCGGAGCTCGATGTAGGCGCATCCCGGCCGGAGGCAAACGCCATGCATGCCTTTCATCCGGGAGAGGGGATCGTGGTCGCCGCACCAAATGACGACGGCGCCATCTTCTTCACGCTCGATGGCAACTTCAACGGGCAGGAAGGTGGCGGGGCGATGATGCTGCGGCCAGTTAAATTCGACGCCGCCGGAGATCCAGGGTCCGGCGAGACCGACCAGCGCTGGCTTGATGACATTCTGGCGGTAGAAGAAGTCGTAGCCGTTGATTTTGTCCAGGCCCACATGAATGCGGCCGCCAATCTCGGGCAGGATCATGAGGCGCAGATATTCGTTTTCGAGATGGACTGCCTGCCAGGTGTGGTCGCAGGGCTCGGTCGAGATGCGATCGATGACAGGCAGGGGATATACCTTGCCGGTGCTTCCCTGATAGACACGCTTTTCGAGGAAGAGGGGATTGGGATCGGGGGATGCGGGGAGCCAGGTTTTGAAGACAACCGGCTCGCGCCAGGCCTTGACGGCGCCGGCTTCTGCGGCGGGCGCATCGGGCAGCACGAGCAGGCCGGGTGCGCTCGGGTTCGCGATCTGGCTGGACATAAACAGGGTAACTCGTCTCGTTAACGTTAACGCCACGGCCCTGAAGTTGGCAATAGCATTTGTGAAGCGGGAAAGCTGATGGTCACCGCGCCTCCACCGCGGGGTAAAGAGGGATGAGGCGGGTAACGGGCCCGCGAGAAGGGTTGGTGAGGGGAAACAGGCGGGCTTGACAAGCCAATGAGGGGGGCCTTAAAGTGCCCTTGTTTTTTGTTAACGAATATTCCGTGAACGTTACCGGAACCGAACATCGTTTTCCTATAACCGAAAAGGAGAATCCCGCCATGACCCCCAGCATGCGCCTGCACCTGAATGTCAAATTGTGGTCCCGCCGTTTCGTGCCGTGGATTTTGCGAGGCAGGCTTGTGGCGATGATTGGCGCAGGAATTCTTATTGCCGCCTGTTCTTTGAGGACATGGGCCCAGGTCAACGTCGAGGGGCGGAGGCCGTATCTGGGCTGGAGCACATTCAGCGAGCAAACCATCAACTCCGGATTCTTGACAGAGGCGAACGTCGCTGCGGAATCGGACGCGTTGGCCGGATCCGGCCTCCAGCGGCATGGTTTTCAGTACATCAACATCGACTCGGGGTGGCAGGGTAGTTTCGATGCGTACGGGCGGCCCATCCCCAACAGCACGACGTTTCCAGACATCAAGAGACTGATCGACCACATTCACCAGAATGGTCAAAAGGCCGGAATCTACTGGATTCCGGGGGTGGAGTATCCGGCGGTGGCGGCGAATTCACCAATCCTGGGCACGCCGTATCACATCCAGGACATTCTGGTGGTACCGTACACGGCCGGCAATGCTTTTGGCGGGCCGGGAACTTCGCCGTATCACTACAAAATCGACTTTACGAAGCCGGGCGCGCAGGCCTACATGAATTCTGTAGTGGCGCTGTTCGCGTCGTGGGGCGTGGATCTGATCAAGCTGGACGGGGTAACGCCGGGTTCGGACAGTTACGATCTTTCAATCGATAACCGAGCCGACGTGTCGGCGTGGTCCAAGGCGATTGCCGCGAGCGGACGCCCGATCTGGCTGACAATTTCGTGGGCTCTGGATCAGGATTACCTGAGCGTGTGGCAGGAATATGCGAATGCGCGCCGCATCGACCAGGACGTGGAGTGCGAGGGCGGCTGCGGGACGCTGACGGACTGGCCGCGAATCTACGAGCGCTTCCGCGATTTGCCCAGCTGGGAAAATGGGGCGGGGCCGATGGTGGGATGGAACGATCTGGACTCATTGGATATCGGCGATGGCGCACTGGACGGACTGAGCAACGACGAGAAGCAATCGGCACTATCGCTGTGGGCGCTGGTGAACGCTCCGATTTATCTGGGGGGCGATTTGACGAAGATCGACAGCTTCGGGAAACAACTGGCCACGAATGACGAGGTACTCGCAGTAGACCAAACCGGTAAACCGGCCAAACAGGTGCTGGATGGCGATGTTGAGGTGTGGGTGAGTCAGCTGGGGGATGGCAGTTCGTACGTGGGCATTTTTAATATGAACGCCACGGTTACAAACGCGCGGATTCCCTGGAGTTTGCTGGGCTTTCAGAATGCGCTTGCGGTGCGCGATCTGTGGGAGCACCGCAATCTGGGTCCTTCGCTCAGCGCTTACTCCGCCGCGTTGAATGGACATGCTTCGCAGCTGCTGCGCGTGTGGGGTGCGGGGCATCCCGCGGCGTCACCTTCGACCGCCTATGAAGCAGAGTCCGCGATTCTGGGCGGGAGCGCGGTGATCGCATCGTGCCCGGCGTGCTCGGGAGGAGAGAAGGTGGGCGGCCTGGGTCTGGGAGCAGGGAATACCGTGACGTTCAACAACGTATATACCGCGAGGGCCGGCGAATACCTGATGGAGGTGGACTCGATGACGCAGGGTCTTCGCTCCTATCTTTACAGCGTGAATGGCGGAGCGCTCGAGACGCTGAACTGTGGCGGGGGTAGTTTCTTTTTTCCCGCGAGCACCACCGTGCCGGTGTATCTGGAAAAGGGAATGAACACGATTGAGTTCGGAAGCCCGGTGAGTTATCCACCGGACCTCGATCGCATTGTTATCGGCGGCAACGGAGACTTTCCGGCTCCGACTTCGGCGACCTATGAGGCGGAAGTGGCGACACTGAGCGGCACTGTCGCTGGTGAGTTCAGCAACTACTCGTCGGGATTAGGAAAGGCTGGCAATATTGGCGGCGGGGCAGGGAACTCGGTGACGTTTTCGAATGTCACAGTGCCGGCGAATGGGACTTATCAACTGGAGCTCGACTACCAGACCAGCGGACCGCGTTCGTATTTCATGAGCGTGAACGGCGGAACGCCAATGGAGCTGGATTTGAATGGAACGACCTTCAGTGACCCTGTGCCGGTGGTTGTACAGGTTCAGCTGCATGCTGGAGCGAACACGATCAGCATCGGGAATCCGACTGGGTATGCGCCGGATCTGGATCGGATCGTGGTGGCACCGGGGTCCGTTCGTTAACTGCGGCAAGCTGGATCGCAGCTTCCGGCCGGTGTTGGGGCATCGGGTCGGAGGCTGCTCCGGGTTTAGCGGCGCATTTCCGGCGCCACATCATAAACGCTGCGGACGCGCAGCTGATTGCGAAAATCAAAGGGCGTTACAGGATGGTCGAGCATGACTTCGATCTCGGTAGCCGCGCCTGGGCACAAGTGGAAAAAATTCTCTGCATACGACGCGTCGGAATTATCCAGATCAAGCCATACCCAAAGCGCGGGGGCATCGGTTTTAATCACGGCACGATACCGATTTTCGCCGCCGCTGACGCTGACGTTTAGATTTGGCTTCGTCAACTTCAACCCCAGAGGGCGGCCGGAGAAGAGCGTATTGTGCGCAACGGTGCGGCCGTCGACGACGACTTCGAGCCACACCAGCCAATCGTTTGCGCTGTGGGCGTGAAGGAGATCGGAGAGGTCGAGCTGGGCAATGCGGCCGCTGCTTCGGGCAGGAATATCGATCTGCTGTTCACCATGGCGCAGCACTTCACCTGAACAGCTTGTGACGTTCCAGCGCAATTGACCGGAGTCCTGCTTTTGCCGGTCACGCGTGACGTAAATTTCTGACTGTCCAGTTTCGGCATTCAGGAGCCCGCTTACCAGGATTGGAGCAAAGAAGTGCTTCGACTGGTAGAGCAGCGGCTTGGCGCGTCGATAGTAGTCCACCGTGGACCAGCTGGAGCAGGGCCAGCAGTCGTTGTACTGCCAGATCGCGGCGGCCATGGAGCGGGGCATATCGCGCCGCCAGTGCTCGACGGCATAGCGGATCATCCAGGCCTGGTTGATGTTTGTGAGCCACAGGGCGTCGTCAAAGTTCGCCGGCAGCCTGCCAAAATTTGCTTCCGTGTATTTCTGGATGATTTCGATACCGCGGCCACTGCCGTCCAGCTCGTGATAGCGCATGACTGCGGAGGAAATATCCTGACGGTCGGCCGGGGCGGTGAAGGCGCGAACGGTTGCCGGAACCGGTGGAGACTGCATTCCAAACTCGGTGACGAAACCCTCGATCTTCAGGTAGCTCTCTACCGGATCGTCCCCATGCCAGACACCCCAGGAGTGAATATCCCCGCTGCCGTGCGCGCCGCTGCCGACTTCATAGAAGGCATTGGGCACAAGGCGACGCACGATGCCGCCGATAAAGTCGCCGAAGAGCTGGTTGTACCCGTCAAAATATTCGATTTCATTATTTCCGCTCCAGATCACGATCGAAGGGTGATTGCGGCAGCGGCGGGTTTGCTGTTCGATTTCCTGGCGAAGATTGTCCATCCACGATTGGTCATGAATCGGATAACCAGCATTGGCAAATTTAAATTCAAACTGCAGCATCAGACCCAGTTCATCGCACAGATCAAAGAGTTCATCCTCTTCGTAATAGCCGCCCCCCCACAAGCGGAGGAAATTGAAATTACATTCCGCAGCTTTCGACATATACCAGCGCAGAAGTTCCGGCGTGACCCGGGTGGGCATGTTGTCCGCTGGAATCCAGTCCGCTCCCTTCGCGAATACCGACACACCATTGACGCGCACGTGCATGGCGGTGTCTCCTATGGGGGCCACGACCTGAACCGTTCGCAATCCGATGCGGCATGATGTTGTATCGAGAACGATGCCCTCGCTGTCCTTCAAACGCACGGTGACGTTATAGAGTGGTTGGTCACCCATGCCGTTTGGCCACCACAGCTGTGGTGTCGGAATGGTGACGCGCAGGGCGGTCTCATCGTTCGTCACGGACTCCTTTGCCGTCGCGACCGCTTCACCGACCAAGGCAACCTGAACATCCAGAGTGAGTCCCTTCGCGTCCGCTCCAGTTGAGGCGTGGATCTCCAGTTGCACGGTTCCGTCTGCCTGATGATTTTGAACGATGCCGACGTCGGCTATCCGGACGTCGTAGCCGAGAACCTGGATCTTTCTCCAGATTCCCTGGGTAAGCAGAGGGCGGCACCAGTCCCATCCCCACATGTAGGGCGCCTTGCGAACCCAGGAGCGTTCGTTGGCGAGATCGACTCCGTACTGCTGTTGATAGGCTGCCCGCTGATCCTGCACATAACCTGTCAGCGGATCAAAACCGATGCGCAGATGGTTCGCACCGCGACGGAGGTGAGGCTTGATATCGAACGTCCAGGTTCGGAACATGTTATTGCTGGTCCCGATCCGGTCGCCATTCAGCCAGAGGGTGGCCAGCGTATCGAGTCCGTAACACACCAGGTCAACATGGCGTTTTTCGTACAGATTGTCGGGAACCTCGAAAGTACGCTCAAAGAAAGAGCCTTTCTCCGCAATCGATTGGACTTTGTCGTTGTTTTCACCGAAAAACGGGTCGGGAATTTCAGCGGAGGCAAGCAGATTCGAGTAGGTACTTCCTGGAATCGTGGCTCGAATCGGATCTGACCCGCCTTCAAGATGCAAAAACCACATGTTGCCGGCTAAATCGAGCGAAACGGGAGTGGTGGTCCGGAGGCCGAGCGCAAAGGCGGAGGAATCCAGCATCGTCGCTAATCCGAACCCTGCAGTTCCCTGGAGCATGCTTCGCCTCGTAAGGCGATAAATAGTTTTCGGATCCATGTTCTCGAAATGACTCAATTCTTTTTGGCGATCACCCCGATTGAATCACAGTATTGCTTATCCCGGGGTCGCGGTCGGCTTGGCCTGAGAATGTGCCTCCGGTCGCCGTTTGGACGGAGGGCATCGGCGCAGCTTCGGTGCTCGAGTGTGTCGGCACGCAGGAATTGATGACGCAGGCAATCCGGTCAGCACGACTCGGTGGCAGTGTTGGCTATGACGGCGTGTCGCATGGAGTCGAACTCGATGCGGGCAACCTATTC
The DNA here is from genome assembly GCA_036490815.1 of Acidobacteriaceae bacterium. GTDB lineage: Bacteria > Acidobacteriota > Terriglobia > Terriglobales > Acidobacteriaceae > Palsa-343. Next base: position 118,580 of record DASXDF010000050.1, read on the forward strand.
TTCAAGCTGGTCGGGTATTCACGTTGGTACCGCGCCTGTGCGCTGTTACCTACCAGACTTGATCAAGTTCGTCTGGGAACGAAAGATCAATCCGGCAAGGTATTCAATTTGATCTTTCCGATTGAACAGGTATCTTCGGCACTCTGCTGAAGGCCAACGGCGAAGATGCCAAAACCGTTCAGGGTCTGTTACGACACGCGAACAGTCGGATCACCCTGGATGTTTACACACAGGCAGTGAATTCGACCAAGCGCGCTGCACCGAGCAAGGTTGTAAAGATGATGGTGTCAGACGTGGGTCAGAGAAGAGAAGAAAAGTACCCGCAAACAGCGCAGTGCGGGCTTATTGGACCTTTATCGGAGCCTGATTTGAATGTCACTGCTGGTGGCCATTCGATTCTAAAATCTTTGAAACGAATGGCGGGGACGACGGGGCTCGAACCCGCGACCTCTGCCGTGACAGTTACGCTAACTGGTTGTATCTAAATGATTTCATGGGCGTTGATGGCTAACGACAGCACCCTTAAGCACTCGAAAACACTGGGAAAACCGCAGTTTCCGAATTTCAGCACCCTCGCCAGCACCCTCGAAGATTGAGTACTCCGAGAGTCGGACCTCTGCCGTGCAGCAGCAGAGGTATGACTAAGGCAGAGGTCCAGTCCAAATCGATCTTTTTCAAATTTTAAGGGTGCGGAAGGGTGCTCAAGCACCCTCGCGACGTTCCAAGTTCCAGCGAATCTGATGCCTACGGCGTCTGTTCCTGCCTATCGAGCCTATCTCGGAATCCAACAGCAATATGCACCGCTGGCAAATCGTCTCAGCGTTGCCGAGACATTTTATTGGGCGTCTTTGACCGGACGTGCATGAAAGCCTATGGCCTCCTGCCCAAAGTACCGCTGTCTCAGCCAGAAGGCCACGTTGACCAAGCCGATCAATGCTGGCACTTCTATCAGCGGGCCCACGACACCGACGAACGCCTCTCCAGAGTTCAGACCAAAGACCGAAACCGCTACAGCAATAGCCAGCTCAAAGTTGTTACCAGCTGCCGTAAAGGAGAGGGTGGCCGATTGCGCATAATCCGCGCCAAGCCGCTTGCCC
>DASXDF010000051.1:0-2071 GCA_036490815.1 Acidobacteriaceae bacterium
CCCTTGCCGGTTACGAACTCGACCGGCCGGTCGGCCCTTCGTCGGTGCGGTTGCGCGTCAACCAATACACCCCGCCCGTCAGCAGCGCAGTCGCAACCACCACGGCGAATTGATACCAGTAGAAAAACGGAAACCCGAACAACTCCGGCGTCGATCGTGCGTACATCCCCGGATACACCAGCAGCACCAGAGGCAGCGCCAGCAGCCAGTTCCAGTGGCGTCGCCTGCCTCCTGTTTTCCCAATCTCCGGCCGCGCCGTTCCGTGCCCAGACATGCGGCGATTATAGGCCCGCTCTCACTTCTTCTGCGGCAGTTCGCTCACCACGCGCCCATCCGCATCCAGAAACTCCAGGGAAGGCGCGCCATCCGCCGCCACCTTCATCACGATGCGGCTCCTGCCGTCGGCATCCTTCAGCACCAGCGCCGCCGACTTGTCCTCCAGCCGTCCCAGCTTCACCCGCTGATGGGGTCGCGCGTGCGTCGTGAAGAAGCCTTTCCAGGCCGCATTCTGCTCGGCCTTCGGCAGCTTGTCGATGCGGTTCATCGCCTGGATCGTCTCGGTAATCGGATAGTCCGGCTGGTCGTTCATCGCGATCGTCGAGTACCGCTCGCCGTCCTCCTCACCACCATCCAGCGTCAGCACCTGGTCCTGCATGTGCTGGTCAAAGCTCAGGTGCACATTCGCGTCCGTCACGTTGCCCTGCGCGTCCTTTGACATACCGAAGATCAGTCCGCCATCCTCCGTCCCCTCGTTGTCGTAGAACAGCATGCCTGCCGCCTTCCGGTCCTGGTGCGCATACTCCCTGCCCTTGACGATCGCACCCGGAAAGCTCCGCATGTTCGAAATCACCATGCGCAGCGTCCCATCCGGCTCGCGCACATTGATGCGGTGCACATCGATCTCGTCAAAGTTCTGCCGCTTCGCCGTTGCGCCGGTAAATCCGCAAAGCACCGTGACGCAGAACACAATCGTCAGCGCGCCCGAATACACCGCAAGAAACCGCTGGCTCGAAAGAAACTTCATGGAACCCTCCCTTGGTACGCTCATTTCTAAATGCAGCAGTACGAGACTGCCGTCATCCCATCCACCTGCTGAGGCAAAAAACGCCGCAGCCGCATAGACAGACCGGCGAATCGAGGTCTATAGTTCGGGCCATGTCGCGTTCGCATATCGGTCCCGCCTGTCACGTCTGCAAGCCATACGTGTCCAGGCGTCTGCATACGCGCACGACTCAGGCGTAACCACTACCGACCGCCGAGCGGCCCACGATCCACACCTCTTGATGTGCGTCGTGGGCCGTTTTGTTTCGGCGCGGAACTGCCGACCCGGCTTCCCAACCGCCATCCTCGCCTTTGGTAAGACTAGCCCAATATTGAATTATTCCCTTTGCGCAAACCTTTGCGCACGTGCATAATCGTACCCAAATCCGATCCGCTCTCCGCCGGAGGCGCACCATGCCGGTATTCCAACAGGCTCGACAAAAGGAAGTTGTCGCTCCAGCCTTCGCTTCCCTCGCGGCCGCTCCCACCCGGCTGCTCTCGCTTGATGTCATGCGCGGCCTCACCATCGTCGGCATGATTCTCGTCACCGACCCCGGCACATATTCCGCCGTCTTCCCACCGCTCCTTCACGCTGCATGGCAGGGCGCTACACCCACTGACATGATCTTCCCCGCCTTCCTCTTCATGGTCGGCATCTCCATCGTCTTCTCCACCCAGGCGCGTCTTCGCCGTGGCGTTACCCACGTCCAGCTCATCACCCATATCCTGATTCGCGTCATTGCACTGACCCTGCTCGGCCTCGCCGTCAACGGCTTCCCCGCCTATGACCTTCATCACCTGCGCATTCCCGGCATCCTGCAACGCATCGCACTCTGCTATGCCGCTGCCGCTCTGCTCTATCTCGCCGCCAGCCAACCGGGCGATCGAGATCCTGCAGCCGCGCAGAGCACCTGCAACCGTACCGCCGCCACGCTCGTCGTCATCATTGCCGCTCTGCTCATTGGATACTGGGCGCTGTTACGTTTCTTCCCCGTCCCTGGCTTTGGCCCCGCTCGCTACGACTCGCTCG
>DASXDF010000052.1:0-8216 GCA_036490815.1 Acidobacteriaceae bacterium
TCTCGACTGAGCGTATTGCCCGACAGCAGAAACCGACGCGGAGTTGCTGGTGACCGCGACCGCCTGGCCGTTGATGGTGATGGAGGAGAGATGCGCGGTGTACCCCGATCCGCTGCTGGTCAGGGTGACGGTTGCGGCGGCGCCTTGCGCAATTGAGCTGCCGTTGCCGGCGTCGACCGCCTGGGTGAGGGAGGCGCGGTACTGCTTGCCTGCGGGATCGCTGCCGGAGTTTACGGTGTCGATCATTCGGACGGCGACCGTGGTGCCGGCAGCGGGCGCTTGTGCATGGAGAACCTGCCGCGTGCTCACGGCGGTTAGGAGAAACATCGCGATGGAAATGGGCCCAAAGTGCGCTGAAACCTGGAATCGGCGCATGGTATTCGCCTCCGGTAGCGATGGGATTTGAGGGTGGCCCTGAAGAGCGCAATCATACGCGCTGCCCGATGAATGGCGAACGACCAGCTTATTTCATAGGCCCTTTGGCTTTTCCTATGTCCTCGGCTGGTTACGCCGTGTACTGTCCAACACGGACACCAGAGCAGAAGTTGCTCGACCCCGGCAGCATCCCCAAAATTCAGGTGTTGGCTAACTTTGGTTTCAGTCGGCGATAACCAGCCGATACGCTCATTGAATTCGGTTTACGCAGCCGCAACCGGAATGGGCGCCGGGAGGCGCTTCTCCGTACCCGGGGACACGCGCTACGGCTCCTTCATGCTCGGTCCATCTCCATCACCAAGCACATCCGCCGGTGCCGTCTTCTTCCTTCTGCTCCGCTTCGGCAGCACCGGAACCACGCGCTCCACACCCTCGCGCCCCTCATGCAGCACCCGCGTCTTCATCTCCTTTGCCGCCTCCCGATCCACCGCTGCCAGCTCCCGCGGCTTGCCCAGAGCCTCGCGCGCCGCCGCATTCAACACCCGTCGCACCGGCCATCCACCCTCCGCATTCGGCAGAAGGACTGCCCCCGCGCGCTGCTTCTCGGGCCGGTAATACCACCGCCGCAGCAGCGCCAGATAATCGCAGCGCTCATCAATTTCAGGAGCTCCCGCCTCGCGCACCTGCTCTTCCAGTCGCTCAATCACCGTCCGCGCCCGCTGCTCGGGATTGAGCGCCGCAACGGCCTCTGCATCCTCGCCCGCCCGCTGCTCCGCTGGCTCGCCGACCTGCTCACCCGCTCCCTCCAGCGGAATTGCAGCCAGCATCAGCGGCTGCGCAAACAACGAGCTCCCCACCGCCGTCTGTTCCCGCACCACCCGCACCCCCAGCGTCGAGAGCGGCTCCGGCCCCACAATCCTCCCGTCCTTGAAAAGAAAGACCGCCGCCTCCTGCGCCACATCGCGTCCCCGTGCCGCCGCTCGCTGCACAATCAGCACTCGCAGCTCCGCCAGCGGATGCACCAACTCGTCCACCAGCCCCGCGGCCGCCTTCACCTTCTCCCACAGCCTGTGCTGTGCGGCCGCCTCTTCGAAATCCATCGCCTCGCTGGCCGCCTCCCGTCGCGTCGCAGTCTCCGCCAGCATCGACACACCATTCGTCCACAGAAACGCGCGCACCCGCTCCGCCTCAGCCACGTACTCCTCCCGTGAACACGCGGCCTTGCAGGGTTCCATACACATCTTCATCTCGCCGTAGGCGCATCCGGGATGCTCGGGGCTGACCTCGAGGTCCTCATGGCAGCGGCGCAGCTTGAACAAATCCAGAACGGCATCGGCATAACGCTCGGCAGCCGCGCGCGACGGAAACGGCCCAACAGACTCCGCAATCGCCTTCCGCCCCAGCCGATTCGTCGCGTACACGCGCGGATGCTCGTGCGACATCGTCATCCGCAGCACATACGGCGGATAGAGATGCAACCGTCTGCGCGCCTCCTCCTGACCGAAGATCTGCCGCGCCGCGCAGTACAGCACCACCGTCGACTCGAACTCCGAGCCCGTCTGCGTCCATTCGATCGAGCGCACACGGTTCCGCAGGTCCAGACGTTTCGAGAGAACCGGCCGCCCCTGCTCATCGACAGCCTCCGGGGAGGCCAGCAGCCGCCGCAGGCGCCGCCGCACATCGGCTCCTCGCGTGAGATAAGGCTGATCGGCGGCCTGTGCACCCCGCAGGCAAACCACGCCTGGCGCGGCAGGAACTTCGCGCAGAATCTCGTCCGCCGACTCCGGCCGAAACTCCAGCCGCCGCTCGAACTCGAAGGCTGCATTCACTGCAAGGATTCTAGCTGTCGGCTCCGATAGAGTGCCCGGACAGAAAACACACGCCACACAAGGAAGGCCACAAAGCAGAAGGCCTGCAGCAAACGTCGCTGCAGGCCCTCCGGTTATCTAAAGCAACTTCCCGTTTAGAACTCGTACCTGACATAGAAGCGAAGATTCCTATGTCCGGAGGCCGTAATGTCCTTAACCCCGAAGGTGTCTGTTCCGAAGCCAGGAGCAAAGGTCCCGGTGACCAGGGATGCGTTGTAGTTGCCGGTATTTCCGTGGTTGAAGACGTCGAACGCCTCAGCGCGGAACAAAAAGTCTTGCTTCTCGAAGGTCTTGAACGACCGGCCAATCGAGACGTCTGTGTTGATCATGTGATCGGTCGTCAGAGAATTGCGCCCAACCGTATTTTGAGTCGTGTAGAAGTTAGACGTAATCCAGTGGACATCGCTGGCCTGGACCACGTGGCAGTCGTCGTTCGTATCCCAGAAGTAAGCTCCGTCGCAGAGCGTGCCGGGATTGACGTCGAAGAAGTCTTCTCCCTTGATGGCCCATGTAGCCAGCGGAGCCTTTGGGTTGGAAAGAATGGGGCGGTCGTTTCCAATGCCGTCGCCATTCCAGTCATAGCCGATCTCTACGTTGATCGGATTGCCGGATTGGAAGTTGGAGACGGCGCCAAAGGTCCATCCATTGACAATCGCTCCGGCCACACGAGCGGCGCCCTCCGCGTGCCACGTGGGGATCTGGTATACGACCGATCCCGTCACGATGTTGCGGTGGTCGAATGCGGAGTTCGCATACTCCCGTCCGCGCGGCGCGGGGTACTGTTCCTCGGAATACGTGGAAAGATTGCCGCTGGTGAACTCTTCCGAGCCATCGTCGAGCATCTTCGAGAAGGTATACGCCCCGCGGAACGTCAGACCGCGCTTGGTCCGATGCTGCAATTCAAACTCGGCGGCGTTGTAGTTGGAGTCGGCGGTGTTGTCCTCGCGAATAATGCGGCCGCGTGTGGGGAACAGGCGCGGGCCGCCCTGAATCGTGGGATTGAACTCCGTCGTAGCGTAGTCATGCTCCGTACGCGCGCCGACATAGGCGACGCTGAACATGAAATCGGCGGGAATCTCCTGCTGAATGCGCAGGTTGTATTGGAAGGTAAGCGGATCGAGCAGATGTTGCGCGGCCACATTGGCTGTGTCCGTCGCCAAAGCCGTCGTGCTCGTAATCGCGCAGGTCGGGCACACGTTGAGGGACTGCGACCAGTTGGGTGTTCCGCGGCCGGTTGTGGACGTGAACACCGCTTTGGCCGCCGAATTCGGCGAGCTGCCTTGAATGTTGTCGATAATGTTGCTGAAGATGTGATCGTAGAACATGCCGAAGCCCGCGCTGACGACCGTCTTGCGCGTGAAGCCGTAGTTGACGCCGACGCGCGGACCGAAGTTCGTCTTGTCCGCGATCTCGGGAACGCCGCCGGGGAACGCTGCGGGATTCGCTGAGTTGAAGGCCGGGTTCGGGAGATAATTCAGCGGCGCGCCGTTGAACTCGTAGCGCAGGCCATACTCCAGGGTCAGATTGGGCCGAAGCTTCCAGCTGTCCTCGGCAAAATAGCTCTGTACCCAGACCTCAGGTCGAGCCGTAGGATTGCCAAACTGAATCGTCGATTCGTCGTTTGTGGAGGTCCCTCCGAAGTCGTCGATGTAGTTGGCGAGCGCGGTGTAGTTGTCTGCCGTGTCGTCCGTCTTTGAGTCGGTGTACCCGATGGAACCGTAGAAATTGAACGGAATACCGTCCTTGATGCGCTGGTCTTCAATATCGAATCCGAACTTCATCGAATGAGCACCGTGCGTCCAGCTCAGAGAGTCCTGAAGTTGATAAGTGTTCTGGAAACGTCCCTGCGGCACCGTTCCCGCCGGGATGCCATAGCCCGTGATGTTGGCGATACTGATGGCCGGCATCAGGGCAAGAGGATTGGCAAGCGTGTCGGCGCGCAGCGCGAAATTGAAACCGATCCGGCTCCACGCGAGGCGCGCTTCATTCAGAACGCCTGGAGAAAAGATGTGCGTCTCGGCCAGTCCCGCGTTGTAGGTAGTGCCGTCCTGGTCCGTATCGAAGCCAGGCAGCTGCGCCGGGAAGTTGCCGGTGTCGTACGGTGTGGCGAACGGGCTCTGAATGAAACGGGCCCGCAGCTTGTCTTTATCCGAGATGATGAAGTCCGAGGTGGCTTCGAGCTCACGGCTGTTGCTTCCGCTGCCCAGAGACCGCTGCACGCCTGCAAAATCCACGGCGCCACGATCAGGGCATGATCCACCGTCAGGTGGAACGCACGCCGGGTCCGGACCCAGGTCGATGGACTCGGCATAGAGCGGGTTCGTTCCCACCAGACCGCCGTACGCCGTGATCAGATTGGTGATACGGGGGTTTGGAGGAAGCGAATTCAGCAAGGCGTAACCGGCCGCTGTCGGAACCGTCAGCACGCTCAGATTGGAAGTGGAGCGGTACCGGTCCCACTGGTTCGAGAAGAAGAAGAAGAAGCGATCGTGAATGATGGGGCCTCCGAACCGGAAGCCGAAGATATTTTCGCGATACAGGGACTTCGGCACCCCATTCAGGATGTCGTTCTTGTCGGCAGCATCGAACGAGGAGTTCTCAATGCGCTCATAGGCCGCTCCATGGAACTCGTTGGTGCCGCTCTTGAGCAACAGGTTGGCAACCGTTCCGCCGCGCCCATACTCCGCAGGGAAGGCGTTCAGCAGAAAGGTCGTCTCCTCATAGGCTTCAATGTTCTCCGGCTGAAAGGCCTGTCCATGAAGTCCCTGATCGTTATTGTCTACGCCTTCGATCAGGAAGTTATTGGAGCGCGGTCTTGCTCCGCTGCCTGCATACGACGTTCCATTCGTAAAGTCGGCGGCGGTTACCTGGGACACTCCCGGAAGCGTGAACGCCAAAGCGTAGGGATTTGCGCTCGCGATAGGCAGATTGTTAAGCTCGGCAGGAGAGATCGTCTCACTGATTCCAGCGCTCTCTGTATTGAGCAGCGCAATATCGCCCGCATTCACCTCGATGGCTGTCGATGCGCTTCCAGGGGTCAGTGTCACATTCACGGACGTCACCACCGAGGCATCGACCACCGTATGGGCGATCGTGGCCTTCGAGAACGAGGGCGCTGTCACCTCGATCCGGTAGGTTCCGGGGTTGACAGACTCAATCCGGTAGCTGCCTACCTTTCCTGTCTTGGCCGAACGGACGGCACTTGTCTCTAGCGAGGTGCTCGTTACGGTCGCGCCGGCAATCGCGGCGCCCGTGGAATCCACCACGGCTCCCGCGATGGTTCCATTGGTCTGCTGAGCAGAGCCGGTCGCCACAACAATGAAGATCGCCAGAACGGCGAATACTGCTCGACGGATGAAAATAAGAGAGCGCAGAGAGGACATTGACTCTTCCTTTGGCTATATTTTTTGAGTGAGCCTGAGAGATTTGTAAGCAGGTTGGTTGCCAAAACCGATTTCGGCGACTCTGGGCCATTTTTGAAGGAATCGCGACCGAAGCAGTACGCAATTTGGAAGATCGTCCCGATAAGTGGAGGACGGGCGCCGCGAATCCATCGAAGCCACGAGGAATTCGTCGGGCTGGATTAGACAAGACTTAGGTTTTCTGTCCAAGCCCGTTCGATCCAGCGCCTTGCGCCAAAATCTTATTGAAAACTCGTCATTTGCACGCATGGCCGGTCGCCACGACGTGTAAGCCAAGCCCGCTCAATTGTTTACCGGCCCAGCCCGCATCAACGCAACAAACTCCCGATAAAACCTCGGCGCGTCCAGATCCTCCTGCACATGCACCAGCTGCAGCTGCCGATCGCGTGGCCGGTTCGCTGCGGTCCACGTCAGCGTGTCGCCGTAGTGCGGCCCGCGCGCCAGGTCCACATCCACATACAGCGCGCGCTCGGTCGTAATGATCTTCGGATCCAGCCACGCCACTGCCGCCAGTTCGTCCCACAGGTAGTGAAACTCGTGGCTGTACTCCGCCACATACTGCGCAGCCGGCGTCGTCGACTGGCGAATCTCCTTCATCATCTCCGGCGTAAACCGCGTCTTCACCGAGATGTCCACCGTCGTCAGGTCGATCCGCGGCCACGCGGCCCGCAGCACGATGTGCGCGGCCTCCGGGTCGAACCAGAAGTTAAACTCGTGGCGCGGATTGGTCGCAAACTCCGGATCGTCGGTGCGCGGCGCCAGGCTTCCGCCCATCAGTACGATGCCTTGGGTCAGCGTCGCGAACTCCGGGTCGATCGCCAGTGCCAGCGCGATGTTGGTCAGCGGCCCCGCCGCGTAGATCGTCACCGCATGCGGATGCGCATGCACCTGCCGAATCAGAAAATGCGCTGCATCTTCCTCGAGCGGCTTGGTCGTCGGCTCCCCCTCCGGCAGCTTGGGCACCACAAACGGCGCGTGATACGTCGGCCGCTCGGTCCACGCGCCATACCACGGCGAGCTGCCATCAAACGCCCGCGCCGCCATAGACTCGGCCTCATTGCGCACCAGCGGAAACACTGCGCCGGGGACCACCGGCACCTCGCTGCGGTGAATCAGCTCCAGCATGCGCAGCGTGTGCGCCACTTCCTCGGGCTCCCACTGGTCTCCGGTGACCATCGTGATACCCAGCACCGTCACCTGCGGCGACGCGAGCAGCGCCATCATCGCCATCTGGTCTGAGCCGCCCGGCCCCGAGCCATCCTGATCGATCAGCACCATCCGTGTGCTCGCCGGAGCCGTCGTCTGCGCCTGCAGCCCGGGAACAACACAACACGCCAGCAGCGCGGCACAAACGACTGGCTTCTTCACCAACGCAACGCCCATCTGTCCTTCGATCCTCCGCGTGCGCGCGCACATACATTCAGCGGCAATGTCCCCTCACTATACGGTTTGGCCGCACTCGCCCCAAACAACGAATAGCAAGCCCGAAGCACAAGAACCGTGCCCACTTCCTCTCGATTACACGCCTGCAACCGCAAAGCCGGCGATAAACCGCAAAGCTGCGATAAACTTAGTTAGTTACGTTCTTTTCGCGCTCGCGCGACCCTGAACCCATCTCGCACCAGCGCCCAGACAGGACCCCTTTTCCAGTGAGCACCGCCACCGCTATCGCCACGCAGCCCATCCGCAACATCGCCATCATCGCCCACGTCGACCACGGCAAGACCACCCTCGTCGACGCCATGCTGCGCCAGTCCGGCACCTTCCGCGCCAATGAGGCTGTCGCCGAGCGCGTCATGGACTCCAATGACCTCGAGCGCGAGCGCGGCATCACCATCCTCGCCAAGAACACGGCCATCCACTACAAAGACACCAAGATCAACATCGTCGACACCCCCGGCCACGCTGACTTCGGCGGTGAGGTCGAGCGCGCCCTCAAGATGGTCGACGGCGTCGTCCTGCTCGTCGACGCCTCCGAAGGCCCGCTCCCGCAGACGCGCTACGTGTTGTCGAAGGCCCTCGAAGCCAAGCTCACGCCCATCCTCGTCATCAACAAGATTGACCGCCCCGATGCCCGCGCCCAGGAGGTCCTCAACGAGGTCTACGACCTCTTCATCGATCTCGACGCCGACGAGAGCATGCTCGAGTTTCCCGTCATCTATACCAATGGAAAAGCCGGCACTGCCACCATGGACCTCGCCGATCCCGGCACCAACCTGCAGCCGCTCTTCGAGCTCATCCTCAACACCATTCCCGTCGCGCAGGGCGATGAGGAAGGCCCGCTGCAGATCCTTGTCACCAACCTCGACTACTCCGACTACCTCGGCCGTCTCGCCATCGCCCGCGTCTTCAATGGCCACCTCCGCACCGGCCAGGAGGTCGCCGTCTCCAAGCGCGACGGCTCGCTCCAGACCGTCAAGATCACCAAGCTCTTCAGCTTCGACGGCCTCAAGCGCACGGACATCACCGAGACCGTGCTCGGCGACATCGTCGCCATCGCCGGCGTCCCCGGCATCACCATCGGCGAAAGCTTCACCGACATCGAAAACCC
>DASXDF010000053.1:0-31438 GCA_036490815.1 Acidobacteriaceae bacterium
TTGGCGTCCCCGACGGGATTTGAACCCGTGTTATCGCCGTGAAAGGGCGGTGTCCTGGGCCGGGCTAGACGACGGGGACGCTATTTGCGGGGGCCAGAAGGAAGGCTCAACCGCAGAGCGGGCCACTACTGACTTTAATGGGCGGTGAAGGCAAAGTCAAAGTGGCTGTGGGGCCGCGGGCGACGACCGACTTTGATCTGTTGCGCTTCGTGAGGCGATTGAATCCTCTGGCGCGTGGGCTTCCCTCGCCGCTCCGATTCCGGTTCAGCAAATCGTGAGGCGGGGCAGATATAATCAATCTTTCAGAGCTGAAAGGAGATGGCATTCGCATGCCCATCCATCCCACTGCCAAAATCTGGCACAACGGCAACCTGATCCCCTGGGACAAGGCGCAGATTCACGTGATGAGCCATGTGGTTCATTATGGGTCGTCGGTTTTCGAAGGCATTCGGTGCTATGCGCAGCCGGAAGGCGCGGCTGTATTTCGGCTGCCGGAACATATGCAGCGCATGATCGACTCGGCGCGCATTTATCGGATGACGTTGCCGTGGTCGCTGGACCAGCTGAGTTCGGCGGTGGTCGAGACGGTCGAGGCGAACAACATTGCACCTTGCTATATTCGTCCGATCGCTCTGCGCGGGTATGGCGAGATTGGCGTGAACCCGAAGGGAACGCCGATTGAGGTGTACATCGCGAACTTCCCGTGGGGCAAGTATGTCGCGGGTGACGCGGCCGACGTGTGCATCTCGTCCTGGAGCCGGCTGGCGCCGAATACGATGCCCTCGCTGGCAAAGACGGGCGCAAATTATGCCAACTCGCAGCTGATTCGGATGGAAGCCGATGCCAACGGCTATGCCGAGGGAATTGCGCTGGATGTGAACGGGTATTTGTCCGAGGGATCGGGTGAGAATCTGTTCCTCGTACGCAACGGAGTGCTGTACACGACACCGCTGGCGAACTCGGTTCTGTCGGGCATCACACGCGACTCCGTGCTGACCCTGGCGCGGCACTTCGGGATTCCAGTGGTGGAGCAGGCCATGCCGCGGGAGATGATTTACATCGCGGATGAAGTGTTCTTCACGGGAACCGCGGCAGAGGTGACTCCGATCCGGTCGGTGGATCGGATTCAGGTTTCGGATGGAAATCCTGGACCGATCACCGTGCAGCTGCGCGACGAGTACATGGGGATTGCTAACGGGCTGAAGCCGGATCGGTTTGGCTGGCTGACGCCGGTGCGGGTGAACGCGGAGCAGCCGGTGACGGCGTAAAGCGTCTGAGGATTGAAAACGCCCGGCCAACTGCCGGGCGTTTTTGCGTCAGCCCGTGCGGGTTAGGGGCATTGACCGGCGGGGGCCATCGGGCGTATGCCTGGATCGGAAGCGGAGGCAATGAAGGTGAGAGGTCCAGGCCGAATTTCGCGGAGAAAGTTTCTGCACGCGGGTTCATTGGCGGTGGGGTCGGCAGCAGCCGGGCGATGCTGCCATGCACTGTCATTCGGAGCAGACGCTGCTCCGGATCTACCGCTCACGGAGTTTGGCTACGCAAATGTGCTGCTGGCAAGCGATCTGCACGAGACCCAGTTACACCAGACCCATGCTGTGCTGATGGCATTGAGCGAAGACAGTTTGCTCAAGCCTTTCCGGCAGATGTCAGGGATGACGGCGCCGGGCGAAAATCTGGGCGGCTGGTACGACTACGATGCGGACTACGACTACCGCAAGCCGTCAGGCGAGGGATTTGCCCCGGGATGCACGTTTGGTCAGTGGGTATCGGCATTGGCGCGTGGGTATGCGATCACCGGAAATAAAGCGACGCAGGAAAAGGTGATTCGGCTGAATCAGATGTTTGCAGAGGCGGTCACTGCGGACGTGTTTGTGAAGAATCGATTTCCGGCCTACACGTACGACAAAGTGCTGCTCGGGCTCATTGATTCTCACACCCTCGTGGGTGATCCGAACGCGCTCGCTATCCTGGAGAGAGTGACGGACATCGCCGAGCCACATCTGCCGGGGCATGCAATCGAGCATGGCGCGCGGTGGCGGATGGATCACGACGATCCTTCATGGACGTGGGACGAGTCCTACACGATGCCGGAAAATTTGTTCCTTGCGTACCAGAGGGGCGCGGGCCGGCGGTACTTCGATCTCGGAAAGCAATACCTGGACGACGGTCCGTGGTTCGATCCCCTGTCGCGGAATGAAAATGTGCTCGCTGGGCGGCATGCGTACAGTCATGTGAATTCGTTGAACTCGGCAGCAGCCGCGTACCTGGTGGCGGGGAGCGAGAAGCATTTGAGAGCTGCGCGTAACGGCCTCGCCATGGTTGAGGCGCAGAGTTTTGCGACCGGTGGGTGGGGTCCGGACGAGTTGCTGCGAGCTCCGGGCAGCGATGACCTGTACACCAGCCTGACGAAAACGCACGCCAGCTTCGAGACGCCGTGCGGATCCTATGCGCACTTCAAGCTCACCCGCTATTTATTGCGCGTTACCCGCGAAGCGCACTACGGCGACAGCATGGAGCGGGTGATGTACAACACCGTGCTGGGGGCGAAGCCCCTTGAGGAGAATGGACGAACGTTTTATTACTCGGATTACAACTCCGATGGGGAACGGGTCTATCACCGGGACCGCTGGCCCTGCTGCTCAGGAACGCTGCCCCAGGTAGCTGCAGACTACCGAATCAATACATATTTTCGCGGCGTGCGAGCGGTCTATGTGAACCTCTATGTGCCGTCGACACTGCGGTGGACGGAGGATGGAGTGTCGCTGTCTCTCGCCCAGGAGGGAAATTATCCTTTCGAAGAGAATGTAACGCTTACGGTGACAAGTTCACGGCCGGAGGAGCAGACGCTCTATTTCCGAATTCCGGCCTGGGCGCAAGGTGCGTCGCTGTTACTGAACGGGGTGAGGCAGAAGGATCTGGCCGCGCCAGGGCAGTTTGCGGCGGTTCGGCGCATGTGGAAGAGTGGCGACCGCGTGGAACTGGAATTGCCCTTGAAAATGAGGCTGGAGGCGATCGATGAGCGGCACCCGGAGACGGTAGCGCTGGTGCGGGGGCCGATCGTGCTGATGGCAGTAAAGTCGGAGCAGGGTAGCTCCCTGCCGAGTGTGACGCGCCAACAGATACTCGGAGCGCAGCGGCTGAGCGAGCGGCAATGGCAGATGGATACTGCTGGCGGTCCGGTGCGAATGCTTCCGTTTATCTCGATGGGTGATTTGCCTTACACCACTTATCTGAAGACGGTTTGAAATTTGTTCGTGATGGCGAAACGCTGTTCCCTGCGACGAAGCCAGCAGATAGTCCGGGGTGGCGAATGGAGATGCCACGATTCGCAGCGGGACCTCTGAAGACTCTGCTTCTTGCGGGCGCAGCGATGGCGCAGACATGCAGCGGATCGCAGGCACCCTCGGGTTCGCCGCCAGCGCCTTCGGGGATCACGATGAAACCGGTGGCTTTCGTTGTGCTGGAAGAGGTTCCAAAGGGGTGGAGGGTCGATTCGGATCCTCAACCGACAGAAATGCAGGGGGATATTGCAATTTTCCACGTCGACGCGGAGCCTGGGAAAATCGTGCGTTTGCATGTGGGGGTGCGGAAGACAACGGACTTAAAGCCGAAATCGCTGCCTGGGGTGCGCGCGCCCTGAGGGCCGTCCGCGGCCACGGTGATATATGTCACATGCGAGGTTACGGCGGAACTGCTTACAATAAGGACATCATGAAGAACGGCAACAAGCAGACGGTGCGGATTGCGGTAGCGGTGGTGCTGATCGTGGGCGCGATTTCGTATCTCGCGGTGACCGGCGTGGAGGCGAACAAGAGCTACTACGTCACGATTCAGGAACTGCAGTCGATGGGCGGAAAGGCGTATACCCGAAACCTTCGTGTGGCGGGGAGCGTGGTGCCCGGCAGTATCGTGCGCGATGGGTCGCACGCGCAGTTCACTCTGGTGGAAGTGGATCGAAAGCTGAAGGTGTCCTACACCGGTGAGGAGCCGCCGCCGGACACGTTCAAAGACAACAGCCAGGCGCTGGCCATTGGAACATTTGGACGGGACGGCGTTTTTCACGCAACGCAGCTGCAGGCCAAATGCGCCTCAAAGTATGCGCCGGCCCAGCCTGGCCAGAAGCAGGCGGGTGCGCCCGAGAATACGGCGATGGCAACCCCGGCTACGGGCGGACAATAGGAAAAGTAAAGTTCAGGATTAGAGTTTAGGGTTTAGAAAAGCGGATCAGCATCGCTTGCGGCTCCCTAAGCTGGGGGCGTGGTGTGTGTATCGCGTCGCGTGTGCGCAGGAAGCGAGTATGAACGGCATCATCGCGGAGTTCGCGGAGGTTTCGAAGCTCTACGGCACGTTCGCAGCGCTGCGCAAAGTGTCGGTGCGGCTGGAACGCGGGCGTTGCTATCTGGTGCTGGGGCCGAATGGGGCAGGCAAATCGACGCTGCTGCGCACGCTGGCCGGGCTGCTGAAGCCGAGTTATGGAACGGTCCGCGTGTTCGAGCCGGATGGCACGTCTGAGGATCCAATGGAGGCGCGCGAGCGGATCGGGTATATGAGCCACGCCACCATGCTCTACGACGAATTTTCCGGCGTGGAGAATCTGCGCTATTTCGCGAGTCTCTATCGGGGAAGGGATTGTGTGGGGCCGGAGGAGGCACTGCGGAGTGTGGGCCTCGATTCCGCATTGGCGCGGCCCGTGGGGCAGTATTCGCAGGGGATGAAGCAGAGGGCTTCATTAGCACGGGTGTTAATCTCGCGGCCGGAACTGCTGCTGCTCGACGAGCCGTTTTCGAATATGGATATTACGAGTGCGCACCAGATGCTGCGTCTGCTGGAGACCTTTCGCACGGAGCAGCGGACGATTCTGCTGACCACCCATCAGCGGGAGCTGGCGGAGCCATTGGCAGATTTTGTCCTGACGCTGGAGGCGGGGTCGGTGGCGAGCCTGGAAGAGGGACCCTACGCGAAGAGTGGGGCAATGCATCTGACCGGCGGCGTGGGTGCGGTCCGATGACGAAAATCCCGGTAAAGACGAATGCTGCGCGGATTCTCGAGGGGCTCGGGATCGCCTATGAGATTCGCGAATATGAAGTCGCTTTGGAAGAGTTTTCGGCAATCGTAGTGGCGGAGAAGATTGGCCTGCCGGCCGAGCAGGTGTTCAAAACGCTGCTCTGCGTGACCCACGAGCGTGAACATGTGTTTGCCGTGGTGCCGGGCGACGCGGCACTGGATTTTAAGAAACTTGCCGCTGCGGCCGGGACGCGAAAAACGGAAATGGCTTCGTTGAAAGATGTGCAGCCGCTGACAGGATATGTGCGCGGCGGCGTGACCGTGTTTGGGGCAAAGAAGGATTTTCCGGTCTATGTGGATGAGACGGTAGAGCTGTTCGATGTCGTGTCGGTATCGGCGGGAACGCGGGGCGTGCAGGTAGTGCTGAGCCCAGCAGACTATCTGCGGGCGGCGAACGCGACCGTCGCGGATTTGACCAGGGACGTGCGGAGAGAGGGTGCGGCATGAAGAGCGCATACTTCCTGATGCATTTGAAGAAGGACCTGCAGCTGGAGTGGCGATCGAAGGACGCGATCAATTCGATGCTGTTTTTTGCGCTGCTGGTCGTGGTGCTGTTTAGCCTGGCGTTCGATCCGACCCGGGCCGTGAGCCGGCAGATTGCAGGCGGGATCCTGTGCGTAGCCGCGATGTTTGCGGCGGTGAGCGCGCTGAATCAGGCGTGGGCGCGGGAACTGCGGAATCAGGTGCTGGATGCGCTCAGGATGACGCCGGCACCCGCTGCGTCGCTGTTTCTGGGCAAGACGCTGGCGAATTTTCTGTTTGTGATGGTGGTTGAGCTGGTGATCGCGCCGGTCTTCGTCATGTTCTACAACCTGCACGCCCTTGGTAATGCATGGCTGTTGCTGCTGGTGCTGCCGCTGGGGACGTGGGCGCTGATTGTGAACGGAGTCTTCTTTGCGGCACTCTCCATCCGGACGCGCAACCGCGAATTGTTACTGCCGCTGATACTTTTTCCCATCTTTATCCCCGCTTTGCTGGGGATGGTGATGTCCGCGACCGCAATTTTGACGGGAGAGTCGGACCCGGGGTTATGGATCAAAATGCTGGCTGCATATGACGTGATTTTCACCACCGTTTGCGTGATGCTGTTTGAAGTGGTCCTGCACGCTGAATAAGCCCTTGTCGATTAGGCGGGCGCCTTCGGCATCAGGTCGCAGGAGGGGTGGAAGGTTTAGTGATGGTGATGCAGGAAGTGCGCGGCAGAGAAGGCGACTACCCAGAGACCGATGACGACCGTGCCGACCGTGAAGATCCAGTTACGGGTGTGGCGATCCTGGGGGGCGAGGGTGGAGGATTTGCGGATGCCGAAGATCTGGCCGGCGAGGCCAATGGCCATCAGGAGAACGCCGAGGATGAGGGTGGTCCAAGCCATGGTCTAACCTTTTTACTCTAATTGATATGGATGCGGAAAGAGCGGCTGGTGAGGTTCTGGTTGGACAGAACACAATTATGATGGTGGCCGACAAGGAGGGTTAGTCAAATGAAGCGGATACAAGGTGGACTTGCGGTGATGGCGCTGTTGTTGTTGGGATTCCAGACCGGCATGGCGCAGGGAACAACCGCGGACGGAAAGCCGGCGCAGAAGGGAAAGGCGCTGCCCGAGGAACCCCAGGGGGCAGCCAGGGCGCCGAGCGATCCGGAGACCCTGACGGTCGAGGTGGTGAACAGGATTCCGCCCGTCGATCGCGACAATCTGAAAGGTTATTGGCCTACGGTTGAAGATCGCACGAAGGCGCAGTGGATGCACGCGCTGCCGACGCTGGCAAAGCCGCCGCAATCGGTGGGCGGTGAGGTAATGATCACCTGCTGGATCCACACGGATGGGCGGGTGACGAACCTGGCGACCGAGCAGGCCTCAGGGAAAACGGCCCTTGACCGGGCTGCGCGGGCAGCAATTACCGGTTCGGCCCCCTACGACGCGTTTCCCTATGGTATTGCCGTGGACCAGGTGAGGGTGCGCTTCACCTTTGTCTATAACGGAGGTGTGACCAGCGCGATCCCTGATGTTCATTAGGAATTTTGGAACGCAGATGGCAATACGGTATTGAGCATGACGAAGGTCGGTGGCGGAAAGAGGCGGGTATGAAACTGTGGCGATGGTTGTGGCTGGTGGTGACGTTGGGCGTGCTGGCGGAGGGCTTCCGCGTCGCGCTGTTTGTGGTGCCGTCGGATTCTGCGCAGGGCAATGTGCAACGAATCTTCTATTACCACATCCCTTCCTGGGCAGGGATGGGCCTGTTCTTCGCGATTAACCTCGGGTGTTCCCTGGTCTATCTGGCGGTGCGAAACCGGAACCACGCGCTGGCTATGAAAGCCGATTCGCTTGCGGTCTCTTCAGCAGAGATGGGCGTGGTGTTCTGCTTCATCGGCCTGGTGACGGGTTCACTGTGGGGACGGGCGGTGTGGGGAATCTGGTGGACCTGGGATGCGCGGCTGACCTCGACCCTGGTGCTGTGGCTGATTTATGTGGCCTACCTGCTGCTGCGGCGGTTTGCCGCGGGGCCGCAGATGCGCACGCTGGCGGCGGTGATGGCGATTTTCGGATACCTGGACGTGCCGCTGGTGTACATGTCGACGCGGTGGTGGCGGACCCAGCATCCGGCGCCCGTATTCGGTGGCGCCCCGGGATCGGGGATCGATCCGAGCATGATGCCGGCCGTTTGGTGGAACCTGGCGGGCTGGTTGATGTGGGGAATTTTTGTGGTGAGCCTCCGCTATTTGTCAGAGTACCGGGCGCAGAAAGCGGAGCAGGATGAAGCGCTGAAATCGCTGGACTACACCCCGGCTCCGGCGCAGATGGCGGGAGGGAGATAACCATGGATATGGGACAGCGGCATTTAGTGATCGCGTACACGGCAACGATTCTGATTCACCTGGTCTACCTGGGATTCGTGGTGGTGAAGGCTCGGGCGGGAAAAAAGGGATAGGGCCCGGGCACGTGTCTGGAAAACGCCGGCAACTATTGCCGGCGTTTTTTGTTTGAGTTGGAAAGAGCGGCCTGGGGAACCCAGACATTTTGTAAACTGAAACGTATGGTTGGAATGCGCAAAATTGCTTTGTTGGGAATGAGTCTATTCGTAGCGGCTGGGGCATTGGGCCAGCAAACACCAATTCAGCCCAGGGACACATCGGCCCTGCACCCGCCGCCAGGAGCAAAGGTGGCGATCGTGGAGTTTGCCGATCTCGAATGTCCGAGCTGCGCGATGCAGAATCCGGTCATCATGCAGGCTGCGGAGAAGTATCACGTGCCGCGGGTGTGGCACGATTTCCCCCTGCCGCAGCACAACTGGAGTTTTCAGGCGGCCGTGAACGCGCGGTGGTTCGACAGCAAGGAAAAGAAGCTGGGCGACGACTATCGCAATGCGGTGTTCGCAAACCAGGCGAGTATTGAAACCAAGGATGACCTTGCGAAGTTCACGCAGACGTTCGCGCAACAGCACGGAACAGCTATGCCATTCGTGATGGATCCTCAGGGCAAGCTGACGGCGGACGTGAAGGCGGACGCGTCGCTGGCGGATCGAATCGGGATCCACGAAACGCCAACCGCCTGGGTGGTGACGGAGCACGGGTACAAGCAGGTCATTGACTTCAAGAACCTTTATTCCATGCTGGACCAGGCGGAGTCGGCCCATTAGCTGATAAAGCAAAGGAAATTGCTCCTGTTGTGGCGATTAAAGTGCGGAGCCCGGCGCAGATATCAGCGCGCTTCCGCATCTATGTGATTGCATTTCCGAATTTCCCCGGACATCGAGAGGACTGATGAGCATTGGAAGCGAAGCTCGGGTGCGCCCGCCGTTGGCAATGCGCAGGCACACAGATCGGAGCGTTCACGGGCATACCCTGGTGGACGAATATGCGTGGCTGCGGGAAAAAGAGAGTCCCGAAGTGATTGCGTACCTCGAGGCGGAGAACGCCTGGTGCTCGCAGGTGATGGCGGGAACGGAAGATCTGCAAAAGCAGCTCTACGACGAAATGCGGAGCCACATTAAGGAGACCGATGTCTCGGTCCCGTTTCGCGATCGCGACTACTGGTACTACTCGCGAACCGAGGAGGGCAAGCAGTACGAGATTTTCTGTCGCCGGCGCGGCAGGGCGGAGGGGCCGGAGGGCGAAGAAGAGATTCTGCTCGACGTGAACGAGCTCGCGGAAGACCAGTCGTTCATGGCTTTGGGGACGATGGTGGTTTCCGACGACGGTAGTCTGCTCGCCTACTCGTGCGACAACCGGGGGTTTCGGCAGTACAAGCTGTATGTGAAGAACCTGCGCACTGGCGAGGTTTTCAAGGAACACGCCGATCGCGTCGGGTCGGTGGTCTGGGCTGCGGACAACCAGACACTGTTCTACACCGTCGAGGATGAGGAGCAGAAGCGCCAGTTCCAGTTCTTCCGGCATGTGCTGGGGACGCCTTTCTCAGATGACGAACTGATCTACGAGGAGAAAGACGAGCGCTTCAACATTGGTGCCGGGCGGACGCGCGATGACCTGTACATCATCCTGGAGAGTTCGAGCCACACGACGACAGAGGAACAGTTTCTGCCGGCCGATCAGCCGAGAGGGCAGTGGCGCATAATCGAACCGCGGCGCGAGGAGATCGAATACTACGCGGACCATCGCAACGGGCTGTTGTACATCCGAACCAACGATACAGGGCGCAATTTTCGCCTGGTTACGACCGCCATGGAGACGCCGGGACACGAGAACTGGACCGAGCTGATCCCGCACCGGGCCCAGGCAATGCTGGAGGAAGTGGATTTGTTCGCCGGGCACGCAATGGTGTGGGAGCGCCGGCAGGGCCTGCAGCATATTCGTGTCGCACCCTTTGTTGGTCGAGGCCCGGAGATGCGTGAGGGCAGGGAGATCGAGTTTCCGGAACCGGTCTACAGCGTCCATGCCCATGCAAATCGGGTTTACGAAACGACCAGGTATCGCTATGCCTATCAGTCCCTGGTGACGCCGGCGTCGGTTTTTGAGTACGACGTCGCGACAGATGAGTCGAAAATGCTGAAGCAACAGGAGGTACCTGGCGGGTTCGACAGGACGCAGTATGCCTCGGAGAGAATCTTCGCAAAGGCAGCGGATGGGGTCGAGGTTCCGGTATCGCTGGTATGGCGGAAGGACAAACGCGAGCCGGGAAAAAACGCGCTTTGGATTTATGGATACGGAGCGTACGGCTACTCATTGCCGACAGGATTCAGCAGCAGCCGGCTGAGCCTGCTCGATCGTGGACTGGTGCTGGCCTATGCGCATGTTCGCGGCGGCGGCGATATGGGCAAGCCGTGGCACGATGCCGGGCGGCTGATGCACAAGAAGAGCACCTTCACGGATTTTATTGCGGTAACGGAGCACCTTGTGGCACACGGGTATGGCGCGCCCGATCGCGTTGCAGCGGAGGGGGGCAGCGCGGGCGGCCTGCTGATGGGAGCGATTGCGAACATGCGGCCGGATCTGTATCGGGCGATCATCTCGCATGTGCCGTTTGTCGACGTGATGAACACCATGCTCGATCCCACATTGCCGCTGACGGTGCCGGAATACGAGGAGTGGGGCAATCCCAACGAGAAGGCGGCGTTCGAGTACATGCTGAGCTATTCACCCTACGACAATCTCGAAGCGAAGGAGTATCCGGCGATGCTGGTGAAAACCTCGCTGCACGATTCTCAGGTGATGTACTGGGAGCCGGCGAAGTATGTGGCAAAGATGCGGACTCTGCGAACGGACCGCCGGGATCTGGTGCTGCACACGAATCTGACTGCGGGGCACGGCGGAGCTTCGGGGCGATACGACTATTTGAAGGAGATTGCGCTCGACTACGTGTTTCTGCTGCGCGAGCTTGGAGTGCTCAGCCCTGATCAGATAGCAGCGACAATTTCCTGAAGCTCACGGCGTTCGCGACGCATGAGTTGGCGTAACACAAAGAAGCTGGCGAGGGCGAGGGCTCCATCGGTGAGCAGGCTGGCCGCGGCGGCTCCGCGCCAGGACCAGCGCGGAATCAGTAACGCGTTCAGGCACAAATTAAACGCGGCCGCGCCGAATTGGGTGGCAGTGCGGTTCCACTGGGAGGCCGAAGCGGTAATGGCCGATCCCCACGCATAGTGGAGCGCTCGCAGGATCGGTAAGACGCAGAGCCAGCGGAGCGCAGTGACCGATCCGGCGAAAGAAGAACCAAAGATGTGCGGCAGCAGTGGCGCACCCAGCGCGAGCAGCGCGGCCGCCACAATGGACCAGGGGAGCGTGTGGGCCAGAGTGGTGCGGGCAAATTCGCCGGCGTGCCGGATGCTGCGAGCTCCTGTGCGAAAAAAACGCGGAGCGGCGGCCGCGTAGACGGCATAGATGGGCGCACTGGCGGCGTCGACCACGCGATAGGCAGCCGAATAGGTACCGGCCGCTCCGATCTGACCAAGGCTCACAAGGAATGTCTTATCGATGTCGTTGTAGATGGAAATCGACGAGGCGGCGCAGGAAAAGCTGAGACCTTCGCTGAGATCCGCGCGGCGGATCCGCATGAAACGGGGAAGTCCGAGTTTCAGCGTGATGAGGAGCAAAGCGAACAACGCCACCGGGAGGGTGGCGAGCCAGTAGACCCTGGTCCAGAGCAGGGCAGTCGCGTGGACATTGTGAGCGCGGGTCCAGAAAAAAACGAGGCCGGCGGTGAGAGCACGACCAATCTGGACAAGGGCAGTGAGGCGGGCGGTCCAGGCAAGACGCCCAACACCCTGAAAAGCGCGGGCCGTAAGCTGAATCAGCTTGCCGAAAAGGCCATCCGTGATCGCGATCCACGGCACCAGGGGGCGAAGTTCTGGACGCAGTGCGAAGTGTGCGTAAAGCATCGCAGTCGCGAGGAGCAGCAGAAATCCGGCGGCGGTGATGGAGAGCGCGTGCCCCCAGGTCCGCTGAAAGGAGCCGTAGTCGCGGCTGAGATTGCGGACGAGGATCATCTCCATACCGAGGGAGTCGAACTGAGTCAGCGCAGCGATCAGGGCCACAACGCCGACAAATGCGCCATACTCGCGGCTGCCGAGAGCTCGGCCAATAAAGATGAATGAGATCAGCTGCGCGGCCATCGCGACGCCCTGCCCGGAGATCATCCAGAGAGAGGAGCGGCGCAGGGATTCCTCGCGCATCTTCAACCCAGGGCTTCGGCGTAGAGGTCTTCGAGGTGAGCCGTCTGTGCCGCGAGATTGAAGTGCTCCTTGGCGCGGCGCGGTCCGGCAACGGCGAGACGCTTTGCAAGAAAAGAGTTGGTAAGGATGCAGGAAATGGCTTCGGCCAGGGCGCGCTCGTCGGTGGGCGGGACGAGCAGCGCGGTCTCATTTTCCACGACGGCTTCAGAGACACCAGGACCGCGGAAGCCGGCAATCGGCAGCCCGATGGCCTGCGCTTCACAGAGCGTGATAGGCAGGCCTTCTGAATCGCCGCTCGTGGCCACGATGCTGGGCGAAACCAGGAGGCTGGCGCGATACATGAGGTCTCGAACCACGCTCGGAGGCTGCGATCCGAGGAAAGTGCAATTGTGAAGCGCGTCGCGGGCCTGAGCGCGGAGCGGATCGAGAAGCGGTCCGTCGCCAACGATAAGAAGCTTCGCCGCAGGGTGACGGGCCTCGATAAGAGACATGGCACGAATCAGGTGAGCGCAGCCTTTCTTTTCAACCAGGCGGCCGACGAAGAGAACGATCGGGTCCAGAGAGCGGGAGCGCACCGGATCGTGCGCGAAGAAGTCGAGATCGACGCCGATCGAGAGCGTCCGCAGCTTCGCTTCCGGCACGCCGCGCTCAATCGCCTGGCGGCGGATGTGATCCGAGACGCAGATGAAGAATCGAGCCTGGGCGCGCAGCTCCTCTTTACGCCGGAGATAAACGCGGCCAGCCGAGGAGTGGTGGAGCGATTGATCGGTCATCGTCGCGTCGTACCCGTGCAGCGTAACGATGAGGGGGATCTTGAGCTGCGCCTGCAAGGGAAGGGCGGCGGCCGCATCGAGCGCAAAATGTGCGTGCAGCAGAACAGGATGGCGTCGCTCAAGACCGCGCACAAAGTGCGGGGCAATGCCGGTCGTGAGAAAGAAGAGGCGGCGCAGCTTATCGGAAAACTTATCGCTGTGAGTGAGGACCGTGGTTTCACAGGGGTCAATGAGAAGGCTGGCGGGAACCGTCCGAAGGCCGGCGAAGAACGGGCTGTAGCGACGCAGGGCGTGGGCCTGGGCGGCGACGAAGGTTTCGGAAGCGGGCAGAAGATCAGAACGGTAGATGAGGACGGTCGGGTTCACAGGAATTCCCGAGCCTCGGGTCGGGCAAGTGTTCGTGCCTCCCGAGGCCCTGTAGTGAGGATTTCACGCACTTTGTGCTCGGCGGTGTGATGGCAGTCACCATGGGTCATCTCGGTGCTTGCCAGGGCCGATACGTAGAGAATCCAGAAGAGGCCGTTGTAGATGAGAAGGGTGTTTTCATCAAGGTCGTACAGCGCGATGAGGACCAAAATCGCGAGCGGCCAGGCGATATCGTCGATCGCGCCGCGTTGCCACAGGCCCCAGAGCCTGCCCCAGCCACGGAGCCAACTGAGCAGGAAAAGCACAAGTCCGGCGCCGCCTAGTTCGAGAGCGATTTCGAGGAAGCCGTTATGGGCGTGGGCGACGATGAAGTGGACGGCGGCGGCCACCTGAAAAGACGGTCCCTCCATGCCTCGCCAGAAGGCGTCATAACCGTAGCCGAGGAGGGGGCGCTGAAGAATGAAGTGCACCACCTGGGTCCAGATGGCCGTGCGTCCGGTGAGCGTGAGGTCACGGCCGACGAGTGGAGCGAGCTGTTGCGAAACCAGGATGAGGAAGCCGCCGAGAGCCACGCTCGCAAGCGGTGCGACAACTGCGAGCACCAGACGGATGCGCTGGCCGGCGTGACGCGCGGCGGCCAGCAGGAGCCATAGGAAGAAAAGGGCTCCTTCGATCATCCAGGCGGCTCGCGATCCGCTCATGAGCAGAACCAACATAAAGAGGCCGAGCGTTGCGAGCCGGCCGGGGCGCAGCAGGCTGCGAGTGTCGCCACAAAGAACCACCGCGGTGGCGAGGACCATAACACGGCCACAGGCATTCTTCTGCGTGAAGACGCCCTGCCAGTCCGCCGCGTGGCCGGCCGTGTGATCGAGTCCGATGGAAGGAGCGAACACGACGAGCGCGATTGTAGCCAGGGCCAGAGCAATCATCGTGGCCTGCAGGATGGCGAGTTGGCGGGCAGGGGAGAAACGCGCGGCGAACCAGAGTCCGAAAAGGCCGGCGAGAGCAAATGCGATCGAGCGGCGAAGTGTCAGCAGCGGGTCGAGAGACCAGGCGGCGGAAGCGATGGCGAGCACGGCGAGCATGCCGGGCAGGATGAGCCATGGAAGCCCTGCGATGCGATGAAGCAGGAGGCGTGGCCGGCGGAGGATGAGCCCGACGATCAGCGCGTTGGCGATGATCTGGGACGCGATACCACCGATGGTGGTGAGGCCCGTCGCAGCAGAACCGGTCATTTCAAGGGACTGCGTGGGTGCGATGAACGGGATGGCTCCCTGCATCGCGAAGAACGCGAAAAGCGCGACGCAGGCCAGATCCTCGAGGTTGAAGAGGCGCGTGCGGGGCGGGCTGGTCGAGGGCGGGTTCATTTAGTGGACGGCGTAGATGACGGCCGAACTCGCCGCGGCCGTGATGTTGGCGATGCCCAGCGAAATGTTCTTCATCAGACTGAACGGCACGTACAGAATGTCGTTGGCGTGGAGTGAGACATCGGATGTGCGGCCCCGTTCCATGTCGTGCAGGGGCAGGTCGACAGACTGGCTGATGCCATCGATGTTGCGGACCAGGCGTACGCGTTTCTCGCTCGCGGTTTTGGATGTTCCTGCCGCCAGTGCGATGGCCTGCAGGACGGTGAGTTGCGAGTCGTTCTGCATCACGTAGCCGCCTGGGTGGGCCACGTCGCCAAGCACGTAGACGATGCCGGCTTTGGGGACCAGAACCGTATCGCCGGGGCGAACCAGCACGTCGGCGTTGAGAGCGTCATCGGCGCGATTGGAGAGAAAGGCGCGGATCCGCTCGCCATCTTTGCCGGAGCGCTGGACGACGATGTGACGGTCGGCCGTTTCGGTGAGGCCGCCGGCAAGAGAAAGCACGTCGATCAGAGTGCGAGGAGCCGCAAGATGAACACTGCCTGGATGCGCTACCTGACCCAGAATGGTGACGGTTTGGGTAGCGTATTCCTCGACAAAAATGGCGACCTGGGGATGGAGCAGAAAACCACCTTCACGGTATTTCTCTGCGATGCGGGTGCCGGCCTGAGCGGGCGTGAGCCCCTGAACGGATAAATTGCCGGCGAGGGAGAGGGTGATTTCCCCGGAGTCAAGCACGCGAACGTGCTGATCGAGTTCGGATTCGCGGAGAACGTCGATACGGAGGACGTCGCCGGGCCCGATAAGAAGAGACTCGGAGGACGTGACGGGATCGGAGTGCAGGGGTGCGGCCGCGGGCGGCGAGGCCGGTGGCGCAGAAGAGGCCGGTTGCTGTCCACGTGCGGCGACGGGGCAGATGAGAAGCATAAAGCCGAGAGTCAGTACGGAAGCGAATTCATGCACGCGCATAGGAAAGTCCGGGGGCGGCGTGTTCGAGGACAAGGCCGAGCACCGCGTGGTCTGAGACCTGGCGGCTGAGGGCGTGGAATGCGGGCAGAATTTCTTTGCGCGTGGTTGCGCCTGCCTGCGCGGAAACGAGCACCGCATCGGAAAGCTGGGCGAGCACGAGAGCATCGGCAAAAGCGGCGGCAGGACTGTGGATGACGATGAAGGTGAATTCCTGGCGCCACCCGGCGAGCAGGTTGGCCATGCGCGACGAGGCGATCAACTCGGAAGGGCAGGGCGGATGAGCGCCCGAGTGCACAACGGAAAGCGACGGAAGTCCGGCAATGGTTTGCGGAGCCGGGAAAACGGCCTCGCTGGCCAGCATCTCGCTGAGACCCGGCTCGGCGGAACGTTTGGCCGCGGGAGCGGAGCGAAGATCGGCATCGACAAAGAGCACCGGCGAGCCGTTCTGTGCGAGGACGGCGGCCAGACTGAGAGCGAGGGACGGCGCGCGGTCGGAGTTGTGGGTGTTTGGAGGTACAACCTGAGCGTGAGAGTCGGTGATGGTGATGATCTGGGGTGCACGATCGCTGTGCGAGAGCAGGAGAGAAGCGCGGAGGCGGTGGAGGGCTTCGAGGAAAGGCGATTCCTCTGAAGGAATTTCGAAGCCGGACTCAGCACTGGCCTCGAGCCTCAGCAATGAACGCGAGGGAACCGGCAGCAGACGGCGGTACCAGGGTTCCTCGTGGTAGTAGTCCGGAATCGCGGCGAAAACGGGCGCGTCGAGAAGCGCTTCCAGATCTGCCGAAGAGTGAATGGCCGTGTCGGTGAGTTCGCGAACGACGGCGGCGCCGCATCCGACCGTGACCCCGGCTGCGAGCGCCAGCGTGGCAAGCAGAGGAATGCTGGGGCTGGCGGGATGGTCGGGCGCGGGGACCAATGCGGGGCTGACGACGGCAAAGTTGCCCGAGTGCAGGCCTTCGAGGACGCCGGTTTGTTGAAGACGGCCGAGAAGGCTGGTGTAAAGCGCGCGGCTCTCGTCGGCTTCCTGACGGGCAAGGCGCAGCGCGACGGCATTGCCGGTGAGTTGCGAAGCCAGGTTTTTCTGCTGCGCGAAAGCGTCACGCGCGGCGTTCTCAGACTGAAGTGAGACGTCGTAGTCGGTGTGGGCGCGCTCACCGAGCCGGTGCACTTCTTCCTGGATCGAGTCCTGAATGCTTTCGAGGTGGGCACGCTGTTCGGCGAAGGCCGGCCAGTTTTCGCCATAGCGATTAGCGGATTCGGCGATTTGGGTTTTCATGGCGGATTCCTGCACGCGGAGCGACTGGAGGAGGGCGAACGAGTTTTGCGTGTTCTGGCCGGCACCGGGATTGCCGCCGAGCCCGGAGATCACCTCGGGATCGCCGTTTTCGACAGAGCGCCAGATGGCTTCGCGAACAATGCGGCTTGATTCGGCAGCGGAGAGAGCGGCGTTGAGGGAATCGAGGCGGGCCAGGACCGGGTTGTGCGAATCGCTGTCGCCGTAGTCGCCAGAAGCCCGGTCCAGCGCCGCGGCGCGCGCGTCGAGGGTCTCCGTTTGCTGCCTCAGCCCGGAAAGTTGGCTGGAAAGCCAGGCGGCGGACTGGGTGGCGGCCGAGGATCGGGATTGAAAACCGTAATCGGAGAGCGCCTCGATCACGGTGTTAACGACGGCCGCTGCCCGCACGGGGTCGGGATCCGAATAGCTGATGGCGACGAGACGAGTACCCGCCAGGGACGCGATTCTGCGGTGGGCAGCGAAGATCCTCAGCGCGGCAAAGCGGCGGTTAGGCGCGTCGGCCAGCGGCGTAGAGAGGGGTTCAACCGGCTTGCGCCAGAAGATCACCTTATGCCAGCCCGATAAGCCCCCGCTCCGGGGAGCGAAGTAGTCGGGAGTTGTTTCGAGGCTGGCGCGGCGGATAACTTCGAGCGTGAGTGCGTCCGACTGGAGGATGCCAATCTCGGTTTGGAGTGCGAGGTTATCGTCAAACGAATCGTTGATAGTGGTCGACGGCCGATCGGTCGTCGTGTTTTCAAGACCGAAGGCGCCGCGGGAATCCTTTTGGATTTCGAGGACGGCCGTGGCCTGGTAGTGGGGCCTGGCAAAGGTCCAATAGACGAGCGCCAAAGCGCAACTGAGAGCAAGGGAAGAGAGCAGCCAGGCGCGCCGGCGATGAAAGACGCCGAACAGATCGAGCAGAGTCCACTCAACCGGGGGATCGGGTTTGTGCAGCGGCAGGGATGGGCGTGTGCTCATCGGTAAGCCTCCGGGATGGCGCCAACGTTACGCATTGCGCAGCAGTACCACCGATCCATCGAAGTCAAAGCTGAAGTCCATTTCGCTCACGCCGGCGCGCAGCATGGTGTCCCGCAGACGGCGGCGGTCCTGCGTATGCAGCAGTAGAAATCCGCTGCCTCCGGCGCCAACGAGCTTGCCGCCGCTCGCACCTCCTTCGGAGCGGGCCAGATCGTAGAGCGAGTCGACGCGCGTCGTGGACATCGAGCGGCAGCGATTGCGCTTGCGCATCCAGTGCTCGTGCATCAGGCGGCCAAATGCGGAGATCTGGCCGCCTTCGAGAGTTTCACGAATTTCATGGCCCAGCATACGAGCGAAATGCAGGCTGTCGATCATGGCAGGATCGCGCACTTCGGAAAGCCGCTTCTGCTCGCCGAGCAGGCAGGAGGCGCTGCGCGTCTCGCCAACGAAGAAAAGCATGAGCGAGTCCCGGAGCTCATGGAGCGACTCCTCGCTCATGTGAAGGGGAGTGACGTTGACAGTGCCGTCGGACAGATACTCCTGGCAGAGAAGACCCCCGTAGGCGGCGATGTACTGATCCTGTTTACCCACCGGCTCCCCGAGACGATTCATTTCGATTTCGACGGCTTCACGAGCCAGGACTTCAGCCGTCACGGGCATTCGCTGCCATGCATAGAGAGCATGAAGGAGCCCCACAAGGAAGGTGCCGGAAGACCCGAGACCGGTGCCGGCGGGGACGTCTGCCAGACTCACGATCTCCAGCGGAGACGGGGCGTGATGCATCCGGATCGCTTCCCGCATCAGGGGATGGCGTATGCCCTCGCAGGTGTCGGCGTGTTCGGTTTCGGAGTATTTGAGAAAGTAACCCGGCAGAAAACTGCGATTGACCGTTATGTAGACGTATTTGTTGATGGCAGCAGAGATAACAAAGCCGCCGCCATTCTCGCGGTAGAACGAGGGCAGATCGGTGCCGCCACCGCCGATAGAGATACGCAGGGGTGTACGGGTCATGATCACCGTTACACCACCTGCGTGTCTCGTTGTGGAGGAAAGTTGCCATATCTCGCGAAGGAGAGAACGCGCCGGACCCGAGGAGAGGAAGCGACAACCGCTTCGGTTTCGCGCAGTCCGGCGAGCGAGCCGATCTCGTAGAAGCGCTCCGAAGTTTCAAATCCGGCGAGGCGCGAGTAGTGGGCGAGTCCGGACCAGACATCGGCGAGATCGAAAACAGGCACGCTCCAGTTCGCGAGAACGCTCGCGTCCAGGGCATCGAGTCCGTAGTCGATATGGTGCATGGAAGGGGAAGGGTGGCGTTTGTCGTAGCGAACGACGTTTCCCTTGCGGTACTCGACATTGCTCGCGCCCCAGCGATTCTGGTTACAGAACACGCTCATGAGCGCAGGCTTGCCCGATTCGAGAAAAGTGCGCCAGATCGGCTCGATCGGCTCGGTGAGCCAGCTGTCGCCGTACATGATGAGGAACCGCTGGCCGAGAAGAGGCAACCCCTTCAGCAGCGCGCCTCCTGTGCCGAGAGCTTGTGGGCCGTCGTGACTGTAAGTGATGGTGAGACCGAAGCGGCTGCCATCGCCGGCAAAGTCCTCGATCTGTTCACCAAGAAAACCGCAGCAGAGGACGACTTCGCGGATACCGCCGGCTCGGATAAGGCGCAGCTGGTGCGCCAGGAACGGCTCACCGGCAATCTGAATGAGCGATTTGGGCATGAAGCTGGTGAGCGGGCGCAGTCGCGTGGCCAGGCCGCCTGCAATCAGCGCCAGCCGCGGTGGCCAGAGAGGTTCTCCCTGGTCGGAGTCTTTAAGAGGGCCCTCCGTGGGATTGCCGGCGAAAAAGGGCCAGCCGCCTGTTGCCATGGCGGCAAACGGAGGGTGTCCGATTCCGTCAGTTGTTAAGGATACGTTCATCGGCCATGAGCTCCTGCAGGGATTGGCGAACCGCATCGTGGCTGTTTCGTTTTGGGAACCAGCCGAGCGAGCGAATGCGTGTGGAATCGAGGCGAACCACCGGTACGTCACCACGCCAGCCCCGAGATCCGCCCGTGTAGTCGAATGTGGGTCGGGCAGGAAGACCAAGTGTCTCGACGGCCAGGTCGGCGATCTCGGTGACGGTGACCGCGTCATCGGTAGCTACGTTGAAGACCGAAAACGGAGCGGTGGCTTTCCTCGCGGCGCACAGTGCGGCTTCCACGACATCGGTGACGTGGATATAGTGCTTGCTCTGTTGGCCGTCGCCAAGGATACGAAGGCGTTTTGGTTTGGCGGTGAGGCGGCGCACGAAGTCGAAGCCGACGCCATGGGTCTGGCGGGGTCCGACGACGTTACCGAAGCGGAAAGCGCAGGCCCGGAGCCCGAACATGGCGCAATAGCTGGCGATCAGCGATTCGCAGGCCAGTTTGCTGGCGCCATAGGTGGAGATGGGGATCAGGGGGGCAAAGTCTTCATCGGCGGTACTGTCCCCAATGTCGCCGTAGACGCCGCTGCCGGAAGCGTAAAGGAGACGGCGCACCCCGGACCGGCGCATGGCCTCGACAACGTTATTGGTGAGCAGCGTGCCCCGGTAGAAGTCGATTTCCGGGCACTCGGCGGCCGCAGCGATGTCAGGATTGGACGCCAGGTGGATGACCCAGTCATGCCCCTCCATGGTGGCAGTCAAAGCACTGACGTCAACAGCGTCGGCATGCACCACCTTGAGCCGCGAGTCGCCGGAATGAGCCTCGTAATGCCACTCCCGGCCGGACGAGAAGTTGTCGAAGATGGTGACGCGGCGGGTTTTATCGGACCCGAGCAGAGCGTCAACGAAGTGGCTGCCGATGAAGCCGGCGCCTCCAATGATAAAGTAACTTCCCTCCGAAAGGAGCATAGGACGGATCCTCTGAGTGTTATCGGGGAGTTCTGTGAACTCCGATTCGAACCTTACTGGGATTTCAGACCCAGAATGAAACACCGCTCTCTATGCTTGAGGGTGCATGCCCGGATTGGCAATCATTTCTGTCATGTTTGTAGTTACGCAAGTCAGGTTAATGATTGAGTTATGCCCTATTGGCGGCATTACCTGAGTTAGGGGTCGGGCCCCAATCCACAGCCCGAGACGTGGACTTCCCATTTATAAGTTCCCCTGTAACCTGACGATTTGCTGCTCGCGCTGAACCTGCTGAGCGTTCTTCCCGCGCGTGGGCACGGGCCACTTATGAAAACAACTGAAGTCGGGCTCACTGTAGGGATGCCGGTCTCGAACGCCATGCCGTGGCTTCGAGAGGCAATGGACAGCCTGCTCGCACAGACAACGCAGGCGTTCCAGATCGTGGCCATCGTGGATGGCGGTTCAGATGGCAGCTCCGCATATCTGAGAAACCTCGAGAACAAACTGGCATGGGCGGGATTTCCAGGGCCGAAATTGCGAGTGATGGAACAGGCGCACGCGGGCGTTACCGAGACACTGAACAGGCTGCTTTACGAGACCCGCACGCCGTGGCTGGTCCGCATGGATGCTGACGACGTTTCCTATCCGACGCGCATCGAGAGGTTAGGCGAAGCCGTCTCCGAACATCCTGATGCGGGCCTCATCTATTCGCTGGCCGACTATCATCCGCGGGACCGATGCGCTGGGCAGTTTCGCTGTTCGCGTGGTACCCCGGAACAGCTGCGCGCGACGGTGAAGAGCGGCTACCTCTTGTCCATTTGTCATTCGAGTGTGGCGCTCAATGTCGAGAAGGTCAGAGCGGTGGGCGGATACAGGATGGATATCCACGCTGAGGATGCCGATTTATGGTGGCGGATGGCTCTTCGTTACGAACTTTACTGCATTCCGGAAGCGCTGGTGGGGTTCCGGCTGAATCCGGAGAGCGTGAGCTCACGTCACCTGGAGAATCAGCAGCTGGCGGCTATTTACGTGCAGTATCTGTTGCTCTCTGAGCTCTGGGGAATGCAGCCGCGACCGCTCGGGGAAGTTGGTCCTTCATTGGTCGAGTTTCTGCAGCCCTCCGCACTGGAGGCAAAGGAATCGCTGCGTGAGTTCAACATGTTTCTGGCCGAGAAACGCTACTGGCGCAGTCTTTGCGCTTTTGCGCATGGGTTTCATGCGTCCCCTAAATACGTGTGGGGCCGGATGCGGGACGAAGTGCGGAAAGCCGCAATCACGAACGGCGTGGCGCCCGGCAAATTTTGGGAACGAAAAGGAGCACTGTGGGCCTGATGGAAGAAACAAACACGACAGATGCCGAGGAAGATACGAGTTCCGTGCCTGCGCGTCTGCCGTTGCCGCCGCGATTTTTACTCGGCAAGGTTCCGATTGACCGGATCACAATGGATTACGCCGCGGTCCTGATGGTGGAAGCGCTGCTGCATCGCGGAGAGGTGCCCCCTCTGACAGTAGTCGGGCCGAACGCGCATCTGGTGACCATGGCCGAACGCAGCAGCCTGTTTGCGGAAGCAATGCAGGATGCCGATCTCGTTGTCCCCGACGGAATCTCGGTGGTGTTTGCATCGCATTTGCTCGGGGACCCCATTCCTGAGCGCGTCACCGGCGGCGACCTGATGGAACGGATGTGTGCGGAGGCCGCGCACTATGGGTTCCGGGTGTTTTTCCTGGGCGGGCTGCCGGGCGCGGCTGTCATGGCGGCATGCAATCTGCGCGATCGCTATCCCGGCCTGAACGTTTGCGGAACCTATTATCCACCTCGCCATTTTGAAACCGACCCAGCGGAACTGGCCCGGATACTCAAAGCCGTTGACGACGCGTCGCCCGATCTGTTGTGCGTCGCGTTTGGAGCGCCTAAGCAGGAAATCTGGATGCGCGAGAATCGTGGGCTGTTAACAGTAGGCGCCATCATGGCCGTCGGCGCGGCCTTCGACACCCAGGCAGGATTGCGCCGCCGTGCCCCACGCTGGATCCAGGCGATTGCACTGGAGTGGCTTTTCCGGTTGCTGATGGAACCGCGACGGCTGTGGCGGCGGTATCTGATCGGCAACGCCCGGTTTGTGTTCCTCGTGTTTCGCCAGTGGGCTCGCCAGCAATTCGATGCGTTGAAGAGGGCAGGCAGCGAGCGAGTTGCCGCGAAGGATCGTGCATCTTCAGAACACGGGAGTCAGGAATGAAGAGGATCGAAGATCTCCGCATCAGTTTGTACAGCGATGGAGCAGACCTGGCTGGAATTCTGGAGATGTATGCCAGCCCGTGGATTCGCGGTTTCACGACCAATCCAACGCTGATGCGCAAAGCTGGCGTCCGGAACTATGAAGCCTTTGCCCGGTCGGTTCTGCGGGCAGTGCCCGACCGGCCCGTCTCACTGGAGGTGTTTGCCGAGGACGAAGGCGAAATGGAAAAGCAGGCACTCACGATCGCAACATGGGGCCCCAACGTCAATGTGAAAATTCCGGTGACCAATCGCGCCGGCGCGTTCATGGGGCCGCTGATTCGCAGGCTGGGGGAAGCGGGAGTCGCACTGAATGTGACCGCCGTTCTGACGCTGGAGCAGGTGGAACGTGTGGTGGACGCGCTGGCGCCGGAGACCTGGGCGATTGTGTCGGTGTTTGCCGGGCGGATCGCCGATACAGGTGTCGATCCGGTTCCGCTGATGGCCGCTGCCAGGCGAATCCTGCGCTGGCGGCCCCGCGCGCAGCTGCTTTGGGCTAGCCCGCGGGAATTACTCAACGTGTTTCAGGCGGACGAAGCGGGGTGCGACATCATTACCGTGGCCCCGGAAATCCTGCGCAAAATGGATTTGGTGGGAAAGGACCTGGCTGTCTATTCGCTGGAAACCGTGGAGATGTTCCACCGCGACGCACACTCTGCGGCCTATCAGATCGACACCAGCACTGTGGCTGCGCGCGCGGAGGGTGGTTCAGATGCCGGCGCCCCCAACAATAATTTGCGCGGCTTCGACGAGATCCCGCGCGATGTAGTCAGCACAGGGGTCGGTAGCCTGGACGGGGCGCCCGGAGCCTGAAAGCTCCGCAGCGATCCGGATGGTACGGGCTCCCGCCGCGTGGCCACATTGCGTGTCTGTTGGCTGGTCGCCCACCATCCAGCTTTCCTCCAGCGTCAGACCAAAATCATCGCGCGCCTGCAAAAGGAATCCAGGAGATGGCTTGCGGCACCCACACTGGCCGGAGTATCCGGGGGTTCGCCCGTTAGGATGATGCAGACAGTAGCAAAAGCGTGTGAAGTGAATGCCCGCAGAGTCAAGCTGTGCTTCCAGCTTGTGAGTGATGGTGCGGTGCGTTTCATAGCTCAGTTTTCCCAGTGCGTAGTTGGGCTGATTGGAGACCAGGATCAAAGGGAAGCCCGCGCTCTGCAGGCTCTGGAGCGCGGGAATGACTCCATTGATGAGATAAAGATCGTGGGGATGAAGCGGCGCTTCCATGCGGCCGGTGACGGGATTGAGTACGGTCGGATTAAGAACACCGTCGCGGTCGAGGAAGACGGCCGGCCTGATCATTTTGCGGATTCCCATTTCATCTCGTTCGATCGCAATAACGGGTGGGAAACGATCAGGTGCCAGATGACGGCTTGAAATTCTTCCGTGTGCGGCGTAATGGTTTCCGTGGAGAGAATGGGAATAATGAGGCAAGCATCCGCGACCTCCGCGGTATATCCACCGTCACGGCCAACCACCCCAAGAATGCGTGCTCCGACCTGTCGCGCCAGGGTGAGGCTGGCCACCAGATTCATGCTGATGTGACGTTCCTGGCTGCCGCCGCCCACCGAGAACACAAACACAGCATCGCGCGCAGAGAGATGACTGCCGCGCAGCCAGTTGGCATAGCAGGATTCCCATCCGTCGTCGTTGATGCGAGCCGTCAGTTCGGAGACATTGTCCGTGGGTGCATAGCATTCGATGCCGGCGATCTTACGAAAGTCGTTGACGGCATGGCCGGCATGACCGGCGCCGCCCCCGACCCCTAAAAAGAAAACGCGGCCGGCCTGTGCCCGGACCTCGAGCAGCACCTGGATCATTCGATCGATGATGCCCGCGTCAAGACGGGCCGCGAGAATGCCAACTTCAGAGAGATAAGCGGCGGTATAGTCGCCGACGGTCACGGTTTGCACCTGCCTTAGAAACTGGATTTGCGCAGAACAGGAGCGGCGGGCTTGCGCGCGAAGGCGAGGTGCAGACCCAGCGCAGGATCAGCATCGCCGCGAACCCTCTGCAGCCCTTTCCGCAGCGACCTGCGAATAGTCCGCGGAACCAGAGCGAAGATGAGGAAGATGAGAGAGGAGCGAATGCCGGGCGATCCTTCGAAGAGGAAGGAACGAAGGATGCTAAGCCGGGCCGCCAGGCCGGCGCGGCCGGCCCGTGCACGCCACACGCACTGGACTGCGACAAACCAGGAGAAGGCGCGCGCAGAAATGACGTTGCGGCTCCCGCGGATCCAGCTCAGTGAGAATCTCCAGTCGGGATTGCTGCCAACGCTGGTGTAGGCATCACCCACTCTCCAGATGGAGAGGGGTTGGCGGAGCATGGAAAAGCCGACGCCCCGGTAGGAGGCGGCGCGGATGACCCAGTCTATGTCCTGATGCATTTTGAGGCCGGACTGAAACGGGACGGCGAGGAGCAATTCGCGCGAGGTAAGAAGCGTGGAACTCTGCATGACGCCGCTGGGATCGCGCAGAGTTTTGCGGCAAAAAAGAAAGTCGGCAATCGGCTGAGGCGCCAGGTAAGGCTCAAGCGGCAGGATCCGGCTGGTGGTGGGTGATTGCGCGATCAGCCGGCACGAGACAACCGGGAACCAGTCGGGCATCTGGTGCGCGGCCCGCATTTGCCGTTCAATTTTTTCCGGCAGCCATTCGTCATCGTCATCGAGAAAGGCGATCCACTCTCCCCGTGCTGCGCGGACCCCGGCATTGCGCGCGTCGCAGCCGCCGCGATGCTCGGTAAGGAACACAACGCGCAAGCGCGCGTCGGTGATGGTATCGAGACAGGCTGCGGTGGCCGGATCGGGACCGTCTACCACGACGATGGCTTCCATATTCCACCAGGTCTGCCGCAGAACGCTGCGTATCGCGGAAGTAAGCAGCTGTGGCCGGTTCCGGGTGGGAATGACGGCGGAAACCAGAGGACGATCCGACTTGGAGACGGTATCGGAGATCATAAGTGCGCTGGGTCGCGGGATAACCAGCCTAGTCGGCCTGAGAATAGCTCAGAACGAAGCGGCGGGACAGATTACTGCCGACTTCTGTCTCACCGAAGTAACAGATCCAGGGCTCACGCTGTCATAATGAACCCGTCTTCTTACACTCGACATCGCAGAGCTGGAGAACGATTGATGAGCAAATCCAGGTGGATAAAAGCAGCGCCGGCAGGCTGGTGGCTTGTCATGGTTGTCATTGGATCTTTTCTCCTGAGCGCCGGATCGCGATTGCACGCTCAGGAACCGGAGACGGTTCAGATTGATGCGGAGGGGCCGAAGACGGCCTTTCCGCATTTCTGGGAGGAGATGTTTGGCTCGGGGCACGCTATCCTCACTCTGCGCGAATCGTGGCGTGACGATCTCCGCGCGGTGAAAGAAGTGACCGACGTTCGTTGGGTGCGCTTTCACGGCATCCTCGATGACGAAGTGGGCGCTTATACGCGGGACGAGCACGGGAACCCGGTCTACAACTTCGCCTACGTTGATCAGATCTACGACGGAATGCTGAAGAACGGGGTGCGCCCGCTGGTGGAGATCAGCTTTATGCCGACTCAATTGGCCTCCAACCCGCTTGATCTGCATGTCTTCTGGTACCACCCCAATGTCTCTCCTCCTCGAAGTTGGGAGGATTGGGATGGATTGATGACGCAATTTGCGCGGCATCTGGTGGAACGGTACGGAATCGACGAAGTGGCGCAGTGGTATTTCGAAGTATGGAACGAGCCGAACATCGATTTCTGGGGTGGTGTTCCACGGCAGGAGTCCTACTTCGGCCTGTACGACCATACTGCTCGGGACCTGAAAGCGGTGAGCCCACGGTTGCGTGTCGGTGGGCCGGCAACAGCCGCAGCCTCCTGGATCCCGGATTTTCTCGAGCACGTCTCGAAGAACCGCGTGCCCATTGATTTTGTCTCGACGCACGGCTACGCCGATGACACGGTCGAAAACCTGCTTGGCAACCACCAACAGATTCCAATGGACGACCGCGTGTGCGCAGCTGTTGACAAGGTTCGCGGCCAGATCCGCGCATCGGCGCTTACGGAGCTGCCCCTGTTCTGGACGGAGTGGAATGTCCAGGGTATGAACGAATCCCGCGACACCACGTTTGTGGGACCAGGGCTTGCCAACACAATCCGTGAATGCGACGGCAAAGTGAGCCAGATGTCCTTCTGGACTTTCTCTGACGTGTTCGAGGAAGGTGGCCCGATGCCCAGGCCGTTCGAGGGGCAGTTTGGGCTGCGTGCGAAGGGCGGCATCAATAAGCCGAGCTTCTACGCGTTTGCTTTGCTGCATCATCTGGGGGCCGAGAAACTCGCGACGGCTTCTCGCAATGTGATCGCGACGACGGCAGCAGACGGATCGTTGGTAGTGGCTGCGTGGAATTTGGTCGATCCCGACCAGCGCGGAGAGAGCCGGACGATGGAGTTGGTCTTTCGCGGTGTGCCGGCAGCCGCTCGCGTGACGATTGAACGCGTGGACCAGGATCATGGCAATGTCCTGCCGCGTTACGCTGCGATGGGGAGCCCTCTGGATCCAACGCCCGATCAGGCAGAAAAGCTGAATCGGGAGACAGCGCTCCCGCCGCCGGAGGAGATGCATTTGACCAGCGGGCGTCTGCAGCTGACATTGACACCCGATGCGCTGGCACTGATCACGGTCGCGCAGCAGTAGAAGATGCGGCCTGGCGAGAGCGAGGCCGCAGCCGGGCACTAGCGATTCATATTGTCGAGCACCGAACCCACGATGCCGCCCAGGACGCCGGCTTCCGTGGTCTGTCGAGGCCGTTCGGACGGCATGTACTCCTGTAATTGGTGCGCCAGCCGCGAAATAGGCAGGGTTTGCAGCCAGATGCGGCCCGGTCCCGTCAGCGAAGCCAGGAAGAGACCGTCGCCGCCGAAGATCAGATTCTTGATTCCGCGCACCATCGTAATCTGAAACGAAAGGCTGGCGGTGAACGCACCCACATGGCCTGGATGGACGAGCAGAGTTTCGCCCTGCTGTAGATCGCGCGTGATGACTTCGCCTGAAAGCTCCAGCCACGCCGTCCCCTGGCCTGAGACTTTCTGTAGCAGGAACCCATCACCACCGAAGATGCCTGCGCCAAGAGACTGCTGGAATCCGACGCCGATCTGAATACCCGCGGTGGCACAAAGAAAGCCATGGCGATGCACCATGTAGTCGTAGCCCGGAGCGACCTCGACGGGCACGATGTGGCCAGGAACGCGCGTCGCGAAGGCCAATTCGGCGTTGCCGCCCGCAGCGCGATATTCGGTCATGAAAAGACTGCCGCCGCCAACGACCCGCTTGAAGGCTCCGAAGAAACCCCCGCCCCCGGCGAACTGCGTGTGCGTGGTCATCTGGACATTGGAAGACATCCAGGAAAGCTCACCCGCCTCGGAAATGATGGCGTCGTTGGGCTCGAGAAGAAACTCGAGGACAGGCATGGTGGTGCCGATAACCTGACTTTTCATGACACACAGGGTACAGGATTGGTGAGGGCATGGCCATGGGAAGCATCATCTGGGCCGCGAGAGGATCTGAATGAAAATGGCCCGGTTTTCATATGCGGCGGGTCTGAAAAAATTGCACGGAAATGCATGAATTTCCCCGAAAAATGGGAGAATTTGCGCGCTTTGCCATAGCCAATAAGGCAAGGCGGCAGATGACGCCGAATTCCTTAAAAAAGTGCACCTCAAGGGTTGCGCGTATCGATAACGGGGTGTACGACTAGGGTAATACCCGAAAGAGAACTATATCGGAGGGTCTGAAAGTAACTTTTTATTTTGAGGTAGGGGCTCAGAAGTGACCACGTTGTACCACCGCGCAGTCAGTTGTCACCACGATGTTGCACTAACCGCCTTCGAGCAGTAGCCGCGATCAAGAGTCTCAGGGTCCCCAAAATTGCATCGGCCTGGTATCTCAGTCTGAGAGAGAAAGGTAGTGTCTCGTTTCGACAGAGCCCACAGTCGTCGCCTGGTGCGACGACTTAGCGGATCTTTGTTCGAAATAGACAACGCCCGGCAGTCAGCCGCCCTTTCTCTTTGCGGGAAAGCGCCGCGCCGCAGTTGCTGTGTGCGCGCGGACGGGTGGCGTGTGCCCTGGCGTTTTACAGGTGCCACTGAATGTTTCTCCAGCGTGTTCCCCCCTCCTTCGGCCGCGCGATCGCGGTTGACGATGCACCGGCCTGCAACCATCCTTCACCTGCTCACAAGCGGCGATTAACCGGCTCCCTGCGATTCCTGACTGCGACGGCAGGCGTGGTGCTTCTGGCCTCCATGCCTAGAACCACGCTCGCGCAGCATCACCACAATAACCGCGGAAGCGGCTCCCACGGGGAACAGCTAAGCGCGCTCACCTGCTCCACCGGATCGCTGACGGGAGCCGGCACGGATCACTGCACGGTAACCCTGTCTCAGACCGCGAGCAGCGGAACTGTCGTCAATCTGACCAGCAGCAGCAGCTCCGTGAAAGTGCCGGCGTCGGTAACCATTGCTTCGGGTGCGACAACTGCCAGTTTTACAGCGACTGCCTCCGCGGTATCCTCCGCGCAGACGGCCACCCTGACCGCCTCAGGCACCAGCAATTCAGAAACGTACGCTCTGCAGCTGAAACCCGCATCGACCGGCACCGCGGCATTGACGCTGGGTTCGACCAGCGTGGCCTTCGGCAGCGTAAGCCTGAACACGCCATCGACGCAGACCGTGAAGCTGACCTCCAGCGGTACCGCCTCGCTGACCATCAGCGCGGCGACCATCAAGGGTACTGGCTTTACGATGTCGGGGGTTACGGCCCCGGTCACCCTGACCCCAGGTCAATCGGCGACGATCGATCTGCAATTCGATCCGACCGCCGCGGGAGCGGACACCGGTGCTG
Source organism: Acidobacteriaceae bacterium (assembly GCA_036490815.1). Taxonomy (GTDB): domain Bacteria; phylum Acidobacteriota; class Terriglobia; order Terriglobales; family Acidobacteriaceae; genus Palsa-343. Next base: position 29,932 of record DASXDF010000053.1, read on the forward strand.
TGACCATCAGCAGCAACTCCTCGAGCGGAGCGACCTCGACAATTGCTCTGAGCGGCACCGGCACTTCATCCGTTGCCTACGCAGTCGATCTGAACTGGAGTGCGCCCGCCAGCGGCAGTGTGGCAGTCACCGGCTACAACATCTATCGAGCGGCCAGCGGTGGTGCCTATCAGGCGCTGAATGCTTCGGTTAACTCGGCGACCAGCTACACAGACAAAACCGTCAAGGCCGGCACGAGCTATACCTACGAAGTGATGAGCGTCGATGCATCCGGAACGCAAAGTACTCCTTCCAACGTGTTCTCCGCCACGATTCCGTAGGTCGTTGCAGAGAACCAATAGGCACGCGCGCGGGTCATGCACAGTGACACGTACATGATCCGCAGCGGGCGCCATCGTTATGGGGCGATGGTAACCACCTTTCATTTGTTTAGCGCTATGCACCAGTCGTAGTGCGGTGGTGCTGCGTTGTGACCATTACCCTCTTGTTATCTACATGGGCGGATCGTAGTTATGTATCCCGAAAAGGGAAAACTAACTCATCGTGGGCTGTTTTATATCTAAGGTAACTTGATATCGAAACTATTGTGATCGCACTCACAGTGACTAAGACGCAAACCAGCGGATGATCTCGTTAGCGCAATACTTCGTCTCGCCACCTTCTATCTGACTCGGGCCCGCATGCTCACAGAGTGCCTGTGAGCGGTGTACAGGTGGCGTGTGCGAAGGCGCTTATCGAGGTCCCGCTGATGCAAGTAAGTCATCTTCCTCCCCCCTCCGGCCGCAACATTTCGGCTTGCGACCTTCATATGGACTTTCATGGGTCACTCTCCAGCACGCAGCGCGCGGATGCGTGCGCCAGTCCCAGCAGGTTTGGCCTGTGGACAACGATTCTCACCGCGCTTCTGTTTTTCTGCCTGCCCGCCGCGATGTTTGGCAGCACTGCTCAACTGACGGGTGTTTCGTGCAGCACGGCCACGTTCAGCGCGGCAGGCACGGACAACTGCACGGTCACCATGAGCCGCAAGACGAGCGGTATACGCGCGGTCCAGCTCACGAGCAGTAGTCCTGCGGTGCAGGTCCCTGCCACCATGTATGTGTGGACCCAGGACACCAACGATCCGTTCACTGCAACCGTATCGGCGGTCAGCTCGCCGCAGACGGTCACGCTGACGGCGACTTCGAATGGAATTTCCGCGACGTTCACGCTGCATCTGACGCCTTCAGGCGCGACTCCTGGCCTCGGCCTCAGCGCAACCAGCGTGGCGTTCGGAACCGATGCGCTCAATACGACCATCGCGAAGACCGTGACGCTAACGTCTTCGGGAACGGCGGCGGTGACGATCTCAAGCGCTTCAGTCACGGGTACCGGTTTTAGTGATTCGGGGATGAGCTTCCCGGTTACTTTGAATCCTGGCCAAACTGCGACCCTGACAATCAGCTTCGATCCGACAACGGCAGGAGCAAAAACCGGGACGGTGACGATCAGCAGCAACGCGACGAGCGGC
>DASXDF010000054.1:0-4449 GCA_036490815.1 Acidobacteriaceae bacterium
AGCTGCAGGCGTTCTTTCAGTTGCTGCGTCTTCTGGAAGACCGCATCGGTGTCCACAAATCCCGGCCCGTGGAACGTGTTGCGGCGGATACCGACATCCTCTCCGTACGGCGCGTTGGCAAACGCGCTCGCCGCCGGTCCCGTCACTATGCCCGTCGCCGTGATCTGCCCCCGATTGGACGGATACGGCTTGCCCACCAGTTGCGGACGGTCGACCACTCCGGCATGGAGGTTGTCGATAGTCCCGCGCAGATCGAAAGGCAGGCCGGTCTGCGCCTGTTGGATGCCCGAGATCTGGATCCCCTCGAAAGCTCGTCCCAGGAAACCATTGGAGAGGTAGTGCTGGCCGTGCCCGATCGGCAGTTCATAGGTGCCCGCCGCCACAAAGCGCTGCCGCACGTCGCTATCGGAGTTGCCGTATTCGTTCGCAAGATTGAAAGGATTGCGCGGCAGACCTGAACCACCCGCGCCCGGCACCAGCGGATCGCTGCCGTTATCCAGTGAATGCGCGTAGGTGTAGCTGCCGGTCAGCGACAGACCGCCGACCGTCTCCGTTAAACGTGCCTGCAACGCGTTGTAATTGCCGTTCACCGCCGCCGTCTGGAACAGGATGTGGAAGAAGGCCGTATTGTTTACTGCCGGGTCGAACGTTATGACGTTCCCTTGATTGTCTGTGTACTGACCTCCCGTGTAGAGCGCGTTGTTCTGTAGAGCGCTGACCGGAACACCTTGGCTGAGAAGCTGCTGGATCAGCGCCGGCTGCGGCGGCGCACCGTCGATTTCGCGCAGCGCGTGCACTGAATGGCTGCCGACGTAGTTCACCTCCGCCGTCAGGTGATCGTTGATCTGGTGCTGAATTCCCAAGTTCCAAGACTGAGTTCCGGGAATCTTTAGCTTCGGATCGATCACCACCGGCTCCAGGAAGTCGTTATCCACTACGAACCGCGATGGCGTCAGTGTTCCCGGTGCGGAGGTGTTCGATATCAGCGGCGTCGTCGGCGTGCCATCGAACGGGAATAAGTTCGACGTTGCCTGGAAAGGCGGATTCGACTTCGCATTGCCGAAGAGGTTGTCAAAGATGCGATCGTGGAATGTGCCGAAGCCGCCGCGGATCGCCGTCCTGCCGTCGCCCTTCGGGTCCCAGGCAAAGCCAATGCGCGGCTCCACCAGATTCCAGCTATCGCTGTAAAGCTGATGCCCCGTCCCCGGCCCGACGTTGGTGAATGCAAAGCCTCCGGCCGGCGTCACCGTCGAGCCATTGCCGAAGAAGTTCGCAAAGTTGCCGTCGCGCTCAAAAGGCACGCCGTTGAACTCATATCGCAGCCCCAAAATCGCCGTAAAGCGAGGAGTGATCTTCCAGCTGTCTTGCGCAAACACCGTCCATTCGCGCTGCACGAAACGCGTCAGGTCGTTCGGCTGCCGCGCGCCCGCCGCCGTAAAGAACTGATTCTCGAAGGAGTTCGCAATTGCTCCTGTCGGTCCCCAGACCAGGTCTTCGAATGTCGGATAGTCCGCCGAATTCGTACCCCCGTTGTAGTTGTAGGCAGGTACATCGAAATTTGTGAAGTTATTGAAGGCGAGGTCCTCGCGCGAGGAGAAGTCGTCGAAATTCGTGTCCTTGACGTTGCGGAATTCGCCGCCGAACTTGATCGAGTGCGCGCCCTTCACCACCGTCATGGTGTCACCAAAGAGCATCGTTGAGCTCAACCGCGCCTGACCGTTGCTGTCCCCCAGCACCCCGCAGCCATAGGTGAGGCTGCCAAAGCCGAAGTAGGGCAGGGCAATATCGCGGCCATGTCCGAAGGAATCCAGACCGGTAATGGCGTCGATCGGCTGATAGCCCTGGCAGAAGAAGCCGTCGTCGGACTGATTGTAGGCCGCACGCGCAAGGTTGGTGATATTCGAGCCCAGCGTCGAAGTCAGTGAGATTACGCCGTTGTGGGCGGTCGCAATGTTGCTGTAGAAGCCGATGCCCGGTAGTACCTCGCTGTGCCCCGGATTGCTATCCGCCGAGTGTCCGTAGGTGTAGCGCACAGTTAATTGTTCTCTTGGGGTGACCGTGTAGTCGAAGCGGCCAGTCAGCGTGTAATCGTTCAGCGAGTCCGGGGAAGGAAAGAAGAGCAGCGAACTGACGCCATCCCCCACATCCGACTGTCCGTTCGGTGTGATCGCCAATAGCTTCGCCATCGTCGGATCGAACCCCAGCCCGGAGGTATTGTTCGGATTGCTGCCTGGATTGTTCAGGTTCACCGGCGTCGAGCTGCCGTCCACCGGGGAGTTGTAGGTGAACACGCCGCTCTTGAATGCAGCATTCGGCACCTGCTGGTCGTCCGTGCGCGTGGTGCGGAACCGCTGTATCTCGCCATTCAGGAAAAAGAACAGCTTGTCCTTCAGAACCGGACCACCGAGCGATGCGCCGAAATCGTTGCGCACATATGGATCTTGCGGCCCATTGGCCTTGGTGTTGAAGAAGTCGCGCGCGCCCAGCGCGTTGTAGCGGCCGAATTCGTAAGCATTGCCGTGGAAGGTGTTCGTGCCCCCGCGCGTCACGACGTCAATGATCGCCCCCGTGTCGCGGCCGAACTCCGCGTCGAAGTTGTTTGTAATGACGCGAAACTCCTGCGCCGAATCTGGATTCGCCGAGACCAACCCGCCCGGAATGCCCGGTACAGATGTGTCGTTGTTGTCCGCGCCGTCCAGCATGAAGTTGTTGTTGCGGTCTCGCTGCCCATTCACCGAGAAACCGCCGTCGTTATTCATGGCGCTCACCGTGCCGGGAGAAAGCAAGACCAGCTGATAAGGATCGCGCAGCACCAGCGGCAGATTGTTGATCTGCTTTGAATCGATCACCGTCGACAGCTGCGAGCTGTCCGTCTCAATCGGCGCCGCCGACACACCGGCGACAGTCACCGTGGTGCTCGCGCCGCCCACCGCCAGCTTGAAGTTCACCGGCAACGTGGCCGCGATGTTCAGCGTGACATTGTCTCTGGTCGTTGTGGTGAAGCCCGTTGCGCTCGCCGAAACTGTGTACACTGCGGGCGGTAGCGCCGCGAAGTTGAACAGCCCTGCCGAGCTGGTCGTCACCGTTTGACTCGCACCCGTCGCGGCGGAAGTCGCCGTTACCGTTGCATTTGGAATCACAGCTCCGGCCTGGTCGAGCACCTGGCCGGTGATACTCCCTGTCTGCGCCCACGCCGCAGGTCCCAGAAGTAATGCGCTTACTGCGAGAGTCCAAAGGAGAAAAACTCTGCGAAATCGAACCATACCCGCCTCCAGAAAGGAACTTCAGAGACAATGAATCTTAGAATCTGCTGTTCACTGTCTTTCTTTGTTGTGTGCACACAAGGGGCCAAAAGGGGTCGATGAGCTTTCGGATGTGACGAAATTCCGGATATCAGGGGCATAACAACGCATTCATGGTTTAAATAAAACTTGATATCGCGACTATTCTCCAGCTTTTGGAATTTCATGTATGAGTTCAGGGTAGTTCAACGCCCGGACGACCAGAATGCGTCTGACTTTGTCCGCTGTCACCCCTCGCAAGAAGGGCTCGGATGCTCGAGTACGCGCTCGATGAGTTCACCGCGCGCCTTGGGCACTACGTAACCTTGCAGCAGGGCAGTTCGTCAGCGAGGCGCGGCGTTACACAAGTCGATTCAAGGCAGTTTGTTCAAAGAAGCCGGGGTACCGGGGCCCGCAAACTCGTCCTACTCGACGCTCGCGGGCAAACTATGTCTGCCGACGCGACCGCCCCGATTTGCTGCATTTTACGATTCGCAATTCTCTAGGGAGAAAAGGCCGCCGCCTTCAGTTGTGATCGTGAGAGACTTCGCGGTGCCAAAACGAAAGGGAGGGAACCGTAGCTCCCTCCCTTCCTTCATGATGGCCGGCTGCAAAGATCAGAAGATCAACTTCACCGCCAGTTGCATCTGGCGTGCATTGTTCGGGAAGACCAGTTGTGGCTGGTTGAACTGCGTATTCCCAGGATTCAGGAAGTTCAGTGCTCCTGTATCACCATACGAGTTGATCTGGCTCAGGTAGCCCGAGATGTACTGCGAATGGTTGAAGACGTTGATCGCCTGCGCCTGAAACTCGAAGGAGTAGCGCTCGGTAAAGTTGATGCGCTTCACTGCTGTCGCGTCCCAATCATTGATCGGCCGTACCGGAAGGGTGTTGCGACCGGCATTCGCGTACACACCCTTTGCTGCTGTGATGTACTGAGCATTCGGATTGTCGGCAGTGTAGCCAACTAGATTGGCGTTGCACTGGACAACCGGAGCACCTGAATCATCTACGCCGCACAGGCCAGCACGGCTGGGATCGTAGACACCGGTGGTGCCGGAACCGGTCCCCTTGACTCCCTTCGGATTGAAGACAGCGCGGTCTGGTGCTGCGTCCCCGTTCAGGTTAGCGTCCGCCGTGCTCTGCACGTCGCCGAACTCCGGAGTCT
>DASXDF010000055.1:0-2968 GCA_036490815.1 Acidobacteriaceae bacterium
TGGAAACTCTGGAGCGTCGTGCCGAGCGTCGTGCCGACCGCCGCAAAGCGATTGTTATGGGCGGTGCCGCGCTTGCCGGACTCATGCTCAGCAGCAAGTTTGCCAAGGCGCAGTCGGGAGTCACCGACGCCGACGTGCTCAACTTCGCCCTCAACCTCGAATATCTGGAAGCCCAGTTCTATACCCTGGCCACTGCCGGCGTTCTTATCAACGATTCGTCGATCGGCCTTTCGATCGACAGCGGCGACGGTTCCGTAAAAGGAGGAACCTGCACTACCAAGGGCGGCGTGAATATGGGAATCACACCGGTCGCTTTCGTCACCCCTGCTTTGCAGGATTACGCCAACGAGACCGCGATGGAAGAGCGAAATCACGTCTCTTTTCTCCAAGGAGGCCTCAAGGCAGCGGGCGCGGTCTCAGTGGCCATGCCCAACATCGATCTAGTGAACAGTTTCAATGCGCTTGCCTCGGCAGCCGGAATTGGTCCTGCCTTTGATCCCTTCGCGAACGAAACCAACTTCCTATTGGGCGCCTTCATCTTCGAAGACGTGGGCGTGACTGCCTACAACGGTGGGGCCACCTTGCTCACGAATCCGGATAACCTCCAGTATGCCGCTGGCATTCTCGCGGTAGAGGCATATCATGCCGGCAGCATCCGTACTCGCATCTATGCCGCTGGAGCCGCAGCCCAAGGCCTCTCGCAGCAGATTGCAGCAGCCCGTGCCTCGCTGTCCGCTGCGGTAGCCATCAACCCCCAGGGCAATCCGGACGATATCGGCGTCGGCAACGCAACCAATGGGAATGCGACCATCGTCGATGCGGACGCGAATGCCATCACCTACACCCGCACTCCGGCGCAGGTCCTGAACATCGTCTACGGCGGCGTTGCAGGCGGAGGCGCATTCTTCCCCAATGGGCTGAACGGAAACGTCAAGTAACCATCGCTGCGCATAAATAGAAAGGCCGGGAGCAACCACTCCCGGCCTTTGTTTTTATGTGCGCGAACTTCAGTGAGTGCTGGCAATTGCCGCCGGCAGAGATGCGTCCGTGGCAGTGGCGCCGGGATCGAGCTTCCCCGCGGTCGTTGCGTCAAACGAAAAGAGCTGCAGAGACGGACCGCCGCCAAGGTTCGCGGAAAGAAGAAACTTCTTCGACTGATCGAGTGACAGCGCAAACGGCTGCGAGCCCACGGAGGAGAACGGCGAGCCGGAAAGCGCCGTGAGTGTGCCAGACGAGAGCACCGTGTAGCCGCTGATCGTGCTGGCCGAGGCATCTGCAGCGTAGAGATAGTCGCCGGTGCCATCGAACGTGATGGAGCGCGGCTGCCCGCCCGCCGCGAATGGCGATCCACTGATCTCCTTGAAGCTGCTGCTGGCGCCAATCGTAAGCACGCGCACCCCGGCATTCGTCTCACCGATGAAGAGGGCTGAACTGGCCGAGTTGACCGCCAGGCCAAGGTCCTGGTTTGCGATGCCACTGGTTAGTTTCGGAGAGATGATCTGTGTGTTCGCCGTGAGACCGCCGCTGGTGTTGAACGGCAATGGCGCCACGCCCAGTTGCCCCATCGTGACGAAGACATAGCTGCTGTTTGGCGCCACGGCGATGTTCTGGATAGAGAGATTGGTGGTGTCCGTGTTAGCGGGAAACGTGATCGTAACCGGCGAAATCGTCGCCTCGGCGAGCGTGCCATCGGAATTGATGACGTACTCGCCGACGGCCGCCGCGCCATTGGCGAGGCCAGCCACCAGCAGATATTTGCCGGTTGGATCCACTGTGATGGCCGATGGCGCAACATCCTGAACCAGCGCGCTGGTATCGATCAGCGTCCCTACCCCTGTGCTGCTGTTGAGGGCAAGGCCGAAGACACCGACCCCGGCGACCCCGGCATACAGGACTGCATTGTTCGGAGTCGCAGCCAGGGAGTTGATCCCAGCAGTAGCGAGTTGGTACGGAGAACCGGAGAGCGCAGCCAGCGCCCCCGTAGTCGATACCGAATAGCTGGCTAAAATGCCGCTCTGCGTGCCCAAGTAGATGTAGCTGCCAACACTGCCACCACCGCCGCCACCGCCGGTGTCCTTGGTGAAGAAATCCCCGCAACCAGCCAGCAGCAAGGCTGAACTGCACAGAACCCCGATCGCCCATCGACTCCAAAGCCGTCTGCCCAACATGTCACTCATCCTATATGCGCCCCGAGACGCCTGCGTCTATGCGAACCGAGACACCTGCGTCGCTCCGCCCGACCGTTGCGCGGGCCCACTCGCATCGACGCAGGCGCGCCCTGGAACGCTCACTTATGCAAGTGCGGGAACGACGAAAGAATTAGGATTTGCTACTCGACGGCGGGTTCGGCTTCCTGGCACTTGGCGCAAAGCCCCAGGACATCGATGGCATAGCGCTCCGCGACGAAGCCATTCGGAAGCCGGTGCGGCTGCGGCAAGCCGCCAAGCTGCTCCTCATCCAGATCGTAGATTGCTTTGCAACGCGTGCAGACCATGTGATGGTGCGGCCGATCGTTCATCTCCACGCGCAGGGAGCCGTGATGCATGCTCACTTCGCGAAAGAGGCCGCTGGCGATGAACAGATGAATGTTCTTGTATACCGTGGCCAGCGAGATAGACGGGATATGCGCCTGCACTCGCTCGTACACTTCCTCCGGGCTGGGATGCCCGGGAATGCTCTGCATCACCTCAAACAGCACCTGGCGCTGGTGCGTGACGGTGATGCCGTGGGCGGCACAAAGATCCCGAAAGGACCCATGTTGCCCCGCTGTGTGTGCAGTCGACATGCTGTTTGTAATTGGAAAATAGTTATTGAAAAGTGTCAATTCCCTGTGAATCGCCGGCAATTAATTCGGACGGTCCCGCCAGCCGCGTCCAAAGCGCTCGTCCAGCGGCTGCCTTCCGCGAAAGCCCGCCTCGAGCGTATGCCAGTACTCGATTCGCGATTCGCCGCGCCGCCAGCACAGCAA
>DASXDF010000056.1:0-3314 GCA_036490815.1 Acidobacteriaceae bacterium
CTTATGAAGGGAAGCTATCGCCAAACATGGGAAGGCCGCTCACGGATTCTTTCCGTGTAGCTTCGTCTTGCAACACATCCCAGTGCTCGGCCAGGAGACCGTTTTCGAATCGGACAACGTCGGCCGCAATCCAGGCCGCAGCCCTTCCCATGCCAGTGAAGCGGCCGTGCGCTATGACGTAATCACCCTCTGCGACGATGAGTTGGTTCTCGTAGCGCAGCGTATCAGGCGCCGAACGGACCAGTGCAAACAGTCCGCCGCGTCCTGGCGCGATGTGCGCGCTGTGCTGAATGTACTTCGGAGACCAGAAGCGTTCAGCTGCCGCATAGTCACGTTTGTTGAAGAGAGTGTCGAAGGCTTCGAGAACGATCGCCTTGTTCTGTTTGGATGTTGTCTCTGGCATGTTCAGCTCCGTGTCAATTGTGATAGTTGATAGGCGGGGTAGTCTGAATAACCGCGTTCCTCAGAGCCGTACACGGTCTCCCAGTCCACCTCAGCAAGGGGAGCATCCTCCGCAAACCTTTCGACCAGGTCAGGATTTGCGATGTACGGACGGCCGAACGCCACCAGATCCGCAAAGCCTTCCGCGATAAGGCGATTCCCGCGATCACGGTCCATCTTTACGTTCGCGATCAGTGTGCCTTTGTAGAGTGGACGGAAATGCCGGAACATGCCATCGTCGGCCAATTTCTCAAGTGGAGTACCGGAAAAGTCGGTGGTATTCCCCATGAGCAACAAGTGCGAAAGATTGTAGGTGCTCAACTTCCGAATTGCGTATTCGGTGACGGGCAGGGTTTCGTTGTTGGCTTGAAATGCGCCGCCTTCATGCATCGGGCTGATCTTGACTCCAACCCGTTGTGCATCGACCTCGCTCAGGACCGACTCGACTATCTCGAAAAGAATCCGCGTCCGATTTTCCAGGCTCCCGCCGTACTCGTCACTACGCAGATTCGTGGTGGCGTTCAGAAACTGCGAGATCAGATAGAGATAGTTGGCGAGTATCTGGACGCCGTCGAAGCCGGCTTCCATCGCGTTTCGAGCAGCCCGCGCGAAGTCCGCAACCGTGACCTTAATCTCCTGCTTCGTCAGAGGGCGCGGTATTACCGTGGGCTTCCTTCCTGTCCGCGTGACCGAGACCTGGCCTGGATCGACGTTCGATGCGGAGACGGGCTGCGCTCCGTCCAGTAGTTCTGGATGCGAGATCGCGCCGGTGTGCCAGAGCTGTGCGATGATGCGGCCGTCGGCCGCATGGACGGCATCCGTGACGCGTCGCCATCCGCGAACCTGCTCCTCCGTCCACAGCCCCGGCGTATCAGCCCAGCCAAATCCTTCCGGGCTAATCGCGGTGGCCTCGGCGATGATCAGTCCGGCAGGAGCACGCTGTGCGTAATACTCCGCCTGCAAGGTCGTGGGCACATGGTCGTGCGATTGCGCGCGCATCCGAGTGAGCGGCGCCATGACGATGCGGTTGGGGAGGTCGAGGTTTCCCATCCGATAGGGTATAAACAGCGGCTGATTTGACATCACATGAACTCCTGCATTGTTCGATCAAATGTGCTTAAGAAGCCAATTCGATTGCATCGACCCGAGTGGGATAAAACGCGAGATATCCTCCGATGCTGGCAACTGCCTCATACGGTCCTTCGTATGTCCAAACGGAATTGTCTGAATTCGCTCCGCCGATGGGAATGCTGTAGAAAGAGCAATCGCCCTTATATGGACAATAGGTGTAGTGCGTTGTCCGAACGAGGAGCGACATGTCCGCATCCTCGCGCGGCACATAGTAGACGGGCGGGTATCCCTTCTCCTCCAACTGAAGTGCTCGTGTCGATTCAGCGACAATCCTGCCAGCGACCGTGACACGAACCTTGCCCTCAGCTGGAGAGATCGTGATGGGATGGTCAGGGCCAGGTATCTTGATCTCTTTACTTTTGATCGAAGTGTTAATCATTGCATTCCTCACGTTGCCTGTTAGAGTTTCGAACCGCCATCGACGGGAATGCTGGCGCCCGTGATCCAGCGCGCTGCATCGGACGCTACAAAAGCGACTACATCGGCGACATCTTCAGGTTTGCCGAGTCGCTTCAATGCCTGCATTCCTAGCGCGACCTCGCGCCCCGCTTCGGTCTTCGTGAAATTCGACATATCGGTGTCAATGACGCCGGGTGCGACAGCGTTGACCCGTATGCCGCACGGCCCGAGAATGGCGGCCCAGTTCTTAACCAGAGTCTCCAGCGCTCCTTTCGTAGAGGCGTAAGCAAGAATCGAAGGGTTTGCCAGATCGGCGTTGCCCACCACCGAACGGGCTCCGAGAGAGGAGATAACAACAACGCTTGAGCCCTCACCAAGAACCGGCAGCAGTTGCTGTACAAGGAAGAACGGGCCTCGGACGTTTGTCGCAAAGAGGTTGTCAAAATCCTCCACCGTGTAATCCGCAATGCGTGCCGCCTTGCTGATTCCGGCATTGAGCACAAGCACATCCAAGCGATCGCCGATGATGGAGCGCACCTGTTTCGCCAGCAGCGCGGCACCCTCCGGAGTTCCCAGGTCGGCCGAGATTGCATCTGCGCGTCCGCCTTCGGCCTTGATCTCGGCGACCAGAGACTCCGCCTCCCGAGTGGAGCGGCCATAGTGAACCAGAACGTGTGCTCCGGCTCTCGCAAGCGCCGCTGCCGTCGCGCGGCCAATTCCTCTCGACGCTCCCGTCACAAGCGCGGTTTTGTTTTGGAGTGTAGTCATTGCCCCCTCCTACTCTCGTTAGTTAAGCGTTCATTCCGCCGTCCACGGTCAGATTCGCCCCGGTAATGTACGAGGATTCAGGACCGGCGACGAACGCCACCATCGCGGCGATCTCATCCACATGCCCGTAGCGGGCGAGCGCTGTGGCAGCCTTCTGCGGTACCGCCCAATCACCCGAGGCGGGATTCAAATCCGTATCGATCGGACCCGGCTGAACGTTGTTGACCGTGATGCCCCGGCTCCCGACTTCTCTGGACAGCGCCTGGGTAAACATCTTGACCGCTCCCTTCGTGGCCGCGTAGGGCACAAGTCCGGGCGCGACAGCGCGCTCGCCCACGGCCGAACCGACCATGATGATGCGGCCTCCATCTTTCATGTGCTTCAGCGCCGCCTGTGTGGTGGCGAACACGCCGCGGACGTTGATGGCCAGCACGCGATCCATCTCCTCCTGCGTCGTCTCCTCGAACGATTTCGGAATCGCCGTGCCGGCATTGTTCACAAGCACATCCAACCGGCCAAAGGTTGCTACGGCCTTTTCGACTGCGCTCCTGACTGCGTCCGCGTCGGCAGCGTCT
>DASXDF010000057.1:0-126443 GCA_036490815.1 Acidobacteriaceae bacterium
GCCTCAGTTCTGAAACCCCGCTTCGCAGAGTTGAACAAAGCGTTTGCTCCGGAGAACTACCCGGCCACTCAATCCCGAATGGCCGATATCGAACGGGCTGTACATCGCCGGTGAGCGGCCTTTTTTCAGCAGCCTGCTAGGGAGCAGGGATTGGAAAGACTGGTTAGACCCATCCCTCCATTTACCGGGAGGTTGCATGGGTCTTTGTGCTGCTACGCACGTCTTCCGCAGGCAAGGAGCGCGCCATGGTTCGTTTTGGCTGGGTAGTGGTTTGCGCAGTAATCACAGTTTTATTGAATGCAGGACAGAGCCCAACACCAGCGGCCGTGAGCCAGCAGGAACAACCCGTCACGACGTTCCATACCAACGCGAACCTGGTGCTGGTGGACGTGGTGGTGCGGGATAAGAAGAAGCCGGTTGAGGGGCTGAAGGCCTCCGATTTTGCGGTGCTGGAAGATGGGACGCCCGAGGCGATCACCACATTTGAGGAGCACAAGCCGACCGATGTGCAGGAATCAGTGAAGGCTCCCGCGCTGCCGCCGCATGTGTACAGCGATCGTCCGCGATACAGGATCACAAGCGCCGCAAATGTGCTGCTTCTGGATGCGCTGAACACTCCGCTCAAGGATCAGACTTACGCGCGAGCGCAGATGCTGAAGTATCTGCATACGATTCCAGCTGGGACGGAGATTGCAGTGTTCACGCTGGCCTCGCGGCTGCGCATTGTTTCCGGCTTCACCACGAATACAGAAGCGATCGAGCAGGCGCTGAATTTGAAACACACGCCGACGCAGAAGAGCCTGATGACCGATCCGGCGGGCGACCAGGCAGAGAAAGCGGCTGAACAGGGCATGGCAGCTGAAATTCCTGAAATGCTGGCGGAGATTCGCGACTTTCAGCAGGATCGGCGCGTGTTCCAGAGGGAGCAGCGGGTCGACATAACTCTTGCGGCGTTTGGCCAGCTGGCGCGGTTTCTCAGCACAATCCCGGGACGGAAAAATCTCATCTGGGTCTCGGGCGGATTGCCGATCGCGCTCGATCCCGATATGTCGCACATGAGCGCGGAAGACGTGGTGCTGTATGCGCCGGCATTGCGCGTGATCCATGCGGAGCTGGCACGGGCGCGGGTGGCGGTGTATCCGGTGGACGCACGGGCGATGATGACGCTGACAGATTCCAATGTTGCGAATGTGCTGGCGCCGACGCAGAGTGGGTTGCTGGCCGACACGGGAGCAGCGCGGGCCGAGGGGGTTGAGAACGACATTACGACGCCGCAGGAGTGGGGAGAATCCCAGATAGCGATGGACGAAGTGGCGCACGATACGGGAGGCGCGGCCTTCTACAACACGAACACGGTAGGTAAGGCAGTCGAAGAGGCGATTACAGAGGGCGAGAACTATTACACACTCGGCTACGCGCCGCATGAGGCGAGGTACGACGGCGCGTATCACAGGATCGCAGTGCGGCTGGATGAGGGAAAGTTCAACCTTGAGTATCGGCGAGGGTATTATGCGGTGGACCCCGCGAGGCCGGACAAGAATTTGCCCGCGTCGTTCAGCCCGATCACGTCGGCGATGCTGCGAGGGGTTCCGCCGCTTTCGCAACTGATTTATGAGGTGCGGGTACTGCCGGCGGGAGATGAAGCGCTGGACGGCCTGAAGCCGTCGCCGGGAACGGCGGGAACACCACCGGAACCATTGAAGGCGCCAGTGACCCGTTATGTTGTCGACTACTCGATTGACCCGCATGGGCTGGCGTTGAACGAACTGCCGGACGGCAGGAAGCAGGCGGAAATTGAAGTAACGCAGGCGGTGTATGACGCGGCGGCGAAGCGGGTGAATTTTTCCGATGCCGGTCTGGAGGTGACGCTGACGGCGGCGCAAATGACGCGCGATATGCGGGACGGACTTCGGATACGGCAGGAAATCGACATGCCGGCCGGCAATTTGTATTTTCGAGTTGGGGTGGAAGACAAGCGGAGCGGGCGGATCGGGACCGTGGAGATTCCGCTGCGGCAGGAAGTAGCCAGCAGGCAGTAGCTGATAGAAGGGATGGGATGAACAAGGTCGCAGTAGTTTTATTCGGGGTGTGCGGACTGGCTTTGGGTGCGGTGAGAGTGGGGGCACAGGCGAGGCCGGCGGCCAATCCAATTCAAATCATGCTGCTGGATGGCGAGAGCGGCGGACCTTATCACAACTGGCGGCTGACGACGCCGGTGCTGAAGAAGGAGCTGGAAGAGACGGGGCTGTTCCAGGTGACGGTGGTGACGGCGCCGGATTCAAAGACCGGCGACCTGAGCGGATTTGTGCCGCAGTTTGGGAAGTACAAAGCGGTGGTATCGAATTACGATGCGCCGGATTGGCCGGAGGCGCTGCGGACGCAGTTCGAGGACTATGTGCGGGGCGGCGGCGGCCTGGTGATTGTGCATGCCGCGGACAATGCATTTCCTCACTGGGCCGCGTTCAACCAGATGATCGGGATGGGTGGATGGCGCGGGCGCGACGAGCGCGCCGGGCCGATGTGGTATTTCGAAGACGGCAAGCTGGTGCGGGACGCGACGACGACGGGGACGGCGGGACATCATGGCGCGCGGCTGCCGTTCCAGGTGGAGACGCGCGCGCCCGACAATCCCATCATGAAGGGTCTGCCTGCTGTGTGGATGCACGCTGCTGATGAGCTCTATGGGACACTGCGCGGGCCCGGCGAGAAGATGACGGTGCTGGCAACGGCGCACTCCGATGCGAAGAACAAGGGCAGCGGGCACGAGGAGCCGATGGCGGTAACGGTGACGTTCGGCAAAGGACGCGTGTTCCACACCCCGATCGGCCACGATGTGGCGGCGCTAAGCTGCGTGGGACTGATCACGATTTTGCAGCGCGGCACGGAGTGGGCGGCGACGGGGCGTGTCACGCAGAAGGTGCCGCTGGACTTTCCGACAGCGAAGACGACCAGCATGCGCGTGGATATTGAGGAGATGGATCCGGATTTTCTGAAGGGCGCGTCGGAGATTGTGAGGCAGGGAGGAGCAAGGAACAGGGAGTAGGGAGAGTAGCCAGTAGAGAGTGGAAAAACGGCAGAACGAAGCTACTTGCCGCCTTCCTGGAACATTTCGAGCAATAGCTCGGCAGCCTGGTGGGCGTCGAAGGTGCGGAACTCCGGTGTGAGCTGGAGGGCGGTGGCGTGAGGCGCTAAGTTCTTGAGCGCGGCCAGCACATTGGCGGATGGCATCTGGGGGGTGCCGGGGCCGACGAGGATGTAGTCGATGGGATGGACCTGGAGCAGAACCCTGGCATCGCTGACGAGGCTGGCGGATTTGACGTCGTAGCCATGGCGGCCGAGGACGGCGCGGACAAAGGCGCCCAGGTCGGCGGAGCGATCGACGACGAGCACGCGATGGCCGGGCTGATCGTGGGCCACAGGCGCTGATGGCAACTGCAGAAAAGAAACGATGGCTTCCTGTTCGGTCGCATAGGAATCGATCACCGTGTTGAGCATGGTGATGTCGAGCAGTTCGGTGACGAAGCGGGGCGGTGCAGCCAGGCGCAGGTCGCCGCCGCGTTTGCGCAGGTTGGCAGAATAGCGAACGACGAGGCCAACGCCGGAGCTGTCGACGCGAGTAACACCGGCAACGTTGAGCACGATGCGGTGGAATTCGCGAATCACTCGGTCGAAGGCGGATTCGAGCGCATTCAGCTCCTCACCGAGGACAATATGCCCGGTGCAGTGGAGGATGAAGACGTTGCCACAAAAGCGCTCTTCGATCTGGAGGTTCATGCGGTTTTGATCGGCGCCGGCCCGGGGGGGCCGGATGGAAGCCAAGGTATCACAGGGATTGGGCGAGGGGATGAAGCGCGGTGCGGGGGGTTTGGCTTATCCTCAGGGATATGGTTTCCCGATCGGTCTTTGCTGCGTGCGGTTTAGCAGCGGCTTTTTGTCTTGCTTCCGTAGCGCAGTCGTCCTCTCCCCAACAGAATCCGCAGCCGACGCCCGCGCAGCCCAGTGCTCCGAAGCTGCAGTTGCAGGATCTGCCGCCTGATCCGCACACCCCCACCGCGGCTGAGGTGGAGCAGCAGCACCAGCAGGCGGTGATCAACGCCGCGATGCGGCTGGCGATGATGCAGGCGCGTTGGGGTCCGGGAATGGACAACCCAGGGCTATCGATGGAGCTGACCGAGACTGGCCGGGTGAAGACGCCGGATGGAACGAAGATCACGTACCGGATCGCTGGCACCGGTTTCACGGCAGACGACAGGATGATGCTGGTACGGTGGCCCCTGAATGCGGAGGCCACACCGGTCATGGGCGGCATCAACTTCGATGCGAAGGGTGTGGCGATCTGCAGCGATTCCCCGGCAGCCCAGGAAAACGCGGCGGAACGGAGCACGGCAGAGCAGAACGCGGCAGCACTGGGCGCAGCGGCCCATAGTGAAACGGGAGCGAGCGCGGCTCCAGGGGCGCCTGCGCCGAAAACCAGGAATGTGCAGCCGGCCTACACGCCGCCGCCCTCGTGCACGGCGACCATGCAGCCACAACAGCCGGTGGAAATACAGGTGACGGCCGCGCCGGGAGAGGCAGTTCGCGTGGCTCTGCTGAGCCCGGATCGCAAACGCGGTGCGGCGGTGAGCGTTGTTCCGTTTCCCGTGGCCACAGCGGACAAGGGATGCAAGCTGCAGGTGCTTTTGAGTATGAAGGACGCGGCCCTGGTATTGGTGGATGGATCGGGCTTCCCGCCGAATACTCCACTGAAGATTGAAGCCATCACGGGCGACGATACGCGGACGCTGCATCCACGAACCAGCGCGGACGGGCGCATTGTGATGCCGCTGCTGGCGGGCTCGAAGGGCAAGACTTCCGGTGAGACGACGGTGCGGTTCGCGGGCGTCTACCATCAGCCGACACTGGAAACGCCGAAGGAGGGGGCGCAGCCGGATCCGGATTGCGCGCCGTCGGTAAATTTCCCCTGGGGCGAGGGAAGCTACAAAGTGGAGTAGCGGGAGATTCCATGCAAGGCTGGGTCGTTTGCGCGCTGCTGTTGGGAAGTGTGACGGCAGCGGCTCAGCCAGCTTTTCGCTCGCCGCAGCCGGTAGATGATTTTCGCGGGCATCCGCGGGTAGCGATTCTGAGCGATATCGGCAACGAGCCGGACGATCAGATGTCGTTTGTGCGGCTGATGCTCTACTCGAACGAACTGGATCTGGAAGCGCTGGTCGCGACGACCTCGGTGTGGCAGAAGACGGCGACGCATCCGGAGACGATGCACAAGCTGATCGCCGCATATGGTGAGGTGCGCCCACACCTGCTGGAAAACGCACAGGGATGGCCGGAGGCGGCGACGCTGGACAGCCGCGTGTTTGCCGGCCAGGCGGGCTACGGTATGGCGGCGACGGGCGAGGGCAGGGATTCGGCGGGGGCGCTGGCTCTGGAGCATGCGATGGAGCGGGACGATGCTCGTCCGTTATGGATCAGCGTGTGGGGCGGCGCTAATACTCTGGCGCAGGCACTGATGGATTTGCGAGCTGCCCGCACGGCGGAGGAGACGGCGAGGATCGTGGCCCGTTTGCGTGTGTATGCGTCGTCGGATCAGGATGACGCTGGCGTGTGGATCCGGCGCGAATTTCCTGGACTGCTCTATATCGTGATGCCAAGCACGCAGGATAGTGGCGATTACGCCTACGCAACCTGGACCGGGATCAGCGGCGATGTTTATTACCGGAACGGCGAGGGCGCGGATACGAGCCTGGTGACGAACGAATGGCTCGACAAAAACATTCGTTCGAAGGGACCGCTGGGGAAGATGTACCCGCGCTTTCTGTTCATCATGGAAGGCGACACGCCGACGTGGATGAACCTGATCGACAACGGACTGAATGGATATCGGAGGCCGGACTGGGGCGGATGGGGTGGTCGCTATGTGTATCGGCAGCCGCGCGGGGAGACGCATCCGATCTGGACGCAGGGCGGCGACGAGTTTATGCGGGCGACGTCGCAGGATGAAGTGAAAGGAATCGACGGCAAGGTGCATGTATCGGATCAGGCGACGGTTTGGCGATGGCGGGCAGTGTATCAAAACGACTTTGCGGCGCGGATGGACTGGACGGTCGAGGATTTTGCTCATGCAAATCATGCGCCGGTGCTGAGAGTGAACGGGCAGACGGGCACGGCGCCGGTGGCGTTGACGATGCAATTGGGGAACACGGTGACACTCGATGCTGCGGGCAGCCGCGACCCGGATACGGGGCAGACGCTGGGGTACCGGTGGTGGGTGTATCCGGAGGCAGGCCTCGATGGCACGCATGGCGCCGATGTTGCGATTGCCGGCGAAAATGCGCAGAAGGCGACGGTGACGGCTAAGTCTGCGTGTCGCGCGGCGTGGCTGCCGGGTTTGGTGCCGTGCAGGGGCGACGGCATCGCGCACATCATTCTGGAGGTGACGGATGACGGATCGCCGCGGCTAACGTCGTATCGGCGGGTGGTTGTGCGGGTGGAGCAGTGAGAGATTCAGAGTTTGAAGTTTAGAGTTTAGTAGCCTCAGAGGCCCAGGCTCCGTGGCGATCGAACCGCCACTATCAGACTTCCCCGCGGGTTGCGTTTTGTTCAGTAGGGGAATTCTATTGCGCAGAGAGGCGATTCCACCGTGCTGAGCCGAGTCGCGAACATGAACCTGTGCGCTCTGATGTTTATCGGTGCCGCATCGGGATTCGCCCAGCAAGGCTCCATCCCGGTTCAAAATGAACCCCTCGGATGGGAGACAGCTCCGCAAATTCAATTCGCCCGAACGCTGAGCGTTTTCACAACGACGCCGCTCTCTGTCGCGACTTTTGGTTTTCTGGGGAGTGCGCAGTGCGACGAGTCGGGACGCACGTTTTTCGCCAGCTTTTCATCGCTTATCCCCAGCACGGAGCACGCGGTCTACATGTCCCTGTCGGCCGATGGTCAAGGACAAGTTGTGTATGACTTGCCACCCGAGGTTCAGAAGCAGCCGCACAACACCGATTTTTATGCTGCTGCGAACGGCGAACTTCACCTCCTGGTCAGTCAGCCTGGAATTCGCGTCCAGTGGTTTCGCTTCGATGCCGGGGGAAAACTCGAAGGAGAGGAAGACCTCCCCGTGCCCCCGGACATCGCGGTCCGCAGCTTCGCCGTCACGCGCGAGGGCTACTTGTTGCTGTTGGCGTACCATCCTGCAAGTCCGGCTCACGGCGCGAGCGAAGGCCAAACCTATCGCGCCATCTTTAGTCCGGTTGGACGTCTGGTGACGGAGCTTGTGGCTGCAGATGCCGGGCTTGGCAAGGATGGCATCGAGTCGCACTTTTCCGAAGACCTCGTCCGAGCCGATGGCGGAACCTTTTATATGACCGACGGACGGTCTCTGATCGCGATGGACTCCACTGGGAATTTGCTTCAGACGGTCCAGATCCATAAACCGGACGCCAAAGAGCTGGTCGTCGGTCTCCAGATTTCTGGTGGGCTGGCAGAAATCACTCTGCTGAACGCTCCCCCTCACCAACGCACGCACGTAAGCCTTCTTTTGCTGGGCGCGGCGGATGGTGAGAGCCGTGGTCTGTACCTGCCTCCGGAGCGAGTGCCGGGATCACCCATCTGTTTTGACAGCAAGCAGGGGTTCACCTTCATCCAGGCGGAGAAGGGCCACATGCACCTGGTGCGGGCGCTGTTGCCCTAGCGCTCAGGAGATTTCACCCGCTTCGTCCGAAACTCGTACCGGTTTTTGCACGGAGAAGGGACTTCCCTTCCCCTGGGAATGCTGCGATACTTGATCGTGCCCACCTGGTTCGTCCAGCACACAAATCCAAATAAGGTGACGCGAAAATGTCTGCAAAGTACATTTTTGTGACTGGCGGAGTTGTGTCCAGCCTCGGCAAGGGTCTTGCCGCTGCCTCGATTGGCTGTCTTCTCGAAAGCCGCGGCCTCAAAGTCAATCTGATGAAGTTCGACCCGTATCTGAACGTGGATCCGGGGACGATGTCGCCGTTCCAGCACGGCGAAGTTTTCGTGACGGACGATGGCGCGGAGACCGATCTGGATCTCGGGCACTACGAGCGATTCACTCACGCCAAACTGAGCCGCGATAACAACTGGACCACCGGCCGCATCTACGAGCAGATCATCACCAAAGAACGCCGCGGCGATTATCTCGGGAAAACCGTGCAGGTGATTCCGCACGTGACGAACGAGATTAAGAATGCGATGCGGAAGGTGTCGGCCGAGGGCGACGTCACGATTGTCGAAATTGGCGGTACGGTGGGCGACATCGAATCGCTGCCGTTTCTGGAAGCGATCCGGCAGGCGCGGCAGGAACTGGGTCGCGAGAACACCGTCTTCGTCCACGTGACGCTGGTGCCATGGATCAACGCGGCGCAGGAGCTGAAGACCAAGCCGACGCAGCACTCGGTAAAAGAGCTGCTGTCGATTGGAATCCAGCCGGACATTCTGTTGTGCCGCACGGACCGGCATCTGTCGCGCGATGTGAAGAGCAAGATTGCGCTGTTCTGCAACGTGGAGGATCAGGCGGTGATCACGGCGCGGGATGTGCAGTCGATTTATGAAGCGCCGCTGATGTTCCATTCGGAAGGCCTGGACAAGCTGGCGCTGAAGTATCTGCACCTCGACACGCCAGAGCCGGATCTGAGCAAGTGGTCGGATCTGGTGAACCGCTGCTACAACCCGGCGGATGAAGTTTCGATTGCTATTGTGGGCAAGTATGTGGAGTACGAGGACAGCTACAAATCGCTGAAGGAGGCGCTGGTGCACGGAGCGCTCGCGCACAATCTGAAGCTGACCGTGACGTGGATTGAGGCAGAGGGCCTGGAAGATCCGAGCTACGAGGAGCAATTGCGGGGGTTCGACGGGATCCTGGTGCCGGGCGGATTTGGCAAGCGCGGGATTGAGGGAATGCTGAATGCGATTCGCTATGCGCGCGAGCGGGGCGTTCCGTATTTCGGGATTTGCCTGGGCATGCAGACGGCATGCATTGAATATGCGCGCAATGTCTGTGGGCTCGCAGGAGCCAATTCGAGTGAATTCGATCCAGCGACGCCGCATCGCGTGATTTACAAGCTGCGCGAGCTGACCGGCGTCGAGGAAATGGGCGGAACGATGCGCCTGGGCGCATGGACCTGTCTGCTGGAAGCCGGGTCGATGGCGGCAGAGGCTTACAGAAAGACGGAGATTTCAGAACGTCACCGTCACCGTTACGAATTCAATCGCGAATACGAGGCGCTGCTGACGGGCGCGGGGCTGAACATCACGGGGACCACGCCGGATGGGACGTATGTGGAGATCGTGGAGATTCCTGGCCACCCATTTTTCCTGGGCTGCCAGTTCCATCCTGAATTCAAGTCAAAGCCGCTGGAGCCGCACCCGCTGTTTTTGAACTTCATCAAGGCGAGCTACGGGAATCGTGTGAAGGCGAAGCAGGCGGAGCCGGCGAAGGTGGAAGTCGGACGCGGGTAACGGGTCAGACCGCCGCTGGTGTGTGAATCTCGATCTCCATCCTGGGCGGGTTCATCAGCGTGTTGTGGATGAGACAGCGGTGCACGGCGCGGTCGACGCCTTCGCGGTCGCGCTCTTCGCAATTGAGGGGCAGATCGACTTCAATGTGGATGTTGTCGATACGCGCTGGATTGGGAACTTTGTCGGCGTGCACGGTGACGCGGGTGCCTTCGGTGGCTAATCCTTTTTGGCGCAGATACTCCGCGGCGTAGTAGGCGGCGCAGGAGCCGAGCGACGCGAGAAATAATTCAGGGGGCGTCATGCCCTCGTCGAAGCCGCCGTTTTCTGGTGGCTGATCCGCGGCAATGGTGTGTTGCCGCGCTTTGATTTCAAATTGCACCGCGCCCAGATGTTCGACCGTGACTTCCATGTTTTCTCTCCTGCAGTATGGTGCGGCGGTGCGTGCAGGATTTCCTGTGACCGCGGTCACGGATGCTTGTCCTGACGAACTCAGGCGAGGATGATCTGCGCAGTGGGACAGCGGGTGCTGAGGTCCTGCTGCAGGCGCGCGAGGTCGCTCTCTTTTCCGTCGGGGATGAGAACGGCCTGGTGGATGTGAACCACCTGGGTGGGTCCATAGGGGTTGGGGACGGAGAGCTCAAAGTTGAAGAGCGCGCTGCGGGGCTGGCGCTCGTCGATGGCGGCGGAGACGAGGTAGGTGCTGATGTTGATCCACGGCAGGAAGACGCCGTCGCAGAAGAGCCCGTCGCGTCCCAAGTAAGCCTCGGGGGCGGCCCGCAGCAGTTTGGCGCGGAGTTTTTCAGCGTGCGGAGCGCCGCCGCGTCCGCTGTAGATGACGACACCCGCGATCAGGCTGCAGACCGCAACAATGTAGATGGTCTTCCAGAGCCATTCTCCGGGACAGATGATGTAGACGCCGGCGGCGATACCGCCGAAGACCCAGACGAAACGGTGCCAGCTTTTGCGGAGGATGAAGGTGGGAGGCATGGCTTTGAGGCGGTCGGCCTGGATGTTCGACCAGGCAGTCCATTGCTCGGGGGTGTATTGCCAGTGGACCCAGGGGTTGAGCTCAATGGCGGTAAGGGACTGGTCGAAGCCGCGATTAGTCCAATAGAGAACCGGCAGGAGGGTGGCCGCGAAAAATGCCATAAAGCCGGCGAAGGTGAGAAACATGTATCGGATATCGCCGGGAATGAGCAGGCCGGGAATGACGAGGATGGCAATGCCGATGCCAAAGGCTTTCGCCCATTTTCTAACTTTGGCGCGATTGGTGGTGACCAGCCTGGTGGCGTGGGGAAGCGAAGCGGGTTTCCCGCCCTGGGGCACGGTGAGGGTTTGGATCACGAAGATGAGGCCGAGGGTCACGATCACGATGACCACAGCCAGGGTGGTGAAGGCGACGGCCGGGGAACGATGGATGGTCAACTGCACCGCGGCGGCGATGAGCAGGACTGCTCCGGCAATGGCGAGGAGGCCGACGCCAATGGAAATCAGGGTGGCGCGCTTGCTGTAGAGCGGATTGCGGCGCCAGCCAAACCAGGCGCTGATGAGGAAACAGAGGGCGAAGACAAGCTGCAACATCGGCGGCTCCGGTGGAGGGGCTCTGGAAAACAGGGGTCAGGACGGTAAGTTCGATTGGATACTAAGCGATTGCGGGGCGTCCGCTGTAGAAAATAGGGGGCCGGCGACTCCTTTGGCACGCGATGTCATCTAATGCCCCATGCCGACGGTTTCTTCGCCACCCCAACGCGCGCGGCGCAGGTTGCTTCCGATCGTTCTCACCACGCTTTTACTGGGCGGCGTGGTGGGCGTGGGACTGCTGACATTGTTTCTGCACGAGGCAAAGCGCGGCATCTGGGATCGGGTAGCCACGGCGCTGAGCGCGCGGACGCTGCGCATCGACACGTCGCAGCCGACGGTGGTGATGGAGGTGCGGCGGCTGTCGCGGCTGGAGTCGGTTTCGTTCACGATGGACAAGATGGTTGCGGGCGATCGCGAGGGGCGGGTGCTGCCGGCGTTCCTGACCGGGGATCGGATTCTTCTGGAGGTCCATGGCGAGGCGATTGCCGGAGTGGACCTGGGACAGGTGAGCGCGGGGGACGTGCAACTGGACGGACGCGCGGTGCGGATTCATCTGCCGCCGGCGCAGGTGTTCACCGTGAGCCTCGACGACCAGAAGACGCACGTGTATTCGCGGACGACGGGACTTCTGGTGCCGGTGGATCCGAGCCTTGAGAGCGAGGTGAGGGAGCAGGCTGTTGAAAACCTGCGGCAGTCGGCGCTGGCTGCGGGGATTCTGGCCAAAGCGCAGCAGAATGCCTGCACCACGGTGACGAAGCTGCTGCTGGGGCTGGGGTTCGAGCAGGCGGGCTGTAAGTGAGGAAGCAGCGGGTAGCGGATGGCAGATAGCGGGTAGCAACCTCCGGGCTGCTTGCGTGATGAGCTTCTCTGTACCCTGCAACCTGTACGCTGTACCCTGTTTTTGTGAGTCGCGAATTTGAGATTGGCCCGGTGCGCGTGGGCGGTGGGCGATTGTTTCTGATCGCCGGCCCATGCGTGATTGAGAGCGAAGCGCATGTGCGCACGATGGCGGACGCGATCCAGCGGATCACGGCGGACCTGAAGGTTCCGTTCATTTTTAAGGCGTCGTACGACAAGGCGAACCGGACTTCGGTCTCAAGTTTTCGCGGGCCGGGGCTTGCGGAGGGCACGGCGATTCTGCGGCGGCTGGCCGAGGCTACGGGACTTCCGGTGCTGACCGATGTGCATGAGCCGGGACAATGTGAGGCAGCCGCGGAGGGCGCGGACGTGCTGCAGATTCCGGCGTTCCTGTGCCGGCAGACGGATTTGCTGGTGGCAGCGGGGCGGACCGGGCGCGCCATCAACGTGAAGAAGGGGCAGTTTGTTGCGCCGTGGGATATGCGGCACGCGGTCGAGAAGGTCGCGTCGACCGGGAACACGCGGCTTTTTCTGACGGAGCGTGGGGCGAGCTTTGGATACAACAATCTGGTTGTGGACATGCGGTCGCTGGCGATTATGCGTGGATTTGCGCCAGTGGTTTTCGACGGCACGCATTCGGTGCAGATTCCGTCGGGCGCGAATGGGGTCTCGGGCGGGCAGCCGGAGTTTATTCCGCTGCTGACGCGGGCGGCAGTTGCCGCCGGCGTGGATGGAATTTTTCTTGAGGTACACGACAATCCGGCGCAGGCGAAGTCGGACGGCGCCAATGCGCTCGACCTCAGGAATCTGAAGCCACTGCTGGAAACACTACTGGCGATCCAGCAGGCGGCGGGTACGCCGGTGCACGCATCGTGAGACGACGGTTTCGCTGATATTCGGTCAGGCTGCGACAGGCTTGCGCAGCAACACCGCGTGGCTTCTGGAGATTTTCGGAGTTGAGACGACGACCAGGCCGGCGGCTTCGGCAGCCCGGACTTCGGTGTCGAACTTTTCCGCGCGGACGTGGCCCGATGGCTCGACGATAAGCGTCGAAGCGCCGGGCTTGAGCGCGGTGGCAACTTCGCGGAAGAATCGCTCGGCGGAAAGTGTTTCGTGCACTACGGCGTAGGCGAGCGCGAAGTCGACCGATCCTATAAGGTCGACGATCTGGAGCGAGTCGCCGGCAGCAGAGCGGGTTTCGATGCGCGGAGCCAGGCCGGCTCGTTCGGCGCGCTCGCGCAGCTTCTCCAGCATCTTCGGCTGGATGTCGACGGCGATGACTTTGCCATGCGGACCGACGAGCGACGCGAGCGGCAATGTGAAAAAGCCCATGCCGGGACCGGGCTCGAGGACCGTCATGGCCTCGTGAATGTAGGGCGCGAGCAACCGCTCCGGTCGAATCGTCCAGCGACGCAGGGGATTGAGCAACAGAGATCCACCACGGACACGTGCGTTCGGACATGGGTCTCGCCTTTCGGACCGCATCCTGGGCACAGGGCCTGCAGGAAATGCAGGATGCCCGAAGCCATCGTAACGCGGGAATTCCCGGCAGGATCGAGCCATATTGCGCCGCGACTCAACAGTTTGCCACTAGCCCCGGGACGGCGCGCTCCAGGTCCTCTTCCCAGCCGTGCGACAATAGCCTTGAAAAAGCCATGAATTCTTCAGCCGCAGTGGCGCATCACCCCACCACGCCAAATGCGGGCATGTCGGGGAACCCGACGCCCCCGCCAGCGACCATCACGCCAGAAATTCTCGCCGCACATGGCATTACCTCGGATGAATATGGCCGCATTACGGACGCGCTGGGCCGCACGCCGAGCCTGACGGAACTGGGGATTTACAGCGTGATGTGGAGCGAGCATTGCTCCTACAAATCATCGAAGGTGCATCTGAAGCGGCTGCCGACGCGCAGCAAGCTGGTAGTGCAGGGACCGGGCGAGAACGCCGGCATCATCGACGTGGGCGATGGCTGGGCCTGCGCGTTCAAGATTGAGTCGCACAATCACCCTTCGTATATCGAGCCGTACCAGGGCGCGGCGACGGGGGTGGGCGGCATTCTGCGCGACATTTTTACGATGGGCGCGCGGCCTCTGGCGGTGATGGATTCACTGCGGTTTGGGCCGATCGAGGCCGACGGAAAGACGCCGGAAGAGCTGATCCATAAGAATCACTCGATTGTTGAGGGCGTGGTGAGCGGGGTCGCCGGATACGGCAATTGCTTTGGCGTGCCGAATCTTGGCGGCGAGACGAAGTTTGAGGCGTGCTACTCGGGCAATCCGCTGGTGAATGCGTTTGCGCTGGGTTTGGTGAGGCGCGATGAGATTTTCTACGCGAAGGCTTCGGGGATTGGGAACCCGGTGATTTATGTGGGCGCGCGCACGGGGCGGGATGGCATCCACGGCGCGACCATGGCCAGCGAAGAATTCAAGGAAGGCTCGGAGCAGAAACGGCCCAACGTGCAGGTGGGCGATCCGTTCATGGAGAAGCTGCTGCTGGAGGCCTGTCTTGAAGCGATGAAGACGGGCGCGGTGGTTGGCATCCAGGACATGGGTGCTGCGGGGTTGACCAGTTCCAGTTGCGAGATGGGCGGACGGGGCGGCGTTGGGATCGAGATGGATCTGGACCACGTGCCGCAACGCGAGACCGGCATGACGGCCTACGAGATGATGCTGAGCGAGAGCCAGGAGCGGATGCTGCTGGTGGCGGAGAAGGGCCGCGAGCAGGAAGTGCTGAGCGTGTTTGAGAAGTGGGGGCTGGATGGGGTTGCGGTGGGCACGGTGATCGAGGAGCCGCGCCTGCGCGTCTTCCATCACGGCGAGCTGGTGGCCGATATTCCCAACCAGTCGCTGACCGACGAAGCGCCTCTCTATCACCGGCCGGTGGGAACGTGGGCGCGGCCGGAGCAGATTAAGGTGCCACTCGATCCGCCGGCGGAAGTGCTGGCCGAGTTGAACAAGCCCCGCGACTACACCGCGGATTTGAAGAAGCTGCTGGCGTCGGCGAATATCTGTTCGAAGCGGTGGGTGTTTGAGCAGTACGACTCAATGGTGCAGACGAACACGGTGCAGGGGCCGGGCGGCGAAGCGGGCGTGATGCGCATTAAGGGAACGAACCGCGGCCTTGCTATGGCTCTCGATGGAAATGGCCGCTGGTGTTATCTGGATCCGCAATGGGGCGCTGCTCTCGCAGTGGCCGAGGCAGCCAGGAAGGTCGCATGTACCGGCGCGACTCCGGTGGCCGCGACGAACTGCCTGAATTTTGGAAACCCGGAAAAGCCCGAGATCATGGCGCAGCTATCCGCGGCCATTGATGGAATCAGCATGGCTTGCAAGGAGCTGGGGACGCCGATCACTGGCGGTAATGTTTCGCTTTATAACGAGACGCGCGGTGAGGGCATCTATCCCACGCCTGTGATCGGGATCGTTGGCATTCTGGATGACATGAGCAAAGCCGTTCCGTCGAATTTTCAGCGTGCGGGCGATTCAATTCTGCTTATTCATCCAAATTTTGATCATCTGGATCAACATCGACTGCGCTCCTTTGGATCTTCGGAATACGCGAAACAAATTCTTCATGCATTGTGGGGCAGCGTGCCAGTACTCGATCTTGGAGATGAGTTTTGGCTGCAAAAGGCGCTGATCAAGCTTTCGGAGAAGCGGCTGATTCACTCGGCTCGGGATGTGTCGGATGGCGGATTAGCCGTAACTTTGGCGGAATCCGGATTTGAAAACGGAATTGGTGCGATTGTGCACCGCGAGAGCAGGGAGTTTCCCATTCCGTTGTTGGCTTACTTCGAGGAAGCTGCCAGCATGGTGGTCGTGACATGTGACCCCAAAGATCGGGATGCTGTACAAGCGGTGATTGAGGACGAAGGCAAGCTTTATTGCGAAGATCTCGGGGAGACTCTTGATGGGATCCTGGATTTAGGTCTTGATGGAAAGACCTATGTCGCGGCAAGGATCTCAGAGCTACGAGAGCGATGGGCTGGCGCACTCGAATCCCAACTGGCTGAAGAGGTGACGGCGTGAGCCGGCTGGTGATGGAAGGGTTCGGAAGCTCCGGGGCTGAAGCCCCTTGCGCAGAGGACGCTTCATTCCCCGGCCTGAAGGCCGGGGCTTCTACCCTCCGCGCTGCGCGCGATTCGGTGGGCGAGGATTCTGACGATCCGAAGCTGCGTGAAGAGTGCGGCGTCGTTGCCATTCACGGCCATCCCGATGCCTCCCGCCAGGCCTACCTCGCACTCTATGCCCTGCAGCATCGCGGGCAGGAGTCAGCCGGCATCGCCACCGCCGATGGCACGCACCTTTCGAACATCAAGGGCATGGGGCTGGTGAGCGAGATCTTCACCGACGATGTGATTGCGCGGCTCAAGGGCGACATGGCCATCGGGCACACGCGCTACTCGACGACCGGCGACTCGGCGCTGCTCAACGCGCAGCCGATTCGCGTGGAGTCGACCAAAGGGCTGATTGCGATTGCGCATAACGGCAATCTGGTGAACCTGGGCAATCTGCGGGTACATCTGGAGCGCAAGGGCGCGTTTTTTCAGACGACGTCGGATTCTGAAATCATTGTCCGGCTGATTGCGCATTCGCAGGCGACGACGCTGGTCGACGCGATTGCCGACTCGCTGAGTCAGGTTGAAGGCGCCTTCTCGATTGTGATGATGACGCGGGATCGGATCTTTGCCGCGCGCGATCCGCATGGATTTCGACCGCTGTCGATGGGGAGGATTCACAATCCTGACGGGCCGGACACAGTGGTGTTTGCGTCCGAGACGTGTGCGTTCGATCTGCTGCGCGCGAAATACGAGCGCGATGTGCAGCCGGGCGAACTGGTGATGGTGAGCGCCGATGGCGTTACGTCGCGGCAGTACGCGCCGCCGAACCAGACCAGCTGCATCTTTGAGCACGTGTATTTTGCGCGGCCGGACAGCATGATTTACGGGCGCTGGGTGCAGGAGAGCCGCGAGGAGATGGGCCGGCAGCTGGCGCGCGAGTCGCATGTGGATGCGGATCTGGTCGTGCCGGTGCCCGATTCCGGTGTGACGGCGGCGATTGGCTACGCTGCGGAGAGCGGTATTCCGTTTCGCTTTGGGCTGATCCGCAACCACTATGTGGGGCGCACGTTTATTGAGCCGGAGCAGCGGGTGCGGGACTTTGGCGTGAAGCTGAAGCTGAACCCGGTGCGGAATCTGCTGGAGGGGCGGCGGATTATCTTGATCGACGATTCGATCATTCGCGGCACGACGAGCCGGAAGATTGTGCGCATGGTGCGGCAGGCGGGCGCGACAGAAGTGCATCTGCGCATCAGCTGTCCGCCGACGATTTCGCCGTGCTTTTACGGTGTCGACACGCCGCGCAAGTCGGAGCTGATTGCGGCCAACAACTCGGTTGAGGAGATACGGCAGTTCATCGAGGCCGACTCGTTGGCCTATTTATCACTGGACGGCTTGCGTGGTGCATGCGATGGCGGCGAGGGCAATAAGTATTGTGTCGCTTGCTACACGGGCGACTATCCGACGCAGTGGGTTGACGTCGAAGACATTTTGCCTGCCGTTGCGGTCGTCGGTTAGATCCCAAACACTCCATGCGCTCGCATGGAATTTCTCCGCGCAACCTGAACATCTCTCATTGCTTCCCATACAAGCAGAAGGGAGAACGTTCTCATGGCAACGAAGAAAAAGTCCTCAGGCAGAAAGTACAGCCCGAAAGCGGGCGCCAAAGTAAAGAAGGTGATGGATGAGAAGAAGCGTGGCATGCTGAAGAGCGGGCGCAGCGGCAAGAAGGTGACCAGCCGCAAGCAGGCCATCGCAATTGGGCTCTCCGAGGCGCGGAAGTCCGGTGCTAAGGTGCCGAAGAAGAAGTCGGCAGCGAAGAAGAGCAGCGCGAAGAAGTCTTCGAAGAAGAAGTAATCGCGGGTTGCGCCGCGGCAATTCACGCAGCGCGACCGCAGAATTCTGCAAAGTTCGGCCCGGAAACCATCCCCAGGTTCCGGGCCGTAGTTTTCTCGCGACGCTGCTTCCTGCTACCTTCGATGGGTAGCCCTCATGACCGAAAATCCTCCCGTTCTTCCTTCGCAGAGATTCGTTCGCGCCTGTTTGCGCCAGCCCGTTGACCTGACGCCGGTATGGTTTCTGCGCCAGGCGGGCCGCTACATGCCGGAATACATGGAAGTGCGGAAGCATCACTCGCTTCTGGAGATTTGCAAGCGGCCTGAATTAGCAGCCGAGGTGACGATCACTGCCGCCGAGAAGCTGGATGTGGACGCGGCCATCATCTTTGCCGATTTGCTGCTGCCGCTGGAATCGATGGGACTGGATTTTGAGTTTCAGGCGGGGGAAGGGCCGGTGATTCACAAGCCGCTGCGCTCTCCATCTGACATCGACGCGCTGGTGACGACGCGGGCCGCAGAGCTGGGATATGTGGGCGAGGCAATCGAGAAGGTGGTCGCGCATTTCAAGGGACGGCTGGGGATGATCGGGTTTTGCGGTGCGCCGTTCACGCTGGCCAGTTACATGATCGAAGGCGGCGGGTCGCGCAACTACATTGAGACGAAGAAGCTGATGTATCGGCAGCCGGACGCGTGGCGCAAGCTGCTGGACAAGCTGGTCGGGGTGCTGCGCGAATTTGCGGCGCAGCAGGTGGCGGCGGGTGCGGATGTGATCCAGATTTTCGACAGCTGGGCGGGTGCGCTGGCGATTCCCGACTACAGCGAATTTGTTTTGCCGGCGACGAAGACGCTGGTGCGCGCGGTGCAGGCGCTGGGCGTGCCGGTGATTTATTTCGGCGTGGATACGGCGAGCTTGCTGCCGACGATGCGGGAGGCGGGCGCGGATGTGCTGGGGCTTGACTGGCGAACGCCTCTGGACAAGGCGTGGCGCGAGCTGGACTATTCATGTGCGATGCAGGGCAATCTCGACCCCATTACGCTGTTCGCCGAGCCGGAGTTGATTCGGACGCGGGTGCGGCAGATTCTGGATGAGGCAGCGGGACGGCCGGGGCACATTTTTAATCTTGGTCACGGAATTGTACCGGGAACGCCGGTCGAAAACGTGCAGGAAGTGGTGAAGTTCGTGCGCGAATATGCGCTGGAGGTGCGGCATGGCTGATGGGGTACTGCTGCTGGCGCATGGCACCGCGGATTCGGTGGAAGAGATTCCCGAGTATCTGAATCGCGTGACGCAGGGGAGGCCGTTGCCGGAAACCGTGGTGGAAGAGGTGAAACATCGCTTCTCGGCCATTGGCGGCAGCCCGCTGACGCGCCTCACGCTGGAACAGGGGCGACTGCTGTCGGACGAGCTGGGCATGCCGGTTTACGTGGGCATGCGCAACTGGAAGCCCTACATCGCCGACGTGGTGCACACGATGCGCGAAGACGGAATCACGCACGCGGTGGCGATTTGCCTTGCGCCGCAGAACTCGCGGACCAGTGTGGGCCTCTATCGGAAAGCCGTGTTTGCGGCGGCTGAGGGCAAGGTGGAGCTGCATTTTGTGGAGCACTGGGCCGAGCATCCGGATTTGATCCGCGCCTTTGCGGAACGGCTGACAGCAACGCGGGATGCGTTCAGCGCGGAGGCAGGGTCACTGGCGCCGGTGCTGTTTACCGCGCACAGCGTGCCGGTGCGCACAGTGCAGGCGGAGGCGGGCACGGACGCGCCGGATCCATACGCGGACCAGACGCGGCTAACGGCACAGCTGGTAGCGGAACGCGCGGGGCTGTTGGCGGGCGACTGGTTTTTCGCGTTTCAGAGCCAGGGGATGTCGGGCGGACCGTGGCTGGGGCCGACGGTGGAAGACACGCTGCGCGAGTTGCGGGAGAAGGCCGTGACAGATCTGATCATCCAGCCCATTGGATTTCTTTGCGATCACGTGGAAATTCTGTACGACATCGACGTCGCGTTTCGGGAGTTCGCGACGGGGCTCGGGATGAGGGTGCGGCGGCCGGAGTCGCTGAACGACTCGCGACTGCTGACGCTGGCACTGGCCGATGTGGCGCGCAGGGAACTGGCGAGCCGGACAACGGAATCGAGCTGACGGCACGCATCATTCCCGCAATGCGCGCATCAGAATAAGCTGGGAAAACCATGAAGACCTGGCAAAAACTTGCTCTGATCATTGTGCCCGCCATTCTGATCGCCGCTTTCGGCATCTGGCGTATCAACGTGGCGCGCAATCAACCGAGCGTGGCGCCACATCCGGCGCAGGAAACGCACCTGAGCGATGAGCAGATGGTGCAGCCACGCAAACTTTACATCGACGACCTGAAGTCGGCGAAGGATCTGATCGGCAAACCGGTATGGGTGCAGGCTGGCTATGAGCTGGACTACTATCCGTACGCGGCGCACGAGGTGAATTTTGCGCACAAGGTGGGCGTGCTGCCCAGCGTGGAACGGCTGGACATCAAAGACGTGGTCACACAGAAAGTTCCTGCCAGCGTGGAATCGCGCGTGCCGCGGGGCACGGCGCAGGCCTTCGCAGTGTTCACGATGGCGGGCGATGCGAAGGAGTATGCAACCGCCATCGGCACAATTACGGGGTCCGATTCGACGTACTACTGCGACAACGTTTTCTACTACGACGATCCGCACAAGATGTATGACTTTTGGCCGGCGGATCTGTGGCAGCCCATCGACCAGCATCAACCGAAACAGGGTATGACGGAGTTGGAGACAGCGATGGCTCTGGGCGTGATGCAGCAGTCGGACTCGTCGAACTACGGCAACCGGACGGTGCATTACGATGCGGGCGGCAAGCACTGGGAGGTGACGTTTGAGAACGACAAGGCTACTCAGGTGCAGCAGGGGAACCAGGGTCCAGGAATTTGAGTTTACGGATTAGAGTTTAGCGGTCAGCGTTTGGCGTTTAGCCAGGCAACCGCCATTCCTTTCTGTGCCGGGTATCCTTGCCAGGTCAGGCTTCTTCGGAGAAGCGGGCAGACGGCCCGAGGAATCTATTGCGGAGAAGGGCGAGCCAGCCGCCGAGAAACGAACCGCGTGGCGGGTAGTAGAGGCGGGATTCGGCCGGGGCCTCGGGGTGGGGTTTGCGAGCCTTTTTGTTGCCGGCCGCGTTGACGATTGGCGGTGCGAGCGCGTTTTGAGCGGCGGAGGCGGCCAGCGCGCATTGCCGGAGATACGCCGAAACGTTGATGCCGAGATCGGCGGCCTGCTTCTCGATGCGGCGCTCTTCCGCGGGAGAAAAACGCGTGGTGATGCGGCGGGTTCGGTCGGGGGCCGGCTTGTTTTTGGGTGAGGCTGATGCTTTGGCCGGCTGCATGCTCTTCGCCAGTACCTGGCGGAAGGCTGGGCGCTGGATCTTGTGCAATTTGGTGGCTGCCACTGTTGGCGCAGCGATTTTCCGGATGGCCTTCGATTGCGCAGCCGGAGACTTCGCGGTGATCTTCGTGGGCGAAGTGCGGATGGCGGATTTCGCCGCAGGTTTGGCTATGCTCGCGATGGGACCGGCAGGGATGGCCGCAGCGATGATCGGTTCAACAGCCGCAGTACCAGGCGCGGCTGTATTGATCTTTGCGGGCTGACGTTTGCGCGATGCTGTGCAGGCCGGCCTGGGAGCAGGTGAGGCGGTGATGGTTGCCATCGCAATGGCGGCAGGAATTTCGGGCGCGGCAGTGACAACCAGGGCCTGTTTTGGCGCCTTAGTCCCCACTGTGCTTGCGCTCGCGTTTCGCTTCGCCGGCTTTCTGGGCGATTCAGAAACAATGGACGACTCTTCCAACGTCAACGTGAGTGCCGGAGCGTTTTCGAGTCCTGCTGGGGGAGCCGGTGCGACTTGTCGTACTTCAACCGGTTCAGGGTGCGACACGACGGGTGGAGTGGCGATCCGCTCCGGCACCAGCTCGCTCGCGGGTTGAGCGGTGCGGACGGGCGCGGGCATCACCCGTTCTACTGCGGACTTTTGCTCGGTTGGCGCGGCGTTCTTCTCGGGGGATGCGGCGGGTCGGGGCATTTGGGCCGGACGACGGCCACGATGCTGCAGGATTGCTTCCTGGTACGACATTTCGCGAAGTTCACCGGCGCCGTTTCTGTGCCCATTGCCGTTGCCATCGGCGGGCTGTTTTTCAGCCCAGGTATGGAAGCGGCTCAAAATGGTGTTGATCTCGTCAGAATTCGGTCCGGGCTGCATGGGAAAAACCTCCATGAGCCGAGCGTAAAACTGTGGATCGACACCTGCGCGGGAAAGATAAGGGTTTTCTCAGACGCATTCCGGCAATGGTAACGATGGGCGGGCATTTTTCCGTTTTGGAACCGCAAGCCCGGATGCTCCTGATTCGTACTATATTCGGAACAGCATGAGCACCGGAGACCTTGGCAAGGCCGTCCTCATCCACTTCTCCGGGCACGATCATCCCGGCCTGACTGCGGAGCTGACCAGCACGCTGGCCCGTCATCAAATCCGCATTCTCGATATTGGGCAGGCGGTTGTGCATGAAGCGCTTTCTCTCGGCATTCTGATCGAGCTTCCCGGCGACAGCCGACTGACCGCGCTGAAAACGGAGCTGGTCGTACGCGGACACGAGCTGAACCTGCAGGTTCGCTTCCGGTCAGTAAAACCGGATTCGCTGCGGCACTGGCTGCACGGCCTCGACCAGCATCATTTCATCATTACCGTGCTGGGCCGCTCGATCACGGCAGAACATCTCGCTCGGGTCACCGCGATCATCGCGGCTCACGAGATGAATGTGGATCGCATCGACCGGCTTTCCGGTCAGCTCTCGCCCGAAAATGTTTCGGCCGGCGGATGTGTAGAACTGGCGATCAGCGGGGCGGCTGCACGCGAGCCGGCCATGCGCGCCGAGTTTCTTGCCGCTGCGCAAGAGCTTTCCATCGACATCGCCTTCCAGCGTGAAAGCATCTTTCGACGCAACCGGCGGCTCTTTGCTTTCGATATGGATTCGACGCTGATCCAGGGAGAGGTGATCGATGAGCTGGCCAAGATGGCGGGAGTGGGCGACGAGGTTGCGCGCATTACCGAAGCGGCAATGCGTGGCGAGCTAGGCTTCGACGAGAGCTTTACTCGGCGGGTCGCGCTGCTCAAGGGGCTTTCCGCGGAGAGCGTGCACGGAATGATCGACAGCATTCCACTGGCTGAGGGGGCGGAGCGGCTGATTCGGACACTGCGGCTGCTCGGATACAAGACCGCCATTCTCTCCGGAGGCTTCACGTTTTTTGCGCACCACCTGCAGCAGACGCTGGGCATCGATTACGTGCATGCCAACGAGCTGGAGATCGCCGATGGAGTGGTCACCGGCCGCGTGCTTCCGCCCATTGTGAACGGAGAACGGAAGGCCTCTCTGCTGGGCGAGATCGCGGCACGCGAAGGAATCTCAACCGAACAGGTGGTGGCTGTCGGCGATGGGGCCAATGACATTCCGATGCTGAAGATTGCCGGGATGGGCATCGCCTATCGGGCCAAACCGATGGTTCGCCAGAATGCTCCGCAGTCGATTTCGCGCCTGGGGCTGGATGGATTGCTGTATCTGATTGGGGTTCGCGATCGCGATTTGCCGATGCGGGAATCTGCGGGATGATGGGCAGCGGAGCAATTAATGCTGCTTTCGGACATGCTGCACTATGACCCGAGACGGCCCGCATCGTTCCCTACCAATGGCCGAGCGCTCAACGACGATGTGTCCGATATTTTCCCGGCCATTCTCACCAACAGCAAGGTGAAGGTAAACTGCGGGATCTAGCCGCCGAGTTTCCCTACCTTGCCGTGCCACATAGGGCTCGTTCTTTAGTGCGAGTTGCCGCGCTGGCGATTGCGACATGCCCACGCTCGAACTGTCGCCCTCAGGGTGCGAGAAGCCGACTTGAACGAAGCCGCTGCGGCGGCGGACGCTTCCGCGTGCATCTGACCAGCCGTTGAGGCTATCGGGATAGGTTGGTTCGCAGAGAAGGAGGATTCTCTGTGAACCAACTACGTCAGCTCATGCTTGAGGAGTTGCGTCGCCGCAACTTCGCCGATACAACCATCCGCTCCTACCTTCATGGTGTTGCCCACTTCAGCCAGTACTTTCGGCGCCCACCCGATCAGCTTGGCCCTGAAGACATTCGTAAGTACCAGGCGATGCTGTTTACCAGGCTGAAGTACAGCCCGAACACCGTCATCCTGCGGCTGGCGTCGCTGCGCTTCTTCTATATCCACGTGCTGAAGCGTGGCTGGAGCATCGCCGAGACGCCCTATCCGAAGAAGGTGCGGCACCTTCCCGGGGTACTCAGTCAGGAAGAAGTCGCGCGACTCATTGAGGCTGCCGATTCTCCGTTTCATCGCATCCTGCTGATGACGATGTATGCCACCGGCGCACGCCGCGCAGAAGCGGCCCACCTGAAGGTCAGCGACATCGACAGCCAGCGGATGGTCGTTCATATCCGGGAGGGCAAGGGCGGCAAGGACCGCGATGTCATGCTCAGCCCGAAGCTGCTCGAAGAGCTGCGCATCTACTGGCGCGGCCTCCGGCGCAAGCCCAGGGAGTGGCTGTTTCCCGGCAACCGCTGGCACACGGCAAGTTACCCTGTCACCACCAAGGTCCTCTGGTCGGCCTGCCAGATCGCCGCCGAACGCGCTGGCCTCGACAACAGACGCATTCATCCCCACACTTTGCGCCACTGTTTCGCGACTCACCTTCTTGAAGCCGGCGCCGACCTGCGCACGATCCAGATCCTGCTTGGCCATCACGACCTTGAAGTAACGACCGTTTACCTGCATCTGTCCCAACGGCATCTGAGCGCAACCGCCAGCCCGCTCGATGCGCTCACCTTCTCTTCGCAGGGAGGACACAAGCACAGTTGAACAACCGGCCTCTCGTGGAGATGGCCGACATTGTTCGCTGTGCCGGACAGGCATTTGTGGAGCACAGCCGCAGGTGGATCAACTGGCAACACCGGAAGGTGCTGCTGGCCATCACGCGCTGCCGCACCGCCGCGCTGGGCGGACATCGCGACCGCTGCACCGGCTGCGGACACACGACCAGGATCTCCTATAACTCATGCCGCAACAGGCATTGCCCACGCTGCCAGGGCAACGCGCGCCGGCGCTGGCTCAAGGCGCGCGAGCGGGAACTGCTGCTCACTCGCTATGTCCACGCGGTCTTCACACTGCCGCGCGAACTGGCCCCGCTTGCCTTGCAGAACAAGCGGCTCATCTACAACCTGCTCTTTCACTCGAGCGCCGAGACCCTGCTTGAGATCGCTCGCGATCCTCGACATTTGGGAGCCGAGATCGGTTTCTTCAGCGTGCTCCACAGCTGGAATCAGCGCCTGCAGTTTCATCCTCATATACACTGCGTCATTGCGGCCGGCGGTCTCGCTCCGGATCACTCAACCTGGATCTCCGCCCGCTGTTCTTTCTTCCTTCCCATCGGCGTGCTCAGCCGCGTCTTCCGCGGCAAGTTCGTTGCCGGACTCCGCAGGGCCTTCGATCAAGGTGCGCTGCAGTTCCACGGTGAGCTTCTGCATCTTGCCCAGCCGCGCGCATTCTCGGCGTGGCTACGCGCACTCTTCCGCCACGACTGGGTCGTCTATGCCAAGCCGCCCTTCGGCGGACCGGAGCATGTGCTGCGCTATCTCGGCGCTTACACTCATCGCGTCGCCATCTCCAGCTCCAGGCTGGTCGCGCTCGCCGATGGCAGCGTCACCTTCCGCTGGCGCGATTCCGCGCACGGCAACAGGAAACGGCTCATGACTCTGCATGTCGATGAGTTCCTCCGCCGCTTCCTGCTCCATCTGCTGCCGCCAGGCTTCGTGCGCATCCGCAACTTCGGATTCCTCGCCAACCGCAACCGCGCCACGCTGCTGCCACTGTGCCGTCAGCTGCTGGACGGCTCACGGCAAAATGCAGTTGCCCCCGCATCACCTTCCCCAGATCAGCCTCATCCACTCTGGAACTGCCCAGTCTGCGGCGCAACCATGCGCGTCGTCGAGCGGCTCTCCGCCGCCCAACTCCTGCCTCGCTCGCCGCCTCAACCAGACCGGTGCGCGGCATGAAGCTCTATTCACATCCTCGGTCGCTGCCCGTGCTTCGGCACGTACCCAGGTCCCTTGTCTTATCTGGTCCTGATTGCCCGGCTGGCTGTTCCTCCACCCCTCGACTGACACCCCATCGCGGTGTTCCACCGCACCATCCCACAGTCAAAGCGGCACATCCTGCCCAACTCAGCCGGTGTCCGATCCCTCCGCACCCGCTCAGACCGATTCAAAGTACATAGCCTTCCATCAGGGCGGCTTCCTTCAAGTCGCTGTATCAGAAGCGCCCTCCCAATCTGCCTTCCAACTCGAACTGTTCCGTGCGGGCGCTCCAGATACAGCACTAAGACATATCATTACCAATCAAGGTTGGAGGAGCAGGTTGGTGACGGTGCGCCCCGATTGAGACGCGTGTGCATTGACCGAGCCTATCGTCGCTCGCCGCGGCCGCAATCCGCATCTCGTTCCCAGCGGTTCCTTATCGAGCAGCAACTTTGCCGGCCGGCGGCAGCCCGGGGGCCGGTTTGCCCAGGGCTGCTGCCGTCTCGCGCCACAGCGGCAGGACGACCGGATCAGCCTCAGCGACATTTCGGATCATCTTCACAGCGCGGTCGTAATTCCTGTCGGCGTTCGCATTGTCGCCGCGGCCCTGGTAAGCCTGCGCCAGGAAGAGAAAATCCTTTGGATCCATGCCGCCGTGCGCGCCGGCGGCCTTCTGGAGCGTCGCAATGGCTTCGTCCCACAGCCGGTTCCGGACCTCCGCCAGGCCCAGCGTGTTCAGAAAATCCGCATTGCCCGGCTCCGACTTGAGCGCCATGCGAGCCAGTTCCAGGGCCCTTCCGGGATCGCGCCGGCGACGGTCCGGAACCGTAAGCAAAAGCTGCGCGAACCCGGCTTCCAGCGCCGGGCTCGCGGTGGCCCCCAGAGCCCGGCGGTACAAGTCTTCCGCCTGGTCATACTTTCCCTCAGCCACATAGTCCAGACTCAGCTCTTTCAGCGTTTCGGCCGTAACGGGATGCGCGGGACCCAGCACGCGGCGGAGCGAATTCAGGGTCTCGATCAGCAGGGCCTCCGATGGACGGTACTTGCCCTCACGCCTGTAGATTTCTCCAAGGTTCAATGCTTCTCCCAACACATCTGGATGCTCCGGGCCCAGCAGCCGCCGCTGAATTTTCCGGGCTTTCAGCTGGAGTTCCTCGGCCTGCGCATATTTCTTCTCGCTCGCATAGACCGCGGCCAGGCCAAACATGGCATCCACTGTATCCAGATTTTCGGGCCCCAATATTTTGCTCCAGCCCTCCAGAACCTGCCGGAAGAGCGCCTCGGCCTGGGGGAACTTGCCTTCCTCGCGATAAATGGACGCCAGGCTGTACATGTCCTGAAATACCTGGGCATTCTGGGGACCGAGGGTCCGCCGTTCGATTTCGAGCACACGTTCATCGAGCGGCTCCGCTGCGCCATAACTTCCCTCTTCGACATACACCCGTGCCAGATCCTGCATGACCTGAAGCGTGTCCGTATCTTCCGCTCCAAGCAGCCGCCGATCGAGATCCAGGGTTTTCTTCAGCAGCGCCTCGGATTCCGCATACTTTCCCTCGTCCCCGTAAGTCAGGCCCAGATCGTCCATGACATTAAGGTCTGTAGGGCTCTGCTTCCCCGGCACGCTTTGGTACGCGTTCACCGCCTGCGACAACACCTTCTCGGCCTCGGGATACTTGCCCAGTTGAATGTATACGAGGCCCAGGTTGCCCATGATGGCGACTGTCTGGGGATTGTCCGGGCCCAGGGCTCGGCTACTCAGCGCCAGGGCCTGCTGTAGTTGCCGCTGCGCTTCGGGGTAAAGTGCCATGGTCAGATACGTGGTGCCGATCGTCTTACGTATCGCGGCCTCGACCTTCGGCTGGCCTTTGAACTTGCCGCCGATCCTGGCGGCGGCGCGATCGAGCAAGGTCCGCACGCGGATATTCGGGTCGGGCTTCGACTGATTGAAGACGCTCGCCTGCCCGAGCAGGTCGTTCTGCAGAAAATCGTTCACCGCTTTCGCGATGGCCGACTGTTGCTGGGCCTCTGCGGTCTGCTGCTCGGCTTCCTTCTGCGCGCGGCGCGCCTGCACCGCTTCCCAGGTGCTGCCAATCACACCCAGCACCAGGACCACGAAGACCGCGGCGACGCCTGTGACCAGCGCTTTATTCCGCCGAGCAAACTTTCTCAACTGATAGAGCGTGGAGGGCGGGCGCGCCACGATGGGCTCATCGCGCAGGTAGCGGCGAATGTCGTCGGCGAGCGCCGCGGCGGAAGAGTAGCGCCGTTCTTTGTCCTTCTCCAGCGCCTTGCTGGCGATGGTCTCGATGTCGCCGCGGTAGGCGCGGTCGGCAGAGCTGAGTTTCTGCGGCTCAGCGAGCCGGATGGTCTCGACCGCCTCATGGAGCAGATTAGAGAGCGCGTAGGGCATTTTGTGCGCCAGCAGCTCGTAGAGGATGACGCCGAGCGCGTAGACGTCGCTGCGCGTGTCCAGCGCCAGCGGGTCGGCGGGCACCTGCTCGGGGCTCATGTAGGCCAGCGTGCCGAGGAGTTGGCCCATGTCGGTCTGTCGCGTGGCCTGCGCATCGGACTCGGTGACGCGGGCGAGGCCGAAGTCGAGAATCTTCGGCTGGCCGTCCTCGCCCACCAGAATGTTCGCCGGCTTGAGGTCGCGATGCAGGATGCCCCGCTGGTGGGCGTGCTCCACGGCATCGCACACGGCGATCAT
This sequence comes from Acidobacteriaceae bacterium, assembly GCA_036490815.1. Classification (GTDB taxonomy): domain Bacteria; phylum Acidobacteriota; class Terriglobia; order Terriglobales; family Acidobacteriaceae; genus Palsa-343. The sequence goes on from DASXDF010000057.1 coordinate 28,644, forward strand.
GAGCTCAAGGCGCTGCCGCGTGTTCAGCTTGTGCTCCCGGGCGTATTCAACCAGCGGTTTGCCTTGGATGAGTTCCATGGCGAAATAAGGCTGCACGCCGAAGGGCGTCTCCGCGCTGCCGGCCTCATAGATCTGCGCAATGCCGGGATGCTGCAGGCGTCCGAGAGCCTGCGACTCCTGCTCGAAACGCCGGATCAGCTCCGGGCTGGCCCACCCGGCACGGATGACCTTGAGCGCGACCAGCCGCCGCGGCTGATCCTGCTCGGCTTCGTAGACCGCTCCCATGCCGCCCTCGCCGAGCAGATGAAGAATGCGATAGTGCCCGATGCTCGGGGGAATTTGCGGGGCAACGGGGGACTCGGCTGCTTTGTCGACGGCAATCGTCTGGTCCGGATCGGAGACGGCACCATTGAGAGGCATGGTGCGGTCATCAGGAAGTAAAGGCAAAGGAGCCTCCGAGATGGGAGAGGCAGTTGAGAGAAGCCGAATATTACGTCCCATTGAAAAACAGACCACGGCGTCCGCTGTATCGCTGCAATCCGGACGCGAAGACCTGGGGCGGAGGCTTCACACTTGGTCCTCACAGTTCCTATCACAAGCCACTCATCGAGAATGGCTTTCTCGACAAAAGCGGGGAAAGTCCTGAGAAACGCCGTTCTCGTCATTGATCGCGTTACGTTCTTATCGTCCGCGGTCGGGAAGTTCAGGGCTGAGAGACGGGATTATCCTTCACCCTGTATTCCGCAGCCCCGCTGCAATCCCGCTGATCGTCCCAGCGATGGCTCGGTTGACTTCGTCGGTATCTTCGCCGGCTCGTTTGCGGCGGAGCAGGTCGACCTGGATGAGGCTCATGGGGTCGACGTAGGGATTGCGCAGGACGATGGAGCGGGCGAGGACGGGGTTCGATTCGAGCAGGTCGCTCTGATCGGTGACGGCGAGGATGGCGTCGCGCGTGCGCTCGAATTCTTCTTTGAGCGTGGTGAAGACGCGATCGCGCAGCGCGGCGTCGGGGACGAGCGAGGCGTAGAGCGAGGCGATGCCGAGGTCGGCCTTGGCGAGGGCCATTTCCACGTTGCGGACGATATCTATAAAGAGGGGGAACTCAGCCATCATTTCCTGGAGGAGCTGGGCGCCGCCGGGTTTCTTCGCGAACTCCGCGAAGGCGGTGCCGACACCGAACCAGGCGGGGACGAGGAGGCGGCTCTGCGTCCAGCCAAAGACCCAGGGGATGGCGCGCAGGTTGGCGAAGCTGATCTGGCCGGGGCGGCGCGCGGGGCGCGAACCGATGCGGGCGTGCTCGAGCTCGGCAACCGGCGTAGCGACTTCGAAATAGTGGAGGACCTCGGGGTCGTCGAGGATGCGCTCGCGATAGATGCGGAAGGAAATTGCGGAGAGCTCGGCGAGGGCGCTCTCCCACTCCGGACGGAGCACGCCGGAGTAGTGGGCGTTGGGGATGATGGCGTTGGGGCGGGCGAGCGCGTCGAGCGAGGCGGCGATCATGAGCTCGAGGTTGCGCTCGGCGAGGACCACGTCGGAGTACTTCCAATTGAGGACTTCGCCCTGTTCGGTGATGCGAATCTGGCCGTCGAAGGCGCCGACCGGCTGCGCGTAGATGGCGCGATGCGTGGGTCCGCCGCCGCGGCCGACGGTGCCACCGCGCCCGTGGAAGAGGCGGAGACGGATGCCAAACTCGCGGGCGACTTCGTGCAGAGCGCGGTGCGCGCAGAAAATTTCCCACGTGCTGGTGAGCATGCCGCCGTCTTTGTTGGAGTCGGAGTAGCCCAGCATAATTTCCTGGGTGTTGTTCCAGGAGGCGAGGAGCTTGGCGTAGCCGGGCGCGCTCCACAGCTCGCGGCAGATGGATGGGGCGTTGCGCAGGTCTTCAATGGATTCGAAGAGCGGCACCGGCATCACGCCTGGGTCGTTGCCACGGCCGGCCACTTCGACGCCGCCGAGGCGCGCGAGCCACAGGACCGCGGTAACGTCTTCCACCGAGGAGGCGCCGCTGATGATGTAGTGGCGGATGGCTTCGGGGCTGCAGCCTCTTTTGATTTCGGCGATGACGCGGAAGGTTTCGATGACGTCGCGCGTTTCCGGGCTGAGCGCGGTGGGGGTCGCCGCGTTTTTGTCGGCGCTGGCCGACTCTGGACGCCAGGCCGAGGATTCTTCGAGCGCCTTGCGATGAATGCGGGCGTGCTGGCGGATGTCGAGGGTGTGGAGGTGGAGGCCGAAGGTGCGGACCATGAGCAGGAGCGGGTCGATGAGGGTCTCGGCGAGGCGAATGCCCTGGTTGGCGGCGAGCGAGCGGCGCACGACGCTAAGGTCTTCAAGGAAATCGCGGGCAGAGCAATAAGCGGATAGTCCGGCGAGCGCGGATTCGAGCTGCTCCGGGTCGGCGTCAGATTTTCCCGCGGTGCGCTGGATGCGCGCGCGGACGCAGACCAGGTAGCGGCGGTAAGTTTCAAATTCGAAGCGCGCGCCGAAGGCTTCCTCGCTGGTGTGGAGCTCGGCCTGGAAGCCGGCGAGGCGCTGCTGCAGCTCTTCGCTGACGGGCAGCTGCTGGGCGGAGGTGGTGAGCAGGTCGATGGCCTGCTGCAGGCGCTCGTCGTAATACTCCAGCAAGCGGGTGCGCGCGGAGAGGATGGCCTGGCGCGTGACTTCGGGCGTGACGAAGGGATTGCCGTCGCGATCGCCGCCGATCCAGGAACCGAAAGCAAGGAGCAACGGCAGGTCAGCGAGCTCGACGTCGAGTCCGTACTCGCTCTTGAGCGCGGCGGCCACTTCTTCGTAGAGGCCAGGCAGCGTTTCAAAGATGGAGACGTCGTAGTAGTCGAGGCCCATGCGGATTTCGTCAGTGACGGCGGGCTTGCGGCTGCGGACTTCATCGGTTTGCCACAGCGCGGTGATCTCCGCAGTGAGCGCGTCTTCAAGCGCGGTGAGCTCTTCGTCGGGGACGGGGATGCGGTCGAGCTTTTCGAGGAATTCGCTCATGCGGCGGCGCTTCATCAACACGGAGCGGCGGGCGATTTCAGTGGGGTGCGCGGTGAAGACGGGCACGACGAGGATGCGGCGGAGCCAGCCGAGGGCCCTCTCCGCGGAGATGCCGGCCTCGCGCATGGCGCGCAGGGTGCCGCGGAGCTCGCCACGCTGCGTTTCGCGTTTTTGGTCGCCGGTGATCTGCAGCGAAGTGCGGCGGCGCTTGCGGTGATTCGTCTCCGCAAGATTGATGAGCTCGAAGTAGAAGGCAAAGGCGCGGCTGAGCTGGTCGGCCTGCTCGACAGGCATGGCGCTGATGGCGAGCACAGCAAGCTGCATCAGATTTTCAGCGTCGCGGGTCTCGCCTTTGGCCTGCAGCTCGCGGCGGCGGATGGCGGATTGGCGCAGCTCTTCAACTTTGGCGTAGAGCTTTTCGCCGGCCTGTTCGCGCAGGACGCGGCCCAGCAGCTGGCCGAGCGAGCGCACGTCGCGGCGCAGCGGGGCGTCTTTCAGGTCGCCGGTGCGGGCCTCGAGTTCGGCCAGGCGCTCACTCCAGCTTTCCGGTTTCCACAGAGGCGGCATCTGTTCTGATTCAACCACAGCGAGTGATAGGATGCGGGCACGCCAATTTTCCCATGAAAAATCACCTGCGCTTTGCCGCTGCTCTTTCTTCGCTCCTGCTGCTTGCTGTGAGTGCGCGCCCCCAGGCTGCGCAGCCCTTCGACGTGGTGATCGTGCACGGGCACATCATTGATGGCACGGGCTCGCCGTGGTACTCGGGCGACGTAGGGATTCGCGGCGGGCGGATCGCGGCGATCGGGAATCTGGAAAGAGCGGCGCGGAAGCAGACCATCGATGCGAAGGGGATGGTGGTAGCGCCGGGGTTCATCGACATGCTGGGGCAATCGGAGATGACGATGCTGGTCGATCCGCGATTGCCCTCGAAGATTTACCAGGGCATCACGACGGAGATTACGGGTGAGGGCGGATCGGCGGCGCCGGTGAACGCGACGATGATCGCGGCGGATCGCGCGAGCTACGAGCATTTGAAGATCACGCCGGACTGGACGGATTTTCGCGGATACTTTGGGCGGCTGGAGCGCCAGGGTATGGGGATCAACCTGGCGAGCTACGTGGGCGCGACCAGCGTGCGGCGCATGGTGCTGGGCGATGCCGACGTGCAGCCTTCGCCCGCGCAATTACAGCAGATGCAGGAGCTGGTGCGGCAGTCGATGCAGCAGGGTGCTGTGGGATTGTCGACGGCGCTGCAGTATGCGCCTGCGCCGTACGCGAAGACCGAGGAGCTGATCGCGCTGGCCAGTGTGGCGGCGCAGTATGGCGGCATCTATGCGACGCACATGCGCAGCGAGGGCGATGCGGAGCCGGCGGCGATTGACGAGGCGATTCGGATTGGGCGCGAGGCGCATATCCCGGTGGAAATTTGGCATCTGAAGGCCGCGGGCAAATCGAACTGGGGGAAGATGCCGCAGATTGTCGCGCAGATTGATGCGGCGCGCGCGTCGGGCGTGGATATCAGCGCAAACACGTATGCGTACACGGCGTGGTTCAACAGCTTTTCGGCGTTCATTCCGCCGTGGGCGCACGATGGCGGCGACGCGGCGCTGATCGCTCGGCTGAAGGATCCGGCGACGCGGGCGCGCATTCGCAAAGACATGCTGGACCCGCATGGCGACTGGGACAACGAGTGGCAGGAGATTCCTGGGCCGGAGGCTATTCAAATTGCTGTGGTGCAGAATCCGGAGCTGGTGCCGCTGCAGGGGAAGCGTCTGTCAGAGGTCGCGGCGTTGTGGCACGAGGATGCGATCGACGCGCTTTGCGATGTGCTGATCAAGGACAAGGCGTTCACCGATGTTGCTGTGTTTGGAATGGACGAGCCGGATGTGAAGCTGGCGCTCCAGCAGCCGTGGGTCTCGGTGGACAACGATTCACAGGGGACTTCGCCCGAGGGCTTGCTGGGCCAGGAGCATCCGCACCCGCGCGCGTACGGGACGTTTCCGCGGATCCTGCGGAAGTATGTGCGCGAGGAGCATGTGCTGACCTTGCCGGATGCGATTCGGAAATTTTCTGCATTACCGGCGCAACGGATGCGGCTCACGGATCGCGGCGTGCTGAAGCAGGGGATGTGGGGCGATGTAGTGATCTTCGATCCGGCGACGATTAAGGACCTGGCAACGTTTGAGCAGCCAAACCAGCTCTCCCAGGGGATGGCGTTTGTGCTGGTGAACGGCGTGCCGGTGATCGCGGAGGGAAAGATGACGGGCGCGCTGCCGGGCAAGGTGCTGCGCGGGGCTGGGACCACGCACTAGCGGCTGGGTTAGGTTATTCTCCTTGCGTTATGCGCAGACTTGTTTTGCCGTTCTCAGCCCTGATGGCCGTTGCGGCCATCGTAGTTCCCTGCCTCGCACAAGACCAGGCTAAGCCGAAGCCCGAGGAGACGGAGGTTTGGACGCCGGTGCCGGCGATCGTCACGCCGGGCGCAACCGATGCGGCTCCGCCCTCGGACGCGATCATTCTGTTCGATGGGAAGAATGAGGATGAGTGGGTATCGGCGCAGGATCACACGCCGGCAAAGTGGCTTGTGGGCGACGGCGTGTTGACGGTGGCCAAGGGCACGGGGAACATCGAGACAAAGCGCAGCTTTAAGGATTACCAGCTTCATGTGGAGTGGAAAATTCCTACGAACATCACGGGCAGCGGGCAGGCGCGCGGCAACAGCGGGGTGTTTCTGGCGTCGCTTGGCCCGGGCGATGCGGGCTACGAGCTACAGGTGCTGGACTCGTACAACAACACGACGTATGTGAACGGGCAGGCAGCGAGCATTTACAAGCAAAGCCCGCCGCTGGTGAATGCGAACCGCAAGCCGGGCGAGTGGCAGACGTATGACGTGGTGTGGACCGCGCCGACTTTCAACACGGATGGGTCAGTAAAAACTCCCGCTTATGTGACGGCGTTCTTCAACGGCGTGCTGGTGCAGAATCATTTCGCGCTGAAGGGGCAGACGCTGTACATCGGGACGCCGTTTTACAAGGCGTACGACCGCGCGCCGATCAAGCTGCAGGCGCATGGGGACAAGAGCGAGCCGATCAGTTTCAGGAATATTTGGGTGAGGGAGATTCCGTGAGGACAGGGTTTAGGGTTTAGGGTGTAGCAGACCTGATTGCAGGCGGATTTGCATCTATAGGCTATCCCCTGCACCCTATCCTCTATCCCCTGCTTCAAATCAGCTTCATGGCTTCCGGGTCCCACTTGACGATGGCGTCGCGTTCGTAGCTGAGGTTTGAGAGGAGCGCTGCGCCGGCGGCGCGGTAGCCGAAGACGGCGTCTTCAACGACGGGCTGGCGCGAGCGCACCGAGGCAAAGAAATTTTTGAAGTGGTCGTAGCTGTCGCTGTAGTCGCGTGGCGCGACGTACTTATCGTTGCCGACGCGGGTGGGCTCAGTAGGCTCAACCAGCGGATACTTTCGCCGGTAGGCCGTGGTGATTTGTTTCTGCATGGCATCGGTGAAGGAGCCGATCATCAGGCCGGGTTCTTTTTCGCGGGGCACGCGGCTCACCGTGAGGGTGTTACCGGCAATCTCCATCTGCCCCTCGGAGCCGGCGAAGAGGAAGCCCTCGCCTTCCGCGCCACCGTCTACAAAGTTGACGCGCAGGCTGAGGTTGAAGCCTTCGGGATAGTCGAAGAGGCCGAGCAATACGTCGGGCACGTCGCGGCCGTCTTTCCAGAAGCGCAACCCTCCGGTGGCCATGGCGCGCGTGGGGCCGTGGGAGCCGGTGATGAAGTGGGTGCCGCTGAAGAGGTGGACGAAGAGATCGCCGGCCACGCCGCTGCCGTAGGCCTTCCATTTGCGCCACTGGAAGAACTGCTCGCCGTTGAAAGGAATTTTGGGGGCGGTGCCGAGAAAGCGCGGCCAGTCACAGGTTTCGGTCGACGCGTCGGGCGGGACTGTGTAGTTCCACGCGCCGATGGAGGAATTGCGATCCCAGAAGGCCTGGACCATGTTGAGCTGGCCGATGGCGCCCGCGGCCAGCAGCTCTTTTGCCTTGGCGTAGAGCATGGAGCTGACGCGCTGGCTGCCGATTTGCAGGATGCGCTTCGTCGCGCGGGAAGCCTCGATCATCTCCGGCCCATCGGAGTAGATGTGGATCATCGGCTTTTCGCAGTAGACGTCTTTGCCGGCCTTCATGGCGTCGATGGAGGCCTGTTTGTGCCAGTGGTCGGGCGTGCCGATGATGACGGCGTCAATGTCTTTGCGGTCGAGAATTTCGCGGTAGTCGCGGGTGGTGAGGATGTCCGCCCCCCACAGCTCCTTGCTGTGGGCGAGGCGATTGTCGTAGCAATCGGCGGCGGCGACCACTTTGACGCCGGGCACGCTGGCGGCAACTTTGGTGTCGTACTGGCCCTGGCCGCCGGCGCCGATGAGCGCGATCTGGATATGGTCGTTGGCGGCGATGGGCTTTTCGGGCTCGGCCTGCTGCGGCTGGAGCAGCGTCCCTGGCTTGTTCGGCTCGGCCATGGCGCGAAGCCGAGTTGCCATCAGTGCCTGCGTCGATGCGGTTCCTGCGACCTTGAGAAAATTTCTGCGATTCACGTGCGCTCCCGGATCCCGAAGTGACTGCCCCTGCCAACATAATCGTTTTCGCGCGATTCTGCCTGGAGATTCGCAAAACGCCAGGCATTAGAATCGCCCCATGTCCCGCGCGCGTTTTGTTCTGCCCTTTGTGATTGCTGTTTCTTTGTATGGTCACGCGCAGCTCAGTGCGGACATTGCCCGCATCGCAGCTGAGGCGCAGGGCCGCGTAGGCGTAGCGTGTTCTCTGCCCGGCATCGCGCTCGACTGCAATGTGCATGCAGCCGACGCCTTTCCGATGCAGTCCGTCTACAAGCTGCCGATTGCCATGGCCATGCTCGACGCCGTGGAGCGGGGCCGGTTCCGTCTCGATCAGACAGTCCGGTTTCTGCCGTCGGATCGGATCTCCCCCGATCAGTACAGCCAGTTGCAGCAGGAACATCCGCAGGCCAACGTCGACGTGCCGCTGGAGCAGGTTGTGCGCCTTGCAGTTTCCAACAGCGACGGCGTTGCGTCGGACATCATGGTGCGGTTGCTGGGTGGTCCTGCGACACCCGACGCGTATGTGCGCAGGCTTGGCATTCACGGCATCCATATTGTCGACACAGAGCAGGCGCTGGGCCGCGACGTAAAGCTCGAAGACCGTAACTCCGCGGAACCGCGCGCGCTGGTTGGCCTGCTGCGACTGCTGGCCGATCGCTCGCCGCTTTCGCCTGAGCACACGCAGCTGCTGATGGGATGGATGTCTTCGACGCATACCGGCGATCACCGGCTGAAAGCGATGCTGCCGGCGGGAACGGTGGTCGCGGACAAAACAGGGACCTCAGGTTCGGGACGCAATTTCACCAACGCGACCAACGATGTGGGGCTGATCACGCTGCCGGATGGGCGCAGGCTGGCGATTGCGGTGATGGTGGCGGATGCGGCGGCGCCGCCGGCGGTGCGGGAGCGGGTGATTGCGGAGATTGCGAAGGCGGTGTGGACAGCGGCGCAAACCGCGCACAGGAGCCGCTAAGTCCTGTTCGGAGCTGCTGGTCCGCATTCCAATTGAATTCGCTTCCTCTTCCCCGTAAACTTGCTATACGGGCGAATTATGCTGAGGCTCACCAAAAAAGCCGATTACGGCCTCATGGCGCTCAAGTTTCTGGCGGAGCATGCGGACCAGACGTCGTTGAGCGCTAAAGATATTGCCGAGGCGTATCACATCCCGCCACAGCTGCTGGCAAAGATTCTGCAGCGGCTGGCGAAGGTGGGCATTCTGCGCTCGCATGCCGGCATGAACGGCGGCTATTCGCTGCTGAAAGCGGCGCGGGAGATTTCGGCCTTCGAGGTGATTCACGCCATCGATGGGCCGCTGTTTATCACCTCCTGCGGGCCGAGCCACAGCGGCTGCGACCTGACCGACAGCTGCACCATCAAAGAGCCGCTGGCGCGGGTGAACGACACCATTTCGGGTGTTCTGCGCAGCATCAGCATCGCGGATCTGGCAGACGCAAAAACCGAAGTTACGGTGCAGCGGACGCCGGGCCAGGAACTGGTGACGATCCAGCTGTAAGCTCGAAGCAGAGGTTCGGGGCGCGCATGCAGCTTCCCATTTACATGGATAATCACGCCACCACGCGGGTCGATTCGCGCGTGCTGCAGGCGATGATGCCGTTTTTGACGGAGGCTTATGGCAACGCGGCCAGCCGCAGCCATGGTTTCGGCTGGGCGGCGGATCAGGCCGTGGAGAAGGCGCGAGCGCAGGTGGCGAAGCTGATTGGCGCATCGGCCCGGGAGATTGTGTTCACCTCGGGTGCGACGGAGAGCGACAACCTGGCGATCACCGGCGCGGTGCAGGCGCAGGGCGGCCGCGGACATGTGATCACCCAGGCCACCGAGCATAACGCTGTGCTCGATACCTGCCGGTGGCTGGAGAAACACGGCACGCGCATCACGGTTCTGCCGGTGGATGCGGAGGGGCTGATTCAGATCGAAGACCTGCGGCGGGCTTTGGAAGAAGAGAAGCCGGTGCTGGTGACGATTCTGGCGGCGAACAACGAGATTGGGACGCTGCAACCGGTGGATGAGATTGGCGCGCTGTGCCACGAGCGCGGGGTGCTGTTCCACACCGACGCGGCACAGACGGTGGGCAAGGTTCCGGTGGACGTGAATCGGAGCCAGATCGACTTGCTCTCGATTTCCGGACACAAGATTTATGGACCGAAGGGCGTGGGCGCGCTCTACATTCGGCGGCGCAACCCGCGCGTGGAGCTTGTGGAGCAGATGCACGGCGGGGGACACGAGCGCGGCATGCGGTCGGGCACGCTGAATGTGCCGGGGATTGTGGGGTTGGGCGCGGCGTGCGAGATTGCGGGAGCGGAGTTGGAGGCCGAGGCAGCGCGCCTGTCGGCGCTGCGGGACCGGCTGCAGGCGAAGATTGAGGCGGGGCTGGATCGCGTAAAAGTGAACGGGGCGAAAATGCGTCGGCTGCCGGGGAATCTGAACATGACGTTCGAGCAGGTGGACAGCGAGACGCTGATGATGGGGCTGAAAGATGTAGCGCTGTCGAGTGGGTCGGCGTGTACCTCCGCGAAGATTGAGCCGTCGCATGTGCTGCGCGCGCTGGGCCTGAGCGAAGAGGCGGCGCACAGCTCGATTCGCTTTGGGCTGGGGCGCTTCAACACCGAAGAGGAAGTGGATTATGTGGCGGAGCGGCTGGTGGATGTGGTGAAGAAGCTCAGGGAATTGTCGCCGGAATACGCGGAGTTGGCTTAGAGCGACTGGAAGCGCTGGGCTGAGGGGAAACGATCCCTCGGGGGCTGAAGCCCGGGTTCTTGCGGCGCTGGTTGTGCACAACTCAAGTCGTACCCCATCACTTGCCGTTGCCTGGTCCAGAATGGTGGCAGATCAGCTTAGAGGCACAGGTGCTGAAACCCAGTTTCTTGTGGCGGATTTTCGGCACGACTCAGTCGTTTCCTGACACAAAAGCTTTTCAATCCGACTTTTTCCGCCGCATCCTGATCGAATTGGCCCAACACAAAAGATGGGGCCGCGGTTGAACTAAATTTCGACGCAATCCTGGCTGGTCACTCCGCCTCGAGAATCACACACTTCAGATATTCGGTCTCGGGGATATTCAGCACCACGGGATGGTCGGGCGAGGCGCCGCGGATTTCGAGCAGGCGCACGCGGCGCCGGGCATCACCGGCTGCGGCGCGCAGGGTTTCCATGAACTCGCCCAGCGACACATGGTGCGAGCAGGAACAGGAGATCAGGCGTCCGCCGGGGCGCAGCATTTTGATCGCGCGGAGATTGAGCTCGCGATAGCCGCGGAGCGCGCCCTCAACCGCGCGCTTGCTCTTCGCAAAAGCAGGCGGATCGACGACGATGGTGTCGTAGACTGTGCCTGCGTCGCTCCAGTCGCGGAGCAGGGTGAATGCGTCGGCCTGAACCCAGTCGACTTCAGCCGCACCGAGAGCGGCGCGATTCGTCTTGAGGTTTTGCTCGGCCACTTCGAGTGCAGCTCGCGATACGTCGATGCCGGTGACGCGCGGGCAAACGCGCGCCAGATGCAGCGCGAATCCCCCCTGATAGGTACAAACGTCGAGGGCTTCACCGTGCGCGTAGCGGGCCGCGACGGCGTAATTCTCGCGCTGGTCGAGGAAGGCGCCGGTCTTCTGGCCGCTGGTGGCATCGAAGTGAAACTCGATACCGTTGAGGCGGAAGACTGTGCTGGTGACCGGCAACTCGGCATTGCGCGCGAAGAGGGTGGCGGAGGCCGGCACGCTGAGCTGCTCCAGCTCGCGAATGCGCGGGTCTTCGCGCTCCAGAATCGTGTCGGGATCGAGGGCCGCCCGGAGGGTCTCGGTGACGGCCGAGCGCGTGTCGTCTGTATCGAGGGCCTTATGGCGGAGTTGCACAACGATCAGGCCCGCATATTTGTCGGCGGTAATGCCGGGCAGTTCATCGGCTTCGCTGAAGACGAGGCGGCAGGCGTTGTTGTTCGCGTCGAGCAGCGGCGCTCGGCGGGTGATGGCGGCGCGCAGGCGCTCGCGCAGGATCGTGAGCCATGCGGACTCATCGGAGAGCAGCTCCTCCGAGACGAGACGCAGCGCAATTTCGGACGCGGGGCTATAGAGACCAGTGCCCAGCAACGCTCCGCGGCGATCAGTGATGGGGACCAGGCCGGCAGCGGGCGGTTCCGCGGGCCATCCTTCGACGTCGGACCGGTAGACCCACACATGACCGGCACGCAGGCGATCTGCGGCTCGGCGGGAGATGGCAATGGCGCCGGGGACGAGGGGGGCAGCCTCGCCCGTGGGAGCCGTGTTGGGGCCGGAGTGCTCTGCCGAATTTGCCGCTGGATGCCGGGGCGCTCCCGAGGGCGCGGCTTTTCGGATAGCTTGTTTCTTTCGGGGCGCGTCGCGTTTGGTGTGGGTCGGCATCAGAGTTAAAAAAGGCTGTTTGCCCGGCCTGCATGACGCACAGGGCAAGAACTCATCTTCGCACAGCGGAAAGGAGCGCATTTGACGGGACCTCTGCGGAGCGTTGCACTGTTGCTGCTTGTTGTGCCGCTGACGGCGGCGGCGACGCTTGCGCAAACTGTTGCCGAAGGGCAAAACGGGCAGCCTGCACCGGTGCAATCCGGGCACGCTGCTGTTGGTTCATCCGCTCCGACCGCGACTCCGCCGGCGATGCAGACGCCGCAAGCAGCGCAGGGAGCGCATCCAGCGCCATCGGCCGCAGCACCTCAGACGACGCGCGCCACAACAACTACACCGGCGCCTGCCACGACGGCGTCCGCTACGCCAGCGGGACCACCGCCGGTCGCGGTGCAAACGGAAATCGGAAAAATCGACGGTGCGTCGTTCCGCATCGACGTGCCGAAAAGCTGGAATCACGGGCTGGTGATTTATTTCCACGGCTACGAGCCCACGCCGCAGGTGTTCGATTCGAAGTATCCGCCTACGCGCATCCTGCAGGAGATTCTCAACCGGGGCTACGCGGTCGCGCGCTCCGGCTACTCCGTGGGTGGATGGGCTGTGCCGCAGGCGGCCAGCGAAGGGGATGCGCTGCGGCGGTATTTTCGAAAGAAGTACGGCCAGCCGCGCGAGACCTTTCTCATGGGCCATTCCATGGGTGGGCTGCTGACGGTGATGGGCCTCGAACGCGATCCGAGGGAATACGCTGGAGGGCTGGCCGTCTGCGGCGTGCTGGCGCCGGCCGACTTCGTGATGCAGCGTGCGTTTGCGGACCGCGTGGCCTTCGACGCATTTTTCCCCGGCGTGCTGCCCGACGTCGATCACATTCCGCCCACCTTCATGATGAACGACATTCCCACCATCACGAATGTGCAGAAGAGCCTCGACGGCAATCCTGAACAGGCGGCACTGGTGCGCCAGATCGCTAACATCCACACCAATCGCGGCCTGGCGGACGTGCTTGTCTTCAACACATTTGTGATCGAAGATTTGCGGCTCAAGTCCGGAGGCAATCCTTTTGACAACCTCGACCTCGTTTATAACGGCACAGCCAACGATGCGTTGCTGAACCAGCGCGTCCATCGTTACGCGGCCGATCCCAACGCCTACCGCTTCCTCGCCAACTGGTATTCGCCCAACGGCAACCTGCATCGCAAGCTGCTGGAGGTGCACACCATCTACGACCCGCTGGTGCCGGCCTCGACCACGGCATGGTACGACGAGACAACGGAGCGGGTGGGTAACGGAGAGAATTTCGCTGAGCAGTATGTGGACCGCGACGGCCACTGCAACGTGACGGCGGACCAGACGGGTGTGGCCTTCGACGAGTTGCTGGCGTGGGTCCACGACAACAAGCGGCCGACGCCGGGATTGCTGCCAGGCAGCCCGCCGCCGCCGGAGAAGACGCCGCCCAAGCCGAAGAATCCGGGCAAGCCGGAGTAAGGGCGCGGGCTCGCGGCCGGCCCCGTGCCAATGTCACGCAACTCTTTCCAGGTTGTGACAGTTCGGGGACAACTCAGGGATGCAGCATGGCTATGTTGGGCCTGATCCTGCCTGAGCGCGATGAAGCTGCTGACGATCCATCAAAAGCTGTTCGTCATCTTCCGCCGCCGTCGCATGAAGAAGTTCTATGCTCTCTTCCGCCCTTCGACCAAAACGCGGCTGCTCGACATTGGCGGAGCGCCGAATACCTGGATCGCGGAATCCCAGTACCAACGGCGGTTTCCCGTCACGATGGTGAACCTTCAGTTTCCTGATCCCGCCGTGCTGACCGATGGGCGCTTTACCGCCGTGGAGGGTGACGCGACCCGGCTGCCGTTTGCAGACGCGAGTTTCGACATTGCCTTCTCGAATTCAGTGATCGAGCACATGACCACCTGGGAGGGCCAGCAGGCGTTTGCCGCTGAGGCTCGGCGCGTCGCGAAGGGGCTGTGGATCCAGACCCCGGCGCGCAGCTTTCCGCTGGAACCGCATCTGCTCGCCCCGTTTTTCCAGTACCTGCCGCGCGGTTTGCAGAGACGGATGGCGCGCAATTTCACCTTGTGGGGACTGCTGACCAGGCCGGACCCGGCCCGGGTGGAAGAAATGCTTTCCGACATTCGCCTCCTGAGCTGCCGCGAGGTCAGGGAATTGTTTCCGGACTGCCGCATCCTGAAGGAGCGCGTACTGGGACTGACGAAGAGCTACGTGGCGGTCCGGGAGCGAGACTGACCCTGAACCAACTCCCAAGCCGACCCTGAATCCAGTGCCCGTTGCGCTGAGCTCCGCTCCCGCTCCCTGCTCCCGGCAATTGATGACCCTCTTGCAAGTCCCGACTATAATGGGTCATGGCGAGTGTCCAGCCCTCCACGCTCCGCGTTGAGCGGGTCCCCGACCTGTTCCGGGAGAAGTTTGGGCTGCTGCTGGACACGGTACACACCAATCGCCCCTCCGACGACGTCAACATCATTCGCCATGCGTGGCAGTTCTGCCTTGAGCACCATAACGGGCAGCTCCGGGCCTCCGGGGAGCCGTACGTTCTGCATCCGCTGGAGGTTGCCCTGGTTCTGGCGGAGATGAAGCTGGACTCGACGGCGATTGCCGCCGGGCTGCTGCACGACGCGGTCGAGGACACGCCGGTCACTACCGAGGACATCGTCGCCAAATTTGGCGAGCAGGTGGCGCACATCGTTGAAGGCGTCACCAAAATCGACAAGATTCAGTTTGCGAATCGCGAAGACCGCCAGGCGGAGAACGTCCGCAAGATGCTGTTGGCCATGGTCAGCGATGTGCGCGTCGTTCTGATCAAGCTGGCCGACCGGCTGCACAACATGCGGACGCTGGAGCATCTGGCGCCGGAGCGGCAACGGGCCATTGCGCGCGAGACCCTCGACATCTACGCACCGCTGGCACATCGGCTGGGCATGGGCAAACTGCGCGGCGAGCTGGAGGACCTGGCGTTTCGCTGGGTCGATCCCATTACGTGGGAGCAGCTGCACGCCGCGGTGGAAGCACGGCGCTCCGAGGGCGAGCAGTTTTTGGCCGGGGTGGATGGGCTGCTCACCGAGCGGCTGCACGAGAACAACATCAAGGCGCGCGTGGAATGGCGCATCAAGCGCCTCTACAGCATCCACAGCAAGCTGGTGAAATCGCAGACCTCCATCGATCAGGTCTACGATTTGCTGGCGCTGCGTGTGATCACCTCGAGCGTGCAGGATTGCTATGCGGTCTTCGGCATCATTCATAGCATCTGGCGTCCGGTTCCGGGCCGCATCAAGGACTTTATCGCGATGCCGCGGCCGAATTTGTATCAGTCCCTGCACACAACCGTGATGGGCGAAGGCGGGCACCAGTTCGAGGTGCAGATCCGCACCGAGGAGATGCACCGCATCGCGGAAGAAGGCATTGCGGCGCACTGGAAATACAAATCGGGCGGCTCGCCGGTGAGCGCGCGCGACGAGCAGCGGCTGGCGTGGGTACGGCAGCTGGTCGAGTGGCAGCGCGACATGACCGACCCCAACGAGTTTCTGTCGACGCTGAAGATCGATCTCTACCCGGAAGAGGTTTACACCTTCACGCCGAAGGGGAAGGTTGTAGTGGTGCCGCGCGACGGCACGCCGATCGACTTTGCCTATACGATTCACACGGAAGTCGGGAACACCTGCATTGGCGCGCGCGTGAACGGCCGGATGGTGCCGCTCAGGACCAAGCTGCGCAACGGCGACATTGTCGAAGTGATCACGCAGAACGGCCACACGCCGAGCCGCGACTGGCTCACGTTTGTGAAGAGCCCGCGCGCGCGCAACAAGATTCGCCACTGGCTCAACGAGCATCAGCGCGAGCGCGCCATCGAAATCGGGCGCAAGCTGCTGGAGCGCGAGGCTCGCAAATACAAAGTGGCGCTTTCGCAGTTTGAGGAGTCGGACTACGCGCGCGTTGCCGCGGATTACAGCGTGGCCACGCCCAACGATTTGTGGTCGGCGATCGGCTTCGGCAAATACTCCGCGCGACAGGTGCTGAACCGCCTGGCTCCGGGACTGGTCCACCAGCCGCAGGAAACAGAAGCGCCGCCAACGCCGGGAGCTGCGGCAGTCACGCGCGTGGCCGCTGCCAGCGGTTCTGATTCGCTGATCGTCGAGGGCCAGAACGAGCTGCTGGTTTATCGCGCGCGATGTTGCAATCCGATTCGCGGGGAAGAGATTATCGGCTACGTCACGCGCGGCAAGGGCGTTGCTGTGCATGCCCGCAGCTGTCCGAACGTGCAGAACCTGCTCTACGAGGCCGATCGCCGCATCGCCGTCGAATGGGCCCGTACCGCTGACGAGAGCAACGGCAAACGCCAAACCTATCCGGTCCGCTTTACGGTGCATTGCGACGATCGCGCGGGCATGCTGAAGGAAATAACGGCAGTGATCAGCGATGAAAATGCCAACATCCGAACCATGGAGACGCATCTCGGCGACAGCGGCGACGCGCAGATTGAATTTGTGATCGACGCCGAAGATGTGCGGCACCTGACGCGCCTGGTGCAGGCGCTGCGGCGGCTGCCGGGAGTACGCGATGTGCAGCGGTCGCAGAAGATCTGATTCCTAAACCTGCGCCACGGGTGGAATCATCTCCGCCGCACTCTCTTCGGCAATTCCCGGATCCTTTTCGCGGCGGCCGACGATCCAGACGCCGGCGAGCAACAGCAGCGCGCCGACAATTTCCATTGTCCGCATGGGCTCGCCGAAGAGGATCCAGGCGAAGAAAGCGGTCCCCGGAGCGACCATCAGGAAGAGGATCGAGGTGACGGTTGTGGGCAGGTGGCCGAGCGCGTAGGTAAGGCCGAAGTAGCCACCCACCTGGCACAGCAGGCCCAGCCCGAGCAGAGCCCACCACGAAGCAATATCCGGGACAGCGAGCGAAGTGTGGGTCGCAACAGCAGCGATCCAAAGCGCTGCGGCGCTGGCGGTTGTCGACAGGGTCAGCAGAACCGCTGTGTCGGTCCGTTCGCGCAGTCGACCGGTGATGACCAGGTAGAGCGCAAAGCAAATGGCGGCGAACACTGCCAGACCATCGGCTTGCGAACGGGACACAGCATGGCGCACATCGGCGATGACGATCAAAGCGGTTCCGGCCAAAGCAAGGAGCAGAGAGATCCAGAATCTCGCTGAGGGCAGCCGCCGGGTCAGCATCCAGGTGAACACTCCGACAAACAGAGGAGCGCTGTTGCTCAGAAACGTTGCGTTGGCTGCAGACGTGTGGCGCACTGCAATGTTCCAGAAGCCCACGTCGCCGGCGAAGAACACTCCCCCGACCGCCGTGATCCACAGCGTCCGGCGCGTAAGGCCGCTAAGACCTTTCTTCAGAAAAAGCAGCATTGGCCACAGCACCAGGGCGGCAATCAGCATGCGGTAGAACGCGGAGCTGACGCCGGGCATCTTCGCCCAGCGGACAAAGATGGCCGACCACGAGATGGCGATGACGCCACCCGCCAGCCCAGCCAGCGCTCCCAACCTGTTCTCGGTCCGCATGGACCTATGCTATGCGACGGATGTGCTGGGGCGGGATCGGACCAGCGTCCCGCCGCGCTTCGTCAGGTGACCTCGATGTTGCCGCGGGTTGGGTTGGGGGAGCAGGTGCGATGGGCCTCGGCCACGAATCTTTCCGCGCTCCTTGACATGCCTAGCCGTCTAGGCCTATGCTCCCCATACCAAGAAACATAGGGGTGCGCCACATGAGCAAAAACGACCTCCAGGGCAGTCTCGATCTTCTCGTTCTCAAGACGCTGTCGCAGCGCGGCCGACTCCATGGCTACGGCATCGTTCTGCACATCCAGCGCGCTTCCGATGATCTGCTTCAGGTTGAAGAAGGCTCCCTCTATCCCGCCCTCCATCGCATGGAGCAAAGCGGCTGGATCAGCTCGGAATGGGGGCTGACGGAAACCAACCGAAAAGCCAGGTTTTACCGCATGACTCCAGTCGGCCGAAGGCAGTTGCAGGAAGCCGAAGAAAGCTTCGACCAGCTCGTTAAAGGCATCCGGGCCATGTTGCGGTACGCGTGAGGTGATGTATGTCCCTGCTCCGTCGATTTACTAATCTCTTCTCTCGCTCCCGCGTTGAAAACGACATTGACGCTGAGCTGGAGGCCCATCTCGACCTGCGCATCGCGGACAACATCTCTGCCGGCATGTCCGCGGCGGACGCCCGCCGCGACGCCCTGCTGCGCTTCGGCAACCCCGTTGCCACGCGCGAGCGCGTGGTCGCCATGGATACCAGCCTTTTCCTCGAGACCCTCTGGTTCGACATCCGCTACGCGCTGCGCCAGCTCCGCAAAGCGCCGGGATTCACAATCACCGCGGTACTCACGCTGACCCTCGCCATCGGAGCCAACGCCGTCGTCTTCGGCGCGCTCAACGCCATCATCCTTCGCCCGCTCAACGTCCCACGGCCGGAAAATCTCTACGGCATCGAGCGCGGCGACGAGCTGGGCTTTCAGTCCTACCCCAACTACGTCGATCTTCGCGACCGAAATCGCAGCTTCGAGAGCCTCGCTGTCTTCAGCATCGCCCAGGCCGTCCTCGATACCGGCAACAATCCCTCCCGCGGCTGGGACTACGAAGTCAGCGGCAATTACTTTGACACCCTCGGCGCCCAGCCTTCGCTTGGACGGTTCTTTCACGCCACCGATGAGCACGGCCCCAACAGCGCGCCGTACGTCGTGCTGTCCCACAGCTATTGGCACAGCCATTTTCAGGATGACCCCACCATTATCGGTCGCACCGTTCAGGTCAACAAACATCCCCTCACCGTGATCGGCGTCGCCCGGCCTGGATTCACCGGCAGCCTCATATTCTTCTCGCCCGACTTCTTCATCCCCATGGTGGACCACGACCAGGTTGACAGCTGGAGCGCCCTCAACGACCGGGGCAACCGCTGGATCTTTGAAGTTTTTGGGCACCTCCGGCGTGGCGTCACTCCCGCACAGGCGGTCACTGATCTGAATACCGTCGGAGCGTATCTCGAGAAGAGCTATCCCAAAGACTTCAGCCATCAGAATTTCTCCCTCGCGCGTCCCGGCCTCTATGGCAATTTCCTCGGCCGTCCTGTCCGGGGGTTCGTCGCAGGACTGATGCTGCTCTCCGGCCTCATCCTGCTCGCCGCCTGCGCGAACCTCGGCAGCCTTTTCGCTGCCCGCGCCTCGGACCGCTCGCGCGAGGTCGCCCTCCGTCTCGCGCTCGGCTCCAGCCGCAGCCGCATTCTTCGCCAGCTCATGACTGAGGCTGTCCTCATCTCCGTTGCCGGGGGGGCCTTCGGATTAGCAGCCGGCGTCGTGCTGCTGCACCGGCTCCACTCCTGGCAGCCGTTTCCGCAGTTCCCGATCAATATTCCGGTCGCAGCCGACGCCAAAGTTTACGTGGTCGCTTTCTTCCTCGCCATCGTCAGCGGAATCCTCTTCGGCATCGTGCCCATCCGCCAGGTCCTCCACGCCAATCCCTATGAAGTGGTCAAAGCTGGATCTGCGGTCCGCCTCGGCCGCCGCGTCACTGTTCGCGACGTGCTGCTCGTCCTCCAGATCGCCCTCTGCGCCGTGCTCGTCACCTCTTCCGCGGTGGCCATCCGCGGCCTGCTTCGATCGCTCCACAGCAATTTTGGCTTCGATCCGCGCAACGTCCTGGTCGCCAGCATAGACTTCAGCTCCGCGGGGTACGCCGGCGACGACGTCATCGTTCCCATGCAGAAGCGCCTCATCGACTCCATCGCGTCTCTTCCTGGCGTCACGGCGGTGGCCACCGTCAATATCCCTCCGCTCGAATTTGGCGGCGCAGAGAGAAAAGCCATTTACAAGGATGAAACCCGCGACCTGCGCGCGTCGAACTCCGCCGCTTCGCCCTACATGTACATCGTTTCGCCGAACTATTTCGCCGCCGCCCGCACCACCCTGTTCGCCGGCCGCACCTTCTCGCTGCACGACGATCCCACCACCCCCCGTGTCGCCATTGTCAATCGCGAATTTGTGCGCTCCATTCTCGGCTCGGAGACGGACGCCATTGGCCGGTACTTTAAGTTCGCCGATGGCACGCGGTTCCAGGTGATTGGCATCGTCGAAGACGGTAAATACCTCAACCTCGCTGAGACGCAGGCGCCCGCATTCTTTCTCCCGGTGCTGCAAATGCCCTGGAACGAAACTTCTCTCCTTATCCGCTCCTCCCGCGATCCCCAGGAACTCGCCGCCGTCGTCCGCGCAAAAATCCGAGAGCTCGATCCGGGCATTGCCGCCGGCGTCCAGACATGGACGCGTGACCTCGATGGGGCTCTCTTCCCCTCGCGCGTAGCTACCGTCGCCCTCGGCATTCTCGGCGTTATGGGCGCCATGCTTTCCATCACCGGGATCTTCGGCATGGCCGCTTACTCGGTCAGCAAGCGCTTCCGCGAGCTCGGCATCCGTGTGGCACTCGGCGCGCAACGGCGCGAAGTCCTGGGAGCCGCATTGGGGCGCGCCCTCAAACTCCTCGCCTTCGGTTCCATTGCAGGGCTCATCCTGGGCCTCCTCGCTACCCGCATCCTCGCTTTCATCGTCTACCAGGCGAGTGCTCGCGATCCCATCGTGCTCGCTGCCGTGATTCTGGCCATGGCGTTTCTTGGATTGGTGGCTACCTGGCTGCCTGCCCAGCGCGCCCTCTCCATCGATCCGCTCATCCTTCTGCGCGAAGAGTAGCCTCTTCGCGCTCTAGGCAGGACGCCCGTCCCACTCGTCCCAAAACTCTTTCCCCTCGAAACCCGAGTGGTGTATATTCCTTCCCATCGAAACCCGAGGGGGAAACGCCGCCCATGCCCAGACCGAAAGACATCACCACTCACGACATGCTCCGCGGAACCCTCGACATGATGATTCTCCGCACGCTCTCCACTGGCGATGCCCACGGTTTCACCATCGCCAAGGTCATCGAGCGCGGTTCTGAAGACGTTCTCGAAGTCGAGCAGGGCTCCCTTTACCCCGCCCTCCATCGCCTCGAAGATCGCGGCTGGGTTCATTCTTACTGGGGATCGAGCGACGCCAATCGGAAGGCGCGCTTTTACTCCATCACCGCCGCCGGCCGCAAGCAGCTTCGCTCGGAGCTCGGCCGCTGGCGTCAGCTGGCACGTGCCATCGGACTGGTCATGGGCGAGGTGGCAACCGAAGAAGGCGGCGAATGAGCTGGCACAAATTTTTTCGCAGAAAACAGTGGGACTGCGACCGCGTCCAGGAAATTGAAGAGCACATCGTTTTCGCCATCGATGAAAACATCGCGCGCGGCATGTCTCTGGGAGAAGCGCGCCGCCAGGCGTATCTCCAGTTCGGCAATGCTCAAAAATTTCGCGAGGAGATCTACCGCATGAACAGTTTTCCCGCTTTCGAAAATCTCCTTCGCGACTTGCACTACGCCGGCCGCACTCTCCTGCGCAATCCCGGCTACGCCATCCTCGCCGTCCTCACGCTCGGCCTCGGCATCGGCGCCAACACTGCCATCTTCACCATCATCAATGGCGTGCTGCTGCGTCCGCTCCCCTACGCGCAGGAGAACCGCATCCTCCACATCGACCAAACCGTGCCCCGCCTGGGCGCTGATCCCATCGGCCTCTCGGTTCAGGAGTACAAAGACTACCAATCTCAGAGCACTTCCTTCTCCGACTTCGCCGAGTACCACTCCATGCTCTTCACCCTGCTCGGCACAAAAAATCCCGAGCGCGTGGTCACCGGTGTCGTCTCCTCCGGATTCTTCGACGTTCTCGGCGTCCGTCCCGTCCTCGGCCGTACCTTCCTGCCCTCCGACGAAAAACCCGACGCCGCGCCCGTCCTCCTCCTCAGCCACGCCTTCTGGATGAAGGAGCTGGGCGGCGATCCTCACGTGATCGGCCGCTCCTTCGAGATGAACGACCGCGTCCACACTGTCATCGGAGTCCTTCCTCCCCTCCCCGATTACCCCGACAACAACGACCTGTTCATGCCCATCTCCTCATGCCCCTACCGCATGGATCCCATGATGATCCGCGACCGCGATATGCGCATGATCACCAGCTATGCGCGCCTCAAACCCGGCGTCACTCCGCGCCAGGCGCAAACTGAACTCAACGCCATCAATGCGCGCATGGCCGCTGCGTGGCCCGATTCCTACAGCGGATGGACCGGCTTTTCCGCCGTCGCCATCCCCGTTAAACACGAGCTCACCCACGCCGCCCGGCCCACCTTCCTCGCCCTGCTCGGTGCCTCGGTCCTCGTTCTGCTGCTCGCCTGCGCCAACCTTGCCAACCTTGCCCTCTCCCGCCAGCTTCGCCGCTCCCGCGAAATTGCCATTCGCCTCGCTACCGGCGCCAGCACCGGCCGGGTTGTCCGACAGCTCCTCACCGAAAGCATTCTCGTTGCGCTTTGCGGAGCCGTCCTCGGCCTGGCGATCGCCGCCATCGGCTCACGCCTTCTCGTCGACTACGCCGCGCGCCTCACGCCGCTCGCCAGCGGCATTCGTATCGATGGATGGGTTCTGGCCTTCGGCCTTGGCAGCGCCATCGTCTCCGGTGTGCTCTTCGCTGTGCTGCCCGCGATCCTCGCCACCCGCACCCGCCTCGCTTCACTCCACGATGGAGGCGAGCGCACCGTCGGAGCCGCAACCGGCGCCCGCACACGCACCGCGCTCGTCGCTCTGCAGGTCATGCTCTCCTTCGTTCTCCTCACCTGCGCCGGCCTTATGATGCGCAGCCTTTACAACCTGCTCTCTATCGACCCCGGCTTCAGGCCCGCCAACGTCCTCTCCATGCAGCTCAGCCTCAACTGGACCAAATATAAAAAGGACACCGACAGGGCCAGCCTCTTCCACCAGATCCTCGGCCGCACCCAGGGCCTGCCCGGGGTCCAGAGCGCGTCCGTCAGCTGGATGGCTCCGCTCAATCCCAATATGTCCGTCTTCAATGGACCGATCCAGATCGACGGCCGCACCCAACCCTCCGGCACTCCCAATCCGGTCGTCGATTTCGAAACCACCAGCCCCGACTACTTCCGCGTTCTGGGCATCCCCCTGCTCTCGGGCCGCGCCTTCACCGATGCGGATTCAGCCGATGCTCCTCTCACAGTCATCGTCAACGCCCGCATGGCTCGCCACTTCTGGCCCGGCGAAAATCCCATCGGCCATCGTCTCAAGGGCGGCAACTCCGGCAAGTGGTGGACCGTGGTCGGCGTCGTCGGAGATGTCCATCAGTATGGTCTGGACAAACCACCCGACGACACCACCTATATTCCCCTCGATCAGAATCCCATCAATAACGCGCACCTTCTGGTCCGCACTCGCGGCAATCCGCTCCTGCTGGCGAACGCTATCGCCACTGTCGTACACCAGATCGATCCTCAGCAGCCCGTTACCCAGGTCCGCACCCTCGACCAGATGCGCAGCGAGCAGCTCGGCACTCCCCGCGTCACCGCAACGCTGCTCACTTTGTTCGCAGCCGTCGCCCTGTTCATCACCATCGTGGGCGTCAGCGGAACCGTCGCCCTCTCCGTCTCACGCCGCTCCCGCGAAATCGGCATCCGTATCGCCCTGGGGGCCACCCGCCGCAACATCCTGCAGAACGTGCTCGGTCATGGCCTCAGCCCGGTCGTCGCGGGACTTATCCTCGGCGCCCTGGCCTCCTTCTTCGCCACCCGCGCCATGACTGACATGATCTACGGTCTTAAACCGGACGACCCCATGACCTTCGCCTCCATCGCCGCGCTCTTCTTTGCCATCGCGCTCTTCAGTTGCGCCATTCCCGCACGCCGCGCCATGACCATCGACCCCATGAACACCCTTCGCTCCGAGTAGCAACGGCTCGGTGGGTATACGCTGTTCGCCGTACGCTATACCCTGTTTTCAATGCGCCCTTCTCTTCCCGTTCGCGCGGAATTCCTGCGCCTCGCTCGCTCCCACTCTCTCGTTCCGCTCTACCGCACCCTCACCGCGGACCTTGAAACCCCAGTCTCTGCCTTCCTCCGCCTCGCCGCCGCCGAGCCCGAGTGCTTTCTCCTCGAATCTGTTGAAGGCGGCGAGCGCCTCGGCCGCTACACCTACATCGGCGTCCGCCCCAGCCGCCGCATCGTCTCCCACGGTGACCAAATTGAAGTAACGGTACACGGCCGCACCAGTACCGTTACCGGCGATGTCTTCGCATTACTCCGCGAGGCGCTTGAAGGACATAAACCCGCCCGCATTGCCGGCCTGCCGCCCTTCACCGCCGGCGCCGTCGGCTTCCTCTCCTACGACATCGTTCGCCAGATCGAGCGCCTCCCGGAAGACACCACCGACGACCTCGGTCTTCCCGACGCCTGTCTGATGTTTTTCGATGAGGTCCTCGCCTTCGATCACGTCAAGAAAGAAATCCTCCTCATCGTCACTGCCGATCTCCGCCGCCACAAGCCGCAGGCCGCTTATGCGGACGCGGTCCGCCGTCTCGACCTGCTCGAAAAACACCTGGCCAGGCCGCTCCCCAAGCTCTCCGCAAAGAGACCCAGCGGCAAACTGCGCCTCAGCTCGCAGACAAAGAAGGCCGCGTTTCTCCGCGCCGTCGAGCGGGCGAAAGAGTATATCGCAGCCGGCGACATCTTTCAGGTGGTCCTCTCCCAGCGTCTCGACCTCGAGCCTGGCGTCGATCCCTTCTCCGTCTACCGCGCTCTCCGCATCGTCAACCCGTCGCCGTACATGTACTTCCTCCGGTTCGGCAGAAAGAAGCCCGGCGCAAAATCAGGCAAGTCCGGCCGCAGTCAGAAGGAAGAAACCACCCACATCGTCGGCTCCTCGCCCGAACTGCTGGTCCGCGTCGAAGGCCGCCGCATCGAGTACCGCCCCATCGCCGGAACTCGCCCCCGCGGCGCCAATGAAACTGCCGACCTGGCCGCGGAGCGCGAAATGCTCACCGATGAGAAGGAGCGCGCCGAGCATGTGATGCTCGTGGATCTCGGACGCAACGACGTGGGCCGGGTCAGCGAATACGGCACCGTCAACGTTACAAATTTAATGTTCGTCGAGCGCTACTCGCACGTCATGCATCTGGTCAGCAACATTGAAGGCCGTCTCCGCTCCGAGCTCTCCGCCGTCGACGCGCTCCGCTCCTGCTTCCCGGCTGGAACGCTCTCCGGCGCCCCAAAAATTCGCGCCATGGAGATCATCGAAGAGCTCGAGCCCGCCCGCCGTGGCATCTACGGGGGCACCGTGCTCTATGCCGACTACTCCGGCAACTTGACCAGCTGTATCGCGATCCGCACCCTTCTGGTTGAAGGCCGCAAGGGATACATCCAGGCGGGCGCCGGCATCGTCGCCGACTCCATCCCCGAAAACGAATACCAGGAAAGCCTCAACAAAGCCAAAGCTGCCGTGCGCGCGGTCGAGAGGGCGAGAGGAAATTAGCTATTTCGCTTCTACCCGCTCCGCATTCCCTTTGACATCCAGGCTGCAACTGGCCCGGCCCATTCCGGCCACCCAGAATGTGCCATCGGCAAACGTGACCTGCTCCAGCGAAACCCGCGTCACGCCATAGGCGTACATCTTCTCCGGCAAGCGAATTTCACGCAGCTGCTCAGCGGCCTTGTCCGCCGCATCCACCGCCGAGAATGTCAGCCGCAGATCAAAGGCATTCGCGTCGAGCTGATACACGCTCTGCTTGCCAAGAAACCGCGCGGTGATCGTTGCCGACCGGATTCCCTTCCCGCTCGTATTCTGGAAACCAAGCGCGAGATTCGGCTGTTTTACATTCTCGGCCGATGTCACCGGCAGATAACTGGCGGGCCAGTTCAGATGCGCACTGGTCAGCAGGACAGGACACCCGGCCTGGCCGAGCGCGGTCAACGGCACGCCCTCGAGATTCAGAGTGATCACCCCAGGCGCCAGCTCGGAACCCGGCCGCGTGGCAGCCTGATTTTGCGCAAATGCCGCCGAAGCGGCAACCAGAACAAGAGCGGAGACGAAGAGCTTCATACCGAGCACCTCCGATGCCCCACAGCATAGCACCGCCAACGGAGAAAAGTCCGCGAAACCCGGGTCCGCAAAGCATTCAACCAACCCAACGCGGGCGCTACACTGAATCAGGATGGTCTTCGTTCTCGACAACTACGATTCCTTCACCTTCAACCTCGTCCAGTACATGGGCGAGCTCGGCGCCGACGTCGTCGTCCGCCGCAACGACGAGCTCTCGCCCGAACAAGTCGAAGCCCTCGCCCCCGACCGCATCCTGCTCTCCCCCGGTCCCTGCACACCCCAGGAAGCCGGCATCTCCATCGACCTGATCCGGCACATGGCCGGCAAAGTTCCCATTCTCGGAGTCTGCCTTGGCCATCAGGCCATCGGTGCAGCTTTCGGCGGCAAAGTAGTTCGCGCGCCGAAGCTGATGCACGGCAAAACCAGCCAGGTGGAGCACGACGGCAAAACCATTTTCGCCGGCCTCGACTCGCCTATGACCTGCACGCGCTACCACTCCCTTATCGTCCAGGAAAAAGGCCTGCCCCGCGACCTCGAAGTCTCCGCGCGCACCGCCGACGGCACCATCATGGGGCTGCGCCATCGCAGCCTGCCCATCGAAGGCGTGCAGTTCCACCCCGAATCCGTCCTTACCTCCGGCGGCAAACGCCTGATCCAGAATTTCCTCGACCTCGAATGAAGCCCTTCGCCGCCCTTCTGCCGCTTGCCGCGGTCTGTTTCCCGGCCAGCGTCCGCGCACAGCAACCGAATCCGCCCGCGCAAACGCAGCCCGCGGCGCCACGCTCAGGCGCCCTCGCCAGCGTGCTCAAGGATTCCGCCCCCGCTCCCAGCCCCGCGGGCCAGTCGGCGTCGCTCGCCAACGTCTCCGTTGAAAACGTTTCTCTCTCCGGCGCGCTCTCCATCGCCGATGGCCGCGCCTTCATCGGCAACAACGGAGCCATTGCGGCCACCGACAAAACCGTTCACGTTTCGCTCACCCGCGGCGGCAACCTCAACGTCTGCGCCTCCACGAAAATTCATCTCTCCACCGACAACACCATTTCAGGCGGCGGCCTCATGATCGCGCTCGACCGGGGCGCGCTTGAGGCCCACTATCTTCCCGGCCAGTATTCCGACGTGCTTTTGACCCCCGATCTGCGCATCCTCGTCTCCGGTCCAGGCGAAGCTGACTTCAGCATTCGTGTCAGCAACCAGGGCGACACCTGCATTGACAACCACGGCGACCACGCGCCTTACATCCTTGCCAGCAGCCTCTTCGAAGGCGGCGCGTATCGCGTCCAGCCCAACCAGCGCGTTCTGTTCGAACACGGCAGCCTCCAGCAGGTGGTCGACAAGGAGAAGGAGGCCTGCGGCTGTCCGCCTCCGGAACCCACGCCCGAGCCAACTTCCATCGCACGCGTCGGCGCGCCGGGCGCCACACTCCACACCGGTGCCGATGAAGCCGCGACACCAACCCCGCAGCCACCCGCCGCCACTACGGCGGCCCGGAACCCTTTCCCTCTGGCAGAGAGCGAAGGCCTGAAGCCGCCACCACCGCCGCCTGCCACCCCGGTCGTCCCCGCCGGGGAGACCCACGAACAGGTCACCGTCCCGCTGGTCTATAACGGCGAAACGTCGCAGAACGTCGGCATGCCTGCGTCGTCTCTGTCGGCACCCACGGCAGGCTCTGCGTCCTCGGCGCCCAGGCCCGCAAACAACGCGGCCTGCAATGATCCGCTCTACCCCGGTGTGGTTTGCGATGCAGCCAGCGCGGCGAATCCATCCACGCCCTTGCCGGCAAACGAGCCGACCACCCCCGCAACAGCAAAGAAGAAAAAGTCCAACGGCTTCGCCCGCTTCCTGCGCAAGGTCTTCCTCGGCAGCTAGGCGATTCGGGCCCGCTTCCACCCCTGCGATAAAATCAAACCTGCCGGAGTATGCACCTGCGCGGACCCACCAGGTCCGCCACCCGCGGGCTCTCTGCCCGCACATTCCGCACATATTTCAGCAAGGAGCCTTACTCATGGCGATTCCCGCCACCCAGATGCGTCCGGGCATGATCATCAAGCACAACAACGATCTCCACCTCGTCTTCTCCGTGGATCACCGTACCCCCGGCAACCTGCGCGCCTTTATCCAGGCCAAGCTGCGCAACGTTCGTACCGGCGCCATGTTCGTGGAGCGCTTCCGCTCGCCCGATCCCATCGAGCGCGTCATAGTCGACGAAATCCCCATGGATTTCCTCTACAACGACGGCGACGACTACTACTTCATGAACACCGAGAACTACGAGCAGACCCACCTCAAGCGCGACACCCTGGGCGATGCCGTCGAGTACCTCATCCCCAACCTTCAGATCCGCGTCTCGTTCCACGATGGCAAAGCGGTCGGCATCGAGCTGCCACAGACCGTTGAGCTCACCGTCGTCGAAACCGAGCCCGGCCTCAAGTCCGCAACCGCGTCCTCGGTCACCAAGCCAGCGAAGACTGAAACCGGCCTCGTCGTCCAGGTCCCACCTTTCATCAACGAAGGCGAAAAGATTCGCGTCGACACCGCCGAAGGTGCCTACCTCAGCCGCGCCTGATTCCGGTTCCGGATCACATCAGGGCGCAGCTTCCGGCTGCGCCCTTTTCATTGGGTCCACCCTATTTACTCAGCGCAATTACCGTGATCTGCCCACCCACCGTCTTGTCCGCCGTCGCAAAGTAATGCACCCGCGCCTTCATCCCCTCCAGATCCGCGCAGGGATGTATCGCCGCCTGCGGCGCAAAATTCAGCGCACGATAGTCAATCTTGTAGGCATCGTTGCTGAACAACGACACGCTGCCCTTCGCGCCCTCGACCTTCAACTCCATCGTCGCCCCCGAACAGTGCACGCTGTGAATCACTCCCTCTGCAAACAGATTCGGCCCATGCGGCGTCTCCGTCGCGTGGTTCGGCGCTGCATTGGTCTGGCTCTCGCCCGGCAACGGCGCGGCCGTCACCACCGTCGTGTGCACCTGCTCCTCCGCCCGCTGCTTCTTCCATTGTTCGGCCTGCGCCTCGCGCTGCTGCACCTGATTCATCACTCGCGCCACCACATTGTTTTCCAGCGGATTTCGCGCGATCCCCTCCGCCGCCTTCAGCACTCGCATCGCATCGTCGTAGCGCTCCTGCTCCACCAGAATGTTGGCCGTATCCAGCCGATAATTCACGTTTCCCGGATCCAGAGCCACAGCCTGCAATTCCAGCACGTACGCCTGATCCAGCTTCTCGCGGCGTCTTCCATACAACACCGCCAGCCCGTCGTACGCTGGCGCGAACCGCGCGTTCAGCTTGATCGCCGTCCGTAAACTTGTCTCCACCTCCGCCCCCGTTTCGTCTTGAGCCAGCGAGACCGCGCCGTATTCGAACTGCGCCAGATAACTTGCCGGATCGAGTGCCCGCGCCTCCTCGTACCACTTCTTCGCTTCATCGCGATGACCGGCCCGCAGTTCGATCAGCCCCATCGTCTCGCGTGCCGGTTCGTTGTCAGGATCGGCCTTCAGCACTGCATCGAGCAGCGGACGCGCGTCGTCACTGCGTCCGGTATGCACCAGAAAATCCGCTCGCACCGCATCCGCCTGCGGCCTCGTCAACAGCGTCACCGTCAGCGATGCCGGATCGATGGGCGCGCCCGCGCTGTTCATCGTGAACGCCATATACTGGCCGCGTCGGATGTACGCCTCCAGCGTTTTCTGGAGCGCATCGAGATCGCCGAACGCCTCCGTCGCCGCCCGCACCGGATCCTCATTCTGCGCCATCAGCCCGATGTACGTGCCGATGCGATTCGTGTGCTCGTTGAAATCCGCGAATTCAAGATAGTGCGTCAGCGCCCACGA
The DNA here is from genome assembly GCA_036490815.1 of Acidobacteriaceae bacterium. Taxonomy (GTDB): domain Bacteria; phylum Acidobacteriota; class Terriglobia; order Terriglobales; family Acidobacteriaceae; genus Palsa-343. Next base: position 58,447 of record DASXDF010000057.1, read on the forward strand.
CTCGGTGTAGAACACCGATCCCTTCTGCTCCTCGTGGTAGTACGGCGAGTTGGCGTCTACCTGAAACAGCACCCGCAATGGGATGAGCGAATGCTGCATGAGAAACAGAATGCTCTCGGCGCTCGCCCGCCCTACCAGCACTTGCTTGTCGCGAAAATCCGTATTCTGAAAAAACTCCGCCAGCCCTTCGTTCAGCCATAGAGACATGCCATCTGTGCCCAGTTCGAGGTGCGTGTACTCGTGATACACCGAGGCGAACGGGTGCTCCTCCTGCGCATCCAGCCGGACCAGGATGTAGTTCTTGTCCGGTGCGCGCAGGAAGAGTCCTGCCAGGCTCACCTGTCCCTTCGCCAGATAGGACGTCGGCTCCAGCGGCTTGAACTCGTGCTCGTTTTTGGCTGCGATCACCACAATCGGCGCAACCGGATCGATATTATTCTTTGGAAACAGCGTGTGAAACACCCAGCGCATCCGCTCAAACTGATCCGCGACGTGCCGCCCCTGCTGCTCGCCGGCGTCCGTTACCACGGTGAAGTGAGCGCTCCGAACCTCGACCCACGCGGGCGCATTGTCGCGCGCGGCGGCGTTCGCCGAAATCAGCAGCAGCAGCAGAGCGATCCGTCGGGCCATGGTTATCGCGGGATCGTACCACGCCGCTGGAGTCAGCGGAATCGCGTCCCCGCACTGGTTCCAACCCGGAAAACGAGGCTGCGACGCTGCTCCCGCCTACGATCGTGATAGGTTTACCGCCATGGAGCGCGCCTTCCGCATCACCCGCATCCTCGGCCAATGGGTTCTCATCTTCGGTTTTGCGCTCGCCGCGCTGGGCCTCATCGGCGGATTCCTCTACCTCATCCATCACCCAATGCCGTTCTTCATCGACTTCGGCGTCCTAGCGCTGCCGGCCCTCTTCCTCGGCCTGGTGCTTCTTCTCATCGCCGCGGTGTTTGAGCGCATCCACCTGCGCCGCTCCTCTCGCACCTGATCGAGCAGTCGACCGCGCCGCGTTCGGTAAACTAACAAGAGAAAGCATTCTGATGACTTCTCTCAAAGCTGTGCGCGGCACGCGCGACCTTCTGCCGCCGGAAACCGAACTCTGGGACCGCGTCGAATCGACCGCCCGCCGCGTCTTCGCCCGCTACAACTTCGGCGAAATTCGTACCCCCATCTTCGAAGACACTTCCCTGTTCGCCCGCAGCGTCGGCGAAGAAACCGACATCGTCTCGAAAGAGATGTACACGTGGGAGGATCGCGCCCGCGCGCAGTCTGAAAAAGCGCAATCGCTCACTCTGCGCCCTGAAAACACCGCCGGCGTGGTCCGCGCCTACATCGAGCACAAACTCGGCGAGTCCGGTCTGCTGCAGAAGCTCTACTACATCGGTCCGCAGTTCCGGCGCGAGCGTCCGCAGAAGGGGCGCTACCGGCAATTCTGGCAGATCGGCGCTGAAGTCATCGGCCCACCCTCGGCGGGTTCCGAATCACCTCTGCGCGATGCCGAAGTCCTCGAAATGCTCTCGAGCTTCCTCGACGAGCTCGGCATCACCGGCTGGAACCTGGTCCTCAATTCCGTCGGCTCCTCCGCCGACCGCCCGAGATACGTCGCCGCGCTCCGCGAAGCGCTCGCGCCCGTGAAAGATCAGATGTCCGCGGACAATCAGCGCCGCGCCGAGACGAATCCACTCCGCGTGCTCGACTCGAAGGACCCCGCAGACGAGGCCATCATCGCCACGCTGCCGAAGATTGCCGACTACCTCGACGACGAATCGAAGGCCCACTTCGCGGCGGTCCTCGCCGCCCTCGACGCCTGCGGCGTGCAGTACGAAATCAACCCCCGCCTCGTCCGTGGCCTCGATTACTACACCCGCACCACCTTCGAGTTCACCCACGGCGGACTCGGCGCGCAGAACGCACTGCTCGGCGGCGGCCGCTACGACGGCCTCTCCGAAATGCTTGGTGGACCCAAAGCCCCTGGCATTGGTTTCGCCATGGGCCTCGATCGCCTGATTCTCACCCTCCAGGCGCAGGCTGAAGCCGACGCGGAAAAATCAGCCCCCGCATTCGCCGACGCGTTCCTCGCCCCCCTCGGCGAAGCTCTCAACGCGCCCGCCCTCGCCCTCGCCCGCGAACTCCGCCGCGCCGGCCTCCGCATCGACATGGGCGACGGCTCGTTCCGCATCAAAAAATCCTTCGAAATCGGCAACAAGCTCGCCCGCGCCATCATTCTCTACGGTGAAGACGAGCACGCCTCCGGTATCCTGACAGTGAAGAACTTCGCCACCGGCGAGCAGATCAAAATCCCGCGCGACCAGCTCGCGCAGGCGCTGCGCTGAGGCGCACCGAGGCAAACTCCGTGATGGAACATAGTTCGCAGCTTTGCGACGCGTGTCTCGAAAAAGAATACGAGACTTACCGGCATGCGCGCGTTCACGAATCGATGAAGCGGAACGAAGCCTGGCTCGAAAAATTCAGAATCGGTAGCTGGCCGCATTGGGAGTACGACCACGAGCGCAGTCGATTGGTCTTTTCGGATCAGGGGTTGGCTAGGGTCGTTGCTGATGTCGTCGTTCTAGGAACTGTCGACAAGAATGGGACGAGATGGGAGTGGTCCTGGGGCAATCCGAATTTTTCTGAAGACACGCGCGAAAAAATGGGTCGAATCCGCCAATTAGGAGAAGAGAGGGACTGGGCGAAGCTCACGACCCTTTTTATGGATAATGACGAGTATCTGGGGTGGGAATTTGCGTCCATCTCCGCGCATGTCCTCGACGCCGAAGGGACCTATCGCTGTCCCGACAGCGAGAATTGTGGGGATTTTGCCTACCTTCTCGTTTTTAATACAAGATTCGTTAACTAAAGCCTGAGGGCGAAGAAAGTAACAGTGACACTCGACTTTTTAGGCACACGCCAACGTACCAACACCTGCGGCGAGCTCCGCGCCGCCGACGCCGGCAGAACCGTCACCCTCATGGGCTGGGTCAATCGCCGCCGCGATCACGGCAATCTCATCTTCCTTGATCTGCGCGATCGCTACGGCATCACCCAAATCGTCCTCGACAAGGAAATCTCGCCCGAGGGCCATCCCAAAGCAGAGCACGTCCGCCCCGAGTATGTCGTAGCCGCCATCGGCAAGGTCCGCCTCCGCGGAGCCGACGCCCTCAACCCCAAAATGGAGACCGGCGAGATCGAAGTCGCCGCCACCGAGCTCCTCGTCCTCAACGACTCCAAAGTCCCGCCGTTCTCGCCCGCCGAAGACGCCATCCAGAACGAAGAGCTTCGCCTCAAGTACCGCTATCTCGACCTGCGCCGCCCCGAGATGCAGCGCAATCTCGAGATCCGCCACAAGGTCGCGCTCTCCGTTCGCGAATACCTCAACGCCCAGGGCTTCTACGAAATCGAAACGCCGTTTCTCACCGGCTCCACGCCCGAAGGCGCGCGCGACTACCTCGTGCCCAGCCGCGTCAACCCCGGCACCTTCTACGCGCTGCCGCAATCGCCGCAGCTGTTCAAGCAGATCCTCATGATCAGCGGCCTCGACAAGTACTTCCAGATCGTTCGCTGCTTCCGCGACGAAGACCTGCGCGCCGATCGCCAGCCCGAGTTCACCCAGATCGATCTGGAGATGACCTTCCCTCAACAGGAAACGGTCTTCAATGTCGTCGAAGGATTTCTCAAAGCGGCGTTCGACGTCGTCGGCGAACGCATGCACACACCCTTCCCGCGCATGACCTACGACGAGGCCATCCGCCTCTACGGCATCGATAAGCCCGACCTTCGCCTGCCGCCCATGACCGACGTCCGCGAAGTCTTCAGCGCGGAAGAAATAACGTCGCTCAAGATCGAGTCGGGCCTGCCCATCGTCGCCATCGTCATCCCCAACAAGCAGGCGATGAGCAACACGCAGAAAAAAGCCTTCGCGCAGGAGATCAACGCCGCCGTCGCTCCCGACCTCGCTTATCTCGACATCGACCGCCTCGGCACCAATCCGCAATTCGCGGCCCTCGCCCAGCGCATCGACGCCGCGGCTGCGAAAGCCTGCGGTCTGGAGCGCATTGAGCCGGATCATCGCCTCATCGTCATCTCTCCCAGAATTGGCGCCCAGGCTCCTGCGAAAGATCGCCTCTGGATTTACAAGCGCTCCGGCCAGCTCCGCCTCGATCTGGCGAAGCGTTTTCAGGACGAGCACAAGGCCTTCGAGAAGAAAGGTACCGCCGACGATTACAAATTTATCTGGGTCACCGATTTCCCCTTCTTCGAGTGGGACGAGGAGAAGAAGGACTGGACCTTCGCGCACCACCCCTTCACTTCGCCGCACGAAGACGATCTGATCGCCGGGCGCATGGAGTCCGACCCGGAAGCCGTCCGTGCTCTCGCCTACGACATCGTCCTCAACGGCATGGAGCTGGGCTCGGGCTCGATCCGTATTCACCGCCAGGACGTCCAGTCGCAAATCTTCCGCGCGCTCGGCATGTCCGATGAGGAGGCCAAAAAGCGCTTCGGATTCTTCCTCGAAGCGCTGCAGTACGGCACGCCGCCGCATGGCGGCATTGCCCTCGGGCTCGATCGCATCATCATGATCCTCACGGGCGCCACAAGCCTCCGCGAGGTCATCGCCTTCCCCAAAACCGCCAAGGCCATCGACCTCATGGTCGACGCACCCAGCACTGTCAGCGAGGCACAGCTGAAGGAGTTGCACATCCGCCCGGTACTCCGTAGTTGAATCGGATTCCCAGGCAATGTTGCAGCCTGTCCGCTACCGCCCGTCCACCGCACGGAGTCCAACCAGGAAGGGGCGAAGCCGTGTGCCTGGACGGCCAGTCCTGATAGTCTTGAATCTTGCCATCCCTTCGTTTGAGGTTTTGGATCGCGTGAGAGCCGTGATGTTTCGTCTTCTGGCCCTGGCCGCCCCTGCGGCGTTGTTTCTGGCCACATCGTTTGTGCACGCCCAGGTCACTGCCACCGCTCCTGAAGCGGAAGCCCCGCAGTACGGCGAGCGCTGGGATTTCTACGGCGGCGCACAGTACTCCCACTTCAATCCCAGTCCCGGCCGCGGCGTCGAGGCCATCAATCTTCTCGGCTGGAACGGCTCTGTGACGGCTTGGCTCAGTCCCGTCTTTGGCATCGAAGGCACCGCCCGCGGCCTCTATGGCAATCTCGTGGTCCCTCCCAACACCGAGGGCATTCCGGCCAGCCCGCAGATGTCCGAGCACCTCTTCCTCTTCGGTCCCAATTTCCGCGCCATGCGCCGCCGCAATTACACCGTCGGCTTTCACGCGCTTCTCGGCGCGGCCTACGGCGTTTTCGACTCAGGATTTCCCGCCGGCACCAAGCCTCAGGACGTGGGCATCTACAACGACAAACTCACCATGGGTTTCGCCGTCGGTCCCTGGGTCGACTTCAACGTAACGCCCCGCTTGTCGGTGCGCGCCATCCCTGACTGGCAGCCCACCCACTACGGCTTCACGTGGCAAAAAGAATTTGCCGGCTCCGTGGGCATCGTCTACAAATTCGGGTCACGCCCCCTCAAATAGCTGCGAAACACTACTTCCTTCCCGCGGCCAACGCCGGAAAAACGTGGTCGATGAGTTCGCGCCTCAGCGTCAGCCGGAGATCCGTTCCCGCATCCGGCTCGGTATTCGATTGCGGATGGAGCGAGGCGGCAGGTGCCGGGGCTCCGGTGTCGGTTGTGTTCACGGCGAGGATGCCGGCCATGTGGCGCTCTGGATCGATCAGCATTTCAGACGAGAAGCCGCCCTGGTCGCCGTCGTGATAGACATAGCGGCGCCCATCGAGGATGATCACAAAAAAACCCAGCCCCATCCTCGGGGCGCCCTGAGTGTAAGCAGTCGCCGGCATGCCCGGTTCCGCTACCGGCACGACGCCGGTCCATGCTTCCTCGATCGAGCTGCGTTTCAGCACAACGTCATAGACCGGGTTCGACGGATCGCCGATCAGGAAGCGGAGATACTTCACCATGTCGGGGATGGGCGCCTTCAGGCCGCTGTTCGAAGTGGTGATCCCAGTATCGAAATTGAAGGGCTGCTCGGTGAGCTTGTCGCCGGCGCGCAGATAACTGGCCGACACATGCGACTTGAGAAAGTACGGTGACCGATCGAAGTAGCTGTCGGCCATGCCCAGCGGCTTCAGAATGTTCTTGTCCATGTACACCTCAAAATCATCGCCGCTCAGCCGCTGGATGATCTGGCCCAGAAAAACGTACCCCAGGTTCGAATAGCTCCAGCGGGAGCCCGGCTTAAATGCGATATGGGTGTAGGGCAGCATGGCCGCGACCTGCGTCCAGTGCGTTGGCTCAAACGGCTGCCAGTCGCAGTTGGTGGCGTCGTCGCAATCCCAGGGCCAGGTAGGATTTCTAAAACCCGCGCTGTGCGTCAGCAGGTTGCGAATCGTGATTGCATCGATGGAGCCAAATTCGTCGTGGACCTGACGCAGCTCCGGGACGTAACGCACGGCGGGATCATCGAGCGAAAGCAGCCCGTGGTCGCGCAACTGCAGAATCGCAATCGCGGTCATCGTCTTGGTGATGGAGGCCCAGTTATAGGTGGTAGCGGCGTTAACGCCCTGATGCGTGCTTTCGCGCGCCTCCCCGAAGAAGAATTGCGCTGCCGGTTCCTGCGCGTGGACGACCGCGATACCACCGCCCACGATCCCATGTTGAGTCAGGACGTCGTCGAAGCGCCGATGGAAGGCGTCTCCCTGGGCAAAGGCGGGCGCAGACGCGGCTACCATCGCCAGCGCGATCAGAAAACGGGTGAGCATGGGGGCCATCATAATACCCGCTTCAAATCTCGCCGGTTCGCCGGGCTCTGTCCCGTTTCCCTCTCAGGCCGCCTTCTTTCGGGTCGCGGCCTTCTTTCCTTTCGCGGGGTGCTCGGCCGCCGCCAGGCTCTTTCGCAGCGCATCCATGATGTTCACCACCTTTGGCCTCGGCTGCGCCGGCGCGCCTTCAGGAAGCGGCTTCCCTTTTCTCTTCGCGTTCACCAGCTTCACCACCGCCGCTTCGTAGTCGTCCTTGTAGGCGTCCAGATCGAACTTCTTCGTGCTCGCGTTGATAATCTGCTTCGCCAGCGAAACCTCCTGCGCCGTGACGGCAGGCTCCTTGACGCCGGACAAAATCGACTTCGAATCGCGCAGCTCTTCTTTGTAGCGAAGCATGTAGAGCATCAGCCCCTTTTGCTTTGGATCCGGCGGAGCACCGATGGCCACCAGATGCTCGCGCCCGCTGAAGGCGATTTCCCCCACCCCCACTGTCTCAGTCTCAGCCAGCGCTTTGCGCATAATGGCCAGCGCCTTGGCCTGCACATCGTCCTTCGGAGCCACAAACAACGGCCGCTCAAACAGCATCGGCGGCAGTTCCTCCACCTTGACGAACTGCTCGATCTGCATCGTCGACGCCGTAGGCAGGCGCAGCGCCTTCAACTCCTCCGGATCAATCTCAATGTATTTGTCTTTGGCGTATTCGAAACCTTTTACGATGTCGGCTTTCTCGACCTCGCCCTCATCGCCAACGTTCTGGTGATGCACGCGGTGGTGGGACTTCCGATCGATCTGGTGAAACTCGACCTGGCGTGCAGGATTGGTGGCTGGAAAAATTCTGACCGCAATCGAAACCAGTGAAATCTGTATGGATCCGGACCACGTGGGCCGTGCTGCCATGTGCGTTCCTCCCGCAAAGCTATAAAGATACGATGCAGGGCAACTACGCTGTGACTGGCTCCGCCTTCTTCGCTGCCTCGAGGTCCGCTTTGTACGCCAGCCGCAGCGCGTGCCGCGTCGCCGAATATTGCGCCCCGGCGAGCAGTAGAAGTCCCGTTAAAAAAGCCCAGATCATCAGGCTCACCGACACCTCGAACGGCCCGTACACCGAGTGCAGGTCCATATGCGGGAGGACCAAAATGTAGAGAACCCGACCCAGATCCCACAGCAGACCGGTAATCACGGCGGTGGGCAGAACCGCCCGAATCGGCAGGCGCCGGTTCGGGAGGATCCAGTACACCAGGAAAAACATGCTGACACTGAGGCAGGCGACGGCGATCTGCAGGAAGATTTCGTGAATGAAGCCGTACGCAGTGTTCTGGATGTGCCCGAAAAAGACAAATGTGAGAATGCTGGTCTGCGCCGTCGCCGCCCCCACGGCCAGCATCGCGAGCACACCGATCAGGCACGCGAGCCCGAGGGAGACGAGCTGGTTCATGACGTAAGAGCGGTTCTTCGCCACTCCCCAAACCTGGTTCAGGGCCACCTCGAGCGGCAAAAACACTCCGGTCGAGGAGATGAGCAGCATGATGACCGACACGAACTGAACGCTGCCGCGCGGGTGGACCAACAGGCTCATGTTGCGGACCACAAAATCCTGGTTCGACGGCAACAGATCGTGCAGCATCCCGCCGACTTCCTTCACCATGTTCGGCGAATGAAAGACCTGCTGGGCCACAGTGAACATCATCACGATAAAGGGAAAAATCGAAAGGATGGTATTGGCCGCGACGCTGAAGGCGTAGGTATGTACCTCAGTTTGCGAGAGATAGCGAACCAGCGCCAGCGCCACCGGCCACCCTCCGCGCCCGCGGGGCCGGGATGGCGGTTTGGGGGCAGGAGGAGGCAATCCGGCATTACCCTCGACTGCCGGTGCAGCCCGCGTCTCCAACCCATCAGCCATGGCAAGGAACCTGGAAAAATCGTAACAGAGGCCAGGAGAAGAGCGCGGGCGTGGGCCGGCCGGTCCTGCGCGGATCACGGAAGATGCATGTACTTCCGTAACCTGCTGAAAAATGTCCCGGTTCCGCACCAATTTTTTCTTGATTTCAAAATCGTTTCCTGCCATAACAGGTACACGATTCCCATCCCCCAGGAAGGAAAATCGTTTTCAGAAGGCCAGTTCCTGATGTACCTGATTAGTTGTCACCGTAACTGCCCGGTAATCCCCTGAGCTGCCCGAACCGCCGATTGAGGGCGGGCAAAGGCAGCTTTTGGTGTCTCTGATTTCGTTACAGCAGTAATGGAGTCGGAGCAGCCAGCCGAAGCGGAGACAAAAACGTAGACGCAAACGAAGAAGGAGTTCCCAGGTGAAAGAGAATGGTGTAGTGAAGTGGTTCAACGGAGCTAAAGGTTACGGATTCATTCAGCGGTCGAGCGGCGAAGATGTCTTCGTCCACTTTTCCGCCATCCAGGATTCGGGTTACAGAACACTGAATGAGGGCGAAGCCGTGGAGTTCGAATGCACGCAGGGTCCCAAGGGCCTGAGCGCTGCAAACGTCGTACGCGCCGGCGCCTGATTCGGTTCCGAACCGCGCGGTTCGCACCCTCCGGGAGCCGCGCGTTCGCAACACCTGAATGCTGTACGGGCCCATCTGTCCCGGCAATCAAGGGCAGATGATCAGAGTTGTGCCCCCTCGCACTCACCCCGTTGCAGTTTTTCCACCGCCCACTGCGCCGCTGCGGCCAGTGCCGGATCGGTGTCGCTGGACCACTGCCGCAAAGTTGGCAGATGGCGCTGCTGCGCGCTGTTTCCCATAGCAATCGCAAGATTGCGGCGGAAGCCATGGAACTTCGCGCGCCTGACCGGCGAGCCATTAAACCATCGGCCGAACTCCTCCTCATCCATCGCGGCCATCCAGTCGAGAGCGGGATTCACCAGCTCCTTCCGCGGCGCCAGATGGGGGTCCGCGGAGACAGGCGCGCGCCGGTTCCACGGGCACACGTCCTGGCAAATATCGCAGCCAAAGACCTGGCGGCCGATACCGGATCGCAGTTCTTCAGGAATTTCCCCTCGCTTTTCGATGGTGAGATAGGCGATACATTTATTCGCGTCCATCTCCCGCGGAGCGGTCAGCGCGCCGGTGGGGCAGGCCTCGATGCAGCGGGTGCAGGATCCGCATCGGTCGGCTGCGAGCTGGGCGCGCGGCTGCTCCGCCGGGAGATCCAACGACGTCACGATGACCCCAAGAAAGAGCCACGACCCCAGGCTCTGGTTCAACAGGCATGTGTTTTTCCCGATCCACCCAATACTGGCGTATCGCGCGTAAACGCGCTCGACCACCGGGCCGGTATCGACGAAGCATCGCGATTCAAACGGCCCCGCTGTAGCCGCCAGACTGTCCCGCAAGCTCTCCAGCCGTCGCAGCAGGACCTTGTGATAATCCGTCGGGCGCTCGGCGTTACCGGTCCACGCATAGCGCGCGATCCAGGCCGCCCCGTCGGGCGCCGACTCCGTCGACCGCGGTTCCGCGGAATTGTAATTCGCCGCACACACAATCACCGACCGGGCCCACGGCAGCGCTACCCGGACGGAGGATCGCACCAGCCGCCCCGCTTCATCCCGGCGCTTCAGATATTCCATCGTTCCGGCACGGCCATCTTCCACCCACCCCGCAAACCGGGCGCGCTCCTCTTCATCCTCCACCGACCCCGGTTGGGGGGCAGCGGCGATCCCGGCAGCGGCAAAGCCCGCCTCGCGTGCCAAATCGTCGATCAAGGTTGAAAGCGCCATGATTCTCGTTTTTCCAAACGCCGACCGCAGGGCGTTCCGCCATCCCAGAGTACCTGCGGCACGGCCCGCCGCCTTTTCCCTTGTTGCCGCGCGCCCCCTTCCCCCGTATACTGCACCCAACGAGGGGGCAGTACGCGCTCTCCGAAATGAGGTGTGTCTTCAGTCAGAGCCTTTCCCTGACGAACACCCGCGTGAACCCGGTTCACCGGGGAAGCCGCGAGCCAGAAGTTCCGCCATCTGACGTTTCGGCATGGCGCGCGGTAGTTCGCGTGCTTCGAAGTACCACAGCCGGGACCCTCGACAGCCTTTGCTCCGTTCTTTTTCCCGCCGATTGCCGCATTTGCGGCCTGCCCCTCGCTGGTTTTACCCTCCTGCCCGTCTGTTCCTCCTGCTGGAACGATCTCCCCGCACAAACTGGAACCCTTTGCACTCGCTGCGGCGAGGCAGTCGATTTTGGCCCCGCCAGCGAAGCAATGTGCCGCCCCTGCCGCGCCACGCCGCCTGACTTCACCACGGCCGTGGCCTTCGGCGTGTATCAGAATGAACTGCGCAGCCTGCTGCACCTCCTTAAATATGACGGGATGGAGCCGTTGGCGATGCGTTTGGGCGCGTTGCTCGCCGACGCGGTCCTGGCCATTCCCGATCTTCCACCGGATCTCCTCGCCGTCCCGGTTCCGCTCTACGGCAAGAAGCGGCGCAGCAGGGGATTCAACCAATCTGAGTTGCTGGCGCGGGGCCTGATGGCCGCTATCCGCCAACGCCGGCCGGAGACACACATCAAACTTGCGGCTGCGCTGCTGGTAAGGCACCGTGCCACCGAGAGTCAGGCGGGGCTAACCCCGCATGCGCGCCGTGCGAATGTTCGCGGCGCTTTTTTTGTTCCCCATCCCGAGACCATCAAGGGACGCAACGTTCTGCTCGTCGACGACATTTACACCACCGGAGCTACGGCTCGCGCGTGCTCCACGGCACTGCGCCGCGCAGGAGCCGCGGGCGTCTGGGTAGCTACGGTGGCTCGCGCCCAAAAGCAGCATACTGCGCAGCCTGAAGTTGTGCATTTACGGGAGCCGGCGTGGCCGGAACTTCCGATGGAACAGGATTTTGTTTTCTGGGAGGAAGGCCGTCCGGTTTCGACCGGCGGCGAAGCACGATAGCTCGCCTGGACTGGCAATCCGGGCCAACCAACACGGAGGATTTATGTCGTTGGGGAAAGCTGGTATTCACGCTCGCAGACAAGGCCTGGGGAAATCCCAAAGCCTTGCCCACGCGAAATCGGAAAGCTACGGCCAGGATGGGTTGCGAATCGTAACTACAACCCACGCCCTGCAAACTCCGGTTCTCGTGCTCAATGCCTCCTATGAGCCGATCAACATTTGCGGGGCCCGCCGCGCCCTGGTCCTGGTGCTGAAGGGGGTCGCGCGCACTGAGGAGGAGCAAAGCAGCGAGCTGCACTCCGCGCGCCTGCGCATGGCCATGCCCTCCGTCATCCGTCTGCTCGAGTACCGGCGCATCCCGCACCAGACCCGCGCTCTCTCGCGCAAAAACATTCTTCTGCGCGACCGCAACACCTGCCAGTACTGTGGCGTCATCCTGCCCTCGGCCGAACTCACGCTCGACCACGTCATCCCGCGCTCGCGCGGGGGGCTCTCAACCTGGGAAAACCTGGTCGCAGCCTGTCATGCATGCAATCGGCGCAAGGGCAATCACATGCTGAATGAGCTGGAGCACATGAAGCTGCACCGCGAGCCGCGCCCCTTCACGCTCCACACCAGCCGCCACATCATGCGCATGATCGGCCACTCCGATCAGAAGTGGCGCAAGTACCTCTACTACTGACGTCCGAAGCAACTCCGCGTCCCGGGATAAGCGCACCCCACCGCCCGTTATACTGTGCTGGCTTCAAGGGAGAGCCAGCCATGCCGGTGAACGCCGAACCGGAAGTCACGATTCGCAAAGCCACACCCGAGGACGCCGCTGCCTGCGGCGCCATTTCCTGGCGCGCCTTCTCCGCCATCAACGCCGAACATAACTTCCCCTGCGACTTCCCGAACGAGGAAGTCGCCATCGCCATTACGACGACGCTGTTCGGTCTCCCCGGTTTCTATTGCGTGGTCGCCGAGAGCGACGGCCACCTCATCGGCAGCAATTGCCTCGACGAGCGCTCCGTCATCTTTGGCATCGGCCCCGTCAGTGTCGATCCTGACGTGCAGAATCGTGGAGCGGGTCGCAGGCTCATGCAGGCTGTCATGGATCGCGCCCGAGAGCGCCGCGCGTCAGGCGTCCGCCTGGTTCAGGCGGCCTTTCATAATCGATCCATGGCGCTCTACACGCGGCTCGGTTTCGACATTCGCGAGCCCCTCGCCTGCCTGCAGGGCCGAACCACGCAGCGCGCCGTTGCCGGATGTGCGGTTCGGCCAGCCGCCTCAGCAGACCTGCCAGCCTGCAACGTGCTCTCGCTCGCCGTGCATGGGTTCGATCGCGGCCGCGAACTGGCAGACGGCATTGCGCAGAACAGCGCCGTTGTAGTCGAACGCGACGGGCGCATCACCGGCTACGCAAGCTCGCTGGCGTTCTTTGGGCACTCCACGGCGGAGACGAATCTCGATCTCCAGGCCCTGATCGCTTCGGCGGATTTCTTTGGCGGGCCCGGAATCCTTCTGCCCTCGCGCAACGCCACACTGCTCCGGTGGTGTCTCGACAATAGTCTGCACATCGTGCAGCCCATGACCCTGATGAGCCTCGGCCTCTACAACGAACCCCGCGGTGCCTGGATGGCGTCCGTCTCGTTTTAAGCGAAGTCAGTTCCCGAGCACCGGGAGCGCTTCTGGTTCCTGCGCCGTGCGTCGCAGAAACGCCGGATCCCCAAAGCCCGGACCCCAGTCCGGCGACGCCAGATCCGGCATGGGTTTTGCCTGGAAGAGCCGCTTGCACTGCCGCGCTGTCCATCGCGCCCATCGCTTTGACTTTTTGCGCCGCGCGCTGTCCGTCGAGATGCCGGTCCCCGCATACATCTGGCGATAGAGCTTCGACAGAAAGATGAACGCGACCCGCGAACTGAGATTCGGACAGCAGCCCGATCGCTCCCAGATGGCGCTCCAGTTATAGAACCGGTCCCAAACCTTCTGCGTTCGCTCCCGAATCTCATCGGAGCTCATCGAAGGATGCGGGGTAAACATCTTCGGCCGAACCTCGGTCGGAATGAGCCAGTAGCGCGTGATCGGCACATCGCCCACCATGGTCGGCGCAACCGATTGCTCCTTCTCCCAGCGGATGAAGTCCACGGTTCCGGGAAACGGCGTCATCATCACGAACTGCGCGAAGGTCACACCCGCCTTCAGGGCCATCGCCACCGTCGCATCGAACGTGGCCGGCTTGTCAGTAGGCAGCCCGAAGATGAACGAGCCCAGCACGTGCACGCCATGTTCCTTGAACGTCTGCAGCCGCTTCGCGAGAGCGTCACCGGCGCAATTCCAATCCTTGTAGACGGCCTTCAGGCCTTCCGGCGTGACCGCTTCCACGCCGACCAGCGCGCCCTTGATATTCGCTTTGCGCATGGCATCGAGATACTCGCCGTCTTCGCCTGCCTCCATGGTGATCTGCGTGAAAAACACCATGTCCTGGGGCAGCTTGGCCAGCTCTTCCATTAACTGGAAGCGCTCCTCGCGGATCGCAAGCAACTCATCCACTTTGGCGAGGTTATTTTGTTCGCGCGCCAGGCGCAGATCGGTCAGCGTGACCGGATAGAAATTGTCGTCGGCCAGCGCGATGAATTTAAACCCCAGCCGCCGCAGGTTCACAATCTCGTCGACGACGCTCTGATACCGCCGCTGCCGTGGTTGCTGGCCGTCTGTGCGCCACACGCTGCAAAAAGAACAATGCTTCGGGCATCCGCGAACCGTCTGCACTGAAGCCCACATGTATTTCTCCGGCTGCATCAGATCCCAGCGCGCTGCCAAAAAGTCGCTGCCTGCAATGCGGCCGCCTTCGTAGACCGGCTTGGGGTTCCCGGCGAGACAATCCGCCACCACCCGGCTCCAGACCACGTCGCCGTCGCCTTTCACCACCGCGTGCCCCTGCCCGCGCTCCAGCGCTTCTTCAGGAAATAACGTCGCGTGAATGCCGCCATAGACGACCCAAGCGCCCCGCTCGCGCGCCATCCGTCCCACCTGGTATCCGCGCAGCGCATTGCCGGTGTGAACGCTCACTCCGACAATGTCTCCGGCCTGAATTCGCTCCGGCACAATCTGTTCCAGCGACTCGTCGACCAGAATGGGATCTCCGACGGTCGGCGGCGTGGCCGCCGCAAGAACAAACAGCCATCGCGGTGTAATGACAGCCGTGCCAAAGGAATTGTCGCTGGGATTGACCAGAAAAACGCTCATTGAGTACTGTGCCTTTCCTCATATGGATGCGGGCCTCAGAGAGCGTCATGCAGGTTGGGGTAAAACTTGCCGGAATCGGTCTGGGGTCCGGCTGCGAATCGCGTGCCAGACTGTAACCGATCATATCCGCCAGGTTGCGCCGCAGGATACGGACAACCGTAAAATTTTCGCAATCGTTGCGCATGCGGGCACCAGGTAACCGCTAATGCACCTCATTGCAGTTACTTCCCACTGCAGCGGACAAGCAGTCCGCTCCCGGCCTTGCGGCTATTCCCAGCGCCGAAAGATCAGCGACCCATTCGTTCCGCCGAATCCAAAGGAATTCGACAGCGCGATGTGCAGAGAACCCTTCTGCGGCGTGTTTGGTACGTAGTTCAGCACGCACTCCGGATCCGGGTTTTCGAGATTCGCTGTCGGCGGCGCGATCTGATTTATCAGCGCCAGAATGGTGATGCCGGCTTCGAGACCGCCCGCGCCACCCAGCAAATGCCCGGTCATCGACTTCGTCGAGCTGATCTTCAGCTTGTGACTCGTGGCATGCTGGCCGAAAATCCGCTGCATCGCCTTCGACTCCACTACATCGCCTAACGTCGTCGATGTTGCGTGCGCGTTGACGTAGTCCACCTGCTCCGGTTCGAGCTTCGCCGACTTCAGCGCATTCTTCATGGAGCGGAAGCAGCCGTCGCCATCGTCGGGCATGCCGGTGATGTGATACGCATCGGCGCTCACTCCGTAGCCGATAATCTCGGCCATGATCTTCGCCCCGCGCGCCTGCGCGTGCTCCAGATCCTCGAGGATCAGGATTCCCGACCCTTCACCGCAAACGAAGCCGTCGCGATCCCTGTCGAACGGCCTGCAGGCATGTTCCGGATCGTCGTTGCGTGTCGAAAGGGCGCGCATGGCTGCGAAGCCGCCGATGCCCATCGGCGTAATCGCAGCCTCCGCTCCGCCGGCGATCATCACATCCGCATCGCCGCGCTCGATAATCCGATACGCGTCGCCGATGGAATGAGCGCTGGTGGTGCATGCCGTCGCTGTGGCCTCATTTGGACCCTTCGCGCCATAGCGGATGCTGACCTGACCCGCGGCCAGATTGATGATGGCCGCCGGAATGAAGAACGGGGATATCTTGCGCGGGCCGCCCTGCAGGTAATTACTGTGCTCGCGCTCGATGACGTCGAACCCGCCGATGCCCGAGCCAATAAAAACACCGACGCGCTCGCTGATCTCCGGCGTTACCTTCAGACCGGAGCTCTCCATCGCCTCGTGCGTTGCCGCCAGCGCAAGATGAATGAAGCGCCCCATCTTGCGCGCTTCCTTCTTGTCTACAAATGCGAGGGGGTCGAAGTTTTTCACTTCGGCGGCGAACGTAACGGAGAAGGCGCTGGTGTCGAAGCTCGTGATCGTGGCGATCCCGCTCTTCGCGGCAAGCAGGTTGTTCCAGACCTCGGGAGCTGTTTTGCCGACCGCCGATACCAGCCCGAGCCCTGTGACAACGACACGTCGTTGCAAGTTTACTTGCCGCCTTTCGCGTTCTTGTCGATGTAGTCGATCGCGTCCTTAACGGTCTTGATCTTCTCAGCGTCCTCGTCGGGAATCTCGAGGTCGAAGGCTTCTTCAAACTGCATCACCAGCTCAACCACGTCGAGCGAGTCCGCGCCCAGGTCTTCCTGGAACGACGCAGTGGGTGTGACTTCCGCCTCATCCACCTGCAGTTGCTCGACAATGATCTGCTTAACCTTCTCTTCCACACCTGATGCCATGCGTCTCTCCTGTGGTCCTTCGTTCCTGTTGATGCTGAAATCGGGAGGGGGGGATGTGAAGCCTCCGTGCGCAGGCGCCAGAGCCCAATGCATCCGTTCACTGCAAACGCGGCGCCCCCTGGCTCCGAAATTCCAAGTCTACTGAGGCCTCCTGGCCGTGTAAAGCTCCCCACACCACGATGATGCACCCTTGGAGGAAACGATTCCTGCCGGCGATCTGCTACCCTGGAGACTCCCCGGCTCACCCATGGAACGGAGAACTCCGCGAATGACTATACGCCCGAGCCTCGTCTCTCTACTCTGCGCCCTGGCGGTGGCCTCTTCGCCCGCGCAGGATCGCTCTTACGGCCGCTCCGTCGTCTCCACCCCCTACGGCATCGTGGCCAGCAGCGACGTGCAGGCCTCGCAGGCAGGCGCGCGCATCCTCGAGCAGGGCGGCTCGGCCATCGATGCCGCCATCGCGACCAACGCGGTTCTCAACGTCTCCGAGCCGATGATGAACGGCATGGGTGGCGACCTCTTCGCCCTCTACTGGGATTCAAAAAGCGGCAAGCTCTACGGCCTGAATGCCAGCGGCTGGGCGCCCAAAGCCCTCAGCATCGATTACCTCAAGGCCAAAGGCGACACCTCAATGCCGCAGGCCGGAATCGATTCGGTTACGGTGGGCGGCATGGTCGACGGATGGACCAAACTCCACGCCCGCTGGGGCAAACTGCCGTGGCACGACCTGTTCCAGCCGGCCATCTTCTATGCGGACCATGGCATTCCGGTCCCGGAGATGATCCACGATTACTGGGCCACCCTTGGCGCCAAGCTGCATTCGAACGCTGAGAGCCGGCGCGTCTTCCTTCCCAACGATGAGGTGCCTGCCGCGGGTCAGATCTTCCGCGACCCGGAACTGGCCAACGCGCTGCGCCTCATCGCCGACCACGGCGAAGACGCGTACTACAAAGGAGCCATCGCCCAGGCCATCCTCAAAACCTCCGCCGAACAGAGCGGCACCATGACTGCCGACGACCTGGCGCAATATTCCGCGGAGTGGGTCGACCCCATCTCCTCCACCTACCGTGACTGGACCGTCTACGAACTGCCGCCCAATGGCGACGGCATGGCCGCCCTTGAAATGCTCAACATCATGGAGCAGTTCCCTGCCGATCGAGCCGGCGCGCACAGCCCCGGTGAATTGCATACGCGCATCGAAGCCATGAAGCTGGCCTACGCGGACGTGAAGGCTTACAACGGCGATCCTCGCTTTTCGAAAATCCCGGTCGACCAGCTTATTTCAAAACCCTTTGCCGCCCGGCGCGCGAAGCTGATCGATTCCACGAAGGCCAACTGCAGCGTCGCGCCCGGGTCGCTCGGCGGCAGCGACACAACCTATCTCTCCGTCGTCGACAGCGACGGCAACATCCTCTCGTTCATTCAGAGCAACTACAGCGAATTCGGCTCCGGCATTACCGTCGATGGCATGGGCTTCGCCCTGCAGAACCGCGGCGCCCTCTTTTCACTCGATCCCCAGTCGCCCAACGCACTGGCCGGACACAAACGCCCCTTCCACACCATCATTCCCGCCTTTATGCAGCGCGGCGATGAGCACATCGGGTTTGGCATCATGGGGGGCTTCAACCAGCCGCTGGCGCAGGCGCAGTTCGTCTCCAACGTGGCCGACTACCACATGAACATCCAGGCGGCGATGGAAGAACCTCGCTTCACGGTCAACTCGAAGCTCGGCTGCCACATCGTCATCGAGTCGCGCGTCACCCCAGCTTCTGTCGACCTCCTCACGAAGATGGGGCACCAGCTCGAGGTCCGGAAGGAATACACGACGGCGATGGGACGCGGGCAGGCCGTACTGCACAACAGCGCCACGGGCATGAACTACGGCGCTTCGGAACCGCGCGCCGATGGAGCCGCCATCCCCGAATCGCCTAAATTCCCCGGGTCCCGGCAATAATCTGTTCGAAATCCCCCTTTTCCATCCCCTTTTCCCGGGGAGGAATCAACACAGTCAACTCTGGAAAACCGCGACCTCGCCACGGCGGTAGACTCAGGCCATGCTCCTCCCCTTTTTGGCGCTGGCCGCAGGTCTGGCCGTGGGCGCGGTCATCGCCTGGCTTGCTGCGAACAACCGGAATTCTGCGGATCGCCACCGGGCCGAAACCCTGGTTGCCGAGCTCGCTGACCGCAGCCGAGCCCTCGAAGGCGAGCGAGCGCGTGTTTCGACTCTGGAAAAAGAAGCGGCTCGTCTCGAAGAGCGTCTCTCGGCCGAGAAGCGAGCCCTCGAGCAAATCTCGAATTCGATGCAGGCGGCCTTCGGCTCGGCGGCGGCCAAGGCTCTCCAGGAGAACAACCGAAGTTTCCTCGCCATCGCGCAGCTGGAACTGGGAAAGCAGCAGGGCTTCGCCACCCAGGCGCTGGAGTCGAAAGAGAAGGCTATCGAAACGCTGCTGAAACCCGTCGGCCAGGCGCTCGAAAAACTCCAGACCACAACCCACGACCTCGAAGTGAAGCGCGAAGGCGCCTATCAGTCTGTGATTGGCGCAGTGAAAGCAGTGGCCGAGGTTGGCGATCGCCTGGGCGCCGGCACGCGTCAGCTGATGGAAGCGCTCCGCCGCCCCCAGGTGCGCGGCAACTGGGGCCAGGAGCAGCTGGAACGCTGCATCGAGTTTGCCGGGATGGTCGAGCACGTCTCATTCGAGAAGGAAGTCGTCACTGCACAGGGCATGCGGCCCGACTGCATCGTCCATTTGCCCAACGACCGCATGATCGTCATCGACGTGAAGACGCCGATGGAAGCCCTGCTCAATGCCGGCAGCTGCACCGAAGAATCGGAACGGGAACTTCTGCTGGCGGCCCACGCCCGCAACGTGCGCGAACACGTCAAGGAGCTGTCCTCGAAGGGCTACTGGAAGCAATTCGACGAATCACCGGATTTCGTGGTTTGTTTCCTGCCCAGTGAAGCTTCGTTCAGCGCCGCTCTGGAGCAGGATGCAGCCCTGATCGAATATGGCAGCCGCGCCAACGTTATCCTGGCAACGCCCACCACGCTCATCGCACTGCTCAAAGCCGTCGCCTACGGATGGCAGCAAATGGATATCACCCGCAACGCGATTGCCATTCGAGAAGCGGCTGAAAAGCTCTACGACAAGCTCACCACGGCCAGAAACTACTTCGACAGCCTCGGCAATTCACTCAAGCGGTCGATGACGCTCTACAACAATCTCGTCGGTTGTGTGGAAGGACGCGAGAGCGTCTTCGACCAGGCGCGAAAGATGCATGAACTCGGCATCGGCCACAACGAAATTCCGGAAACCATGCCTGCCCTGGAGCCCGCTACCCGCGAGTTGAAAGCGGATGACTGGAAGCCGGACTCCCAGGCTGCGCTGGAATTCGCCGCCGTTGCTGAAGATGCCGGCAAGCAGCGCTGATCGGCCTCAGGCAGAACCGCTTCGCTTAGCCCTGCTTCCGGTCCCTGTTTTCCGATCCGTCCGTGAACGAACCCGTCGCGTGCTGCCCCGCCGTCGTCTCCGGATGCTGCTGCCCATGACCGCTCACACCGACATTCAGACCCAGCACCCGCCGCTGTTCGCGCCCCGCGCCCGCGGTCTTCGGGTCTTCCGGCTCGGCGGGATGCACACTTGTCTCCGGCTTTTGCGACGAAGTCTTCTCCTGAGCAGAATCATCAGATGCTTGACGAGCTTTGGCGGTGGATGAAAGGGGCATCGCTCGACCTCCCGGCACGAGTAGTCTCAGCTCAGGTTGGATGCTGAAACAGGACAAAGGAGGGACGCCGTTGATCAGCCCTCGCCCCCGGCGCTGCCTGGCGCGTCCACGCCAAAGGCCTGCCGCATCCGCTCCCACGTCACAAAGAAATCCTCCGGCAGCAGCCGCGTCTCGCTCACCACGGTCAGAAAATTGGTATCCCCCGTCCAGCGCGGCAGCGCGTGCAGGTGCACATGCCCCGCCACGCCGGCGCCTGCCGACTTTCCCAGGTTCAACCCAAAATTAAATCCATCCGGATGGTAGAGCTCCGTCTGTACGCGCTCCGCCTGCTGCGCCAGGTCCATCATTTCGCGCGCTGTCTCCGGCGGCAACGCCGCCAGCGATGCCTGATGCTCGTAGGGCACCACCATGATGTGTCCCGACGTATAGGGGAAGCGATTGACGCAGACGTAATTGCGCTGCGCTCGCAGCACGATGCCCGCGGCACGCTCCACCTGGCGGCAATCCAATCCGTGCTCGGTGCCGTAATCGACCGCGGCAATCATGTTGCAAAATACGCAGCCCTTGTCGCCCGGCCACGCGCTCAGCTCGTCTGGAATGCCGGCGCGTTTCTGTTTGTTGCCCTGGGTGACGTAGGTGTAGCGCCACGGTGTCCACAGGTAGTCCACCCGCGAAGTATATCCCGGCCGTGGGGCCGATCCGTTAACGCGGCTGCGTCACTTCCGCTCTCAACGCCTGCACTTTGCTGTGCTTTGTGGAGTAGGTGAAGTAGATCACGAGGCCGATAACCAGCCAGATCCCCACTACCTCCCAGGTGAGCAGCGGCAGATTGATCATGAGATAGAAGGCGCTGAGGACACCAAGGATGGGGACGATCGGCACCAGCGGCGTCTTGAAGGGACGCTCCAGATCCGGCATGCGCACGCGCAGAATCCAAACGCCGGCGGAGACAATGGCAAACGCCAGCAGCGTGCCCATGTTCACCAGCTCGCTGAGTTTATCGATGGGGAGGAACGCCGGCAGAAACGCGACAATCGTGCCCACCACGATGTTGGAAATCCATGGCGTGCGGAATTTTGGATGGATGTCGCTGGCCCACTTCCAAAGCAGCCCATCCCGCGACATAGAGAAGAAAACACGGGACTGGCCGAGCAGCATTACCAGCATCACGGTGCCGAGGCCGAACACCGCGCCGATCTTCACCAGCAGGCTGCCCCATGTGACGCCCGTTGCATCGATGCCCAGCGCCACCGGCTGCGCCACGTTCAGGGCGCGATAGTTGACCAGGCCGGTGAGGGTAAGCGAGACCGCTATATAGAGGATGGTGCAGATCACCAGCGAGCCCAGGATCCCGATGGGCATATCGCGCTGCGGATTTTTTGCTTCCTGGGCGGCCGTTGAGACAGCGTCGAATCCGATATACGCGAAGAAAACCGACGATGCGCCAGCCACAATCCCATTGATGCCGAATGCCCCTCGACCCTGATTCGGCGGAATGAATGGATGCCAGTTCGCCGACGCCAGGTGCGGATGATGGAACAGGAAATTGACGCCCACTACCAGGAAAACGCCCACCACGGCAAGCTTGACGAAGACAATCAACGAATTCAGGTTTGCGGATTCCTTGATGCCCCGCACCAGCACTGCAGTCACCACCACGATGGCGAAGAACGCTACCAGATTGCAGATTCCCACCACATGCGGGAGCCCCGCCGTCGTCACGTTCATCGGCAGCGACATGGCCGGCATCCAGCTGCCATGGTAGAGATAAATATCGTTCCCATACGTCGTGGTGAAGCGCGCCAAACCCGCCCCCGGCGTGAAGCCCAGTTGCGAAAGCAGGCTCAGAAAGTAGCCTGACCACCCCGACGCGACGGTCGCCGCGCCAAACGCGTATTCCAGGCACAAATCCCAGCCGATGATCCACGCCACCAGTTCGCCGAGCGTCGCATAGCCATAGGTATAGGCCGATCCGGCGATCGGAATAATGGATGCAAACTCCGCGTAGCACAATCCCGCGAATGCGCAGGTAATGCCGGCAACAATGAAGCTGAGCGCCACCGCGGGTCCGGCATGCAGGGCTGCAGCCTGCCCTGTCAGCACAAAAATTCCCGCGCCGATAATCGCGCCGATTCCCAGCGTGATCAGGTTGACCGGTCCCAGCGAGCGCCGTAGCGTGTGCTCGCCTTCCTCACCGGCTTCCTTCGTCAAAAGGGAAAGGGGCTTGACCGCGAAAAGCTTAGCCATTCTCGGCTGTTCCTCCAGAGATTTCTCCCGGCGCCCGGGCCGATGCTTGAGAAGCCGCACTCCGCGACCACACCAGGAACACTGGAATCCCCAGTAGTACGATCACCAGTCCCGGCCATGTGTATTGCGGTTTGTAGCGCAATAATACGATACAAATCCAGGCAGCCATCAAAATATAGATCGCCGGCAGCACCGGATACCCAATCGCCCGATAAGGCCGCTCCGCGTTCGGCCGCTTCACCCTCAGCACATACAGGCAGGCGATGGTCAGGATGTAGAAGATCAGCTCCGTGCAGATGATGTATTCGAGCAGCTGGCTGTATGAGCCGGAGATGCAGAGCACGCAGCTCCAGATTGCCTGCACAATCAGGGCGGCCACCGGCGTGTGCCATTTGGGATGCAGCTTGCCGGCTGCCTTAAAAAAGAGGCCATCGCGGCTCATCGCGTAGTAGACGCGCGCCCCGGCCAGCGTGAGGCCGTTGGCGCAGCCAAAGGTCGAGATGAGAATCGCGCCCGCCATCAGGTAAGCTCCGCCGCGCGAAAAGATCTGCTGGAGCACTGCCGTCGCCACGCGATCTTCTGAGGCGTATTGAATCCCACGCGCTGTAAGCGTCGTCCCGTGCGGATCACCGTGCAGCGGCAGCGCCATCAGATAAACAAAATTCGCCAGGATGTAGAGCCCCAGCACCAGCACCGTGCCCATCACCAGGGACAGCGGCAGGTTCCGTTTCGGATTCCGCACCTCGCCCGCTGTATAGGTCACGTTGTTCCAGGAGTCTGCCGAAAACAGTGAGCCGGTCTGCACCACGGCGAGGATGGTAAGAATGCCCACCATCGCCATCGGTCCGCCCACGCCAACCTGCACCGCATGCAGGTTGTGCCAGCCGGCCCAGAAATTCGCGCCGAAGTTCGCATGCATCGCTACCGCATTCCGCCCGAACAGCACGCCGAGAATCACGAGGCCCAGCAGAGCTGCGGTCTTCGCCGTCGTAAAGACGTTCTGCACCAGCGCGCCCAGCTTCACACCGAAAATGTTGATGAACGCCAGCACCAGGATCACCACGATCCCGACCAGGTTCGCGGTGCTGATGCCGATATCCATGTTGCCCAGCACCATTGGCCCCACCGTCCACGCCGGCACATGCACGATGTGCCATACCCAGTGGCTGGTCGAGATGGAGGGGAAGAAGACCCCGAGGAACTTCGCAAACGCCACCGCCACCGCGGCGATTGTGCCCGTCTGGATGACCAGAAACAGCGTCCACCCAAACAGAAATCCCCAGATGCGCCCCAGTGCTTCGCGCAGATAAATGTATTGACCGCCCGCGCCCGGCATCATCGCCGCGAGCTCGCCATAACTGAGCGCGCCAATCAGGGTCATCACCGCCGTCACCAGCCATGCGCCGATCAGTAAAACAGGCGATCCCACGCCGCGGCTGATGTCTGCGGGTACAAGAAAAATGCCGGATCCGATCATCGACCCGACAACGATGGCCGTAGCACTGAACAACCCAAGGCTCGCTACAAGCCCTGGTTTTTGGCTGGCCGGCTTTCCCTCTGAGGGTGCGGATGTGGTTAACGGGGAACTCACGTGTCCTACATTTCTACTTGAAAATTGCGAGAAAGTCTTTCACTGCCTCCGGAGGAGTCAACGGGGCGCCAAAAATCGCCGCTATCACCGCGATGGAATCTGCCCCGGCTTCATAAACCGATCCCGCCGTCTCGCGAGTGATCCCGCCAATAGCAACGAGCGGTTTCGTGGTCAGCCCTCGCGCTCGCCGCACGCCTTCAAGGCCAATCACCGGATCGGGATTCGACTTGCTCACCGTAGTAAAGACGGGCCCGACCGCAATGTAGTCAACCGGCTCCCGGTCCGCCGCCATCAGCTGCACATGGTTGTGGGTCGATAACCCCACCACACCATTCCCCACCAGCAACCGCGCCTGCCCTGCGGACAGATCCCCCTGCCCCACGTGAACGCCGTCCCACCCAGCCTCCGCCACCAGAGCTGGCCGGTCGTTCAGGATCAACCGCATCGGGACCAGCCCCGCTCGCTCTGCTGTTCGTCGCGCTGATTCCTTCATCGCGCGCGCATCTTCGAGCACCACCGCATCGGCATCGCGTTTGTTACGGTACTGCAGGATCCGGACGCCAGCCTCCGCCAGCTCTCGCACCAGACCCTCCAGCCGCTCTCTGCGTTGCTGTGGATCAGATTCCACTGCGCGCAGCACCAGCTGCGCATCGAGAATCGGATACAGCCTCGGAAAATGCGCTCGCTCCATCAGCCCTCGTCGCATCGAAAAATGGCGCAGAAAAGCCCCGCCACGCCGTAGCGTAACAGGGCTCCCGTTCTTCATTTCCCGATCGAGCTACCTGGGCGCTACCGCGATCGTCATTTGCGAACCGCTGTCGAGGGTGACGTTCCTGCCGTGTCCGGTCAGCACGGTCGCCGTCGACGCGCCTGCCGAACCGGTCGCGCCGCCATTTGAAGCAGCCGCCACCGCATTCACGTTGACAAACGTCACGCCGGAAAGATTCCCCACCGCCATCACACCGCCCAGACCACCCGCGCCCGCGCCATTCAGTGCGGTGCCGTTGGCGCCTACATTCCCAGCCGCGCCCAGTGCGCCGTTTGCAGCGCCGCCCGCTCCGGAAGTCACGTTATCGGCCAGGCCGTTGGCCGCGCCGCCCACCGCGCCACCCGTTGGACCCGTCGCTCCCCGCACGGTTCCTACGCCCGCGCCCACCGGGCCACCGCCGCGCGGTGCGCCGCCACCCTGCATCCCGCCGCCGCCCATCATGTCATCGGAGCTGCTCGCCGATGCCATCGCGGCCGGCGCCGCCATCGACCGCATCATCGCCTGCACCGGCACGTCATGCCCATCCTTCAGCACCGCATGATCGAAACAGAACGCCACATGCGAATCGTGATTTTCCTTCGACTTCGCCTGCACATCCGTCACGTGGCCCATCAGCTTTGAGCCTTTCGGGAGTTTGGTGCCATCGGCCAGCCGCGCTTCCGATGTAGTTTTCACCGCTACTTCGTCGCCCACCTTCGCATCTTTGCTGTCGATTCTCTTCGTCAGCTCCGCGGAAACACTCGTCGCCTGTGCGGCCGATGCGGACCCCTGCGCCGTCGCGCTTCCATACTCACTGCCACCTGCAGAAGTCTGCGCACTCGCGCTCACCGCCAGCGCCGCAACCGCAATCCACATTAACTGTGTCTTCATCGCATGCCTCACCGAAAGTCCTGCCATGACGCCCGCAGCACCGGGCTGCGAACCCCTGGGGCGGTTCGATGCGAATCCTACGCCAGTGGGTTGGGAGTATGCCAGCTTCTGCTTGGGTGGGATTACCACAGGCATCGAACGAAGACGGCCGGAGAAGGCATCGCCGGCGGAGAGGTCAATCAAAATTGGAAAGGAAGCTGAGACCTGTAGCAGAGGCCGAAACACACAACTTCACCGTCGGCGCGGTCCAGGGACAAACGCCGATCTAATTAAAAGGCATGGATACTGCAGGTTTCCCAATCACTACCCGATCGCTGCACAGGTGCTTCGCTTCCAGCCGCATCCGCTCTGCCGGATTCTTGTACGCCCCGATGGTGATCATGCAGAAGGGGCACACAAGCATGGTGGAAACAGTCGCCAGACGCACCGGAGGGAGCTGCCTGGGAATAACATGCGTTGTCTTGACTGAAGGGTTCATCGCTATCTCCTCGACAGAGTCGCGACGTGCGGGCCCTGAACGCCATTTGACTGGCTCTTTCGAGATCAATTATTGCACGCAATCGTCACACGGGAGAGGCCAGATTGCGCGAATTTTCATGTGACCAATGTTACTGAGGGTAGAACTTTCGTCCGATTCGGAAACAGCTGACGAGGCTGCGTTCGTGTTAACCGCTTACATCGCCTGGAACCGATGTCCCGCGCCGATTGACCCATTTCCCTCCATCCCCTGGACTGGTCCTCAAGCTTCTCGATCCCGACCCGATAGTCGCTGCAGGGAAGCCTTCCTCCGGAGATCTTCATGTCAGCGAACGCGATTACAGTCAGCACCAGCCCTATTGTCCTGCTGGGGTCTTCCAACCCGTCGATGGTCGAGTACCTGGCTGGAACTCTGGAGTCCTGGCACTACCAGGTCGAGCTGGCGCAGAGCGGGGCGGATGCCCTCGCGCGCATCGACAGCGGAACTCCTCCCCCGATCGCCCTGCTCGACATGAACCTGCCTGCTCCCACCGCGGTGGAAATCGTCTGGGAGATTCGGCGCCGCCAGGACCAGCGCCGTACCTGGAACATCCTGCTGAGCGACCGCGTCGACCGGGACCGCATCCGCGCCGCTCTGCAGTGCGGCTGCGACGATTACCTGGTCTTCCCCTGCGACGCCAAAATCCTCGACAGCACGGATCTGAAGGTCCGCATTCGGGTCGCTGAGCGGGTGATCGCTCTCAC
Organism: Acidobacteriaceae bacterium; assembly: GCA_036490815.1. GTDB lineage: Bacteria > Acidobacteriota > Terriglobia > Terriglobales > Acidobacteriaceae > Palsa-343. Next base: position 85,517 of record DASXDF010000057.1, read on the forward strand.
CAGCCGCGTACAAAAACAGTCGGCTGAAGTTCGCTACCACCTCACCCACGATGGACTTACCGGCCTCTGGAACCGCGAAGCCCTTCTCAGTCTTGTCTTCCAGGAGACGGACCGCGTGCAGCGCATGAAAACGCCGCTCAGCCTCATGGTGCTCGACCTCGACGACTTCTCCCGGATCAACCATGACTACGGCTACGAGACCGGCGACGCGGTGCTGGTCGAACTGGCTAACCGCTTCCGTCGCCAGCTCCGCACCTACGACCTCATCGGTCGTTGCGGCGAGGACGAATTCCTCCTCGCTCTCCCTGGCTGCACCCTTCAGGACGCGGCCCTGCTCGCCGGCCGCATCCGCGACAACATCCTCGCCCGCCCATTCCCGGTCGACGACGAAACCACCACCCTCACCGCCAGCATCGGTGTAGCCATCAGCCGCGGCCGCTCACCCTGGTCGTCCTGCGGGAAGCCGAACGCGCGCTGGCGGAAGCGAAGCTTTCCGGGAAGAACTGCGTCCGCGGCGACACCCCCGAAACCTATCTGCGCGAGCATGCGCTGATCGCCAGCTTCCCAGCGGCTGCCAACGGCGACTAAGGATCTCGCGCATTCCCGGCTCTCGGCTTCCGGCTTCAGGCTTCAGGGTTCCACCTCCCCCATGCCCCGCGCCGTGTCTTTTCGCGCCCCCTGTAAACTTGCCCCGTGAAATTCCGTCTATCTCGTCGCATGGAAGAGATCGCAGCCAACGAGCTCGCCATTGAGAAACGGGAGCAGGCGGTGCTGGAACTCGCCGACTTCGACGAAGTCGTGCGCGTCTACCGGCCGCGCATCCTGCGCTTTCTGCTTTCGTCTCTCGCCGAACGGGATGCGGCAGAAGCGCTGACCCAGGAATGCTTTCTCAAGGCCTGGAGCGCGCGGCATCAGTTCCGCGGCGACTCCAGCCTCAGCACCTGGTTGACTCGCATTGCCGTCAACCTGATGCGCGATCACCTCCGTAGCCGCAGTCTGCGCTTCTGGCAGAAGACTCGCGGCTCCGCGCTCGATGTGATGGACATCAGCGACTGGGTTCCGGACGGGCGCAGTTCGCCGGAAAGTCTGGCTGTCGCCCGTCAACGGGTCGCCTCTGTCTGGCGATCGGTAGAAAATTTGTCCGCGCAGCAGCGTACCGTTTTCGTGCTGCGCTTTGTTGAAGAGATGGAGCTGGACGAAATTGCCTCCTCCATCGGCATGAACCTGAGCACCGTGAAGTCCCATCTGTATCGAGCGCTTGCCATCATCCGCGAGCGCATGGGAGAGACGAAATGAAATTCCGCAAAGACGCTGTCCCCAACCCGGAACCGAACGCTTCGCGCGACGAGTTGCGCGAAATAGCTGAAGCCGTGAGCCTCTATCGCTCCGCCATGCATCACATCGCGGACCGCGAGGCTGCTCGCCCCTTCGTCGCTGATCGCCGCCCCGGGCATACCATCGGCTTTCGCTTCCTGCTCGCGCCCGTTCTCACTGCGATCGTGGCCGCCGGCATCTTTGTGCCCATCTACAACCACCTTCACCATCACAATTCGCGGCCCGTTGTCCGTGCCGCTGCCAATCAACTCGAAGCTTCCGCCACACTCGCCAATGTCGACGACACCGTGCTCATGAACCAGATCGACAGCCAGCTGTCTGAAGACGTCCCGGATGCTCTCCGTCCGCTCGCGGACCTGAGCGACCAGCCCACCACCCACAATTCCGTTTCGGAGAAGAAAAATGTCACGCAGGAATAGTTTTCTGATTGCAGTACTTTTTTGTCTGCTCGCTCCTGGATTCGCAGTCGCTCAGAGCTTCGACGGTCCGATGGGATCGCCTGGCGGCCCGGATCCCGCGCAAGGCCCCGGAAGAGACGGCAGCTTTGGCGGCCCTCCCATGCAGCACGCCTTCCATGATGGCCACTTCGGCCGCTGGTGGGAGAACCCGCAGATGGCGCAGCAGCTGAATATCACCGATCAGCAGAAGAAGCAGATGGACGACATCTTTCTTCAGCACCGGCTGAAGCTGATCGACCTCGATGCGAACCTCGAGAAGCAGGAGACCCTGCTGCATCCCATGATCGAAGCCGACCAGCCCGACGAGACGAAGATCCTCTCGCAGATCGATGCGGTAGCCCAGGCTCGCGCTGAGCTCGAGAAGGCCAACGCCCGCATGCTCTTCGATATTCGCAAGACTCTGACACCCGATCAGTGGCAAAAACTGAAAACGATGCGCGATGACCATCGGCCGGGCAAGATGATGGGCGACGATCATCGCGGACCCGGCGGCCAGAACATGTGGCGGAAACACGGCCAGAACCCTCCGCCGAACGGCGCAGCGCCTCCGCCGCCACAGGGGCAGATGCCCCCGCAAGCGCCATCTGCCCCTCAGTAAACCTCCGATTTTTCAGCTTGACAGCACCATCCAGGAGCGGGCTCTGCCGCTCCTGTTCTTTTTGAGGCAAAAGTCAACACCCTGCACAGCTACTAACGTAACCAAAGTGCGAATCGTTTCTCGCACTGTTTATGCGGCTTCAATTGACACGCCAATAGTGCAGCACTATAGTTTTTACAGGGGGTTCGCGCGCTCGGGATTCATTGCGCTGACCTTCGGTCGCCACTCCTGTTCCTTCCAGTCCTGCGGATGTCACAGCCGGGAGATTCATGCGCGAAGCATCGCGCAGCGTCTCCAATGGGTTGCTCCGCCTGAACTGAGAAATGAGCAGCCGGGACGACTCCCGAACTTCGTCGAGAACCGCGCCTGGGCCCCACACCCTCCCGCTGACGACGAAGAAAGCTGCAGCAGAAAATCCGGCCCGTCCATCGAGCCAGATTCCCCGCTGCGGGGCGGATTTCGGGGGCCGCCGTATGAGTCCCGGAGCTGTCTATGGCACACGTCCTCAATCCTGAACAAACCGAGAGCAATCCTCTGAACACCGAACTGGAAACCCCAACGCTGGAAGCCCCGCCGGAGCACTCTGAGCCGGTGGCCGAAACCACCTCTAACCCGGAAGCCTCGTTCCACGCCACGTCCGCCGTACCAGACACGCAGGCCGGTGACGCTTCGTCCGAGCAAAACGAAGAGCCCGACCTCAGCATGGAAGATTTTGCTGCTGCGCTGGAGTCTTTCGATCGCGAGCAAGCCGCTGAAGCTGCCGCTCAGGCCTTCGACGACTCCGCGATTGTGACCGGCACGGTCATCAAGCTTACGGACAAGCACGTTGTTGTCGACGTGGGCATGAAGTCCGAGGGGCTCATCCCCATCGAGCAGGTTGTCGACCACCTGGGCCAGCCCAAGCTGAAGCCCGGCGACTCCGTCGATGTCGTGATCGAGCGCGAGGAGCCCGAAGGTGGCTACCTGCTTGGCTACGAAAAAGCCCAGCGGCTGCGGGTGTGGGACACGGTGGAGAAGGCTCACAACGAGAAGACTCCGGTCACGGGGACTGTGGTGGGCCGCGTCAAGGGTGGCCTCACCGTGGACATCGGCATCAAGGCGTTCCTGCCTGGCTCGCAGCTCGAACTGCGCCCGGTGCGCAACCTCGACGCCTACATCGGTCAGCCCATTCAGGTCCGCGTCATTAAGCTCAACAAGAAGCGCGGCAACGTCGTCGTCTCCCGCAAGGAAATCCTCGAGGAAGAGCAGTCCGAGCGCCGCTCCCACACCCTCGAGCACCTCGAGGAGGGCGCCATCCTCACCGGTACGGTCAAGAACCTCACCGACTACGGAGCGTTCGTCGACCTCGGCGGCATCGACGGCCTGCTGCATATCACCGACATGTCGTGGGGACGCCTCACCCATCCGCGCGACCTCGTCAATGTCGGCGATGAAATCCAGGTCAAGGTCCTCAAGTTCGACAAAGAGAAGCAGCGCGTCTCCCTCGGCTTCAAGCAGCTCACGCCTGATCCGTGGCTCGACGCGGCCGAGCGCTATCCTATCGGCGCCCACGTCCACGGTCGCGTGCTCTCCGTCACCGATTACGGTGCCTTCGTCGAGCTCGAACAGGGCATCGAAGGCCTGGTCCACGTCTCGGAAATGACATGGTCGAAGCGCATGAAGCACCCGTCCAAGCTGGTGAAGCCCGGCGATGATGTTGAAACCGTCATCCTCGCCGTCAATCCAGCCGACCGGCGCATCTCGCTCGGGATGAAGCAGCTTCTCGAGAATCCCTGGGAGCATCTTGGGGAGAAGTATCCAACCGGCGCGACCGTCGAAGGCCGCGTTCGCAACCTCACCGACTTCGGCGCCTTCATCGAAATCGAAGACGGCATCGATGGCCTGGTTCTCGTCAGCAATCTCAGCTGGACCAAGCGCGTCAAGCATCCCTCCGAAGTGCTGAAGAAGGGTGAAAAGGTTCGCGCAGTCGTCCTTGGCGTCGAACCGGAGAACCGTCGCCTGTCGCTCGGCATCAAGCAATTGCAGCCCGATGTCTGGGAGACCTTCTTCGCGCAGCATCGCGTCGGCGATGTGGTCAAGGGCAAGGTGCTCAGAACCGCACAGTTCGGTGCCTTCGTTGAAATCGCCGAAGGAGTCGAGGGGCTCTGCCACGTCTCTGAAGCCACGGACGCGCACGGCGCACCCATCAAGCTCGAACAGGGCCAGGAGCATGAGTTCAAAATCATCCGCCTGAACCCTGAAGAGAAGAAGGTCGCCCTCAGCATCCGCGCCGTCAGCGGCGAAGAAGCCAGCCGTGCCGATGTGGAAGCCTACAAAGCGCCCGTCTCCAGTTCGACGACGACCTTGGGCGATCTGGTCCACTGGAAACGCGAAAAGTAATCCAGGAAAACGCGCCAAACAGAAACGCCACCCCATCCGGGTGGCGTTTTTGCCTGGCTGAACTCTAATCCCTGAACTCTAAACTCTGCTTTCACTTCACTTGATCTTGAGATCGAGATAAACCAGCTTCCGCGTGTCGAACGAGCTTACCGTCTTCGTCGCGCTCTTCTTGCCGTTGTGCGCCGCCCACACCGTGTAGTCGGTATCTGCGGAGAGCGCCGCGAACCGGTAGCTCCCATCGTCTCCTGAAATAAATGTCTTGATGTCGTTGTTGCGCGAGCTCTGCAGGTAAACAATCGCCCCTTTGATCGGTGCGTTCGCTCCATCAAACACCTTGCCCTGCAGGTTCTTCAGCCCAAAATCCTGCGCCTTCGCCACGCCAGGAAACGCTGCCATCAGCATCAGCAAAATCATGCCGGCAGCCATCGCACGCCAGCGCCGGTTCCGAGCCGGATGTCCGGCAGGTGAAAACTTCGATCCCACGCCTCGCCTCATTCCTCTTCCTCTTCTACCGGTTCATCCGCGTCCTCGTAGCCCTCTTCCACCTTCGTCAGTTCCAGCGGATCGGTCCCTACCACCTCGTATTCGGTCCCGCACTCGTCGCAGACCACCACATCGCCCTCTTCCACTTCCTGTTCATCGAAGTCGAGAGCGGTTTCGCATTCAGGGCAAATCATTGAATCCCTCCAGCAGGACTAACAAATCTTGAATCTCTCAGAATGACGCCATTCGCGGCAAAAATGTTTTTGGCATTCTCAGAATCACTCCGCATCGCTGTCGTGCGGTCCGATTTTAGGCGTCTTCGCTAGTTTTGAAGAGAACCACCCTACGCGTCAAGGGTGCGCTCGTGTCCCGCTCTGAGGCATACTCGATAGTCATGATTGCATTCCGCCTCTCCGCCTGCGTCCTGCTCACTTTCGCTCTCTTCACCGCAAACGGTCAGTCGCACCCCTCTTCTGCCGATGCCGCCCGCCACGATCTGGATGCCATCGGTGCTCCGATTCATCCCATGCCCGCCGATCCTGCCATCGTGCATGCGCTTTCCCAAATCTCTGCGGCACACGTTCAGCATACGATTGCCACCCTCGTCTCGTTCCATAATCGCAGCACGCTTTCGTCACTCGATAAAGATCTGCCTCCGGGCACTGGTGTCACTGCTGCCGCCGCATGGATCGAGTCCGAGTATAAGCAGATCTCCGCTGCGTGCAACGGCTGCCTCGAGGTGCACCGCGATTCGTTTATCCAGCCTCCCGGCACCGGCCCCAACGCGCGCATCACGCAGCCCACACCCCTTACGAATGTTTATGCTGTGATGCGCGGCAGCGACCCCACGCAGTCTGCCCGCATGATTCTCGTGACCGGCCATTACGACTCCCGTAACAGCACGAACGCCAATACCCACGACGAAGCCCCTGGTGCTAACGACGATGCCAGTGGTGTCGCCGTGAGCATCGAATGCGCCCGCGCCCTGTCGAAAATCAAGCTCCCTGCCACCGTCATCTTCGTCGCCGTGGCCGGCGAGGAACAGGGCCTGAACGGCAGCAAGCACCTCGCCGACCTGGCAAAGCAGGAAGGCTGGCATCTGGAGGCCGTCCTGAACAACGACATCGTTGGCGGTAATCGCACCCCTGGCGACAAGTTCCAGGACCCCCACGCCGTTCGCATCTTCTCTGAAAATGTCCCCTCCACCGCGCCGCCGGAACAGATTCGCCAGATCCTCGCCCTCGGCTATGAGAGCGATTCGCCCTCGCGCGAGCTCGCCCGCGCCATCACCGACGTCGCCCGCACCTACACGGCCACTCCACTCACCGCCGGCCTCAGCCCCGTGCTGGAGTTCCGCCGCGACCGCTTCCAGCGCGGAGGCGATCACAGCTCTTTCAATCAGGATGGATTCGCCGCCGTCCGCTTTACCGAGTGGCGCGAGGACTTCAACCACCAGCACCAGAACGTCCGTGTCGAAGACGGCGTGCAGTATGGCGACCTGCTCAAGTTCGTCGACTTCGATTATGTCGGCCGCGTCGCGCGCCTCAACGCCGCCACCATGGCCGTCCTTGCCACCGCTCCGCCCGCGCCCGTCAACGTCCAGTACACGCCCCCGCCGCGCGTCTTCACTATCGCCCTCAACAATACCGAGATCGAATGGGACCAGGCGCCCGGCACGCCACCCGGCACTCGCTACGAAATCCTCTGGCGTCCGCTCGCTGCGCCCGACTGGACGCGCTCCATCGCCGCCGATAAACTCGCCGCCGTCCCCGACGGCAAATTTTCTTCCACACCTGAAGGCCACTACGCCATCACGATTCCCATCTCGAAAGACAACGTCCTCTTTGGCGTCCGCGCCATCGACGCCAAAGGCCATCGCAGCCCAGCCGTAGTCCCCTGGCCCGCACCGCCAGCCCCGCGCCCCACCCGGCCGGAATGAGATGTGTTGCCCTCTCGTCCAGAATCAAACCACCAGGTGCTCCATCCTGTTTCCTCCGCTGTTGGAGGAGATAGGATGGGATACCGCAGAAACTCGTTTCCGGTACCACACGTTTTTGTATCAGGGCACGAGTTCACTCGTGCCGTCAGAGCACCAAAAGGAAAAGGGCTTTAGCCTCGGAGTCTGTTCATCCCAACCACCTCAATTGCGGAAAGCGCGATCCAGTTTGCTGCCCACACCCTCCCACTGCACTTTCGAGTAAAGAAACGCTGTGTTCTTGAGCGAAGCATCCGCGATATCGGCGCGTATTTCGTGCGCCCATTCATTGCAGACGCGAGTCGAAGATCCCTTTCGCTCGCCGACCTAAATGAACGTTTACCTTTCGAAGTTGCGTGAAGCACGTCCGCCTGGACGGCCAGTCCTCAGAAATCGCTGAAGGCATACTGCGGGCTCAACCCCACCGCCGCTCCCGCCTTCGGCTCGCTCGCCAGCTCCAGCACCAGCCGCTCCAGCACCAGTCGCTTGTCCGGAGGCTGCGACCTTAACTCCAGATCCGCCCGCGCGATCAGCCTCAGCGCCCGGGTCAGCTCCCGCCGCGATTTATACCGCCGCGCCTGCCGAATCACATCTTCCGCCGCAAACGGCGGCATCCTGAACCCCTGCCACAGCGCCTGCCAGATCGCTCGCGAGTCCCGCACATTCTTTTCCAGAATCACCAGCATCTGCCGGAACGTCCGCGCCAGCATATATAGATGCCCGATCGCCGAGTCTTCGCCACCATCGCTTGCGTTCAGCAACCCATGCAGTAAACTCAGCGCCCGCGCCCGATCCTTCGCTGAGATCGCGTCCGTCAGCTCATACAGCGACCGCTGCTTCGCCGCCAGCACCATCGTCTCCACATCGCCCAGCGTCACCACGCGCTTTGCTCCGACGTAGAGCACCAGCTTTTCCACCTCGTTCGCGATCAGCATCATGTCCGCGCCCAGCGCATCGGCCAGCTCCCGCGCCGCGTCCGGCTCAATCGTCACCTCGCGACGCTTCGCCTCCGCCGCCATCCATTTCAGCGCATCGGCCTCGTCAACGCGGGCGAGTTCCACAATCCCACACCAGTCGCCCAGCGTCTCGCGAATCCGCTCGTACCGATCCTTGTCCTGCATATCCATCCGCCGCGGGTCCGACGGAATCCGCAAATGATCCGCCACAAAAATCAGCAGCGCCTGCGGGTTGGGCGACCGGAAATACGCATCCAGCGCAGCGAATTCCTCTTTCTTCGCCCCGCGTGTGTAGAGCGTCTTCAGGTTGCGGATGAACAGTACCTGGAATGGCGCCATGAGCGACGGCGTCTGCGCCCGATCGAGCGTTTCGAAGATATTTGTCTCGGCGAGATCCAGCTCCGACAGGCAAAAGTCCCTCATCTCCGCCGGAACCAGCGCCTCCAGCACCGCCTTGCGGCAGCGCTCATAGAGGAACACATCGTCGCCCACGAGCACATACCCGGCCCGCAGCCGATTCTCCTTCACCTCAGCGATAAACCGATCCGTCGCCGCGAACCCAGCGCCCATCGCTTCCCAGTCTACAATCCTCGGCCACCAGGTTGGTTGTCCAAAAGTGGCAGTTTGCTTTGCGGGAGTCTGTGATAAAAACCGGAGAATCCGGAGGCTGTGGATGGCTTCAGCAGCGCAGATGGCTGTGGGGCGGCGCGAATACCCGCTTCGTACCGGGCAACGAGCTCTGTACCTGTTTCTGGCCGTGATCTTCATCGGCATGGCCGTCCTGTTTTTCGCCGCGAATCACAGCGGCGCCGTCACTCTGCCGACCATGCTCGCCCCGGCCATGTTCGGGCTCGCGGGCTTGTATCTCGCGCTCGTCGCTCTGCGCTCCAGACTGGTCACCGACGGCACCCGCGTCACAGTTCAGGGAGCGATGCGCACCCAGGAATTCGACTTAAACCAGGTCGAGGGCTACCGGACGTTCCGAAACCGATACCAGTCTTACCAGGTCATCTGCCTCAACGGCGGCGCGACGATCTCGCTGATGAAGTATGGCGCAGGGATGGACGAATGGCTCGCCGGACTGAAAGATCTGGACGCGCAGGATCGCGACCAACTCCTCGAGAAGATCGATCAGGACCAGGAACTCGGCGCGACCCCCGAAGAGCGGCGCGGAGCCCTTGCTTCGGCCAAACGAGTCACCTATGCGGTTTGTGCGGTCGATGTCGCCGCGGTAGCGTTGTTGATCTGGGGTCCGGTGCCTTACCGGCTGATGGCCATGACCGTGGCTGTACTGGCACCGGCCGCAGCCGCCTACATGCTTTACAAACAGCCGCTGCTGTATGCCATGTTTCGTGGCCGGCGCGATCCACGTGCAGACGTGAACCTGGTCCTGATCATTTCCGGATTCGGCCTGTTGACGAGCGCAATCGACGTTAACTTCATCTCCCCAGGCCAGCTCTTGCCCTTCTTCGCGTTGGGGACGCTGGCGTCGCTGGCGCTGTTCTATCCGGCTGCACGGAAGAATCCGCGGTTTGCCGCAACCCTGGTCGGGTTGTGCTTTATGAGCGCGCTCTACGGATGGGGCGTAGTAGCCTCGGCCGATACGATGGCGGACCGGTCCGTGTCACGAACCTATACGACGCAGGTTTTGGGCGGCCATGTTTCGCGAGGAAGCCGCAGCACAAGCTATTACCTTGAACTGGAACCGTGGGGGCCGTATGCGACCGTCGATACCCAGATGAAGGTGAGCGGCAAAACCTATGCCGCAACCCCGCCGGGCGAAGTCATCTGCCTCGCACTGCACGCAGGGGCGCTGCGCGCTCCGTGGTACGAAATGGTGCCCTGCCGGAACTGACACGCTGACGACTGTTTCTGATTACCGTTCACTGATAACTGACCGCTGTGTTTGTTCCCTCAGTCCATCCGCAGCGCCTTCATCGGTTCCACATACATCGCACGCCGCGCCGGAACATAGCAGGCCAGCATCGCAATCGCCACCAGCGCCGCCGATACGCTGACGTAGGTCGCAGGATCTCCCGGGCTCACCACGATCAGGCTATGGAGCAGGTGCGCCACGCCAAAGCTTGCCGCCAGTCCCAGCACCAGCCCCACTCCCACAATCCACAATCCCTGTTTGTACACGATTTTCAAAATGTCCCCGCGTCCGGCGCCCAGAGCCATGCGCACGCCGATCTCGCTCGTCCTCTGGCTCACCACATACGACAGCACGCCGTACACGCCCACAATCGCCAACACCAGTCCCAGCGATCCCAGAACACCGGCCAGCGCCGCCGCAAGCTGAAACAACAGCAACCCGTTCAGCGAGTACAGCGCTTCGTGCAGCACCTTCACCTGAAACACCGGCAGTCCCGGCGTCATGCCGCCAATTACCCGCTCGACCTCAGGAATCATCTCCGACGGATCGCCCCTGGTCCGCAACTCCAGCGTCTCCAGAGAATCCTGCACATAGTGTTGTTCAAAAGGCATATAGAAATACGGATCGATCGGCCCGCTGAAACCCGAATACCGCGCATCGCCCGCGACTCCAACCACCTCCATCGGATGCGTCGGATCGCTGCCCATCGTCAGCTTCCTCCCGATCGGATCCTGGTGCGGCCAGTATTTCTTCGCCAGCGCCTCGCTCACAATCACCACATACCGATGCTTCTCGTCATCGCCCGCACTAAAGCTCCGCCCCTCGCGCAGCGGAATCTGCAAGGTCGAAAAGTAGTCAGTCCCGATCAGGTTGTAATTGAGATTCGGCGCCGGCTGCCCCGCCGGCGGCTGATAGCCGCTCATCGTGATTGCGTCTCCTGAGGTCCCGAGCAGCCCCATCGGTATGGACTGCGCGATCGTCGCCACCTCCACCCCCGGCAATGCGCGCACCCGTTCCAGCAGATCGCGGTAAAAATCCCGCGACCGTGGATCGCTGTACCCCAGTTCTCCCGGGTCCATCATCATCGTGAGTACGTGTGCCGGATTGAACCCCAGTTGCGTCCGCTCGCTTTGTTTCAGGCTGCGCACAAATAGTCCTGCCACAATCAGCAGCGTCAGCGCGCTCCCCACCTGCACCGTGACCAGCGCGTCCCGGAATCGATGCCCACCGCCCGCGACCCCGCGGCCGCCCTCGCGCAGCACCAGGTTCAGATTCGCCCTCGCCAGCCGCAGCGCCGGCACAATGCCCACCAGTGCGCCCGCCGCCAGTGCCACCGCCGCGGAAAACGCAAACACATGCCAGTCCATCGCAAAATCGAATCTAAGCGGCAAATCCGTGTTCAGGTTGATCGAACTCAGCAGGTGCGTCCCGCAAATCCCCAGCCCGATCCCCGCTGCACCGCCCAACAGCGCCAGCACGATGCTCTCCGTCAGCATCTGCCGCATCAGCCGGAACTGCCGCGCCCCCAGCGCCGAACGGATTACCATCTCGCGTTCCCGCACCGTGGCCCGCACCAGCAGCAGGTTCGCCACATTCACCGATGCCAGCAGCAGCACAAGTCCAGCCAGGGTCAGGAACAGCATCGCCACCGTCCCCAGATGATTGTTCGGGTCGAAGCCGTTTCTCCCCGCCGTCGGCGCAAAGGTGCGCAACTCCGTATCCTTTTCCACGTCCGGATAATCGGACGCAAAACGATGCGCGATCACCGCCAGCGTCGCATCCGCCTGCTTCCGCGTCGCTCCCCGCTGCAGCCGCGCATAGGCCCATAAACTGCGATTCGCCTGCTTGTGAAGATCGGCCTCTGTCTCCGATTCCAGCGGCACGATCATCGCCAGCGGCAGAAACGCCTGCGGGCTCATCGCCGGGTTCAGCCCCCGAAAGTCGCGCGGCGCTATTCCCACAATCGTGATCGGATGATTGTCCACCAGTACCTGGCGGCCAATGATGGTTCGATCCCCTCCGAAATGCTGCGTCCAATACTCATAACTCAGCACCATCACCGGATCGGCTCCGGGCGTCTCTCCCTCGCCCGCATGGAACACCCGCCCCAGCACCGGTTTCACACCCAGCGCCTCGAAATAATTCCCCGTCACGTACGACGTAAACGCACGATCCGGCTTACTGCCACGCATGCTCAGGCCGTCCAGCCCCCACTGGTAGCCGATCATCTCCGAGAACACATCCCTGCCCTCTTTGCCGATCGCCTCATACTCCGCCAGCGACAGGCTCGACTGCCACGCCGCGCCCCTTTGCCGGAATCCCAGATCCACCAGGCTCCCCTGGTCGCGGACATGAAACGAACTGAACAACAGCCCATTGGCTACCGCGAAAATCGCTGTATTCACACCGACACCCAACGCCAGCGTTAAAATCGCGATCGCCCCGAATCCAGGGTTCTTCCACAACTGGCGCAGCGCGTAGTGCACATCGCGGCCAAGGTCTTCCAACGAAACAAAGCTGTTCATCTTCCAGATCTCCTCACGAATCACCGTCGGGTTGCCGAGCTTCATATACGCACGCCGCTTCGCCTCACCCGGCGTCATCCCCCGCACCATGTTGTCCGCCGTCTCCTGCTCGAGGTGCGCTTCCAGCTCCCGCGCCCGCTCCTCGTCCCACTCCCGCCTGTGTAAGTACCGGCCGAGACTCATCGGCTCACCCTCCCGCTGCTCACTCCACTACGCGGCCCGCATTTCCCAGCACCCGCCCAATCGCCTCTACCATCGACTGCCACCGATGCGTTTCCACCCTCAGCCGCTTGCGTCCGGCTGCTGTCAGTTTGTAAAACCGAGCCTTGCGATTGTTCTCGCTTGCACCCCAGTACGACGACACCCACCCGCGATCCTCCAGGCGGTGCAGCGCCGGATACAACGAGCCCTGCTCGATCTGCAGCACGTCCTCCGACGTGTGTTCGATGACATGGGCGATTGTGTGCCCGTGCGCCGGACCCGTCACCAGCGTCTGCAGGATCAGCATGTCCAGCGTCCCCAGCAGCAGCTCCTGTTCTTTCTTCGATTGAACCAAACTCCGCCTCCACCAGACCGTCTCGGTAGACCTTCTATGGGAAAGAACATTACACCAATAGACGTTCTATTGGAAAGAAAGATACGCGTCCATCCGTCACTTTGTTCCGCCTCGATGCGATTCCTGTTCCCGACCGATATGCATCCGGAACTTCCACCGCTCTCCGCAGCGAGCAGAGTCGCATCAAGCCGGCTACCCGCCTGATCTCCGCTTCCACACGGCGAAGTACGGCTGGTTCGACCAGGTCGCATTAAACCCCGGAGCCATCCAGGCCTGCCGTTCGCGCCGCAGCTCGAAGTAGTATTCCAGCGGAAACGCCGAGCGCGTATAGTCTGCGGGAATCGTAGCCTTGTAGCTGCGCCCGTTTTCGTCCATCTCCGCCCATTGCCATCGTTCGGCCTGGTCCACGTGCCGATAATGCAGCCGTACCGTCACTGGATCCTCTGCCCCTGATCCTTTACCCAACTCCACCGCCACGTCCAGCGGTGTTCCCGGCACAAAACTCTCCGTCGCCTTGTGGACCACCGGCAGACTCGGCCGGCTCGGCCGTCCCGTCGCCTCGCGCACCGCAGCTTCCGCCTGCACGGGCAAATTTGCTGCCGTCGCGCCCTGCAGCTGCGCCTGCATCGCCGCAATGTCGGCATCGATCCCCGCCAGCCGATCCATCCAGTGCCCGCGTCGCATCGGCACATCGCCATACCCAATGTCGGCTCGATATACATTCTTCGCGCGCGTCGCCATCGCGGACCACGCCTCGCGCGCCTCGCGATAATGACTCAGCGCCAGGCCGCCCACACTCGCATCGCCGGCCCTCTGTCCGATTTCCCAAAGCACGCCGCACCGCAACTTCTTCGCGAAGAACCGTCCCAGCCCAATCTGAATCAGCACATCTTCCTCGATGCGGCGAAACTCCGCCGACCCGACCCCACTCCCTTCCGCGTGCGCCGTGCGCAGCGCCTCCTCCGCGGCCGTGGCCATGTCTTCAAGGCTCTGAGCCACTTCAATCGGTGAATACTTCGCCTTCGGCCAGTTCGCCAGCAAATCGTGCGCGTGCTCTACCACCGTCGAAAACATCTGCGGATCGAGCGCGCTCACCGTACCAAAACATTTCGGGGTCGGCGTATCGCCATACGGCGACTTCTCGTTCCCCAGCACCACCGGCATGTTGAAGTACATCTCCGGCCAATACGCATGGTTCGATGCCGAGGCTAAATGCGACGACGTCACCAGCGCCAGCATCCTGCTCGCGTTCGCGAGCGCCGTCTCCAACGCGCTGGCCCCGCGCCCAAACCGCGGCCGCATGGCTCTCCGCCAGTTCTCCGCATCGGCATCGGGATCGTAAAGCTTCCGTCCCCACACCCGATAAAACATCTCGAACTTCTGCACGTCCTTGTCCGGGGTCAGCGTCTGATCCGCATACGCGCATCGTCCCCCCGCCGAACCCGATCCTTCGCGCCCCTTGAACATCAGCGGCTCACAAATATCCAACCCCGCCGCGCCGCAGAAATGTGCCGCCCTTCCATACGACGCCGCTGTCTCCGGATCTCACGAGAGCAAATGCCGCTGCGTTCCCGGCCACAACCGAAACCACAATCGATACGGACTTCCCTCGCGCAGAAAATCCGCATATCCGTAGCGCGTAAACAGCCGCGCGCCTCCACTCACGCTGAACGGCCCGCTCCCTTCCTGGCTCGAATCCGGAATCTCCAGCGCCCGGATATCCGCCTGCTGATAGCCGAGGCTCTGATGCTCGGCAGAAAACTTCGCGCCCAGCTTCACCGGCATGCCCGTCTCCACCGCCATGTCGATCATGGTCTGGTTCACGCCCTTCGCGTGCATGTCGATCTCGACTTTGCGCCCGCACCCCTTCACCGCCTCAAACACCGTCTTCCAGAAGTCGTAGCTCCCCTCCGGAATTCCGCTCTCGCCATGCACGCGCATCGTCAGTCCCTGGATCTCAGGACACTCGCGCAGCAGGATCGCCAGCGCATCGCGGCAATACGCCGCATGTGTCTCCACCGTCAGTCCCTCGATGCGGTGATACGCATCGGGCGAGTCCGTCCACTGATACGCATGCGTCCAGATCCCCAGTTGAAATTCCAAACCACGCGCGCCCGTTTCCGCCGCGATCAACTTCAGCATCGCCAGGTTCCGCGCCCGCTCCTCAGCGCTCACCATCACCGGCGTCGCCAACCGCTGCCCATTGGGGGTCGCCAGCTGCACCACGCGCACACCCGCGTACCCCGGCACATCCACTAAATATGGATAGGGGAAATGAAAATAGTCGTCCGTAACGCCCCGCGGAAAGTCATACTCCAGTCCAAACGCAAGACAAAAGCGGTTGAACCGGCTCGCCACCAGCGTGTCCAGATAGCCGCGCCAAAATTCCTTGTCGTAATACCAGGGCTTGTCTTCCAGTTCGCTGCAGAAATACCGGCCCACACACCGAACCTCATTGGCCGGCCGCTCCTCGATGGCTTCCTTCACGTGCAGCGCCGCGGGAGCATCCTCGCCGAACTCCACCCGCTCCGTCAGCTCCAGCAGCCCATAAACAAATCCCCGTACATCGGTCGCCGCCACCATCAGCCCCGGCGTCTTCCCCACCTGCCCAGACACGAGCCGAAAGCTCTCCGCACCCAACTCCCCATTCTGCGAAAAATGACGAGCCAGCTCCGACTGCGGTCCCGCCACCACCACCACCAGCGCAGCCCCCGCCGTCTCCTCGACCGAGGTGGCAACATTTGCCGCGGTTCCCTTGGCAGCCAGCGTCGTGCACAGCCGCTCCGCCGCCCGCCGCACCGGCGCACTCGAAGCTATCGCGTCTCCAGCATCTACCAGAACGAAAATCCCACTCGCCGACGCGGCCATCGCCCCGCGCGAGAGCCCGCCCACCGCCGCCGCTCCCGCAACCTTCAGAAATTCGCGTCGCCGCAAGCCAGCATGCATGACCGAATCAGTCTACGACCAGAAGGGAAGCGAGCGCGTCCACTCGCCGTCCCGCCACCTGCTACCTGTCCGGCTAGCTGCCGCCTGTAACCTGTCACCCGTAACCCGTCTCCTGCTCCCTGCTCCCTGTACCCTGTAACCTGTAACCTGTAACCTCTCACCCTCATGCGCACCGTTCAAGCCACGCGCTATGTGCTCCCGCTGCGAGAAGGCGGCTCGCTGCCTGCGATCGTCGAAGCCGACGATCTCGGCCTCTATGTCGTCAAATTTCGCGGCGCAGGCCAGGGTATCCTCGCTCTCATCGCCGAGCTCATCGCCGGAGAAATCGGCCGCGCCCTTGATCTGCGCGTCCCAGAACTCGTCCTCGTCGAAATCGATCCCGCCCTCGGCCGCAATGAACCCGACGCCGAAATTCGCCATCTCCTTAAAGCCAGCACCGGCCTCAATGTCGCCCTCGACTATCTGCCCGGTTCCACTATGTTCGACCCCGCCGCACACGACGCCGCGCCGTCACTCGAAGCCTCGCTCCTCGTTTGGTTCGACGCCTTCGTCCTCAACGTCGACCGCACCCCCCGCAACGCCAACCTCCTCGTCTGGCATCGCAAGCTTTACCCCATCGATCACGGCGCCGCGCTCTTCTTCCACCACGACTGGCCTGCTCGCGAGAACAAAATAGAATCGCCTTTCATGGAAATCGAGCACCACATCCTGCTTCCCTGGGCCAACGAAATCGAAGAGGCCGCCGCAGCCGCGCACCAGCGCCTCACCCCCGCGCTCCTCGCCGACATCGTCCACCAGGTACCCGATTCCTTCTTCGAAGCCATCCCCGCCGACCCCGCAGAGCATCGCGCCGGCTACATCGACTTCTTCACCCGCCGCCTCGCAGCCGCAAACATCTTCGAACAGGAGGCCATCCGTGCCCGCTCCCGCCTCCTTTGACTACACCATCCTCCGCGTCGTTCCCCGCGTTGAGCGCCAGGAGTTCATCAACGCCGCTGTCGTCGTCTTTTGCCTCGAGAAGCGCTACCTCGACGCACGCGTCCACTTTGATCCCGCGCGCCTCACCGCGCTTTGGCCCGACATCGACATCGAGCTGGTCCGCGATCACCTCAACGCTGTTCCCCGCATCTGTCAGGGCGATCCCACCGCCGGCCCCATCGCTCGCCTTTCGCAACGCGAGCGCTTTCACTGGCTCAGCTCCCCGCGTTCCACCATCATCCAGCCCTCGCCCGTCCACACCGGCGTCTGCGCGGAAACCGGCGATCTCCTCGACCGCCTCGCCAAACAATTCCTGTCATCCTGAACGCACCTCCGTCACGCGAGGCTCCCTCCTCCCGACTGGCGACTCCCTACTCCCTGTCTTCCGTCCCATTCGTCACTATTTTCCCCATCTACGAAAATCTTCGTTGACAAGTACGAACGCCTTCGTATAACGTCTCGATCATGAAGCGTAATCACCCGCTCCCGCGGCCCACTGAAGGCGAACTCGAGCTGCTCCGCATCCTCTGGGACCGCGGCCCATCCACGGTCCGCGACCTGCACCAGGAAATCAATGCGAAGCGCGCTCTTGGCTACACCTCGGTCCTCAAGCTCCTCCAGATCATGACCGAGAAAGGCCTCGTCGAGCGCGAAGAATCCGGCAAGGCCCACATCTATCACCCCGCCGCCTCGCAAAACGAAACCCAGGACCAGCTCGTCCGCGACATCAGCCAGCGCCTGTTTGCAGGCTCCGCCGCCCAGCTCGCCATGCACGCCCTCGCCCTCGAGCCCGTCAACGATCAGGAACTTGAAGCACTCCGCAACCTCATCGACCAAAAGAGACAAAGTCTATGACACATCACTGGCAGGCACTCGGCTGGACCCTCGTCCACTTCCTCTGGCAAGGCGCGGCGATCGCGCTCGTCTACCGCGTCGCCGACATCGGCCTCGCCCGCCGCAGCGCCAACGCCCGCTACCTGCTCGCCCTCGGCGCGTTGCTCGGCATGCTCGGCGTCTCGGTCGCCACGCTCGCATTTGAAGAGGCCAGCTTCTATCAGCCGATCCCGCACAACTCCGCTGGTCTTCGCGAGGTCGTCGCTACCACGACGCAGCCCTTCCATCTCGACCTCGCTACCTCGCCGGCTGCCGCGCCATTACGGCAAGCAGACCGCTTTGTGCTCGGGCACCTCATGCCGTATCTTGACGCCCTGTGGCTCGCCGGTGTTCTCTTCCTCTCCGTCCGCACCCTCGGCGGATGGTGGATTATCCGCCGCCTCCGGTCGCGTCTTCAACGAGCCCCGCACACCCTCCTCCTCCGCCTCGACGTCCTCCGCCGGCAAATGAATATCCCTCGTTTTGTCGACCTGCGCCTCTCGTCGCGCATCACCAACCCGCTCACCGCCGGCGTCGTGCGCCCATGGATCCTGCTCCCCATTACCGCCCTCACAAGCCTGAGCCCGGAGCAGCTTGAAGTCGTCCTCGCCCACGAGCTCGCCCACATCCGCCGCGCCGACTACGCCTGGAACCTCCTCCAGACCATCGTCGAAACCCTCTTTTTCTTCCATCCTGCTGTCTGGTGGGTCAGCCACCGCGTCCGCGAAGAACGCGAGCTCTGCTGCGACGATGTTGCCGTCGCCGCCTGCTCCGACCCCACCGTCTATGCCTCCGCGCTTCTGCGTCTCGAAGAAGAGCGCCGCACCCGTCTGCACCTTGCTATGGCCCTCGATGGCCATCAGTCCCGCGCCGGCCTTCGCGCCCGCATCCTCCGCATTCTCGGCGATCGTGAAGCGAGCCCGCGCTCCTTCCGTCCCATCTCAGCTGTCGGAATCGCCACCGCCCTCATCGTCTTCCTCTGCCCGCTGCCCAAAGTTTTCGCCAGCTTCCGCGCAGTGCCTCAAGTCGCGGCCCGCATCGCTCCGGCCGCCTCCAGCGTAGCGAAGTCGGTCATGTTCAAAGCGATGCATCCGAACCTGCAAGCCGCGCCGCCAGCGCCCAAACCCAATGCCGCTACGCCCCAGCCTGCACCCGCTCCAGCCGCGGCTCCCACGCCCTCTCCTGATACTGATTCCGAATCCGATTCGTCGCAGGACTCCGGACCCACCACCTCCGCCCACTCCGACTACATCGACGCCATGCGCGCCGCCGGCTACGACGTCGACCTCGACAAATACATCGCGATGAAGGTCCAGGGCATTACCCCCGCCTACGCCGCGGCCATGTCCAAAGAATTCGGCGCCAAACTTTCCCCCGACAAACTCATCGCGCTCAAAGTCCAGGACGTCTCCTCCGACTACATCAGCAAGATGCGCGCCGCCGGCTTCGATCTCGACGTCAACAAATTCATCGCCATGCGCGTTCAGGACATCACCCCCGAGTACGCCGCCGAGATGGCCAAAGCCACCGGCACTGCCAACCTCTCCGCCGACAGGCTCATTGCCATGCGCGTCCAGGACGTCACACCGGAATACATCGCCAAAATGCATGCCGATGGCTACGACGCCGACGTCAACAAGATCATCGCCATGAAGGTTCAGGACATCATGCCTGAATACGCCGACGCCATGGCCAAAGTTGGCTTCGGCAAACCCACCGTCGATCAGCTCATCGCCATGAAGGTCCAGGGCGTTACCCCCGAGTTTGCCGCTAAGCTCCACAGCGATGGCATCGAGGTCGGCTCCTTTAACGACCTTATCCGCTACCGCATCTTCAACGTCTCACCCGAATTCATCGCCGGGATGAAAGCTGCCGGCTTCCCCGACATTCCCGCGAAGGAGCTCGTCAACCTTCGCGTCCAGAACGTCACCCCCGAATACGCAAAGAGCGTCCGTGACCAGTTCCCCGGCGCCACCCTCCAGGACCTCGTCCGTATGCGGATCTTCAACATCAATGCGGAATTCATCGCCGATGCCAAACGCCACGGCTTTGGACCCCTCACCATCGACAAGCTCGTCAAGCTCCGCATCTCCGGCATCCTCGACGACGAATCCGTCAAAAAATAATTCGCAATCAACAGCGATTCAATCAGGAGACCCGCCATGAGCGTTCGCGCCGCGATTCTCACAGCCATTCTCTGCCTTGCCGGCAGCCGCCTCTTCTCCGCGCCTCTCTTCTCCCTTGACGATCGGCTGGAGCCCCTGCACGGACATTGCTCCATCGCCCCGTCAACGGAGGCCGATCACGTCCGCTACGAGCTCGACCGGGGCACCTGCGACAACGACAGCGGCCATTGCCACGATTCCGATTCCGACGTGCCCATCACCACCTTCACCGGCCTCGCCTTTGCCGACTTCGAACACGAAGGCGCCCATGTCGAAGCCAAAATTGTCGCAGAGGCTGGCACAATTTCCTGCTCCGGCCAGATCCACAACCTCACCCTCTCCGGCGACTTTACCTTTACCCCCGACCCCGCCTTCGTCGACCGCATGACCCATCTCGGCTTCTCCAATTTCACCTCCGAGAAGCTCGAAACCTACACCCTCTTCCACATTGAAACTGCCTGGGTCCAGGGCCTGCAGGCCGCCGGCGTCGCCGACATGAACTCCGGCAACCTCATCGCCCTGAACATTTTCAAAATCACGCCCGAGTTCGTCCGCAGCATGGCCGCGCTCGGCTATCCCAACCTGCCCGCCAGCAAACTCATCGCTTTCGGCGTCCACCACGTCAATCCCGACGAAGTTAAGCAGTATCGCGCCCTCGGCTACAACCCCGACGCCGAACAGCTTATCCAGATGCGCATCTTCAAGGTCACGCCCGACTTCATCCACCGCATGGAAGCCCGCGGCTTTGAGAACCTCACCATCAGCAAATTGGTCCAGATCCGCATCTTCAAGCTCGCGGACTGATCGTCCTCTGCGCGGTACAGGCTGAACCGAAGTTCAGCCTCCCGCCTGCACCGCCGGCGAAACCAGCTGTGGCCTCGCTGCGCCGCTTCGTTTTCCCACCCGGACTTCCCGCCCGTGTTCCTCTCCATTCCCCGCAATGTGGAAGCGGCCCACCATGCTCCTCAGCTCATCGGCCAGCCCCGTCAGCCGATCGCAGGACTGCGCCGTTTTCTGCGCCTCCTCTGCTGAATTGGTCATCAGCTGATTGATGCGCGTCACCGACACCGTCACATCTTCCGTTGTGGCCGACTGCTCCGTGGTCGCCGTCGCGATCTGGCTGATCATCTGCCCCACGTTTTCCGCGTCGCCAATAATCTGCTTGAGCGATTCGCCCGCCGTCACCGTGATCGCCACTCCCTGCTCTACTTCCTCTGTGCCCGCGGTCATGGTCTCCACCACCGCACGCGTCTCCGACTGCACGCCTTCAATCATCCCTGTAATTTCTCGCGTCGCGTTAGCCGTCCGCTCCGCCAGCCGCCGCACTTCTCCCGCTACCACCGCGAAGCCCCGGCCCTGTTCTCCGGCACGCGCCGCTTCAATCGCCGCGTTCAGCGCCAGCAAATTGGTCTGGTTCGCGATGTCGTCAATCACCGCTACGATCTTTCCGATCTCGTCCGACCGCTGTCCCAGCTCCGTCACTTTACCGCTCGCTTCGTGGACCGCGCGCGAGATTCCCTGCATCCGTTCCCGCATGTTCTCCACGATCGCTCCGCCGCTCCGCGCGTTCTCTGAAGCCCGCCGCGCCGACTCCGTCGCCTGATTCGTTCCCCCTGAGATCTCGTGAATGGTCGCCGACATTTCCTGCATCGCCGTGGCAATCTGCTGTACCTGGCCCTTCTCTGTCTCCGCTCCCTTCACGCCCTCGCTCGCATTGGCTGAGATGTCGCTGCTGGCCACCGATAATCCCTCAGCCGTATCCGCCATCGAACGCACGACCTCCAGCAGATTGTTCTTCATCGAATTCAGGGCCTGCGCCGCCTCTCCGAGTTCATCCTGCGAGCTCACCGGTAAATCCGCAAAGTTCAGCTCTCCCGCATCGATCGCTTTCAGCGCCTCTCCCACTGCACGCACCGGCCGCGTGATCGATCGCATCACCAGTCCACCGCACAGCGCGCCGCCCGCCAGACCCAGCAGCCCAAAGATCAGCATCATCGTCCTTGTCTGCACTTCGGCGGCGTTATGCGCCGCGATCGCCTGCTGCATCAGCGGATCCGACAGATCGTCCAGCTCCTCCATGTCCTTCATCATCTGCGTCCGCCGCCCGTCCACTTCCGGGTTGAATACCAGACGCACCGCTTCCTCGGATTTCCCCGCGCGCCGCATTTCGACAGCCTTCCGATATTCCTCGAGGTTGAGCCGGTGCGCGTCCTCGATCTGCGGCAGCAACTGCCTGCCGCGCGCGGTCGCCAGCAGCCCCTTCACGGCCGCCGCAGACTCGGTGAAGTGTTGCGCCCGCGCGTTGAGCTCGGTCACCAGCGCGGCATCTCCCGTCGTCAGATACCCGCGCAGGTCGTCCGATTCCGACGCCAGCGCCCACTCCATCTCCATCGTCATGTTCTGCGTGTTTGAGCTGGCCACCATCTTGTCCGCTTCGTCGGACATTCGATAGGTCGACTGGTATCCCACTCCTCCCACAATCACCACTACCAGCAGAACAACGCCGAACCCGCCCGCCAACCGAGTTCTGAAAGTCAATTTTTCCATCATTTGTTTTCTCCGCGCATGGCTGTTGCTACAGCCCTTCATCGGATATACGGGCCGGAACAATAGCGTTCGATTTGCAAAGCCGCGGTCAGCCACACCGTTCCCATCGCACTCCTGCCCGGGCGGGATGACCCGTTTCCGGGCAGCAGGCTCCGCCCCTTCCTGCTCGGGCCGCCGGATCGCCGCACTGAACCGCACAAAACGCAGCGTTCCAGCGTCCCTCCGCAACAACAGTGCAACCTTCCGGATTTTTTCCGAGCTCGTTCCAAATCAGCAAAGTTTCTTCCCTGAGTGCCGATGAGGAATTGTTGGCGACAATTCGCCACCCAGGACTGCCATGCCCTTTACGATCCATCGCCCTCTGCTCTTTGTTTCCACCCTGCTTATCTCCCTTTTCGCCTCGGCCGGCATGGCTCAGACGAATGCAGAGAACCCATCCCCTGCCAGCTCAGCCCTCAACGGATTCACCACCCCCGCACGCACCCTGCACCAACTCGCCGAGCATGGCGTGTCGTTTCAGTATCTGTATGTTCACGATCTGTCCAAAGCTCCGCTTGGACTCCCCGACTCTCAGAACTGGTTTGGCCGCTATTCCTGGGACATCACGTCCACCATCGATGCCGGCAAAGCTCTCGGCTGGACGGGCGCGAGCGCCTTCCTCGACCTCAAGCAGCATACGCAGGAGTACGGAAGCATTTACAACTGTGACGCTCAGGGATACTCCAACATCGATGCGCCGTCCCGCACCGTCCTCTACCAGGCCTGGGCGCAGGAGCTGCTCTTCGGCAGCCGCCTTCGGCTCAAGGCCGGCCGCATCGACGCGAATACCGACTTCGCCGGTGTCTCCACCGCCGCTGACTTTCTGAATTCCTCTATGGGATTCAGTCCCACGATCATGGAGTTCCCGACCTATCCGCAGCCGAAACTGGGCACCGACCTCGCTATCGCGCCCTCCAAATCGACCCAGATCAGCGCAGGCCTCTTCGCCACCAACAACGGCAAAATGCTGCTCGGAGAAGCCAGTCAGGCCTGGAGCCTCGGCGCCAGTCAGAATCCCGGCCGCGTCGCCGTCGGACTATGGCAGCTCCGCGAGCCGCTCTACAGTTTTAGCGGCGACGACCTCTCCGCTACTGAGGGACTTTACGTCGTTGCCGAACAGTCCCTCTGGCGCCGCGTGCTCTCGGAAAGCAAATCCCAGGAGCAGCGCCTTTCCGCCTTCCTGCAACTCGGAACCGGCGACGGGAGAGCCAACCCCTACACCCAGCATCTCGGCGGCGGAGTCGTCTTCACCGCCCCGTTCCGCCTCCGCCCCTCCGATGCAGCCGGAGCCGCCGTCACCCGCGTCTCTTTCACGCGCGATCTGGACTGCGAATACGATGCCCACCACGAACTAGCCCTCGAGGCCTATTACAAATTCAGCCTCTCCCACACCCTGTCCCTGGTCTCCGACCTTCAGTACTTCGAGCACCCAGGCGGTGACCTCACCAATCGCAACACGCTGATCGCAACGCCTCGCCTGGTGGTTTCCTTTTGAAGTAGGGTGTAAATCGTCGACCTACCTCTTACGGCTGACGGCCAGCAGCTTCGGGCTACCAGCTTCGAGTTACTCTCTGCGCTCCTGCAGAAAATCTGCAGAAACCGGATTCTCGTAGAGTGAGTAATCGCGCGTCACCACCGTCAATCCGCTCGGCGTCACAAAGTAGTTCTTGCGGTCGTCGTTTGGGTCGTAGCCAATTACCGTTCCTTCCGGCAAATGCACGTCGCGGTCGATGATCGCCCGCCGAATCCGGCAATGCCGCCCGATATTCACATGCGTGAAGACAATGCTTGCATCGACTTCCGAGTATGAGTTCACCCGGACGTCCTGCGACAGCACGCTGTTCCGCACCACGGCGCCGGAAACGATGCACCCGCCCGAGACCAGCGAGTTGATGCTCATGCCCGTACGGCCCGGCTCGCCAAACACGAACTTCGCCGGCGGATACTGCCGCACCCGCGTCCGAATCGGCCAGCTGTTGTCGTACAGGTTGAAGATTGGCGAGACTGAAGCCACGTCCATGTTCGCGTCGTAATACGCCTCGAGCGTCCCCACGTCGCGCCAGTAAAGCGCTTCTTTCCGGTTTTCGTCGACGAAATTGTAGGCGAACATCTTGTACTTACCCAGAATCGCCGGCAGAATGTTGTGCCCGAAATCGTGCTGCGACTCCGGATCTTCGGCGTCCTTGATGAGCGCCGGCAACAGCACATCCGTATTGAACAGATAGACGCCCATCGAAGCGTCCACCATGTTCGGATTGAACGGCGAGCGCAGATCGGTTTTCTTCGGCTTCTCGAGGAACCCGGTCACTTCACCATTGCGTGCCACTTCGACGATCCCGAAGCGCGACACATCCTGCGGCTCGATCGGCAATGTCGCCAGCGTTACGTCGGCGCCCGAATCCAGATGCTGCCGCACCATCTTGCCGTAGTTCATTTTGTAGATGTGGTCGCCGGAGAGAATCAGCACCTGCTTGGGCTGCTCCGATCCGATCGAATAGATGTTCTGGTACACCGCATCGGCCGTGCCCATGTACCAGTTCGCGCTCACCCGCTGCATCGGCGGCAGAATCTCGATGAACTCGCCCAGTTCCTGCGCCACGACGCTGGTCCAGCCTTCGCGAATGTGCCGGTTGAGCGACAGCGCCTTGTACTGCGTCAGGATGTAGACCCGCCGTAGATCGGAATTGATGCAGTTGGAAAGAGTGATATCGATGATGCGGTACTGCCCGCCAAACGGAACGGCAGGCTTGGCCCGATCGCGTGTCAGCGGAAACAGCCGTTCACCGGCCCCACCCGCCAAAAGTACGCCCAGAGTGTCCTTCATCGGCATGATCGCCTCTCACGGCTCTTGCCTAAACTTTTGCTGCCACTCCGGCGATCCTGTCGCGTTCGGAGTTCCGCGCTGGAACAAGCGAAGGTCAGATATATCACAACTTTGCCCAATTGCGCGTCCGGCACCACACATGGAAACAGGGAGGCTCAGGCGTCGTCGGACTCGCCCTCTTCTCCTGCAATCGAAATTCGCAGCGACTTCAGAAAGTGCAGGTCCTGTGCCGTGAAAGTGCCTTGCTCCTCCCCATCCGCCGCGTCATGCTCCGCACCGGACAATTCCAGCGCGCCCTCCGGCTGTTCCTCTACCTCGTTCAGCCCGATCGTAGCTTCCAGCATGAGCATCACTTCAAAGCCCTGCCGGCGAATATCCGCCACCACGCCGGCGATCTGTGGCGACTCCGAAACGCTCTCATGAATCGCCTCGCCCAGTTGCTGAACCAGCTTGCGGAGTTTTTGATTCAAGTCAGAAACCTCGTTTTCCATGGACACCGCTTCAGCTGCGGTGCCCATTCTCTTACCTTATCTTCTGATGTTCCCAGCGGGCAATTCGAATCTGCGCGTCCGAATTTGGCGCGCTGCTAGACTTTTCCCATGCAGCCCAATCGCCTCGGCCGGATTCTCGGAGTCGGCACCCGCGTCGCGGCAGAAAAGCTGCGCGAAGGCTCCATCCGCGCGGCCGCGGCGGTGGAGCGTCAGCCCTCTTCGCCACCGGTACAACCAAAATCCGCCTCCGCTACCGCGACGGCCACCCCATCGAGGCCCAGCGTTCCGTCCCCCGCACCCGTCGCCCAGGGCAGCCGCCGCTTCGCCCGTGGAGCGGGCCGATTCGGCGCTTCCCTCTGGAAGCCTTTCGCCCACGCCAGCGGCATTCTCTGGCTCCAGATCACGGGCCTCTTCTTCGCTTTCTTCTTCCTCGGCTTCGCCGTCCACTCCTGGCAAATCTATCGATCCGCCGGATGGGGCGACCATCACCTGCCCCTCTACCTGGTCTTCGCGGCACTCTTCGCCTGGTTCGCTGTCACCTCTTTCTGGCGCGCCAACCGCAAACAGAAACGCAGCTAGCCGTCAGTTCCGTATCCACGGCTTACAATGGCGAGTGCCGATGCCGGACAACTCCAGGCCGAAGCCGCTCTACACCGCCGAAGACCTCTCCACCTTTTCGCCTGATCGCGACCTCGGCTTCCCTGGCGAATTTCCCTTTGCTCGCGGCATCCAGCCCACCATGTATCGCGGCCGGCTGTGGACCATGCGCCAATACGCCGGCATGGGCGACGCGGAAGAGAGCAACCGCCGTTACAAATTCCTCCTCGACCAGGGAACCGCCGGCCTCTCTGTCGCCTTCGACCTGCCCACCCAGATCGGCTACGACTCCGACTCGCCGTACGCTCTCGGCGAAGTCGGCAAGGTCGGCGTCGCCATTGACTCCATCGAGGACATGGAACGCCTCTTCGCCGGCATCCCGCTCGACCGTATCTCGACCTCGATGACCATCAACGCCACGGCCAGCATTCTGCTGGCGCTCTACGTGGCTATCGCTCGGCGCACCAGTGCCGATACCAGAAAGCTTTCCGGCACCATCCAGAACGACATCCTCAAGGAGTACATCGCGCGCGGCACTTATATCTATCCCGTTCGCCATGCCATGCGCATTGTTACCGACGTCTTCGCCTGGGCCGGCGAACACCTGCCTGAGTGGAACACCATTTCCATCTCCGGCTACCACATGCGCGAGGCCGGATCGACGGCCGCCCAGGAAGTCGCCTTCACCCTCGCCAACGGCAGAACGTACGTCCAGGCCGCCATCGACGCCGGCCTCGACGTCGACCACTTCGCTCCGCGCCTCTCCTTCTTTTTCAACGCGCATAACAATTTTCTTGAGGAGATAGCCAAGTTTCGCGCTGCCCGCCGCATCTGGGCCCGCATTATGCGTGAACATTTCGGCGCGAAGAATCCGCGCTCGTGGATGCTTCGCTTCCACACACAGACCGCTGGGTCGACGCTCACGGCGCAGCAGCCGGAAAACAATATCGTCCGCACCGCCCTCCAGGCGCTCTCCGCGGTCCTCGGTGGAACGCAATCGCTCCACACCAACGGCTACGACGAAGCCCTTGCTTTACCCACCGAGGAAGCCGCACGCATCGCGCTCCGCACCCAGCAGATCATCGCCAGCGAGTCCGGCGTTGCCAACACTGTCGATCCCGTCGCCGGCTCCTACGCCATCGAGTCGCTGACTAATCAGATCGATTTGCAGGTCCAGGCCTACTTTGAGCGCATCGAGAAACTTGGCGGCATGCTCGCGGCCATCGAGCGGGGCTGGGTTCAGCAGGAAATTCAGAACGCCGCCTACGACTATCAACGCGCGGTCGATCATGGCGAGGCCACCGTGATCGGCGTCAACCGCTTCAAGCGCGAAGACGATCCTCCGATTCCCACCCAGCACATCGACGAGGCCCTGGAGAGCAGGCAGGTGGAGCGTCTCTGCGCCCTGCGCGCCCGCCGCAATCCGCAACCCTGGCAGCAATCCATCAACCGCATTCGCGATCACGCCCGCTCCGGGGCGAACCTGATGCCCACCATCCTGGATGCGGTCGAGAGCTACGCCACTGTCGGCGAAATCGCCTCCACCCTCCGCGAAGTTTTCGGGGAATATCGAGAAACCGTGACCGTATAGAGCCGGGAAGCCCGACCCAATATGCCACCAGCGAGCGGCGAAGTTGCGCCGCTCGTTCTAGTAGCTCAGCCGCGAGCGCGACAGCAACGGCTCAACGGCGAAAAAGAAACTTTGGTAGCTGAACGTAATTCTGAAGACACTGCCGTCGCTGAGCACTAAATGCTGATCCTCAGGGTCAAACGCCTTGCCAGGCGGCTCTACGTGCCCCTCTACCACCGGCTGCAAAACAGCGGTGGTCCCAGGCGGCCGCGCGCCCTCGCGCCGCAACCGCACATCGCGCCCAAACCGTATTTCCTTGCGCGTCCCATCTCGCTGGATCACGGTAGCCGACTGCCCCGCCAGGCTTTGCGCCTGCCTCGGCTCCCACTCTGCCCGGTAAGTCCCTGCTACCTCTGCCATGACCGGAAGAGTAGCCCGGCTTTTCAACGCCTGGAAATCCCTCCGGCGCGTCAGCATCCTGACCGCACAGTGCCCATCCGGACGCACCAAAGGGCTATGACTTCAGGTTCTCCGTAATTCCCTTCCTGACCTCGCCGCCGTCCGATTTGCCTCGTGGCGAATCTAAGGCGAAAATAGGCACCGTGGGGGCTCCACTCCATTCCGCCTTAGGAACCGAGCCTCGGCTCCGCTGGCTCTTCCTCGATCTCAATTCCTACTTCGCCTCAGTCGAGCAGGAGCTGCGCCCTGAGCTGCGCGGCCGCCCCGTCGCCGTCACCCCTGTTATGGCCGATACAACCTCCGCCATCGCCGCCAGTTATGAGGCCAAAGCCTTCGGCGTGCGCACCGGAATCCAGATCGGCGAAGCCAAACGGATGTGTCCCGGCCTGATCGTCGTTGAAGCGCGCCACGAACTTTACGTTGACTACCACAATCGCATCATCGAAGCCGTCGAACGCTGCGTCCCCGTCGCCGCCGTCATGTCTATCGATGAAATGGCCTCCAGTCTGATTGGCCGCGAGCAGCCGCTCTTCGCCGCACTCGATCTCGCCCACCGCATCAAGGCTTCCATTCGCCAGCACGCCGGTTCTACCCTCCGCTGCTCCATCGGTCTCGCACCCAATCGCTATCTCGCGAAAATTGCATCCGATATGGATAAGCCAGACGGACTCGTCGCGCTCACGCCCGACCTTTTGCCAGGCGCGCTCAGCCAGCTCACCCTGCGCGACCTTCCCGGAGTTGGCGCTCGCATGGAAAAGCGTCTCGGCGAATCCGGCATCGAAACCATGCCCCAGCTGCTGGCTCTCGATCGCGAGCACCTCAACCAGGCCTGGGGCGGCATCGGCGGCGACAAGCTCTGGTACTGGCTTCGAGGCGAAGATTTTCACGATGCCGAGCTCGAACATCAGAAATCCATCAGCCAGAGCCATGTTTTGCCGCCTGAACTGCGCACCGATGAAGGCTGCTGCGCCGTGGCCCATAAGCTCCCCCATAAAGCCGCCATGCGCCTGCGCACCGGCCGCCTGTGGGCCACGCGCGTTTCACTCACCATCAAGTACGCAGCTGCAAAGGCCGACGCCACAAAACAGCACTCCTCCGGAATCAACCAAACCGTATGGTCGCAGGGTCTGCCCGTCATCGAATGTCAGGACAATCAGACTCTGGTCGAAACGCTCGGCAAATTATGGGCAGCGCGTCCCCAGGATGAGAAACATCGCAAGCCCTTTTTCGTCGGAGTCTGGCTCGGCGACCTGGTCCCCGATCACCTCCACACCCTCAGCCTCTTCTCAAACCTCGAAACCGAAAGCAAGCGCACCCGGCTCACCAGCACCATGGACGCGATGAATCATAAATATGGAACTGCGACCCTGTTTCCCGCCAGTATGCTGCTCGCCCGCGCCGCCGCACCGACGCGCATCGCCTTCACCAGCATTCCTGATCTTTTCTGAAAGTCGCCCAGCCGGGTTGGTATATCTCCGCCTGCGGCTGCATCCTATGGTTGCGGCGCCCTCGCTGCCGGCTCAACGAGGTTATGAAGACTTCTCAAAGCGGACTCATCCGGCTGATCGCGGTCTTCAAACTGCTCAAGGCTTCGCTGCTGATTATTGCCGGCATCGGCATCCTCAAGCTGATGCACAGCGACCTGGCCTCGGTGCTCAACCACTGGGTCGCCACGCTCGGGCTCGATCCGGACAATCGCTATATTGATAGCGCCCTCCGCCGGGCCGCCAACATCCCTCCCAACCGGATCAAAGATGTCGGTCTGGGCAGCTTTGTTTACGCAGCTTTGTTTCTCACCGAGGGCATTGGGCTCTGGCTGCTGAAACGCTGGGCGGAATGGTTCACCGTTGTCATCACGGCTTCTCTCGTCCCGCTGGAGATTTACGAAATCTACCGGCATCCAACCGCGGTGAAAGTTCTCGTGCTCCTCATCAACCTGGCCATCGTCGCATACCTTCTCTACCGCATCCGCAACGAGCGCCAGCGCGACCGTCAGCATTAATGCGCCTGCAGTTGCTCCAGCTTGCGCTTCAGATCCTCAAGCTTTTGCCCAGCCTGCGCCAGTTTACCCTCCGCCGTCAGCCGCTGATAGTCCGCGAGGTCCTGGGCAGCGGCGGCAATTGATGCACTTCTGTCGGTTGGCTTGCCGGCGGCACTGGTCGGGGCCGTCGGCTGTCCGGCCGGCGCGGCCTGGGTTGCCGTCGCGGTCAGCGACGAAGCCTGCCCTCCGAACAACGCAGCCATTGCGGAATCAAATGTCGGTCCGTAGGCCAACCGATCCTGCAGGGCCAGCACCACCAGACGCAGCTCCGGCATGGGGCTCTGCTGAGCCTGGAGATAAATCGGCTCCGCATAAAGTAGTGCGTGTCCGCATGGGATGACCAGCAGCGTTCCCCGGCGAACGTGCGAACCCTGCTGATTCCATAAAGTTAGTTGACCGGAAAGCTGCGCATTCTGGTCGATGCGCGCCTCGATTTGCATCGGACCATCCACCAGCTTCGTCTTCGGAAAGTCATAGACAACCGCGGTCCCGTAGTTTGCGCCGTCGCTGCGCCCCGCGATCCAGCCAATCAGGTTGTTCCTGTTTGCAGGCGTGAAGGGAAGAATTTCGACGAACTCCGCCGAAGCTTCCCCCGGCAGCTTCATGAGCACATAATTAGGCTCCATGCTCTGGGTTTGCTGGTCGCCGGACGAGCTGAGTCCGATTTCAGAGGCGACCGTCCACAAATCTTCGCGATTGTAGAAAACCTCCGGGTCGTTCATGTGGTAAAGCCCATACACAGCGGCCTGCTCTTCAAGAAGAAGCTGTGGATACCGAACGTGGCGCCGCAGATCCGGGGGCATCGCTGAGGCATCGCGGAAGAGCGAGGGAAAGGTACCGCGCCATGCCGCAATAATGGGATCGTTCGGATCGAAGACGTAGAAAGTAGTAGTGCCATTGTAGGCGTCGATCACTACCTTCACGCTGTTACGCATGTAATTGATTGAATCGTCGCCCAGCGGATAGGTGGTGGAGTAGGGATAGCTGTCTGACGTAGTAAATGCGTCGAGCATCCAGTAAAGATGCCCGTCATCGCCAATCACGATGTAAGGATCGGCATCCCAGCTGAGAAACGGCGCGAGCGTCTGAACCCGGCTGAGGATGTTACGCCGCATCAGAAGACGGCTCTCCGAAGTGATGTCGTCGCTGAAGGGCAGTTTCCACAAGTCGCCGCGATCCGCTGCGATCAGCACGCGACGCATCAGGCCGCCAAGTTCGATCCCGCCGTTCCCTTCATAAGAAGTCAGATTGTTCGTCGGGCCCTGCGGATAATTAAACTCCTGTTGCCGGGTTTTGACGTAAACGTCGGTATTGGTCAGCTGGCCGAAGTAAACTTCAGGGCGCGCCACTGCAAGCCCCGCAACCGTGCTCTCCACCGGCATATTGCTCAGGTAAAGCGTAGGCAGGCCTTCCAGAGTAAACCCGTTCACCGGGTTCATGGTGATGCCATAACCGTGCGTGTAGATCAGTTTTTCGTTGATCCAGTTACGACTGCTGTCGGGAAGCTTGTCGATGTTCAGCTCCCGAGCCGCGAGCATAACTTCGCGCAGCTTGCCGTTGAAGGTGTAGCGGTCGATGTCGATATCCGGGAAATCGTAGTAGGTTCGAATCTCCTGAATTTGACGAAGCGTATCCTGGAGCGCGTGCCAGTCCCACAGCCGGATATTCTCCAGCGTCACCTGATTGTCGGCGGGATCGGCGGCATCGGGTGTGGTCTCAGCGGGAAACTCCTGCTGCGCAACGCGATCAAGATCCCACGCCTGACGAGTCGAAGCAATATTCCACGCGATGTAGGGCCGCTCCCGATCAAGCTGATTCGGCTTGACGATAAAACTGTTCACATACCAGCCAATCAGCTGCACTACCGCAAAACATGCAATGCCAGGGAGGACCGCGGCAATCAGCCGCCCAGGACGGGAGGCGGTGAAGGCATTGCTCGCGGCGATGGCAGCGCCAATCAGCAACGCCGCCGCCACCACCAGCATGCCCGTGATGTTCACGTGCGCGTCCGTGTAGTTCACGCCGCTGAAGATTGTGTGCGTATCAGTCAGGGTGCCGAAGCGGCTCAGGTAGGTTTGCGCCCCAAGCATCAACAGAAAAAACGAGAACCCCAGCGAGATTCCCTTCCACGGCAGCGCCAGAACCAGGCTGTCCCGCTCTCTGCCCATAGCCCGCGAAGTGCCGGCGAGAAGCAGGAAGCCTCCCGCCGCAATGCAGGCGATGACAGCAAGTGCGGTGAGCCAGTTGACGGTGACCTGCCAGACCGGAAGCGTGAACAGATAGAAGTTGAGCGGCTTGCCGAAAATCGGATCGAGGCCGCCGCCCGGTGAAGGCGGGGCGTTCCGGTAAAGCGCAAATGCCGGCCACTCCTGCATCATGGCCGCGCCGCTGATCAGAGCGATGCCAAGCGACGCAACGATACCTCCCAGGCGCAGCGCGCGACGCAGAGGAAGACTGAGCCGCTGACGTCCGATGAACACCGCGCGATCGTTGGGCAGGTCCGACTGGTGCATGCGCCACAACGCGAGAAACCAACCGTAGAGAATCAGAAACGTCGCTACAAAGAAGACCGCGAACACGCCCCATTGCAGACCCTGCGTCTTCCAGAACACATCGCGGTAACCGAGTGAGCCGAACCACAAGGCATCGACGTAGTACGACAAAACCGTGCTGCTGCCGGCGAAAACTGCGAAAAGCGCCAGAGCGATAAAGATGAAGATCTTTCGGCTGGGGCCGCGCTTTCGCCCGGGAATCTCGATCAGGTGTTCCACCGTTGCTCCTCTTTCCCCGCGAATTGATTCGGAGCGAGGCCGCAGGTATTGTACGCCGCGCCTTTCAGCAGTTCAGCGATTCCCTCGCCGCCCCATGCATGCGGCGAGCGGCGGTCAATGTTTCGAATTCGCCATAAACAGTGATGGCGAAGTCTCGAAACACTCAATCCGGTCGCGTCCCATGCGTTTTGCCGCGTACATCGCTTTGTCGGCAGCGGTGATAAGGGTTTCGGTGGTCGACAAGCTGTCGCTCAAAGTCGCCAGTCCGATGGAGAGGGTCGTCCCGGGCAACGCCTTGCCGCAGAAAATATTCTTCCTGCTTTGCGTCTGCAAAGAAATGTCGGCCATTCGCTGGTACGCCGCGACAAGATTGCAGTCCGGCAAAAGGAACAGGAATTCTTCGCCGCCGTACCGGCAGGCAACGTCATCGCCGCGAAGAGATCCGGAAAACTGCAATGCAAGCTCTGCCAGAACCAGATCGCCCGCATCATGGCCGTAGACATCGTTGAATCGTTTGAAGTGATCGATGTCCAGCATGGCAATGGTCAACGCGACGCCGCGACGCTGAGCCCGCCGGATTTCGCGCGGCAGAGTCTCCATCAGATATCGACGGTTGAAAAGTCCTGTGAGTGGATCGCGAAACGCCTGCTGGACGAGCGACTCGCGGAGTTGCAGATTCGCCAGCGAAAGTTTCACCACGTCCGCAAACGAATGGAGCACCTGTCGCGTCGCATCGTCAAAAACGTTCCCTTCGGCCAGTACCAGGCTCACCAGGCCGCGGGTTTTGGCCTGCACTTTCAACGGAATGCACAGACAGGGCTCCCCCGGAGCCGCGTTGAGGTGCCGGCACAACGCCGTTGGCTCTGTGCCGGCACTCTCATATTCCTGGTTTGCCCGCAGAGCCTGGCAATCCCCCTCCTGAAATTCCGCAAGCGACCGGGAATAGCCGGGACCCCACGCCGATACGCGGGTTAGATCCCGCGTCTCCCCATTCACCATGGCCAGGGAGCCACTCGCCAGCGGGAACAAGCTGGCTCCTGTCTCCGCAATCACCGGATAGGCTTCCGTGATGCTGCGGCAGGACTGCAGCATGTCACTCAGCTTCGCAATGTTCGTCAGGTCGGATTCGCGTCGCTGCAGCATCGCCAGGGTCTCCGCCATCTGAAAGTTGAGTTTGACAATCTCGTCTTCCGCACGCAGTCGTTCCGTGATGTCCATCAGCACGGCGACAATCGCTCGTCTCCCCTTGAAGGTCGCGATAGCTCCCTGCGCGATCACATCCACAGGTGTCTCGTCCAGGCGCAGAACTGTCAGAGCCAGTTTGGCGGTCCGGACACGCCCGTCCAGAAGTCCTGCAATCACGGCTGCTGCGCGTCCCTTATCCGCATAACTGATCCTTTCCAGCACAGGCCTCCCAAGGATCAGACCCTCATCCGGATACCCCAGCATCTCCGCTCCCGCTGGATTGAGATATGTAATTTTCCCGTCTTCAGAGATGAAGAAAATCCCTGACAGATTTTGTTCCACCAGGCTGCGGAACATCGACTCCTGCTCGACGGCCAGCGCCTCCGCGGCCTTCCGCGCGGAGATGTCCTGACAGGTGCCGCGCAGATGCCTTGCGTGGTTCGCCTCGTCCCTCGCTTCGCCACGCATAGAGATCCAGCGGGCTCCTTCGTCCGCAGTTTCGAGTTCCAGATCGATTTCGAAAGGCGCGCCGCTGTCCCGGCATTTCTCAAAAGCCATCTCCGTTCTCGCAAAGCTTTCCGCGGTCAGAAGCCGTTCGAACTCGGCGGTGGTCGGCGGAAGCAAAACCGGATCGCGTCCGAAAATTTTGAAGAGCTCACCCGACCAGGTGCTCACGCCCGTCTCCGCATCGAACGACCAGTTCCCAATATGAGCCAGCCGTTGCGCCTCCTCCAGTTGCACCTGGCGTTCCTCCAGAGCCCGCATCGATCTTTGCTGGTCGCTGACATCGCGCACAATGCCCAGTGCGTGGCGGGTCCCGGCCAGATTCATGGCGGAAACGGAGAGTTCCGCGGGAAATTCTTCTCCATTCCTGCGAACCGCCATCAGCCGAAGGGTGTTGCCCACAGCCTCACCCTCACCGGTGGCTGCGAAGTGTGCATATCGATCGGCCGCCTTGGCCCGGTCCCGAGGCGGCGCCAGGATGCTGTGAACCTCGCGCCCTCGAATCTCCTCCGCCGTAAAGCCGAATGTGCGCTCTGCGGCGGGATTCCAATACACCACTTTGCCGCCGGAATCGGAAATGATGATCGCGTTCAGTGCGCTCTCTCCGATGGCGCGGAACTTCTCGCTGCTCTCCTCCAGTGCCAGCGCAATCTTTTCCCTTTCCGCAGCCTGCTCGGTCAGGTTGAACGTCAGCTTTTGCAGGTCGGCGTTCAAAGCCACCTGCTCCATCTTGATCCGAATGGAATCGCTCAGCCGCCGATGATTTTCTCGCCCTTCAAGCATCATCACGACGATGAACACCAACAGCAAAGCGCCCATGACCGATGAGACCTCGCGCCCGTGCAGGAACAGGGCGACAACCACAGGCGGGGCAGCCGTACCGATGAAAGCATAGAAAGCCGGCGGATGTGGTGAGAGACGTATGGCCGCACCCGCACTCATTCCCGCCACCACAAATGCCACGAAGACATAATCGATCGGTTGGGACGAAACAAAAGCCGTCGAAGCCAGCAGCCCCCAAAGGCAGCCGGTCAGCGACGTGGCCAGTGTGAACCGGCGCGCCCATGAATCGAGAGGACCGGCCCCCGACCCGCGATGGTTGAAGCGCGACCACAGCATCAGCCGCGCGAAAACGATTCCCAGCGACGCAGACAGCCAGGTGAGCGAGATCCAGAGCGGAAAGATCCGCCACAGCAACGCAGCCGTTACAAGGATCACGAATCCATTGGTCAGGGGTACGGATGGTGAGCCAAAAAGCAGGCAAACCAGTTCCCTGTCGACTGCCAGGTCCACCGCCGCGGGAGTTTGCGGGTTTTTCTCTCCTGCATCCATCGTGCGCCTTTGTCATCGGGCCCCAGCGGCCTGAACACCTCCGACGACGGGATCGCGAGACTGGAGTTCTCGCTTGTCCCAACTTCTCTCATCGGGCATTCGCTGAGGAACTTTATGGCAATCAACTTCCCCATTGGGGGGAGAATCCGCCGTTGCGTCCGTCCCGCGCAGGAGAAGAACGGCTCCGCACAGGATGAAAAACGCGATCGGACGACCGCCGCGCCGTGCAACCCTGAACTGACGTGCGAAAATCGATAGCCGGCGGATTCACCGCCAGCCAGCATTCAGGGATTCAGGACGGCCTGAATCTTTCCGTCAAGACTGGGATTTTTGCTCAGGAGATGCTTCTCCCTGAGGACAGCTTAGGATGCGTCAGGAAAGCACCTGAAAGGCGGGGAGTGCGGCCCGCCGCGACACTTCACGCTTCGTGTCCTGATGCAGTTCACTGGACACGAACAGCTGGTACGTCGCATCTCTGGAGCCGGAACCGCCCGCAAAGGGCGTTCAAATGCGCGGCTAAGCTTCCTGCAGCCACTTCCGCGCTTCCGCGCTTTCAGCTTCATCAAAGTAGCGGGTCGCCGCTCTTGTAAACGGCTTGATGAAGATTGCCATGCCATGCTGCCACTTTTTATCGCCGACCATGGCGAGCCGGTCGATGTCGGCGAAATGCTTTATGTCGAACTTCAAGTCTTCCCACGCGGCACCTGCGTCCCACCCCTGGAGTTCGGTCATGTCGAAGAGAACATGAAGCTTTCGAGGCTTTTGCACCCGTCGTTCAAATTCGGCCACGAAAGGCGGGTAATCCGCTTTCACCAACTTCCCGATGGCATGGACAACGAGGACTTTTCCGGCGCTTTCTTCACTCAGTTGAATAGGCATCCTCAGCCTCCTGCTGAATCACTTTACGCCAAAACGTCCGTTTCGAGCCCACCGGGAACGCCATCGCGGAGTCGGGTTGACCTCGCTCATGAGATTACAATCGGGTGTTTTGACGGGTGCAGCAGAATATTTCAAAAAGCCAAACCATGAACATCTGTATCTTTGGTGCCGAAGAAGGGACTCGAACCCCCACACCCTTGCGGGTACATGGACCTGAACCATGCGCGTCTGCCAATTCCGCCACTTCGGCACGGTGCCCGGCGCAGATCACGCTGGACGGCAGCAACTGCTAGTGTTACAAAGGCATCCACCCCTGTCAAACCGTGGCGCTTTTCGAGGCCTCGCAGGGCATTTCGTTTCGGAAAGTCTTCGTTCATGACCATCCCCGTCCAGCCAAAATCCATACCAGAAATCCAGGCTAAAGAGATTCGCCGTCTTTCCCATGACCTCAGCAACGCCCTTGAAATCGTTCTTCAAACCAGCTTCCTGCTCGGCACCGTCGATCTGGACGACGAGGCAAAAAAATGGCGGACCATGCTCGACAATGGCGTCCAGCAGGCCGCCGACCTCAACCGCCA
The DNA here is from genome assembly GCA_036490815.1 of Acidobacteriaceae bacterium. Classification (GTDB taxonomy): domain Bacteria; phylum Acidobacteriota; class Terriglobia; order Terriglobales; family Acidobacteriaceae; genus Palsa-343. Next base: position 123,437 of record DASXDF010000057.1, read on the forward strand.
GCTCCGCGAATTCGTCCGCGGCAACAGCTGACCCCTGCCGCACACGCCCCGAAAGACACAAGAATGCGAACCGCCTGGTTCCCTCTATAAGGTGAGATAATGGAGCCAGCTGTCAGGGATTCTCTTCCCCGGCGGCGTCCGCATCATGGGGGCGTCACGGTTTCGACGGGATTGCTTGCGGCAAAGAGGCATGCCGGGGTCTGGGCACCCGTAATCGCCTGGAAAAACATAATTGCCAACAATCAACTGGCATACGCAGCTTAATTAGTTAAGTTGCCGTTCTTCTCGGCTTCGCCCTTGGGCTGGGAAAGAACGTCGCACAGAGGGCTGGCTTCTACCGCTCGGTCCGTGTGGTAGCGGCGAGATCATCGGACTAGTTTTCGGCGTTTCTTGTCCGCTCTGAGCGCCGGGAGCGAAACACCGGAACGGACTGAGCATGGAGTCTCTCTGCTGTCATCGATTTCGGACGCGGGTTCGACTCCCGCCGCCTCCACCATCTATAAGTAGCTTATTATCATATACTTATAGTATCGGACGGAAAATCCAGGGCAAAACTGTACAGTCACTGTACAGTCGCCCTCCAGGATTTGCCCCAATTCGGCGATTCGAGCAGAATCTCGCTGAAGTCGGGGTGTCCATGCTTTCCGTCTATACCCGCCACCATCCGGACTGTAAAAACGCCGGCGACAGGACCTGGCGCCGCTGCAGTTGCCCCAAGTGGATCTGGGGCTCTCTCAGCGGAAGATTCCTGCGCCAGAGCGCCCGAACCCCCCGCTGGGAAGAAGCCGAAGCCTACCGCCAGAAGCTCGAAGAGGCGGCAGCAAGAGGCCTGCCGTCCTTGCCGCCCCCGGCACCTTCGAGGCCCACCGACGATGCCCCCCTTTCCGCCGCGGCGTCGATCTCCCGCGTCGAAGCTCACTCCCCATCGGTGCCGGAGACCAGGGAGTCGCAAAGACCCAGAGTCACTGTGGCCAGGGCAGTCGAGGCCTATCTGGCCGATGCCGTCAGCCGCAGCCTCGAGGCCGCGACCCTCGAAAAGCTCGAGACTATCTTCCGCAAGCAGTTCCTCGCCTGGACCCGTGCCGAGGGAATCGAGTATCTGGACGAACTTGATCTCGATGCTCTTCTCGCATTCCGCAGCACCTGGAAAGACGGCGCTCTCGCCAAGCAGAAAAAGCAAAGCCGGGTCATCGGCTTTTTCTGGGCATGTGTGCGCCGTCGATATCTGATCGAGAACCCGGCGATCGGCTTAGGAAAAATCAAAGTTGTTCAAATCCCCACCGACTACTTCCCCCCGGAGGAGTTCGACAGGATCATCGAAGCGACCTATCGCGTCTGCGACAACCGGGGCGGCTTCATCGACGTCGAAACCAATCGGATCCGTCTGCGCACGATGACCCTGCTGATGCGCTGGAGCGGGTTGCGTATTCGCGATGCGGTGACCCTCGAGCGGCATCGCCTGCGTGGCGACAGCCTCCTGCTCTACCAGGCAAAGACCGGGACACCGGTCTATGTGCCGCTCCCGCCCGAAGTGGTCGCGGCGCTCGAAAATGTTCCGCCAGGCCCGAAGCCGAATCCGCGTTATTTCTTCTGGAGTGGTAACGGCAAACCCAAGAGTGCAGTAGCCGACTGGCAACGCAGCTACCGCCGTCTGTTCGGGCTGGTGGATATCAGGCGGCCAGACGGTGAAGTCAAACGTTGCCATCCGCACATGTTCCGCGACACATTCGCGGTCGAGATGCTGCTGGCCGGTGTGCCCATCGATCAGGTTTCACTTCTTCTCGGCCACGCTTCGGTGAAGATCACCGAGAAAAGCTATGCGCCGTTCGTGAAGGCCAGGCAGTTGCAGCTGCAGGAAAGTGTGCGCAACGCATGGAAAGCGAGCCAGCCAGCGGGCGGAGGCCCGGAAAACAGCTTGCCCGCATCTTCCGGTCCCGAGAAGAGACGCGCAGCAGGCTGGCAGCTGATTCACACCAGGAAAAACACCGGAACGGGATAATCGCTGCTGAATGCTCAGGCCCGAGCATTGATCCATCTGCACCTGGATTCTGGCATGCATCTGGTCCCAGTCTTGTCGAGGACCTGAATAGTGCAACGCGCCCGCGGCTCCATTTTACGTCGATCAAAGTCCTTTCTTTTCGTCTTCGAACAACTCAAGCGAAAGGCTGTTTGACCGAGTCCTGAATCCACGCTACTTGTAAGGCGCAGGATTCGAGGTCGCAGTTTGCCCGAACCATCGACTTGTATCCCCCACTTACGCAAACCAAATCCTGAGAGGTGCTACATGGAGTCCACACAACCGCAGATGAATGTTTCGATGCATCCGGAACCATCCCGGAATGGTTTCGGGCCAATAGCCCTGGAAAGGCATTACACAGTTTCTGAACTGTCTAAGCTCTGGTTCTTCAGTGAGAATACGATCCGGCGTTTGTTTAGTCGGGAGCCGGGGGTCATCAAAATCGTCCGCCTGCCCACCAAAGTGAAGAGGGGCTATACCTCTTTGCGCATTCCAGAACGAATCGCGCAGCGGGTCCACCGACGGCTGCAAGGACTTTCCTGAGGTCCGGGCGAAGTTTGACAGAGATCCCGATCCGCCGCATGCTGCGATCGAACTCGATCGTGACACGCCTGCCCGAAAGGTCACGAAGCGCGTTTCATGGAGCAGCCTGATGTTTGATTCGGTTGAACAGTTATCCCGCAAGCTTGCTGCGACCGGCTACTTTATCGATCCGGTCATGACTCACGTGGTCTACCTGGCTGCCGAGTTGCAGAAGCCGCTTCTTCTGGAGGGACCCGCGGGATCGGGCAAAACGCGCCTTGCCACTGCCCTTGCTACCGCAGCCGGGACGCATGTGGAGCGGCTGCAATGCTATCGGGGCGTGACAGAGGAAAAAGCCATCGGACGCTTCGATGAGAGCCTGCAGAGACTCTACATGGAGTTCTCCAAGGGCCAGCATGAGAACTGGCGGGCCATGCAGGCGAACCTCAAGGGACGCGACTTCTTTCG
>DASXDF010000058.1:0-1939 GCA_036490815.1 Acidobacteriaceae bacterium
AGGGCTGCCGTCCACAGCGCGGAACTTTGGATCGTCTTTCTTCCGCACGATGCCGAACTTGGTCGCGATCTGCACCTTGCTGCGGTGCGGCAGCAGCGCGCGACCCACCAGCTCTTCATTCGTGAAGGGCCCATAGACGTCAGATGTGTCGAAGAAGGTCACGCCCAGATCGAGCGCGCGGTCGATCGTCGCCTCTGATTCGCGCTGATCGCCTGGTCCATAGAACTCCGACATCCCCATACAACCCAGCCCCAGCTCGCTGACTTCCAGCCCCCATCTCCCCAGCTTCCGTTTTCTCATGCCGTCTTTCATCGCGTTGCCGCCTCCATCTCCATTCGATACCGAAGCGGCGCCGGAGATGCCTGGAGGCGCAGAACTCCTTCCGCATCCCCAGATTCGGGAACGCGCGAGCCACAGGGTGCATCTGTAAAACTGGAGTAGGAGATGCTGGAAGGCCATCGAAAGGATAGAAATGAAGATTTTCGTCGCAGGAGCGAGCGGAGCGATCGGTCAGCCGCTGGTCGCCGAACTCATTCGCCAGGGACACACCGTCACGGGCATGAGCCACTCCGACGCCGGAGCAGAGAGGCTCGAAAAGGCAGGCGCGACCGTCGCCCATGTCAGCGCATTCGACGAAACGGGGCTCGAAGAAGCGTTGCGGCGTTCCTCTGCAGAGGTCGTCATTGACGAGTTGACCGCGCTGCCGAAGAATCCATCGGAACTCGCTGCGGCGTTGCCGGGCGATCGCAAACTGCGTATTGAAGGTGGTGGCAATCTCTTTCGTGCGGCGCAGGCCATCGGTGTCCGCCGCTACATTCAGCAGGCGAGCGGCTTTTTCCTCAAGCCGGGCAAAGGCCTCGGGGATGAGAGCGAATCCCTCGCGGTAGACGCCAGCGACGGCGTTGCCCTCAGTGCGAGAACCTATGCCGAACTCGAAGCACGGCTCTTCAACGCCCCGGCGATCGAGGGAGTCGCATTGCGCTACGGCTTTTTCTATGGTCCCAACACCTGGTATCACCCGGACGAGGCCTCCGCAGACCAAGCACGGAAGCAGGAGATGCCCATCATCGGCAAGGGTGAGGGTGTTTGGTCTTGGATTCACATTGACGACGCGGCGCTCGCCACGGTCTCGGCCCTCACGGCTCCGATGGGAATCTACAACATCGTCGACGATGATCCATCGCCGGTGAGTGAGTGGCTGCCGGCCTTTGCCCGGTATGTCGGTGCACCGCCTCCGCCGCACATCACCGAGGAGCAGGCCCGGGCCGGCGCTGGCGAGGTTGCCGTCTACTACCAGACAAAACTGCGTGGAGCGTCGAACAAAAAGGCTCGCGAGACGCTCAATTTCAACCCGCGCCGGCTGGAATGGCTGAACCGCTGAATAGCTGCGCAGATCTATATGTGTAGCCGCTCAACGAAATCTGATTGGTCGTCTGAATGGCGGTCTGCTTGCTCCGCCCCTCCATTCAAGCGATCCTGTGAACGTCATGCAAGTTCCGTCACTCGCTCCCTTCCGCATCGCGCCTTTCTTCAGCCCACGCCCCTGGGGTACACGGGACTTGTCGCCGTGGTACGACTTTCGTCCCACTGAGCCGATCGGCGAAGCCTGGCTCACCGGGCCACAATGTCTCATCGAAACCGGCGACCAGCAGGGTCGCACACTCAGCGAACTCGCCGCGGCGTATCCGGATGCGCTGCTCGGTCCCCATCGCAATGAGGTAGGAGACTATCCGCTGCTGGTGAAGATCCTCTTTCCCCACGAGAAGCTTTCCGTGCAGGTGCATCCGGACGATATCCTCGCCCAGCAGATTGGCCAGCCGCGCGGCAAGACAGAATGCTGGTACGTGCTCGAAGCGCAGCCCGGCGCTGCGGTGGCACTGGGGCTCAAGGCGGGCAGCACCGTCGAGGGCATGCGAAAAGCCATCGCCGATCATACCCT
>DASXDF010000059.1:0-159733 GCA_036490815.1 Acidobacteriaceae bacterium
TCTTTACGCCCGCCTCGTGCTGCTTCAGGATGCCAATGATCTGCTCTTCGCTGTACCGGCTCTTCTTCATACTCCGTCCTCCCGTTCAATTTACGAGAGAACTCCAGTTTTACCTGGCTGAGTTTTCCGGGGGCACGTCACAGTTTTGACCCTGACACTGCTTATTCTGTTCGCTTGCCCTCACATGCTTGGATAAATTCGGATAGCCCTGAGCTAAAAAAACTAGTGCCGATGAGAATAACTTCTCCGCTCGGCAATCCAGTCTCGATCTCAGGCAAGATGATGAACCCTCCACCAAAAGTAGCTAAGAAGCGGAACTGAGGAGTTTGCTGTGCTGCGGTGATGGACGTCATAAAGCCCCAGCACTCTGAATCTTATGAGAAACCCGTTCGACGGCAACCTATACCAAAGTTTTCTATGCAGTGTAGGTTTCGCGAATGAACTGGTGAAGACGCCCGCTCCCATTACCTTCGTTTTGCTCTCCCACCGATTCCCCTTGCAATAGCCGCCGCCAGCTTCCAGACTTGAATCAAAGCCTGATTCAGGAGGATTCGCCGCGGCGAGTCCTTTTCTATTTGAGGCTTGCGCCGCCCTCAGGGGCGTTCATCGCCGGCTCTTTCTCATCCCGTCGTCGTAGCGCTCGATCGGATCGGGTTCGCACCCAGGCATCATCGGCTCCCAAAAGTACCGCATTCCGAGGCCACGCAGGGGGTTATCGAGCTCGATAACCCCCTTAGAGTGCCTGTTTTCAATCGTTTGCCCGAACCCCACCCCCCAGGGGGGCCCCCTTCGACCAAAAATCCCCAGGAGCAAAGCCATCGGTCAGAATTCCTGGCGGAGCATTTCGCAGGCGATCGCCGCCTGCCCCAGCGAAATTCCGCCATCGTTGGCCGGCACTTCGCGGTGGATGAAGACCTCGAATCCCTCGTTGCGCAAAAGGCCGATACAGCCCTCGAGCAAAATCCCATTCTGGAGGCAGCCTCCGCTCAGGCAAACCCGGTTGAGCTGGAGTTCAGCCCGTATCCGTCGACACACCTCTCCAATCACGGCGACGAGAGTAGCGTGAAAGCGGGCAGCAAGTCGAGTCTGAGATTCTCGAGCCTCAACGCCGGCGAGGATCTGATGGATCATCGGCCGTAGATCGATCTCCATCGGCGAGATGCCGTTCACAGAGAAATCGTAAGCATCGGTTGAAGAATCCTGGCTCGCGGCGGCTTCGAGCATCATCGCCGCCTGCCCCTCAAACGATACGGTGTGCCGAAGGCCGATAAGCGACGCGACCGCGTCGAAAAGCCGGCCCGCGGATGATGTCGGGACTGTGTTCACCCGCCGCTGCAGCATCGTGTCGACGATCCGCAGCCGCTCCGGGGTCGCCATCACCGACCAGCGCGGATTGTCCGGGATCGCCCCGAGCGTGTCCAGCAAATAGCTGCGGGCGACCCGCCACGGCTCGCGCACGCCGGAATCGCCACCGGCGAGCAGAACCGGCCGAAGCCGCGCGTACCGACTAAAGCCGAGATAATCCGCCGCGAGAAATTCGCCGCCCCAGATGGTCCCATCGGTTCCGAACCCTGTGCCATCCCAGGCGACGCCGATCACACGGCCGTCGAGCTGGTGTTCCGCCATGCAACTGGCAATATGAGCGTGGTGATGCTGTACGGCGATCTTCTGAAGTTTGGGCAAGCCCAGCGCAAATTGCGTGCTCAGATAGCCGGGATGGAGGTCGTAGGCCACGGCGGTCGGCGTCACGTGAAACAGGCGCGCCATCCGCTCCAGGGTTTCTTCAAAGAACTGGAGCGTTTCGAAGTTTTCAAGGTCCCCGAGATGCTGGCTCGGGATGGCGAACCCGGCCCGCGTGAGGCAAAGCGTGTTCTTCTGTTGCGCGCCGCAGGCGAGAACTTCGGCCTCGCCACGACCGAGCCAGACGGGTTGAGGAGCGTAGCCGCGAGCCCTCCGCATGGGCACAATGTGCCCGGAGACAACGCGGACAACAGAGTCGTCCACGCGCGTGTGGATCCGGCGGTTGTGGTGAACGAAGGCGTCGGCGATGCCGGCAAGGCGCTGCTCGGCCTCGGCGTTCTCGATGACGATAGGCTCTTCACTGACGTTTCCGCTGGTCATAATGAGCGCCGGCTCGCTGTCCCAACGTTCGCGCAGGATGCGGAACAAAAAGTCGTGCATCGGGGTGCAGGGAAGCATAACCCCGGTGGAGGGATTGCCAGGAGAGACGGAGTTGGCAAGATTTGCACCGGGTAGCCGGCGCAGCAGGACGATGGGACGCTCGCGCGAAACGAGGGCAGCCCGTTCCTCGGGTGAAACATGACAGAGGGATTCAGCCACGGCTTCGTCGCCGACCATAATGGCAAACGGTTTTTCGCTGCGGTGTTTGCGACGGCGGAGTTCTTCGACGGCCAGGGGTTGGCGGGCATCACAGGCGAGCTGATAACCGCCGAGACCTTTCCAGACCACGATACCGCCGTCGCGCAGGATATCCGCCACGCGGGAGAGGATGGCCCGCGCACTTTGTGGCGCGGAAGACGGCCGACCGGATTCGACCAGTTCAAGCTGAGGTCCGCAAACAGGGCAGGCATTGGGCTGGGCGTGGAAGCGGCGATTCTCTGGATCCTTGTATTCGCGCAGGCAGTCCGCGCACAGGGCGAATTCCGCCATGGTGGTCATGGGACGGTCGTAAGGTACGTCGAGGATGATGCTGTAGCGTGGCCCGCAGTTAGTGCAGTTCGTGAACGGGTAGTCGTGGCGGCGGTTGGCAGGGTCACGAGTATCGGCCAGGCATGCGTCGCAAACGCAGATGTCGGGTGGAACAAGCGCGAACGCGGATCCAGCAGCGTCACTTTCGCGGATGGAGAATGTGGATTCGCCCGTCGCGGCAATCTCAGAGCGAACGATTCGAGCGATGCGGACGAGTGGGGGAGCTTCCGCGGGAAGGGCAGCGACAAAAGATTCAAGGGTGGCGGGGTCGCCTTCGACTTCGATAAAGACGCCGCGAGGAGAGTTTAAAACGAAACCTGCGAGCGCATGGCGCCGAGCAAGGTTATAAACGTAGGGTCGAAACCCTACACCCTGCACCACGCCGTGAATCTGCAGTTGAAGGCGGATTGTGCTGCCGGCGGGAATCGTCTCCGTTCTCCTGAACCCTGACGATCCTAGTGTGACAGACGACTCCCGCGATGTGTGGGCTGAGACGCCGATATCAGGCAGCCTGAACGAATTCGAGCTCCAGTGTGATTTGCACTTCTTCGCCGACCATCACTCCACCGGTCTCCATGGCGGCATTGAAGGTGAGGCCAAAGTCGGCGCGATTGATCTTTGTGGAAGCATGAACGCCGACACGCGTGTTGCCCCAGGGATCTTTCACAGGAGGCGTGGGGCCTTCGACGGTGAAATCAACTTCTTTGGTCACGCCGTGAATGGTGAGTGGGCCCGAGACGAGACTGGATCCGTCGGCTCTGCGCGTGACGCGTGAAGAGCTGAAGGTCATGGTTGGAAATTTCTCCGCGTCGAAGAAGTCGGGGCTCTTGAGATGGGTATCGCGCTGGGGATCGCGCGTGTCGATGGTCGTTACGTCGATGGAGGCCTCAATCGTCGATTTGCTGAGGTCGCTCGGGTCGTAACTGAGCTTCCCGGTGACGCCGGTGAATTGGCCGCGCACATTGGAGATCATGAGGTGACGGACGCGAAACTCGGCGATGGAATGGACCGGATCGACGGTCCAGGTGGTGGTGCTGGTGACGGTGGAAGCGGCGGTAGCACTCATAGGTTGTTGGTCCTCCTTTCACTTGGATTCGGCAGGAATATGTTCGTTGCAACAAATAATATGGAAAATTATGCCGTCCTCGGGCGGCAGGCCAGCAGCAGACGCCCGAGCTCGCGCAACTGCTTCTGTCCAAGGTGGCCGAGTTGAAGGCGGTGGAGGTCGCAGACCGGGCCGTCGAGGCCGGCGAGAAGGGTCATACCCTGATCGGTAATGTGGACGTGAACGCGGCGGCGGTCCGGGCTTTCGCGGCACCGGCCGATGAAACCGCGCTTTTCGAGCCGGTCGAGGAGGCGGGTAATATCGGGATCGCGGGAGATCATCCGGTCAGCGATTTCGCCGCATAACAGACCCTCGGGCGCGCCACGCAGAATGCGCAGAACGTTGTATTGGTTCGGCGAGAGGTCATGGTCTCGGAGGATCTGAGCAGGACCGCGGGAAAGCAGGTCGACCGTCCGGGCCAGCTCGACGAAGACGGCCTCCTCAGGACAGTGGCCGAGCTTGACTGGAATTGCAGGGGAGCGGGACATGATATTGAGGATGGTCGTTATAACGGATAAGTGTCAAAAAAAGTGAGGCGGAAAGCTGCGCGTGACGAGTTTCGGCGCTGATCCGGACTGGACCTGCATGAGTCCCGCGGCATTTACGCGGCCGGGCGAGCGGACGGGAAATTCTTTGTGGCGAAGGACGAGCCATGTGGACGAGAAAGGGAAGAGCCGCATCTCGGCAGAGGATTGCGCCGTGGTGCTCGTGCACGGACTCGCGCAGCCCGTGCTCGAGCGTTTGACTGTGGGATATTGGAAAATTGCGCCAGGCTGCCTAGGTGGAGAGAACGAGCTGGTCCCCGGTTTTGATGTTGAGCTGGCTGATCTGCCCCGGCGCAAGCTCCAGCACGCAGTGGATCTTGAGGCTGACGGGAGTCAGCCGCCATGGTCGAAGGCGTTCCCAGGTTTTGAGAACGCGGAGGTTTTTGTCGAGGGCTATGACGTCGATGGCAAACCGCATCCACATCGTATGGACGCCCGAAGACGGCCGAATGAGGATGCCAGAGCCGTCGTCCAGGGAAGATTTTCCGAGAAGGCCGAACAATCGCGTGAAAAAAGTGTCGGCGAGACCAATGCGCGATCCGATAGTTACGGCCTTCTCCGGAATGGTGACGGTGAGATATTGCATTGATGGCCGCCTCTTCCGCCGGTTGTGGGCGGTCTGCATCTGTCGCGAGGATTCGCCTTGAGCGAACAGAGTTGCTGTTCGCGGCAGGGTAGCTCGGCAGATTGCCGGGTCGGTCCTGAGATACGAATCAGGACAGCAGGGTTCGGAGCCTGAGCGATCAGGCCGTTCTCTTTCTGCGCAATACGATCACGCCGAAAACCAGAACTGCCAGAGCGCCGGCAACCGCACGAATCATGAGGGATCCACCCATGGCCCACTCCTTTCCCGGCATCTGCCGTAGTTGGGGATCAAAAAAACAAACATCCTCGGAATTAGGCAGACTTCGACTTCCTTCTGCGCAGAATAATGACACCGACAACGGCCACAGCCAGGGCAAGTGCAACTACACGGACGATCATGCTCGATTCCATCGCGAATCTCCTTTCCGGTGCGCCGATTCGAGGGCGCACGCGAATTGCAGCGAACTCAGTGTCCACCCAGAGTGCTGCTCAGCGTGAGGATGGCCGGAGCCAGCAGCACGATGAACAGGCAGGGGAAGATGAAGAAAACCAGAGGAAAAAGAATCTTGATTTTGGTTTTGGCCGCCGCCTCTTCGGCGCGCTGACGGCGTGCAATGCGCAGCTCCTCGGAATAGCGGCTGAGGGCACGAACAATGGGGGTGCCGAAGCGGTCCGTTTGCTGCAGCATCGTTACCAGCGAAGTGAACTCCTCGAGCTTGGTGCGGTCCGCCATGCTCTGCCACGCATCGAGGCGGGCCTTGCCGGCGCGCTGCTCAAGGTTGATCTGGTTGAATTCCTCGTTCAGCTCGGGATAGCTGACCGCAATTTCCTGCCCGATGCGAAGCAGAGCCTGATCGAGACCGAGGCCGGCTTCAACGCAGATGACCAGCAGGTCGATTGCGTCCGGAATGCCTTTCTGAATCTTCTTCTTTCTCTTGTTCACAGCGCGGGTAAGCCAGAGATCGGGAAGCAGGTAGCCGACTGCGGCGAGAGCGAGACACCAGAAAGCGGTATTGGTGTGAATGAAGCTGCCGCCGATGGCCCCGGCTGCGGGTCCGACGAAGCGGGCCGTGAAGTAGAGGTCGAGCTGACTCCCGCCTTTCAGACCGGCGGTCACGAAGCGCTGACGCAGCTTCTCGTCCTCAGAGAGTCCGAGTCGGGCGCGAAAGGCGCGGGCCAGGGCGAGCAGCTGGTCCTTCACAACTTCTTTGCTGCGGATGGTGCGCTTGTCCGGACGGCTGCTGGTGACGATATCGAGAATGCGCCGGGCCTGCTGCGATGGGCGCAGAAGGAAGGGAGCGCAGAGCAGCGTTATCACACAGAAAACGGTGAGGGAGAGCGCAATGTAGAAAAAGATCATCATGATAGTCGGCCCTACACCTCAATGGCATTGATGATGCGGTTGATGAAAAATGCGCCCAGGGCGATAAGGCAGACGCAGAGCAGCAGTAGCTTGTGCCCGATCGGCTCATCGAACAGGGGCTTGGAGTAGCCGGGATCCATAAAGTTGATCAGGGCGCCGACGACCACGGGAAGCAGAGTCAGAATCCAGCCCGTCATGCGGCCCTGCGCGGTCTGGGTGCGAATCTCTCCCTGAATGCGCTGGCGCTCGCGAATCACGTGGACGGTGCGATCAAGGACTTCAACGAGGTTGCCGCCGGTTTCGCGCTGTACGCAGATCGCGGTGACCAGCACGCGGAGGTCAGCCGAAGGCACGCGATCGATCAACTGCAGAAGGGCGTCACGCAGCGGGAGTCCGAAATTCTGCTGGCGGAAGACTTCGCTGAACTCGGTGCAGGCAGGTTCGGGTGCGCCCTGAGCCATGATTTCGATCGCAGCGGATGTGGAATGACCGGCTCGCAGGGAGCGGGCCATCATGTCGATGGCATGAGGCAAAGCTTTTTCAAAGGCGCGCAGACGGCGATAGCGCATGAAGGCTACGCGGATCCAGGGCAGGAGGGCGAAGACGCCGGCAACGGCAAACTCAACGCCAAGCATGTTCGCGAAGAACATGGTGATGACAAAACCAATGCCGGCGGCGGCAGCAGTCTGTACGAAGATCGCCGAGGCAGTGGTGTTGATGGCAGCCTGGGAGATCCACTTCTGCAGCGACTGCATCGAAATGTATTTGCTGACGGTCTGGCCGATCCAGTCGAAGCGGCTGCTGGCAGTCTTGCGCAGCAATTCGCTGGTTTCGAGCGAAGCGGTGGAAACTCCTCCGACCTTTTCAGCGCTGATGGCGGCGAGCCGGCTCTGCAGAGTCTTATCGACGCGCGTGGGCGCCGTCGCAAAAGTAACGACTCCGAAAGTGATCAGAAGAACGGCGAAGAAGCTGGAGGCGATCAATAGCATCATGAGCTTGGTTCCTCACACTTCCACGTTGTGATCCATCAGACCAGCCGGTATCGGAATACCCGCCGCCTTCAGGCGTTCGGTGAACTTGGGCACGATTCCGGTCGAGCGGAAGCGGCCTTTCACTTTGCCGTTTTCGGCAACGCCTTCCTTCTCGAAAAGGAAAATGTCCTGCATGCTGATGACGTCGCTGTAAGCGCCCGTAAGCTCGGTGATGTGGGTGATGCGGCGGCTGCCGTCGCTCATACGAGCGACCTGCACCAGCAGGTGAATGGCGGAGGCAATCTGCATGCGGATGGCCTTGTCCGGAAGGCGGATGTCGCCCATCATGCACATGGTTTCCAGACGGGCCAGGCCGTCACGAGGGGTATTGGAGTGAATGGTGGTCAGTGAGCCGTCGTGGCCGGTATTCATGGCCTGCAACATGTCCATCGCTTCCTCGCCGCGGACCTCGCCAAGAACGATGCGGTCGGGGCGCATACGGAGAGCGTTGATCACCAGTTCACGCTGGCGGATCGCGCCTTTGCCTTCAACGTTGGGCGGCCGGGTTTCGAGGCGGACAACGTGATCCTGACGCAGCGCAAGTTCGGCGGAGTCTTCGATGGTCACGATGCGCTCTTTTTCAGAGATGAAGCTCGACAGGGCATTCAGCAACGTGGTCTTGCCGGCGCCAGTGCCGCCGCAGATAACAATGTTGAGCCGGGCCTGCACGGCCGAGCGGAGGCACTCCAGCATGGGTCCGGTGAGAGCCTTGTTCTGAATCAGCTTTTCGGCGGTCAGCGGGGAAGAGCCGAAACGCCGGATGGAGAGAATCGGCCCGTCGATCGCGAGTGGAGGAATAATCGCGTTAACACGGGAGCCGTCTTTGAGACGGGCGTCAACCATCGGCGTCGATTCGTCGACGCGGCGGCCAACGGCCGAAACGATCTTGTCGATGACCTGGAGGAGATGCCGGTTATCGCGGAACGAAACACTGGTCTTGCTGAGCTGGCCCCGCCGTTCCACGTAAACGTTGGCGGCTGTGTTGACCAGGATGTCGCTGATGGTGTCGTCCTTCAGCAACTGCTCGAGAGGGCCCAGACCAAAGACTTCGTCGAGAACTTCCTGGGCGAGGCGGTCACGCTCCGAGGAGCTGAGGGGAACACCCTGCTCGCCGATGATCTGCTGAATGAGGGCGAAAAGCTGTAACTGGCCGGCGCGGGTTTCCTGGGCCTCGCCGAGTTTCTCAAGGTCAAGACGATTGATCAGTTCGGCGTGGACAGCGGACTTGAGTTCCTGCTGCTCTTTTTCACGGAGCGGCCGGGCGTTGGGCGTGCCAGTCCTCAATCCGGAACTGCCGGTGCGCAGGTTTGCCGCTTCCGGCCGCGCCTGGGTGAGGTTGAGCGTAAGATCGCTCATCGCTATTCAGTCCTTTTCTGGCCAAACAAGGAGAAGCCTTTTTTGGCGGGTTGGGCTTTCGGGGCTTCGTCTCCGGTCAAAATGGAGGTCCATCGGGAAAACTGGGTGGAGATCTCTGACTTCTTGTCCGGCCCGATGGGCTCGCCTACGTTAATGGCGCGCTGGCACTCGGTGTAGGCATTGCAAAGACGCACTTCGACCGGCACGCGGATCGCTTTCTCGATCTGTTCGATCGCGATGGCGCCGTGGGAAGAGTAGCGGTTGATGATGACATGCAGGCGCGCATTGGTGGACTCGTTGCGGCTGAGGCCATCGATGTACCGCGAAAGATCCCGAATTGCGCCGATGTCGGGCGTGGCTACCAGATAAATCTGGTCGGAACGATCCATGACGGCCAGCGATACCTCTTCGAGAGAAGTTTCGCAGTCGAGAATGATGTAATCGTACTCGCCGCGCAGAAACTCAAGAGTACGTTCAAGAGCGTCAGGATCGACGGTGCGTGTGAGGTCGTGCGATTCCGGCGATGAGAGGACCTCGAGACCGCTGGCATGCTTGGCGATGAAGCCACGCAGCAGTGTGGAATCGAGGCGGTTGACGTTGCGAATCAGCTCATCGAAGTGATAGCGGGTCCCATCCAGCCCGAGATACAGGCACACGTGGCCGAATTCGGGATGGTTATCGATCAGCAGTACCTTTTTGTTCTTCTGCCGGACGAGGTAGTAGGCGAGGGTGACCGCCGCTGTCGTGGTGCCGACACCGCCCTTGGCTCCGAAGAAGGACAGAATATGCCCGGTGGAGCGGGTGCGGCCTGTACTGGTCGACCACTGGCGCTCCTGACGATCGAACAGGGCGGAGAGCTGGCGGACATCGAGGGGATTCTTTAGTACCTCGTTGCACCCGGCGCGCATTGCGGTGAGCAGAAGATCCGCGTCGCTGCTGCCGGATAATGCTGCGGCAAAGAAGCGGCCAAAAAAGAGCTGCTGCAGGTAAGCAGAAGTTTCTGCTGCGCCTTGAGGATCACGATCGAAATCGATGATGGCGATGACCAGGTCGGCGCCTTTGGCATCCGCAGAGATCGCGGGGCGGCGGACGGCAGACACGTACTCATCGAAGTCGTCGTGGCTGACCGTCCAGGGATGGTTCGAAGCAGCCTGGACAACTTTGTCGGTCAAATCACGCTCAAGACCAACAGTCAGTAATGCAATCGAAAGGGTCGAATTAGGGGCCGGCTGGCTCATAGGTGGAAATCCTTCTTCCTTAGTGGATTGGCACCTGCGGCGGCACAGGCTGCGGCTGGGGCTGGGGTGGAGGCGTTTTGGGGGCCAATCCCTTATCGAACTTAGGATTCTCGATAAAAGGAATCGCTGTTTTAGGCTGGGTCGGAACTGCATTGTCCGACAGCGGATCGACCAGAGTCGGAGTCACTATAATCGCCAGGTCGTCGACGCTCTTGGTCACGTTTTTCGACTGGAAGAGCTTGCCGAGGATGGGAATGTCGCCAATTCCCGGGATCTTCGAAAGCTGATCGCTTGTACGGTTATCGAGCAGCCCGGAGATGCAGAAGCTCTGACCTGTCTTGAGCTCCACCTGCGTTTCCGCGCGGCGAGTCGAGATGGCAGGAATCGTATATCCGGAGATGACGACTTCGTTGCTGTAGTCGAGAGCGCTGACTTCAGGCGCGACTTTCAGCAGAATGGTGCCGTCGGCAAGAACAGTGGGCGTGAAGTCCAGCTTGACGCCGTAGGGGCGAAACTGAATCGTCACGGATGTGAAACCACCGGTGCCGCCCTGCACGACCGGGTATGGAAATTCGCCGCCGGAAAGGAAGGAGGCTTTTTCTCCGCTGATGGCCGTGATGGTGGGCTCGGCAAGAATCTGGGCTATCTGCTTGGTGGTCAGGGCCTCGATGGCAGCGCCGAGCTCCATGCTTTGGTTGTAATAGAACAGACCGAGCAGGCTGCTGACCGCCAGAAGCGAAGATCCGGAGGAGTTGGAGGTCGAGCCCGAACCCACCGTGATCGCGCCGAACTGTCCGGTCGTGGTGTTGAACGTATTCGCGCCCGGCCCGAAGAAGTTGAAGCCGAGTGTCTGGGCACGCGAACGATCGATCTCAATGACGCGCACCTTCAGGCGGACCTGAGGAGTGTGCTTGGGTGCGATCTGCAGAGAATTCGCTACATCCTTCGAAAACAGGCCTGCAAGCTTAACAGCGGCGTCAGCGGTTTCAGAACTCGTGACGTTGCCGGCGAGGGCGACCTGATCGCCCCGCCCCTCGACCCGGATGTTCTCGTTGGGAAAGGCGTCCTGCAGCGCATGGTGGAGGTTGGAGACGTCGACGTCGGAGTTGACCAGATACGCACGGGATTGTCCGTTCTCATCCCAGAGCACCAGGCTGCAAACGCCCGGGGTTTTCGAGGTAATGACAATCTGGTGCGGACTCGAGGTAAAGGAATCGAGCACCTCGGGATTGCTGACATAGATGCGGCGGATACGATTTTCGGTGTTGACGAACATCGAACGGCCAACCAGAAGGTGAAGAGGTTCGCCCACAACTTCGGCGTTGGTGCCCATATCGCCGAGGTGGGGAGCAGACGCGGCCGCTATTACTTTGTTTTGCGCGCCGGCTGCCGACCAGGTGGCAGTCGAAAGTGCGGCCGCCAGCAAAGCAGGGGAAAAAGTTCGAATTGTGCGCTTTCTGCGTATCATGAGTGCCTCAGTAGAAGCTGACCGTGGAGCGTTTATCGCCCATCATGGTTTCGACGACCCACGGTTTGGGAGCTACCGCAACCCGGATGGGTCTGGGGGCGGGCATGCCGGGTTCCGCTTTGGCGGAGGGCAGGGAAGCCAGTTGCGCGAGAGCGACCGGTGTCGCACCGGCCTGGCTATGATCGCCGCCGTTGCGAAGGACAAAGTGAATGGTCCCCTTCTCGCTGGCGAGGACGGCCTTTTCAGCTTCCTCAGGGGATAGCAGAAGGGTGACCACATCGACAGACACAGGCTTACCGGTCGGATCCGGCTGAACCTGATGGCCGGCGGCCAGAACTTCGGCATCCTGGAGCACGGTTGCTGTCAGCGCCTCGGGATGGGCCTCGTCTCTATAGGTTACGAGCACGTCCACGTGCGTCCCCGGCATGAGGAAGCCGGCCACACCGACAACCTCGTCGGAGCGAAGCGCGATGGCGCGCATCCCAGTGGGAATTTTTCCCGTGAGACCGATGCCCGAACCGGGAGTGGCAAGCTGGCGGTCGAGAATCGGCTGTCCGCCGGAAAGCGGATAGAGCACCGCGCGGCCAACGACATCGTCGACTTTGACGAAGCTGCCATCGAGCGGATGGGACTTCGGCCAGTCAATCATGGAGAGGTCCTCTCGGCGGATGACTTCGCCGGGATCGAGGGCGCGGGCAGCTGCAACATACTGGTTGGGCTGCTGGACTACGGTGCGCGAGGCATGGGCGACCCTGCGGCTGAGCCAGAACGTAAAGAGGCCGGAGATTACCAGGGCAACGACGAGAGCAAGCATCAGGCGGCGGGCCATATCAGATCACCTTTGGAACGCCGTGAGGAAGAGCGTCGTCGCAGTGCCCGCGGCAACAGCCAGGGCATAAGGAAGACGCAGCGTCCTCGCATTCGCGAGATTGAGTTGTGGGTGAGGGGCGAGGCCCTCGATGCGATGGTGCAGGGCGAGCGCGCCGACGTTCCGGATGGTTTCCCGGAGGCGTCCGCGCCAAAGGGCAAGGCCGAGAGCCATCACACCGCCGGCCAGGGCTGTAAGAATGAGAAGCCAGGGGACCAGCGGCATGCCGGCAATGGCAGCAACCGCGGTCATGAGTTTGACATCGCCGGCACCCATGCCGCCGGCGAGCCAGAAGATCAGAAAGAGAACACCGCAGATGAGACCGGCGAGCGCGGCGAGTGCCAGCTGTTTCCAGCCGCCGAGAACCAGATGCAGCAGTAAACCGAGAAGGATGCCGGGCAACGTGATGAAGTTCGGAATCCGGCGGCTGCGCACGTCGAACACGGATCCGGCAAGAGCGCAGGTCAGCGCTACGGTCGGATACAGCCACTCGGTAAGATGATTCGACATGCGATGACCCCAGTACGACTCTGTTCGACCTTATCGGCGGTCGGAGCGAAGATGTTCATCTCACCTGAGCGTCCTGGAATCCGGGAGGGGAAATCAGGCGCGCCAGGCAGATGCGTGAAAGACCTGCGATGTGAGAGGAAGACGTCCGGGGGCACTTGCTCCGAGGTCGTTGCCAGCACATCGCGCCGCGGCATCCCGGCCTGGGACTTTCCCTTGCGGGGGCAGCCAGGAAATCCGCACGATGCTGCGTCGTCCTTCGGTTCGTTTCCCGGAGCGGTCAGCCAGTTACGAGACGCCGGCCCAGGAAAGGGATTGAAATTGTGTCGCCATGCTGATTGCTGACCGATCGTGAGGTGCCGGGAGGTGGGATGGTCGCGACCGGGCCTGAAAACGTGGCCGCGACCTCATCTTGTCGATCCGGTTCAGATCGCTGCTCGCCCGAAGACGAGGGCAAATCCAACCGATCCACCCAACCAGAGACCGGCAAATACGAAAACAGTCAGAACATCAGTGATGGTTACAGGCTGCTGCCGATGGTGTTGAATTCGCTGCCGATTTTGTTGCTCAGAGACCCCATCGCAACGATGGCGCCCAGGGCGATGAGGGCTGCGATCAGAGCGTACTCGATCAGGTCCTGGCCGGACTCATCGTTCATCAGGTTCGTGAAAAGCTGTTTCATTACCGTTCTCCTTGTAAGTGGCGGCGCGGTTATCCTGTAGACAAATTCGGACCGCGCTGCGTTGGTGGTGATTGTTGTCACATTGCGCCAGAGTGTCGCTTTGCCGCAATGCCATTTAAGTGTTACCCTTTGCTACTTTTGTCCAAACTCTGGTACTGAAGAAAAGCAAAAACCAAGTGATTCAGGTTATGCAGCGCGACGGTACTTCCGATCTGCGAAGATCCCGCCATGAAATGAATCAGAGACTACTGCCGATGGTGTTGAATTCGCTGTCAATCTTGTTCGTCAGGCCTTTCAGCGCTGCAATTGCAGCGACCGCGATCAGTGCCGCGATTAACGCGTACTCGATCAGGTCCTGACCGGAATCGTCGTTGAGTAAACTTCTCAGGAGCCGCGAAGGCCAGATCATCGAATCTCTCCCTGGTACAGCAGCAGGTTCCTGCCGGTGCGCCGGCCATTGCGCCTGCTGTTTGTGTGAATTGCTATTGAGATATTGCGATGGAGTGCCTCCCGCGGCAATGCTCAGTAAGTGTTACCGCCTGGTACTTCAGTGGGGCGTGTCGCCGCAACGTTAAGAATGGGAATTTGAGATTTTGTCACGCCGGTTCGGGCTGGCACTCCCCCCGGGGGAGCTGCCATCCCGCTCGGTCAAAGGCCGCGTTCATTCCCGCAGGCGTGATGCAGTATCCCGCAATGTCCCTCCCCCGCCGAAGGATTCCCAAGGAACCGGTGGTCCGAGAGAACGACACCCTCAAGCGCCGGTTACAGGTCTCGCGGCACGGAAAGCCGCGCAGGATCAGGGGTAACCTTCGCTCCCGATCTGCTGGGTTGCCGCGCTCTGGCTTCGGTGACGGCATGCGCCCTCCGTCCGCACGACAGGAATCAGCGATACCAGAGAGCCGTTACTCCCGGTCTCCCGTGGAAGGAACTAAAGAGAGTACCCCCTGCGGGAGCGGTGAACGGTTTTGTCTCGCATCAGACAGCCGCGGTGCCAGGCCTCCTGAAAGCGGCGCGAGTCCTCCCGGCAACCGTGCATTCCCATCGCGGCGTGTGCCGTCGACTACCACCTTTGGGGGAGACATGCACGGCGGTGTTATCCGGGCTTGCGGTGGGTGCTATCGACTGCCCCCCTGTCGACGCCGATCATGATGAGGCACATCTTCCACGATAACTTTCCGGTACCGCGCGAGATGACAGTATGCGCGTCCGTTTTTCGGGCCGCCGTCAGCCATGCCGGCAGTGCGGTCGAGCAGACCAGACATAGGAGCATCGGATTGCAGTCGAACCGCCCAGAATCAACGCCAGCTGACCAGGTCGCGCGAGCGCTGTTGCTTGGACTGCTCTGTTCAGTTTCAGCATTCGTTTGCCTGCGCGGTGGGGTTGCGGGCGTGACCGATCCGGACATCGGGTGGCATCTCAGGACCGGTGAGTGGATCCTGCAGCATCATGCGGTCCCGCACGCGGATCCGTTTTCGCGTGTGACCGGCGGAAGCCCCTGGCAAGCCTACAGCTGGTTGTTCGACCTGATCCTGCTGAAGGCCTACGCCTGGATGAATCTCCGAGGCATTCTGATTTTTACCGCGGCAATGATGACGCTGATTGCTGCGGCGATCTATCACATGACCAGCCGTCTGCAGGCGGACTTCACTCAGCGCGCGGCGCTGACGGTGGCGTTGATGTTCTGCGTCTCGCGCATGGGCACTCCGCGACCCTGGCTCTTCACGATTCTGTTTTTCGCCATCGAGATGGACATCCTGATGCACTCCCGCCGCGAGGGGAGAAGCCGGGAGCTGATCTGGCTCGTTCCACTTTTTGCCATTTGGGCAAACGTGCATATTCAGTTCGTCGATGGTCTGCTGGTTCTGGGCATTGCCGCTGCGGAGCCGTTAATCGCACGCTGGTGGAAATCGGATACGCATTGCGCTTCCGCGCGAAACCTGTGGCTCGTTTTCGGCGCCTGCGCCGCCGCCGTTTGCCTGAACCCCTATGGTCCGGGAATTTACAAAATTGCCTGGCAGATGGGCTCCCAGGCTGGAGTACTGGACACTGTGAGCGAGATGCAGGCGCTGCCATTCCGCACGCCGGGCGATTTTGTGCTGTTGTTTCTGGCCCTGGCCGCTGCTGGCGTGCTGTTCAGGTACCGGCAACTGGCTCCCTTCGAGACTCTGATGCTGGCGCTTGCTGCCGTGCTGTCGTTCCGGTCCCGTCGCGACCTGTGGGTGATCGCCATTACGGCCGGCGCGATTCTGGCTGCTGGTTTGCCCGCGCGCGCCGAGAAAGAAGATCGAAAGAAGCCGCACGCGTGGACCATCCTCCTGTCGGCCGCGACAGCCATGGCGGTATTCGCGGCGAGCGTATTGCTGCTGCACGTCAACAACGGACGCCTGCAGAAGATACTGGCGGAAAACATGCCGGTGCGGGCCGTCGAGGTCGTGAAGGAACGGCACTATTCGGGCGCCGTCTTCAATACCTACGACTGGGGCGGGTTTCTGATCTGGAACCTCCGCGAGCCGGTGAGCATCGATGGACGCGCGGCACTGTATGGCGATCAGGCCATTGTCCGGTCGCGGGATACCTGGGCTGGAGGTGCGAAGTGGTCCGCGGATCCCGATCTCCGCTCCGCTGGGGTTGTGATTGCTCCGGATGGTGCTGCGCTCACCCAGCTGCTGCGCGCCGACACCCGTTTCGATCTGGCCTATGAGGACAAAGTGGCCGCCGTTTTCGTTGTACGCCAGGACGCGAAGAGCAGCGCTCAGAACAATGTCGCCGACCTTAACCGGGACAGAAGCACTGGCGCGGACAGACAACGCCCGTAATCGTCTGGGGAGTTTTTCCGACCGCTTCATCGGGCGACAAATCAGCAGATTCGGACGGAAGAGTACCCCGGTAACGGCTTGATGTACGACTTTAGGTCAGAACGCCCGAGCGTAGAACGCTTACCTAAGTCAGTAATCGAGAGGAATTACCGAAAGCGCACCGATACAACGAAGTAGCCATTGAGCATTTGGGAACGCGCACTAATCTTTACTTAACTGGTTCCCGAAATAGATTCGCTCTTTCATCGCAGGGCATAACAAGTCCCCTGGGAATGAGCAGCGCAACCTGGGCTTCCGGTTCAAGGCCGGAATTTTGAGGTGAATAGATCCGCGATGACGATGAACAAAACAATCCGGCGCGCAGCAGCGCTGATGCTATCAACTGCGATCGTTCGCGACGTCGCTTCGCGGAACAAGATTGTGCAACGTTGCCGGAGAGCGGTCTCTGGTGAAGAAGGACAGACACTGGCCGAGATGGCGCTGGTTACGCCGATCCTGCTGGCTGTGCTTACCGGAATCTTCTCCTTTGGAATCGTACTGAACCAGTACCTGGTACTCACGAACGCAACGAACGCCGGAGCAAGGGCTTTTGCACTGAGCCGAAGCGGATCGGCGTCTCTTGCGCCCAGCAAAGATCCCTGCATGTATGCCATCTCGACGATTACAGCGTCATCGACGGTCATGAAGACCTCGAGCTTGAATTTCACGATCACTTACACGCCGAGCGGCAGCAGCAACCCGAGCAACGGTAATGCGGCAACATCGTACACGGCGACAGGATCGTCCAGCAGCGTCTGTGCAAACCTCGGGATGTACACCGGCGACGTGGTAACAGTGCAGGCGGTCTACCCCGTCACGCCATTGGTTTTCGGAATGTCCAACACGACCATCAATCTGACCGCATCGAGTACTGAACTCGTCAATTGATGGCCGCAAAGAATGCGTTGAAACGGTAAGACAGGCGGAGCAACCGCTCGCCTGAAAGGCAAGGAGATGGTCGCAATGAGGAATCGCGAAACAAACACCGAAAACGGCAAATTGATGTGCGGAAGAGCCGTTGCAGACGTCAATTCTCCGAATGGAGATGCTCGTTCGATGGCTCATCGCCTGTCGGGCGACGAAAGCGGGCAAGTCCTGCCGTGGGTCGTCGTGATGATGCTTTCGATCCTCGCGGTGGCCGCCCTGGTGGTCGACCTCGGTCACGCGATGGTCGTCCAACGTGTGCTGCAGCAGCAAACGGATGCGGCAGCGCTCGCCGCCGCCGAATCGTTGTCCAGCGGTAACTACGCCACCGTGGGGCAGTCGTTCAGTGGTGCTGGCAGCGACAAAAATGCCTTCTCCGGTGTTTCAGTGGCCAATCCGACGATCACTCCGCTTTGTCTGACCACAGTGAGCGGGTGGGGGCTTTCCTGCAGCGCTACGGCCCCCAATGCGGTTTCCGTGACCGAAACCGCGAACGTCCCAACGCTGTTCGCGGGGCTGTTCGGAAGAGGCAGCGTCCCGCTCAGCGCGACTTCGACGGCATCGCCGGGCCGGCCCCAGCCATACAACATCGCGGTCATTCTTGACACGACGCCATCAATGGACACCAGCGACAGTAATTGCGGATCGGGTCAGACCCAGCTTACGTGTGCGGAAACCGGGGTTCAGCAGCTGCTCCAGGGGCTTGCACCTTCCATGGACGAGGTCAGTCTGTTCACTTTCCCCAATATGTATACGAGTTCCGTGTCCAACGAATATGGATGCAGTCCTTCGGCCAATCAAACCGTGCCACCCTACACCTTCCCGTCGGCCACCGCAACCGCCCTTCAGACGATGCCCTACACAACCACAAGCGGGGGATGGAATCCAACCACTACGACGCAGCAGGTGACTTATCAGGTCACGGGCTACGCGACCGATTACCGTACTTCCGACGCGGCGACATCGCTCAATTCGAGTTCAAACATTGTGAAGGCGGTGGGCGGTAAGTCGGGTTGCAAAGCTATGCAAACCGGTTATGAGAATACCTACTACGCGGGTGCAATCTATGCCGCGCAGGCCTCGCTGCTCGCCGAGCAGGTGGTGCAGGTATCCAACGGCGTCAAAAACTCGCAAAACGTGATCATCCTGCTGAGTGACGGCAACGCAACGGCTAAAGAAAACAGCCCGGGGGGAGCCTTCAGTGCAGGATCGAACGATATGGTAAGCAGCAGCAGCCAGAGCACTGCCTGGGGCGACAGTACGGGCAACTACCCTAACTCCAACGGGGGCGGATCCTGGATTGGCGAATGCGGGCAGGGGGTCACGGCAGCGCAGTATGCGGCTACCTACTCGAACAACAATACTACGGTGTTCACGATTTCTTACGGTTCGCCGACGAGTTCCAGTAACAGCAACTGCGCCAGCGACCGCAACAGCAAATCGAGCAACTACGACATCTCTCCCTGCCAGGCAATGCAGCAGATGTCGTCAGGATGGCCCAACGATAAGACGCATTTCTACTCTGACTACTATGCGCCGGGTGGCGACAGTGGCTGCCAGGCGGCGGATCAGAACAATACGATCACCTCACTCAACAACATCTTCAAGTCGATTCTCGTCAATCTGACGGGAGCTCGATTGATTCCCAACGGTACACCGTAGGCAAAACCAGACGTCCGAACGGTGGGTGCGTAGAAGCGCTCCACCATAAGGATCAATTTCCAAAGACGTAACGAATAACAGGAACTGCCGGCGTGAATTCGCCGGCAGTTCGTTTTTATCTGCAATTCATCAGCTCCGATCTCTCGACGGCGTTCCGAGATGTACATCACTCGGTAACTCGATCGTGCCCTTCCGTCACCGTCTCCCGCGCAGTCGCTTGACAACAGAGCTGCACCTCCTGAAAATGACATCTTTGCCGGTTCGCGATAGGGTACGGCGTACCTTGCTGCGGGATGACAAGATGGGGACGATGGGCATCACGGATCAGTTCAGCCTCAAAGGAAAGACGGCACTGGTGACGGGAGCGGCGAGCGGCCTGGGGGCGGCGATTGCTCTCGCTCTGGCCGATGCGGGCGCAGCCGTGGGCTGCCATGGAAACAGGCGGCCGGCCGAAGATACAGCCCGGCAGATTCGCGGCCAGGGGCGCCAGGGAAGAAGTTTCTCCGCGGACCTGAGTGCCGAGGATGGGGCCGACAAGCTCTTCGCCGACGTCGTGCTCGCGATGGGCGCCCCGGACATACTGGTCAACAATGCTGGGACGATCCATCGCGAGGCGGCTGAGGAGCACGACCTGGACGCATGGAAGCAAGTTCTTCAGGTGAACCTGACCAGTGCGTTTCGGCTGTGCCAGCTCACCGGGCGGGAAATGCTGAAGCGGCGGCAGGGAAAGATCATCAACATTGCCTCCATGATGTCGTTCCAGGGAGGGATCCGGATCGCTGCCTATGTGGCGTCAAAGGGCGGCATTGCGCAGATGACGAAAGCCCTTGCCAATGAATGGGCAGCGCGCAACGTGCAGGTCAACGCGATCGCCCCGGGCTATTTTCGCACCGAGAATACGTCTGCGCTGCAGACGGACGAGACGCGTAATCGCCAGATACTTGAACGAATCCCAGCGGGACGGTGGGGTGAGCCGGAGGATCTGACCGGAGCGGCAGTCTTTCTTGCATCGCGGGCCAGCGATTATGTAACAGGTACGGTCCTGGTTGTGGATGGCGGATGGTTGGCGCGATAGAGTCGAGGTCGTGATGCGACAAAGGACATCGGAAGCGCAACCCAAACGCGCCGAAAAGGCCGGCAAAGGCGGCGAGGCTGCGGATCCTTATCAACTGCAAAGCCTCGATCGAGCGGTTGGGGTTCTCGACCTGCTGGGGGAGAGCGAAGGGCCGCTGGGGCTCGCGGATGTGTGCGAGCGCATGGCTCTGCATAAGAGCACGGCGCACCGCGCGCTGATGGTACTGGAGCGTTGCGGGCTGATCGAGCGTACGCCGGAGAATCGGTTCCGTCTGGGGCTCAAGCTCTACGAGCTAGGTAGCCGCGCAGTGGAGCAGATCGATCTGCGTGCCCGTGTGCATCCCTGGTTCCGCAGACTCTCAGTACAGGTGGGCGAAACAGTCCATCTCGGCGTGCTGCAAAAAGCCTCGGTCGTCTACCTGGACAAAGTGGAACCCAGCAATCGCCGGGTGTGGCTGGCATCCCGCATAGGTACGTCGAACCCGGTCTATTGCACGGCGATGGGAAAAGCGATGCTGGCGTTTCTGCCTGAAGAGGCGGCCTCCGAGATTATCGGGAAAATTCGCTTTACCCGTTTCACCCATCGGACGCTGATGACGCCGGAAGCCCTGATGCGGTCGCTCGATCGTGTTCGCAAGCGCGGCTACGCCATCGATGATGAGGAAGTGGAAGGCGGCGTGCGCTGCATCGGGGCACCGATCCTGAGTGAAAGTGGGCATCCGATGGCAGCGGTCAGTGTTTCGGGGCCAACGTCAAGAATCACTCAGCAGAGCGTGCCTGGGATCGCGGAACATCTGATGCACTGCTGCCGGGAGATCTCCGCCTCGCTGGGTATGCGTGAGCGAAAAAGGCTTCATTCCCCTTCACCGTTTCTGCAGCACTACGGGATGTAGTGCCGACTATTCCACGGATCATCAGGGTTCGTGAACCTTGATAACCACCGCTCCGTAAAAAACCCCTGGATCGAGGATGAGCTGGTGCGGAGTTCCGGCACGGACGGTGAGCACATCTCCCGGATTGATTTTCTGCGAATGGCCGCCATCAATCCTTAGGCCGTGGGTTTCGCCGTCAGCCCCGGTCTTTTCGTCGACCACCGTACCGCCGGTGACCAGCGTTGCGCTACCCTGCTCGACGATCATTATGTCGTCCCAATGGGCGTGCACCTCACCCCCGCCGCTCGCGGTGCGGGCGGAGAGCTGTATTTTGTAACTGCCGTAATCCTCAATGGTCGCGCCGCTGGATCCCTTTTCTTTTGCGGCGGCGATGAGCTGGTCCAGCTGCGCGTGGACGTCGGGAATCGGAAAAACGATGGCCGGGTTGTGGGGTGCGGGCGGCGGCGTTTGTGCGAAGGCTGGGATCGTGAGCAGCCCCGCGGCGATCAAAACAAATTTCATTTGCGGACTCCTTGATGAAATTCCTCGAACTGTTTAGAGAAGCTTCTCAAGCGGGGCGGGATCCATGTCGGCGTAATCCTGATTTTCGCCGCCCATGCCCCAGCAAAAGCTATAGGCGCGCGTTCCCATCCCGGCGTGGATGGACCATCCGGGCGAGACGGCGATGTCGCGGTTCGCCATGACGAGGTGGCGCGTCTCGTTGGGCGGTCCCATCAGGTGGAAGACTCGGGCATCGTCCGGAAGATTGAAGTACATGTAGATTTCGGAGCGACGCATGTGGGTGTGCGGGGGCATGGTGTTCCACCCGCTGCCTGGATGCAGATGCGTTACCCCCATCACCAGCTGGCAGCTTCGCGCTCCTTCGAGATGGATGTACTTGCAGATGGTGCGGAGATTGCACGTTTCGGCTGCACCAATCGTCGTGGGGTTCGCGTCCGACTTCTTCACCAGCGTCACAGGGTGGCTGGCATGGGCAGGGTAGCTGAGCAGGTAAAAGGTTGCTGGCTCATCTGAGGATTTTGATTCAAAATGGATTTCCGGATTGCCGCGGCCGATGTAGAGGACGTCGAGGTTCTCAAGGTGGCAGGTCTGATTGCCCACGTGTACGGTGCCAGCGGCCCCGATGTTAAGAACGCCAAGCTCACGGCGCTCCGTGAAATAGCCGGCACGGAGCTCAGGATAAGTAGGAAGGGCGATCGGTGAACCGGACGGTGCCGCATGGCCCACGACAGCGCGGTCCAGATCGACGTAGGTCAGATCCAGCGACCCGGGCGCGCATCGGCCGTTGAGGTGGAAAGTCGACCGAAGCTCCTCGGTGGTCATGCGCGGATAGCGAACCGGATCGGCCATCAGAATTGTCTTCATTTTTCACTCCGTTGCCAGGCGCTGTCAGCGCTGGCCCCCGCAACTACGACAAGGCAGACTCTCCTGTCTATCAGAAGGCCGCAGTAAATGTCTCCGGTTAGAGCAAACCAGGTACCGCAATACGGGATGCCGGACACTAACGTGAATCGTTGAGCACCGGCAACGGGTTCGTTTGGGCTTCGACGGGATGGAAGTACGCGTGAATCCCCTCGGCGGTTTTGGGCGGCACGACCGCGGCCAGCGAGTCCAGGTTCGCAGCGGCGATACCGCGCAGGCTGCCGAAATGTTCGAGCAGGCGCTGCCGGGTGCGGGCGCCAACACCTGGAATGGAGAGCAGGTCCGAGTCGCGATCGCGCATCTCGCGTCGCTTGCGGTGATAGGTAATCGCAAAACGGTGGGACTCGTCACGAATGCGCTGGACCAGATGCAGCACCGGCGAGCGGCGATCGAGAACGACGGGCTCGTCTTCCTGGCCGTAAAGGTAGATGATCTCCTCTCGCTTGGCGATGGAGGCCAGAGGTTGAGTGGTCAGGCCCAGGGATTCCAGAGCGGCGGCCGCAGCGTGGAGTTGGCCAAGACCACCGTCAATCAGGATAAGGCTCGGCATCTCGCGCTTCTCTTCCATTACCCGCTTATAGCGGCGGGTAACCACTTCCAGCATGCAAGCGAAGTCATCCACCCCTTCGACCGTCTTGATTTTGAACTTGCGGTAGGCGCTTTTCTTCATCTCGCCGTCTTCGCACACAACCATCGACGCGACGGTTTCCGCTCCCTGGATGTGCGAGATGTCGAAGCACTCGATGGTACGTGGCAGACATTCGAGCATGAGCGCATCCTGAAGGGCTTCCTGAATGGCCTTGCGGCTGGGCGCCAGCACGCGAAAGCGCTGGTCGTAACTCTGCTTGGCATTCTGACCGGCGAGATCAACGAGGGAGCGCTTTTCGCCGCGTTGCGGAACCGCGATTTCCACTCGATGTTTCGTACGGTCAGCCAGCAGGCCGGCCAGCATGCCGCGATCTGCAAAATCGACCGGCACGTAGATGAGGTTCGGCGCATACGGCTGATCGATATAAAGCTGCTTCAGCAGAGCCGAGAAGAACGCCCCCGGCTCAAAGGCCGCCGCCGGCTGCTCGGCCGCCTCGTTCGGCGTTTCGGCTTCAGGAATCTCAGCGATAAAATCGGGCAAATCTTCCCAGAAAAACTCACGCCGATCGACGATTTTCCCGCCGCGCATATGGAACAGATTCACCGCGATCATGCCGTTCTCGCAATGGAATCCAAATACGTCGGCATCATCGTCGTCGGTGGAGGCTATGCGCTGCTTCTCAGAAAGCTGATCCACGGTGACGAGGAGATCGCGATACTTTGCTGCAAGCTCGAATTGCTCTGCCGCGGCGGCACCGGACATACGCTCGTGCAACGACTTGTTCAGATCGGCGGTACGGCCTTCAAGGAACATCTGCGCGTCGCGCACCGCTTCCGAATACGTCTCCGGCGTAGTGAGGCCTTCAACACACGGCCCAAGACAGCGGCCGATGTAGTACTGCAAACACGGGCGTGCATGGTAGCGAGTGAGATCGATCTTGCAACTGGGGAGGAGAAAGCTGCGATGGATAAGGTCGACGACGCGGTAGGCCAGGTTGCCGGGGAAATAAGGACCGTAATAGGCGCTGCCGTCGCGGCGCAGTCGGCGGGTCACGAATACCTTCGGCCAGCGATCGCCCAGCGTGAGTTTCACGTACGGATAGGTCTTGTCGTCGCGCAGCAAAATGTTGAAGCGCGGCTTGCGCTGCTTGATGAGGTTGTTTTCAAGCGCAAGGGCTTCGTGCTCGTTATCGACGAGAATGTAGTCGACGTCGACAGCGTCGCGCATGAGCGAGCCGGTTTTCGCGTTGGCCTGCGACGCCTCGAGAAGATAGGAGCGGACCCGCGAGCGAAGATTCTTGGCCTTGCCGACGTAGATCACCTCGCCGTCGGCGTTCTTGTACAGATACACGCCGGGCCGGGTAGGTAAGGTGCGAATCTTCTCGTGTAGATCCATTGCGGCCTTGTATCCAGTTTAATGGGTACCCGACAAGGTGGTTTTTGGAGCCGGATCCGGCGAAATAAGCGTAAAAAATACTCGAACCCCCGGGCCTGCGGACTCTCAAAGCGGGTCAAGGTCTGCTGCAAACCATTGATTCAGCATGTAGTTGCATGGGATTGGAAGGATTGGGCCTGCGCGTGCTGTTTTAAAACGGCGAAAGGGAAGCATCCGCCCGGCGGATAGAGCTTTCTAAGACAAAGAAATACGGACGCCAAAAGAAACGGAGTGTCACCCATGACGCGGATTTCCAGAACAGGTTTCGCGGCCGCCTCGGCAGTTGCGGCGCTGTCTTTGGTTTTCACAACCGGCTGCTCGACCAAAAATTATGTGCGCAGCCAAACCGAGCCGGTGATTCAGAAGACCAACGAGCTTGACGATGCCACGGCTGCGAACAACCGCGCTATCCACGACGTGGATTCGCGGTCCCAGGCTGGCATTCAGCAGGCGCAGAATTCGGCCTCCCAGGCCCAGCAGAACGCGCAAAATGCCAATCAGGCCGCGTCCACAGCTCAATCTTCTGCCCAGGATGCTGTGAACCGCGCAGATTCGCTCGCTGGGGTCATTGCGAATCTGGACAGCTACAAGCAGGTCGGCGACGTTTCGGTGACGTTCGGCTTCAACAAGTCGAATCTGACGAAGGCAGCCAAAGATCAGCTCGATCAGTTCGGCGGCCAACTCACCAGTGCGAAGGCCTACATTCTGGAAGTGACGGGCGGTACTGATTCGGTTGGCTCGAAGGAGTACAACTACGACCTGAGCGATCGCCGTGCGATGGCGGTGGTGCAGTATCTCGCTGAGAAATACAACGTGCCCGCTCACAAGTTCTATTTGGTGGGATTGGGTAAGGATGTTGAAGTCGACTCCAACAAAACCGCAGCGGGCCGCGCAAAGAATCGGCACGTTGAAATCCAGATGCTGAGTAACACCGGCGACAACGGTGCTCCCCCGGCTCAGGGCAACGCGAGCACTACAGGCGGAGCCCCTTCCGGACGGTAGATCTGCTGCAGACAACTCAACTGTGGGCGCGTGGCGTGGGCTACGCGCCCCTTTTTATTGTCTGCGGACAGTCAGGCGGGCCCCAACTGCCGCACATGTGCGGCGCGAACATCCTTGGCCGTATAGAGGCTCAGGAACGGAGCACCCTGGCAGGCGGCTTCTAACGCAGCGCGTCCCCCTGCCTCTTCGCGCTCCACCAGACAGACCGCCGCGACAATGCGCATTCCGGCTTCACGAGCCGCTTCGATGGCCGTGATCGTAGACCCACCTGTCGTGCAGACATCGTCGACAATGAGGACCGGTCCGTCCTTCTCGCAAAAACCTTCGATGCGGCGGCCGGTGCCATGCGTCTTCTCGGCCTTGCGGACGAGGAAGCCGTGAATGAGCGGCGCCGCAGGATTTCGCTGTGCGCGCCATGCGCTGGCGATGGCTACCGCCGACACAACCGGGTCGGCGCCCATCGTGAGACCTCCCACCGCTGCCGGGTGCAGATCGTGCTCGCTCAGCAGATCGAGGATGGCGAGGCCTGTAAGGCGGCCGCCTTCGGCATGCAGTGTCGTGGTGCGGCAGTCGATATAGTAATCGCTCCTTGCGCCGGAGGAGAGGGTGAAGCTGCCGAGACGAAATGAAGTGCACGCGAGGAGGTCCAGCAGAGCAGTGCGGGTATTCAGCGGCGGGGTAGTCATCTCGCCTAGTTTAACGGGCCTGGTCGTCCGGTTCGAGATCTACTTCTTGCCTGCAAGGGCGGGCTTAATGCTGGCGATGGCGCTTGTAAGGCTATTGATCGTCGGCGCGTCGAGGGCGTAGAGCGACGAATCGCCTTCAAGTTTCGCAATCGCAGTGTCGCCGGTTTTCTGGATTTGAACCTTGTCGACCTTTTTGCCGCCATTCGCCGTCACCGTGATCTCGATCTGTGGCGTCGTAAATCCGGAGTCGACAAACTTCGACGCCGCCTGATCACGCAAAGCGGTGACGAACGACTCAACGCTCGGCGAATCCATCTTCTGACCGTTGGACCGCCAGGCCCCGTTGGTGTGCGTCAGAACCAGGTTTGTTGCGCCGGAGCGATATTCAATTTTGTCCGGGTCGGAGTAGCCGAAGTCGAAGAGCTGCTTATTGCGGAAATCGTCGAGGGTGTGGCCAAGCGCCTGGCCCAGGGCGCTGGAGTCGGCGGAGTCGATCTTCCAGGTTCCGGGCGCTGCACTGGACTTCGCGTAGTAATCGTCCTTGTCCTTGCGAATGTCGAGGGTATCGTTGCCGGAACCGCCCGTGAGCTTCACGCTGGCGACGGGCGCGGCATGTGCGAAGGCCTTTGTCGCGTCGGCGGACGAAACCGTACCATCCCATTTTGCACTGGTCAGCTGCTGCAGCAAATCGTCGACCTGGAAATCGTCGGTGCGATAGGGCTTCGGCTTTTCAATTTGCCAGCCGTTCTCAATACGTGCGAAGGCGAGATCGTCGCCCTTGCGCATCAGATCGATGCCGCTCACCGTGCTGGCTTCGACGGGAAGGAGGCGCTTGTCGCGCAGGTCACTCAGGGTTTTAGTAAGACTCGTCTTAACTGAGGACGAGGCAGTGAAGACACGCGGATCGCCAACGATCGCTACGTAGACGCCGTCGCCAGTGGGCGCGTCGTCCCCGAGAAGCAGGCGGATCGTCTTGTTGTCTTTCGTAGTGACGTCAATTTCAACCGCGGGATCGCTGAGACCGAATTCGGGAAGATTGGCCGCATGATCTTCAACGACGCTTTGAGAATTTAGTGGCCCCAGCGTGGTGAGCATATCGGAGATCGCGCGGGCGTCGGCGGGAAACGTGCCCGGTGATGTGATCAGCCATTGAGCTCCGGAGCGCACCAGGGTCACGGGCTGTGCGGCCTTCTGCTTCACGGTCAGCGCAGTGACGGCGGCTGGATCGATCTTGAGGATCGCCGGACTCTCCGACGATGTCTCGGCGGTCTCTTTAGGCTTGCGGTGCTCGGACCAATAGAGCACACCTGCGAGAGCAAGGAGAACAACAGCTGCTGCGATGAGACCGCGAAATTTCATAGCAATAAATCGGGCTTCGCCGGCCTTACCTTCGCTTCCACCAGGCGAAGATGCCGCCGGCGATGACGATGAGTGGTAGCACGAACTGGCTGAAGAGTCGCACCGTGTCGAGCTGGCCGCGCGTCATGGTGATGCGGCGATCTTCAGGCGCTTTGGGACGGATGGAGATCAGATCCTCGTCCGAGGCGAGCCAGTTGATCGCGTTGGTGGCCAGATCGCCGTTGCCGTTGAAATCGATGAACCGGTTCGAGGCCCAGATCGAATTGCCCACGACAACGAAGCGACCTTCCAGATTGGGTTTGCCCGTCGCATAACTGCCGGCAGCGGCAAGGGTGAGCGGACCCTTCTTGTTATTCGGATCCTTCACGCTGACCGATGGCGAGCTGAGGTTCATGGTCGCCAGACTGCTGGCCGACGAATCGAAAAGCTTCTCGACCGACGTTTTGCCGGTGTTCGCAATCGACAGGGACCGTGCCAGCGGGAAGCCGGTCGCGGTGCCTTTCATTCCGGCAACGATGGGCTGCGATTCGTAGTTGGTGACCAGCGGAACTTGCGGGCCGAGGCCGGCGATCTGGCCGATGGGGTTCAGGTCGAGGACGAGGTCCTTGTCCGGCGTCACGCCCCAGCTGCCCAGCAGCGCGACAAGCGCGTCATTGTCACCAATGGCGGAGGGACCCATCTTGAGCGGAGGATCGAGCATGAAGAAGGCGCGGCCGCCATTTTCAACGAAGGTCTTGATGGCGTCGACCTCAGGCTGCAGGTAGTCGCGCGTCGGCCCCGCGATCACGATCACCGTGCAGTCGCCGGGGACCGCGGCGTTTTGCAGCAGATCGATGGACTTGGTTTGATAGCTGTCGCGGGCGAGCAGGTCTTTGAGTTTCGATTCGCCGTCGCGGCTGGAGTCATCGATCTGGTGTTCGCCGCTGCCGGCAACAAAACAGATGGAGCGGGTATTGCCCTTGATGTCGCGAATGAAGGCCCCGGTAATCCCTTCTTCGGTGATGTCGTTGGCGATCTCTGTGTGGTCGCCAACCTGGACCGTCGCTGAGCCCTCGCTGCGAATTCCTGCTTCGCGCGCGATCATCGGTTCCTTCACCGGATCGACGAACTTGACCTTGACCTTCGGCGACAAAGCCTTGTATTCGTCCAGCAGATCCTTACCCTCTGCAAAATGGGTGCTGGTGTTGAAGTAGGTGATGGTCGCGTCCTGCTTCAACCCACCCACGATTTTCTTTGTCTCATCGGAGAGGCTATAGCGCTTGTTCGCGGTCGCGTCATACGACTTGTTGTAGCGGTTGGCGAGATAATTGGCCACGACCACGACTGCGAGCACAATCAGAATGTAGGTGGTCGCGTAAGCCGCGTATTTAGTTTGCCTCGCCTTCAGACCCTTCCATGCCATTACGAGTTACGACCTCCAGCGAAGGGATTCCATCGAGCGGGCGGTGAAGAAGAGTCCAAGAAAGATGACGCTGAGGTAGTAAATCGCGTCTTTGGACGAAAGCACGCCGCGGTCGAAGGCATCAAAGTGAGTGATGACGGACATGTAGGAGAAAACCTGTGCCCAGGACGACGAGTCGTAGCTGCTGACCCAGGAAAATACCCAGAGCAACAGGCAGGCGCCGAAGGTAAGCGCGCCGGCGATGATCTGATTCTTCGTCAGCGTGGAAATGAAGGTTCCGATGGCCAGCAGCGCTGCTCCCTGCAGGAAGACGCCGAGGAACGTGATCAGCATGGGCTTCCAGTCCGGATGACCGTAGCGGAAGAGGAACAGGAAATTGATGCTCGCGAAGAGGATGATCCAGCAGTAGAGCAGCGTTGCAGAGAACCACTTGCCCAGGATGATCTCAATGTCGCGCACCGGTGAGGTGGCGAGAAGTTCGATGGTCCCGTTGCGCTTCTCTTCCGCGAACAGCCGCATGCTGATGAGCGGGATCATGAACAGCCCCAGAAAACTGCTGGTGCCAAGCAGGGGACGGATAATCTGCTCGTTCAGGTTCATGGGAGACGACTGGCCCATCATCTCCATGTCGATCCCTTGCTTAATAAATTCGGCCAGAAAGTTCCAGAAGATCCAGCCGAAAATCACGCTGTACATGGTGAGCAGCAACCATGCTATCGGCGAGCTGAAGTAGCTGGACAATTCGCGGCGGCAGATGATCCAGATATTTTTCATGCGTTGGCCTCTGGAGCGGGTGCGTCGGCAGATTCAATGGGCCCCGGCGATGCTTCGGCTGCCGTTGCGGGGATGGTGCCTGTGAGCTGCAGGAACACCTCTTCGAGGCTCATCGCGGCAGGGCGAAGCTCGTTGAGATCCCAGCCGGATTCGACCACGGCGCGCGCAAGGTCGCCACGAACAAGCTGCCCTTTGCTGGCTTCGACTTCAAATACGGCGCCGCTTTGAAATTCTTCTTTCAGCGTTGCGCGGCTCACACCGGGTATCTTCTCGAGACGCGACTGTACAGGTGCCGCGGCGAATTCTCCTCCGCGAGCACCGACTTCAATCAGCATCGACTCCGCCCCCCGCGCGCGCGCCTGCAGATTGTGCACGGAATCCGTCGCCACTAGCTTGCCCTTGTTGATGATGACGACTCTTTCGCAGATCTGCTCGACTTCCGGCAGGATGTGTGTGCTGAGGATGATGGTGTGGTCGCCCGCAAGGGAGCGGATGAGGTCGCGGGTCTCGTTGATCTGCTTGGGGTCCAGTCCGGCGGTCGGCTCGTCAAGGATGAGCACATCGGGATTGTGAATGATGGCCTGAGCGAGGCCGACGCGCTGGCGATAACCCTTCGAGAGCTTGCCGAGGAGCTTTGTCTTCACATCGGCGATGGCGCACCGATCGAGGACGTAGACAACGCGCTTTTCCAGTTCCGCGCCGGAAAGGCCCTTGAGACGGCCGACGAAGCGCAGGTACTCGATGGTCTCCATCTCGAGATAGAGTGGCGGCGCTTCCGGCAGATAGCCGATGCGCTTCTTTACTTCAAGCGGCTGCTCGAAGACGTTGAAGCCGGCGACCGTGGCTGTTCCCGACGTGGGCGGGAAGAAGCACGTCAGCATGCGCATGGTGGTGGTTTTGCCGGCGCCGTTGGGGCCGAGGAATCCGACGATGTCGCCTTTGCTGACGGAGAAGGAAATGTGATCGACGGCGGTGGTGCGGGCGTACCTTTTGGTCAGGTCTTGAACAGTAATCATGTCTGACTAATTCAGTGACTGCCTTCGTTGGGAATTGGTTTCAACAATCGCATAAGGGATCTTCAAGCATTTTTCACGACCGAGCCGAACGATTAAAGAATCCACGTGCGAAGCCCAAAACCCCATGCTAAAGCAGTTGACCGCACTTGTGGGAGCCCTCGGCCCAGGACAAAAAATATTTACTCCCCCGTGTCAATCTGCGCGCGTTGCAGCTTGTCCGAGTAGTCGACATACACCGACTTCCACGTCGTATAGAAGTCCAGCGCGCCGGTGCCCCCTTCGCGATGGCCGTTGCCGGTCTTCTTTACGCCGCCGAAGGGAAGATGAACCTCGGCCCCAATCGTCGGTGCGTTGACGTAAGTGATGCCGGCCTCGAGATCGCGCATAGCGCGGAAGGCGCGGTTGACGTCGCGCGTGTAGATCGAAGTCGAGAGACCGTACTGAATGTTGTTAGCGATGGCGATACCATCGTCGAAGCTGGTGCACTCCAGAATGCTGACGACTGGCCCGAAAACTTCTTCCTGCGCGATGCGCATGCCGGGCTTAACCTTCCCAACCACCGTTGGCGCGAAGAAGTGGCCCTTCGCAAACGCGCCCTTGGTCAGAGGCTTGCCGCCGGTCAGTAGCTTCGCCCCTTCCTTCTTCGCGATTTCGCAATAGCGGATCGAGGTTTCGATTTGCTGCCGATTGATCTGCGGACCCATCTGCATCGCCAGGTCCAGGCCATCGCCAACTTTCAATTCTTCGGCGCGGTCGACCAGTTCCTCCGTGAAGTCCCGAAGAACATCGCGGTGCACAATAATGCGGCTGGTCGCGGTACAGCGCTGGCCGGTGGTGCCAAAGGCTCCCCACAGCGCGCCGTCGAGAGCCAGATCCAGGTTCGCATCTTCCATGACGATCATGGCGTTCTTGCCGCCCATCTCGAGCGAGCAGGGCTTAAAGTGCGCCGCCGCGGCTTGCCCAACGATGCGGCCCACCTCCGATGATCCCGTAAACGAGATTGCGCGGACCAGCGGATGCTCGACGAGCGGTGCGCCGGCTTCGGGACCGAACCCCGTGACGATGTTCACGACACCCGGAGGCAGTCCGGCGTCCATCAGGGCCTGAACCAGGTTGAAGGTCGACAGCGGCGTGTCTTCCGCCGGCTTGATCACGCAGGTATTGCCGCAGACCAGAGCAGGGAACAGCTTCCACGAGGGAATCGCCATCGGAAAGTTCCACGGCGCGATCATGCCGCAGACGCCCACCGGCATCCGCACCGACATGGCGAACTTGTTCTGCAACTCCGAAGGCGTGGTCTGGCCAAACAGTCGTCGCCCTTCGCCCGCCATGTAGAAAGCGGTGTCGATGGCTTCCTGGACATCCCCGCGGGTCTCGGCAAGGACCTTGCCCATCTCGCGCGTCATCTCCTGCGCATATTGCTCTTTGCGCTCAAGCAGAATCTCGCCGGTGCGGTAGAGGATTTCTGCGCGCTTGGGGGCAGGCGTCAAACGCCACGTTTTCCAGGCTTCAGCCGCCGCCTGGACCGCAGCATCGATGTCTTTTGCGCCGGAGGCCTGAAACTCGCCGACGATATCGTCGTGACGGGCGGGGTTGACGTTCGAGAAGGTTTTGCCGGTGCGGGTCGGTACCCACTTCCCACCGATGAGATTGTTGTAGACCTTGACTGGCACGGGATGCACTCCTGAGGAACAAACACTTCAGCATAACGGAAACGCGAGACACAGTAACGAATCAGGTTCCCGCCCATGCAACAAACGGGGCACCCTGGCTTTGCCTGAAAGGGTTAAACACTAAGGTGCCATTGACCCTAATTTTAGCTTCTGCGAAAGTGCGTGAAGGATTCCAAGGCCGTACAATTAATACGAGTTCTCTCCGGGACAAAATAACTTCTCGATGTCATCGAATGGATATCAGCCGCGTTCAGGACGATCGCATAGCCTGCGGTCGCTCTTCAGTGTTTTCTCCAACGATCTGGCCATAGATCTGGGCACTGCCAACACGCTTGTTTTTGCAGCGAACAAGGGCATTGTCGTTAATGAGCCGTCGATCGTAGCCATCAATAAGAACACCGGTGAAGTGGAAGCCGTCGGCAAAGAAGCCAAAGAGATGCTGGGGCGGACCCCCGGCAACATCGTGGCGATCAAGCCGATGAAGGACGGCGTCATTGCCGACTTCAAAGTCACCGAAAAAATGCTGAATTACTTCATTCAGAAGGCGCATAACCGCAAGATGCTGGTGCATCCGCGGATCGTGATCGGCGTGCCTTCGGAGATCACCCAGGTGGAAAAGCGAGCGGTCGAAGATTCGGCCTATCGCGCCAAAGCCAGCGAAGTTTTCCTCGTTGAGCAGGCCATGGTAGCGGCGATCGGTGCAGGACTGCCGATCACGGAGCCAAGCGGCAACATGGTTGTGGACATCGGCGGAGGAACCACGGACATCGCGGTCATCTCGCTGTCGGGCATCGTCTATTCGCGGTCGGTTCGCATGGCCGGGAACCAGATGGACGAAGCCATCATGAATTACCTGAAACGGAAATATAACCTGCTGATCGGCGAACGAACGGCCGAGCAGATCAAGATCGATCTGGGATCGGCGTTTCCGCTGGATAAACCCCTGACCATGGAGATCAAAGGACGCAACCTCATCGAGGGCGTGCCAAAAACCATCACGATTGATGACGGAGAGATTCGCGAGGCTCTGGGCGAGTGTATTGCCACCATCCTGAATGCTATTCGCGTCGCTCTTGAGCGGACGCCGCCGGAATTGAGCGCGGACATCAGCGATCGCGGCATCGTGCTGACCGGAGGCGGCGCTCTGATCAAGAACCTCGACAAGCGGATTCGCGAAGAAACAGGGTTGCCGGTTTCGATTGCCGACGATCCGCTGGCCAGCGTGGTGCTGGGTACCGGCAAGATGCTGAGCGATTTCCGGCTACTGCGAAAGATCAAGATCGACGGATAAGAGCCCGCCCCGCCGCGGCCAGGGGTCAGACCCTAAGCAGGCCCAGTTTCATGGAATCGTTTTTCAGCCGTTACCGCAACGCATTGATGCT
The DNA here is from genome assembly GCA_036490815.1 of Acidobacteriaceae bacterium. Taxonomy (GTDB): domain Bacteria; phylum Acidobacteriota; class Terriglobia; order Terriglobales; family Acidobacteriaceae; genus Palsa-343. Next base: position 33,605 of record DASXDF010000059.1, read on the forward strand.
GATTGCTGTGCTCTTGGCGCAGGTGATCGGCCTGGCGGTGCAGGTCCGCCGTCCTGACCCGGATGCGCCCGATAAAGGCGGTGTACGCCTGATTCGCTCGTGGGTGGTCGGAGTCGTGACCCCGCCGGAGATCCTGCTGCACGCAACTGGGCAGGGAATTCGCGGTGTCTTGGCCAACTACATTGACCTGATCCACGTACGGAAACAAAACAAGGACCTCAAGGCAGAACTGGACCAACTACGGCTGGAAGAAGATTCGCTCGCCGAGGATGCCCGGCAGGGCCAGCGCCTGCAGGCCCTCCTCGAATTCAAAGAGAAATACGTCTACAAAACGGTTGCCGCTCAGGTTATCGGAACCTCGGGTACGGAACAGTCGCATGTCCTGCTTATCGACAAAGGATCCCACGACGGGATCAAACCGGATATGCCGGTGATCACGCCGGACGGCATTGTCGGCAAGACCAGAGATGTGTTCCGGCACACCAGCCAGGTGCTTGAGATTTCCGACGCCACCAGCGGCGCCGGCGTCATCCTTGAGAAAACACGCATTCGCGGAGTGCTTCGTGGCGATACCTGGGGGCAACCCGAGATCGTCAACGTGTCGCCGGACGAGCGCATCCAGCAGGGTGAAACCGTCCTGACCAGCGGCGGCGATGCGATTTACCCGCGCGGGCTGGCCGTAGGTATCGTGGATCGAGTTGTGACCCAGCCCGAGGGAACGCTGGTGAATGTGCTGGTCAAGCCCGCAGCGAATCTCTCACGACTCGAAGAAGTATTGGTCATCACCACCACCGGCGAAGAGATGCCGACCGAGATGCAGCAGGATCTGAGCGAGGCGCAACAGAAGGCTTCCGACGTGCTGGCGGAGAAGCTGCCTTCGCGGAACGATCCAAACGCGCCCGCGGACGAGCGGTCCGATCCGACGACTGACAGCCCCAACGACGAGGTCACACCGCCGGTCAGGCCGCCGCAGCCGTTGCACCCGGACCACTTCACCCCATCGGATACGCCGCCAGCGACAACCCTGGTTCCGGGCCAGAGAATCACGAACGGAGAAGGCGCCACCCCAGGCAATTCCGAGAGCAGCGCCCCAGCCAGTCCGGCCGCTGCGCCGGCCAGCATACCCGTGAAACCGAAGCCGAAGGCGGCTTCGCCTCCGGTGTCAGGAGATCAGGCACGTCAAAAACAGGGCCAGCCGCAGCAGAGCCAGCCTTCGCCGAATGGGGCATCGACTTCGGCACCTCAAACAACGCCACCGCAGGGAGGGGCTCGACGATGGTTTTAATGGCGTCGTCGCGGCACGAGGTTGGAGCCAAATCCTTTCCCCTCATCATCTACATTGTTGTTCCGCTCCTCGCTCTGGGCCTCCAGTCGCTGCTTTCTCTGCATTTGAACCGCTTCGATCTGATCGACCTGCCGCTTTTGGTGACCGTTTATTACGGCATTACCCAACGGGAGCCGGTGAGCGCCACGCTCGTCGGGACCGTGATTGGCATCGCGCAGGACGGTTTGACGCATCATGCGCTGGGAATTTTTGGCATCTCGAAAGCTGTAATCGGGTATATGGCAGCCTCGCTGGGTGTGCGCGTCGACACCGAAAACCACGGTGCCCGGCTGCTGTTGACCTTTGGTTTTACACTGGCGCAGACCCTGATTCTTTGGCTACTGCAGCGCCATATGCTCGGTCAGCCATTTGCATGGCATGGGATCCATGAACTCATTCGAGCCGTCGTCAACGCCCTGGTTGGGGTAATCCTTTTTGCGATGCTCGATCTCACCCGGCGGACGGAATACTGAGTGTGGATTGAGTTTTTCTGCGATTCAATGCCTCTCGAAAGTGCGTACGGAAAACCGGAGACCTGCATCCAGATCAAGGTTACAATCGTCATAAAGAGTGCGGTTCCCCGCCGGACGGGGGAGTGCCGTTGTTCGACGTCAACCAGGTGCCTGGTTCGCCTGGCGGCCGGTCCGGAACAGGAAACTTCCCATCCATGAAGAATTTCTCGCGCTTCGTCCTGCTTTCCTGCACTCCTGCCCTCATCACACTGGCCGTCTCGGGGCAGAGTGCGTCGACCGCGCCAGCGCCGAAGCCGGCAGCCTCCGCAGCGAAGGGAACTGGAACGAATGCTAATGCGCCGGTCACGGCCGCCAGTGTGAATCCAGACACGGCCAATGCTTATTTCCACTTCATGATGGCGCACGAATATGAGGAGATGGCGACGACCTTCGGGCGCACCGAATATGCCACCCGCGCGATCGAAGAGTACAAAATGGCTTTGAACGCCGATCCGGCCTCGAAATATCTGAACAGCCATCTGGCGGAGCTTTATTTCCGGACAGGACGGATTCGCGAAGCAGTAGTCGCCGCGCAGGACCGGATCAAACAGGATCCGAACGATCTCGAAGCGCACCGCCTCCTCGCCGACGTCTATTTACGGTCACTGGGCGACAACTCGCAGCAGGAAGTCTCGGGACAGATGTTGAAGCTGGCCATCGGCGAATTCCAGAAGATCGTTCAGCTGGAGCCGAATAATCCTGAAGATCACCTCATGCTGGCGCGGCTCTACGCGGCAGATCATCAGTCACCGCAAGCCGAAGAGCAATTAGCGGCTGCGCGCAAGATCGATCCGGGCTCAGAGGAAACCGCGCTCATTGCGAGTCAGTTCTATTCCGACATGGGCGACCCGAAACGTGCGGTCGATGTGCTCAAAGCGCTGCCGGATGACGATCAGACCTCGCGTACGCAGACGCAGCTGGGCAAGACCTATGATCAGCAGAAAGACGTAAAAGACGCGATCGGGGCGTACAAGAAGGCGCTTGATCTGGAGCCCGACGATCTGGATGTGGAGCGGAAGCTCGCGACGGATCTCGCGGCGGATAATCAGACAGACCAGGCGCTCCAGGCGTGGAAAGATATTGCAGCGGGCGATCCTGGCGATGCCGAGTCAGAGCTGCAGATCGCTGAGATCGATGAGCGCAATGGCAAAATGGACGATGCTCTGGCTGCGGTGAAGAAAGCGCGCGAGCTTGCTTCGGATTCACTCGATGTGCAGTTTCACGAGGGCATGATCGACGATGCGATGGGCCGCCTCGATGACGCGGCGAAGGTTTATGAGCAGCTTGCAGCCTCAACAGCCCACCCCAGCGGACAGTATTCCGACGAGGAGAAGGGCAATTACGCGACCGTGCTGGTACACCTGGCCGAGGTTTATCGCGAGCAGAGCCGCCCGGATCAGGCGATAGCAACCTACGAAAAAATGGGCAGTCTGAGCAGCGATCTGCAGGGCCAGGCCTTTGACCAGGAAGTGGAAACCCTGCGCGAGGCTCATGAGTACGACAAAGCAGTCACTGTCGCGCGTATGGCCGCCGAGAAGCAGCCGAAGAGCACGGACGCGAAGCTGACCCTCGCGCGCCAGCTGGCCGATACCGGCCACGCCGAGGAAGGGATCACGATCGCCAGGAACCTGCTGCAGACCGATCCGAAGAATATGGAGATCTACTACCAGCTGTCACAGATTTATATCGACTTGCGCAGATGGAAAGAGGCTTCCGACACGCTGGATCTTGCGGAAAAACAGGCCACAAAGAAAGACGATCAGACCATGGTTCTGTTCGACCGGGCCATGATGGCGGACCGGGCCAAGCGATACGACGAGGCCGAAGCGGACTTCCGCAAGGTGTTGGCGGTCGAGCCGGAGAATGGGCTCACCTTAAACAATTTTGGTTTTATGCTGGCGGATCGCGGTGTGAAGCTGGACGAGGCGCTGGCGATGATCCGGAAGGCGGTTCAGCTCGAGCCAACCAACTACGCGTATCTGGATTCCCTCGGCTGGACTTATTTCCGCCTTGGACAGTACACCCAGGCGGAAGAAAACCTGACCCGAGCAATTTCTCGCGGCGCGAATGACCCGACGGTACACGATCATCTGGGCGACGTGTACGAGAAGACCGGCCGCCTGAAACTGGCCGCCGCGCAGTGGGAGCTTTCGCTCAATGAATACGCGCACACCGTAGAGGCGGATATGGAAGCCGGCGACGTGGCCAAGGTCCAGAAGAAGCTGGACAGCGCCCGTGTCCGGTTGGCACGCGAAACGGGCAGTCCGACAGCAGGCAAGCCGGAATAGCCGCCCAACAGGGCTTAGACTGCGTACATGGCTGCAATCGTGCAGGCAGCGTGCGCGGTTCCTGAGACGGGACCGCTGACGCAGCGAAAATTCTCTGAGCCGGCCCACCCCTACCGCACCCCTTTTCAGCGTGATGGTGGGCGCGTTATTCACTCTCGAGCCTTTCGACGGCTGGCCGGGAAAACCCAGGTCTTTACAGAGCGTGGATCCGATCATTTCCGCAGTCGGCTCACCCACACCATGGAAGTTGCGCAGATTGCGCGAACCGTCGCGCGGGCTCTGGGCCTGAACGAAGATCTCACCGAAGCCCTGGCGTTGGCGCACGACATCGGGCATCCACCTTTTGGGCATGCCGGGGAGAAGGCTCTCGATGCGGCTCTGAAACGGTATGGCCTGCGCTTCGACCACAACCTGCATGCTTTGCGCATCGTGGAACATTTCGAGAACCGGCATCTCGAATTTCGCGGCTTGAACTTGACCCTTGCAGTGCGGGAAGGCATCGTAAAGCACTCACGGGACTACGCAGTGCAGGATCATCCGGAACTGGCGGAGTATTTTCTCGATCAGCGTCCGCCGCTGGAAGCACAGCTCATCGATCTGGCTGACGAAATTGCTTACCTCACCGCCGACCTCGACGATGGGATGGAGGCCGAAATCCTCACATTGACGCAAATTCGAGCCGGAGTCAGTCTTTTCGAACGTCATTTTGCCCCAATGGCTCGGCAACACGCAGGAGCTCCCGAAAAGCTCTTGTTTCAGGAGACGCTGAAGCTGATGCTCAACTCGCTGGCTGATGATCTGGTAACAGAAATTACTCGGCGAGTGGCAGACGGTGGTGTTCGGGATCTCTCGAATCTCCGCCAGGCTCCGGGCCGAGTGGCCGCGTTTTCCACAGAAATTGAGCAACTCCGCCATCAGGCCAAGGACTTTCTCTATCAAAACCTGTATTTATGTGATGAATTGAAACGTGCACATCTCCAGGCCGAACAGGTGATTTCAGATCTATTCGCTGTGTGGATTGCCGATCCCGGCCTGCTGCCACCGAGCTACGCGCTGCAGGTGCAGGAGGAAGGCGCTCCCAGGGTCATCGCAGATTATATTGCCGGGATGACTGATCACTTTGTTCTCGAGATGCATCAAAGCGTCAGGAAATTAGTGGTTCCCAACCGGTCATAGCTTCCACAGAGATGTCTCAGGCCCAGAATCTGCTGCAGGTAGGTAGTAAGGCTGACCGGTTTTGAGAAAGTCACAAGTCCAGGAAGCGAGGAGAGGGTATGGCACTGTTTGTTGTGCGGCCCTGGGCCGAATTTTTTGCCGGCGTTGTCACCGGTTGCTGGATCGGAGCTGTAATCGCATGCGTCGGCGTGCTGCTCCTCGTGGGCCGGCGAGTGCGACAACTGGAAGGAATCAACCTGCTGCTGCGCACGAAGCTCAAGGCAGGTCTAAAACCCAGCGTTACCGCGACCGCCGGGTCGGGTCCCACACTCGTCATGCCGCTTCCCGGTTCCATTCGCAAAACAGAACCGCCCAGGGAACGGATTGCGCGCGTGCACTGACAAGCGCCTCTGCGCTAAGCTCCAGGAGTGAAGCGGAAACTTCTTCTCTCGTGGAGCAGCGGCAAAGACAGCGCATGGGCTCTTCATTGTCTGCAGCAGAGCGGCGAGTACCAATTGGCCGGGCTGTTGACCACTCTGAATGCCGCTTTCGATCGCGTAGCCATGCATAGCACGCGCCGCGCGCTTTTGGAGGCGCAGGCGAGGGCAGCCGGCCTTCCGTTATACCCCGTGCCCCTCCCCTGGCCATGCTCGAACCCGCAATATGAAGCTGCGATGCGGTCAGCTTGTGATGCAGCGGTTGTCGAAGGCATCGAAGCCATCGCCTTTGGCGATCTGTTTCTCGAAGATGTGCGCCGTTATCGCGAAGACAAACTGAAGGGAACTGGCCTGGAGCCCGTATTTCCCGTGTGGGGCCTCGATACGCGGCTCCTCGCTGAGGAGATGGTTGCGAGCGGCCTGCGCGCGCGCATCGTCTGCGTCGATCCCAGGAAACTGCCGCCAGAGTTTGCCGGAAGAGACTTTGACGCGGACTTTCTCCGGAATCTGCCGAATGGAGTGGATCCGTGCGGGGAAAACGGCGAGTTCCACACCGCAGTCTATGCCGGACCCATGTTCCGCGAGGCAATCCCCATCGAGAGTGGGGAAGTCGTGGAACGCGACGGCTTCGTCTTTGCGGATGTGCGCCTCGCGGAAACAGTCCCTGCCGAGGCGTGAGCTCCTCCGAGACTGAATCGTCTCGTGCCCGGGAAAATCATATAGATGTATGTCTGAACAGCGGGAAACGGACTTCCTCATCGTAGGCGCCGGGATCGCCGGATTGCGTGCCGCTATCGGTTTGGCAGCCGACGGCGCCAGGGTCCTCGTGGTCACCAAGGAGGCCCTGGGCGAATCGAACACCAACTACGCGCAGGGCGGCATCGCCGTCGCCATGAGCGGCGAAAATGACGTCGCTCTGCATCTGGACGACACAATCAATGCCGGCGATGGCCTCGTGCATCGTGAGGCAGCGCGCGTACTGGTGGAAGAGGGCCCGCTTCGCGTCGAAGAACTGTTGCGCTGGGGCACGGACTTCGACCGCGAAGCTGGCGAACTGATGTTGACGCGCGAGGGCGCGCACAGCCGCAATCGCATCCTCCATGCTCATGGCGATGCCACCGGGGCTGAGATTAGCCGGTCGTTGCTGCGACATGCGCGATCAATGCCGGGAATTACGCTGCAGGAATGGACCACTACCGTCGACCTGGCCGTCGAAGACGGCGCAGTTGTGGGAGTGAAACTGTTGGACCGAAACGGCGAACTGCGCCACGTAGGTGCACGGACAGTTTTGTTGGCCAGCGGCGGAGCGGGCCAACTCTTCAGCGACACCACCAACCCTGCCGTAGCAACCGGTGACGGAATCGCGATGGCGTTCCGCGCCGGAGCCGAGATCGCCGACATGGAGTTTTATCAGTTCCATCCCACCGCGCTGAACCTGCCCAACGTGCCGCGGTTCCTCTAATCGGAGGCGCTGCGCGGTGAGGACGCCTACCTGCGCAATGCGAACGGCGAGCGGTTCATGGAACGGTATCATCCCCTGCTGGAATTGGCGCCCCGCGATGTGGTGGCGAGAGCCATCACGCACGAGGGCATGAGTGCAACAGGCGATGCGCTTCCGGTTTATCTCGACATGCGGCATGTTACGAAGATCGATCCAGCAAACCGCTTTCCGGGAATTTCGAAATTCCTGGGCGAGCATGGCCTGGATTTGAGGCGGGATCTGATCCCGGTACGGCCGGCCGCGCACTATTTGATGGGCGGTGTGCGGACCGACGTCGACGGGCGCACGTCGGTCATGCGGCTTTATGCCGCTGGCGAAGTTGCCTGTACCGGAGTCCACGGGGCGAACCGGCTGGCGAGCAATTCACTGCTCGAAGGTTTGGTCTTTGGCGCTCGGGCGGCCGAAGCGATGATCTCGGAGCCGGCGATTCGGTTCAGACCTGTTCCGCCATCCACAGAACCGCCCCCGCTGCGAGAGGTTGCGGGCATTCGCTCGCGTCTTCAGCAGGCAATGTGGGTCAACGCAGGTCTGCTCCGAGACGCGCAAGGTCTGTCCGCGGCTCGCGACGAAGTGCGCGCAATCGAAAGCGAAAATCCGATGGGCCTCACCCGGCCATTGGTGGAACTATGGAATCTTCAGGCCGTGGCGAAACTCGTTGTCCGCTCGGCCCTGGCTCGAAAAGAAAGCCGAGGCGCGCATTATCGCAACGACTTCCCACAGCGCGACAACACTCAATTCCAGAAGCACTCCGTCGTTTCAAAAGGGAATGAACTTGCGTTTGTAGAATTCCAGCAATCTCAAGTGATGGTTTAGTTTATTTCCGCAACAGCTTGAAAGCGTGCGTCCATTCGTTCTTCACGAAGCCGGGAATGCACCAAAGCATGCACAGTGGCTCGATCGCCCGCGCCGCTTCCACCGCACCCATGTCCGCCGTCTCCCAGCCAAATTGATCTAGGATCGCACTTACTTTCTTCTTCGAGCCCTCGTCGTTGCCGCAGATGAACATCGTCGGCTTGGTGCCCGCATACTCCGGATTGACCATTCCCGGAGCGCCGACGGAATTGAAGGCCTTCACCAAATGCGCGTCCGGAAATTCCTTCTGTAGCTCCTCCATCAGTGACTCGTTAGGCCCTGTGGTGAATTGCAGCACCCCGTGAACCGGCGGCGCGTCGGCAATCGGGTTGCACGCGTCGATGACGGTCTTGCCGGTCAGGTTCGCCTTACCTCCGCCGCGCAGAGCCTCCGCAGCCGCGCCGCCTTTGACGGCAAGGATGATCACCTCCCCGAACGCAGCGGCCTCGCTCGGACTGCCGACGCGGGCTTCAGGATTGGCTTTGCTCCAGTCGGCCATCTTCGACGGCTCGCGCGTTCCGATCATCGCCTCGTGACCGTGCTTCAGAAAGCCCGCTGCCAGCGTTTGCCCCACGACACCCGATCCCAGAACCCCGACTTTCATGGACACTCCTCCTCATCGTTCAAAAAGACTATAAACCGGCAGGATGAACGCGAGAAACCGTCACGCTGGCGGGGCGCTCGTGGGCGCCGGCTCAGGAAGGACCTTGCTGAGCAGAGCGAAGACTCCGAGGATCGAGAGGATGATCGCTAGAGACCAGCCTGCGGGAATCGCGACCCAGCGCACCGCCAGCATCTTGAACGCCACGAAGCCGAGAATGCAGGCGAGCCCATAGTGCAGCAGGTGGAAGCGATCGAGCATGGAAGACAGCGCGAAGTAAAGCGAGCGCAGGCCGAGGACCGCGAAAATGTTAGAGGTAAAGGCAATCCAGGAATTGCGCGTCACCGCGAGGACCGCCGGAATAGAGTCGAGCGCGAAGATCAGATCGGTAGCCTCGACAGCCGCAATGACCAGAACCAGGGAGGAAAGCGCCAGGCGCGAGCCAGTCCCATACCGCATGCAGCAGTCGCGGATCCACCGCACCGGTCCTCGAATCGGCCCGGTTCCAGGTTTGGCGAAGAGCAGCCGTACCGCAGCGACCGCCAGCACCGCTCCAAACGCGTACTGTACCCACCCGAAACGCGCGAGCAGTGTCGTTCCGGCAACGATAAGAACACCGCGCAACACAATAGCGCCAAGTACACCCCACAGAAGTACGCGGCGCTGCTGCTCCACTCCCAGATGCAGAGCGCGAAACAAAATCAGGAAGACAAACAGATTGTCGATGCTCAGCGAGCCTTCGATCAGATATCCGGTGAGGAATTCGATTGCAGGCTGTTTGCCGCTGGTCCGCGCGAGATAAAAGGAAAAAGCACACGCCAGCAGCGCGAGAAATGCAGTCCACAACCACGCAACGCGCACGGTGATCCCGCCGTCTCGGCGCTGCAACAGGCGCAGATCCACCAGCAGCAGAACACCAACGAGGGCGAGAAATAAGAGCCAGGGGTGATGCATCGCCTAACGCCGGTTCAGCAGGCGGATGGTTTCGAGCAGGGTGTCTCCGACGATGGTCAGGCTCTTCGCGCTCAGCTTGTCCATCGTGTCTTCGGCGGTATGCCAGTATGAGTTCTGATAGCCGTAGTTCAGGTCGATGAGATCCGCACAGGGTACGCCGCGACGGACGAAAGGGAGATGATCGTCTTCATCCGAGGTTTTGTTTTCGAAGAAATACGATTGCCATCCGTATTCCGACGCGGCCTGATACACCAGATCTTCGAGCCACGGCGTGGAATTGAGGTCGCGCTGCACATCCAGATCGCGATCGCCAAGCATGTCGGCCAGCAGGAATGCCTTGATGCGCTTCAGTGTGCCATCGGCTTGCCACTTCACTGCGAGATGCCGGCTGCCATAAACCGAATCCGTATCGGACCAGCTCTTGATCGCCTCTTCACCATCCGTGAACAGAAGCCAGACGCTGTAACCATCAAGCGTCCTGCCGCGCAGGTAGTTCGCCATCTCGATTAACAGGCCGGTGGTTGAGCCCCCGTCGTTGGCGCCGATGTAATGGATGTTGCGCAGCGGGTAGTTGGTCTCGTAATGCGTGGCCAGGACGATGACCCCGTCCTTTTTGCCGGGAAAACGCACGATGAAGTTGTGCATCGTCATCGAACCGGCGGGCGTGTCGGTGCTGAAAGTGTCCTCCTCCAGCTGATCGTGACGAAACTGTTCCTTGAGAAAGGCTTCTGCCTTGGCATGGCCCGGGCTTCCAATCCAACGAGGACCGACGGCCACATATTGCCGCGTGTAAGCCAGGGCGCGAGCGCCGTCAAACTGCGGAAGGCTCTGCGCCGATGCGGTCACAACTGCGACCGTGATGATGAGGGCTCCGACGAGTCCGAATCGTCTCATGAAGCAGCCTTGGCGGCCCGCCGCTTGCGGCTCGCGGGATGCACGATGTAGGAGACGCCGATGCCGAGCAGATACAGCACCAGCATGGGGCTTGCAAAAACGCACATAGTGAGGATGTCGGAAGTAGGAGTGATGATGGCCGCAATAATAAAAATGATGAGAATCGCGTAACGAAAATTCTTCCAGAGAAACCTTGGGCTGACAATGCCGAACAGCGAGAGAAACATGATCAGAATCGGCAGCTCGAAGGTGATACCCAGACCAAGAATCACGGTCAGGAACAAGTCGGTGTACTCATTGATCTCAATCAGCGCCCGGAAGTCCTGATTGAAACTCAACAGAAAATCGAGCGACATGGGATAAACCCAGCGGTAACCGAAGTAGGCTCCGCAGAGAAACAAACCAACCGTCGCCGTCATAAAAGGGACAATGTATTTTTTCTCGTTCTGGTAGAGCCCAGGCGAGATGAACAGCCACACTTCGTAGAGTACGAAGGGACAGGCCAGAATGCAGCCCGCCATGAAGCTGATTTTCAGGTACATGTTAAAGGGATCAATGGGGTTGTGATAAACAAGCTGCGTCGGCAGCTTGTGTTTCGCCAGCGCCACCACGATCGGTTTCTCCATGAAGTAATAAATCTTCTCGTGGAAGAACCATGCGATGAAGAATCCGGCAATGAGATAGATCGCGGAATGGATGATGCGGCGGCGAAGCTCGGCAAGATGCTCGAGCAGGCTCATTCCGGGGAGCTCAGCGCGCTCAGTCATCGCGGCGCGCGCGCGATCGACCAGATCAACCATGTTGCACAGGCTCGCGGGGCGCGCCGGATTCAACCGGCTCCGCTGAATGGGCGCCGTTGGTATGCGCGGTCACATCGACGTGGGCTGCTGATTCGGGCATAGCTTCGGAAGTCACCGAAATAGAGGTTGGAGCAGCGGGATCGACCACGACTTCCGCCCCGGTTGGTGTGACCGTCGACGAATCCGGCACCGGATCGACATTCTCGAGATCTGCCGGCCCAACTGGAGTCGCGTATGGGGCACTTGTGCTGACGGGTGTACCCGTGGATGGAGGCAGAATCGTCGGCGTGGTCTCCCCCGTTGAGTTGGTTTCCGCGAGGAGTGCCGGTTCGTTCGCCTTCGCTTGTGCCTGCTGCTCTGCCAGCTTCTTGCGCCGCTCCTCATCCTCCATGTTGCGCAGTTCGTCCTGGATCTGAAACTTGAACTCGTTGCTCGCGCGGCGAAACTCCGCGAGCAGCTTCCCGATGGTGCGGCCGATTTCCGGCAGCTTCTTCGGGCCAAACAGAACCAGGGCCAGCAGGAAGATGAAGATGGAGTCGCCAAAATGCATGAATAGTCCATGATACCCGCCGGGATTCGCGCGTCACAAATGGGCCTCAATTGCGGGCATATGCGGCCTTCAACCTTTCCTCGGCCTTGGAGTGATCAGAAACGATGAATAAACTCACAGCAGACCAACCGCTCACGGTCCCGTCATTTTGCGACGAACTTCGTGAGCGGTACGTCTAAACAGCAGAGGCTGCAACATCCCCGTTGGCTGGGCGGTCGCAAGATCGCAGCGAGCTGACTGCAGCCGGTTTTGGCTTTCAACATCCCCGTCCAGAACGGTGAGCCCCCAAAGGGCAAACTCAATTCGGACTGAAGGCGGCGTTTTGTGAACATCCTTGAAGAAATCAATGCACCCGTATCTGCGGAACCAGAGCGGTGCTCTCTCGACAACTATCTGGCCCTTCCCGACCACACCATGGACGCGCGCATCGCGGCCGCGCGCCGTACCCTAGGCAAGACGACCATCCTGCTGGGCCATCACTATCAGCGCGACGAGGTGATCCGCTTCGCCGACTTCACCGGCGATTCCTACAAGCTTTCGAAAGTTGCCGCGGAAACCGAGGCGAACTACATCGTCTTTTGCGGCGTGCACTTCATGGCGGAAAGCGCCGATGTGCTGGGGCATGAAGGTCAGCAGGTGATCCTGCCAGACCTCAATGCGGGTTGCTCCATGGCGGATATGGCCGAGATCGGCCAGGTGGAAACCTGCTGGGAGACGCTGCTGGCTGCGGGCGCGAACGAAGACGAGATTCTGCCGCTGACCTACATGAATTCCTCCGCAGCGATCAAGGCATTTTGTGGGGAACACGGTGGTCTCGTGTGCACATCGTCCAATGCGCGCAAGGCGTTTGAGTGGGCCTTTGCGCGTGCGAAGAAGATTCTCTTCCTGCCCGATCAGCATCTCGGCCGCAATACCGGCCATGCGATGGAAATTCCCCTGAACGAAATGGTGGTCTACGACCCGTGGCAGATTGGCGGCGGAATCACCCCGGAACGGTTGCGAGACGCCCAGGTCATTCTGTGGAAGGGACATTGCTCCGTGCATCAGCGATTCCTGCCGGAGCATGTGGACAAGGTGCGCGCAAAGTATCCGGGGATTCAGGTCATCGTGCATCCGGAGTGCCGGCTGGAGGTTTGCGAAAAGGCCGACGCGATGGGTTCGACCGAGCGTTTGATCAATCTTGTGCAGGACTCTCCAATGGGAACGAGCTTCGCGATCGGGACCGAGATTCACCTCGTCAATCGGCTGGCGAAGAAGTTCGCCCCCCTGGGCAGGAAGATTGTCACCCTCGACGATACCGGCTGCCTGTGCACGACGATGTACCGCATCACCCCCCAGCACCTGGCCTGGGCCCTGGAAAACCTTGTCGAGGGGCGCGTCGTTAACCGCATCCGGGTCCGGGACGATGTGAAATACTGGGCTCGCGTGGCGCTGGACCGCATGCTGGAAGTGCGAGCCTGAGGCCGCCCAACGGCCGCCCGCAGGGGCATGTATGAAAACTTTTACGCTTGACGAAGCGCAGGCGTTGCTGCCGATTCTGGAATCGCTGCTGAATCGAGCGATCGAGTCAAAAATCGCTGCTGGACAGTTGCAGGAGGAGATGGCGGGGCTGGTGCGGCGCATCTTTACCAGCGGAGGCATGACCGTCGATCTGGGGGCAGCGCAGAAGCGAAAGGTCGCACTGGAAGCTTTGGTCCAGCGAGCGAAGGATGCGCTTCAGGAAATAGATGCCATCGGCGTTCAGATCAAGGATCTCGATACGGGGCTGCTGGATTTTCCTTGCCTGCTCGGGGCCGAGACCGTCCTGCTGTGCTGGAAACGCGGCGAAGCGCAGATCGATTTCTGGCACCGTGTCGAGGATGGGTTTGCTGGCAGACAGCCCATCGATGCGCGTTTTCGGGCGGCTCCTGAAAAGTTGAACTGACCCGCTCGCCCCGCCGCCCACCCCATGACAAACGTCATATCCCTTTCCTGACAAAGCCCACTGGGGTCATCGGTCGTTTGGAGCGATTCTGTCTTTGCCGCTGATGTGAATCCCGCGGCGGGAGACAAGCGATGTCAGCAACCGCAGTCATTACCGAGGCTGGAACAAGTGCATGGCCAGTGCCTGTGGCGCAGAGCCGCACCGTCGCCAAGCTGCATTCTGTGACCAAACGCTACCACCAGACCACCGCCCTCGATGATTTTTCGCTGGAATTGCGAGCCGGCGAAGTGGTTGCGCTGCTCGGACCGAATGGCGCCGGAAAAACAACGGCTGTACGCCTGCTCCTCGGGCTGATTTCCCCGAATGCCGGCAGTGTTCGCGTTCTCGGGCGCGATCCCCGCGATGCTGACGCCAGAACCCGCATCGGCGCCATGCTGCAGGTCAGCCGCGTGCCGGAGATGCTGCGCGTGCGCGAACACATCGACTTGTTCCGCAGCTACTATCCCGATCCCCTGCCGGCGGCCGACGTCATTAGAATTGCCAAACTTGAGGGCATCGCCGATCAGATGTTTGGGGAACTTTCCGGCGGCCAGAAGCAACGGGCGCTGTTCGGCCTGGCGTTGTCCGGCAATCCAGACCTGATTTTTCTTGATGAGCCGACGGTGGGGATGGACATCGAATCGCGCCGTGCGCTGTGGGACCAGGTGCGAGCGCTTTCGGCGGCCGGCAAGACCGTGCTGCTCACCACGCATTACCTTGAAGAGGCCGACATGCTGGCCAACCGCATCGTCGTCATCAATAAAGGCAAATTGCTTTGCGAAGGTACCCCGGCGGAGATTAAGCATCGCGTATCCGGACGCCGTATTCGCTGCATTACGCAACTGGACCCCGAGTTTCTGGCAACCCTGCCTTCGGTGGTCAATGTGCAACAGGACAGGGAAGCGGTCATGATCCTCGCCGAACACCCCGAGAAGGTTGTCCGCGAAATGTTGGTGCGCGATGAGACGCTCCACGGCCTCGAAATATCGGCTGCAGCGCTGGAGGATGCGTTTCTGGCGTTGACGAGCGAACCCGGTCAGCCAAAAGCATAAGCGCCATAACACCGCGCAGAGGAGAAAAAGAGATGGCTACGAGCGCAATTGCAGTTTCGGTCCCCCGTCCCCTGAGCCTCGGGTATTACGCGCGAATTTTTCGCAAAGAAGCTCAATATGAGTTTGTACGGATGCTGCGCACGCGAGCGTTTTCGCTGTCCGTCGTCGGATTCCCAGTGATGTTTTATCTGCTCTTCGGCAGTTCGAACCGTCACAACATGTTTGCTCGCTACCTGATGCCGAGTTACAGCTGCATGGGCGTCGTGTCGTCCTGCCTCTTTGGCATCGGCATGGGCATCTCGCTCGAACGCGCGCAGGGCTGGCTGGATCTGAAACAGGCCAGTCCCATGCCACGCTTTGCCTATCTCGCCGCAAAAACGCTGACATGCGCCGCGTTCGCCCTGGTCACCGTCGCCGCGCTGCTGACGCTCGGCATCACCGTGGGTGGCGTGACTCTGACTTTCGCCGAATCGCTGAAGCTGGTAGGCGTAGTCCTGGCTGGCTCTGTTCCGTTCACCGCCATGGGATTGCTCGTGGCACTGCTGGTTCCCGCGAATGCAGGTCCCGGCGTGATCAACCTGATCTATCTGCCCATGTCGTTTGCATCCGGGTTCTGGATGCCGGTTGAGTACTTGCCCCACTGGCTCAAAATCATCACACCGGCCCTTCCCACCTATCATCTGGCTCAATTGGCCCTGCATATTTTCGGGTACGCTCAGCCAGGGAGCCTGTTGACGCACTGGGAAGCGCTGTCAGGATTTACCCTGTTAATGTTGGGTGCGGCGTGGATCATTTTCACCCGGTGAGGCGAAAGCTTGAAGTCTGACGGGCCTAATTCGATTTTCGGGGTATGCGAGAGCGATTCCGAAGATGCCCGCACTCTGCTGGGCGCGATGAAGGCAGCCGAGACGGGGCTGCGCGGGGGGGCGCTGGCTCGCAGAACAGGCTGGCAACGAGGTCACCTTTTCGACTTCATCTGGCTGGTCTACTCGGTTTTCTTCGTTATCCAGCCAATGGAACAGCACAGCCGCAACAAATGGCTCATCTTTGCGGCCGTTTACGTTGTCTTTCTCGCCATTTATACCGGGCTTGTTTATGCCAAATCGCAGCGCACTCAATACCTGCTGCTGGTCGCGCTGGCGGGCCTGGGCGCAGCTTACTTCCCGACCAATGGCGGCGCGGCCGGCATGTTCATCTACGTTGCCGCGTTTGTGCCCTTCGTCAGTGAGTCGATCGCAGTGAGCGTTGGCACGTTCGCCGGCGTGGCGGTCATCATATTAGTGGAGGGTTGGTCTCTCCATCTGAACCCCTGGACCTGGGGGTTCTACATTTTTTTCTCGATTGCCGTTGGCTCCGGGAATCTGGTGGCTGCGCAGCGGATGCGCGCCAACAAGCGTTTAGATCTTGCGCATGAACAGATTGCTCATCTGGCCAAGCTGGCCGAGCGCGAACGTATCGCCCGCGATCTGCACGATGTGCTGGGGCACACGCTGTCGGTTGTGGTGCTCAAGTCTGAACTGGCCGGTAAGCTCATGGATCGTGACACCCAGCGCGCTCGCAAGGAAATTGTCGAAGTGGAGCATATTGCCCGCAAAGCCCTCAGCGAGGTGAGGGAAGCGATCCGCGGCTATCGTTCCGAAGGCCTCGCCGCCGAGATTTCCCGTGCCCAGAAAACGCTGGACGCTGCCGGCGTGACCCTGGAATGTGGCGCGAAACCGCCGCAATTGGCTCCGGCGGAAGAGACGGTTCTATCCCTGATTGTGCGTGAGGCCGTTACAAATATCGTGCGTCATGCACAGGCCAGCCACTGCCGGCTTGAATTTGCAGCCAACGGCGGCGGGACGGCCCTGGTAGTGGAAGACGATGGCCGGGGTGGTATTCGCACTGAGGGCAACGGCCTGCGCGGTATGCGCGAGCGCGTGGAATCCCTCGGCGGCCAGTTCCGTATCGATTCAGCACGGGGCACGCGGCTGTTCGTCGAGATTCCCCCTCAGACTGTCAGCGGATCATGAAGAAGATTCAGGTCGTGGTCGCCGAAGATCAGGCTATGGTCCTCGGAGCACTCGCGGCTCTGCTGGAAACCGAGCCCGACATCGCGGTTTGCGGCCGGGCTGCCAATGGACGCGAGGCTCTCACCGCGGTTGGAAAACATAAGCCGGACGTCCTCGTAACGGATATCGAGATGCCGGAAATGACCGGGCTGACTCTGGCCGGGGAAGTGAAAGAGCGCTATCCGCAGACCCGGGTAATGATCCTGACCACATTTGCCAGGCCCGGCTATCTTCGCCGAGCGCTCGATGCCGGGGCTAAGGGGTACCTCCTCAAAGATCGTCCCTCGGCCGAACTCGCCGATGCGGTCAGGCGCGTGCACCAGGGCCTGCGTGTCGTCGATCCTGATCTTGCGCTCGAGGCGTGGGATAGTGGCCCCGATCCGCTGACTGAACGCGAACGGCAGATCCTGTGGCGCGCCGGTGAAGGGAAGTCCAGTGGAGAAATTGCCGAGGAACTGCATCTCTCCGAAGGCACCGTACGCAATTACTTATCCGAGGCAATCAGCAAGCTGGGAGCTTCCAACCGCGTGGAGGCCGCTCGCCTCGCCCGTTCCCGGGGATGGCTCTAAAGTAACCTCGCTTACCGGCCAATATGGGCGGGTAATCATCCCTCTTTTGGCCAATTCCACTGTACTTGCGCCGCGTGTACGATTCCAGCATCGTTCGACATAAAATCGGGCGCGAATTCGGAAAGCTCGGCCTTGTTCGCCTCTTCCGACGCCGGGTCCCTGCCTGGGGATAAACAGTGGTTTCGGACAGTACAAATCGAGCCGTCGGCACGGCAGTGGAAACCGTCCTGGTGGTCGAAGACGACCGCGCCGTTCGCCTGCTCTTCACCAAGGTGCTGGAGAACGCCGGCTACGGCGTGATCGCCTGCGAGAACGGTGCGCTGGGCTTCGAGGTTGCCCGCAAGCAGATCGACAGGATTGACGCCGTCGTAACCGACGCCCGCATGCCCGGGATGCAGGGCCCACGCCTGATTGCCCGCATTCGGGCGCTCCGTCCTGAACTTCCTGCGATTCTGGTGAGCGGCAACATCGTTGAAGCCGAGACAGACCGAACGACCGTTTTTCTCACAAAGCCCGTCTCTCCCGGCATGCTGACCCGCGAACTTCGGCGGTTGCTCGGCGCCAGGATGTAGAATCGTCAGTTCTGCCCCACTTTTTCTGCAGGGAAGACCGGATGATCATTGGCGTTCCGAAAGAAGTAAAAGACCACGAAAGCCGGGTGGGGATTACCCCAGCCGGTGTGAAAGCTCTGAGCGAAGCCGGACACAAAGTTCTGGTCGAAACCCATGCCGGCGAGCTGTCCGCCTTCACCGACGACGAATACCAGTTCGCGGGAGCCGAAATTGTCGGTTCAGCCCACAACGTGTGGGCCAATGCCGATCTCATCGTGAAGGTCAAGGAGCCGGTCGAGAAGGAATACGGATTCTTTCGTGAAGGCCTGGTCCTCTTCACCTACCTGCACCTCGCGCCCGTGCCGGCTCTGACAGAAAAGCTCCTGCAGAAAAAGGTTATCGGGATCGCCTATGAGACGATCCGCGATCGTGCAGGAACTCTGCCGTTGCTGACACCGATGTCCGAAGTGGCCGGCCGCATGTCGGTTCAGGTCGGCGCCGCTTACCTTGAAAAGGAGAAGGGCGGCAGGGGAGTTCTGTTAGGAGGCGTGCCGGGTGTGCCGCCGGCAAGCGTCTGTGTCATTGGCGGCGGCATCGTCGGGACCAATGCTGCGAAGATCGCGTTGGGCATGGGCGCGCGCGTCACTCTGGTCGACGTCAACCTGAACCGGCTGCGCGAGCTCGACGACATCTTTAACGGAAGAATCTTCACCCTGGCTTCGAATTCCTGGAACGTCACCCGCGCCGTGCAGGAGGCCGATCTGGTCATCGGCGGCGTCCTGATTCCCGGAGCGGCAGCGCCGAAAATCGTCACGCGAGAAATGGTTTCAAAGATGAAGAAGGGCGCTGTGATCGTGGATGTCGCGATCGACCAGGGCGGTTGCGTCGAAACCGCACATCCGACTACCCACAGCGATCCCGCGTACGAAGTGAATGGAGTCGTCCACTACTGCGTGACGAATATGCCGGCGGCGGTTCCGAATACTTCAACCCTCGCGCTGACAAATGCAACCTTTCCCTTCGTCCTCCGCCTGGCGCGCAATGGTGCGAAAAAGGCGATCCTCGAGGACGATGGCATTCGCGACGGCGTAAACACGTATGAGGGGACGCTGACCTGCGAGCCGGTAGCCGTATCCCAGAAACAGCCCTGGCGGCCGGTCCGCGAGCTGCTGGCCTGACCAGACACAGCAGCTCGCAGTCTTGCCCTGGCCTACTGCGTTACGTGAATTGGCCTCTCGAGCCGGAACGTCAACAACGTTTCCGCGGGAAGTAAGATTTCGTGATTGCCGGTCATGGCGCTCCCTGCTGTTCCCGCTCCGGCGCCTGCCAGCGCACCGATCGCCGCTCCCTTGCCGCCGCCTGCCAGGCCGCCCACGATGGCGCCAAACGCCCCGCCACCAGCAGCGAAACCAGCCGTCCGTTTGCCCTTGCCCTTTTCAGCCTGTTCCATGGTGCTGGTGGCCACGGGATAGCTGCCCCAATTCGTGTGCACTCGCTCCAACCGCAGCGAAAGCAATGCGCCTCCCTTAAAGTGACCCAGTGCCTTGGCATCCACTACCGTGCCTTCCGCGCGGGCTCTCCGCGGTATCACAGTCTGCCCTTTCACGACCACGTCATCCGCGACCGTTGCCGTAAACGACTGACCGGGCTGGCTGATCCTTGATCCCAAATCCTCGTCGAGCCGAACGCGAAGGTGGGTTCCTGCAGGAATTACAACCGTGGGCGGCGGAGCCGGTGTCGAAGGCGCTGGCGGCGCTGCCTGCGCACTGGGCGATGGCGTTGTCGGTGCCGTTTGATCAGGCGGCGGAGCCGGTGGGGTGGCCTGTGCCGGCTGTGACTGTGCAGGTGCGGGGGTGGATGGATTCGCCGCCGGTTGAGGATTCGTCTTGCCGCAACCGCTCAGGGCGAGCACGGCCGTCAGGCTCACGGTGGCGAGGAGAGGAGAATTCCGTGGGAAGTTCATATCGAAACACGATGCCCTTTCTCTCAATTGGGTTGGGTGCCTGTCAACTGCAACACCACGCCACCTCAATCCGTCTGAGAAGACAGCAGTTTACGCCATTTCGCTGGAGCCTATAATCATCCGTAATTCGGGGTCGGATTTGGCTGATTCGAAAAATCGACGCGGCACGCTAATCCTGCTGGGCGCGGTCGTTTTTGTGCTGCTGCTCCTGCTGATCGCGTTGAACGCCTTCAATGTTCGCGCGCTCACCCCTCATACCACAGGGCAGATCTTTCTGTTGACCTCAGTCTCCGTCCTGGTGTTTCTTCTCTTCGTCACAGTACTCGTTTTGCTTCTGCGCAACCTGATCAAACTGCTCGCGGAGCAGCGCAGCCAGGTGCTCGGCGCGCGCCTGCGAACCAGAATGTTCATTGGCGCCCTGCTGGTTTCTCTGGTGCCAGCGCTCTTCATGTTTTTGTTTAGCTTTCTCCTGA
Organism: Acidobacteriaceae bacterium; assembly: GCA_036490815.1. Lineage (GTDB taxonomy): Bacteria > Acidobacteriota > Terriglobia > Terriglobales > Acidobacteriaceae > Palsa-343. The sequence goes on from DASXDF010000059.1 coordinate 54,095, forward strand.
TGAATCGTTCCATCGACAGATGGTTCTCTCAGCCGGCTCTGGACGTGCGCGATGACTCAACCCGCATCGCCACCGAGCTTTCGCACTATGCGTCCCTGAACGCGCGTGCCGAGGCTGAGGGCATGGCCCGGTCGCCGGAGTTGTCGACGGCGCTCGACTCCGGTAACCCGCAGGCCATTCTCGACGAGATGCGCGGCCACAAGATCACACTCCAGGGTGGATTCGCAGTCCTTTATCGCGATTCGGCGCCCGTAGCGGCTTATCAACTTCCTCAGCACACCGCAAAGGCTGCGATTCACTCCTGGCTCAATGACGAAGAGTCTCAGCCCATCGATGCAGGTCAACCCCTGACAGAGGCAATTCTGAAAGCCGCGCAGCGTTCCGATGAACCAATGCTGTTGGTAGGCGGGTCCGAATATGCGCTCGGGTCGGCGAGCCTGCCAGGCGGTGGTGTTGTGGTGGCCGGTCTGCCCATGCCGGCAGGGCTCAACGAGATTATGTCGAACCTGAGCACCGGCACCAGTCAATATTGGGCGCTCTATCGACAGCGGCGCATCATCCGCATGACCTATTTCCTGCTGCTGCTGATGCTGACCGCGTTGGTCTTTTTTGCCAGTAGCTGGCTCGCGCTGAATGTCTCGCGCCAGATGACTGGCCCACTCGAAGCGCTGGCCGATGCCACCGTGGAGATTGGCAAAGGGGACTACAGCCATCGCGTGACCGTAGAAGCCACCGCGGAGATGGCCGAATTGGTGCGCTCGTTTAACCACATGGCCGCCGATCTGGAGCAAAGCCGCATGCTCGCCGAAACTTCGGCACGCGAGTTGTCTGCGGCGAATCTCGCCATTGAGTCGCGACGAAAAGAACTGGAGACCATTCTCGAAACCATTCCCTCAGGCGTGGTCACGCTCGACGCCTCGGGTCGCATCGTACTTGGCAACCGCGCCTTCGCCGAATTGGTTCGGCTCGATGGCCAACCTGACCTCGCCGGCGTCTCTCTGGACTCGCTGTTGCCGATGGAGTTCACCGCAGAGCTGATGCGGCTCGAACGCCGGGCGCGCCGCATGGGAACGGCGTCGTCGGAGTTCGAACTGCGCACCCCTCGCGGTGTCGTCAGCCTCTCGGTTACACTTGCGGCCCTCGATTCCAACAAAGGACAGACCCGGGGCTCAATCCTTGTTCTGGAAGACCTCTCGGACTTCCTCTATGCGCAGCGGCAAGCGGCCTGGAAAGAGGTCGCACAGCGCGTGGCGCACGAAATCAGGAATCCGCTGACGCCCATCACTCTTTCCGCGGAACGCATCCGGCGCCACGTTGAACGCGGTGCCCCCGAATCGCCCGGCATTATTCGCAAATGCTGCGACGTGATTCTGGGTTCGGTGGAGTCGATGCGCACCCTCGTGAGCCAGTTTGCGGCCTTAGCTGAGTTTCCTGTCGCCCACCCCCATCCTTCCGGTCTGAACGAAATTGTCGAGAGCGCCGTGATGCTGTTCGAGGGACGCATTCAGGGCATCCGCATCGAAAAGCATCTTGACTCGCATCTACCCCCGGTGATGGCTGACCCTGAGGCCTTGCGGCGTGCTCTCGCCAACCTGATCGACAACGCGGCCGAGGCGATGCACGACTCCCTGCTGCGCGTTCTTTCCATTGAGACGGGTACTGGCGAACGGCAGGGCATGGCGGAGATCATTGTTGCCGATACCGGTCCGGGAATCACCGACGATATGCGCGAAAGGCTCTTCCTGCCGTGGTTTTCCACGCGGCAACGAGGAACAGGACTGGGCCTCTCGATCGTGGCCAAGATCGTACAGGACCATGGCGGATCCATCCGCGCCGAGAACAACGCGCCCGCCGGCGCGCGCTTCATTATTGAATTGCCGCTGGCGGAAACCAATGGCGCTGACCGCGTCCCGGCAGCGGCCATGAGTAAGGCCGTTTGAGCGACGCGAGCCGATGAACCACATCCTCATCGTGGACGATGAAGCGGAGATTCGCGAATCTCTGGAAGAAATCCTGCGTGAGGAGGGCTACTCCGTAGCAAGCGCCGGCAATGCCACAGATGCACTGACTCAGGCCCGCGATCCGGTCTACGACGTGCTGTTGCTCGATATCTGGCTGCCCGATCGTGATGGTCTCGAAGTCCTGAACGAATTGCGCGCGCTCGATTCCGAAACACGCCCCGAAGTGATTGTCATCTCGGGTCACGCAACCATTGAAACCGCAGTGAGAGCCACCAAGCTGGGAGCCTTCGATCTGCTGGAAAAGCCGCTGATGCTCGAGCGGACGCTGATCGTCGTGAAGAACGCGATCGAAGCCAAAAGGCTGCGTACGGAAAACCTGGAGTTTCGCCGCCAGCTGCTTCTGGAGCAGCAGATCACCGGCGAGAGCGTCCAGGCCCGAGCCCTGCGGCAGCAGATCAAGTTGATGGCGCCCACCAATGGCCGTGTCCTGATCTATGGTGAATCCGGCTCCGGCAAGGAACTGATCGCGCGCGCGATGCATGCGGAAAGCCTCCGCAGCGATCGCGTTTTCGTCGAGCTGAACTGCGCGGCAATTCCCGAGGACTACATCGAGAGCGAGCTGTTCGGCTATCGCAACGGCGCCATCAGCGGCGGACCGCCGGAGAAACGCGGGACCTTCGAGCGCGCCAATGGCGGCACGCTCTTTCTCGATGAAGTAGGTGATATGAGCCTGAAGACCCAGGCGAAGGTGCTCCGTGCGCTCGATGAGCAGCGATTTGTGCCGGTGGGCGCCACCCAACCTATCAGCGTCGATGTGCGGGTGATCGCGGCGACCAACAAAGAGCTTGAGGAGGAGATCGCCAAAGGAAATTTTCGCGAGGATTTTTTCTATCGCCTCAACGTAATTCCGTTTTATGTGCCGCCCCTGCGCGATCGCCGCGAAGACATACCATCCCTGGCGCGTGAATTTCTGCGAATTTTCGGCCGTCAATACGGCCGCCCCCGGGTGGAGATTGCCGACGATGCCATCGATTTGCTGCGGCTCTATCACTGGCCCGGGAATGTTCGCGAACTCAAAAATGTCATCGAGCGCGTCCTCATCCTCAACCCGCAGGCGCATCGCATCGAACGTCGCCACCTCCCCATGCTGGTGCATCGCAGTGGCCGTACCGGCGACTTCGACACCCTGCAACAGGCGCGTGACGCGTACGAGCGCGAATACATCCTGAAAAAAATCGACGACTGCAATGGCAACATGAGCCGAGCTGCGGAAACGCTGGGTCTGGAGCGCAGCCATCTCTATCGCAAAATGAAGGCTCTCGGTATCAGCGTGCGCGACTCCACCCAGGAGCGATGACAAGTCGATCCGCCGACTCAGCTCTCACGCAAGCGTGATCACGGTAATCTCCGGAGGACACCGGAAGCGGAACGGTAAGCCAACGGCTCCGATACCGCGATTGACATACAACTGTGTCCGCCCAAGCTGGAAAACGCCCTCAACATACTTCCTGCCGTAGATGGGCAGATAAAGCGGAGGCAGAAACGGAATCCGCACCTGGCCGCCATGCGTGTGACCCGAGACCATCAGGTCAACGCCGTAGCGCGCAACGTCGGGCAGGATATCCGGTTCGTGCGCCAACAGAACCACAGGCTCAGCCGCAGGTATCTTCGCTGTCGCGCGGGATGGATCGGCTGCATCCGAGCACACACTCCCCACTCCCGCAAGCCATAACCGCTGGCCTTCCCGCTCGAGAGCCACCGCCGAATTGATGAGTACGGGTATTCCATGTTCGCGCAAAGGTCCAGCGACGTGCTCCCGCCCAACCAGGTAATCGTGATTCCCCAGGCTGGCGTAGCGAAGCGGGCACTCGATGCCGCCGAGTATGGCTGCGCAGGCTGGCGCGTGGCGCCGTGCGTAGGAACGAGGCAGGGGCCCGAAGCTGACGAAGTCGCCGGTGAGCAATACCAGATCCGGGCGAAGCTGGTTGATCCTTCCGACCATCTCACGCAGAAAGAATGCTTCCGTGTATTCGTCGTAGTGGAAATCGGAAACCTGCACGATACGCATGCCGCGAAAAGCATCGGGAACACGAGCGAGCTGGAAGGTGTGCTGCTCGATGCTCAGTTCGTGGCGGGAAACCTCGCCCGCGTAGAGACTGAAACCAACTGCCGAAGCTGCCGACAGTCCCAGAAATCGGCGGCGCGTGAGGTGTCGCTTCGAATGCACGGGCAAACGGACCAGCCTGTCCTCTCCCGCAGAGGCAGTTTCAACTGAAGCTATTGGAGTCACCCTGTGTTGGACGCCGAAGGTCTTGCCGAGGATGGGTAATGACCCGTTGATTGCCCCAACCTCATTCTATTACCTCCAAACAGCGCAAGGACCGTCCCGAAGGACGGCCCTCGTCCAGTTGCCATGTTCAACTACCATCCGTAAACGCGGTAAGGATACGGGTACCCATAGGGATAGGGTGGCGCCATGTACACCGGCCGACGCTGCAGCTGAGGAACACTCTGCGCGAGCCGCTGCGCTTCCTGCCACGAAACCGGCTGAACTGTGACCGGGGTCGTCAGGTGGAAGTTCAGCAGCGTCTCCACAGGCAAATAGAGGCGTGGTCCGTTCGTTCCGGCCGACGCGGCTAAACCTGCTCCCCCGCCGACAACAGCACCCACCGCAGCCCCAGGCCCGCGACCGAGAATACCGCCAATCAGCGCGCCCACTGCTGCCCCACCTACCGTGTTGCCGGCGGTGTAGCCAGCCTTGTTGGGGCCTTTGTTTGACCAGATGTCTGAAACCAACGGATATGACCGGCCACTCAGGCTCACGGAACTGATCTGCAATTCCAGCTCGCCGCTGCCGCCCAGCGCGCCGGGCTTCTTAACCTTCACCACCGTGCCCTGCAGCACTGCTCCGCGTGGAATCGCCAGCACATTACCCTCAAACACGTCGCCCGCCGCCGTTGCCTGGAAGACACTCCCGTCCTGCAGCTTTGCGATGTCCAGTGGCTCGCTGACTCGAATCTGCAGCAGCGTTCCCGACGGAATCGTCACCGGGCCGCTGGCCTGCTGCGGCGGAGGATAGTTGCCGTAGCCGCCATAAGGTTGCTGGTACCCACCCTGCGGATAAGGCGCGCGCGCTGCCGGCGGTGCCTGCCCCGGCTGATCCGGAGGAGGCGGGGGAGGAACCTGCTGTGAATCCGGAGTTCCCGCTGGTTGCTGACCCTCCGCTGGCGGCGGAGGCGGTACCGGCTGCGCATCCACTGGTGGAGGAGGTGCGCTTTCTGACAAACCTGACCCGCCGTTTACCGTGATGTTGTTCTGAATACCGCTCACACCCTGGACGTTCGCTGCAACGGTTTCCGCTTCCTGTCGTTGCTGTTCGGTTTCGACCGTCCCGCTCAGGGTCACCACGCCATTCGACACCGACGCCGTGATCGGCTGATTCTTCAGCATCGCGTCGTGCGCAATGGCGCCCGATACTGCACCCTGCAGATCGCCCCCTCCACTCTGCGCGAAGGACGCGCTCCCTGCAAAGATCCAAAGGCATGCGGCCAGCACCAGGGCTGGACTCGCTATGAATGAAAATGCTCGACGAAAGCCGCTCGTACTCATGGTTTCGAACTCCCTCGCTTCAGGCTGGTCTGCCCGCGTTCGTGGGTATAGATGGTAGACGCAGCGCCGCCTCAAGCGTGACTGTTTCTGCTCTTTCCAACACCAGATTAGATGAAAAGTTTTGTTGAAAAGCCGCAGCTTAAGGCGAGGAATTGGCTATCCCCGCTGTTTTCTGTACCGCTCAATCAGCGTCGTGGTGGAACTGTCGTGGCTCCCTGCATCAGGCCCAGCTCCCTCCAGTTCGCCAATGATCTTCTTCGCCAGAACTTTGCCCAGCTCCACGCCCCACTGGTCGAAGGAGTCGATCTGCCAGATCACTCCCTGGGTAAACACACTGTGCTCATAGAGTGCCACCAGCTTGCCCAGTGCCTCCGGCGTCAGCTCTTCGAGCAGGAATGTGCTCGACGGACGGTCGCCCTCGAACACACGATGGGGCACCAGCCACTCCGGAGTGCCTTCCGCCCTGACCTCTTCCGGAGTCTTACCAAAAGCCAGTGCCTCGCCCTGCGCAAAGACATTGGCCAGCAACAAGTCGTGATGGTTACCTAAAGGATTAAGAGTCTTCGCAAAACCGATGAAATCGCAGGGGATCAAACGCGTTCCCTGGTGGATAAGCTGATAGAAGGAATGCTGCCCGTTGGTTCCCGGTTCGCCCCAGAAAATCGGGCCCGTTTCGTAATTTACGCGTTCGCCGGCGAGCGTGACATGCTTGCCATTGCTTTCCATCGTCAACTGCTGCAGGTAGGCCGGAAACCGTTTCAGATACTGTTCGTAGGGCAACACGGCCACCGTTTCCGCACCAAAAAAATCTGCATACCAGACGGTCAGCAGACCCATGATCGCAGGCAGATTCTTCCCGAACGGCGTCGTCCGGAAGTGCTCATCCATGGCGTGAAAGCCGGCCAGCATCGCCCGGAAATTCTCCGGTCCAACCGCGATCATGGTCGAAAGCCCGATGGCAGAATCCATGGAGTAGCGGCCCCCGACCCAGTCCCAGAACCCGAACATGTTGGCCGTGTCGATCCCGAATTTCGACACTTCCTTTGCGTTGGTCGACACTGCGACGAAGTGCTTCGCCACCGCCTTTTCATCCTTCAGCTTTTTAAGCGACCACTCGCGCGCGGTCTGCGCGTTCGTCATCGTCTCGAGCGTGGTGAATGTCTTGGAGGAAATGACGAACAGCGTCTCTTCCTGATCCAGATCATGCGTGGCCTCGGCGAAATCCGTCCCATCGACGTTCGAGACGAAGCGGAAGGTCATATCGCGCTGGCTGTAGTGACGCAGCGCTTCATACGCCATCACCGGCCCCAGATCCGATCCTCCAATCCCAATGTTGATGACGTTCCGGATGCGCTTGCCTGTGAACCCCTTCCACGCGCCTCCGCGCACCCGGTTCGAGAAGTCCGCCATGCGATCCAGTACTTCGTGCACCCCCGGCACGACGTTCTCGCCGTCGACCCTGATCACCGAATCCTTAGGTGCGCGCAGTGCTGTGTGCAGGACAGCCCGCCGCTCGGTGATATTGATCTTTTCACCCGCGAACATCGCATCGATGCGCTCCCGCAACCCGCTCTGCTCCGCCAGTTCAAGCAGCAGGCGCAGCGTCTCATCGGTGATGCGGTGCTTGGAGTAGTCGAAGTAAATCCCTTCGGCCTCGGCCGTCAGGCGCGTCCCCCGTCCCGGATCGGATTTGAACAGCTCTCGCAGATGCTGCGTACGGATCTTTTCATAGTGCGACTGCAGCGCCTTCCACGTGGGAAGGGAAGTCAGCGGGGTCTGAACGGCGTGTGCTGTAGCGCTCATTGTTTTCTCCGGTAAAAGATGTTGTTGGGGCCGAAGCCTGGTGGCCGCTCGTTTGGTGAATGATGCGCTTAATTCCCGGTTGGGATAATTCCTGCGTTTTCGACCATCAGAATGACGGTTCGATGCGGTGCCCGCGTGCAGTGCATCGTACCCCGGGGAACGACAAATCCCTGGCGCGGTCCCAGCTCCACAGTGCGGCCCTCAAGATCGATCAGCAGTTTGCCTTCGACGACATAGAAAAACTCGTCGTCTTCATCGTGCTTGTGCCAGTGATACTCACCTTCAATCACTGCCATCCGCACCACACTGCCGTTCACCTGGCACAATGTCTGGTTGAACCATTTGTATTCGCAGGCTTCCGCTATCGCCTTCTCGTCGATGAGTTCGAGCGGCTTGTACAGAACATTCAGCCGCGTTTCATAGGGATAATCGGCCACGGTATCAGCCATGGGAACCCTCCGCGTGATGGAAACTATGGTACGCCGCGAATGTGAACCTCTGGAAACAGCGCGGCGGTCAGCCCGCGCTGGTCATCGCAAATTCTCGTGCCGCTTCCAGTAGCTTCTTCACGGATTCCTTCGAGCACGATTCGGAATAAATCCGCAGCAGCGGCTCGGTTCCTGAGGCGCGCAGCAGCAGCCAGGTTCCCGCAGCGTTCGGTTTGCTCTTCGCCTCGGGATTGTCCAGCCAGAATTTGATCCCGTCCAGCGTCTCGACCTTCTCCACCGGCATCCCTGCAAACTCCTTCACACCGGCTTTCGCGCGAGCGATGGTCGCATTCTTCAGCGCGTCCGGAATGTGCAGGTCGATGCGTCCGTACTGGTGCTCGCCGTATTCCTGCTGCAGCCTTTCAACGAGCTGGCCCAGAGTCTTCTTCTCTTCGGCCATCACGTTCGCGATCAGCAGCGCGTTCAGCAGGCCGTCGCGCTCCGGCAGATGCCGGCGGATCCCGATGCCGCCAGACTCCTCACCGCCGATCAGGATGTCTTCGGTCAACATCAGATCGCAGACAAATTTGAAGCCGATCCCATGCTCGTGAAGCCTGCGTCCGTAACGCCTGGCGATGCGATCGAGCATCGACGTGGTGTTGAAAGCCCTCGTAACGTCGCCCGGCCAGCCCTTCCGCTCGAGAATCCACTGCAGAATGACCGAATAAATCTTATGCGGATCGACAAAGTTCCCGTTCTCATCGGCGGCTCCAATGCGGTCGGCGTCGCCGTCGGTGATCAGGCCGGCATCGCATTTCTGCTCAACCACCACATCCTGGCAGGCGCGAACATGCGGCTCGATAGGCTCAGGGTTAATTCCGGGAAACAGTGGATCGTGGTTCGCGCGAATCTCAACGTAACTGACGCCGATTTTAGAGAAGATGCCCGCGAGGACTCCCGCACCCGCGCCGTACATGCAGTCAATCGCGAAACGGAAACCGGATTTGGCAATCAAATCGAGATCGACGAAACGCTCAATTGCATCAAGGTAAGGCGGCACAAAATTCACGTGCTCGATTCCTGCCGGCGAGCCGGCAGGCAGCGGCGTGCCCAGCAGACTTTCGATCTCCGTCATGATCGACGGGCTGCCCGACCCCCCATACGAAGCCTTATACTTCACGCCGTTCCACTGCGCTGGGTTGTGGCTGGAGGTGATCATCACGCCTCCAGCTGCGCTTAGCTCTCTCACTGCGAAAGAGAGAGCCGGCGTGGGTGTGATCCGATCCGCGAGCTTCACCGGAATCCCAGCGCCTGCCAATACCTCAGCCACCGCGGCCGCGAACGCCGGCGAGCCGAATCGCGTGTCGTAGCCAATGCAGACGCCCTTTCTCGGGTCTTCCTTCATCAGCACGTAGCTGGCGATAGCAGCAGCGGCGGCGCGCACGTTCTCAAAGGTGAAGTCGTCGGCGATCACGCCGCGCCAGCCGTCCGTGCCGAACTTAACCGGATATTGGGTGGCCATGGTCAGATGAGTTTCCCGTTCCCGCGAGCCGTCAACTCCTTCACCACTTTGCCGACGTCCTGCGAATGATCCCGCGTCGTAATCAGCAGCGCATCTTCGGTCTCGACCACCACCAGATCCTGAACACCAACCAGGGCGACGAGCTTGTCCGGACTGAAGACGTAGTTGCCGCTCGAACTCAGCACCACGCTGCCGCTCGCATCGAGCACATTGCCGTGAACGTCCGCTGCCTTGCGCTCCACCTGGTACTCGTGCAGTGCGGTCCAGGAACCGAGGTCGCTCCAGCCAAACTTCGCGGGAATGCAGTACAGGTTTGAACGATGCTCGCCGCGCGCGGAGCGGGGTTCGAGAATCGCATAATCGACGCTGATGTTTTCGCACTTTGGATAGAGTTCGCCAAACACCTGCTCGAACTCCGCCGTGTCCCAGGCCGCAACGATCTGCTCCAGCAGCGGAGCAGTGTCCGGCAAAAGCTCACGAACTGCATTCGCCAGCGTTTTTGCGCTCCAGACGAACATGCCGCTGTTCCAGAAATAGTTGCCGGCCGCGACAAAGGCCTCTGCGCGTTCGAGGTTCGGTTTCTCCGTAAAGCGGCGGACCCGCAAAACGCCGTCATCGCAGGCCTCGCCGGTTTCGATGTAGCCGTAACCGGTCTCCGCACGCGTCGGCTCCATGCCCAGCACAACCATGTTGTCGCCGGCAGCGGCCAGTTCCATGGCCTGACGAATGGTCGCGACGAAGGCTGCCTCATCGGCGATCACATGATCCGCAGGAAAAATGCCCATCACTGCATCAGGGAAAAGTCTCTCGATAAGAAAAGCAGCCAGTCCCGCGGCGGGCGCGGTGTTGCGCGCCGCCGGCTCGCAAACCACCTGATGCTCAGGCACGCAATCCAGCTGCGTGCAAATGGCCCCCGAAAGATGCGCGTTGGTGATCACCCACACATCGTGTGGCTTTGCCAGCGGTTCCAGCCGGTCGACGGTTCGCTGGATCATCGTCCGGTCCCCATCCAGAGCGAGGACCTGTTTGGCGCGCGCCCGGCGGCTGCGTGGCCAGAAGCGCGTTCCACTGCCACCGGCGAGAATGATGGGTCGAAAGTCGATCGTCATGGAGTCCTGATTAAAGCTAAATCCTAAATTAATCAGCCCTGGGCAGGATTCGTATGATCTCTGCCAGGTTGTCGGCGGATAGAGTCCACCGCGGGGTGGACGAGGGAATCACGGCTAGCTGGTTATGTTCCACCGTGAACGGCTCAAAACCGTCCCCCGCGATGCGAATCGATCCCTGGCTGACAAACAGCGCCTGGACAAATTCGCTCGGCGACTCCAGGCAAGGTGCAGTCCCCGCCTGGATCGGCCAGCGCTCGATCCGAAAATAGTGTTCATCGATCAGCAAGGTGTGGCCATCGACGGAGTGAGGCAGCACCTTCCCCGCCCGCGTGGTCAGTCGTACGGCCGCAAAAGCTTTCTCCAGATGCAGCTCTCGGGCGCTGCCATAGTCGTACATGCGGTAGGTCAGATCGCTGGTTTGCTGTGTCTCCAGGATCACAACGCCGGGCCCCATTGCGTGTACCGTGCCTGCATCCACAAAGATCATGTCGCCCTTTGCAACCGGAATCATTTCGAGCAGTGACTCCAGTGATGCGTCGTGAACAGCCGCTTTTAGCTGCTCGACCGTCACCCCGGCGTGGAGACCCAGCGCGACCTCCGCCCCCGGCCGGGCATCCAGCGCATACCAGCATTCTGTTTTGCCACGCGGCTCGCCATAGTGCCGCGCAAGCGCGTCGTCAGGATGCACCTGAACGCTCAGCTTTTCCCTCGGGAACAGAATCTTGATGAGCAGAGGAAAGTCTTTGCCACTGAGTGCCGGGCCCAGAAGCGCGGAACGGTTTTGCTTCGTGATTTCGGTCAGGCTTGCGCCCTTGAGCGGTCCTGTTTCGGCCGTGCACATTTCCCCGGTCAGCCATACCTCGCCAATCGGTTCTCCGTCAGTTTTGTAGTTGTACCAGGGAGCGAGGTCCTGGAATCCCCAGGGGCGCGTCCGAAAATAGGGCGCAAGTCGAAATGGCGGTAGCGTCTCCACAATCACTTAGTATGCATCAGCGCTCCGGGGTTGCCAGCGCGCCTTCCGATAGGATGGTGAGAATGACTCGCTACCTGGTCACCGGATGTGCAGGTTTCATCGGCTCATGGATTACGGAAACGCTCGTCGAGCGGGGGGAGACGGTCCGCGGCCTCGATAATTTCGAAACCGGAAGGCGCGAGAACCTCAGGCATCTCGCCGGAAAATTTGAGTTTGTCGAATGCGATTTGCGCGATGCCGACGGCGTGGCGCGCGCCTGCAATGGAATCGACTTCGTTTTTCATCAGGGCGCTCTTCCCTCCGTCCCGCGTTCGGTCAAAGATCCCCGCACCAGCCACACGGCCAACATCGACGGCACCTTCAATCTCCTCGAAGGCGCACGGGCCGCCGGCGTCAAACGCATCGTCTATGCGGCTTCGTCGTCAGCCTATGGAAATCAACCGGGATTTCCGCGTGTGGAAACAATGTTTCCCATGCCCATCGCGCCGTACCCCGTACAAAAGCTTGCCGGAGAGTTCTACATGAAGAGCTACTGGCAGGTTTATGGGCTCGAAACTGTCTGCCTGCGTTACTTCAACATCTTCGGACCCCGCCAGGATCCTGAATCCCCCTACAGCGGCATCATGGCAAAGTTCGCCCTGCAGATGTTGCGCGGTGATCCCCCCACCATCAACGGTGACGGGGAGCAGGGCCGGGACTTTACCTATGTCGGGAACGCAGTCTCCGCGAACTTGCTGGCGATCGACGCTCCCGCAGAAAAAGTCGCCGGGCGGGTTTTCAACGTCGCCTGTGGCGAGCGGCACACGGTGAATAAAACCTACAAGATTCTCGCCGGCCTTATCGACTTCAAAGAATCACCCATTTATGCCCCGCCGCGCACCGGGGATATCCACAATTCGCTGGCGGATATATCCGCCGCCCGCGAAGCCTTCGGCTATGAACCGAACATCGGCTTTGAGGAGGGTCTGCGCCGGACCGTAGCCTGGTACCGCGAGCAGTACCCGTCCGGCCCGCGGTAGACCCCGGCGTGTCGTGGCACGGCCTGACACGTCACAAAAAAGGAACGGCCCGTCGGGATTCTGCGTAAACTAAGCCCGGAGTCCCCAAAAACAGGGTGTAGCTGCGCCGGAGCCCGGGGGAACGGGGAATATTGCGGTTATGGGATTTTCCGAGGCAATCAAAGTAGCGCTCCAGTCTCTCTGGGCCAATAAGATGCGCACCATCCTCACCATGCTTGGGGTGGTCATCGGCGTCGCTTCTGTGATCGCCGTCATCACCCTCTCCAATGGCGCCAAGATGTTTGTGGTTAAGAAAATTGCGAACCACGGTTCCGATACTCTGTCCATTCAGCGCCTCAATCCCGTCATCTTCAGTGGCGAGGAATACCTCAAGGAAACCAAGCGCAAAAATATCGTCTACGACGATTTCCTCTATCTGCAGAACGCCTGTACCCGCTGTATTTCTATCGGGGCTTCCCTTGGTTCGTCCGGAACGGTCGTCAACGGCAAGCAATCAACCACCAATACCGCGATCTCCGGCTGGACCTCAAGCATGTTCGAGATTAACGATCTCAATGTGGTCGAGGGCCGCGCCCTTACGCCGATGGACGACAAAATGGGTACACACGATATCGTCGTTGGCTACGACATCGTCGATAATCTGCTGCCCAATCAGGATCCCATCGGCAAGGAACTCCGCGTCGACGGAGAGGTTTACACCATCGTGGGTGTCGGCGAGCGCAAGGGCGAAGTCTTCGGCCAAAGCGAAGACAACTATGTCGACATGTCTCTCAGTACCTACCTGCATACCCATGGCGAACACCAGAGCCTCAACATGTCCGCGAAAGCCGGCATGGCTCCCGGGGCGCTGGATAACCTCATCGACGAAGTCCGAGCCCTTATGCGCACCCGCCGCCACGATGCCATCGGTACGGAAGACGATTTCGCCGTCCTCACCAATGACACCTTCATCAGTCTGTTTAATCAAATTACCGGCATGTTTGCGGGAATCATCATCGGCATTGCTGCAATCTCACTGGTGGTCGGCGGCGTGGTCATCATGAACATCATGCTGGTTTCCGTTACTGAGCGCACCCGCGAAATCGGCATCCGCAAGGCCCTTGGCGCCAAGCGGCAGGACGTCATGCTGCAGTTCCTTATCGAATCCGCCACCATGGCGTTGCTCGGAGGATTTTTTGGCGTCCTCGGCGGCATCACCATCGCCGAAATCGTCACCACTGTGGTGGGCTTTCCGTCGGCCATCGCCGTCTGGGCCGTTTTCCTCGGACTCTTCGTCGCCACCAGCGTGGGCATCTTCTTCGGCGTCTACCCAGCCCATAAAGCCGCGCAGCTCGACCCCATTGTCGCTCTGCGCGCGGAGTTATAGTCCATGGCAATCAGCGATTCCCGCGAATCCGTCCGCATGGCGCTGGACACCCTGCGCAGCAATAAGCTGCGTTCCGGACTCACCATCCTTGGCATCGTTATTGGCGTCGCCACCGTCATAACCATTTCTTCGCTCATCAACGGAGTCAACAACCGCGTTGCCGATATCGCAAGCCAGTTCGGAACAAACGTCCTTTGGGTCTTCCGCTGGAACTTCATCGGCATCCGTCCCACTGCCGAAATGCTGGCTCGCAAGCAACTAACCCTCGATGATGCGGAGGCCATTCAGAACCTTCCCCACGTGGCTGCCGTGGACGCTGCGCGCCAATACAACAACTGGCAGCTGGGCGTCGGTTATGTCGCCGTCCAGTACAAGAACAGGAAAATTCAGAACACCATCCTGAACGGCAGCATGCCCACCTTTGCCACGGTGAGCAATGTCAGCCTAGCCGAAGGGCGCCCCTTCACAGATGCGGAAAACTTTCACGCCGCCAATGTCACCATTCTTGGACACGATACCGCTGAGAAGCTCTTCGACACCGAAAACCCGATCGGCAAAGACGTCGTCGTGGATGGCGACGTGTTCACCGTCATCGGCGTGCTCGATAAATACAAACAGCTCTTCGGCGGCGGCAGCAATCCCAATGACAACACCGCCATCTTCCCCCTGAACACTTTCCACAAAATCCATCCGGAAATCCTGGACACCATCATCTCGGTCAAGTATGACGACGCGAAGAACAAATCCCTTGTAACCGAGGAGATCCGGACAATCCTGCGCGAGCGGCGCCGCGTCCACGTGGAGAAAGACGACGACTTCGCCATCTTCGGCCCCGATGACATCCTGTCTTTCTGGTCCCAGGTTACGTCGGGCCTCGTTGTATTTATGTTTGCCGTTTCCAGCGTCGGGTTGCTGGTCGGAGGCGTCGGCGTCATGAACATCATGCTGGTGTCGGTTACCGAGCGTACCCGCGAGATTGGCGTCCGCAAGGCCATCGGCGCCACCAAACGCAACGTCCTGGTTCAGTTCACCTTTGAAGCCATTACCCTCTGCGCACTCGGTGGCTTCATGGGCATTTTTCTCGGCACACTGCTCACCCTCGCCATCCGCTATGGCGTCTCCTTCCCGGCCAGCTTGTCCACGTTCTGGGTCATCGCCGGTTTTGTGGTTTCGGGCGCTATCGGCCTGATCTTCGGGATTTATCCTGCCTGGAAAGCCGCTACCCTGGATCCCATTGAGGCCCTGCGCTACGAGTGAGAGATTCCAGTTTGTAGCCGGGGGCCCGGATCTGGTAGAAGCCCCGGGCGGTTCGCTGCCTGCCGCCCGCTCCGGGCTTCCGGCGGCCTTTCTGCGGTATCATTAAGCCAACCGGCGATATATCACGGTTTTGACTGCTATGTCCAAAAGCTTCAATCACACCATCCTCGGCGTCTCTATAGCGATCATCCTTGTTGTGCTCTTCGGCGGCCTTGGCCCCGCGGGGGTCAGCGCCAGCCAGAGTGACGGCGCCTACCGCCAGATGAGCGTCTATGAGGAAGTCCTGCACAAGATTCAAACCGACTACGTCACCGACCCGAATATTCAGAATGTTACGACCGGTGCGTTGCACGGGCTGCTTGAATCCCTCGATCCGGACTCCAGCTATCTCACTCAGTCCGAGTATTCGAACTACGTAGAGCACCAGCATGAAGGCGTGGCCCAGGTCGGGATGGATGTCTCCAAGCGTTACGGCTACGGCAGCGTGATTGCGGTGATTCCCGGTAGCCCTGCAGAGAAGGCCCACGTCGAAGATGGCGACCTGATCGAGTCGATCGGCGGCCACTCTACCCGGGAAATGTCGGTAGCAATGATTCGCCTGCTGCTCGAAGGCAAGCCCGGTACCTCGGTGACTTTCCAGCTTGTCAGGCACCTCAAACCGGAGCCGGACGACATTACGCTGACCCGCGCGGCTGTTACGCCACCAGCTCTCTCCCAGCAGCAGTACGAGAATTCCACCATTCTCTACCTGAAGCCCGCCGTGCTGACCCGTGAGCGGGTCGATGAAATGGTGTCGCGGCTGCGCGATATGCCGAAGAACAGCAATCGCAAGGTCCTGCTTGATCTCCGTGATGTAGCCGAAGGCGATCCCCTGCAGGGAGTTCGCCTCGCCAATGCTTTCCTGCAGTCGGGAACCATTGCGGCTCTGCAGGGGCAAACGGTGCCCACCCAGACCTTCACTGCAGAAGGATCGAAGTTTGTAACGTCGGCCCCCATCGTCGTGCTCGTGAATCACGGCACGGCCGGCGCTGCCGAGCTGGTTGCCGGAGCGATCCTCGACAACAAGCGTGGAGACCTGGTCGGCGACCGAACCTTCGGTGAAGGCGCAGAGCAAAAGACGTTTACTCTGCCCGACGGCTCGGCCCTGATGCTCACCGTGGCCAAGTATCAATCCCCTTCGGGGAAGAAGATCGAAGACGATGCGGTCACCCCCAACGTCGTTGTGAGCCAAAGTCCGGAAGAAACTTCTGCGGAGAACGCTAATAATCCTCAGGAACCCCGCACCGACGATCAGCTCAACCGGGCGCTGCAGATTCTGAAGCAGAAGAACGCCTAGCGCGCCTGGACCCTTTCACCAGGAGTGCCAGACCAAAAGAAGCGGATGGCACGTTGAATCTCATCACGCCATCGGACTGGGATAAGGATCTCGAGCCGCCGCGACGTCGGTCATCCCGGCGCGATTCGGATTTTCAGCCTCCTCAGGGCCACCGCAAGATCGCTGGAAGTCTGGCGCTCGCGTTCCTGGTTCTAGTAGCCGCTGCGGCTGGCTGCCTGACCGGCTTGACACTGGTCTACTCTGTCGATCTTCCCCAGGTCGACGAACTGGAGCATTACCGGCCCAGCACCACGACGCAGCTCTACGACGCCCACGGCCGCATCTTTGGTTCCTTTGCCCTGGAGCGGCGCGTCGTCGTGAACTACGACGATTTCTCCCCGGTGCTCCGGCAGGCGGTCATTTCCACTGAAGATCGGGACTTCGAGAGCCATTGGGGCATCAATCTGTTCCGTGTTGCCGGTGCCGCATGGCACGACGTCGTCTCCAGGGGCCGGGCGCAGGGCGCCTCCACGCTCACCATGCAGCTGGCGCGCAATCTGTTTCTCTCCAATGAACGCACCGCTACACGCAAATTGCAGGAAGTCTTTCTTTCCCTCCAGATTGAGCACACCTTCACGAAAGAGCAGATCTTCACTCTCTACGGCAATCAGATCTATCTTGGCAGCGGCGTCTATGGTTTCGAAGCCGGGGCCGAGTATTACTTCTCGAAACATGCCAACGAGCTGACACTTCCTGAAGCGGCACTCCTGGCTGGCCTTCCCAAAGGTCCTTCGGAATTCTCCCCGATCCTGAGCCCTGAAAGAGCTTTTCGTCGGCGCAACATCGTCATCGACTCCATGCTCGAGGACGGCAAAATCACCGCGGCTCAGGCGGAAGCGGCGCGCTCCTCGCCCCTCGATCTGCATCTGGAAGCGCCGCCGAACAGCGTCGCCCCATGGTTTGTTGAAGAGGTCCGCCGTGAGCTGGAGCGGCGCTTCGGCACCGAAGAGGTCCACGCCGCCGGCCTGAAGGTCTACACGACCCTCGACCTTGATTTGCAAAATACCGCCAACGCCGCAGTGCTCGATGGCCTGGGTGCTTATGAGCGCCGCCGAGGCTGGCACGGTAATCTGCTCAACGTCCTTGCCGGCGGCCTCAACGTCGACACGTTCAAGCATCCGGACTGGACGATTCCACCCGCGCCGGGCACTTTTCTACACGCCCTGGTGACCGGAATCCTGCCCTACCAGGTAACGGGCCGCATCGGCGACCATCAGTTCCTTCTCACTGCGGAGGACTGGGCGTGGACCGGCTACCGCACCGCGGATCAGTTCCTCAAACCGGGTGACATCATTTACGTGAAGGTCACCGGTGCGGATGGCGGCATGCTGCACGCTACCCTTGAAGAGGACACCGGCGTTCAGGGTTCGCTGCTGGCCATGGATAACGCCACCGGAGACGTGCTGGCTCTCGTGGGCGGTCGCGACTTCAATCTGTCCCAGTTTGACCGTGCCACCCAGGCCGAACGCCAGACGGGCTCTTCCTTTAAGCCCTACGTGTACACCACGGCGGTTGAGGAGGGTGCGACACCCCAGGAAACCATCGTCGACCAGCCCGTTTCCTTTGGCACCTACGTCCCGCACAACTACGATGGCAAATTTAAGGGGCGGATCTCGTTGCTCGAGGCATTTGCCGACTCACGCAACATCCCCGCGCTGGAACTGGCCGCCCGCGTCGGCATTCGTAAGGTGATCGCTACCGCTCACCGCTTTGGCATCACCACTAATATTCCCGCCTATTTGCCAATCGCTCTCGGATCCGCCGAAGTCACTTTGCAGCAACAGGTCGACGCCTACTCCGTCTTTCCTAACGATGGCATCCGTGTTGCGCCGCGTCTGGTCAAACGCGTCGTCAGTGCCGACGGTGTACCCCTTCCGGAAGAATCACCGGACGTGAGCGAAGTCGTGAATCAGAAGACTGCGCGCACGATGATGGTTTTCCTCCGCGATGTAACCAGCGAAGGAACCGCGGCCAAAGTCGCAGCTCTGAACCACCCTTTCGGAGGCAAGACAGGAACGACCAATGATTTCACCGACGCCTGGTTCATCGGCTTTTCGCCCTCGATCACCTGCGGTGTCTGGGTAGGTTTCGATGATCGCCAGTCTCTCGGCGACAAACAAACCGGCGCCGCGGTCGCGTTGCCTCTCTGGACGGACTTTATGAAGACAGCCATTCTGGCCACGCCCAATGAGACCTTTCCCGGCGATACTCCGGGTCCGGCTCGTCCGCCGCTGCAGCAAACTGCTGCGCTGACAGCGCAGCACTAGCGCCCTCGCGCCTGTCGGCCGGCGTTCTCTGCTGCCGGGCTGGCTCTCCGAAAATACCTCTGTGCCCGTGCCACATCGCGCAGAATCTGTACCTTGAGCGCCTCTGCAGAAGGGTACCGCCGCTCCTCGCGTAGCCGCATCAGGAAGCAAAGCTCGATCGGCGTCGAATCCGTCAGCTCGACAGGCGGAGGCCCGTCGAGAAGATGCGATTCGATTGCAAATCCAGCGCCGTCGAAGGTCGGACGAACTCCTGCATTGGTCACGGCATTCAAAAACGGAGCGTCGGTTCGCGCCCCGATGCGCACCCGCGTGACGTAGACCCCATTGGGAGGTAACAGTTCCGTATAGCCAGCAAGATTGATCGTCGGCGTGGACAGTTGTCTTCCTACTCCGCGGCCCTCGATCGGCGCCGACAGAATCGAAAATGGCCGCCCCAGCAAAGCTCGCGCGATGCCCAGCTGGCCGGCCGCAATACGCCGGCGTACCTCGCTGCTGGAAACGGTGATGCCCCGGACCGTCAGCGATTCATGGGAAACTACCCCGAAACCCAGTTCCGCACCCAACTGTCTCAACTCTGCGATCCCCGCAGCGGCATCGTGCCCAAAGCGAAAGGTGTCGCCCTCGTGGACCTCAACTGCGCGCAATGCACCGCAAAGGATCCTCTCCGCAAATTCCCGCGGCGTTTGCTGGGAAAATTCGCGCGTAAAAGGCAGCACAAGGGTCGCATCCAGTCCAGTTTCCGCCAGCAGCCGCAGCCGTTCAGCAATCGGCGTGATCAGCTTCGGTGCCTGTTCCGGATGGACCACTGCAAGAGGGTGCGGATCGAACGTTACCGAGATGGCGCGAGCGCGCAGCGCGCGGGCTCGTTCCAGCACTCGGCCGATAATCTCCCGGTGTCCGCGATGCACGCCGTCAAAATTGCCGATGGCCGCGACAGTTGGCGGCACAGACTGCGTCAGCTCCGGAATGGAACGATAAACCTCCATCGCTATAACTCGAACGGAATCCGGAGTCCGTCGTACGTCAGCCGCACCGTTCCGGGGAACCCCTTCTCCGTCTCCTCATGGTCCACTTCATGCGACATGTGTGTGAACCACGCTCGGCGCGGACGCACGCGCTCCACCCATTGCAACGATTCGGGAATGGTCGCGTGGCTGGGATGGGGTTGTGGCCGCAGCGCATCGACAATCATGACGTCGAGCCCGTCGAGCAGTGGAAGGCTCGATTCGGGGATGCTGCTCATGTCGGTCAGATACGCCGCAGATCCGAAACGGAAACCCGCTACATCAAGATCTCCATGCAACAGTGGCAGCCGCTGAAAGTTTGCGCCGTGTATTTCTACCGTTTGACTCTCTTCCAGGCTGTGTAGTTCTACTCGCGCCCGGTTCGGATAGGTCGCGTCGGGCGAAAAAGTGTATTCGAAAACCCGTCGCAGAATGTCTGCCGTTTGCTGGTCCGCATACATCGGCAGCCAACCGGGCCTGTGCTCGAAGCTGAGCGGCCGCAGGTCGTCGAGACCCAGAATGTGGTCGGCGTGCCCGTGTGTGTAAAAAACCGCGTCCACATGTCCAATTCCTTCGCGCAAAGCCTGCTCACGGAAATCCGGCCCCGTATCCACCACCACCAGACGCTGCGCACCTTCGTGGTTCCATGTGACTGCGATCGAGGGCCGCGTGCGGCGATTGCGCGGATCCGATGAGGTGCATACCGCGCAGCCGCACCCGAGCGTCGGGACGCCCATGGAAGTCCCGCTGCCGAGAACGATGATTTCCGCTTTCATGCGGCCGGAAGGCTACTTCTTCTTCCCATCGGCAGGGCGCTGCGCCGATTGCGCAATGGCATTCGTGATCTCCAGGAACATCATGCGCAGCTCGAAAAGTACATTCTGCAGGGTCGCTTCCTCTTTCTGCGTCAGGTTGCCCTTCGTCTTCTCCTGCAGAAGTGCCAGCATATCGATGCTCTGCCGCGCGCCAAGAATATCAACACGCGCTTTTTGTCCGGGCTCGGTGCCCGCGCCCATGGCGATCATCGCCGATACGTAAAACGACTGGATGATGTGCTCGAAGGTGATGACCCCCGTCGGCCCCATCTCGGGATTCGCCTGGCGCAGCATGTCGTCTATCTGGCGAGATGACGCCTGGTACGCCGCATCCTGCTCCGCGGTTTCCTGGGCGGTGAACTGCTGCAGTTCGGGTTCCTCAGCAGGCGCGGAGTTCACTTCTGCTTCACGGCCTTCCGGCGCGGGCATGGTGACAACCTTCGCCGATGGTTCCGGAATTGTGGATTTCTCCTCGGGTTGGGTTGCCGCTTCGTCGCGCAGTTCACCCTCCAGCGTGAATTTGCGCCTGTCGGTGACCGTAAATGTGGGCTGTTTCTCACTCATAAACGACGGTTCTCCCCATATGGGTCAAAGTTTCGATCCGCTGGCAGGATCAGACGTCGCGGCCACCGGCACCGCGATCCCCCCCTCATACCGGATCGGTTCGGTTTCACTTTTTTCGAGCGCCTCGATGCGCGCCACGCCCAGCGCCAGAATCTTTCCGCCCGCTGGCAGCTCGATGCGCGCCACGCTGGTGACCTCGCCAACCACTGCATCTCCGGCCTTCAGCTCCACCTTCTCCCCGGCTCCAATACTCGGCGCTGCTCCCTGTAATTCAAACTGCCGCAGCGCCCGGTGTACCGTTGCGCGTGCGCGAATCCGCTCGACAATCTCCTGGCCGATATAGCAGCCCTTGGTGAAATTCAGTGCGCGAGGCAGATTCGCTTCCTGAGGAAGATGCTTGTCGCTGAAGTCCACATCGTACTGTGGCGATCCCTCCAGGACGCGGAAGTCTTCCATCGCCTTAACCCCGCAGGCCATCGCTCCTGCCCCCACCAGCTCGTTCCAAAGCTTCAGGGCCTGATCCGCCGCGACATGAATCTCCCCACGAGTGACCACAGGACTCCAGGCATGGACCAGCGTGACGTCGATGCCCGCCAGCTGTCCGGCCCGGAAGCTACCGGCATCCGGCAAACTGCAACCCAACTTTTCCAGAATGGAGCTGACATTGGGTCCCGCGATGCCCATCGCTGTGGTCGATACGTCTAATTCATCAAGCTTCACGTCATCCATAATGATGAAGCGGCGCAGATGAGCCAGGAGGCGTACGGACTGAGAGCGGTCGGTTTCAAGCACCAGAGAGTCGTCGTAAGCCAACACGTCACCGTCGCCCTGGATACGGCCCTGGGGATTCAAGACAAGTGTGTAGCCAACCTGGCCGGCAGTCATGCTTTTTACGGCTTGCGTAATCATGCCGTTCAGCCAGCGAACACGATCCTTCCCTGTTGCGCGAAGAAAGGTGCGATATCCCAGATCGAATACCCCGGCACCCTGAAGCAGGGCCTGCAACTCAGTCGCTGGCCCGGAAAACCGGAGCGGCGTCCGGGCTCCACGGTGCATCTTCAGTTCGAGAGCGGAAGCGCGTCCGGCGTCTAACTGGGTCGCAAGTGGTGTTTCAAAGACAGCGGTATCGGGAATCTGGTATGTCTGGGTCATACACGGCTCTTAATAAAAATTATAGTCTGCTGACAGCGCGCAAGTTTCTGGCGGCAGTCTCGCCACAGAGCGCGAAGGGAAAAGGAATGCAACGACACATTAAAGTCTGGTGGGTGCCGTTGGCGCTGCTGACTGCGCTTTCCGCAGGGGCACAGACTACGCCCAATCCCCCCGTGCCGCCTCCACCACCCGGCGCCTCGGGCGCCCAACCGGAACAACCGAAGCCCGCGACGCCCGAGGTCCATATCACCCCGGAACAGGCGAAGGACCTCTTCTCTTCCATCGGCCCCATCCTGCAGTTCGCTTCGGAAGACACGAAGCTGCCCATCAAACACCCGATCAAGCCCCGTCTCATCACGCGCAACGACGTGGAAAAATATCTCCTCGAGAAGACGAAGGACGATAAAGATGCAAAGCGCATGGAGCGCTCTGAAATCGTACTTAAGAAGTTCGGGTTGATCGACGCCGATTTCCATCTTCAGTCGTTTCTGGTCAAGCTGCTCGATGAGCAGATTGCGGCCTACTACGACAGCAAGACCAAAACCGTAAATATGCTGGACTGGATCGCCCCCGATACCCAGAAGCCCGTCCTGGCGCATGAGCTGACTCATGCCCTTCAGGACCAGCACGTCAATCTGGACAAATGGCAAAGCCAGACCAGCGACGATCTGTCGCGCAATTTCGCCGACGACCGAAAGCACGTCGCTACCGACGAAGACGACACTGCGCGCGAAGCGGTTCTGGAAGGACAGGCCATGGCCGTCTTTGTGGACTACAGTCTCGCCCCCGCACACCGGAGCCTGCGGTCCGCCCCCGAACTGATCGAGAACCTGCTCGACAACCTCACCGACGACGGTGATTCGCCCGTGCTCTCTCGCGCCCCGTTGCTGCTGCAGGAATCGTTGCTTTTCCCCTACAAAGATGGCCTCAGATTCGAGGCGGCGCTGGTCGCCGATTCCAAAACTCCGGCCGGAGCCTATGCTGCCGTTCTCGATCGGCCTCCGGCCAGCAGCTACGAAATCATGAACCCCCATGCTTATGAGCAGGAGGTGAAAGCTCCGCTCCTGAATATGCCGGACATTCATCCCGTGATCGACGCACAGTACAGCCCATACGATATCGGCGTGATGGGCGAACTCGACGTTCGTATCCTGGCTGAACTGTTCGGCGGAAACCAGGTCGCAGCGGAACTGACGCCGGCGTGGGATGGCGGAATTTACTACGCGGCGCAGAAGAAGGACGCCCCCGATAAAAACTCCACCGCGTCGGTTTCGCTGTTTTATCTTTCGCAGTGGAAGACCAAAGAGGCCGCGGGAGACTTTGTCAGAATGTACGGCGACGAACTGGCTAAGAAGTACAGCACGATCGCGCGAGATACGTCCCAGGAGACCAGCCCCGACGAGCTGGTCTACAAAACGAATGAGGGTCCGGTCCTCATCGTCACCAGCGGGAAAGACGTGTTTGTCAGTGAGAGCTTCGACCTTGCCACTGCCCGCAAACTCCAGGCCGTGATGCTGAGCGCTCAGCCGCAAAGCGGCGACCAGAAAGGTGCGATGGTGGCGTCGCGTGGCACTGCCCCCAACTCCGATCTGGCCGGCAGCATAGTGCGTTTCATGGCCGGCTGCGGCATGATGAAGGCGGCTCTGCCCCACCATTTATACTGATTCCTTGCACTCATCCATCGTCGCTCACTCTGCAGGCCGGGTTCGGCCCGGCCTCGTACTGTGAAGCGCGTCCTGCAGGGAGCCGTATTGCAACAGGCTGAAATCGGCATTATCGGAGGCAGCGGGCTCTATGCCATGCCCGGCCTCACCAACGTTCATGAGGAGCGCGTCTCAACGCCGTTTGGCGACCCCAGCGACGCCTTCATTCTCGGGGATCTCGAAGGCCGCAAGGTCGCCTTCCTCGCCCGCCACGGGCGGGGCCACCGCATCCTTCCTTCGGAGCTGAACTTCCGCGCCAATATTTACGCGATGAAGAAGCTCGGTGTGGAACGCATCCTCTCCGTCTCCGCGGTCGGATCGCTCAGGGAAGAGCATAAGCCGGGCGACTTTGTCGTTCCCGATCAGTTCATCGATCGCACCTTCCATCGCGTTTCAACCTTCTTCGGCGATGGCATCGTCGGCCATGTCGCCTTCGGCGATCCGGTCTGCTCGACCGTGGCGAAAGCCATCTTCGACGCATGTAAGACCGAAGCCGTCGAGGCAAAGTCCACCGGCACCTACGTCTGCATGGAAGGTCCGCAGTTCTCCACCCGCGCCGAGTCAAACCTCTACCGCAGCTGGGGCGCCGACGTCATCGGCATGACCAATCTGCAGGAAGCGAAACTGGCTCGCGAAGCGGAGATTTGTTATGCCACCGCCGCCATGGTGACCGACTACGATTGCTGGCGCGAAGGCCACGACGACGTCACCATCGATCAGATCGTAAAAGTCATGCACCAGAACGCGGCGAACGCCTGCCAGGTGGTCAGGACAGCAGTCGCCGCCATGCCGCGTGACCGCAAATGCGCCTGCGTATCCGCTCTGCAATTCGCCGTGCTCACTGCCCCCGATGCGATTTCCCCCGCGGCACGCGAAAGGTTGGGCCTGCTGTTCGAAAAGTATTGGAATCAAAAATAAAAACACGAGGAAACCCGGCTGCATGGCAATTCTTGTCGTAGGCAGTGTCGCATTCGATGCAATTGAAACCCCTTCCGGCCGTCGTGATCGCTGTCTTGGCGGCGCGGCCACCCATTTTGCACTCGCCGCCAGCTACTTCACCGGCGTCCGCGTCATCGGCGTTGTCGGCGAAGACTTCGGTCCCGCGGAAGAAGCCGTCTTTACCCGCCGCAACATCGATACCCGCGGCATCGAGCACGTTCCCGGCAAAAGCTTCTTCTGGAGCGGCTCCTATCTGAAGAATCTCAACGAGGCGCAGACACTCAACACGGAACTGAACGTCTTCCAGAGCTTCTCTCCCAAGATTCCAGCCGAGTATCAGGACAGCGAATACCTTTTCCTCGCGAACATCGATCCCGTCCTCCAGGAAGAAGTGCGCCGCAAAATGCCAAAGGTCAAAATGGTCTGCGGCGACACCATGAATTACTGGATTAAGGACCATGCCGAGAATCTGGCCCGCGTGCTCAAAGGTCTCGATGCGCTTCTCATCAACGATACGGAAGTGAAAATGCTGGCGAAGGAACCGAACCTCGTGCTGGCTGCCCGCAAAGTGCTGGACATGGGGCCAAAGGCTCTCGTAGTCAAGCACGGAGAATACGGCGCAACTGCATTCTTCGGCGATCGCTCATTTGCCGGCCAAACCAGCGTGACCGTTCCATTCCGCGCGCCCGCTCTCCCGCTCGCCGAGGTGGTCGATCCCACCGGTGCCGGCGACTCCTTTGCGGGGGGATTCTTCGGCTACATTGCCTCGCAGCCCGCGCTCACGCCTGCCGTGTTCCGTAAAGCCATGTTCTATGGCAGCGTCATGGGTTCATTCGCCGTGGAGCGCTTTGGTACCGAGCGCCTGCAGCAGCTTGATCCGAACGAAATCGAGGAACGCTTTGCGCTCTTCCGCCAGCTCTCGCACCTCGAGTAAGCCCGCGCGGCGAGAGACGCGCGAAACCGTGAGCAGCGCCAGCCTCGAACGGCGCTCTCTTCGCCACGAGACCATCTTCGCCGGCATGGTTGCCGCCCTGTTCTCGGTCCTCGCATTCGCTTACTGCTTCCCGCGCAATATGCTCCTGCTCTATGGAGACGCAGTCGCCCATCTCCATATCGCTCGCCGCATCCTCGATTCGCTCAATCCCGGCATCCGCCAGATCGGTTCCGTCTGGCTGCCCTTCCCGCACCTGCTCATGATGCCGTTTGCCATGCGCATGTCCTGGTGGCAAAACGGGATCGCCGGAGCAATCCCGTCCATGGCGTGCTACATCCTCAGCGTCGCCGGCCTCTGGCGGTTGGCGCGCTATTGGCTCCGTCCCGCAGGCGCCGTCGTCGCTGCGCTCTTCTTCGCCCTCAACCCCGGCCTGCTCTATATGCAGACCACTGCCATGAACGAGCCCGTCTTCCTCTGCCAGATGATCTGGGCCGCGCTCTTCCTCGTGGCTTACGTCCGCGCTCTGGGGGAAGGGAATCAGGGCCTCGCCGGCCGCGCTCTTACCGCCTGTGGTGCCGTTCTCGTCACCGCAATCTTCACCCGCTACGATGGCTGGATCTTCGCCTCGCTCGTGTGGCTCATCGCATTGCGCGCTCTCTGGCGGTCCCGTGCCTGGAAATCCCCTGCTGGCGGCGCGTTCGTTCTCTTCACCGCCATGCTCATCACCGCGCCCGCTCTCTGGTTTGCCTGGAACGCGCGCCAATATGGCGACTGGCTCGACTTCATGCGCGGTCCCTACTCCGCCCGCGCCATTGACGCCCGCACCTCCACGCCCGGTGCCCCGCATTATCCCGGCTGGCACAGCATGGCCGTCGCGGCCCTCTACTACATCAAGTCTGCTGAGTTGGGCGCGGTTCCTGTTCGCTGGGGCAACCGGCTTTTCTTCTTCGTCGTTGCCGGTACTGTTGCCGCCCTCTGGAAATGGCGAAAACGCTGTCTTGGACCGCTCTTCCTGCTCTGGCTCCCGCTCCCGTTCTACGCCTACTCGGTCGCCTACGGCTCTGTGCCCATCTTCATTCCTCTGTGGTGGCCGCACTCCTGGTACAACACCCGCTACGGCATGGAAATGCTTCCCATCTTCGCCCTGTCTCTCGGCTTCTTCGTCGCGTGGCTTGTCGGGCTGACGGAAAAACGCTGGTCCCGCTACTCACCCCTCATTCTTCTGGCCGCAATCGTCCTCATCATTGTCAATTGCTCCGCCGTCATGCGCGCTACCCCCCTGGTCCTGCGCGAGGCGATCGAGAATTCCCGCACCCGCATTCCCTTCGAACAGGCTTACGCGCGCGCGCTCGAGCAGTTGCCGCCGCAGGGTGAAATTCTGGTCTGGACCTCGGACCACATCGGCGCCTTTGAGCGCGCCGGCATTCCCCTGCGCCGCACTATCAACGAAACCGACTACTACCAGTGGATCCCAGCCCTGAAGCATCCGGCCCAGTCCGCTGCCTTTGTCATCGCGGCCGGCCACGACGCCGTCGCGCAGGCTGTAGAAGCCCATCCGCAGGGTCTTACCGTGTTCAACATTGTGTGCTCTACCGGTCAACCCTGCGTCCGCTTTTACCGTTCAAACCTCACCGCGCCCGATGATAGGATCACCGGCAAGTGATCCTCACGACTGATACCAACGGCCACATGATCGCCTTCAGCCGCCTTGAACAACTGCTCCTCACGGGCGGCGCCGTAGGACGCCTGCTCCTGGCAGCCGCACTCGGTTGTGCCATCGGAATTGACCGCGAATATCACCACCGGCCCTCCGGCGTTCGCACCAACGTCCTCATCTGCTTCGGCGCGGCCATGTTCACCTTTCTCTCCGCCATCATCGCCGGAGATAACAGCCCGAATCGTGGACAAATCGCCTCGAACATCGTCCAGGGTATTGGTTTCCTCGGTGCCGGGCTGATCCTTCATAACCGCGATCGCGTCAGCGGCCTCACCAGCGCCGCCACGGTCTGGGCAGTCGCCTCCATCGGCATGGCCTGCGGTGCCGGCCTCTACTTTCCCGCCATCTTCGCTACTGTTGTTGTGCTCCTGGTTCTGGAAATGGTGCGGATCCTTGAGTACCGCGCAAACCTTAAGCTTTACGCTATGACCTATGAAGTTCGTGGCACCGATGCAGTCCAAATGACCGCGTCCATCCTCAGGGTGATGGATCACGAGAATCGCCACATGGAACCCCTCGAAAGCCAGCCGGTCGGAGAACTTCAGCGGCTCTCCTTCGATCTCTCCGCGAATCGGCGTTTTCACCTGAGGCTTTTCACCGCACTGAAGGGCGCGCCCGCCATCGATGAAGTCCATGCCTATCGCGACGCGGAGGATGAGTAATGCGTTTTGCGAAGGCGCATGCCTGCGGTAACGACTTCCTGATCGTCGAAGGCGCGTGCGATCCCGAATTGGCGAAGCGATTATGCGTGCGGCATACAGGATTCGGCGCCGACGGCGTGGAGTTCCTCGAAGTTACAGGTGCGATGATGGGCCGTATTCGTCTTGCCAACGCCGACGGTTCCATTGCGGAGATATCCGGCAACGGCACGCGCTGCGTCGCGGCCTGGCTTGCGCACAAAGCCAACGCCGTCGCAGGAGATGGAGTCACGCTCGAGACCGATGCTGGCCCGCGCCAATGCTCTATCGTCTCCACGGATGGAACCAATTTCCAAATTGCAGCAAATATGGGTATTCCGGAAATCACTCAATCCCAGGTCGTGCTTGCCGACAAAACCATCGTCTATGGCGTTCACGTCTCCATGGGGAATCCACATTTTGTCATCGTCGTAAACGATGACAATTTCCGCGCTCATAATCGCGGATGGCAGGAACTCGGGCGCGAAATTTGCTTCCACAAGCAGTTTCCCCAGCAGATCAATGTGCTCTTTGTGCGTATGATCCAGGCCAACGAGGTTGAGATCCGCATCTTTGAGCGCGGGGTGGGGCCCACAACATCTTCCGGTACCGGTACCTGCGCCAGCGCCACAGCCATCATCGCGCACTGCGGCGGAAAGTCGCCCATGACCGTCCACGCTCCCGGCGGTTCGCAACAAGTAGACTGGTCCGGTCCTGGTACGGAAATGATCCTCACCGGACCAGCCCAATTGATTGCTGCAGGAGAGGTGCTCCTTGCCTGATCGGATACTGAAACCGCCTTCGGTGCCGCGCGGCGCGAAGATTGCCGTCGTTTCGCTCGCGAGCAGTGCTCGCTCCGATCGCATCAACCGCGGCATCGATCTGCTGCGCTCCCTGGGCTACGAAGTCTCTGTTGCCGAGCATGCACTGGGAAAGCAAGCCCCCTATTTTTCAGGCACGACGGAGGAACGGCTGGCCGACCTGCATGCCGCCTTTGCCGATCCGGCAGTCGCCGCCCTTATTTGCACCCGTGGCGGTTACGGATCGAACTATCTCCTTGATGGTCTCGATCTCGATCTCATCCGCGCTCATCCCAAGCCGCTCTTCGCCTACAGCGACATCACAGCACTACAAACCTGGCTGCTCGACCAGACCGGCCTGGTTTCCTTCCACGGACCCATGGCAGCTGCGGACTTTTCGGTCGAGAATGGTGTGGACCTCGATAGCTTTCGTGCTTCCATCACTGGCGGCCTCGTCCGCGCCGGTACGGAGCAGGGCCTCCGCGCGCTTCGGCGCGGCACCGGCCAGGGCGTTCTTTATGGAGGCTGCCTCAGCTTGCTCACCGCTGCTCTCGGCACGCGCTTCGCTCCCAGCACCGAAGGCAAGCTTCTTTTCCTCGAAGACGTCGGCGCCAAACCCTACCAGATCGACCGCATGCTCCGCCAGATGATCGTTGCAGGCAAGTTTGAGGGTGCACGCGGGTTCATCTTCGGCGAAATGACGGAGTGCGGCTCGCGTGGCGCGGATCCCGACCTCCTGCAGCAGGTCATCCTCCGGCTGCTTGAGCCATTCAATGTTCCGATCGCCATTGGCTTGCGCTCCGGCCACGTCTCGGGCGGCAATGTCACCCTGCCCTTTGGAATCGATGCCGAGCTCGTGCTCGAATCCGATCAGCCATTGTTACATTTGCTCGAGCGAGCTGTGACCGTCCCCCGTCATGCCCGATAAGAAACACATTCACCTCATCGGAATCTGCGGAACGGCCATGGCATCCCTCGCCGGATTGCTGCAGCTTCAAGGTCATCGCGTCACGGGCTCTGACCAGGCCGCTTATCCGCCAATGTCTGATTTGCTCCGGGAGCTGAATATCCCCATCGCCGAGCCGTTTTCTGAAGCCAACCTCCAGCCCGCTCCAGATCTCATCATCGTGGGAAACGCCATCTCACGCGGCAATGTCGAGGTGGAGGCCATGCTCGATCAGGGCATCCCGTTCACGTCCCTGGCAAGGATCATCCATGACGAGTTCATCCGGCCGCCCCAGTCCCCGGGGCACGAATCGCTGGTGGTTGCCGGAACGCACGGCAAAACAACAACGACCAGCATGCTGGCGTGGATTTATGAAGTCGCCGCGCGTCGCGACCCGACCCTGGCGCCCTCGTTTCTCATCGGAGGCGTTGCCGAGAATTTCGGCACCAGCTTTCATCTGGCCAGCGGGCGCTCCTTCATCATCGAGGGCGATGAGTATGACACGGCCTTCTTCGACAAGGGACCGAAGTTCATGCATTACTTTCCCGACGCGCTGATTCTCACCCACGTCGAGTTTGATCATGCCGACATTTATCGCGATCTCGATTCGGTAAAGACCGCCTTCAAACGGCTGGTGAACCTCGTGCCGCGCCGTGGCCGCATTGTTGCATTTGACGGCTCGGGCAATGTTTCTGAGTGCGTCAGCCACGCAATGTGCGCCGTCGAACGGTACGGATTCGATGCAAAGTCCACGTGGCGACTCGCAGATCTGCGCTTTGAAAATGGAGCCAGTCGTTGGAACGTGCTCCGCGCCGGCCAACCCTGGATCCAACTCAGCCTGACGATGGCGGGCGAGCACAATGCGCTCAATGCCACCGCCGCTGTTGCGCTGGCGGCCGGGCAGGGAATTCCGCCCGGGCCGATTATCGAAGCGCTGGCGACCTTTCGCAGCGTCCGCCGCCGCCTCGAAGTCAAGGCGGTAGTAAATGGAATCACCGTCATCGATGACTTCGCCCATCACCCTACAGCCATCCGGGAGACGCTGCGTGCTCTTCGATCTGCTTATCCGGGGAGGCGACTTTGGGCCATCCTCGAACCACGCTCCAATACTTTGCGGCGCAATGTTTTCGAGCACGAGCTGGTAGAGAGCCTGGCCATAGCCGATAGCATCGTGGTGGCCTCCGTCTTCCACTCCGAGAAGATCCCGCCGGCGGAGCGCTTGCATCCGGAGAATCTCGTGGCGGCGCTCTATGCGGCAGGCCGCGACGCCACGCTCCTGGCAAATGCCGACGCCATTGTTACAAATGTGGCTCCGCGGCTCGTCTCCGGCGACGTCGTGGCGATCCTGTCCAACGGCGGCTTCGACGGCATCTACGAGAAGCTGCCGGCAGCCCTGTCGCAAAGCAGTCGGCCGAACTAAGCCATGCTCGCTGCCATCATGCTGTTCTCCACCTGGGTAATCCTTGGCATCCCAGTTGCCATCGTCACACTTCCGTGGGCAATCCTCAGCCGCGACGTTCTCCCCCTGTACCGCGGAGCCTTATGGGTGGTACGAACCGGAGTGCGGCTTGCAGGAGTTCGCGCTGAGATCACGGGGCATGCATCACCCGATCCGTCGCAGCACTACCTCTTCTTTTCGAATCATGTCTCGAATCTCGATCCGCCTATCCTGATCCCGCTCCTGCCCGTGCGGACGTCCGCCTTTCTCAAGCGATCTCTCATGAAGATTCCGGTGTTGGGCTGGGGCATGCGTCTTGCGAACTTTATTCCCGTCGACCGCGATGGCCGCGTTGAAAGCGCCATCGCGAGCATGGAAGATGCAACCCGTGTCCTGGCTTCCGGCGTCAACGTGCTTTCGTTTGTCGAGGGAACTCGCTCGCGCGACGGACGTTTGCAACCCTTCAAAAAGGGTTCATTCTATCTGGCGATGCACAGCGGCGCTCCCGTCGTCCCCGTCTCAATCTACGGCACCGAAAGCATGATGAAGAGGGGCAGCGTAAAGATCTATCCGGGTACCGCGCATGTGGTGTTCCATCAGCCCATCAGGCCCCAGGATTACCCGAACATGGAAGCCCTGATGGAGGCCGTACGCGGAGCCATCGCTTCAGGATTGCCGGAGTGGATGCGAGCCTGAGCTACTTAATCACCGCGTTATAACCATCGGTGAGCAGTCTGCCGCGCATGGCGATCGCGTCGGAGCGCGAGGTGAACGGGCCGAGCTGGATATGCAGCAGCTGGTCCTGCGGTTCGTTCCTTGCCGCAGCCGTGTAGCCGCGCTTTTTCAATGCATCCACCAGAATCTGCGCGTCCTGCGGTACCCGAACCGCCGCCACCTGCACCATAAACGTAGATGCCAGGGTCGCCGCGGCAGGCTGCAGCCCGGCTGGCCTGGCAGAGGGCGCGGTCAAAGGCGTTTCAGTAACGGCGCTCGGTGAAGGCTTCAGCGCAGCGGGGGGCGCAGGCGTGCTGTTTGGAGTCCTTGCCTGTGCCGTACCGGATTCGGGAGAGGAGGACGTACCATCGCCCGGGTCCGTTGTCGGCGGCGGTGTTTCCACCGGAGTCAGCGTCTGCTCCGGCGAAGGCTTCGACAAATGACTGTCAGGCAGCGTGCTGACATCGGTCGGAGGCGCAACCGCAGCTCGCGTGCCGCTCCCCCGGCCCACGGAGTATCCCAGCCCAAAGAAAACTGCGCAGATCAGTACCAGACCAAAGAAAATCGCCAGCAGGGAACGCGTCCCCAGGGCAATCTCCGTGTCGTTATCGGCTGCGCGCGAGGGCGTGGCTGTGTAACGGGGGCTTCTGCGAGTTTCTTTCTCTTCCTGAGTATCGAATAAGAAAGACATGGGGACCTCTGGGGGATGAGAACCCGTTATTTGGTTTCAGGTGGCGGTGTTGCATGCGGTGGTGCGAATTTAGTGAGCAAAGAAATGAGCTCCATCGGTAGCGGGAAGACAATGGTCGTGTTCTTTTCGACGCCGATATCCGTGAGCGTTTGCAGATACTTCAACTGGAGCGTTACCGGCTGCGCCGCCAGCAAATCGGCCGCCTCCACCAGGCGCTGTGCCGCCGCAAATTCGCCCTCCGCGTTGATGATCTTCGACCGCTTCTCGCGCTCTGCTTCCGCCTGTTTCGCCATGGCGCGCAGCATCGATTCCGGCAGGTCCACCTGCTTTACTTCCACGCTGACCACCTTCACTCCCCAGGGTTCGGTACGCTGGTCGATGATGGTCTGAATCCGTTGGTTCAACACGTCGCGATGCGAGAGCAGTCCGTCCAGTTCCACCTCGCCCAGTACCGACCGTAGCGTGGTCTGCGCAAACTGCGATGTCTGGTAGACATAGTTTGAAACCTCGATCACCGCCCTCGCCGGATCGAGAACCCGCATCGTGATCACGGCATTCACCTTGATCGTCACGTTGTCTTTGGTGATGACGTCCTGCGGTGGGACCTCCATCACTTCCTGGCGCAGCGATACCCGCACCATCTGATCGATGGGTCGAAAGACCAGGATGATTCCGGGACCTTTGGGCGCCGGCAAAGCGCGTCCCAGACGGAAAATCACGCCCCGCTCATATTCGCGCAGAATCTTGATGGAATTCAGCAGGTACAGAACGACGACGACAATGACGACAAGAATCGGAACGCTGAACATAAGCGGGCCCCTTACGCCCGGCTGTGATTCTACCGCACCGGGTGCCGCAAAGCCCGCGCAAAATCAGGCCGGAACACGCTCTTGTACCGGCTCCACTAACAGCTTCAGCCCGTCTACGCCGCGCACTCTGACGCTCTCTCCTGCAGTAACCGGCGCGCCCTGCGACTCAGCCAGCCACAACTCTCCATGGACAAGAATCTGTCCCCGCGGGGCAAGGGCCTCCTGGGCCACCCCAAGCGTTCCCACCAGAGCATCCGGCCCAATCATCACCTTGTTTTGTCGGGCGCGCCACGCAATCCGCACCAGAAACGTCGTGATCAGCCCGAACGCCAGACCGGTTGCAATCGCCGTCGCCAGCTGCACCCGCATTTCAGGGATTGGTCCCGCCACCAGCGTCAGCGTCCCCAGCACCAGCGCCACCGTCCCGGTGGCCGCCAGAATGCCGTGGCTCGGAAACTTCGCCTCCAGCACCATCAGAATGATCGCGCCAATAATCAGCGCCAGCGACGTATACCGTATCGGCAGCAGATTCAGCGAGAACAACGCAAGCAACAGCAGCAGCGTACCCAGCGCGCCAGGAATAATCGTGCCCGGCGTGTTGAATTCCATGTAAACCAGCAGCGCCCCGGCCAGAAGAATCAGCACAGCGAGATTCGGATCCATCAGCCGATCCATGATCTGCTCGCGAATCGTCGGATCGACGGCGACCATCGAAGTCCCGCGCGTATGCAGCACCTGCGTCGTCCCATTGAAGCGCTTCACCTGCCGTCCGTCCACCGCGTCCAGCAACGCGCGGTCATCCGGCGCAATCACGTCGATCAGGTGCAGTTGCTGCGCTTCCTGGTCCGTATACGATTTCGAGTTCTCGACCGCGTCCTGCGCCGCATCCACATTCCGCCCACGCGCCGACACATACGACCGCAGAAACGCCAAAGTATCGTTCAGGATCTTCTGCTTCATCGTGTCGTCGATCTTGCCCATCTCGACCACCGGATGCGCAGCCCCCGCATTCGTTCCCGGCGCCATCGCCGCAATATCCGCCGCTTCCATCAGGAAGAATCCCGCCGAGCCAGCCCGGCTGCCCGCCGGAGCAACATAGAAAATCACCGGAGCAGGCGAATTCAGAATCTCGCCAACCATCGTGCGTGTCGATTCCAGCAGTCCGCCCGGAGTGTTCAGCTCCACCAGCACCGCCTGCGCATGAATATCCGCCGCCCGGTCGATGCCGCGCTTCAGATAGTCGGCGCTGATCGGCTGAATTGTGTCGTCGAGGTGCAGAATCACTACCTGCCCGTTCTGCGCTCCTACCCGCGCCGTACACGGTCCCAGAATGCAAAACAGAAACAGCAAAATCAGCCCAGTCAGGATCAGGGGTCCATGGTTCAGATGCTGCTCGTGGTGTCCCATGGCTCTCATGGCATCGTCTGTCCTCGCCGCTCCAGCGCCAGCTTCATGCCCTTCGCGCTGGCATTGGCCGGATCCACTCTGAGCGCATCGCCCACGTCGCCCGCCGCAGCGCTCAGTTCGTTCGCCTGCAGGTCAAGCCTCGCCAAAACCAGATACGCCGGCACATTGGGCACCAGCTGGATCGACACTTTCGCTTCCTGCCGCGCCGCATCCGTGTCGCCGCTGCGCTCTCGCACCGCGGCCAGTCCCGCATGGGCCAGCGCCGATTGAGGATCGGCTGCCAGTGCCTCACGATACTCCCGTTCCGCCTCCAGTACCAGTCCCCGCTGGAAGAACTGATCCCCGTCCTTCACGTTTTCCTGGGCCCGCTGCGGAGGCGCCATCGAGGCCAGCCGCATCTGCTGCACCTGCTCCATTTCAAAAGCTGCCTGACGGAACCCCGCCTCGCTGTAGCCGCGCTTCACCCGAGTCAGCGGCCCCTGGGTGTCCGCAACCGCGTGTCCCGGATCAGGGTTCGGCTTCGCCGGCCCCGGATCCTTCAGTTGCGCTTCGTACGCCTGCGCCTCAGTATCCTGAGGTCGAAGCGCCAGCACCTGATCCAGCTCCTTCACTGCGCCATCGATGTCTTTGCGGCGCGCCAACGCCAGCGCCAGATTGAAGTGGTAGTCCGGGTCGCGCGCATCGGCGGCGATAGCCTGCTGGAACAGGGCTCCGGCATCCTTGCCGCGCCGGCTGGCTGCCACTCCCTGATTGTTCACTACTTCCGGCAGTGGCAGCCGTGTGCTCACAAACGCGAACGCGTCTTCTGCCTCGCGATAATTTCCCGTGTAAAAGCAGGCAAGGCCCCGGTAGAAATCCGCCTCCAGCGCGTTCGAATTATCCTTCGGCAAGTGGCCCAGCGTTACCGCTGCCTCTTCGTAATCCTGATTTGTGAACTGCGCGCGGCCCAGCGCCAGCCATGCTGTCGCAAAGTCCGGATCCAGCTTCACCGCGTCGCGTAAATACGGAATCGCATCCTTTGCACTTTCCGTAGCCAATCCCTTGATGTAGTCCTCGAAGGCTTCGGCGCTCAGACTCTTATCGGCTGCGATAAAGGTCTGTTCCTCCACCGCGTAGCCAGGATCCAGCTGCCGCGTCACCTTCCACGCCACGCTGTTGATCGTCTCCAGCAAGTGATCGGCGTCGCCCTGCTGCTCAATCGGTGCGCTCAGATGCAGGCCGGAAACATCCAGAACATCCGCATCGGCCGCGATCTGACTCGCTGTCCCGCTGTAATGGCCGAAGACAACATAGTCGGCGTCCAGAGTTTGCGCGATCCGGATCGCCGTCGCCCGCGTCGGCTCAAGATTCAACGGCAGTCCCAGATGATCAAAGGCGTAGAGACGATCACCGCGGCTGATCGTTAGAAAACCGGCTGAGTTCAACCGCCGGTTCAGCACATCCGGAAACGCCTCCCCCATCCAGTCGAGCGTGGCGTCGCCAGTCCGGTTTTCGAACGGCAGCACCAGCATCAACCGGCCGTGCGTCTCGCCGGCTCCAGCAGGTTTGGCATCGGCGGCTTCCTGCGCGTGAGAAATCCCGCTTCCGGCCATCCCGGCCAGCAGAAAAAAAGCCACAAAGCCGCGAACTCGACAAAGTCCTCGCACCAAAGCTGATTATAAGTCGCGCGTCGGTTCGCGATTCGTGACCGGCAGGCTCGCCCCTAAACCTCAGCTCAGTTTCCACGGCTCCCGATACGGCCGCGTCAGCAGAGCGCTCGCCCCAGGATCGTTCAGGATGGTCTCCTTCTGAACGTCCCATTCGATCCTGCGACCCGTCAGCATTGAAATCAGCCCAAGGTGCCCAGGAATCGTCGAGTGATGCGCCGTCTCCACCGGCGCAATCGTTGGCTTCCTCGATTTGACGCTGTCCAGAAAATTCCGCCGATGCTCCTGCGACACGATGAGCTGAACCTTCCTCTCGGAATCGGGCAGCGACTCCTCCTTCACCCATTCCGGGTTCGACGCGTCAAACCCGCTGCGATCCACCCACACCCATCCGTCCTTGCCGATCCACTTCGTACCCATGGCAATCGCCGGCGAGCCGCCCGCAATCGTCATCGTCACGTCCACCGGGTAGCCCGTCACTTCCTTTTTGTACTGACATTCAATCGTGTACCTGGTCGCGGTGTTCCACACCGCATTGCCCGGCGGAAATTCGCCATGACCTTCCACCACCGACGGTCCCGTGTGATCGAACCCCAGTCCCCAGTGCGCGATGTCGCCGTGATGTCCAATCCAGTCCATCAACTGCCCGCCGCCCGTGTTGTAGTTCCAGCGCCAGTTCTGGTAAACCCGCACCGCAATGTACGGCTCCATCTTCGAGGGCCCCAGCCACGTGTCGTAGTCGAAGTCCGCCGGTGGGTCCGAGACGGCCAGGTCCCACGCCGGCGTCCCAGGCACAATCTGGGCCGGGCTCTCCGGCTTGTTCGGCAGCGAGGCCAGTTTCGCCATCAGCGCCGGCAGCGTCCCGGGGAAATCGTGATGCCCGCCCGGCAAGCCCACTTCGACGCGCGTGACGTCGCCGATCATCCCGTTGCGAACAATCTCCGCGGCTTTGTGGAAAGAGGGAAGTGAGCGCTGCCACGAACCCGTCTGCCATATCACCCCGTTCTTCTCGACCGCCCGCACGATCGCCTGCTGCTCAAAAACGGTCCGCGCCAGCGGCTTCTCGCCGTAGATGTCCTTCTTTCGATTCGCCGCTTCGGTCGCAAGCACCGCATGCCAGTGATCCGGCACCGCGATCATCACCGCGTCAATGTCCGGCCGCGCCAGCATCTCGCGATAGTCGCGATAGCCCCTGCAGTCCTGGTTGCCATAGTGCCCGTTGATGGTGTCGAGCGCCGCCTGTAGATGATCCTTGTCCAGATCGCATGCCGCCACCACCTGGCAATCCGCCTCGCCCAAAAACGCCTTCGTGTTCGCCGGCCCCATCATGCCCCAGCCAACCACGCCAATCGTGATCCGATCAGAGGCCGGTACAAACCCGGCGCGAGCCCAGCTGCTGCGCGTCACTACCGCTGCCGCACCCGCAGTCTGCAGAAACCGTCTCCGCGACAACAAAGAACCAGAGCCAGAGAACCCATTCATCGCCATCTCCCGAGGTGCATGTTGGTTTCTGCGGCGCCTCTATCCTGGCCGCGATTGCATCCGGAAGTCTAGCATCAACGTACAGCTGGAGTAGCGTGAACCCTTGCAGAATGGCGAACGAGCAGCCCGCAGTGAGCCCTGTAGGCGGATCACTGCCGGCTGCTCTCACCCCCGCATTATTTGCTCTTCAGCAGTGCTTTGGCGCCGTCGAGATGCTTCTGGAGCACCGGCAACGCTGCCTCTGCATAGCTCTTGATCGACGCGTTCTGCGCATCGGCCGCTTCTTTCTTGTAGACCGCGATGGCCTTGGTGTGCCCCGCAATCATCTCCAGGATGTACTTGTGATCGAAGGCCGCGCCCGTCAGTTTCTGGAAGGGGTCGATCATCGCCTTGTTATGCTGGGCGTCAATTGCAGTCGGCACCGTCAGACTGGCCTGCTGTGCGGCAGTGTAGAGCTGACCGTAATCGCTGTTGTGATCCGTGGTCAGCATTTGCCCGTAGTCCTTTACAGCCTGTGCCGAAGCTGAGGACTGCGCTAACTGCCCCAGGTTGGCTTCGACCATGTCCGTTTGCGCGGCCATATCCACAAACTGCTGGTCGGTCATGGCTCCCGACTTTTGCGCAAGGACGGGAATTGAGCAAAGAGCGAAACAGCAAACAGCGGCAAGGGTACGTTTCATCTTTTCCTCCAACCGTTGTTGGATGCATCCAGCCCCCATCCGGGAAGCGCGCCAATCCCCGCCTCGTCAGGCGATCGCGCGGCTAGCCGCTGACGGCTGACGGCAACTGAGCACTGACAACTGAGCACTGACAACTGAACGCTGACAACTGAACGCTGACAACAGACAACCACTTTTCAATGGCTCGTCCACGTCTTATCCGGCGCGTTGCACAGTGTTTCCAGTGGGCAGTCGATGCACCGTGGTTTCCGCGCGATGCAAACCTGCCGCCCATGATGAATCATCTCGTGCGAAAACGCGATCCACCGGTCCCTGGGAATAATCCGCATCAGATCCTGCTCTACCTTCTTCGGATCCTCCGCCAGCGTCAGTCCGAGGCGATGCGACAACCGCAGCACATGCGTGTCCACCACCACACCTTCGGCCTTTTTGAACGCCACACCCAGGACCACATTGCCCGTCTTTCGCGCCACTCCAGGCAATGTCAGCAATTCCGCCATCGTCTCCGGCACCTTGCCCCCAAAATCGCTGATCAGCTTTTTCGCCGCGCCGGAAATCGACTTCGCCTTGTTGTGATAAAAACCCGTCGACCGAATCTCTTCCTCAATCGCCGGCAGAGAAGCCGCCGCAAACGCAGCTGGCGTAGGAAATTTGCGAAACAACTCCGGCGTCACCATGTTCACCCGCACATCGGTGCACTGCGCCGAAAGGATCGTCGCCACCAGCAGCTCCCATGCGTTGCGATGATGCAGCGCGCACTCGGCCTTCGGATACGTTGCCCGCAACCGCCTCAGCAGCTCTTCGATCCGCCTCGGGTCCAGCTCCAGACCGGCGGTCGGACCTGGATTTCGCTTCTGATGCCCAGCCGTGACTCGGCCCCCCGCTTTTGTAGCTTTGAGAGAAGCTTTCCGCGCCGGCCTGGTGGCGACCGATCCGGCAGCGACCGGTCCGGCAGCGACCGGTCCGGCAGCGAGCGACTTCTTTGCAGCCTTCTTCGCGACTCGTTTCGCAGTCATCAACGAAATTGTATCGGTGTCCGGCCACGCTCCGCCGGACCCCGAAATCTGATCCGTCTCCTGAACCTTCTCCTATAGGAGTGCATGCGTGCCGTGCGTAACCGCGGCTCCCGCGCGCAGAGCGGCAGAGATAAACACGACTTCGGAGATCTCCGCATCGCTTGCTCCGGCCGTACGCGCCCGCTTCGCGTGAATTTCAATGCAGTAAGGACACTGCGTCGTGAAGGCAACCGCCAGCGCCATCAGCTCCTTGTTCTTCACCGAAATGGCCCCCTCTGCCATCGCAGCTTTGTCGAACGCCCAGAAAGTCTTTGCTGCCTCTACAGCATTTTCTTCAAGGACCTTGATCTTCGTCAGGTTCTTCATGTCATACATAAGTCTTTTTCTCCTCAGACTGAATTAGTGGGCATAGCCTGCACCGTCAGGCCCTGGCGAGCTCCGAATGCGGCAACCCAGTATGGCAGATTGTTTCGACGGAGATAAACCTGCAGGCAATCCCGGCGTTGGGTCACGGTCTTACGCGCGCTTTCGAACCTGCTGCACGATTTCCAGGTATTTGCGCGCAGTCGCCGTCACCGTCTCCGGCCTGCCCTCTTCAATCGCTTTCGGATTCACCAGGTCCGTCCCTACTCCCAGTGCCCGCGCTCCGGCCTTCAGAAAATCAACTGCGGTTTCGAGCGTCACGCCGCCCGTCGGAATCAACTGCAGATGAGGAAACGGCGCCAGCAGCGCCTTCAAATAACTTGACCCACCCACCGCCGAGCACGGAAAGATCTTCACATAGTCGGCACCCGCACGCCACGCCGCAATCACCTCAGTCGGCGTCAGCGCCCCGGGAATCGAAACCTTTCCGAGCTCCTTCGTCTTCTCCACAACTTCCGGATGAAAGCTGGGGCTCACCACAAACTCCGCCCCCGCATCGATGGTCGCCGCAACCTGCTCCGCGTCGGTCACCGTACCCGACCCCAGCAGCAGCTTGTCACCGTACTCCTTTTTCAGCGCGCGCAGCAGATCCACCGCCCCCGGCACCGTCATCGTTACTTCCATCACGGTGATGCCGCCCGCAACCAGTGCCTCGACCAGCGCATGCCCCTCCCGCTCCGATCGCGCGCGCAGCACCGGCATAATCCCGACGCGCTCGATCCATTGTTTTGTGTCCCCTGAATGCATCTTCGCTCCCGCTGCAATTGTCCGTTTACTCACTACTCAGTATTGACTACTGGCTACCGCGCAATGCGCGCCGACTCACCCTTCATCACGCGCTCCACTTCCGCCAACGTCGCCATGCTCGTATCCCCCGGTGTGGTCATCGCCAGCGCACCATGCGCTACGCCACAGCGCACCGCCCACTCCGCCGGTTTTCCGGCGAGAAGGCCATAAATCAAACCTGACGCAAACGAGTCGCCACCGCCCACACGATCCAGAATCTCAACCTCGCGCTGCGCCACATGAACAATCTCTCCCCCGGCCAGCGCCATCGCACCCCACGCATTGCGGGTCGCCGTGTGCGCCGTCCGCAACGTCGTCGCCACCACCTTTAAATTTGGATACGCCTCCACCACATCGCGCAACAGCTGCTCATAACTCGCCACCGGCAGCTCACCAAAGTCTTCTCGCACCCCTTGCAACGAAATCCCCAGCATGGCCGAGAAGTCCTCTTCGTTCCCCAGCAGCACATCCACCTTCCGCACCAGCTCGCGATTCACCTCCTGCGCCTTCGCCTTCCCGCCAATGCTCTTCCACAGCGAATCGCGAAAGTTCAGGTCATACGAAATCGGCGTGGCATACTTCCGCGCCGCGTCCATCGCCTCCACCGCCACGCCCGGAGTCGACTCCGACAGCGCCGCAAATATCCCTCCGGTATGAAACCAGCGCGCACCGTTCCCGGGGCCAAAAACGTCTTCCCAATCAAAATCGCCCGTCTTCGTCAACGAAATCGCTGTATGTCCACGGTCCGAGCATCCAACCCCCGCCCGCACCCCAAACCCGCGCTCCGTAAAATTCAACCCGTTGCGTACCGTGCGGCCCACGCCGTCATACGGTAGCCACCGAAGCAGGGAAGCGTCGACCCCACCCTGCAGAATCAAATCCTCCACCAGCCGCCCCACAGGATTGTCCGCCAGCGCCGTCGCCACTGCCGTTCGCAGACCGAAGCAGCGCCGCAGCCCGCGCGCCACGTTGTATTCGCCGCCCCCCTCCCACACCTCAAAGCGCCGCGTCGTGTGCACGCGCCCTTCGCCCGGATCGAGCCGCAGCATCACCTCACCCAGGCTCACTTCATCCCATCGCGTTACGCCTGGTTTCATCACGAGTGCGTCCA
Organism: Acidobacteriaceae bacterium; assembly: GCA_036490815.1. Classification (GTDB taxonomy): domain Bacteria; phylum Acidobacteriota; class Terriglobia; order Terriglobales; family Acidobacteriaceae; genus Palsa-343. The sequence goes on from DASXDF010000059.1 coordinate 96,238, forward strand.
TGAGTTCCATTTTCACCGCCCAGCCCGCACTGTGTCCCGTCTTGCGGGACCTCAGCAGCCGCCCGGTTCCCGGTTCCCGGTTTCCGGCCCTCGGCAGCACGAGCCCGCACCCTGTACCCTGTTACGCATGAAAGTCGGAGTCTTCACCCCACTTCTCTCCCAGCTTCCGCTTCCCGCCGTCCTCGATAAGCTCAAAGCTCTTCACATCGATACCGTCGAATTCGGGACCGGCAACTATCCCGGTGACGCGCACTGCAAGCTTGCCATGCTCGACGACAGCAAGGTGCTTACCGAGTTCCGCAAAATTCTCTCCGACCATGGCATCGCCATCAGTGCCCTTAGCTGTCACGGCAACGCGCTGCATCCAGACCCCGTTCGCGCCGCCCAGCACCGCGACGTCAGTCGTAAAACCGTCCTTCTCGCAGAAAAACTAGGTGTCCCTGTCGTCGTCGACTTCTCCGGCTGCCCCGGTGACTCACCCCAATCCACAGCTCCCAACTGGGTCACCTGTCCCTGGCCGCCCGACTACCTCGACGTGCTCCAGTGGCAATGGGAAAAAGTCGTCACCCCCTACTGGACCGAGCACGGCAAATTCGCTGCCGATCACGGTGTCCGCATCGCCATCGAAATGCATCCTGGATTCGTCGCCTACAGTCCGGAGACGATGCTCAAACTCCGCGCCATCGCCGGTCCCGCGGTCGGTGCCAATCTCGACCCCAGCCATCTCTTCTGGCAGAACATCGATCCCATCGCCGCCGTTCGCAAACTCGGCGAAGCCATCTTCTACGTCCACGCCAAAGACACGCAACTCTACCCCGCGAACCTGCCGCTCACCGGCGTCCTCGACACCAAACCCTACACGGACGAGCGCAATCGCGGCTGGCTCTTCCGCACCGTCGGCTACGGCCACGGTGCGGAGTGGTGGAAGGAATTCGTCTCCACCCTCCGCATGTTCGGCTACGACAACGTGCTCTCCATCGAACACGAAGATTCGCTGCTCTCAGCGGAAGAAGGCCTGACCAAAGCCGCCGCCTTCCTCAACGACCTCGTCATCCGCGAGCAGCCCGCCGCTGCCTGGTGGGTGTAGCCCGACGCTCGGTGGTGGTGTAAACGCGAGCTACCGCCGAGATCCAAAAGCCAAAAGCCTTTCCGCGAGTCGCCAGGTTCACCCCACAGCAAGAAGCAAACGCCTCTAGCGTCCACAATTCAAAAGAATCTGGCGCCGCACCCGGTCCGAACGTACTCTTGCGTGCCATTTCGGGAAAGCCTTGCTTCCGCCCTGCCCCACCTGCCCCGCCGCAAAAGACCTCTACAATAGCAGGGGCCGCAGCCTCCGAGGGAATATGACCAAACGCATCCGCACCGCCATCATCGGCACAGGATTCATGGGCCGCGTCCACCTCGAGGCTCTCCGCCGCACCGAAAATGTCGACGTGGCCGCCATCGCCGGCCGCAATACCGTCGCTGCAGAGCGGCTCGGTTCCCCCTTCGGCGTCCCTCAGCTGGACCCAGCCGCCGTCCTCCGCGACCCTACCATCGACGCCATCGACCTCTGCACGCCCAACGCCCAGCACTTCTCCATGGCCAAAGAGGCCCTCCTTGCCGGCAAACACGTGCTTTGCGAAAAACCCCTGGCCACCACAGTCGAAGAAGCCCAGGAGCTGGCCGCCCTCGCCGCCCAAAAAGGATTGCGGACCTGCGTCTGTCACAATCTCCGCTATTACCCCGTCGTCCAGCAGATGCGCGCCATGCGCGAAGCGGGCGACCTCGGCGAAGTCCTGGTCGTCCAGGGCACCTATTCCCAGGACTGGCTCCTCCACGACACTGACTGGAACTGGCGCGTCGATTCCAAATTCGGCGGCTCCTCCCGCGCCATGGCCGACATCGGCTCCCACTGGTTCGATATGGCAGAGCACCTGACTGGCCTTCGCGTCAGCACCCTCTGTGCCGACCTCAACACCGTCCACAAAACCCGCAAGCAGCCCAAAGGTCCCGTCGAGACTTTCGCTAACAAGCTGCTCAACGTCGTCGACGTTGTCGACACTCCCATCGACACAGAAGACTTCGGCGCCGTCATCTTCCGCATGGGCGAACGCGCACGCGGCGCCATGACCGCCAGCCAGGTTTCTGCCGGCCGCAAGAACCGCCTCAATATCGAAATCTACGGAACCAAATCCGGTGTCGCCTGGGATCAGGAGCGCCCCGACGAACTCTGGATCGGCCATCGCGACAGCGCAAACTGCATCATCATCAAGGACCCGTCGCTTCTCCATCCCGCAGCGCGCGCCTTTGCCGACCTTCCCGGCGGACACAGTGAAGGTTACGACGACACCTTCAAGCAGGTCTTCCGCCGCTTCTACGCCTCCATCAGCGACCCCGGCGCCCCCCGCGATTACCCGCAGTTCGCCGACGGTCTCCGCCAAATGGTGATCCTCCGCGCTGAGCTCGAGAGCAGTCACACCCGCACCTGGATTGACGTCCCCGCAGTTTGACTAAGGAGCCTGGCCTTGCTGATCCTCGCTGCTGTGGTCGCTATCTTCGTCTATGGCATGACTGCCGCCATGCTCGGCACCATCCTCCCCGACCTCTCCAGCCGCTTCCAGCTCACACCGAAACAAAACGGCACCATCGCCCTCGCCCAGGCTCTCGGCCTCATGGGCGCTTCGCTTGCGGTTGGTCCGCTGCTCGACGACTTCGGCAAAAAAGCCGGCCTCATCATCGGTCTCGGTCTCATCGGACTCAGCCTCAACCTGCTGCCCAAGGTCGCCAGTTATCGCAGCATCGTCTTTTTGCTCTTCCTCCTCGGATGCGGCGGCGGCATCGTCGTCACTGGCGCCAACGCCCTCACCAGCGACGTCGCGGAGGCCCATCGCGCCACCGCCCTCAACCTCGTCAACATTTTCTTTGGACTCGGCGGACTCGCCACGCCATTCATCTCCGCGAATCTTTTCAAGCGCAACTGGGTCCGCCTTTGCTACACCGTCGCGGGTCTGACCCTTGTCACGCTCCTTATCCAGGTGGCCGTGCGCATGCCGCCGCCCGCCGGTGCCGGCCGCTTCATCTTTGCAGATGCCGGCCCGGTCCTCGGCCGCCCCCTCCTCTTCATTCTTGGCCTGCTCCTGTTTCTCTATGTCGGCTGCGAAGTCGGTGTCTGGAACTGGCTCGTCCGTCACCTCGTGGCCCAGGGTGTTCCCGAATCCCGCGCGCTCAACATCCTGTCCCTTGGCTTCGCGCTCGGCCTCCTCATCGGCCGCGTCGCCGTCTCGCCCATCCTAATCAGCGTTCCCCCCGTCTACGTCACGCTGGCCGCTTCTGTAGCTATGGCTGTTACAACCTTCCTCATGCTCCGGACCAACAACCCCTTGATCGCCGCTCTGCTCGTCTTTCTTGCCGGCCTTTCCATGGCTCCCGTCTTCCCAACCACCCTGGCGATTGTCGCCGACGCCTTCCCCCGCATGACCTCAACCGCCATCGGCATCGTCATTACCTGTGGATGGGCAGGCCTCGCCGTCAGCTCTCACATCATCGGTGCTATCGCTGGCAGTGATCCGAAGCGCATTCGCAAAGCCCTGACGATTATTCCCATCTCATCCGTCCTGATGATCGTCCTCAACCTCGCGATCCTCGCCGCCGCCCGGCGATAAGTACCGCGCCACCTCAGACGCTGCGCAGCCAATCGGCATCGGCCTTCAGAGCTTCCATCGCCGGCATGTCCGGAAAAGCCTCCTGCTCCACAAAAATGTGGCGGATCGGCGCCTTCTTCGCCGCCGCAAAAATGCTCGCGTAGTCGATGCTCCCGCGCCCCATCTCTGTCGACACCGGTTCATCGCCCGGCTTCCAGCCCTTCATTTCGAACTCCTTAATGTGCAGCATCACGTAGCGATCCGGGTAACGCGTCAGAAAATCTTCCGGCTTGTGCCCACCGATGACCACCCATCCGCAATCCATCTCCATCGCAACCAGCTTCGGATCCGTCGCCTGCAGCAATACTTCATACGGCAGCATTCCATCGTGCTCGTGAAACTCCGCATAGTGGTTGTGGTATCCAAACTGAAGCCCCTCCGCCCGAACCCGTTCGCCAATCCTGTTCAGCTGATCGGCATTCCATTTCCAGTCGTCCGCGCCCATCGTCTCCAGTCCGGCAACCCAGCTCAACCCCTTCGTCTTCGGTGAATCGCGCACCATGGGCGACGAACAAACAATGTATTCCAGCCCCAGCTCCTGTCCGAACCGGATCACATCGTCCAAAGCCTGCAGCTGCTGCAGCGAATGGTGAGAGCTCACGCACCGCAGGCCCGCCTGCTTCATTGCTTCCTTCACCTCAGGTGCTGGGTGATTGTAGAAACCCGCTGCCTCGACCTCGCGATAACCCATCGCGCCGAGCTTTTGCAGCGTCCCGTTATAATCCTTCGGCAAAAAATCACGCACCGAATAAAGCTGCAATCCCAGCGGCAGACCCAGCGGACTCGCCCAGGAGCGGGTTGCCTGCAACATCGCAGCACAAGCAGCCGCGCCTTTCGCAAAGCTCCGTCTCGAAACAACACTCATGCGATCAACCTTTCTCTCACTTGTGTGCGCAATGGGGGAAGGGAACTGGCCCGTCACGGTCGGCCAGCGTGGAAGCTCACCAGGGCCGCGCTCCCCGGTGGCAGTTGCAGAATCGTGCCTTCGTCATGTGCCGGTAGTGTCTCCTCCTGCGCAGTTTCCCAGGCCCCGCCCGGGCCCACGGGATTTCCGCCCAGCGTCACGTCCTGCGTATCGTCGAGCCGAGGCGCCAGCAGCCGCAATGCCCGTGCGCCCTCAGTCCCTGCGCCGCCAATCTCCACACGCACCGCCCGATCATCGTGTTTGTTGAAGACCATCACCTTCACCAGATTCTCATCACCGCTCACTCCATACGCCGTCACCAGCGGTGCATCCTGCTGGTTCTCCATTTGCGTATCGATCAGATACCCCGGCCCCGCCTCGGCAAACAGCAGCATCCCGTAGAAAATCGGCCGTGCCGTAAACCCGCTGGCCACCGTTCCCGCAATCGGCGTGTACCAGCCATATCCGCCGCCGTGGAAGTTGATCCCCGCGCCCCCCGCGCTCGCCAGCTGATACATCAGGTCCGCGCCCCACAGTGCCGACGCGAACGTATCGCTCACATCCCGCTTGCCGCCCTGGTAGCAAGAATTCGTCTCTGCCAGACGGAATGGCAGGTTCGACTCTGCCTTCGTCTGCGCCATTCCTTCAAATTCCGCAACCAGCTTCGGATTCGGTTTCAGCAGCCGCTCGATCGTCATTGAAGGATCGGTCGGCGGACCCTCCGCATAATAATGTTGCGAGAGAAATGCAACGTCACCCTTAAACTGCTTTGCGAACGGCACCAGCCATTCGTTGTTGAACGCCGTGTCCGGACCCGCGAACGGCGCATGCGGCACCTTCTGTCGGATCGCCTCAAAGAAGTGCTGCCACTCCCGCGCAAACTGTGCAAAGTCGTAATCGGACTTCCGCAGCCCGTTGCGAAAAAACAGATCCGGCTCGTTGCATAGCTGAAAGGCAATCAGCTTTTCGCCCATCGTTCGCATCACGAAGTCCGCTTCAGCCGCCGCCGTCTCCGCGCTCCCCGTTCCCATGTTCAGCCCGTAGATCAGCTTCCATCCCGTCGCATCGATAAATCCGCGCAGGTTGCGAACCGCTGCCGGCGTAATCTTCCTCGGCTTCGCCGGCCCATGTCCCAGATCCGGACCAAGCGCCTGTTGCAGCACACTACCTTGATCTTCCTGCCGCGATGCCATATCTGAACCTGACGCCGGTTCCGGTGTCCAGTAGCACCATTCGCTGCTGTTGCCGCCAATGCGCAACACACCCGATTTGCCGAGTCGCCGTATGAAACCCACCAGCTCCGTATTGTCCGGCGAGAAGAAGTCAGGATCCCCCAACTGCGCTGCCTCATAGCTCAGCCCGGTGAAATCCTCCCGAATGGCATTGCCCCGTTTGTGCGGATCGAGCCTCAGCCGAAGCGAAACCGATGAGGCATCCTGCGCAAAACCCACCCGACCACACAGCGCCGCACCCGATGCCAGCGCCGAACTCCTCAAAAACGCCCTGCGATCCATGGGCAGCATTCGACCACACCCCTCCTGCTACCGCAACCTCAGTCAAACTCCCAACCGTGCACCAGCGCTTGTCGCGCAAACAAAAGCGCAGTGGAGCGAACGCCCCACTGCGCCGGATTTAAGTCACAGGAAGAAGTTAAAAGAGGATCTTTCCACCGAACTGAAACTCGCGTGGATCGTAGGTATTGGTCACCTGTCCCCACGTGCTGTCATTCGTTCCGGTGTCGATCGAGTTGAACTCCGTGTGGTTGAACGTATTAAACGACTCCGCGCGCAATTCCAGTCTCGGACCCTCCGCATTGGAGCTGAACAGGAAATCTTTGTACAACGACAGATTCCAGTTGAACAGCCCCGGGCCGACGACCGCGTCCTTTCCGGCGTTGCCAAAGCCATTGTTCGTCCCACCGTTCCAGGGAGCCGTCGGAAGACCAAACGAAGAGGCGCTGAACCACTGCTTTTGCGTCTTTGGATAGCTGACTTTCGAGTTCAGGTTTGGCCGGTTCGTCGTGTTTCCACCCAAACCCAGCGTGTCCGATGTGAAGCCCGCGGGAGCCGTTTGGCCCGCAAAGTAGCCGTTGAAGTGCGGATTGACCGGCGAGCCGGCTTCCGCCTGCGTAACCCCCGACAACTCCCACCCGCCCAGCGCCGTCCGCGCGAATCCGCTCGAATGCGCGAAGAACGGCAGTGCGTAAATGTAGTTCGCGTTGAAGATATGGCGCCGGTCGAAGTTGCCCGAGCCGCGATCGTACCGCGCATTGTAGGGATCGGAGAGCGTTCCACCGGATCCCGACTGGGTTGATGTGGTCAGATCGGCACTTTGAATGTCAATCTCGTGCGACCACGTATACGCCAGCTGCAGGCTCAGTCCATGGCGGTTATCCATCCGCAACGCCGCCTGCAGCGAGTTGTAACTGAAACCCACACCGTTTTCTTCCTGCCGTATATTGCTGTAACCGGAATACGGGCGATACAGGTTGGCATTAGCGTTCAGGCCGTTCGCGCCCCCGGTCGCAACCGCTTCACGTTCTGCGGTCGCGCTCAGAGGCAGGTCGTTGATCTCCCGCAGATCGTCCTGATTCCAGCCATTCGAACCTACGTATCCCAGAGCCGCAACCACCGCAGGCGCCAGTTGCTCCTGGATGCCAAGGCTGTACTGCACGGTCGCCGGATTCGGATAGTAGTAGCTGAAGTTCGTCATGCCCGCCGCCCCAATCGGGACCGTCGAGGTCGCGCCCGTCAGGTCGTTGGTATGCGGATCAGAGAAATAAACGTCGTTCACGCTCGGCTGATAGGCGAAAGGCGCGTTCGTCGAGAGGTTGTAGATATCGTTGCCCTGCACTCTCTCGTAGAACATGCCCACACCGCCGCGCAGCACTGTCTTTCCCGTGCCGAACAGGTCGTATGCAAATCCCACCCGTGGTTCCGGTGTGAAGTAGTCGTTCTGCACCAGTCCGCGCGGCACTCCTCCCTGGCCGGCAAGCTGCATGCCGTTCAGGTAGAAGCTCTCCCCGTTGACGGTACTCAGCCCCGGGCTCGCAGCGGTGCAGCCCGGATCGGTCGGCGCTGAGCAAATCGTTCCGGCCGTCGAAAACGTAGCTGCGTTCGAGGCGTCGTAGGCGCTGGGATTGAAATTCGAAACACGGTTGTTCTTCTCGTAGACGTGCGGCAATAAGTCGTAGCGGAAGCCCAGGTTCAGCGTCAGCTTCGGCGTCAGATGCCAGTTGTCCATGCCGTAGAACGAATAGGTATTGTTGAGCCAGTGGTCGGTATTCAGTTGCTGCAGCTGGTCATACGAACTGGCAAACCCCAGCAGGAAGTTGATGTATGCGTCACCCGAGAAATTTGCCCCGTTGAAGCCGTAGTCACCCTCTGTGTCCGCCTGTTGCTGCTGGTTCTTGTCCTCGCGCATAAACGAGAATCCCAGCTTCATCGCGTGCTTACCTTTGGTCCACGAAACATCGTCACGCAGCTGATAGTCCAGATACGAGTTGTGCCACGGCCAGTAGATCACCGACCACGTGGTGTTGATGGGGCCGTTGGAGAAGCCGATCTGGGGGAGGCGGCTTTGCGCGTTGTTGCCGTTGAAGAAGCCCGTGGCGCTCCACCCGCTCGGCTGTGCATAAATGCCCGCCGGCGAAACGTTGATGGTGTTCCCGTTGACGTAAAAACCTGTCTCGTTGAGCACCGTGGGCGAAATGGACTGGGTCAAACGCACCGCTGCCGCCCACGACGGGTTGCTGAACACGTCGCCCACAGTCGTGTAGCTGTCGCCACTCCACATCGTGGGATAAATCGTCTGCGACGCGGTATCGTGCAGCCAACTGCCCATCAGGTGGTACCTGTCCGTGAAATTGTGGTCCACTCGAACGATGTCTTCGCGCACATTGGTCGGCTGTTTCGGGGAAGCAACGTAGTTGTCCGTGCCCGAATTCGGTTTCGGAATCGCGCCCGTTCCCATAAACAGCACTGCATTCGGATCCAGCAAATTCGCCGGTATGGTGTTTCCCGGGAAAGGCTGGCCCGCGATCAGGCCGTCCGTAGCATAAAGCGCAAGCTTGGCAGGATCGCTGGTCACCGGTACCACCGGAGCCGCTCCGCCGTTGAACGGCGTGTAAGTAAAATCCGCCCCCGTTGTCGGAAAATCATTCGTCGGAATCGTCGAGGTCACCGTCGGGTTCGAGCCCTGGATGAACCGCCGCCACTCTTCCTGCCAGAAGAAAAACGTCTTGCTTCTGTCTTTCGGATAAATCCCCGGAATGAAGACCGGGCCGCCGATATTGCCGCCAAATATATTCAGCCGCAGCTCCGGCGTCGCTGTGTTGTTCTGTTTCGCGAAATAGTAGTCCGCGTCAAAATCGTCGTTGCGATTGAATTCCCACGCTCCCCCATGAAAATTCCGCGTGCCGCTCTTCAACTCGATCAGAACTGTGCCGCCTGAGGATATGCCGTAGTCCGGCGGATAGTTGCTGGCCAGCACCTGGAACTGCGAAAGCGCGTCAGGGGAGGGAAGTGCACCCAGTTTGCCGCCCGACCCGCGGTCGTATACTTCGCCGCCATCGATCAGGAAGTTGTTATGGTCCGGGCGCATGCCGTTAAAACTGATCGTCGCCGTGCTGGTCTGCGCCATAACACCGTTGAACGATGGCAGATTTCCCGATACACCTGTTCCCAGCGTCGTCAGGCTCGTAATATTGCGGCCGTTCGTCGCAATTTGATTGACCTGTTGTCCACTGATCAGCGTGCTGACTTCATTTGTCTCCGATTGGATCTGCAGAGCGGCTGCCTGCACCGTCACCGTCTGGCTGTTCGCCCCAACCGCCAGAGGAACGTCTTCCCGCAAAGTCTGCGCCACGTTCACAACGATTCCCGTTTTCTGATACGTCGTGAATCCCGGGGCCGATACCTTCAGTACATAATGCCCAACGGCCAGTCCGGGAATCTCGTAGAGACCTGCGCCATTGGTGGTGGAGGTTTGCGTAGCCCCTGTTTCCTGCAGTGTGACTGTGACTTTTGCGTTCGGTACTACCGCTCCGCTTGGGTCGGTGATGGTGCCGGTGATCGCCGAGGTTTCCTGAGCCCTCGATGTCCCACACATAAAAATCCCCGCCGCCATAAGGACAAGCAGGGATATAGTGTGTCTCCTGATCCAAATTGACATACAACCTCCAAAAGTGCTTGTGTGTTATTTTTATCGACAACTTATGCTGATTCTGTTGAGCCGCCCAAAACGAAGCGCCCCAAGCTGTATACTTTAGTGACAATACGGTTGTCAAATAGCCAGGTGGGTGAACGCCCATTAGTTAATAGTTTTAGCAGCGCAAACCATCCCAGGTTCAGCCGCGCGCGGCGGCCACGTTTAACTCTAAATAACCCTGCGTTTCAGTTTCGCCCGCTCCGGCGGCCTAGCTCGACTATCTGCCTATAACTGCGACAGTTGCCGGCGATTGCAATACCAATGCGTGAGCAGCTGCGGTTGAGCGGGCCCCGCTCCGCAAACGTTCCGATGTAAACGTTTGCTCCTGCGCTCAACTGTGGCGCAGGGAAACGAGGATCAATGAAGCCGAACGAGAGCTAAACGGCGGGTCCCACAAAGACAGGTTCGGGCTCGAGAGCAATTCCAAATCGCCTTTCCACGGTCGCGACGATCAAGTCCCGCAGCGCCGAGATTTCAGCCGCCGTTGCACCGCCGCGATTAATCAATGCCAGGCTGTGGCGGCTGGAAAGACCCGCTGCGCCCAGGACAAATCCCTTTTTGAATCCGGCCTGCTCCACCAGCCATGCCGCCGGAATCTTTACCTGTCCATGCGAAGCCGCGTAGCAGGGAACGGGCCCGGACGCCTTTGCGGCTATCTCGTCGTAACCCGCTTGCGGAATAACAGGATTCCTGAAGAAGCTTCCGGCGCTGCGGCAGTCCGGCTCTCCTTCCACCAGAAGCATCCCCTTGTCGTGTCGAATTTCGCGGACTGCAGCCGCCGCTTCTTTCAGCGACGGAGGTCCTGCACGACCCTGGAAATAACGCTTCAGATCCGGATACTGCAGCACGGGAAATGCGCTGGGCCGCAGTTTGTAGTCCACCCGCGTCACGATGAAGCGTCCCTTATGCGTGGAGTTGAAGATGCTCCGGCGATAAGCAAATCCGCAAGCCGAGTTGGGCAGCTCACCAAACGTCAGATGATTCAGGTCCAGGATTCTGACCGAAACAATACTGGCCGAAACCTCCTGCCCATACGCGCCGACATTCTGCACCGGCGTTCCACCCACAGTTCCGGGGATTCCGGCCAGACATTCAACGCCGCCAAAACCCCCATCGATCGCCTTCGAAACGAACCCGTCCCAGCTCTCGCCTGCGCCTGTGCGAAAAACATTCCCTTCCTTGCTGATCCCGCGCAGCGCGATGTGCAGCACCAAACCCGGGTAGCCTGCGTCGGACACCAGCAGATTGCTGCCTCCCCCCAGCACAAACAATGGTGCTCCCCGCTCGCGCGCGAAGTGTACCGCCTCCAGCACTGAATCCTCATCCCCTGCCTCAGCAAACCACCGCGCCGGCCCTCCGATGCCGAAGGTCGTGTAATCGGCGAGTGAAACCTGCTCACGAAGGATCATCCCATGAGATATATCAGCATTGGCAGCTCATCCTGAATGCGGCCCGGCAAACGGCGGCCTGGCTGCGATAGCATCCGGAGCCGGACGGCCCGTACAATAGAATTCTGGTCGTTACGTAACCGGCCAGAGGAGAACCGCTGAATGTATCCAGAAATTATGCTCATCCCCATGCGCGAAGAACTGACCCGCGCGGGCATTGAAGAAGCCCGTACCGCCGAGGCCGTCGATGCGGCTCTGGCCGCACCCGGCACAACCATGGTGGTGGTCAATTCTATCTGCGGTTGTGCCGCCGGCAAGATGCGCCCGGGTGTCCGGCTCGCGCTGCGCAATTCCGTCATCCCGGATCACAAGATCACCGTTTTCGCCGGCCAGGACCGCGAGGCCACGGAGCGAGCGCGCTCCTATTTCGAGGACAATCCTCCCACCTCGCCTGCCATTGCCATTCTGCGCGATGGCAAGCTCGTCTACCTCATGCAACGTTTCATCATCGAGAACAGCACACCCCAGGCCATCGCCGAAGAATTGGCGCGCGCCTTCAACGAAAAATGCGCGCAACAGGCTGTCTGAGAAATTTCCATGGAATTAAAAAGGCTGCTCTTCAATGAGCAGCCTTATGTTACTCGGGCGGTCACTCGCAGCTAGGTTGAGGGTACGTAGACGGAGTCACCCGCCTCAAGGTGAGCTTCCAAATCCTGATGGATGCTGACCAGGTTGCGTCCCGTGCGCTTCGATTGATAGAGCGCCTCGTCGGAGCGCAACAGGAATTCCGTTGCCGTGTCCCGCAGCCTGCTGATTGCCACGCCGATGCTGGCTGTCAGGCGTACACTTCCAGGCAATCCCGACAGATTGGCGATCTGCATCCGAATGCGCTCAGCCGCTGCCCGTGATTCATCGACGCCTGCGTTCCGCAGCAGCACCACAAATTCCTCACCGCCGTACCGCGCCAGCACATCCGAGGGTCGCGTTCCGTCGCGCAGAACCATCGCGATCCGCCGCAACACATCGTCTCCCGCAAAGTGGCCCAGCGAATCGTTGACCTGCTTGAAGTAATCGAGGTCGATGAGCATGATGCCCATATGGCTCCCGTTCCGGTCGCAGCGCGGCAGCTCTCGCCGTAGTATTTCTTCAAATGCGCGGCGGTTTAGCAGCCCCGTCAGCGAATCGGTCTGCGCCATCTTGTGCAGCGCCAGCCGATGCACCGTCAATGCCAGCCACAGCAGCCCGATCACCGTTGCCAGGGCAAGTACCATCGATAGATAACTAAAGCCGACGTTGATCAGATCCGGATGAACGAAGTTTGTCTGCGGCGTCGTCAGCTGAAACTCAAACAGCACCCAGGCGGCCTGCAAAGACGCCGCGAAAATCAGAAGCCATGCACACGCCCGCGCTGGCTGACGCGTCTCCGGATCCTTCCGTTTGCGAAACAACAAAACCGACGTCGTGAGGAAAACTGAGCCGAGTACGACGGCATGAATCACCAACCGCATCAACACCTGATCGTTGGCGTAGGTGAACCACACAAAAACCGGTAGAGCCGGAATCAGAATTCCCGCTGGCCAGGGGAAAACACGGGGATCGGTTTCCAAAATGTCGGCCGCCGCCAGGTAAATGCACAAAGCCCCTGCGAAAAGCAGAAAGTTCGCCCCCACGACGCTCAACAGAGCCGGAGTCCAGGGGCGCAGCCCCATCAGCAATACGCTGAGCAGTGCACACAGGATGAACCAGGAAAGTTGCCGGCTGCCATGCAGGTCGGGCGTGCTGCGGCGGACACCCCTGAATCCGAAAAGCATCAGGAGCAGAGCTGCCGCATAACCGCACATCAGAAAAGGCGTATACATAGGTGCTACCTTCAACACCTCAACCTGCAGCAAGCCAAAGCCCTTCAGAACAGGGACTCAGGCTTCTCTGTTTCGCAAACAAACGGGGCAATTTGTGAATTCAGAATGGCATACGGTTACATATAAAGTCACCAGAAAAGATGACCTGGGTACCCCACGCTCCATGGCTAATCGGTGTCACGCGCAGTAACCCATCCAGGGTCGCAACCGTTCAAAATGGAGCTGTGAGCCCAGTAGTCAAAAATCGCATCGTTCTGGTTTCCGGTCCGCCCGGCGCGGGTAAAACTACCCTGGCACGCCCCCTCGCCGAACGTCTTGGCTTTGCGCTGCTCGTCAAGGACGACATCAAAGAATCTCTGTTCACCTCAATGCATGGCGCCCCGGGCGATGTCGAGTTCTCCCGTACCATCGGCGCCGCCGCCATGGACCTGCTGTGGACCCTCGCACCCCGGTGTCCTGCCCTGGTCCTTGAAGCCAATTTCCGAACGCAGAGCAGCTACGAGCGCGACAAAGTGCGCTCCCTCCAGGCCAGCATGGTCGAGATCTACTGCAGAATTCCGCGCGAAGAGGCCTCCCGCCGTTTCGCTGAACGCGCCCGTCAGCAGCGTCACCACCTCGCGCATGCTCTCACCGAGATGCCGCCGGAGCGCATGGCGGAGTACGAAGAACCCTTCGCCCTCTGTCCCGTCATCGAAGTGGATACGCAGTTCCCGGTCGACATCGACGCGCTTGTGAATCGAGTGAGAGAGTTCCTGCCCGCCTGGCCTCCAAACTCTAAACTCTAAACTCTCAACCCTGAACTCTGAACCCTGAACCCCAAACTCTCAACCCCAGCCTCTGGATGCCTGCACCCCATACCCTGTACCCTGTAGATACCCATGCATCGCTGGTCAAAACTCTTCATTCCTACCCTGCGCGAAGCTCCCGCAGATGCCGAAGTCGCCAGTCACAAGTTCCTCGTCCGCTCCGGATACATCCGTCAGCTCGGCGCTGGCATTTACTCCTATCTCTTTCTCGGTCAGCGCTCCATCAACCGAATCATCGCCATCGTCCGCGAAGAAATGGATCGCATCGGCCAGGAATTTCTCCTGCCCACCATCCATCCCGCCGACCTCTGGCGCGAGTCCGGCCGCTGGACCCTCATGGGCGATAACATGTTCCGCCTCAAAGACCGCAAAGGTGCGGACCTCGTCCTCGGCATGACCCACGAAGAAGTCATGACCGACATTGCCCGCAACGAACTGCGCAGCTATAAGCAGTTGCCGCAAATCTGGTATCAGATTCAGACCAAGTTTCGCGACGAGCCTCGCCCCCGCGCCGGCCTGCTGCGCGTCCGCCAGTTCATCATGAAGGACAGCTACTCCTTCGACATCGATCAGGCCGGTCTCGACCGCAGCTACGACCTCCACGACGCGGCCTATCGCGCCATCTTCACCCGTTGCGGACTGAAGTTCGTCTCCGTGGAAGCTGACTCAGGCTCCATGGGTGGCTCCCAGTCTCAGGAATTCATGGTCTACACCGACGCCGGCGAAGACCTCATCGCCAGCTGCGCCTCCTGCGGTTACGCCGCCAACATGGAGAAAGCCACTTCGCGCCTCTCTCCGGTTAAAGAAATGGAACCGACCGGCGACGGTAAGCCGGAGCTGGTTTCCACTCCCGGCCAGGCCGCCATCGCTGACGTTACAAAGTTCTTCAAGATCGAATCAGCCTCTGACGTGAAGTGCGTCGCCTACATGGCGAAAGTTCTGCCAAAGCCAGGGGACTCCAAAAAAGAATCGCTGGAAGCGCTGTCCCCGGTCGTTGTGTTCCTTCGTGGCGACCACTTCGTCAACGAAACCAAGCTCATGTCCCTCATCGGCGCAACCGAGGTCCGTCCCATGGTTGCCGAAGAGCTGGAAACCTGGATGCATGGCCCCGCCGGCTATCTCGGCCCCATCGGCCTCGATCCCGCCGCAAAGGTCGGGGACGGCAAAGTTGCCGTCATCCTCGATCCCGGTCTCGAGAATCGCCACAACCTCGTCTGCGGCGCCAACAAGCTCGACTACCACTACCGCAACGTCGTTCCCGGGCGCGACTTCCAGTGGACCACCGTCGCCGACATCCGCAACGTCCTCGAAGGCGAAGGTTGCCCTGCCTGTGGCGCGCCGCTCAAAGTCGCCAGAGCCGTCGAAGTCGGCCACATCTTCAAGCTCGGCACCCGTTACACCGACAAGATGGGCTCCCGCGTCCTCGATGCCAACGGCAAAGAAGTCATCCCCATCATGGGCTGCTACGGCATCGGCATCGAGCGCATTCTCACCGCCGCCGTCGAGCAGGGCAACGATGCCAATGGATTCTGGCTGCCGCGCTCCATCGCGCCCTTCGATATCGTCGTCACCATCACCAACGTCGCCGATCCCAATCTCAAAGCCACTGGCGAGAAAATTGCATCTGATCTTGAGGCCGCCGGTTTTGATGTTCTGCTTGACGATCGTGACGACCGCGCAGGCGTAAAGTTTAAAGATGCGGACCTCATCGGCATTCCTTTTCGCGCGACCGTCGGCAAGAAAGCCGCCGAAGGGAAGGTCGAACTGGTCACCCGCGCAACAGCCACCCCGCGAGACGTGGCGATTGCGGACCTTGCGGGCGAACTAAGCAGCCTGGCCCGCACAACTTGATGGGGCCTTGCCCTTGGCGATGAAGTTTTCTCAATTACCGCGTGTCACCGCGGACACAGCGTGTCTTCCGGCACACGCGGATTTGTCAGCGAATGTCACTAACGCACCTGTTTTCAGTAGATCGACCCTGGTCAGCGGCGTGCATCAAAAGCCGCGTACAACATCGGATGCGGGGCAGGCGTATCGAGAGCCAGTGGAAGTCGCCTTTTGCGCATCCGACTCGTCTGAATATCAGGGAAGGCAATAAATCTATATGGCAGTGAAAGTTAAGATTCCCGACGTGGCCGTCCGCATTACCGCCAAAAAGGCCCTCATCGGTGCCGGTATTTTCTGTGGCGTGGCTCTCGTGCTGGGCGTCATGGTTTTTACGTTCTATTGGAGCAAGTACGGCAAGATCGTCGACGACCGTCTCAAACACCCGCTTTTCACCGAGACTGCCAAAATCTACGCCGCTCCCCCTGAAATCCGTCCCGGCCAGAAGCTCACGCCCCACGAAATCACCCAGGAACTCCAGCAGGCTGGCTACTCCCTCGACGGCGATGGCGCCGCGTCGCCCATGGGCACCTTCGCCGCCAACGCCAAAGCCGTTACCATCCATCCCGGCCCCCAGTCCTACCACTCCCAGGATGGCGCCACCATCAGCTTCTCTGACAATGCCGTCAGCGAAATCACCGGCGACAACGGGCAGCAGCTCGCCGCGTATGAACTCGAGCCCATGCTCGTCACCGGCCTCTCCGATGAGAATCGCGCCAAACGCCGCCTCGTTACCTACGACGAGCTGCCCAAATACCTCGTCCCCGCCGTGACCTCGATTGAGGACCGCCACTTCTTTCACCATGGTGGTGTCGACTACTTCCGTCTCCTCGGCGCGGTCGTCGACGACCTGCGCAGCCGCCACTACAGCCAGGGCGGTTCCACCCTCACCATGCAGCTGGCCCGCGGCTTCTTCCTCACTCCCGAGAAGCACATCAAGCGGAAGATGATCGAGATTGTCATCACTTTTCAGCTCGAGCATCGCTTCACCAAGCAGCAAATTTTCCAGATGTACGCCAACCAGGTCCCCCTCGGCCAGCGCGGCAGCTTCTCCATCGATGGCTTCGGCGAAGCCGCTCAGGCCTACTTCGGCAAAGATGTTCGCCAGCTCGACCTGCCCGAGTGCGCGCTCCTCGCAGGCATCATCCAGAGTCCTAGCCGCCTCAACCCCTTCCGTCATCCTGAGCGCGCTCTCGAGCGCCGCAACGTTGTTCTCGACGCCATGGTCGAGACCGGCGACATCACGAAAGCGCAGGCCGAACAAGCCAAAGCCGCCCCTCTTCAGCTCGAACCCGGAGCCTTCGACGCTGGCG
This sequence comes from Acidobacteriaceae bacterium, assembly GCA_036490815.1. Taxonomy (GTDB): domain Bacteria; phylum Acidobacteriota; class Terriglobia; order Terriglobales; family Acidobacteriaceae; genus Palsa-343. Next base: position 113,283 of record DASXDF010000059.1, read on the forward strand.
AAGCGCCCTACTTTGTCGACCTCGTCCGCGATCAGCTCATCCAGCGCCTCGGTGACAACGAATACAACCAGCAAGGCCTCCGCATCTATACCTCACTCGATCCGCAACTCCAGCAGATCGCTCAGGACGCAATTGCAGCAGGCATGAAGCATGTGGATGATCTGGTGCAGGCACGTCGCGAACACCTTATTCGCGCGGCGCTTAAAGCCGGCACCACTCCTCCGCCAGCCGAATCGCCGCAGGTCGCGCTCGTCGCTCTCAACCCGCACACCGGGCAGGTGCTCGCACTCGTCGGCGGGCGCAACTATGGCATCAGCCAGTTCGATCACGCCGTCTCCCATCGCCCCACGGGATCGATCTTCAAACCCTTCGTCTATGCCGCGGCCTTCAACACCGCTATCGCCGGCACCCCGCTTACCAATCCCGACGGCAACAGCGCCGTCTTCACGCCTGTGACACTCCTGCACGATGCGCAGACTACCTTTACCTTCGATAACCAGGACTACACGCCGCGCGATTTCGACAACAAATACTACGGCGACATCACCGCAACCGAAGCTCTCTACCGCTCTCTCAACAACCCCACCATCGCGCTCGCGCAAATGGTCGGCTTCGATAACGTTGCTGCCCTGGCTCGTGATGCAGGCGTTAAATCCGCACGCGGAACACCCGCCATGGCCATCGGCGCCTACGACGCTACTCCACTCGATATGGCCGGAGCCTACACCGTCTTCGCCAACGAAGGTATCCACATCGATCCGTGGATGCTCGCTTCAGTGCGTTCTCCCAATGGCGACGTCGTCGCCGACTACCAGCCCCAGACCAAGCCCGTCCTAGATCCCCGCGCCGCTTTCCTTACCGTCAGCATGATGGAGCAGGTCCTCAACAATCCCCACGGCACCGGCGCCGGAGTACGCAACATGGGCTTCGTCTCTCCCGCCGCGGGCAAAACCGGCACCTCGCACGATGCCTGGTACGCCGGCTTCACCAGTAATCTCCTCTGCATTGTCTGGATCGGCAATGACGACTACACCGACATCAAAACCGAGCTCGGCGTCAATGCGGAAGGCGCCCGCGCCGCCGGCCCCATCTTTGCAGACTTCATGAAAAACGCTGTGAAGCTGCCGCAATATTCTGATACCAAAGATTTTGTCCCGCCCGCCGGTGTCGTCCAGGTCCGCCTCGACGACACCACAAATCTACTCGCCAACACCACCTGCCCCGACGACTACACTGCCGCGTTTCTCGATGGTACGCAGCCTACTGACACCTGCGACCACTCCATGGGAGACCAGCGCAATCTGTTCCAGAAGATCTTCGGCCTCGGTCAGCGTCCCGCTGCCAGCCCGCCGCCTCCGATTCAGACAGCTCACCCGGCCCCGCCGCCAACCCAGGTCACCATTCCGCAGCCATCCGTGGCGCAGACCCAGCCCGGCGATCAGCAGAATCAGGACGATAAAAAGAAGAAGAAGCCTGGCTTCTGGGGACGCCTCTTCGGCAAAAAAGACGATACCCAGCAGCAGCCCCAAACTCAGCCCCAATGAAGCTTAGTGTTGGCACTCACCGCAAGCGCCAGATCCTCGACATCACCGAGCAGGTCGAAAAGCATCTGCCCGACGCCACTGGCATCTGCTGCCTCAATGTTCTGCACACCACGGCGGCCCTCACCACCGCCGACCTCGATCCCGGCACCGACCTCGACATGCTCGACGCCTTCGAGGCCATGATGCCGAAGCTCCACTACCGGCATCCGCACAATCCTGAACACGTGCCCGACCACATCCTGTCGTCGCTCATCGGAACCGCGCTCACCCTGCCCGTCGAATCCGGATCGCTGGTCCTCGGCACCTGGCAGCGCGTCATCCTCGTCGAGCTCGACGGCCCCCGCAAAAGGGAACTGACCCTGACCTTCCTCAAGGAATAAGCAGGAAGTGAGTAGGGATCAGAAAAGGCTGCGAGTTGCAACGTCGGTATTTCTAATCCCTAAACTCCAAACTCTAAACTCTGCTCTTTAGATCTTTGCACCTGGCAGCGCGTCATCCTCGTCGAGCTCGACGGCCCCCGCAAAAGGGAACTGACCCTGACCTTCCTCAAGGAATAAGCAGGGACCAGAAAGGGTCGCGCCTGTCCAGTCCCTAATCCCTATCCCCTACACCCTGCCTTTTAAATCTTCACTTCGAACCCAGCGCTGCCCTCGTCTTCCTTCTTCACTGCAGCCTCAGCGGCCTCGAATCCCATCTTCGAGTGAGTCCCGTCGCAGAACGGCTTGTTCACTGAAGCGCCGCAGCGGCACAACGAAACCCACGGCTTACCCTCGGGCAACGCCCACTCCTTGCCTTCAGCGTCCACCAGCGTAATCGGACCCTCTACCCGATAAGGTCCGTTCGGACGCACCGTAATCTTCACATCAGCCATGCGCAAAACTCCTGAGGAATCGAATTCGAACTTCGTCTTCAGTCTACCCGCTCAACTGCGCGCGATTTCGCCGGTGACCGCCTTGCGTCCCTCACCCGGAAGAACCATAGCCCCCGCCTCGCGCACCACGAAACAATCAAGGCGGAATAGGCCGCTCATCGCGCTGGCCTGTCCCGCAACGTACAATGCCCAGCGTGCTCACCTCTCCTCCGTCGGCGAAATCCTCGCGGGTCGCAGATCCGCTCCCTCCAGTCGACCCCAGCCCTATATACCGCTGGATCCTTCCTCTTCTCGGCATCGTCTCCCTCCTCCTCTCCTGCATCCTCTGGTCGAGTAAAAAACCGCTCGCCGGTGACGAGCTCTTCACCCACGTCGAGATCGCCGACCCATCCCTCGCGCACCTGATGCACGCAGCCCTGCACCTCGGCGGCGCTGGCATGCCGCTTTTCTACCTCACCGCATGGATCTGGGCGCACCTCTTCGGCCTTACCGACCTCTCGCTCCGCCTCTACTCCTCCATCAGCGTTTGTTCTGCTTTTCTTGTTTTCTTCATGGCGATGCGTCGCCGCTTCACCGCCCGCGCCGCATTCCTCGGCGTCGCCTTCGGCCTCTTCGCCTGCTTCATCGTCATCGATCAAAATGTTGAAGCCCGCGGCTACGGCTTATACCTGCTCCTCGCGGCATTCGCAGTTTCTCAAGCTCTCAAAATCGCCGAAACGCCGCAGCCACGCCCACGCGATCTCGCCTTCCTCGCGCTCAGCCAGGCCGGCCTCGTCCTCGGCCACGTTCTCGGCATTCTCTACGCCGGCCTCATCCTGCTCGCCCTCATCGTGGGCGACCGCTTGCAGCAACGATTCCGCATCAGCGTCTACCTCACCTGCGTCGCCGGATGGCTCGCGCTCATTCCCTGGATTCCCGCCATCGAGGCCTCAGCGGCGGTCGGCAAACCGCATAGCTGGATCGCCATTCCCACTATTTCCGACCTGGCCATCGGCCTTTCCTTCTGGCTCTTCGGCGGAATCTACTTTCCTCTGTTTCGCCATCAGCCTCTTGGCCTCGCCGCCGGATGGGGATGCGCAATGATCTGCGTGATCGCGCTGCTCGCAACCGCAATCGTGAGCCTCCAGTCCTCCAACTCCGCCCGGCGTCCGACCTGCCTCATCGCCCTGGCCCTCCTGTCGGCGCCCATCGTCTTCTACACCGTCTCCCACATCGCCTCGCCCATCTACGTTGCGCGTTACATGATCCCCTCAGCGCTCGGCATAGCGATGCTCGCCGTCTGCCGGGTCGAGGAAGGGAAGTCCCGCCCCAAACTTCGTGGCCTGCTCCTTGCGTTTGTGTTTTTGTTGTTTCCGGTCGCCGCCGCTGTTCTCGCCAACCCGAATTCCCTGGACGTAAAACGCATCGACACCATCGCTGCCGGGCGCCCCATAGTCTGTCCCTGGCTCCAGGATTTTCTGGTACTGACCCGCTATACCGCCGATCCGGCCCCGCCCCTCTACCCACTCGACGAAAGCGTCGCCCTGCGCGGCCCCGCGGGCGCCATCGGCGGCTTCAATCTCATGCGGAATTACCGCAGCCAGGGCTACCTCACCTCCCAGCTCCTCGACGCGCCGCAGATCCTCAGCCAGCCAACCTTCCTGGTCCTCGATGACACCGACACCAACTGGTTTTCCCTGGAAATTCAGAATCAGCCGCGCTTCACCTGGAAGGTCCTCGCGCAGATCGACCCAACCCATCGTCTGATTGAAGTTGTCTCAGCTTCTTAAGCAGAAGTAAGGCTCAACCCGCCAGGGGAGCCTCAACCAGATCGGTCTGTGTCGATACCTGTACTGCACTGCTGGGCCGCCGCGCGATTAGATACCACGTCAGCCACGCCGGTGCGAGCCATAGATAGACGTAGTGCGCTTCCCAGAACGCCAGAAATGTCTGCAGCTCCAGCACGATAAAGATTGTCGCCAGAATCGCTAACATCCTGCGCGACGCCGTTTGCCATGCTGCGAACGTCAAGGCCGGCAGCGCCAGCGATTGATCGTAGATCCAGCAGTACGGCGCCACCAGCAGCGAAGCCAGCACCAGCACGTTGCCGTTTTTGATCCAGTCCCATTGCTTCCGGTTCTGCCAGAAATACCAAACTCCCCACAGGCATCCGAAAATGCCGGGCACGAACGCAATCCATTTCGCATTCGGATCGATCAGGTTCCGCAACTCCACGCTGAGGCAGGGAATATATTCGTTCGAAATGCCTGAATTCGCCGCCCAATGGGAGTACTGGCTGAACGCCGCCGGATCAATCAGGAGCGTCGCCGCACAGCTCGCAGCCATTGCCGTTACCGCGCCTATCAGCACGCGCCAGTTCCGCGTTACGACGATCCACAGTACCAGTGCAACCGCGAACGGCAGCAGCACATGCGGCTTCAGCGTGCACAACCACAGCGCCGCTCCCGCCCAGAACGGCCGCGTCTTGTGCAGCTTCAAAAACAGCACCAGCCCCACCAACAGAAAAAGCGAAGTCTGGCCCATGATCACGCAGATCAGTCCCGGCGGGAAGAAATAGGCCAGAAACTGCAGATGACTTCCCGGCTTTCCGTACATCTTCCACAGCGTATGCGCCGAAAACCACAGAAAGCCCAGAAGCATCAGCGACCACGGCAGAGCCGCTACTCGCGCGCTGAAAAATCCCAGGGGCAGCGCCAGCGGCAAACTCCACGGCGGATTGCGCATGTAAAACGTTCCCGGTGCGCCAAATCCCGTCGAGTGCTCCACCTGATTCATCAGGTTTGGATCGAACGGATTGCCGTGATGGACAAGCGCCTGACCCGTCGCCCAGTACACGACAAAGTCGCGCGATCCGGCAAGGGTTTTGATGAGCGGCATGACCGCCAGAAACAAAGTTGTGGATGCAAACGCCAGTGCCACGGCAAGGGCGATGGCCGCTCCCGCGAGGTCGACTTTTTCCTTGGCGCCGGCACGAGCCGCGGTCATGGCCATAGAAAAATTCTACTGACCACTCCCTCTCCGACCCATTCCACCTTTTGGTCAGGGCCGCATCCGGCGGGTCGCGCTGGCGAAAGAAGGGAATTGCCCCTCAACCTATCCGGGGACTGGAACTGCGGCGGTTACAAGTTGCTGCGGATGGTCGAATCGGCGCGCCACCACATACCAGACCAACCATGCCGATGCTGCAAAAAGCTGCATCCAGCCCGGGGCCAGCACCTGGGGCGCCAGCAGCGGTTGCATCTCGAACACAACGTAGAAACCTGCCAGCACCGTAAGGGGCCAGCGCGACGACAAACGGCTTGCCCCATACAACAGCGCCGGGATCGCCAGGCTCTGATCGAAGATGAAGCAATACGGAGCTGCCACCATCGAAACAAGCACCACCAGCACCCCGTTCTCCATCCAGTCCCATTGCTTTCGATTCCGCCAGAAATACCAAAGCGCCCAGCTGCACGCGAAAACCGCTGGCACAAACGCGAGCCATTCCGCGGAGGGGTTAACCATGTCCCGCAATAAGACCCCGAGGCAGGGAATCGGCTGATGGGCGATACCCGACGAATGCGCCCACTCCGAGTATTCAGAAAACGCCGCCGGATCAACCCACAGCGAAAGCAGCACGCTCACCGATCCCATCACTCCGGCGCCCAGCAAAACCCGATAACCCCGCGAAACCACGATCCAAACCAGCAGCACAATGCCGAACGGCAAAAAGAGGTGCGGTTTCAGCGTACAAAGCCACAGTGCCGCCCCCGCCCGGAACGGTCGAGTGCGATGCAGTTTGAGAAACAGAACCAGACCCAGCAACAGGAAAAGGGAAGTCTGCCCCATCACCGCACAGAGCAGCGCCGGCGGAAACGCGTAGCCCAGCAGATCGAGCCGAGTCCCCGGCCTCCCGACCATGTTCCACATCGTCCGCACCGAAACGAAAAGCAAGCCCAGCATCAACAGCGACCACGGAAGAATCCCGACGCGCTCGCTCACCAGACCCAGGGGCAGCGTCAGAGGCAGTCCCCACGGAGGATTCCGCATGTAACACGGACTCCCGTCCCTCAAGGCTGCTGCGTGTTCCAACCGCGCCATCGCCGCGCCATCATAAGGATTCGCGTGATGTACCAGCTGCTGGCCGGTGGCCCAGTACGCAACGTAGTCGCAGGAGGCGGCCGGATGCCCTACAAAAGGCAACATTCCCAGAAACAGGACCGTTAACGCCACGCATAGAACAAAGGCAACCGCGATCGTCGTGCCCGCATAGTCGGGTCGTTGTCCGCTGGCAGAACGAGCCGCGATGCTCATGAAAAAATTCTACTGACCGTGGCCGGAACTCCCCATTCCACCTTTCGGTTACACCGCATGCGCCGCGGCGGGCAAAGCAGCCCTGCTCTCAGCAGGCGCCGAACGCCGCGCAAACCAATACCACACCAGCCACGCCGGAGCCGGCCACAAATACCACGGCGAATTCAGTCCAGCCGTAAAGCAAAGCGGCTGCAATTCCAGCATCAGATAAATCGCTCCCAGAGCCGCCAGCGCCGCCCGCGACTGCGTCCGGCACACCCCATACAAGACCGCCGGCAACACCACGCATTGATCCAGAACCCAGCAGTACGGCGCAACCAAAACCGAAACCAGCATCAGCACGTTGCCATGCTCCAGCCAATCCCAGTTCGCCCGCCGCGTCCAAAAATAGCCCAGGGCCCAGACACTCCCCATCGCGCACGGAACAAAAATCAGCCAGTTCGCCTGCGGAGCAATCACGTTGCGCAGTGCCACCCCCAGCGTGGGAATCGCTTCGTGCGCAATGCCTGAAGTCCCCGCCCAATGCGCATATTGCCCCCACACCGCCGGATCAATGATCTGGATCGCCGCGCAGCTCACCGCCATCGCCGTTACAGCGCCCGCGAGCACCCGCCAGCTGCGTGAAACCACAATCCACACCAGCAATACCAAACCGAACGGCACAAACAGATGCGGCTTCAGCGTGCACAGCCACAGCGCCGCCCCGGCCCAAAACGGCCGCGCACGATGCAGCTTCAGAAACAGAACCAGCCCCAGCAGCAGGAACAGCGAAGTCTGCCCCATGATCACGCATTGCAGCGCCGGCGGAAAACAGTAGCCGAGCCATTCCAGATGGCTCCCGCGCCGCCCAAACATCGACCACAGCATTCGCACGGATAGAAGGAGCAGCCCGATCAGCAGCAGAGACCACGGCAGCGCCGCCACCCGAGCCGCAACAAATCCCAGCGGCAGCATCAGAGGTAAACTCCACGGCGGGTTGCGCGTGTAAAAAGATCCAACGCGGTCGAATCCTCCCGCCCGCTCCATCTGTCCCATCAGGTTCGGGTCATAAGGATTGGAGTGATGCGCCAGCTGCTGGCCCGTCGCCCAGTACACAATAAAGTCGCGCGAAGATGCGAAGTGGCGATTGAACGGCATCGCCGCCAGAATCAACACCGTCGTCGTCAGTGCCAGTCCACAGGCCAGCGCAACGATCAGCTCAGCATAATCAGGCTTTTTGGTGATCTGGGGCGAATCGGCCATTGCGGCCATTCTACGAATCCGCTCGCCCCGCGCCGATGCCACCTTAAGGGGATCACAGGAAAATCTAAGGAAAAGCCAGCGGTTTTCTAAACCCTAAACCCTAAACCCTGCACTTCTTCAGCACTTCCTGCACTTGGCCACAATCGCCTTGTGCAGCCGGTCCCGCAACTCCTCCGGCAGCTCGTAGAGTTCGTGGCTGCGGTAGATCTCAATCGTCTTCCGCGTGGTGCTCAGCGTGATCTCGCAGTGCTCGCAACCGCGCAGATGCTCCTGCAAATCCGCCCGCAGAGGAAGCGCCGCATCCTGATCCAGCATGTCATCCAGCTGCGCCAAAAACTCCGTGCACGTCACTTCGCACCGTCCTGGGCCTGTTTTTGGTCGCGCCGCTTAAAGTAGCGGCTCAGCCGTTCCCGCAATTGCAGCCGCGCCCGCAACAGTCGCGACTTTACCGCTGGAACACTCAGTCCCAGCGCCTGCGCCGTCTCTTCCGTCGAAAGCCCCTCGACGTCGCGCAGAGCAAACACTACGCGGAACCCCGGCGGCAACCCCTGAATCGTCTTCCGCAGAATGTCCGCCATCTCCGATTGCCCGTACAGCGCCTCCGGGTCCGGGCTCCAGTCCGCCAGATCGCGCGGCATCGAGCCCTCGTCGGTTTCCACGTCTTCATCGATGGAAACCATCCGGCCCGTCCGCCGCTTCCGCAGCCGCATCAGCGATTCGTTCACCGCGATGCGCACCAGCCAGGTATAAAACTTGGAGTTCCCCTGGAACTGGTCGAGCTTCTCGTACGCCTTTAGAAATGCGTCCTGGACTACATCCTCGGCGTCTTCGCGGTTCTGAACGATATGGTTGGCGATGCGAAAAACCTGGCGATCGTACTGCTTCACCAGCTTCTCGTACGCCGCCATATCACCCTGCCGCGCCCGCGCTACCAGCAGAACGTCAGGATGAACTTCGGCTGCTCCCTGTGATTGGATGGAAGAAGACATGAATGGCTTCAGAATCTGGACTGCAGCTGCCAAGGCGGCCTTCCCCCATAATAAACGGCGCGCGCTCTTCCAATCAAAAGCGCTGCCGGCCCTCATCCTGACACCTGGGCTCTTTCTTTCGATGACCGGTTGCGCCAAAAGGACTCCGACTTACGCCGGACCGCCCGATACCGTCCGTCAAATCGTCATGAAAAAGTGGGAAATCGACCCCGGCCGCATCGAAGTTCCCCAGGGCGCGCGCGTCGAGCTCGTCGTCACTTCAACCGACATCGAGCACGGTATCGCGGTCCCCGGCCTCGGCATCAACGAGCCCGTCCAGCCTGAACACCCCGCCGTCATCCGCTTCCTTGCCCAAACGCCCGGCACCTACCCCATGCGTTGCAGCGTCCTCTGCGGCCGAGGCCACGACCGGATGACCGGCGCCATTGTCATCACCGCCCGCCCTAAACCCTAAACTCCAAACTCTAAACTCTGGTTCTCTCGCTACTCGCTACTGGCTACTGGCTCCAAGCTGCCAGCTCCCTCACTCATGCCGTAAAGCCCGCATCGGATCCACCCCCGCCGCCCTGCGCGCCGGAATCCAACTCGCGCCCAGTGCCACCGCGATCAGCACACCGCCCGCTACCGCATACGTCGCCGGATCCCACGCCTTCAATCCATAAAGCATGCTCGCCACCGCTCGTCCCAGCCCCAGCGCTGCCGCGACTCCTGCCATTACGCCGCTCCCCACCATCAACGACGCCTCGCCCAGCACCATCCGCAGCACCCGCCCCGGCTCTGCTCCCAGCGCCAAACGAAGACCAATCTCGTTCGTCCTTCGCGACACCGAATACGCCATGATCCCGTAGATCCCAATCGACGCCAGCACCAGCGCCAGCGCGCCAAATCCGGCGGTCAGATCGGCAAACATCCGCGGCTGCTCCAGGCTCGCCGCGATCTGTTCATCCTGCGTGCGCACATCCAGCACCGGCAGGTTCCGGTCCATGGACGCCACAGCATCCCGCACCGACGGCAGCATGGCTTCTCCCGCGAGGCTCGTCGCTACGGCAAAGGTCGGCTCCGTCAGGCCTCCCGCTCTCTGCGTGTAGGGCATGTACGCTGTCGGCTCCACAGCTTTCCGCAACGAGTAGTACTTTGTGTCCGCGCACACTCCCACAATCTCTACCGGAAACGGCCGGGTCCAACCCGCCATGACCGTAGTCCCGATCGGGTTGCGATCGGGAAAGAATCTTTTCACCAGGCTCTCGTTCACGACGATCACTTTCTGCGACGTCGTGGTATCGCCCTGGTTAAAGCCCCGACCTGCCACGATCGAAATCCCGAAAGTCCTGAAGAAATCGTCTCCTACACCGTTTTCCAGCACCTGAGGCCGGTCCTCGCGCCGATAATGCTGCCCCGCCGGGACAAAGGTCTGTGTTGACGCGTTGCCGGACATCAGCGGCACCGTCGTGACGGTCACTGAACGGACTCCCGGCAGCGCCCCCAGCCGGCCTTCGATCTGCTGCAGCACTCGAAGGCTGGCTGCTCCTGGATACTTTGTTTCCGGCAGCTGCAGGCTGAACAGCAGCACGTTGTGCGGCTGGAATCCCAGCGGCGCTTTCACCAGTCTCACCAGCGTCTGCACAAAAAGTCCCGCGCCCACCACCAGCAGCATCGACAGCGCAATCTGCACCACCACGATCGCCTTGCCCGCCAGCCCGTGCCGCCGGTGCGTCACGGTCTGGCCGGAGTCCTTCAGGCCGCTGCTCACCTGCACCCGCGTTGCCTGCCACGCTGGAGCGAGCCCGAAGATCAGCCCCGTCAGCACCGAAATCGCGGCCGCGAAAACGAAAATTGGCCAGTTGAAGCGCGCCGTAAACGCCGGCGGGTTCCATCCATGCGACAGCAGCTTCGGAATGCCGTTGCGCACGGCCCACGCCAACAGCAATCCCGCCACACCGCCTGCCATAGAAAGCAGCAGGCTTTCGGTCATCATCTGCCGCAGAATGCGTCCGCGCCCCGCACCCAGCGCCAGTCGTACGCTCATCTCCCTCTGCCGCGCCCCCGCGCGCGCCAGCAGCAAATTTGCCAGATTCGCGCACGCCAGCAGCAGCACGAATCCCGCCAGCCCCATCAGAACCGCCACCGGCTTCTTCATGCCGTCCGCGTTCGGATTCTGTCCCCGGCTCCCATCCACCAGAGCGAGCCGCGGTATCTGGCCGTCGTCCTTCACAGCCATCGTGGCGTGCACCGCGGCGTTCAACTGGACATTCAGCGCCGCTTCGGCTGTCTTCGCCCGAACCCCCGGCTTGAGCCGTCCCATCACCAGCACCCACCAAATGGATTTGTTTTCCAGCAATGTCTGCTTCCCGTCGCTCAGCTCCTCCGGCGCGACAATCGGCTCCATGCTGAACGGCAAAAAGATGTCGGGGCTCTCCTGCGCTGAATACGCGCCCGTGAATCCAGGTGCGTTCACACCGGCAATCGTCATCGGCACCGCATTCACCAGAATCGTTTTCCCGATTACGTCTCGCGCGCGGCCGAATCGCTTCGCCCAGAACCCATCGCTGATCGTCAGCACCGGGCCGCTGCCCACGGCCCCATCGTCGGAGTTCTCGATCCCTCGTCCCAGCTGCGGCCTGACTCCCAGCGTCGAGTAGTAATTGCCCGACACCATTTCCACATTCGCCGGCGCAGCCTCTCCGTCGATCGTTGCCGTCATGCGTCCGTAATTTTTGAAGGCGAAGAGATCCGCCAGCGATCGATTCTCGTGCCGCAGTTGTTCGTAGACCGGATACGAAAACGACGTGGACTGCAGTCCCGCCGGCCCATCGTCATACCAGCCCCACAGGCTTTCCACCACCCCCGGGTGCGGTTCAGACCATTGCAGCATCCGCAGCTGCTCCGGATGCGGCACGTTCAGCCGATCCAGCAGCATGTGCTGCGCCGCGGTAAAGATCACCGTGTTCGCCCCAATCCCCAGCGCCAGCGAGCCAATCGCAATCGCCGTGAACCCAGGACTCTTCCCCAGCATCCGCAGCGCATAGCGCAGATCCCCGCGTAGTTCGTCGAACCAGCGCGTGCCCCAGGCCTGCCGCGAATTTTCCCGCGCCACCGCAAGACTGCCCAGCTCCGCCCGCGCCCGCCGCATCGCCGCCTCACGCGGCATCCCGTCGCGCATCAAGTCTTCGGCGTAGCTCTCTACATGGAACGCGAGCTCCTCGCTCACCTGCGCATCGACCTCCGCGCTGCGCCTCACCGCCCGCCACCACGTCGACCACCTGCTGCGTAAGCTCATCCGCTATCTCCGTCGTTCGCGACCGGCTCCGAGCCCCGCTCCCAGCTCCCGGCCCCTAGCTCCTAGCTGTTCTCCGTCCCCAGAATCGTCCCAACCACCGCGGCGAACTGGTTCCACTTTTTTGCCTCTGTCTCCAGCCGCCGCCGGCCCGCCGCCGTCAGCTTGTAAAAACGCGCCCGCCGCTTGTTCTCGCTCTGCCCCCACTCTCCCGCGATCCAGCCTTCATGCTCCAGCCGATACAACGCCGGATACAACGACCCCTGCTGAATCTCCAGCCGGTTCTGCGAAATCTGCTGGATCCGCAAAAGCACCCCGTACCCATGCAGCGGCCCCAGCGAAACCGCCTTCAGCACCAGCATGTCCAGCGTCCCCTGCAACAAATCGATGGGCGTCTCGCCACGCATCCGTTCTCTCCTAGCTCGTCTGGGAGAGTATGCCGCCCTTCTCCCAGACTGTCAAGGAGAGCGCCAAAACTCGACTCGCAACGGTTTCGCATCGCGCCACGCGTGCGCTGTGTCTCCCCCACCCTCACGCTGTCATCCCCAAGGCAGAGCGGAGGGCTCTGTGGTTACTTTCTTGGCGGTCTCTCCGCTTCACTCCGAACGAATGGCAATTCGGAACACCGACGAGCGGAAAACGTTGATCGCTTTGAAGGAGCACGACTTCAGCCGTGCCGTCACGATCGCAGAATGAGTCCGGCTTTAGCCGCTCCGGCATGATTTCTCTCGCATTCACTTTTGCCTGATGCTCTGCACTCGCGCCGTTAAGGTCCCCAAACGAATCCCGGCTCGGCCCCTGAACACTTTCCCGTCCCGCCCACCACCCCAGGTACTCACCCTTGCAACTTTTTGGTTAACACCCCGTTTTCCTCTCCGAAAGGCAAATCATTTCGTCATACTCTGTTAACCAGAGAGGTATCGATGTTGGTGTTGGGCAATCTTCTGCAAGCGAAGCGATCATTTCTGGCTTTCAGCCTGCTCCTGGGCGCCTGCTGCGCCCTGGCCCCCGCGCAATCGGAGACCACACCGCCCCCGCCCACCCATCACAAGACCACGACCCACCACACGACCCACCATCCCACCACTCCCAGCAACGCCCACGCTTCTCACCGTGCCTCCGCCAACACAACGCACAAAGCCCACACCCGCACCGCCGCCCATCGCCACCATCGCCGCCGTCCCCTCACCGCCCATGAGCTGGCCCGCAGCCGCCGTCTCCAGCACGCCTTCGTCGCATCCTCACAGCTGCGGCCCATGGCGCAGCAGCTCGCCCAGACACCCACTCCCGCCGCGTACGCCGGAGTCAGCGCCTGGGCCCATAACCACACTGGAGAAGTCGCCGCCACCGCTTACCTTGCTCTCGGCCATGCGTACCTGCTCCAGCGCAATTTTGATCAAGCCGCCAGCGCCCTGCACTCCGCCCACGTTGCCGATGGCAGCACCGCCGCCCACGCCAACGGTGTGCTCGCCGACTACACCGACTACCTCACCGCCCAGGCCTATCTCCAGAACAATCAGCTGCCCCAGGCCGAGTCCGTCCTCAACACCTTCGCCCAGAAATATCCCGACAGCATCTTCGTCAGCAGCGTTCCCGTCCTGCGCGCCAACCTCATGGTCCAGGAAGGCGATCCGCAGGCCGCGCTCGCCACGCTCGATCCGCATCGCCACGAACCCGTCGCCGGCAAAGCGGAGTTCCAGCTTGCCCTCGCCAAAGCGGAAGCTATGGCTGGCCACGGCGCCGAAGCCCAGCAGCTATTCGAGCACGTCTATCTCGACTACCCGCTCTCCATCGAAGCCGGCGTCGCGCGCAGCCAGCTCGCCACCAACGGCGTCCTCGCCACCTTGCCCCCGGACAAGCGCCGCGCCCACGCCGACGCTCTCTACAATGCGGGCCACTTCCGCGATGCCGAAGACGAGTACCGCTCCCTCGCCTCCCAGCCCAACGTCGATGAATCCAGCCGCAGCGCGCTTCTCGTCGCTGCTGCCGAATGCGACTGGAAAATGAAGAGCCTCAGCCAGTCCGAGCTCAACTCCATCCCCGACACCAACGACGAGACCGGTGCCCGCCGCATGTATCTCCTCATGGAGCTGGCGCGCGACCGCGGCGACGCCACCACCCAGCAATCCCTCGTCGCTCAGATGGAAACCCGTTTCCCCGCCAGCCCCTGGCTCGCCGAAGCCCTCTACTCCAGCGGCAACATGTATCTGCTGCTCAAGGATTACCCGCACGCCATCGCCTATTACGGCGACCTGGCCACCCGCTTCCCAACCAACAAATATGCGCCCAGCGCTCACTGGCGCGCTGGATGGCTCAACTACCGCCTCGGTCAATACCCTGAAGCCGCCCGCCTCTTCGACGAACAAATCCGCGTCTACGCCGGCGGCAAAGAAATTCCCTCCGCCCTCTACTGGCGTGCCCGCATTTACGAGGACCAGGAACAGAAGCCCGCATCGGCCGCCGCCTACTACCGCACCATCGTGCGTGTCTTCCCGCACTACTACTACGCCATGCTCGCGCAGGATCGCCTCACGCATCTGGGCTCCGTCACGCCCGACTCCATCGCCTCGCTCGATGCCCTTCAGCCCACCGCCATTCCTGAACTCACCGACGATGTCCCGGAAGACGATCCCCACGTCGTCAAAGCGCGCCTGCTCGCAAACGCCGGCCTCAACGAATACATCGCCCCCGAAATCCGCGCCTCCGATGGCAGCGACGAGTGGGGAGCCTTCGCCGAAGCCGAAATTTATGCCTCCTACGGCGAATCGTGGCGCGCCATGCGTCTCCTCAAGCGCGCCATCCCGTTCTATACTTCCGCCCCCATTGAATCCATTCCCGTCGCCTACTGGCGCATCCTCTTCCCGCAAAATTTCTGGCCCGACATCAAAGCCGAAGCCGAACGCAACGGCCTCGATCCCTACATGGTCGCCTCGCTCATCCGTCAGGAAACCGAGTTCAACCCTGTCGCCGTTTCGAACAAGAATGCCTACGGCCTCATGCAGCTTCTGCCCTCCGTCGGCCGCTCTCTCGCTCGCCAGGAAGGCATCTCGCATTTCTCCACCAGCGAACTGCTCAACCCCTCCACCAACATTCGCCTCGGTACCCTCTATCTCAAACAAACCCTCGCCAAATTCGGCGGCCAGCCTGAATATGCCTTTGCCGCTTACAACGCCGGCGACGACCGCGTCATCGACTGGCAAAGTGCCGGCAATTATCACGGCATCGACGAATTTGTAGAGTCGATTCCGTTCACCGAGACCCGCGAATACGTTCAGGCCATCCTGCGCAACGAGCAGATCTACCGCGAGCTCGACAAAATCACCACCCAGCGCGCCCAACGCTGACCCTTCGCCCCGCGTTCGCTCGGTGCCGTAAACTCAGCAGTGACCATGCACCTCTCCCCAATCGAAGCCCGTGTCCTCGGCGCCCTCATGGAAAAGGAAGCGACCACTCCCGAGTACTATCCCCTCTCGCTCAACGCCCTGGTCAACGCCTGCAACCAGAAAAATAATCGCGAACCCCTCATGCAGATCAATGAGGAAGAGACGCGCCTGGCCCTGCACCGCCTCGAAGATCAGAAACTTGCCGGTCCAAACCGCGGCCACGACAGCCGCGTCACCAAGTACGAGCACCGCTCCCAGGAAGTCTTCAACTTTACCCGCGCCGAAGCCGCCCTCATCTGCGTGCTTCTGCTCCGCGGTCCACAAACACCCGGTGAACTGCGTGGCCGCACCGAGAGAATCTACCGCTTCGAAGAACTGGACGACGTCCTCGCCGCCCTGCAGAAGCTCATCGATCGTGACCCGTCGCTCGTCGCAGCCCTCCCCCGTCAGCCCGGCACCAAAGAAGTCCGCTACGCCCACCTGCTCTCTGGTCCGGTCGAGCACGCTCCGGTTTCGTTCTCCAGAGCTGTCTCAGAATCTCCCAATACCTCCGTCGCAGATCGTCTCCAGCATCTGGAATCCGAAGTCGCGCAGCTTCGCCAGGAACTAACCCAACTCAGGGAACAGCTCGCCCCGCCTGCCGTCGACACAGTCACAGACCGTACACAACCCTGACCAACCGCGTGCTATCATCCTCGTTCCCCGCGAGGCCGCGCCCCTGCGGCTCTCCATTTGTTTCAGAGGAGTTGCCGTTGATCGCCCGTCGCTGTCCATCCGCATTTCGTCTCGCACCCCTTGCCGTCTGTCTTCTCGCCGCCCAGGCTCAAAACACCCCCCCGGCTACAAATGCGCCTGCAGTCCATGGCATCGCCGTCTCCAACATGGACCCCGCTGTGAAACCCGGCGACGACTTCTACCGCTTCGTCAACGGCGCCTGGCTCGCCCGCACTGAGATTCCTGCCGACCGCGGCGGCATCGGCGTCTTCACCGTCCTCGCTGACCAAAGCAACAAGAACGTCGCCGCCATCATTGAGGAGGCGGCGAAATCCGGTGCCGGCGGTAGTCCCAACGCCCGCAGGATCGCCGATCTCTACAACGCCTACATGAACGAAGCGGCCATCGAAGCTCTCGGCATGAAACCCCTCCAGCCGCATCTCGCCGAAATTGCTGCCATCCATAACCAGCACGACCTCGCCATCGCTCTCGGCAAGTCTCTCCGCGCCGATGTCGACCTCCTTAACAATGCCGTCTTCTCTACACCCAATCTCTTTGGTCTCTGGGTCGCTCCGGGCTTCGCTGATTCCGACCACTACATGCCCTACCTGCTCCAGGGCGGCCTCCAGATGCCCAGCCGCGACTACTACCTCGACCAAAGCCCGCATATGAAGGATCTGCGCGTCCAGTACGTGACCCACGTCGCCGCCATGTTCCGCATCGCCGGCTTTGACGATGCCGCAACCCGCGCCGACCACGTCATCAGTCTCGAACGCGCCATCGCCGAAACCCACATCAGCCTTGCCGACATCGAGGACATTGCCAAAGCCAACAACCTCTGGAGCCGCGCCGACTTCGCTGCCAAAGCTCCTGGCCTCGACTGGAATTCCTACTTCGAAGCCGCCGGCCTCAGCGGGCAGCAGCAGTTCATGGTCTGGACCCCCACCGCCCTCACCGGTGAAGCCGCCCTCGTTGCCTCCACGCCCATCGATACCTGGAAAGACTGGCTCGCGCTCCACTTCCTCGAATCCTCCGCGATCGTCTCTCCACGCGCACTGGCCCAGGAACAGTTCTCCTTCTTCAGCACCGTCATGTCCGGAATCCAGCAGCAACCGCCGCGCTGGAAGCTTGGCGTTGGCCTCGTCAATGCGTTTCTCGGCGACGCCGTCGGCCAGGTCTACGCGCAAAAATACTTCTCGCCCGAAGCCAAGGCCCAGGCGCAGGCCCTGGTCGCCAATCTTATCGCCGCATATCACAAGCGCCTCGACGCGCTCACCTGGCTCGCGCCCACCACCCGCGCCGAAGCCCAATCCAAGCTCGATACCCTCTACGTCGGCATCGGCTATCCCGAAACCTGGACAGACTACTCCACCTACGAAGTCCGTCCCGACGATGCCTTCGGCAACTCCTGGCGCGCGCCGCTCTGGAAGTACCACCGCCAGATCGCCCGCATCGGCAAGCCAGTCGACCGCCATGAGTGGTCTATGACCCCGCAGACCGTCAACGCCGTCAACCTTCCACTGCAAAACGCGCTCAACTTTCCCGCAGCCATCCTGCAGCCGCCATTCTTTGATCCGCAAGCGCCCGCCGTGGTCAACTACGGCGCCATCGGTGCGGTCATCGGCCACGAAATCAGCCACACCTTCGACGCCGAGGGCAGCGCCTTCGACTCTAAAGGCCGCGTTCGCAACTGGTGGACCCCCGAAGATCGCGCGCACTTCGAACAGCAAGCGACAAAACTCGAGAAACAGTACGACGCCTACGAGCCGTTCCCCGGCGTCCACGTCAACGGCAAACAGACTATCGACGAAAATATTGCCGACCTCGGCGGAGTTGCCGCCGCCTACGACGGCTATCGCGCCTCATTGCATGGAGCCGAGTCGCCCGCCCAGGATGGATTCACCGGCGATCAGCAGTTCTTTATCGCCTACGGACAGAACTGGGGCTCAAAATCGCGCGAAGCCTCGCTCCGCCGCCAGGTCCTTACCGATGGTCACTCGCCCGGCCAGTACCGCGCCGACATCGTGCGCAACTCCGACGCCTGGTACAAAGCATTCGACGTCAAACCTGGCGATACCCTCTACCTCGCGCCCGACGACCGTGTCCGCATCTGGTGATTCGCAATTCTCATTTTTCTCTATTTCAGCAGTCCACTGCCCATCTCATGAATCCAACCAACAGCGGTCGTGTGCCCAGCCGTCGGGCCTCGTTATAACTTCCGTGCGGAGTTGTGCATGAAGTCGTTTGGCCGATTCGTTGTTATCGCTCTGCTTGTCTTCGCGCTACTCCAACTGGCGCGCCCTCGCATCCCGGCAAAACCTGTGACCGCGGAAATCCAGGCCTCGCCCCAGGTCAGACAAATTCTCCGCAACGATTGTTACAGTTGCCACTCCGACGAACGCCGCCTCGCCTGGTTCGATCAGATTGTTCCCGGCTACTGGCTCGTCCGGCACGATATTCTCACCGCGCGTCAGCATCTGAACTTCTCGACCCTCGGATCCCAGCCACCAGCTGTGCAAAGAGCGACGCTGTTCGAAGCGGTCAATATGATCCAGCTCGGCGCCATGCCCCTGCCCAGTTTCACCAAGCTGCACCCCGATGCAAGAGTCACTACCGAAGACCTCGCCACCCTCAAGGCCCGCCTCGCGCCCTGGACCCCCTTTCCGAATCCACCCCCATCGCAACCTGTCCCCGCCATTGCGCTCGACAGCGTCAAGCTTGAATTCAACAATCTCTCCTTTGATCCGTCCTTTGAAACCTGGAAACCCATCAGCACCACCGATCGCGGCGACAACAATACGTTTCGTTTCATCCTCGGAAATGACATCGCCGTTAAAGCCGCGCAATCCGGCAACATCACGCCCTGGCCCGACGGCTCCCGCTTCGCCAAGATCGCCTGGCAACAAACATTCAGCGCCGACGGCCTCATGCATCCCGGCAATTTCGTTCAGGTCGAGTTGATGGTGAAAGACGCAGCGCGCTACAAGCAGACCGAAGGCTGGGGCTGGGGACGCTGGCGTAGCCTCAACCTCGCACCCTATGGGAAAAATGCTGCCTTCGTCAGCGAATGTACTTCGTGCCATTTACCAGTCCGCGGCAACGACTACGTCTACACCCTGCCCATGACGCAGGCCATCGTTGCCCGCGACGAAGCCGCGAATAACAAAGCTGCGGCTTTGCCATCGACCTTGCCGTGGCAGCCGCTCACGTGGAACGCCATCACGATGTACGTTGACCCCAGCCGTCACACCACTGCTACCCTCTACGGAAATCAGCCCGCGATCCAGGCGCTGCACGTCCCGGGCCCAACCGCAACGCAGCCGCCCGCCTATCCCGCCGGCGCCGTGCTCGCGCTCGTCACATGGTCTCAGCGCGACGACCCCCACTGGTTCGGAGCACGCATTCCCGACGCACCTCAGTCCGTTGAATTTGTGCAGATCTCCCCACCCGGCCGGACCACCACCTACCGCCGTTTTGCCGGTCCCGCTCTTACCGAGGCATCAACTTCCAATTCCGACCAGCGGATCCAGTTCATCGTCGGCCTGCCTCCAGCATCGCTGCCCTGAGCGCGCCTTTCCGCAGCGCAAAACCTGCGCTCCGATGTAAGGTAATCCTCATGAAAATTTCCTCGCTCGCACGCGCTCCCCAACGCCCCATTTTCAGTTTCGCCCTCGCCCTGACTGTTCTCTCGCTCGTTGCTCTGCCTTCTCTCTCCGCTGCCCAGTCCGACAACGACGCTCCCAGGCCTCCCGCCCCCGCAGCCGCCCCCGCCGCGCAAAAGCCGCCCGCCAATCCCATTGCCGAAGCGCATCCTCTGCCCCCATTGCCACCCGATGCCCACACCCAGCAAAGCATCACCATCGACGGCAAGAAGCTAACCTATACCGTCACCGTCGGCACACTCATCGCGCGTGATGCCGAGGGCAAAGCCGCCGGCCAGATCGTCTACACCGCCTACACCGTCGACGCACCTAACCGCGCCGTCACCTTCGCCTTCAATGGCGGACCCGGTGCCTCCTCCGTCTATCTCAACTTCGGCGCCATCGGCCCCAAGCATCTCAATGTCGGCAACGAAGGCGACAGCCCCTCCGATCCCGCTACCCTCGTCGATAATCAGGGCACCTGGCTCGACTTCACCGACCTCGTCTTCATCGATCCCATCGGCACCGGCTTCAGCCGCTCCCTCGTCTCGCCCGACGAAACTCGCAAGCTCTTCTACACCACCGAGCCCGACATCGAGTACCTCTCCCGCGCCGTCTACGACTGGCTCGTCAAAAATGACCGCCTCCAGTCGCGCAAATATCTCACCGGCGAAAGCTACGGCGGCTTCCGCGGACCCCGCATCACCTACTTCCTGCAATCGCAGCTCGGCGTCGCCATGAACGGCGTCGTCCTCGTCTCGCCCTACCTCAATCCCACCATCGAAGGGAACGGCGACCTCTCGCCGCTGCCCTGGCTCGTCACGCTGCCTTCCATCACCGCGGCCAACCTCGAGCGTCACAACCAGCTCACGCCCGAGGCCATGAAGTCCGTCATCGACTACACCCTCGGCGACTACCTGCTCGCGCTCGTCCACGGCCGAGATCAGGCCACCACCGATGCCATGATCAAAAAAGTGACGGAGATGACCGGCCTCGATCCCACCTTCGTCAAAGAATCCGGCGGCCGCCTCGAAACCGGCGCCTACCTCCGAGAAGTTCACCGTGAAGAAGGCAAGCTCGGCTCCGTTTACGACTCCAACGTGACCATGTTCGATCCTTTCCCCTACGCGCCCGAACAGCGCGCCAACGATCCGCTCCTCGCCACCCTCATCGCGCCCACCACTACCGCCATGGTCGACTTCGTCACCCACACCGTCGGCTGGAAAGTCGAAGCCCGCTACAACGCGCTCTCTTACGAGGTGGCTACAAGTTGGAACCGCGATCAGGATCTGCGTGCGGGATCCGTCACCCAACTCCGCCAGGCCGTCGCCGCTGATCCCAAACTCCACGTCATGATCGTCCACGGATGGAACGATCTCTCCTGCCCCTTCATGGGCTCCATCCTTACCGTCAATCAACTGCCCATCATGGGCGATCCCAATCGCGTTTCCGTCCATGAGTTTCCCGGCGGCCACATGTTCTACACCCGCGAAGCCAGCCGCGTCGCCCTACGCAAAGATGTGATGGAGATGTTCAGCCAACATTGAGAACGCACCGCCGCCGACTCCAGCCAGGCGCGGCAGCCATGCCGCGCCAACCCCTGTTAACCAAAGCCACAACGGCTGTGGAACGCCAATTGCACTGACCTGACCCAACATCGCCTGTAAACGCACGTGAATCACATAAGCGGTTTTGCAGGAGAAGCTTCCGCTTCTTTCAGCAAGCGGAAGCCGCAGACGTGTGTCGGCAAACAAGCTAACCGGATGCATAAGTTGCTTACGGTGAGGAAATATTTACCCGTAGGCTGAGCATGCACTGCGGGACTAGTTTCGTAGGTCTTTTTTAATGGGTGAGGAAATGGCAAGTCGGGCCCGCACTTCGCTGCAGTGGAAGAAGGCGAGTGGGAAGGATTCATTCGAGCCGCCGAAGGCCAACCAGACGCCTTCCGATCCTCGAATCGACAAGGTGCTGCGGGCCATCGAGTGCAATCCGTCTGCGACCATCCAGGAGCTGTCGCGGCTGGTGAACCTGAGTCATTCGCGATTGTCCCACCTGTTCAAGGCAGAAAAAAGAATCAGTCTGAATACGTTTCTGTCCAACCAGCGGGTCGATCAGGCAGCGCATCTGCTGCGCTCCACCGAGATGCGGATCAAAGAAATTACCTACGGCGCCGGTTACAAACAAGTGCCGAGTTTCGTACGCGCATTTCAGCGCCGATTCGGCGCGAGCCCAACTCGATACCGGCGGCAGCGGTTGCGGCTAACGAATAGCCGTTTCGACTAACAGAGT
The DNA here is from genome assembly GCA_036490815.1 of Acidobacteriaceae bacterium. Classification (GTDB taxonomy): domain Bacteria; phylum Acidobacteriota; class Terriglobia; order Terriglobales; family Acidobacteriaceae; genus Palsa-343. The sequence continues at coordinate 135,523 of DASXDF010000059.1, forward strand.
TTCTTTGACACGACGCAAGCCGCGATTGATCCTTTGACATCTCCCCCGGATGTGCGGTTGTTCGACAACGCGTCAATGGTGCCGGCTCCAGCCGTGTAAGCCTCTTGCGGGGTGATGCAGGAGGATCGATGTCACAAAAGCAGTGGTTCGGAATGCCTCGGTTAAGGATTTCGCCAAGGCTCAAACTATTCAGTACCGTAGCGGCAGCAGCGTTGCTGATGCATGCTGCATGGACAACAAAGGTCAGTGCGGCGAGCAACGAGCCAGGAAAACCGCTTGGCATGGTGAACGCGAGCGAGCCGACACAGACCGCCATGGGAGCGAGCGATCCTGGACCCCGCAATGGTGAAGCAAACGCAGGCGTTCCCCTCGCATCGTTGAGTGCCGATCAGATGGAGTATTACCTCGACGGCAAAAATCGCTTCGCAGACACGGACTCGGTAAGAGGTACTGTAGCGGGAGAGACAAACGGCGGCCTGGGCCCCACCTACAACTCAAACAGCTGCGCGGGATGTCACTCGCAGCCGGCTGAGGGTGGATCGAGCCCAGCCGCGAACCCGCAGATTGAGGCAGCCAGCGATGCGGGAGGCAGAAACAATATTCCGGATTTCATCACTGCCGATGGTCCGGTGCGTGAGGTGCGCTTCCCCTTCCTGCTGAATGCGAACGGCACGGTGAGCAGCACACCGGACGGCGGCGTGCACGGTCTGTTCACCATCGCGGGTCGCTCCGATGCCGCAGGCTGTGCAATGGCCCAGCCGAACTTCGCCAGGATGGAACAGCTCAACGACATCATCTTCCGCATTCCCACCCCCCTGTTTGGCTCCGGACTGATCGAGAACATACCCGAGAGCACCATCTACGCGAACATGGCGGCCAACGCTGCCCTCAAGCGGAGCCTCGGAATCAGCGGTCATCCGAACATCAGCGGCAACGACGGTTCGGTAATGCGGTTCGGCTGGAAGGCGCAGGATAAGTCGCTGGAAGTGTTCGCCGGCGAAGCCTACAACGTGGAGATGGGTGTGACCAACGAGCTGTTCCCGAACGAGCGGAGTCTGCCGCCGTCCTCGTGCATGCTCAATCGCACTCCCGAAGATTCGTCGAACTTCCCCGCCTCCGGCGCGCAGATTCTGAGCGATGTCGTGGCCTTCGCAAACTTCATGCGCTTTCTGGCGCCCCCCGCTCCGTCGATGAAGGGCATTCCCGGCAACCCTTCGCAACAGTCGATCGTGAACGGCCGCGCCAACTTCAGTCAGATCCACTGCGACATGTGTCACACACCATCCATGGCCACGTCGTCATCGTCGTTTACCGCGGCCCTCAGCAGCCAGCCGGTAAATCTGTTTTCGGATTTGCTGGTTCACCACATGGGAACCGGGCTGGCAGACGAAGTCGCACAAGGTATGGCGGGACCCGATGAATTCCGAACCGCGCCCCTGTGGGGCCTCGGACAGCGCCTGTTCTTTCTTCACGACGGTCGTGCAACGCTCTCCAATGGAGGCTTGGTGACGGCGATCGAAGAGCACGCCAGTCCAGGATCGGAAGCCAATACAGCGATCAACGGATTTAATCATTTGACCCGCCAGCAGCAACAGGATCTGCTGAATTTCCTGCGCTCGCTGTAAGCGACCGTGGCGAAAATCGAGGGGCAGGGAAGTCTCCGCAGCAACGCGGCGCTCTGCCCCTTCTTTCTTCATCACGGCTGAGCGGCGGCACCAATCGCATCCAGCTCCGCAATCGTCTCCGCGGAAAGCTGCAGCGTCGCTGCCTGCAGATTCTCACGCAGATGCGCAACCGACGATGTCCCAGGGATCAGCAAAATATTGGGTGAGCGATGCAGCAGCCACGCCAGCGCCACCTGCATCGGTGTGCGCCCCAGCGCCGCCGCGGTCGTGTCCAGCACCGACGACTGCAGCGGATTGAATCCTCCCAGCGGAAAGAACGGCACGTAAGCAATGCCTTGCCGCGCGAGGTCATCGATAAATCCGTCGTCATTGCGATTGGCGACGTTGTAAAAATTTTGCACGCACACAATTTCCGTAATCTTCTGCCCCTCCGCCAACTGCGCCGGACTCACGTTGCTCAGCCCCAGATGCCGAATCAACCCCTGGCTCTTCAACTCCGCCAGTACCGTCAGAGGTTCTTCAATCGACCCTTCCGAGGGAGCCGCCATTCCGCCCACCCGCAGGTTCACCCCGTCGAGCCGCTCCAGTCCCAGGTTGCGCAGGTTGTCATGAACCGCATCCGTCAGCTCTTCGCGCGACAACGCATGGTTCCACGATTTATCCGCCCCCCGTTTCGCGCCCACCTTGGTCACAATCACCAAACCATCCGGATACGGATCGAGCGCCTTGCGAATAATCTGATTCGTCACGTGCGGCCCATAAAAATCGCTGGTGTCGATGTGGTTCACGCCCGCTTCCACCGCCCCGCGCAAAACCGCCACCGCCGCCTCCACATCCCGCGGAGGCCCCCACACCTGCGGCCCGGCCAGTTGCATCGCGCCATACCCCATGCGCTTCACGCTCACGGACGTCCCCGGCAACGTGAAAGTCCCGCCCAATGCGGTCTCTTTTGTCATTCCATCTCTCCTCTAGATTGCACAGATTGTGCCGTCCCGTGTTAGATGAAGAAAGCTTCAGGTTAGGAGTTCGCATTTGCCCCAGCGCGCACCGTTGCTCCTGGACCCCCGTAAATCGCCGGTCCAGGCACGTTCCACCGCCAGTGTCGACGCCATTCTCGACGCGACGATTCAGGTTTTGCTCAGCGTGGGCAAAGAACGCCTTACCACCACAAGAGTAGCGTTGCGGGCCGGCGTCTCCGTCGGAACCCTGTATCAATATTTCCCCAACAAAAGCGCCCTTCTCCAGGCCGTCCTCCGGCGTCACCTCGACGCCGTCACCTCGATCGTTGAACGAGTCTGTCACGACTAGCGGGGCGCACCACTCCCGACCATGGGCGCGGCACTCATCAACGAATTTCTCCAGGCCAAGATGCAAGATGTCAGAACCAGCGCCGCTCTCTACTCCGTCAGTTCCGACGTAGACGGCGCGAAAATCGTTCACCAAACCGGAGCGCGCTCGAACAAAGCTATCGTTGGAATGCTGGCCACCACCAGCGACCGCCTCACCCGCGATCCACAACTCGTCGCCTCCATGGTGCAGGCCACCATGGTCGGAGTCAGCCGCCGTCTACTCGAATCCGCCGCCCCGGAAAAGCACTTCGAATCCGCGCGCCAGGAACTCCTCTTCCTCGTCCGGGCCTACCTCGAAGCCTGCACCAGATTCGCTTAGGAGCTGCAGGCAAGTCTTGAAGTTTTGAAGAGGCCACAGCGTCATGGCTTGAGCAAGAATGCGTGCTTTGAAAGGGCACGGCCTTCAGCCGTGCCAATAAGGCTCGCTGATGCAGGCAAGCCTTGAAGTTTTGAAGAGGCCACAGCGTCATGGCTTCAGGAAGAATGCGTGCTTTGAAGGGGCACGGCCTTCAGCCGTGCCAATAAGGCTTGCTGAGGAACTCCGGCTTTAGCCGCTGGGGGACGTCTTTGAAGCGAGCGATTTGCGCGAGTCCCCTAGTCCCCCAGAACCGCAGCCTCTTCCCGCAACGCATCCGGAGCATGCGCAATTCGCATCAGCTTCCCATGATCCAGCCAGTCCAGCGAGCACCGCTCGCAGTCCGACAAAATCACGTTCCCCGGTCCTGCATAAAAATGCGTGTCCATCGCCTGGTGGCAATGCGGACAGGTCAACCGCCGTTGCAACTCGCTCCGGTCCGGCGCCTTCGGAGCCACTCCGCCATCGTGCCCGTTCCGCAGCGTCTGAATCAAATCCGCAAACACATCCATCTGGATCAGCATCCCGTGGCACCGCGTGCAGTACTGGATCCGCACGTTCGTGAACGCAGCATCCACCAATCCGATCGAGCAGATCGGGCACATTTCGTTCGTCGGCTGCCCCAGCACCCGCACGCCATCGTCATTCTTCTCAGGAAAAATCAGGCTCCCGCAGTAGTCGCAGGTCAGGCTCTCCGCGCCCGACTCCAGCCGCATTGGCGCGCCGCACGAAGGACAGTTCATTGCGCCTTCCCACACTCCGGGCAAAACTTCGCCGCACGCGCGATCGGCTTCCCGCATGAGCTGCAGAATTTCTCCGCCGCCACGGCCGTCCCGGCACTCGAACCCATCGCCCCCATCATCGCCTGTCCCATCGCAACGCCTGCGCCCACTCCCACACCCGCGCCCGCCGCACCTCCAGGATTCGCCGCCGCCGTACCCAGCGCCTCCGCCGTCGCAAACTGCGTCAAGCTGCCGAGGTTCCCGGCCATCTGCACGCCGATCCGCTGATCCATCACCTTCGTCAGCTCATCGGGCAGGGAAAGGTTCTCCACCGTAAACTGATTCAGCTCCAGACCCAGCACCGCAAACGATGGCTGCGCCGCATCGGCAATTTTCTGCGCCAGCGCTGCCTGGTTCTTCGCCATATCGAGAAACGGCACATCGCTCGCCGCAAACACGTCCGTCATCCGCGCCACAATCGTCTCGCGCAGCTGCCCCTCGAGATCCGATACGTAATACGTATCGCGCGTTCCGCTCACTTCCGTAAAAAACTTCCGTGGGTCCTTGATCCGATACGAATAAATTCCGTACCCACGCAGTCGCACCGCGCCAAATTCCTTTTCGCGAATCGTAATCGGCGTCGCCGTGCCCCACTTCTGTGCCATCTGCAGCCGCGTCGAAAAGAAGTACACATCCGACTTAAACGGCGACTCGAACCCCTTATCCCAGTTCATCAGGTCCGTCAGCAGCGGCAGGTTGCGCGTGGTCAGTGTGTGCAGCCCCGGCCCAAACACATCCGCAATCTTGCCCTCATCAACAAATGCAGCCAGCTGCGATTCGCGAACCGTCAGCTGCCCGCCGTTCTGGATCTCCATGTCCTCCATGGGATACCGCCAGGCCAGCACGCCGTCCTCCGTCTCGTTCCACTGCAGGACGTCAATCAGCTGTTTTGTTAGAAATTCGCGCAGGGTCATGGGTTCCTCCTGATTCTGCCCTCAGGAATCTACCACCGCCCTCGCCCCACGCCACTCCCACAAACGAAGGAGTGCCTTTTCAGCTAATCCGCTCGCGGAACCGGGGCTGGCCCTCCTCAGGCCACCCGTTCCGGTCCGCTCAATAAGGCGTGCCGTCCCCATGCACCTTCGTCTGCAGCGTCCATCCCGGACCGGGGTTCACGTTCGGATCGTTGGTCTGGTAGTACTGCGATCCGTTCGACCAGGTCTGCGAGTACGCGCTCGATACCTTAGCCGTCCCGCCCGCGCCCGCCACCGTCTGCTGGTCCAGCGCGTAGTCGCACCAGTCCTGCGCCATCATGTGGTTCGTATTCGCCACCTGCGCCGCCGCCGCCATCGATCGATCCGTTCCCGCCTGCATCTGCGCAAGAAACTGCTGATGCTCCTGCGCCCGTATCGCCTGCGCCTGGTTGAACGCCGCCTGGCGCGCCGCCATCACCGCGTTGTTCTGCGCCACCATCTTGTTGAGCACCGTCTGCATGTACGCGTTGCTCCATTGCTGGTTCGCATTCGCGCCGCCCTTTTGTGCCTGAATCGCGTTCACCAGCGCCGTCAACTGTCCCTGCGGCGCCCGCGTCAGCGTAACAAACGCGCTGCAGTTTTCCGCAAACCAGCTCTTGCCAGGAATGTTCATCATGTTCTTTCCGCACAAGGTCGTTACCCCAATCTGTTCTTCCATCGTGAACGACCCATTCCTGTACTGCACAACCGCCGCGGCCATCCCGCCCTCCATGTGCATTCCACCGCCCCGCGCATTCAGATTGGCCAGCGTCTGCTGGAAAGTTGCCGCCTGCGCCGCCGGAGGTGCCTGGTCGCTTACGTACGCTACCTGCAACACCCCCACCAGGTACTTGATGAACTCCTGCGGCGAAAGCTCCTGCTGGATGTTCAGACAATTCCTGCCTGCTGGTGGCGGATACGGTGTGTTATTCCAGCTCCAGTCGAATCGCGGCAGTTCGCGAAAATCCATCAGCCCATCCGCCGAATAGGCGCGGAACACCGGATATGGATTGGATTCACACGATGACCCCGGTACATACATTCCCTGAAACTTGAACCCCGCCGGAATCTTCACGTCGTACGCGGTCATCTTCAGCGTCGGATCGACGATGCTCTCGCTCTGGAAACTCTGGCTCAAATCCACCTTGCTGGCCACCGGCGCCGCGCTGGGGGCTGAGCTGCTGTTCGAGGGATTGGCCCCGCTTGTGGCGGCAACGGAGGGTGTGTGTGACGAGCAGCCGAACACCGCAAAGGCGGTCAAGACTGCGGCCAGTCTCTGTGCAGCAATCATCTGGGGCTCCTGGTTTCTTAATGGGGTCGAAACAGAGCCTCATACTACGGAAACATCGCGCCGATTATCCCGGAAATACCGCCGAATTCATCAACTGCCCCTCGATGTCCTCTCTTGCCCCGATTCAGTGCCCGCCCCCACCCCCGCCCCCAGCTTTAAAGTTCTTCGTCAGCAGCACCAGCGGCACCGCCACCAGCGTGAATACCCCAATCAGATGAAAGCAATCCATAAACGCCAGCAGCTTCGTTTGCGCCGTCAGTTGCTGGTAGTACCGCGCATACGCCGCGCTCATCGCGTCCGCCGGGCTGAACCCACGGCTTTCGAGATATCCCGCAGTCTGCCGCACAGCGTTCTGTAGCGAAGCCAGCGCCACCGGCAGACTGCTGCCTACCCTCGACTGGTGAAAGTTCTGCCGCCGCTCCGTCATCGTCGTGATGAAAGCAATCCCAAAGCTCCCGCCCCAGTTGCGAAAGAAGTTCGTAATCGACGAAGCCCGGTTGTTCTGATCCGGCCGCAGCTGCGAATACGTGATCACCGACAGCGGCACAAAGAAAAATGCATACCCCAGCCCCTGCAGCGCCCTCGCCCACGCATAATGGCTGTAATCGGTCGCCAGATTGAAGTGGCTGTAGTGCAGGAACGACAGCCCCACAATCACAACCGCTACCGTCAGCAGCACCCGCGGATGTACCACCCCCCGCTGTACCAGTTGCGCCCCCACCGGCGCCAGCAGTGTAATCACAAATGCTCCCGGCCCCAGCACCAGCCCCGCATCAATCGCCCGATATCCATAGAGCGATTGCAGCATCTGCGGGATCATCGTCGTCGATCCAAACAATCCAAAGCCAAACAGAAAATAGAAGAAGCACGCAATCCCGAAGTTGCGGTTGGCCAGCAGCCGCAAATCGATAATCGGGTCCTTTTGCCGCAGCTCCCAGAAAACCGCCGTCCCCAGGCACAGCACCCCAATCGCAAACATCCAGCAGATAAACGGCGACCCAAACCAATCGTCAATCTGTCCGCGGTCCAGCAGCACTTCCAGTGCTGCCGACCCAATGCCGACCAGTGCAATGCCCGTCCCATCGATGCGCAGATGCCCGCCCGCCCGTGCCGATTTGCGCTCCTCTTCAAAATGTTCCGGATCGTGCACGAACCGGCTGGTCAGCAGCAACGAGAAAATTCCAATGGGAATGTTGATCAGAAAGACCCAGCGCCAGTTGTAGTTGTCCGTGATCCATCCGCCCAGAACCGGACCAATCGCCGGCGCTGTCACAATCGCCACCGTGTACAGCGCGAACGCCATCGCCCGCTTGTGCGCCGGAAATGTGTCGACCAGAATCGCCTGCTCTACCGGCGCCAGCCCGCCTCCGCCGATCCCCTGCAGCACCCGCGCCATCAGCATGATGTTCAGGCTCGGCGCCAGCCCGCACAGCAGGGAAGTCACCGTGAACAACGCCACGCACATCATGTAGTAACGCTTCCGTCCAAACACACGCGAAAGCCACGCTGACATGGGTAGCACCACCGCGTTCGCCACCAGATACGTCGTCAGGATCCACGTCACTTCGTCGTACGAGCGCCCCAGCCCACCCGCAATATAGGGCAGCGATACGTTGGCTATGGACGTATCCAGCAACTCCATGAACGTCGCCAGCGTCACCGTCAGCGCGATAATCCACGGATTGATCTGGGCTCGGGCGGCAACACGTTGCGGCATAGCCAGGGATGCTGCCATGTTGCTCCTTGCGGCTGGAATGAGACCGAACAGTCTCTTCCTGCATCAGATTCAGCAGAAAAGAGACCGATGCGTCTTTTTTAACGGTATCCTGTCTAACAGACGAGGCGCGGTATGAAAAAAGGCGACCTGACCCGGCAAAGAATCATCGCCATGGCTGCCCCAATCTTCAACCGGAGGGGCTTCAACGGCTGTGCCATGCAGGATGTCATGGACGCCACCGGCCTCGAAAAAGGCGGCCTCTACCGGCACTTCAGCAGCAAAGAAGAGCTGGCCGCTGAGGTCTTCCGTTACTCCATCGACCAGTCCACCAAAACCCGCACCGATGGCCTCGACCACATCGCCGGGTCCCTGCCCAGACTCGCCTGGATCATCCGCCGCTTCGTCGATCAGCCCGGACCTGTCCCCGGCGGCTGTCCGCTCCTCAACACCGCCGTCGACGCAGACGACGGTAACCCCATCCTGCGTAAGCTGGCCCGCAAGGCCTTCGCCGACTGGAAGCGCCGCCTCGCCGCCATCATCGTCAAGGGTGTAAAGGACGGCGAAATCCGCCGCGGCACCAACCCCAATCAGCTTGCCAACACCGTCATCGCCGCCCTCGAAGGCGGCCTCGTCCTCAGCCGCATCCACGGCTCCCGCGAGCCGCTCAAAAACGTCCAGGCCTCACTGGCCGTTCTTCTCGATTCCGTCGCTGCCCCGGTGCGACCCTGACCTCGCAATCCCATACAAATTTCCCCAAACTGCTCCCCCAAACGAAGCGGCCCTTATGTCGGAAAGTGGGTAGTAACCCCAACCGGCAACCCGTTAAGATACGGTTTATTGACTCTTCCGTAATCCAGTTTCTGCACATGCGGCGGCATCATCCATCACGCAACCTCACCTTTGCGCTCATTTGCGAGCGCGTCTGCCTGGATTGCCTGATCCCGTGCTGACCTACGCCATCGGCTTCGTGCAGGACGTGCAGCTCACCTGCTTTGCCGTCATCCTCACCTGCATGGCGCTGCAGGATCGCACCAACAAAAGTCTCCGATGGCTCGCCTTCGGTTATATCTCCGGCTTCGCCGGCGCCATCCTCGATCTCGGCGGTCACTGGCTGCCTCACTGGCTCTCCATGGGCCTCTTCATGGAGGCCGCACCCGTCGGCTACGCCTGTTTCTATACCAGCGCCGCCCACTTCGTCCGCCGCGGCATCCGCACCAGCTGGCTCCTCCTCCTCATCGTTCTCGGCGCTCTCCCAGTCTTCCTTCTCTGGAGCGTCCCCGCCCACATGAGCGCCAGTTCCACACTTGAAGACGGCATTCTCTTCTTCGAGACCGCGCTCACCGCCATCCTGCTCTTCTCCGTTTCCGATCGCGAGACCCGCTGGCCCCGCCGCACCATCTCCGCCTTCTTCGCAGTTTATTCAGCCGTGGAGGCCGTCCGCGTCGTCATCTTTCTTGTCACCCATAAAATGCCGGGCCAGATCGCGCCCTCGGCCGAAATCGCCAGCGGCATCGTCTACGTCGTCTCCTGCTCCGTTCTCCCTCTCGCCTTTATCTGGATGATGAACGCGCGTCTCCTCCTTCACCTCAACCGCCAGTCCATGGTCGATCCCCTCACCGAATTGCTGAACCGTCGCGGTCTCCAGGCCGCCGCTGAAGTCGAGCTGGCACGCTACGCCCGCACCGGTCATGAACTCGCCATCGTCATCCTCGACCTCGACTTCTTCAAGCTGCTCAACGATCGCTATGGTCACGCCGCCGGCGACCTCGTTCTCTGCGAGTTTTCCGTCTTCCTGCGCTCCATGATTCGCGAAACCGACGTCGCCGGCCGCATCGGTGGCGAGGAATTCGTCCTCATCCTGCCCGGCCTCGGCCCCATCACCGCCTTTTCCACCATCGAGCGACTCCGCCTCGCCGTCTCCGAGCACAGCTTCCAGCTCGGTTCCCGCCACACTCGCATCACCGCCAGCTTTGGTATCGCCGTCTCCGCCGGGCGTAAAGACCTGTCGTGGGAAACGCTCCAGCACGAAGCCGACCTCGCCCTCTACGCCGCCAAACGCGACGGCCGCAACATGGCCCGCCTCTACGACCCATCGCTGGCGGTAGAATCCACCGCCCTCACTGACAAATAAAAAGGGCGCGAGAGATGACCGTCTCCCGCGCCCAGATTTTAGCTTTTCTAATCCCTAATCCCTAAACTCTAAACTCTGCTTTCACGGTTTTGCTCCCAGCTCCCGGCTACAACCTACCGGCTCGTTTACGCCGTCTGCTGCAGCACCTCTTCGCGAACTTCCTCATCGTGCTTTTCTTCCGCCCGCGAGCGCGGCAGCGCCACGGCCAGCACATCTTCAATGCGGCTGGCGTAGTGGATGTCCACCCCCTCGGTCTGCTCCGGCATCAGGTCCTCTTCAACGTTCTGACGATTCTCCGCCGGCAGAATCACCGTCGTCACACCGGCGCGTTTTGCCGCGAGGAATTTCTCCTTGATCCCGCCTACCGGCAGCACATTGCCGCTCAGCGTAATCTCGCCCGTCATTGCGGTCAGCGGATGCACCGGCCTGTCGGTCAACAGAGAAACCAGGGTCGTCGCCATGGTCACGCCCGCCGACGGCCCGTCCTTCGGAATCGCACCCGCCGGCACATGGATGTGCAGATCGGTGTCCTTCAGAAGGTCTTCTTCCAGACCCAGCGTGTGTGCGTTCGACCGCACCCAGGTCAGCGCGGCCTGCATCGACTCCTGCATCACCTCGCCAATCTGTCCCGTCATCGTAAAGCCGCCCTTGCCCTTCATCCGGTTGGCTTCGATAAACAGAATGTCGCCGCCTGCCGGTGTCCACGCCAGGCCAACCGCCACGCCCGCGCGCTTCGTCCGCTCGGCAATCTCGGTATCTACGCGGACTTTGATGCCCCCCAGATATTCCTGAATCACCTCACGTGTAATCACCAGCTTGTCCGTGTTGCCTTCCGCAATCCGGCGCGCCTGCTTCCGGCACAGCGTTCCTATCTGCTGTTCCAGCTTCCGCACTCCCGCCTCGCGCGTGTAATGCCGCACAATGTAACCAATCGACTCGTCCGGGAACTCGATGTTCTCCGCCGTAATGCCGTTCTCTTTGATCTGCCGCGGAATCAGATACCGGAATGCAATGTGCTTCTTCTCCTCCTCCGTGTATCCCTGCAGCTCGATGATTTCCATCCGATCCCGCAGTGGTTCCGGCACCGTATCGAGTACGTTCGCCGTGCAGATAAACAGTACTTTCGATAAGTCAAAAGCCTGGTCGAGATAGTTATCCCGAAACGTGTTGTTCTGTTCCGGATCGAGGATCTCCAGTAACGCCGACGCCGGATCGCCACGGAAATCGCGCCCCAGTTTGTCCACCTCGTCCAGCATGAACACCGGATCGTTCGCGCCCGCTCTCCGCAGGTTCTGAATAATCTGTCCCGGCAGCGCGCCGATATAGGTGCGCCGATGTCCGCGCAGCTCCGCTTCATCGTGCATGCCGCCCAAAGAAATACGGCGAAATTCGCGATTCAGCGCCCGCGCCACGCTCCGTCCCAGTGACGTTTTGCCCACGCCAGGAGGCCCAACGAAGCACAGAATCGGCCCCTTCATATCCGCCTTCAAACGGCGCACAGAAAGGTAGTCGAGGATGCGGTCCTTTACCTTCTTCAGGTCGTAGTGATCCTCATCCAGGATTTCCCGAGCCTTCGAAATATCCACCGCCGTGCCCGATGACTTTGCCCACGGCAACACCGCCAGCCACTCGATGTAGTTCCGTGTCAGCGAGTAGTCGGCAGCCATCGGAGACATGCGTGAGAGCCGGTTCAGCTCCTTCAGCGCTTCCTTCTTCGTCTCCTCCGGCATCCCGGCGCCTTCAATTTTTTGCTTCAGCTCTTCGATATCCTTCTGGCCCTCGTCCATCTCGCCAAGTTCCTTCTGGATCGCCTTCAGCTGCTCTCGCAGGTAGTAGTCGCGCTGCGACTGCTGCACCTGGTCCTGCACCTCAGTCTGAATCTTGTTGCGCAGTTGCTGAACTTCCAGCTCCTTCGCCAGATGCTTGTTGATCCGCTCCAGCCTCGCCGCCACATCCGGCGTCTCCAGCAGCTCCTGCTTGTCCGCCGTCGCCAGAAAGGGCAGGGAAGACGCAATGAAGTCCACCAGCCTCCCCGGCTCGTCGATGTTCATTGCAATCGTCTGCAGTTCGTCCGACAACGTCGGCGATGCGGTCACAATTTGCTGAAACTGCGTCACCACGTTCCGCTGCATCGCCTCAATCGATGGGTTCTTCTCTGCCGGCGTCTCCACCACCGTCTCTACCGACGCCACCATGTACGGCTCAATCCGCGAAAACTCGCCCAGCCGCACCCGTTCCGTGCCCTCTGTGAAAACAAACAGGCTCTGGTTCGGCATCTTCACGACCTTGTGAACCGTCGCCAGCGTGCCGTATGCATGCAGATCCTGCGGCTGCGGGGTGTCCACGCGCGCATCCCGCTGCGCCACCACCACAATGCTTTTTTCCTCACCGAGGGAGTTGATCAGCTGTATCGAGCTTTCCCGCCCCACCGTCAGCGGCAGCACGGCATGGGGAAACAATACTGTGTCCCGAACCGGCAGGATGGGCAGCCCTTTTTCGCTCCCGCCTTCCCGTTTGTTCGGGTCGCCGGGCTGAATCACGCTAATGAAATCGCTTGCCATGAGTGTCCTTATATCAAATAATTACTCATTGGATTCCGCAAGTTTGAAAAAGTCTCATCCTCTACTGTCCGAACTGCGCAAATCCTACCCCTCTCGAATCTGATGCATAGCCGTAAGCGCTTTTGAAGTAATGCTCTACGCCAACTACCTGAGATGTTTTTTGAAGAGCCTACCCCTCGCATTGGCTTATCGGCAAAAGGTGGTTTGGGGTGAGATGCGCCCACGGAGCCTTGGTTGGGCCGCATTTCGGCCTGCCTTAAACCCCCGCCGCCACCCTGTACCTCCCCAGTTCCCGCACCATCGAGCTGTGCTCCCCCAACTCCCGCAACACCCCATCCGCCGTCTTCGGATCCCCCAGTTGATAGTCCGCGTAAAACACGTACTCCCACGGCCGCCCCGGCACCGGCCGCGACTCCAGCCTCGTCACGTTCGTTCCCAGCCCTGCGAACACCTGCAAGGCCTCCACCAAACTCCCCGGCCGGTTCTCCACAGCAAACGCCAGGCTCACTTTGTCCGGCCGGGCATCGGCCTCCACGAGCCGTCGTTTCCGGATCAGGAAAAACCGCGTGTAATTTTCCGCATTGTCTTCAATCCCGGACTGCAAAATTTCCCCGCCATAATGACTCGCCGCCTGCGCGCTCGCGATGGCAGCCACGCTCGGCTCCCGCAGCTCCATCAGTTGCTTCACGCTCCCGGCCGTGTCGTAGAACGCCGCCGCTTCAATGGCGGGATGCTCCTGGAAAAATCGCCTGCACTGCGCCAAGGCCACCGGGTGTGAATACGCCTGGCGAATCCGCTCCAGCGTCGTTCCTGGCACGCCGATCAGATTGTGCCGGATCCGCAGCAGCCATTCGCTCTCCACTCCCACATCGTGCGCCAGCAGCAGGTCGTAATGCTCCAGCACCGACCCGGCCAGCGAGTTCTCGATCGGGATCATTGCTGCGTCCGCCACGCCATCGCGGACCGCTGCAAATACCTCCGCCGACAATGCGCACGAAAGAATGGTTGCCTCCGGTTGTGCCTTCAATGCCGCTTCGTGACTGAAAGATCCTGGCTCTCCCTGAATCGCGATCTGCACCGTTATCATTCCTCGCTTCATTTGTATCGCAACGGCAACCCCAATCGCCCATCCGTCCTCTATCCATAGCGTTGGGATAGAAGTGATCGCGAAACGAAAGGAGACCGCCGGATGCTTTGGACATTATTCGTGATCCTGCTCATCGCCTGGCTCGTAGGCCTGATCGGGTTTCACGTTGTTGCCTGGTACATTCACATTCTGCTGGTAGTGGCACTCGTCGTGCTCGTCATCCAGCTCATCAGCGGGCGCAGACCGGTTGTATAGACAACTGCGCCTTCAGTCGACCAAACAAGGGGGACCCGTATGAATTCGGACCAACTCAAGGGAAAGACCGATCAGGTGATCGGTAAAGTGAAACAGGGCGCCGGTGAAATGACCGGCAACGATCGCCTCGCCAACCAGGGTGTGGCCGATCAGGCCAAAGGCGCCGTGCAGGAGACGTGGGGTAACGTGAAAGATGCTGCCCACGAAGCCGGCAAAACCCAGGAAGCAGAAAGACAACAAAAATCCAACGAAATGCGCGACAATATCGCAGACAAAGTAGAGAACGCCAAAACCAGCGCCAACGAGAAGATCGATAACTTTAAGGATCAGCAGCGTCAGCGCCGGTCAGCGTAGCCGGTCATCCGCTTCTGTTCCCAGGACCCGGGGGTGCGGTGCCACCAGGCCCGATCGCTCCCAGGGTGCATCTACCTCACCGGGCTCGCAGCGCAAGCTGCGAGCCCTTTTTTTGATCTCGGGGGATGCGTTGGCCTGTCTTTCCTGGGCACGACCCTTATCCGGCCCGTTGCTCCCCATACTCAGCAGGATGACTAATCTGCGCCGCCTCCCACGTCTCGCGCGGGCAAATCTTTTCCAGCTGTTGAAGGAGTTCCCGCGGATCGTACGACGAGCAATGGTATTGCTCGCCCCCACAGGCGTCGTAGCCGCCAGGCGAGACGCTGACGATCGGAATCTCCCGCCGAATCGCTCTTAATCGGTCGATGAGCTCTCGGCAGCTCATTCCCCCGATCTCGGTGTCCAGCACAATCCCATCCACGTTGGGGAAGCGCGCCAGCGACTGGATCGCCTCCTCCGCACTATAAGCAGTGACTACGTTCAACATGGCGGTTTCAATCACGAGCTTCCTCGTCGAAATATTGCCCGGATATTGATTATCGATCACAAGAAAACAAGGTCGTATCACGTTGATCTGAGATGCAGGAATCAGCCGAGCCGGGCACCGGTCCGGCTCTTAACGCTGTGCCATTCCGTGCCGATATCCGCTAATAGCGCCCGCCAGGCGCATGCCATCGCGAAAGGGTCCCGGTCACTATGTCGTTGGTTCGCAATCTGCCCATTGCACAGAAATTCACTTACGCTTTCGGCATCGTCTGCCTCTTGTGCGCGAGCCTCGGTGCTTACACCTTTTTCACCCTGCGCAATATCACCGAAAAGGCCCTGGACATCCGTACCGAGGTCGTCCTTTCCGTGATCAATCTGGGCCAGATGCGCAACTCGGCCAACACCGTCCGCCGTGCCGAACTCGCCCTGCTCCTCTGCCCGACCGAGGAGTGCACCGCCCGCGATCTCGACCTCCGGCGCAAAGCCCTCAGCGATTACCAGACCGCCGACATAATCTATCAGCCGCTCATCAGTTACAAGGGAGAGCGCGAACTCTACCAGAAAATCTCGACTGCCTGGGCGCAGTACCTGGACGTCAGCAATCGCGCCATGGTCGAGCTTGCCGCCGGTCGGACCGACGAGGCCCGCAGGTTGTTGCTTCCTGCCGTCGCCATCCATGCCGCAGTCCTTGACGCCGCCGATCAGGACCTCCAGCTCAATGCCACCGAGGGCATCAGGGAGGCGGACACCGTTGCCGGCGACAGCTCCCACGCTATGTGGATCAACCTCGTCATCACTCTCATCATCATTGGACTTTCCGTCCTCGTCGGCGGCCAGCTGAATCGCTTCATCACCCCCCGCATTCACAGGGTCATGCGTATGGCGGAGAAGCTGGCCGCCAAAGACATGACAGCCTACGTCGTTGTCACCGCAACCGATGAGATCGGCCGCATGGGCGAGGCTCTCAACACCAGCATCGCCGTCATGCGTGACGTTCTCCAGCAGGTTGCCCGCAGCGCCGAAACCCTTTCCGCCGCCACCACAGAAGTCAGCACCCGCGCCGGTGAAAGTGCCGACAATGCCAAGAATCAGTCCGGCATGACCGCCCAGATCGCGACCGCTGCCCAGGAAATGACCGCTACCATCGGCGAAATCAGCAGCAACGCTGAAAGCGCCGCCATGGCCAGCCGCGTCTCTGCGGAAACCGCCGCCCAGGGTGGCCAGGTCATGCAGGCCGCCACCGCGACCATGGAGAAAATCTCCACCGCCACCAGCTCTGTCTCCGAACGCATCACCTCCCTCGCCCATCGCTCCGAGGAAATCGGCAATGTTGTCAATGTCATTCAGGAGATCAGCAAACAAACCAACCTGCTCGCTCTGAATGCGGCTATCGAAGCCGCTCGCGCCGGCGAACACGGCCGCGGTTTCGCCGTCGTTGCCGGGGAAGTCCGACGCCTCGCCGAGCGCACCAAAGCCGCCACCGAAGAAATTGCCGGAACCATTCGCAGCATCCAGGAAGAAACCCGCCAGACCCTCGACGTTATGCAGAACAGCCGCACCGCCGTCGAGTCCGGCATGGAAGAAACCGCCAAAGCCCGTCACAGTCTGGAAGCCATCATTGATTCGTCCAAGCAGGTCGAGCGCCAGATTCAGCTCATCGCCTCAGCTGCCACCGAACAAACCGCTGCGTCAAGCGAAATTTCGGATTCCGCCGGCCGCATCTCCCAACTCGCCGGCCAGAATACCCAGGGTGCCGAAGAAGCCGTGGGAGCCCTGAAAGAGCTCTCCCGCCTCGCCGTCGACCTCGACAGCATGATCCATCAGTTCAACCTGGACGAAGACAACAACGGGCCGCAATCCTTCTTCACCTCAGGCCGCGCTCCGGCTTCGGCACTGCGGCCGGTACGCTCAACCCTGGTCCCTGCCACAGGACATCGCCGCTCCGGCTAACCCGCTGGAGTGGTTCGTCCCTGCCTGCACCAATCCCGTGATCCCGATCACATCTCGAACAGGGCCGCCCCGGCGATCATACGGTCGCGGGTCAACCGTCGTGGCCCTCGCTCGCCCCCCGTGAGCGCCGCTTCCGGTCTCCCGTAGTGGAGGACTCCGATGAACACCCTGCGCCATCTTTTCGCCATCAGCCTCGCCCCTTTCCTGCTTGCCGGCTGTTCCAGCTCGACCAGCACCTCTTCCTCCCAACCGGAAAAAGCCGCCACCCCCGTCGCCACCGCGCCCGAGGTCATCACCGCCAAAACCGCTTTCTGGGAAATGTACAAAACCGCCCACGCCTGGTCCTCCGACGCCGAGCCCATCCGCGTCACCGCCAGAGAAGTTCCCGGTTACAAAAATGAAGCCGGCAAAGCGGGCATGTGGGAAGCCATCTTCGGTTCTTCCAGCCTCGGCATGTATCGCACTTTTACCTACGCGATTGTCGATGCCCCACCCAACGTCTCGAAGGGCGTCTCCGCCGGCCTCGCCTTGCCCTGGCACGGCGCCACCCGCGATGCCATGCCCATCGATACCTCGATGTTCACCATCGATTCCGATGCAGCGTACACCGCCGCTGCTGCCGATGCAGCCACCTGGCTCAGGAACAATCCCGGCAAAGAAGTCTCCGACTTCGAAATCGGAGACACGTACAAATTTCAGGCGCCCGTCTGGTATGTGATGTGGGGAACCAAAGCCTCCGGCTTCGCCACCATGGTCGACGCCAGCACCGGCAAAGTCGTCAGCCATAAATAATCTGTCCGGCAACCCGCCGTTACCGCCGCCCTCAGTGCGGAACGTCCGCCACTCCAGGCAAAATGCGTACCTTCGCCCGGAACAGGTGATAGTTGTCGAAGTGAAAATCGTTAAGCTTCGTCGCGTATGGCCCCCATAGCGCAAAGCTTTCCGTGTTCCATTCCGCCAGCGCCGTCACAGATCGCGCCCGCCACAGGCTTACGCTTCGCAGCGGACAAATATAAGTGATGTCCCCAATGGTCACCAGGCCGTAGTCCACCACGATGTCCGCTCGGTCCAGCGGCACAAATCCCGTCAGATCGCCCTCGACCACCACCCGCATCACCGCTCCGTTCGCAGGATCGACAGCGATCTCTCCGTGATACGCCGTCCGCTTCTGGAACCCGATCCGCCCGTCGCCGTCAGGCAAACAGCAGCCGCCTGTTTCAGAGTGGGACGCCGTTGCCGGAATCGAGTAGCGGAAAACCCCGCGCACTCCACCCCCTCGACCTTTCTCCCAGCCCTTCCACCGCAGGTCGCCGGCATTGGCCAGCGCGCTCTCCACCGCGCCCAGCACCGGACCAAAGGTCCCATACGTATTCAGCGTGCCCAGCTTCTTCTCCCGCTCCAGCACCTTCGCATCCACGACCTCCACACCGTTGCGGAACACAACCGCCGTCGACGAAGTGTCCACCGTGTGCAGCGGCGCGGCTGCAGAAAATCTGCCGTTCCCGCGGTAGTACGCCGGAGTCTCCTGGTAATTCACCGCCGTTCGCCGAGCGAAAAAATTAGGAAGCCGCGGAATTGTCTGGCGCACGTACTCCGTCGCCAGCGCGATCATCTTTCGCTGCGCCTCGTCGTCCGGTGGCGGATCCCCAGGAATCTCTGTCGCCGGTGGATCGAGAAAAGCCGCCAAATCGGCCAGAGCCACCAGCGCCTCCCGCGCTTTTTTCCCGCGCAGTTCCGCACTCCACCTGTCGACTTGCTCCGCGCTCGGGCGCTCCGTCAGCTCGAGCCCCGCCAGCTCCCGGGCCAGTTCGCCTTCCGATCGATCTCCAGCCCCTCGCAATAGTTCATTCAGCTCGGCCACCGTCACTCGCCGCAGTGCAGGGTTCGCTGCGTCGGAGTAGTACGGCTCATCGTAGTAGCCCGTATTGGTCTTTGCCGTCAGTCCGGAACCCCGCATCTGCACCGTCAGCGCGTGATACTCGTCTGCATGGTCCGCAGGACCCGGGTTGAACGTCAGCGTATAAACAGCGTGTGCATCGCGCTCGCAGCCGCCAATCGGGTTGGCCGCATCGCTGCCGTCGATCGTCTCGCCGCCGCTTTCCGTCGCCAGCGCCCGCCGGTTCAGCTCCACAATGCTCTCGCGATCCTGCGGGTCCAGTTCCAGCGGCGATCCCACACCCCGCAACCCGCTCTCCTCAAGACCCGCTGCCGGCCAGATTCCATACTCGGCCGCGATCCGCTGCAGGCCCTCACTCCCCGACGGCTGCGCCCGCTCCTCGCCAGGGGTAACGTTGCAAAGCCTCACCCGCGCCAGCCGCAGCAGCGTTGAAAACCACACAATCCTGTCGAATGCTGCCAGCCTCTCCTGGCTGGTCTTCGCCATCTCCTCAGGATTCACCCCGCTGCCCGCGCCCCATCCCGGCCCCACCCAGATCAGCAGCTTCCTGCCCGGCTTGCGCCGCTCTACCGCTGCAATCTCTCCCAGCGTGCGCAGTGCCGACTCCGCCGGCGGACCCGCAGGGTTATGGATCTGCAGCGTTCCTCCCGTATTCAGGTTGGCCGCGTGTGACTGCTCCCAGCTCTCATCGATGTGCGCAGCCCAATTGTCCCCAGTCCAGCTCGTTACCCGATTGTGGATCAGCGCATTCACAAGCGCGCCACCGTCGGCGGAAGGCGTGCCCACACGCCACAGTCCATCGTCCGTCAGCATCAACAGTTCTATGGGTTGCGACAGATGGCCGCCGTCCTGCCCAAGGAACTTCTCTACCTGCTCCCGTTCCAGCGCCTCCATATTCTTTGGCAATTTGATCGTGTCCAGCACCAGCGTGATCCCTGCTGAAAGCTCCCCGCCGCCCTCACCGTACCCGTGAAACGAGAGAATCTTTGTCGGGCGCCCATCGTCCAGCAAGGCAAAGTCCCCAGCCTTCAGTCCGATCACCGGCTGCCCCGCAGTATTGGCCACTGCAACATCGATGTGCATCAGCCCTTCGGACTCATCCGCAGTCTGCGCAGCCAGTCTTGGTTCGCATACCGCCAGCGTGATCAGCAGCGCAACAAATCCCAGCCGAGCGATCCAATCCCTGGCCATTCGACCTCAGTATCTGAGCGGTTGCGCGCCCGCGAGCGCAGGGTTCCCTTGTCCCTTATTCTCCCCGCAACGCCTGGATCGGATCCACCGATGCGGCCCGTCTCGCCGGCAGCGCCGATGCCACAATGGCCAGTACAAAAACTACAACCGACGTCATCACCATCGTCACCGGATCGAACGGGCTTACGTCGAACAGGAACGACCGCAGTATATTCGACACCACCAGCCCGATCGCCAGACCGATCAAACAACCTGCCGCAGCCAGCTTGAGTCCCGCCACCACCACCAGCCGGATTATGTCCGATCGCTGCGACCCCAGCGCCATCCGGATTGCCATTTCCTGCACTCGCGACGCTACCGAGAAAGCAATGATGCTGTAAATCCCCAGTACCGCCAGCAGCACCGCCGCCAGCGCAAAACTTGAAATCACAATCGTGTTGAAGCGCCGGGGCGCCTCGCTCTGCGCTACTACTTCGTCCATCGTCTGGATCTGGTTCAGAGGCAGTCGCGGATCGATCCCCCGCACCGTCGCCCGGATCGCCTCTTCCAGCTGCTGCGCCGGCAGCGCCGACCGCACTACGATGAACAGATTGTTCCCCCATAACGTCGTTGGCAGCACATCGCTGCCTCCATCCCGCGTCAGCTGCGCTACCGGCTGGTAGAACTGCTCCCTCGCGTCAGCGTCCGGCGCATTCAGCTTTGCGTCCGCTACCTCGCCCACCACCGTCATCCATGGCGTGTTGGACTTTATCCCCCCAACGCGCACATGCCTGCCAATCGGATCCTTGTGCGGCCAGTAGTGTTCTGCAAATTCATGGTTCACAATCACCACCAGCTGCCCGTGGGCGTCGTCGGCGTCCGTAAAGTAACGCCCCCCCAGCAGGGGAATGCCCATCACTTTGAAGAAGTCCCCAATCACCTGTGTCGGCGGTGCCGAGTCAGGGATCGATCCCCCAGGCCCGTTTGCACCATCCACCACAAACGCCTCTATGCCCGCGCCCGTCGCAGGGATTGTGCTCGTCAGCCCCGCGTCCCTGACACCCGGCAACTCCTGCAAACGCTCCAGCAAGCGCCTGTTGAAGCTGTCGATCTGCGCCTGCGTCGGATACTCCTGTTGCGGCAGCGCATACCCCGCCGTCGTCACGTGCTCCGGACTGAACCCCAGATCCACCGCGCTCATCCGCCTGAAGCTGCGCAGCAGCAGCCCCGCCGCTGTCAACAGCACCAGTGCCACCGCAATCTCCGTCACCACCAATATCGATCGCAGCCGCCCGTGGCTCCCGCCTGCCGACCCGCTCCGTCCCCCTTCCTTCATCACCGCATTCACATTCGTGCGCAGCGCCGCGAACCCAGGTGCCAGTCCGCACAAAATTCCCGTCCCCACCGCCAGCAACAACGCAAACACCACCACCGTCCAGTTCAGCTCAATCAGATTCAGCAACGGCATCGTATTCGGCAGTAACCCCTTGCCCGCCGCCAACGCCAGCTTCGCCAGCCCGACCCCCAGCACTCCCCCTGCCAGGTTCAGCACCACGCTCTCTACAACCGCCTGGCGCATCAGGGTCAGTGGAGGCGCTCCAATCGCCAGCCTTACCGCCATCTCCCGCCGTCGCCGGATCGCCCGCACCAGCAGCAGTCCTGCCAGATTCGCGCACGCGATCAGCAGCACCACCGCCACCGCGCTGAACAGCATCCGCAACAACGGCCGCGCCTCCGTCACCGTGATCTTCTGCAGCGGATACACCACCGGATGCATCCGCAGGGTCCCCTCATCTGCCGGAAGTCCACGGATGATTTCCTGCGACACCCGCACCGCATCTTCCTCTGCCTGCGCTGCCGTTACTCCCGGTTTCAGCCGGCCCACCAGGTACAGAAACCAATATCCGTTCGCCTGCGCCCCTACCTCCTGCGGCTGCAGGCTCATCGGCACCCACAGCTCGCACCGATTCTCCCGTCCCGGATACAGAGGAAATTCGAACTTCTCCGGCATCACTCCGACCACCACGTACGGCTTCCGGTCCAGCAGAATCTTTTTGCCCACAATGTGCGTATCGCCGTCGAATCGCCTCTTCCACGTCACATAGCTCAGCACCACCACCTGCTCGTGTTGCTGATCCTCCTGCTCCGTAAACACGCGCCCCATCATCGGCGCCACCTCCAGAGCTGCAAACATCTTCGGCGTCATCCGCGCGCCCACCACCTGCGCCGGGTCTCCTGTCCCCGCCAGCTCGTACGCTACGTATCCGTACGCCCCCAGGTTTTCAAACGACTGCATGTCCCGCGGGTAAATCACCGCCTCCGGTCCTGTCGCCGGTCCGGAATCGTGGTAGCCCCAGTTCGTGCCGTCTACCTGATCGCCCAGCGTCATCAACCGATCCGCGTGCGGGAAGGGAAGTGGCCGCAGCAACACCCCGTCCACGATGGAAAAGATCGCCGTCGTCGCCCCGATGCTGAACGCCAGCATCATCACTGCCGTCACCGTGAATGCGGGCGACTTGTTCAGATGCCGGAGGGCCAGTCTCAGTTCCGAAGCGATCAGCATAGATAAAGTGCAACCAGGGTTGAACCAATATAGACGGATAACTACCCAAACCGCTCCCTCACGGCAGCATGAATCCGAGACATTTTATTCGGAGGCACAAAAGAGCCAGGTCACTGCAGTTCCAACCGCGAAAACCCTGCAGTGCTCGCTCGCTAATTGCTCTCGAAGGGAATATCCACGCTCCGCAGACCCAGCTTCGCGCCCAATGAGTATCCGATCATCGCCACAGCCGGCCACGTCGCGATAAATCGCCCCTGCCCATCCAGCAGCCCGCTGTCCGCGTTCAGGCTCAAAAACGTCAGCCACAGCTTGTCCGCCGCCCCGCAGTGGTAGCACGCCATCGGCCCGGTCGGCATGTCCAGTACGTGCAGCCCCCATACCATCCACCAGATCAGTCCCATCATCCACGGCAGCGTCGCGCTCTCCGTCGGGTGCAGCTTCGTGAATCCCCATCCCGCTACGAACGGTACGATCAGCGATACGATCAGCGTCACCAGCGGCGGCACATACTCTGGATGAAACAACGTGATCGCTCCCAGCGCCAGTCCCCACACCACCAGGCACAGTACCAGGTGAAAGAAAAACCACATCGCCTGATACAGCACCCGGGTCTCGTGGGGTCCCAGGGTCTCGACGGGCCGCGAGTTCATTCCCCTACTCCGAATCGCATCTGTCCCTCAGACTATCCTGCCCGCGTCCCGATTGCAGCGCTTTTCCCCCGCATTTCTGGTAACGCATTACTTACAATCATTCCATGCTTCTCGAAGGCATCTTCCCAGCAATCACCACCCCGTTCTATCCCGACGGCCGCCTCTACCTGCGCAAGCTGGAGCATAACGTCGAGCGCTACTCCCGCACTCCCTCGGCCGGCCTCGTCATCCTTGGATCCACCGGCGAAGCCATCATGCTCGGCGACGACGAATCCCGCGACGTCCTGCGCCATGCCGCCGCCTCCGCGGCTCCTGACAAGGTCCTGCTTGCCGGCATCGGCCGCGAAAGCCTCATCGAAACCCTGCGCCTGGCCGAATACGCCGCCGAGCTTCAATACGATGCGGTCCTCGTCCGCACCCCCATGTACTACACGCCCTATTACGGCTTGACCAGCACCGCCGGCGGCATGGTCACCTACTACCGTGCCCTCGCTGACCGCTCGCCGCTCCCCGTCGTCCTCTACAGCATCCCCAAATTCACCCACTGCGAGCTGCCCGTCGACGTCGTCGCCGAACTCGCCCAGCACCCCAACATCATCGGTATTAAGGATTCCTCCGGCAGCCTCGACAACGTCATCGCGCTCATCGCCGCCACCCGCTCCGCCCCAAAACGCGCCGTCTTCGTCACTCCCGTGTTCACCGCCTTCACCGACCGCATGATGCTCGCCGAATCGGAAGCCATTACGATGACAGGCTTCGTCTCCGCCGACGTGCTCTCCGGCGGCATGACGCCCACCGTAGCCGTCCCGCCCGTCGTCAAAACCATGCGCAAAAAGGAAATTGGATTCCAGGTCATGTCCGGCTCCGCCGATACCATGCTCTCCGCGCTCGAAGCCGGTGCCTCCGGATGCGTCCTCGCCTTCGCCGCGCCCGCGCCCCAGGCCTGCCAGGAGATCTACACCGCCTGGAAAGAAAATGACCCCATCGTCGCCCGCGAAAAACAGCAGCGCATCAACGAAGCCTCCCGCATCGTCG